>NZ_JBMSEC010000007.1:0-285676 GCF_049446115.1 Caulobacter sp. KR2-114
GAGGGGGACCGCGAAGCGGTGGAGGGGGCTCCAGCGGAGAACCGCAGGCTCACGTCAACTGGAGCCCCCATCGTCTCGTCGCCTTCGGCGCCGATCCACTTCCCCCAAGGGGGGAAGAGAAGCGAAGCGTCGTCAGATCTTGCCGACCAGGTCGAGCGACGGGGCCAGGGTGGCCTCGCCTTCCTGCCACTTGGCGGGGCAGACCTCGCCCGGGTGGGCGGCCACGTACTGGGCGGCCTTCACCTTGCGCAGCAGCTCGGATGCATCGCGGCCGATGCCGCCGGCGGTGATCTCGACGATCTGGATCCGGCCGTCCGGGTCGATCACGAAGGTGCCGCGGTCGGCCAGGCCCTCGGCCTCGATATAGACGCCGAAGTTGCGGCTGATTTGGCCGGTGGGATCGCCGACCATGGTGTAGCGGATCTTGCCCACCGCCTCGGAGGTGTCGTGCCAGGCCTTGTGCGCGAAGTGGGTGTCGGTCGACACCGAATACACCTCGACCCCCAGGGCGTGGAACGCGTCGTAGTGGTCTTCCAGGTCTTCCAGCTCGGTCGGGCAGACGAAGGTGAAGTCGGCCGGGTAGAAGAACACCACCGACCACTTGCCCTTCAGGTCGGCGTCGCTGACGGCGACGAACTTGCCTTGCCGGTAGGCCTGGGCGGTGAACGGCTGAACTTCGGTATTGATCAGGGACATGATGGCTCCGGGGAAGGATCGATTGGCTGGAGCCGGATGTAGGGTTGCGACCCATATAGGTCCAATTGATTGTTTCAGTCGATCCGATAGGTCCGCCCTATCTCGACTTCGACCGCGCGCGCCGGCGTGCTTGCTCCCGCCGCGATCCCGGCCTATGTCCCCGCGCCATGGCTTTGCGCGGACACCTGACCGGACGATGGCGTCGCCTCCTGCAAGCCGCCTGATATCCTGGCGGGCGCGGCCGCTCGCCCTCACGTCCCCATTCGCAAAGATAGACCGATGACCGACCCGACCCCCGTCCCCTACGCGGGCCCCGAACGCGTGCTGTCCGGCGTGCAGCCCACCGGCGACCTGCACCTGGGCAACTACCTGGGCGCCCTGGTGAAGTTCGTCGCCATGCAGGAGCGCATGCAGTGCCTGTACTGCGTGGTCGACCTGCACGCGATCACCCAATGGCAGGACCCGAAGGCGCTGATCAGCCAGACGCGCGAGATCGCCGCGGCCTATATCGCCGCCGGGGTCGACCCGAAGAAGGCGATCATCTTCCCGCAGTCGGCGGTGCCCGAGCACACCGAGCTGGCCTGGATCTTCCAGTGCGTGGCGCGGCTCGGCTGGCTGGACCGGATGACCCAGTTCAAGGAGAAGACCGGCAAGCACAAGGAGCGGGCCAGCGTCGGCCTGTACACCTACCCGGTGCTGCAGGCGGCCGACATCCTGGTCTACCAGGCCACCCACGTGCCGGTGGGCGAGGACCAGCGCCAGCACCTGGAGCTGACCCGCGACATCGCCCAGAAGTTCAACCACGACTTCGAGGCGCCGAACTTCTTCCCCCTGCCGCAGGCGATGGTCGAGGGACCGGGCGCGCGGATCATGTCGCTGCGCGACGGCACGGCGAAGATGTCGAAGTCCGACCCGTCGGACGCCTCGCGCATCACCCTGACCGACGACGCCGACGCCATCGCCGGCAAGATCCGCAAGGCCAAGACCGATCCGGAGCCGCTGCCGTCCGACGAGGAGGGGCTGAAGGGCCGGCCCGAGGCCGAGAACCTGGTGGGCATCTTCGCCGCCCTGTCCGGCCAGACCCGCGCCCAGATCCTGGCGACCTACGCCGGCCAGGGCTTCGGCCAGAGCTTCAAGCCGGACCTGGCCAACCTGCTGGTGGAAAAGCTGGGGCCGGTGTCCGGCGAGATGCGCCGGCTGCTGGCCGACCCCAGCCAGATCGACGCCATCCTGGCCGACGGCGCGCAGCAGGCCCGCGCCATCGCCGCCCCGGTGGTGGCGCAGACCAAGAAGCTGGTCGGGTTCTGGGGGGCGTAAGGCTCGCCGACAATCCTCACGCTGTCATCCCGGAATGGGCGTCAGCCCATATCCGGGACCGCCGGAAACGCTGAGGGCCACCGGCCGTAGCGGGCGCCGGCGCCTGCCGCGGTCCCGGATATTCGCTGCGCGAATTCCGGGATGACTGCGAATTTGTTCAGTCGTCCTTGCCGTCGATGTAGCGCTTGAAGTGCGGCACCAGGCTGGCCCAGGTTTCCACATAGCCGCCAAGGCTTTCGCTGGTGAAGCCGTTGTCGGTGTTGAGGTCGAGCTGGATGTACGGGTCGTTCTCGTCGTCCAGGTAGGCGTGGCCGAAGCGCTGGTCGCGGTTCCACTTGTTCAGCCGGGCCAGCGCCATGCCGTCGGGCAGGTCGAAGCCGACCAGGAACTCCAGCGCGCCGCAGCGGTGGGTCTTGTCGCAGTCATAGAACACCACCTGGAACTTGGTGCCGTCGACGGCGCTGCGCACCATCGGATCGCCCGTGCCGTCCTTGTCGAGCGTCGCCTGGTAGCCCTTGGCCTGCAGCACGGCCGCGACATCCCTGGCGGTGACGCCCTCGGCGGGATAGGGGGCCGCGCGCGCCGCCGTCGCCGCAGCCAGGGCCGCCAGAGCCAGAATGATCGTCGATCGCCGCATTGTTTCGCCCCCGAAATGGAAAATCACTGTTCTTACGGCTGGCGCGCGGAATCAAGAGGGGGCGGGCGTCAGGTTGCGTCGCGGGGCGGGACGGGCCATCTAGCGGGTGTCCGCCGTCCCCGAGGCCCCAGATCATGTTCATCCAGACCGAAAACACGCCCAACCCCGCCGTGCTGAAGTTCCTGCCGGGCCGGGAGCTGGTGAAGTCGGGGGTGCGCGAATTCCGCGACGCCGGCGAGGCGGCGGCCTCGCCGCTGGCGCGGGCGCTGTTCGACCTGGATGGCGTGAGCCGGGTGTTCTTCGGCGCCGACTTCCTGACCGTGACCAAGACCGACGAGCACGACTGGTCGTACATGAAGGCCCCGATCCTGGCGGCGATCATGGACCACTTCACCTCGGACGCGCCGCTGCTGGCCGACGCCGAGGAGGCTGAGGCCGAGCCGGTCTACGAGGGCGAGACCGCGCAGATCGTCGCCGAGATCAAGGATCTGCTGGACAGCCGCATCCGTCCGGCCGTGGCCCAGGACGGCGGCGACATCCTGTTCTCGCACTTCGAGGCCGACACCGGCGTCGTCTACCTGCACATGCGCGGCGCCTGTTCGGGCTGCCCGTCGTCCTCGGCCACGCTGAAGGCCGGGGTGGAGAACATGCTGCGCCACTACGTCCCCGAAGTGACCCGCGTCGAACAGACCCTGTGATCGCGCGGCGGTCCGCCCAGCCCCACCGATGATCGTCCTCGCCCTCGACACCTGCCTGGGCGCCTGTTCCGTCGCCGTGACCGCGGACGGGCGGGTGCTGGCCAGCGCCTGCGAACCGATGACCCGCGGGCACCAGGAACGCCTGGCGGTGATGGCGCGCGAGGTGATGGCCCAGGCCGGGATCGGCTTCGCCGCGCTGGACCGCATCGGCGTGACGGTGGGCCCCGGCTCCTTCACCGGCCTGCGGGTCGGCGTGGCCTTCGCCAAGGGGCTGGGCCTGGCTTTGGGGGTCCCCTGTGTCGGGGTCGGCAGCCTGGAGGCCTTGGCGGCGACGGCCGGCTTGCCCGGGCGTGTGGCCGCTGCGATCGATTCCGGACGCGGCCAGATCTACCTGCAGACCTTCGCCGACGGCCGGCCGCTGTCGGAACCGGCGGTGATGCCGCTGGACGCGGCCATGGCCGCCGTGGCGGCGCTGGGCGGCGGGGTGCTGGTCGGCCCCGGCGTCGACCTGCTGCAGGCGGGCGCGGCGTTCGAGCGGGCGCCGCTGGCCGCGCCGGATCCGGCCGCCGTCGCCCGGCTGGCGAGCCTCGGCGAGGCGCGCGAGGCGACGCCGCTCTACCTGCGGCCGGCCGACGCCACGCCGCCCAAGCCCAGGCCGCCGCGGCCACCGCAGCCCCGGCCCCGGTCGCGCCCGGGTCCCGCCGCGGCATGAGCCCGACCCTGCGTCCGGCTGGCGCGGGCCTGGCCGTCGCCATGGCCGCGACGCACGCCCTGGCCTTCGACGCGCCGTGGCGCGCAGGTGAGATCGCCGATCTGCTGGCCGCCCCCGGCGCCTTCGCCCTGGCCATCGGCGACGGCGACGACGCCGGCGACGACCTGGCCGGCTTCATCCTCTGCCGGGCGATCGCCGGCGAGGCCGAGGTGCTCACCCTGGCGGTGGCGCCGGCGATGCGGCGGCAGGGCCTGGCCCGCGCCCTGCTCGAGGCGGCGATCCTGACCGCGGCCGCCGGCGGCGCAGAGGCGATGTTCCTGGAGGTCGCCGAGGACAACGCCGCCGCGATCGGCCTCTACGCCGGCGCCGGATTCGCCCGCGTGGGCCTGCGGCGCGGCTACTACGACGGCCCCGCCGGGCGCCGCGACGCCCTGGTGCTGCGGCGCGATCTTAACAGGTGACGCCACCCGCCCTATGCTGGGGCCGAAGCAATCGTTCGCCGGAGCGCGGCCTTGGATCGTCTTGAGTCCCTCTGCATGGAAAAGGGCATGCGCATGACCGAGCAGCGCCGCGTGATCGCGCGGGTGCTCTCGCAGGCCCATGACCACCCCGATGTCGAGGAGCTGCACCGCCGCGCCCACGCGGTGGACCGGCACATCTCCATCGCCACGGTGTACCGCACGGTGCGCCTGTTCGAGGAGGCCGGCATCCTCACCCGGCACGACTTCCGCGACGGCCGCTCGCGCTACGAGGAAGCCAGCGAGACGCACCACGATCACCTGATCGACATGAAGACCGGCAAGGTGGTGGAGTTCGTCGACGAGGAGATCGAGGCCCTGCAGCAGGCGATCGCCAAACGTCTGGGCTACCGCCTGGTCGACCACCGCCTGGAACTCTACGGCGTGCCGGCGGAAGAGTAGCGCCGCAGCGATCAGGGTGGGGGAGTCCGGCGCCAAGAGCGGCGCTGGGTTGCACTCGCCCGCCCTCAACCCCATAACGCCCAGATGACCGAGACCGCGCCGCAAAAGCGCCTCTACATCAAGACCTACGGCTGTCAGATGAACGTCTACGACAGCGAGCGCATGGCCGATGTCCTGCGCCCGCTGGGCTATGGCGTGACCGACCAGCCGGAGGGCGCGGACCTGGTGGTGCTGAACACCTGCCACATCCGCGAGAAGGCGACGGAGAAGGTCTATTCCGAGCTGGGCCGCATCAAGCGCATGAAGGCGCGCAAGGCCGAGGACGGCGGCGAGATGGTGATCGCCGTGGCCGGCTGCGTGGCGCAGGCCGAGGGCGCGGAGATCATGGCCCGCCAGCCGGCAGTGGACCTGGTGGTCGGGCCGCAGGCCTATCACCAGCTGCCGGAGCTGATCGCCCGCGCCCACCGCAAGTCCGGCGAGCGCCTGGCCGCCGACTTCGCCGCCGACGAGAAGTTCGACGCCCTGCCCATGGAGCGGGCCACCAACGGCTACACCGCCTTTCTGACGGTGCAGGAGGGCTGCGACAAGTTCTGCACCTTCTGCGTGGTGCCCTACACCCGCGGCGCGGAATACTCGCGCCCGGTGGAGGCCATCGAGGCGGAGGCCCGTCGCCTGGCCGACCACGGCGTGCGCGAGGTCACCCTGCTGGGCCAGAACGTCAATGCGTTTGCCGGCGAGGGCGGCCTGGCCGGCCTTGTCCGCCGGCTGGCCAGGATCCCCGGCCTGGACCGCATCCGCTACACCACCAGCCACCCGGCCGACATGGACGAGGCGCTGATCGCCGCGCACGGCGAGGTCGAGCAGCTGATGCCCTATCTGCACCTGCCGGTGCAGGCCGGCTCCGACAAGGTGCTGAAGGCGATGAACCGGGCGCACACCGCCGACAGCTACCTGCGCCTGGTCGAGCGGATCCGTGCGGCGCGGCCGGATATCGCCATGTCCGGCGACTTCATCGTCGGCTTCCCCGGCGAACGCGATGCCGACTTCGAGGCCACCCTGGCCCTGGTGCGCGAGGTCGCCTACGCCAGCGCCTTCTCGTTCAAATATTCCCGCCGCCCGGGCACGCCCGCCGCCGCGATGACCGGCCAGGTGGCCGAAGAGGTCAAGGAAGAGCGCCTGGCCCGGCTGCAGGCCCTGCTGAACGACCAACAGATGGCCTTCAACGCCGCCCAGGCCGGCCGGGTGCTGCCGGTGCTGTTCGAGCGCGACGGCCGGCGTGAGGGCCAGGTGGTGGGTCGCAGCCCCTATCTGCAGCCCGTGCACATGGCCGGCCCCGCAAGCCTCAAGGGCCAGATCGTCCCGGTGCGGATCGTCGCCGCCAACCGCGGCAGCCTGTCGGCCGAGGCCCTCACCGAGCGCATGGCGGAAGTGGTTTGAGTCGCGGTCCGTCCGAGTTCATCCCCCTGCCGGAGGAAGCCGTCCGCACGGTTTCCGGCGCGGGCGGACGCCATGCGGCGCTGATCGAGGACGCCTTCCACGTCCTGATCGAGACGCCGGGCGGCGGCGTGTCGCTGAACGGCGACGCGCGCACCCGCCGGCTGGCCCGGCAGGCCATCGAGACCCTGGCCGCCCGCGTGGCCGCGGGGCTGGAGGTGACCACGGCGGACGTGCGCGTGGCCATCGACCAGGCGCGCACCGGCGGTCCCGCCACGCCCACCGCCGCCGCCGGCCGGCGCGGGCCGATCGCCGCCAAGACCGCTGCGCAGGCCGCCTACCTGGAGGCGCTGGCCACCCATGAGCTGGTGTTCGGCCTCGGCCCCGCCGGCACCGGCAAGACCTTCCTGGCGGTGGCGCACGGCGCCAATCTGCTGCGCTCGGGCCAGGTCGACCGGCTGATCGTCACCCGCCCGGCAGTGGAGGCCGGCGAGCGGCTGGGCTTCCTGCCCGGCGACCTCACCGAGAAGGTCGATCCGTACATGGCCCCCGTGTGGGAGGCCCTGACCGACATCCTGGGCGCCGACGCCCTGCGCAAGCGGCGCGAGCGCGGCGAGATCGAGGTGGCGCCGATCGCCTTCATGCGCGGCCGCACCCTCAGCCACGCCTTCATCATCGTCGACGAGGCGCAGAACACCACGCGCCTGCAGATGAAGATGGTGCTGACCCGCATCGGCGAAGGCTCGCGCATGGCCGTGACCGGCGATCCCAGCCAGGTCGACCTGGTGAACCCCAACGACTCCGGCCTGGCCCACGCCGTCTCGATCCTGGAGGGGGTGGAGGGCGTGGCCATGCGCCGGTTCGCCTCCGCCGACATCGTCCGCCACCCGCTGGTCGGCCGCATCGTCAAGGCCTACGACGCCGACACCCTGGGCGCGCGGCGCCCTTAGCGCGGTCCGGATGACCCACACCTCGCCGACGAGCGCCTTCGCCCTTCTCCCCTTGCGGGAGAAGGTGTCTTGCGCAGCAAGACGGATGAGGGGTCGACGAGGCGCCGCCGGTTGGCCATTCGCCAGCGCCGGCAGGCAGATCGCGAAGGATCATCAACCCCTCATCCGTCCGCCTCCGGCGGCCACCTTCTCCCGCAAGGGGAGAAGGACGAGAGGGCTGTCGACCTTCGCATCCGCTACAGCAATACCCTCGGCAGCCGCATGATCGACGTCGAGATCGAGGATGTGGACTGGACGGCGGTCCTGCCGGAGGCGGAGACCCTGGTCCGGCGCGCGGCCGAGACCGCGCTGGCGGCCGACGGGGTGGTGGGCGACGTCACCGTGCTGCTGACCAGCGACCTGGCGGTGCGGGAGCTGAACGCCACCTTCCGCGGCAAGGACTACGCCACCAACGTGCTGTCCTTCCCGGCGCCGGCCAATCCCGAGGCCTTCGTCGGCGACATCGCCCTGGCGCTGGGCGTGATGACCCGGGAAGCCGCCGAACAGGGCAAGCCGCTGGCGCATCACCTGCAGCACCTTGTGGTGCATGGCGTCCTGCATCTGATCGGCTATGATCATGAGACCGATGGGGACGCGGACCGGATGGAATCGCTGGAACGGGCGCTTCTGGACGGGCTCGGGGTGCCCGATCCGTACGTTGACGACGCCCCTTAGCGGAACGCTTGGAGACCATGTCCAGCCCCAGCCCTGACGGCGCGCCGGCGTCGGCCGACGAACCCGACAAGCCGGGGCCGCTGGACGCCATCCTGGCGAGCGTGGGTCTGCGCCGCAAAGGCCGGGGCGAGGGCCGGCCGGCCGAGGAGGCGCCGCATACCGCCGGCTCCGACCTGGTCGATCAGGCCGAGGCGTTCCAGTCGCTGAAGGTCGGCGACGTGATGACGCCGCGGGCCGACATCACCGCGGTGGACATCTCCTCCACCTTCGACGAGGTGACGGCCGCCTTCGCCGAGACCGAGCACTCGCGCCTGCCGGTGTACCGCGAGACCCTCGACGACCCGGTCGGCGTGGTGCACCTGAAGGACATCTTCAAGCTGATGGCCGACGGCGCCAGCCGCCCGCCGCCGAGCGACCCGGTGATCCACCGCGTGCGGCGCGAGACCCTGTACGTGCCGCCGTCGATGCGCGCCGCCGACCTGCTGGTGCGCATGCAGGCCAGCCGCATCCACCTGGCCATGGTGATCGACGAGTTCGGCGGGGTGGACGGTCTGGTCACCATGGAAGACCTGATCGAGGCGGTGGTCGGCGAGATCGACGACGAGCACGACGAGGCCAGTCCCGCCCAGATCGTCGCCCGCGCCGGCGGCGTGTTCGAAGTGGACGCCCGCGCCTTCCTGGAGGACGTCGAGGCCGCCGTGGGCCGGTCGCTCGGCACGGACGACCTGGAAGAGGAAGAGATCGACACCGTCGCCGGCCTGGTCACGGCGCTGGCCGGGCGCGTGCCGCAGCGCGGGGAAGTGATCACCCACCCCGCCGGCCTGGAATTCGAGATCGTCGACGCCGATCCGCGGCGCGTGAAACGGCTGCGCATCCGGCCGGCCACGCCCGCGCCGGATCCCGGCGCCGCGGCCGACGCCTGATCCGGCCCAGCATGTCCACGAGCGCGGCGAGCCCCGCCACCGCGTCCGCCGAGCCTCGCCCCCCCGCCATCGCCCGCTGGGCGCCGCGGCTGGCCGCCGTGGCCGCGGGCCTGGCCTGCGCCTTCGCCCAGCCGCCGTTCGGCGTGCTGCCCGGCCTGCTGGGCTGGGCCGCGATCCTCTGGCTGCTGGACCACGCCGCCGGCGCCCGGCCCTGGCGTTCCGCCTTCCTGCGCGGCTGGCTCGCCGGAAGCGCCTATTTCGCCGTCAGCCTCTGGTGGGTGGCCGAGGCCTTCCTGGTGGACGCCGCCAACCAGGGCTGGATGGCGCCCATCGCCGTGGTGCTGCTGGCCTGCGGACTTGGCCTGTTCTGGGGCGCAGCAGGCCTGGCCTACCGGGCGCTGAGACCTGAAGGTCCGCAGCGGCTGCTGCTGTTCGCCGGGGTGTTCGCCGTCGCCGAATGGCTGCGCGGCCACGTGTTCACCGGACTGCCCTGGGACCTGCCGGGCGAGACCTTCAAGGCCGGCTCGGCGCTGTCGCAGGCGGCCAGCCTGCTGGGCGCCTACGGCCTGTCGTGGATCGTCCTGGCCACATCCGCCTCGCCGGGCCTGCTGCGCCGCGGCGGGCGGGGCGAGCAGGCGGCGGGCGCCGTCGCCGTGATCGCCGCCGGGGCGGTGCTGGCCGGTCTCTACGCGTTCGGCGCCGCCCGTCTGGCGGGCGCGCGGCCGGTCCCCGCCGACGCCCCGACCCTGCGCATCGTGCAGGCCAATGTGGAACAGGCGTCCAAGTACGACGAGGCGAGCTTCGCCGGCATCGTCCAGCGCTATGCCGCCCTGACGCGCCTGCCCCCGGCAGCGGGCGCCAGACCGGCGCAGATCGTGCTGTGGCCGGAGGGCGCGATCCCCGCCAGCCTGGACGACTATCTGGATCCGCGCGCCTGGACCTACGACACCATCGCCGGCGTGCTGCAGCCGGGCCAGACCCTGGTGGTCGGCGGCTACCGCAGCGCCCCGACCGCCCCGGATGTCTACTACAACAGCCTCTACGCGGTGAGGCGCACGCCGGGTGGCGCCGGCGGGGGGCTGGGCGTGATCGGCCGCTACGACAAGTACCGGCTGGTGCCGTTCGGCGAGTTCATGCCGTTCGACAAGCTGGCCGCGCGGGTCGGCTTCAAGCAGCTGGTGCACGTCGGCGACGGCTTCACCCCCGGCCCGCGACCGCGGCCGATCGCGCCGCCGGGCGTGCCGCCGCTGCAGCCGCTGATCTGCTACGAGAGCCTGTTTCCCGGCTTCACGCGCGAGGGCCAGGCCGCTTCCGGGATGCGCCCGGCGTGGATCGCCAACCTGTCGAACGACGCCTGGTTCGGCGCCACCAGCGGCCCGTGGCAGCACCTGAACATCGCCAGCTACCGCGCGATCGAGGAAGGCCTGCCGATGGTTCGCGCCACGCCCACCGGCGTATCCGCCGTCATCGACGCCTATGGTCGGATCCAGCCGGGGCAATGGCTGGGGCATGGCAAGTACGGCGTGATAGACGCCAGATTGCCGCAGGCGCTGGAACCCACGGTGTTCAATCGTATTGGCGACATGCCGTTACTCATTTTGGTGATAATATCAATTTTGAGCGCACGTCCTCCAAGGCGCGCGACCTTGCGCCGCACATGATGCGACCAAGTAATCACTGGCGTAAAACTTCAACGCCGGTATCAGGCGAATATGACCGATGCGACAGACGACCGTTCGCCGAACCCTGTTGACCTGCATGTCGGCGCCCGCGTGCGCATGCGCCGGCGCCTGCGCGGCGTCAGCCAGGAGAAGCTCGCCGAGTCGCTGGGCCTGACCTTCCAGCAGGTGCAGAAGTACGAACGCGGCGCCAACCGCATCAGCGCTTCCAAGCTGTACGAGATCGCCGCCTCTCTGCAGACCCCGGTTGCGTACTTCTTCGAGGGCCTGGCCGATCCGTCAGCCATCGAGGGTGGCGGCGACGGCGTCAGCTCCGAACAGCTGGTGCACGACTTCCTGATGACCACGGAAGGGCTCGAGCTCGCGGCCCTGTTCCCGCGCCTCAAGCGCGGCCGCCTGCGCCGCCGCCTGCTCGACCTCGTCCGCGCCATCGTCGAGGACGACGGCGGCGACGACAGCGAGGACTGATCCGCCGACCGCGGTTCCGACGTCCCTCAACCGGCCGTCGCCGGCGTTTCCACCTTGAAGCCGCGCGCCTTCAGGCGCTCCAGCACGCCGTCGCGGGCCAGCAGCAGGCGCAGCGGGGCGATGGCGATGGTGCGGCCGGGTTTTGTCAGGGCGGCGGCGATGGCGTTGCTGGTGTCGGCGATCGAGCGGTCGATATAGGCCGACATGCCCGGCACGCCGGCGATGCACTTGTCGAACCCGCGCTCGGCGCCGAGGGCCGCCCTGACGTCGCCCCGCGCCCAGCCGGCGGCGGCGGCCAGCGCCCGCTCGCGACCGGCCTCGATCTCGGTGAGCGAGTCCGACAGGCAGGCCTGGTGCGCGGAGTCCGGCAGGCTGGCCATGTTCTTCAGCAGTGGCAGCACGTCATAGCTGGCGACCTTGTGGCGCGGCACGTGCGCCCGGTCGGCCAGGGCCTCGATCTGGTCGTCCGGTTGCTTGAAGCTGATCTTCAGGGCCTCGCGGAAGTCGCCGCCGATCATCAGGCCCGCGACCCCGGGCTTCCACTTGGCATAGCGGGTGGCCGGCTTGCCGAGGCCGGTGCGGGCGGCGACGAAGCGGGCGCGCAGCGCCGGCGGCAGGCTGTCCTCCATCGGGCCACGACTCTCGAAGGGCTTGCGGTGGAACAGGAAGAAGGCCGCGGCCTTGATCGGGTTGGCCCGGGCGGTGGGCGGCAGGATCACCGCGCTGGCGCCCTTCAGCCGGAACTCGAGCTTGGCGGTGCTCCAGGCCTGGCCCTTGGGCAGGCCTGACGGGACGCCCAGGACATAGACCTTGGCGCCGTTGCCGGCGGTCACCGTCCACCAGGCCGGTCCACCGCTGGCGGCGTTGACCACCAGCCCGTCGACCAGGTTGGCCTCGTAGTCGCGTTCAGGGGCCGCGGCGGAGGGCGCCGTTGCGGGGACGGACAGCAGCGCCCCTGCCGCCAGCGCCAAGGCGACCGCCTTCCGCCAGCCCATCTTCGCACCCATCGTCAGCGTGTTCGGCGGCATGGCGTCATCCGTCTGGAATCGCCCCTATAATGCAGTCTTGCCGTGAGCCCGCCATGCCGATCCGCCGCCTTCCCCCCGACCTGATCAACCGCATCGCCGCCGGCGAGGTGGTGGAACGGCCGGCGAGCGCGGTGAAGGAGCTGGTCGAGAACGCCCTGGACGCGGGCGCGGGCCGCATCGAGGTGCAGGCCGACGGCGGCGGCCTGACCCGGATCCTGGTCTCCGACGACGGCGCCGGCCTGGCCCCGGACGAGCTGCCGGTGGCCATCGAGCGGCACGCCACCTCGAAGCTGAACCCCGGCGACGACGGCCTGTACGACCTGCTGCGCATCGCCACCCTGGGCTTCCGCGGCGAGGCGCTGCCGTCGATCGGCGCGGTGGCCCGGCTGTCGATCGCCTCGCGGGCCCGCGGGCGCGACGACGCCTGGAGCATCCTGGTGGAGGGCGGGGCGATCGCCCCGGTGGCCCCGTCCGCCTTCGCCGAGCCGCACGGCGCGCGGGTGGAGGTGCGCGACCTGTTCTACGCCACGCCGGCGCGGCTGAAGTTCATGAAGTCCGAGCGGGCCGAGGCGATGGCCATCGCCGAGGAGCTGAAGCGCCAGGCCATGGCGCACGAGGCGGTGGGCTTCTTCCTCGACCTCGACGGCCGGCGCACCCTGCGCCTGCCGGCCGAGCGGGCGGGCGACGAGGGCCGCCTGGCCCGGCTGGGCGCGATCCTGGGCCGCGACTTCGCCGACAACGCCCTGGCCGTCGACCAGTCGCGCGAGGGCGTGCGCCTGTCCGGCTTCGCCGGCCTGCCGACCTACAACCGCGGCAACGCCGGCCACCAGTACCTGTTCGTCAACGGCCGGCCGGTGCGCGACCGGCTGCTGCAGGGCGCCCTGCGCGCGGCCTACGCCGACTTCCTGGCCCGCGACCGACACCCGGCGGCGGCGCTGTACCTGGATCTCGACCCCACCCTGGTCGACGTCAACGTGCACCCGGCCAAGGCGGAGGTGCGCTTCCGCGACCCGGCCCTGGTGCGCGGCCTGATCGTCGGCGGCCTGCGCCACGTGCTGGCCGCGGCCGGGCACCGCGCCTCGACCACCGTGGCCGGAGCCGCCCTGGGCAGCTTCCGGCCGGGGATGTCCGCGCCGCCGCCCGGCCCCTCGGCCGCCGGCTATTCGGCCTGGCGCGCCGGCGGCTGGACGCCCGCCGCCCCGCCGCCGCGCACCGGCGAGTTGCCGGGCCTGGCCGGGGTCTCGGCGCGGGCCGAGCCCAGCTTCGCCTACGACGTGCTTGAGGCGGTGCTGCCGCTGGCCGAAGGCGCCGCCGGCGCGCCCGGCTTCGCGCCGCAGGCTGGCGCCGAGCCGGACGCCACCCGCTTCCCGCTGGGCGCCGCGCGGGCGCAGGTGCACGAGACCTACATCGTCTCGCAGACCCGCGACGGGGTAGTGATCGTCGACCAGCACGCCGCGCACGAGCGCCTTGTCTATGAGCGCATGAAGGCCGAGATGGCCCAGGGCGCGGTCGCCCGCCAGGCCCTGCTGCTGCCCGAGGTGGTGGAGCTGGACCCGGCCGAGGCCGAGCGCGTCGCCGCCCGCGCCGAGGAACTGGAGGCGCTGGGCCTGGTGGTGGAATCCTTCGGTCCGGGGGCGGTGCTGGTGCGCGAGACCCCGGCGCTGCTGGGCGACACCGACGTCGCCGGCCTGATCCGCGACATCGCCGACGACCTGGCCGAGAACGGCGCCGCCCTGGCGCTGAAGGAACGGCTGGCCGAGGTCTGCGGCACCATGGCCTGCCACGGCTCGGTGCGCGCCGGCCGCCGGCTCACCGGCGCCGAGATGAACGCCCTGCTGCGCGAGATGGAGGCCACCCCGCACTCCGGCCAGTGCAACCACGGCCGCCCCACCTACGTCGAACTGAAGCTCGCCGACATCGAGCGGCTGTTCGGGCGGCGGTAGGCGGCGGCGAAGGCCCCTCACCCAACCCTCTTCCCGCAAGCGGGGAGAGGGCTTCAGGCAAGCGACGGGTCGGGGCATTTTGTCCGCCTCCGCTGCAACCTTGTAGCCCTCGCCCCCGCAGGGGGAGAGGGTTGGGTGAGGGGGCCGCGCCGGGCCCTCCGTCTCATGTTCTGGAGAACCGCATGCAAGCCGGACAGCCCAGCCTCACCGCCCGCCGCGCCGCGGCCCACCGCGCGCTGCACCAGAGCCTGGATGGCGCTCGGGTGTTCGCCGATCCGTTGGCGCCGGTGATCCTGGGCGACGACCCCGTCGCGGTGCTGGGCGGCGATGCGGACAGTCCCGGCCGGCGGGGCATGCGCTGGTTCATCGCCGCGCGCAGCCGCTTCGCCGAGGACGCCCTGGCCGCCGCCGTGGCGCGCGGCGTGCGCCAGTACGTGGTGCTGGGGGCCGGGCTCGACACCTTCGCCTGCCGCAACCCGCACGCGGCGGACGGGCTGGCGGTGTTCGAGGTCGACCACCCGGCGACGCAGGCCTGGAAGCGGGCGCGGCTGGCCGAGGCGGGGCTGACGCCGGCGGCGGGGGCCGTGTTCGCGCCGGTGGACTTCGAGCGGCAGACGCTGGCCGAGGGCCTGGCGGGCGCCGGCTTCGACGCCGCGCGGCCGGCCTTCTTCTCATGGCTGGGCGTGACGCCGTATCTGACCCGCGAGGCCATCTTCCAGACCCTTGGCTTCATCGCCGGCGTCCCGGCCGCCGAGGTGGTGTTCGACCACGGCGAACCGTCCTCGGCCTATCGCGGCGAGGCGGCCGTGGCGCGGCAGGCGCGCGCGGCGGGCGTCGCGGCGCTGGGCGAGCCGTGGATCACCCACTTCGAGCCGCCGGCCCTGCGCCGGGATCTGCTGGCGCTGGGCTTCACCGAGATCGAGGACCTGGGGCCGGGCCAGATCGGCCCGCGCTATTTCGACCGTCCAGGACGCGATGGCCCCGGCCCGCATGCGGTGCGCGCCCGCCGCGCCTGACCTCGGTCCCGGCGTCTTCCCCTGGACGCTCGCCGCGGACGCCCGTAAGCAATGGGGGTTCAGCAGGGAGGCAAGATGTCTGAGCTTGTCGTCGGGGTCCGGGCCTAGCGCCATCGGACCCGATCCGTCACGGGCGGACCGACAGCGTTTTTGAGGCCCTTCCCACCGTCCGCGCACCGGCGCGGGCACAGTCGACACTGCCTCGAACGGACATCTCTTCTTGAACATCTCCAAGCCGCAGCAACGCACGCTGCACGCCCTCGCCCGTGGCGGGCGCATCACCCTGGAACGCGACGATCGCGGCGACATCCTCGCCGCCGAATGCTGGACGCGAGAAGGCTGGATTCTCGGCGACTGTACGCTCGAGGTCTTCAAGGCCCTCAAGCGGCGGCGGCTGATCGCCAGCCGGGACGGCGGCCCCTACCAGATCACCCGCGAGGGTCTGGTGCGGCTGCGCCCGCAGCTGGACAACCGCACCTCCGGCCGAAGCCTCTAGCCCAGCTTCAGGAAGTGGACGCGCGCGGCCCCCCAGTCGCGGGCGTCCACCGCCTGGAAGCCCGGGGTGACCGGGTCGGGCTCGCCCACGCCGCGCTCCAGCACGAGCAGCGCGTCCGGCGCCAGCCAGCCGCCCTCGCGCAGCGACGCCAGCGCCCGCTCGCCCAGGCCCTTGGCGTAGGGCGGATCGAGGAAGGCGAGGTCGAACGGCGCCCCGTCGCCGGCCGGCTTGGCCCCCAGGGCGGCGGCGTCGCGACGGTGCACGCGGGTCTGGCCGAACAGGCCGAGGCTCTCGATGTTCTGGCGGATGGCGCCGCGCGCGCCCTCGTCGGTCTCGACGAACAGACAGAAGGCCGCGCCGCGCGACAGGGCCTCGAATCCCAGGGCGCCGGAGCCGGCGAACAGGTCGATCACCCGCGCCCCCGCCAGGGGCGGCGCCCAGGGCGCGTGCTCCAGCACATTGAACAGCGCCTGGCGGGTCCGATCTGCCGTCGGACGCGTCGACTGTCCCTTTGGCGCCACAATCGGGCGGCCTCGAAAGGCGCCGGAAACGATCCTCATGCATTGTCCTTTGGAAATGGCGTCTCCTAGCCGATGTATGGACATGGAAGCAAAGCAGGGTCGATGACCGGACGAGACATCACCGCCCTCCTGTCGGAGTCGGCGTTCCTGACGAACGTGGACGAGCGGGACCGCAAGGCCTGGCGGATCGCCCTCACGGTGGTCGCCGGCCTGGTGGTCGGCGTGATCGCCGTGTTCGCGGTGTTCGCGGTGATCGCGGTCGGCTTCGTGATCTCGCGCGGCGGCGTGGCCGGCCTCACCGACTTCGGCGTGTTCATGTCGAACCTGCAGAACGCCGACGGCCACGACCTGAGCCAGGCCATCCTGCTGCTGCTGATGCCCACCCTGGCCAACGGCCCGCTGGTGCTGACCTTCCTGGTGCTGGCCGCGGCCCTGTCGCACCACAGGATGCGCGACTACCTGACCTCGGCGCCGCAGTTCCGCTGGAAGCTGCTGGCCGCCGGCATGGTGATGTCGTTCCTGGCCATCGGCCCGCTGCTGGGCCTGGACGCCCTGGTGGAGGGGACCAGCACGCCGATGCCGCTGATGACGGTGTCCGCCGACCTGCAGGGCCGGGCGGTCTATGCCGTGTGCGCCGTGGCGCTGCTGATCCCGGCGGCGCTGATCGAGGAGGTGCTGTTCCGCGGCTGGATGCTGCGCCAGACGGCGGCCTTCCAGCGCAACCCGTTCTTCCTGATGATCTTCACCGGCCTGGCGTTCTCGGCCGTGCACATGGACTTCAACCTGGACGCCTTCATCGCCCGCACGATCATGGGGGCGGGGTTCGCCTACATGACCCTGCGTCTGGGCGGGCTGGAGTTCAGCACCGGCGCCCACGCGGCCAACAACATCCTGATCGTCATCTTCCTGGAGCCGCTGACCCTCAAGGCCTCCGCCGGCGGCGGCATGTCGGTGGCCTCGGTGGTGCAGGACGCCCTCCTGGTGGCCGGCTATGTGCTGATCACCGAGGCGGTAGCGCGCATCCCCTGGCTGCGCCGCTGGACCGAGGTGCGCGACGAGGAGCTCAGCGGCGGCGCGGCGCACCCGGCGGCGCTGTTCAGCTAGGCTCGGCCACAGCCCCCTTCCCCGCCTTCGGCGGTACTTCCCCCAGAGGGGGAAGAGAACGGAAGCTGAGGCCAAGACTCTCTTCCCCCATTGGGGGAAGTCCCCGCAAAGCGGGGGATGGGGGCTCCAGCGGAGATCGATCTAGGCGGCCGCGTCGTCGTCGATCCAGTGTTGCGGCGGGGCGGCGTCCTTCAGCGCGGTGAGCGCCGCGCGCAGCCGTTCGACGAAGGTCCCGCGATGGCCGCACCAGGTCAGCGGCTCACCGACCAGCACCGTGCAGTTCATCGGCACCGGCACCTTCGTCCCCTTGGGCAGCACGCGGCCGGCGCCCTCCAGCCAGATCGGGATCACCGGCGCCTCGGGGAAGGCCTCCGACAGCCGCGCCACCCCCGCCTTCAGCTGGCCGAGCGCGTCGGTGGCGTCGCCGCGCGAGCCCTCCGGGAAGATGATGATGATGTCGCCCCGGGCCAGCGCCTCGCGCGCGGGGGCCAGGACGTCGCCGGGCTCGCCGCCGCTGGCGCCGCCCCGGCGGCGGTCGATCGGCACGATGCCGACGACGTTGCGCGAGAACCAGCCGATCACCGGCCCGCGCAGGAAATAGTCGGCCGCCGCCACCGGCCGCAGCCGTCCCATCGAGGGCAGCGGAAAGATGGTCAGCAGCAGCAGGGTGTCGACGTGGCTGTTGTGGTTGGCGGCGATGATCGCCGGCCCGCGCCGGGGCAGCCGCTGGCGGCCGACCACGTCCGCGCCGGTGAACACGCGCGCCAGCGGGATGCCGATCAGCAGCAGGAAGGCGTAGCGCAGCAGGTTCATGCCGATGTCCTGCTTAGAACCGGTCGAGACTGAAGAAGGCCAGCAGATGGAAGTAAAGGGGGGCGGTGAAGGTCAGGCTGTCGGCGCGATCGAGCATGCCGCCGTGACCGGGGATCAGGGCGCTGGTGTCCTTGACCCCGACGTCGCGCTTGACCGCCGACATGGTGACGTCGCCGGCGAAGCCCGCCAGCGGCAGGCCGAACGCCATCCAGGCCCGTCCCGCCCCGTGCAGCGGCGCCAGGTAGGGTCCCAGGAACCAGATCACCGCCGCGGTGGTGACCCAGCCGCCGAGGAAGCCTTCCCAGGTCTTGTTCGGGCTGACCTTGGGCGTGATCTTGTGGCGGCCGAACAGCTTGCCCCAGACGTACTGCGCCACGTCGTTCAGCTCGGTGACGAACAGCAGCAGGAACACCATCCCCGCCGGGCCGGCCGGCAGGTGCTCGGTCAGCGGCGTGCGCATCAGGAAGGCTGCGAAGCCCAGGCTGTAGACGCAGGCCACCAGCCCCCAGTGGAACGTCGCCGCCCGCTCCAGGAACGCCTTGGTCTGGCCGAAGCAGGCCATCAGGAACGGCACGATCATGAAGCAGTAGACCGGGATGAACACCAGGTAGATGCCGTACTGGTCGATGGCGATGAAGCCGTAGTTGATCGGGATCGCCAGGTAGGCGCCCAGGAAGATCAGCCGGTCCTCGCGGCGCGACGGGGCCAGCGAGAGGAATTCGCGCAGGGCGATGAAGGAGATCACCGTGAACAGGGCCGTCGTCGCCTGCCAGCCCAGCAGCAGCGCCGCCGCCAGCAGCGCCACCATCACCCACCAGGAGTTCACCCTCTCGCGAAGATTGGTGTAATCCTTGCCGGGACGAACCACAGGTAGCAGGGCCGCGGCCGCCGCGCCGAGGGTCAGGATCGCCAGGACGACGCCGAGGCCCCAGATCACGGCGGGGGCCGCTGGGGGGACATGCCAGGCCGCGGGCAGCTGCAGAGCAGGAGTCGGGGGCAGGGTGATGGGGGACGTCATGGCGCAAACAAGCTTGTCCCTTGCATCCGCGGCGCGCGCAACCGTCACGCACGTGGCCTTCGCCTTCCTGTGCATGGGCGGCTGGGCGCTGTTCGCCAACCGCGCGCACGGCGCCGACGCGCTTTGGCCGGCGCTGGCGCAGGGAACCATGTCCGCCCTGATCACCCTGGTGCTGAAGCGTTCGCTGGAGGCGATGAGCCGCCGCGCCAGCGGCCCGACCGCCTATATCGCCCCGCCGTTCATCTCCGCGGCGACCATCCTGACGGTGCTGATCGTGGCGCACAGCCTGATCGGCACGCCGGAGATGTTCGCCACCATCGCCGTGCCTTGGTCGGTCTCCACCCTCTATGCCATCGTCTATGCCGCCGCCCTGGCGCGGGGGCGCAGGACCCTGGAGGCCGACCCTGGCTGAACTCGACAACCGACGGCCGATCGCCAGCCGCCGCAGCGGGTGGGCCCAGGGCCTGGCCGCCGCCCTGGCGCGCGCGGGCGTCAGCCCCAACGCCATCTCCGCCGCCAGCGTCGGCTTCGCCGTCCTGGGCGCCGCCGTGCTGCAGCGCGCCGGCTTCAACCACGGCCTGCCGCGCGCCATCGACCTGGCGCTCGCCGCGGCCTTCGTGCAGGGCCGGCTGATCTGCAACCTGCTGGACGGGCTGGTGGCGGTGGAGCACGGCAAGGGCTCGACCTCGGGGCCGATCTGGAACGAACTGCCGGACCGCTTCGCCGACGTGTTCTTCCTGGCCGGGGCCGGCTACGCGGCCGGCCTGATGGGCATGGGCGAGATCGGCCCGCTGCTGGGCTGGATCGCCGCCGCCGCGGCGGTGACCACCGCCTATGTCCGCGAGCTGGGCCGCGGCCTGGGCTTCGCCGCCGACTTCTCCGGCCCGTTCGCCAAGCCGCAGCGGATGGCGGCGCTGACCCTCACCTGCCTGGTCGCCGCCGTGGAGCCGGTGTGGGGCTGGGAAGGCCAGGCCCTGGTGATCGGCCTGGCGGTGATCGCGCTTGGGACCCTCTTCACGATCTACCGCCGCACCGCGACGCTCGCCCGCCGCCTGAGGGAGCGGGGGCAATCAGCCCCCGACTCGTCACCCCGGGCGTAGCGCAGCGCAGACCCGGGGCCAGCCGTAACACCCCATAGAAGGCTTTTGAGACGCAACGCCCGTGCAGCGCTCTTTGGAAAGCCTCTTGGGAGCGGGCCGGCTGGCCCCGGATCTGCGGGCGCGATGCGCCCTTGTCCGGGGTGACGAGGTAGGAGGTAGGTGGAAACCGCCTTGCACGCCGGCGTTTGCCGCCGCCAAATGCCTGAAACGACAACGGACGGGAGCGGAACCATGGCCCTGGTGAGCGTGGAGCGGCGCGGCGCGGTGGCGGTGATCACCTACGCCAACCCGCCGCTGGGCACGATGACGGCGGCCGGCTCGGAGGAGATGCTCGCGGCGGTCAGCGCGGCCTCGGCGGACGCGGCGGTGCGGGCGATCGTGCTGACCGGCGGGCTGCCGGGGATCTTCATCCGCCACTACGACATCGGCGAGCTCAACGTGATGGGTCAGCGCCTGGCGCCGGGCGCCGCGCCACCCCCGCACCCACCGGCCGACGCCCCGCCGCCGCGGCCGGGCGGGACGTTCGGCGCCCTGGTGGACGCCATCGCCGCCGCGCCCAAGCCGGTGATCGCCGCGATCAACGGGCTGTGCATGGGCGGCGGGTTCGAGATCAGCCTGGCCTGCGACATCCGCATCGCCGCGGAGGACGCCGAGGCGATCGGCCTGCCGGAGACCCGGGTGGGCATATTCCCCGGCGGCGGCGGCACCCAGCGCCTGCCGCGGGTGATCGGCGAGGCGCGGGCGCTGGAGATGATCCTGCGCGGGCGCACCGTCATCGGCGCCGACGCGGCCGCGATCGGTCTGGTGCACGAGGCCGTCGCCAACGCCCTGGACCGGGCGCTCGAGATCGCCGCCGAGTTCGCGACCAAGGGCGCCGAGGGGGTGGCCTACGCCAAGCGCCTTACCCGCGCCGCCCTGGACCGCCCGCTGGACGAGGGCCTGGCTGACGAGCGCCGGAGCTTTGTCGAGGTGATGCGGACGGCGGGCGCGCGAGCGGGCCTCGAGGCCGGCCTGCCGCCGAACCAGATCCAGCAGCTTTGACCGCCGGCTTGGCGCTGAAGGTCTTGCCGCCGACCTTCGCCGCCTCCAGCTTCGCCGCGCCCTTGCCGGCTTTCGCGGGCCGGGCCGCCTTGGGCTTGATCTTCGGCTTGGCCCAGCCGGTCTTGTAGGTCTTCTTCTCCGGCGGCTCGGGCGGGCGCATCGCCGCTTCCTCGCGCGCGGCGTCGGCGAGGCGGCGGACAGACTGGGCGCTGGCCGGGGCCTTGTACTGCGGGCGGTCGCCCTTGGGCATGTTGGCCGGATCGACCAGGCCCTCGAGCTGTTCGCGCACCACCCGGGGGCCGACCTCCTCGACCGCCCCCACCGCCAGCGTGCCCAGGGCGAACGGGCCGTAGGACAGGCGGATCAGCCGGTTGACGGTGACGCCCAGGGCCTCCAGCACCCGGCGCACCTCGCGGTTCTTGCCTTCCGACAGGGTGACGGTGATCCACAGGTTGGCGGCGTCGCGGCCTTCCTTGACCTTGTCGAGCGTGGCCTCGATCGGCCCGTAGCGGACGCCCTCGACGGTGATGCCGTTCTTCAGGGTGTCGAGCCTGGCCTGGGTGATCCGCCCGCGGGCCCTGGCCCGGTAGCGCCGCGCCCAGGCGTTGGACGGCAGCTCCAGCGCCCGCGCCAGTTCGCCGTCGTTGGTCAGCAGCAGCAGCCCCTCGGAGCTCAGGTCCAGCCGGCCGATGGAGATCAGCCGCGGCAGCCCCTCCGGCAGGGTCTCGAACACAGTCGGCCGGCCCTTGGGATCGTTGTGCGTGGTCACCAGGCCCGGGGGCTTGTGATAGCGGAACAGCCGCGCCGGCTCGGCCTCGCCGATCACCTCGCCATCGACGGTGACGATGTCGCCGGCGGCCACCTTCACCGCCGGCGTCGTCAGGGTCTGGCCGTTCAGCGCCACGCGCCCGGCCTCGATCAGCCGCTCGACCTCGCGCCGCGACGCCACCCCGGCGCGGGCCAGGATCTTGGCCACCCGATCGCCCGAACCGTCGTCGCTGGCGGCATGGAGCTCCGGATCGAGGGCGCTGTTCAGCGGATCGTGGCCGGACGCGTGCGGGACGGGCGTGTCTGAAAGGCGCGCCTTGCGGGTCGAGGCTTGACCCTTGGCGTTGGTACGGTTTCGGTGCGGAGGATGGCCAGCCATGACCTTCCCACCATGCGCATCGCCCTTGAGGAGGCGCAAGCCGCCGCCGCGCGCGGCGAGGCGCCGATCGGCGCGGTGGTGATCGATCCGGCCACCGGCGAGGTGGTCGCCCGGGCGGCCAACAGCCCGATCGCCGGCCACGACCCCACCGCCCACGCCGAGATCCTGGCCCTGCGCCAGGCGGCGGCGAAGCGGGGCAACTACCGGCTGACCGGCCTGACCCTGGTGGTCACCCTGGAGCCCTGCGCCATGTGCGCAGGGGCCATCAGCCACGCCCGCATCGGCCGGCTGGTGTTCGGCGCCACCGACGCCAAGGGCGGCGCGGTGGTCTCCGGCCCCCGCTTCTTCGAGCAGCCCACCTGCCACTGGCGGCCGGAGGTGGAGGGCGGCGTGCTGGCGGACGAAAGCGCCGCACTGCTGCGGTCGTTCTTCCGCGCGCGACGCGGCTAGTTCCGGCTTGCCCCGCCGGCCCCGCGGCGGGAAAGTCGGTCCACGGCCCACTGCATTTGAGGCCGGGGAGGATTTCGAACATGGGATTGCTGGATGGAAAGGTCGCCATCGTCACCGGTGGCGGCAACGGCCTTGGCGAGGCCTATTGCAAGCTGTTCGCGCAGGAGGGCGCGGCTGTGGTGGTCAACGACCTCGGCGGCGCACGGGATGGCACCGGCGGCAGCATCTCGGCCGCGCAGAAGGTGGTCGACGAGATCAAGGCGGCGGGCGGCAAGGCGGTGGCCAACGGCGACGACGTCTCCACCATGGAAGGCGGCCAGCGCATCTTCCAGTCTGCGATCGACGCCTTCGGCCGCGTGGACATCCTGGTCAACAACGCCGGCATCCTGCGCGACAAGACCTTCTCCAACACCTCGGAAGCCGACTGGGACGCCGTGGTGAAGGTGCACCTGAAGGGGACCTACTGCTGCACCATGCCGGTGTGGAACTACTTCAAGGACAACCAGGTGAAGGGGGTCATCGTCATGACCTCGTCGACCTCGGGCCTGTACGGCAACTTCGGCCAGTCGAACTACGGCGCGGCCAAGGCCGGCATCTATGGCTTCATGCGCGTGCTCTCGATCGAGGGGCGCAAGTACGGCATCCGCGTGTGGGGCCTGGCGCCGGGCGCCTTCACCCGCATGACCTCCGACCTGCCGGGCCGCAAGGACCGCGAGCCGGATCCCATGAGCCTGCCCGAGCGCATCGCGCCCGGGGTGCTGTACATGGTCTCCGACCTGTCGGGCGACCAGTCCGGCAAGGTGCTGGGCGTCTCCTCGCGCGGGGTGCGCGAGATCAAGATGCTGCAGACCAAGGGCTTCAACCCCACCGCCCCCTGGACCGCCCAGGACCTGGCCGACCACGCCGGCGAGGTGTTCTTCGCCGACGAGGACAACCGGGTGGTGGCCTAGACGGCGCTCCGCTGGGGTTCCGTTCGGAGCTCCAGCGGCTGCACTCCAGTGAACGCGAGGTCTCGCTTCCTCCTGCCGTCACCCTCGGGCGTCAGTCCCGAGGGTCCATGCACGCGTGAGAACGATTGGCGCGCTTCGAAGGGCGCGCCACGATGGGACGGCAGCCGCTTTGCGACGCTCCGCTGCCGCTCGCGACTTTGCCTCACGTGTTCATGGATCCCCGGGACTGACGCCCCGGGGATGACGGTGAAGGGGTGAAGCTGAGCGCTTCGCCGGAGGGGGTGGAGATTATCCTCTCACGCCGGGGCCGGCTTGCCGGCCGCGTGCGCGGTGAGGGCGGCCTTGTAGTCGTCCCCCGCGACGATCTTGCGGCGCTGGGCCGGGGTGAGGGGCCGGCGGCTGGCGGCGGCGAAGGCGGCGCCGTCCAGCGATCCCCGCGCGCCGCAGTAGTAGTTGCAGCCCGTGCCGTCGGCGACGAACACCAGCTTGCCGCGATCCTTGCCGGCGCCGGGACCGATGGCCAGGGTGCAGCGGCTGAGCTCGTCGTCGCCGGATTTCAGCACCAGGGCCTCGCCCCGCGCGTCCGCCACGCCGCTGATGTTGCATTCGTGGCCGTTGAAGAATTCCAGATGCGCATCGACCCAGGCGGCGTCCGGCGCGGTGCGCAGGATGACCAGGGTCTCGGTGGAGCGGAAATGCTCGCCGGTCACCAGGCCGTTGGCGAAGCTGTGGGTGTAACGGCCCTCGAGCCGGGAAGGCAGGTCGCCCGCCGGGCCCGCGGCGAGCACCAGGACGGCCGCCGCCGCGCCGGTGATGATCGAAAGCGCCCGCATGGCCCGCTCCCGTAGTTCGCGCCCACGACTGTCGTCCGGGACGGTCGGTCCTGGCAAGGCGGCTTGCCGGCCGCGCGCATCCGCGCCAGAACCGCCGCGAAGCGAACGCGAAGCCCTCCGAGGACCACCATGCCGATCCAGCTGACCGACGAGATCCGCGAACACGTCAACGGCGCCCTGGTCGCCGGCAATCCGATGATCATCGCCTCGGTGGACGAGGCCGGCAAGCCGCGCCTGTCGTTCCGCGGCTCGGTGGCCGTGTTCTCCGACGACCAGCTGGGCTTCTGGGCGCGCAACGCCGAGGGCGCGACCGCCGGCGGCATCGGCGCCAATCCCAACGTCGCCCTGATGTACCGCGCGCCGGCCCAGCGGGTGATGCTGCAGTTCGCCGGGCGCGCGCGGCCGGCGGTGGGCGCCGAACGCGACCAGGTGTTCGAGAACGCCCCCGAGTTCGAGCGCAACGCCGACCCCGAACGCAAGGGCGCCGGTTTCATCGTCGACCTGGACAAGGTCGAGGGCCTGCTGGGCCTCGACGCCGAGGGCGGCCGGCGGCTGGTGCGGATGACCCGCGAGGGCTGAGCGGCGCCCGAAGCCCCCCCCCCCGCCAAAGCCCTCTCCCCATCGCAGATGGGGAGAGGGTTGGGTGAGGGGTCCCTCGGCGCGACGGACCCTCTCAGGCAAGCGAAAGTGGCGATGGAAACACCCCCTCACCCAACCCTCTCCCCCGCTTTGCGGGGGCGAGGGCTGAGGTCTTGCTCGGCGAAGGCCGTCGCCGCTATCCCTTCCGCGCCAGGGCGAACCAGTTGGCCAGCGCCTGGGTGACGTAGTCCACCAGCCGCCCCTGGCGGTTGAGCCCCCACTGGATCAGCGCGCCCTGCCATTGGGCGTCGATCAGCTGAGCCGCCTTCTCGGCGGGGATCGCCAGCCGTGGCAGGCGGGCGACCACGGCCTCGTGCAGGCGCGTGAAGCGCTCGCGCGCCAGGGCGTTGAGGTCGGGGTCGCGCATGTCCTGGTGCAGCCACAGCAGCTGGTCGGCGAAGCGGCCGGCGTCGTCGACGTCGGGGGTGAGCAGGCGGAACACGGCGATCACCGCGGCCGGTCCCGGCGTCGGCGGCAGGCGGTCCAGCATGCGGAAGAAGGCTTCGTTGTCGCGCGCCACCGCCGCAGCCACCAAGCTGCGCTTGTCGCCGAACCGCTGGATCAGGGTGGCCGGGGCGATGCCCACCTCGGCGGTGACGTCGGCCAGGGTGAAGTCGGCGGGCCCGTGGCGGAACATCACCTTCAGGGCGGCATCGAGCACGGCTTCGTCGCTGACGGACTTGCGTCGGGGCATGATCAATGTAAATCATGATTTATGAACGACTGTCCAGCAGGAGCCTGTCAGGCGAAAGTGTGAGCGGTTTCGCCGCCCGACATGGCCCATGGGTTTGAACTTTAGCCGTTTTCACGCGGAAGGCGGCTGGGAGGAAGGGCGATGGATGAGCGTACGACGCCGCTGAGCGGCCAGGTGGCGCTGGTGGCGGGGGCGACCCGCGGCGCCGGACGGGGCATCGCCCTGGAGCTGGCGGCCGCCGGGGCCAGGGTCTGGTGCACCGGGCGCAGCGTCCGCGGCCACGCGGCGACCCCAGGGCGGCCGGAGACCATCGACGAGACCGCCGAGATGATCGTCGCCGCCGGCGGCCAGGCGCGGGCCGTGCAGGTCGACCACACCGATGAGGCGCAGGTCGCCGCCCTGGCTGCGCGGCTCGCCGCCGAGGAAGGCCGGCTGGACGTGCTGGTCAACGACATCTGGGGCGGCGACGAGCTGATCGACTGGGGCGCCCCGTTCTGGGCCCAGGACATGGCCACCGCCCGCGCCGTCGTCGACCAGGCGGTGTTCAGCCACTGGATCACCGCCCGCCACCTGGCGCCGATGATGGTCGAGGCCGGCCGCGGCCTGATCGTCGAGATCACCGACGGCGAGCAGCCCGGCTATCGCGGCCAGATCACCTACGACTTCGTCAAGGCGGCGGTGAACCGGCTGGCCTACGCCATGGCCTGGGACCTGGCGCCGAAGGGGCTGACGGCGGTGGCGGTCTCGCCGGGGTTCCTGCGCTCGGAGGCGATGCTGGAGCGGTTCGGCGTCAGCGAGGCCAACTGGCGCGACGCCGGCCGGGAGCACTTCGACTTCAGCCTCTCGGAAAGCCCCCGCTACCTCGGACGCGCGGTCGCCGCCCTGGCCGCCGACCCCAAGGTGCGGCGCAAGTCCGGCCAGGCGCTGTGGGTCGCCGACCTGGCGCGGGAATACGGCTTCACCGACGTGAACGGCGAGGCGCCCGACTTCTGGGGCCACATGGAGGCCTGGCTGGACCGTGAACTGGCCGGGGACGGCGAGCTGCCGGACAACGTCCGCTTCACCGCCGCCTCGCGCTATGGCCACATCCACCCCGCCCCGGCCAAGGCCGAGCGGGCCCGGCTCTATGCCGAGCGCCTGGGCTACCGCGGGCTGGGCGCGGGGCTGCAGCCGTTCGGCGGCGCTTAGCTGCCTCCCTTCCCCCGCTTGCGCGGGAAGAGGGCTATTCCGGCAGGTGGCAGACCGCCTCGACGTTGTGGCCGTCGGGATCGAGCACGAAGGCGCCGTAGTAGTTGGGGTGGTAGTGGGCGCGGATGCCCGGGCCGCCGTTGTCCGTCCCGCCGGCCGCCATCGCCGCCGCGTAGAAGGCGTCCACCGTGGCCCGGTCCTTGGCGGTGAAGGCCACGTGCAGCGCGCCGGTCGCCTGCGGGCCGCCGCCCACCCAGAAATAGGGCCGCCCTTCCGAACCGTAGCCGAGAAAGGCGTAGCTTCCCGTCTCCTCGGCGGAGACCTGCATCATCACGGCGATGCCGAGCGGCTCGAGGGCGGTGTCATAGAAGGCCTTGGCGCGCGCGACGTCGCTGGCGGTCAGGCCGATGTGGTCCAGCATGGCAGGCTCCCGGAAGCTGCGATCCGGGCAGCATCGCCCCGCGCGGCCGCCGCTTCAACCGGCCGAGGTCAGCAGCGCGGCGCGTCCGGGTCAGCTGTGACGGCGGTGGTGATGCCGGCTGGCCTTGGGCGGCGCCTTCACCGGCGCGGTCGAAGCCAGAATCACGCGCGGCGGCGGGGGTGTGCGGTCGGGCGAGGCGGTGACGGCCGCGGCGACGCACTGGCCGGTGTCGGCCAGGGCGTGCTGGCCCAGACAGAACACGTTCTCATAGTGCGGCGAAGCCACCGCCATGCACTGGTAGAGCATCAGCTTGGCCATGTGCAGGCAGTCGGCGCTGAAGTACTCGGTGAGCAGCGGCTGCACCTGGGGCATGTCGGAAGGCTTGGCCTCGCCGAGGATGGCGACCGCGGCGAGCGCCAGGGAGCGGGCGACCACCGGTGACACGGCGGGCGTGCCGCCGCCGGCCGGCGGCAGCTGCAGCATGGCCCGCGACAGGCGCGCGCCGTCGCCGTCCGTTCCCGGGTAGGGCGACGTCGACAGCAGCTTCACCTCCTTCAGGCGCCCCGGCAGGTTGGCGATCCGCTCCTTGGACCAGGCTTCGTGCTGGACGTCGTAGGCGGCCTGCTTGACCGCCTTGCCGGCGTCGGCGACGGGCGTGGCGCGGCTCATCAGGGCGCTCTCCACCTCGCGGGCGGCGACGTCCGCGCCGTCCAGGCGCAGCACCTGCGCCGGATCGGCCTCCAGCCGGGCGGCCAGGGCCTGGCGGTCGGCCTCGCTGTGGGCGGCGCGGCTCACGCCGGCGAGGAAGCCGGGGTCCTGCATGGCCACCAGGGCGCCGTAGGAGATCATCCCGGCCTCGAACTGCACCTGTTCGTAGGCCACGCCGGTCTTCAGGCTCTGGTGCACCGCCTCGCCGTCGCGGAAGTCGGCGCGCACGTCTGCGGCGCGGGACATGTAGTCGGAAAAGGCGCTGGCGGCGGCGACCATGTCCTTGGGCAGGGCGATGGAACCGCCGCTGTTCCAGTCGGCCGCCCAGGCAAAGCCGGCGCTAGCGGCCAGCGCGGCGGCGCCCAGGAGTGCGAACTTCAGGTGTCGATTGCGCAGCATGTCAGCCTCCCCATCGAGGCCGATGGGGCCACGGCAGGATTTACGCAATCATAACAAGCGTGTCCTTGGCGCGAGGCGGCGATCACGTTCCGCTGATGGATCGGCTCCGCCGCGGCTTGAGGCCATGGACTTTGCGCCGGACGGCAGGCTCCGCTTGGCCCCTTTTGGTGGGCGAAGGTGCGGCCAGGCGCCACGCCTCATCTTGACTCAGGGCCGGCTTAGACCTACCTGCCGCCTCGTTAGCACTCTACGGGTCCGGCTGCTAACGGCCGGGCCGAGGGGGGCTGCAGCAACAGCAACCGTAGCTCTACGGAGACAAACCTCATGGCGTTTCGTCCGCTTGGCGACCGCGTCCTCGTCCGCCGCGTCGAGGAAGAAGCTAAGACCAAGGGCGGGATCATCATCCCCGACACCGCGAAGGAAAAGCCCCAGGAAGGCGAAGTGATCGCCGTGGGCCCCGGCGCCCGCGACGACTCCGGCAAGATCCAGGCCCTGGATCTGAAGGCCGGCGATCGCATCCTGTTCGGCAAATGGTCCGGCACTGAAATCAAGCTCGAAGGCGAAGACCTCCTCATCATGAAGGAGAGCGACGTCCTGGGTGTGCTGGAATAGTCCAGCCCTCCGCGTCCCGAGCTATTCCCCCAATAATCCTCATTCAGAAAGAGCAGGAAAATGGCCGCTAAAGACGTCTATTTCTCCTCCGACGCGCGTGACCGCATGCTCCGCGGCGTCAACATCCTGGCCAACGCGGTCAAGGTGACCCTGGGCCCCAAGGGCCGCAACGTGGTGATCGAAAAGTCCTTCGGCGCCCCCCGCTCGACCAAGGACGGCGTCTCGGTCGCCAAGGAAATCGAACTGTCCGACAAGTTCGAGAACCTGGGCGCCCAGCTGATCCGTGAAGTCGCCTCCAAGACCAACGACAAGGCCGGCGACGGCACCACCACCGCCACCGTCCTGGCCCAGGCGATCGTCGTCGAAGGCCTGAAGTACGTGGCCGCCGGCATGAACCCGATGGACCTGAAGCGCGGCGTCGAAAAGGCCGTCGCCAAGGTCGTCGAAGAGATCAAGGCCAGCTCCAAGAAGGTCACCACCAACCAGGAAATCGCCCAGGTCGGTTCGATCTCGGCCAACGGCGACCGTGAAATTGGCGACATGATCGCCAAGGCCATGGAAAAGGTCGGCAACGAAGGCGTCATCACGGTGGAAGAGGCCAAGAGCCTGGAAACCGAACTCGACGTCGTCGAAGGGATGCAGTTCGACCGCGGCTACCTGTCGCCGTACTTCATCACCAACGCCGACAAGATGGAGGCGGTGCTCGAAGACCCGCTGATCCTGCTGTACGAAAAGAAGCTGTCCACGCTGCAGCCGCTGCTGCCGGTGCTGGAAGCCGTGGTTCAGTCCTCGCGTCCGCTGGTGATCATCGCCGAGGACGTCGAAGGCGAAGCCCTGGCCACCCTGGTGGTCAACAAGCTGCGCGGCGGCCTGCGGGTCGCGGCGGTCAAGGCGCCGGGCTTCGGCGATCGCCGCAAGGCGATGCTGGAAGACATCGCCATCCTGACCGGCGGCCAGCTGATCAGCGAAGACCTGGGCATCAAGCTCGAAAACGTCGGCCTGGAAATGCTGGGCAAGGCCAAGAAGGTCTCGATCACCAAGGACGACACCACCATCGTCGATGGTTCGGGCGAGAAGGCGGACATTGAGGCCCGCATCGGCCAGATCAAGCGTCAGATCGAGGACACCACCTCGGACTACGACAAGGAAAAGCTGCAGGAACGTCTGGCCAAGCTGGCCGGCGGCGTTGCGGTGATCCGCGTCGGCGGCGCGACCGAAGTCGAAGTGAAGGAAAAGAAGGACCGCGTCGATGACGCCCTGAACGCCACCCGCGCTGCGGTGGAAGAAGGCATCATCCCCGGCGGCGGCGTCGCCCTGCTGAAGGCCACCAAGGCCCTCGACGGCCTGAAGGGTGACAACGACGACCAGGAAGCCGGCGTCGCCATCGTGCGCCGCGCGCTGCAGGCCCCGATCCGTCAGATCGCCGAGAACGCCGGCGTGGAAGGCTCGATCGTGGTCGGCAAGATCCTGGACAACAGCTCGCCGACCTTCGGCTTCAACGCCCAGACGGAAGAGTATGTGGACCTGATCGCGGCCGGCATCATCGACCCGGCCAAGGTCGTCCGCACGGCCCTGCAGGACGCCGCCTCGGTGTCCGCCCTGCTGATCACCACGGAAGCGGCGATCGTCGAGGCCCCGAAGAAGAACGCTCCCGCGCCGGCCATGCCGGGCGGCGGCATGGGCGACATGGACTTCTAGGTCCGGTCGACCAGACCTGCTGAAAAGCAAAGCCCCCGGCGGAAACGCCGGGGGCTTATTTCTTTGGGCCGATCTCCAGCTTCGTCACCCTGGACCGGTGCGCTTCGCGCATGTCCGAGGGACGGGGAGAAGAGGATCAGGCCGCGGCGGCGGCCATCTGGGCGCCCGCCAGGAAGTCCATCTTGCCGAGCGGCACGCCCGCCGCGCGCAGCAGGGCGTAGGCCGTGGTGACGTGGAAGAAGAAGTTCGGCAGCGAGAACTGCATCAGGAAGTCCGGGGCCGAGAAGATCATGGTGTTGCCCGGGATCGGCAGCTCGATGGTCGCCCCCGACCGGGCGTCGACGGCCGCCTTGGAGACGGTATCCAGGAAGGCGATCGTCTTGGCGATGCGCTCGCGCAGTTGCGGGAAGCTGGTCTCCACGTCCTCCATCTTCGGCGCCTCCACGCCGGCGAGCCGGGCCGCGCCGCCCTTGGCCGCGTCGCTGGCCATCTGAATCTGGCGCACGAAGGGATGCATGTCGGCCACCAGCCGGGCTTCGGTATAGGTGGACAGGTCCACGCCGGACGCCTTGGCGTGGGCCTCGGCCTTGTCCAGGAAGCTGGCCAGGTTCTGCAGGGTGCGGCGGTAGGTCGGGATCGAGACGTCGTACAGCGAGACGGACATGAAGGCGCTCCTGGGCTTCTGGTTTGAGGTTCCCGAAATAGGCTCAGCCGTCACATCGCGCCATAGGTCTCGAAAAACTACTTTCGACGCTTGGCCAGGGCCATCGCCGCCGCGGGCGAGCCCTCCAGCAGACGGCTGACGGCGAAGCCGACCAGGCTGGAGCGGCTCATGCCCATCTCCGTGGCGCTGCGGTCCATGCGTTCGATCAGCGCCTTGGGCAGGTAGACGTTCACCCGTTCCGAGGGGTTGGGCAGGGTCGCGGGGATGGCGATCAGGGCGATGAAGTCGGTGTCGTCCGGAACCTCGACGTCCTGGAAGGCCGAGGGCGCGGGCAGCGGCTCGTCCCGCTCCGCCGTGGCCTGCACGGCCGCGGCCAGGGCGTCCTGGGCCTTGGCGATCGCCGCCTGCTGATCGGTGGCGGCGGCCACGCAGCCTGGGAAGTCGGGAAACCAGACGGCGATCACCTCGCCCTCGCCCCGCTCCAGCACCGCCGGATAGAACCTCTGGGTCATGAACGCCTCGCTGACGACAAGTGTGTGATTTAACACACTTCAGGGTGCGCCGCCAGCGCCGGCCTCAGGCGCCGCGGCGTTCCTCGCGCGGATCGACGAACCAGCTGACCACCCAGACCGTCAGGCTGACGATCAGCGCCACCAGCATGGCGTGCCACAGGCCGTGGATCTCTATGCCGTTGAGGAAGAAGTCGACGATCTTGACCATGATCCCGTTGATCACCAGCAGGAACAGGCCCAGCGTCACCACCGTCAGCGGCAGGGTCAGGATCACCAGGATCGGCCGGATGATCGCATTGACGATCCCCAGCAGAAGCCCGGCGGCCAGCAGGCTGCGCAGCCCGCTCTCGCCCTCGACCACATAGACGCCCGGCACGATGCGCGCGGCGAGCCAGAAGCCCAGCGCGGCGGCCAGGGCGCGGAAGATGAAACGGATCATGGCGTTCGCGGCCTCCCCGACGACGACGCAACGGCGCCAGTCTAGGGCGTATCGCGGCGAGAGAAAGGCATTAGCTGACACCCCGCGCGCCTTTACGTTGACCCTAAAGGAAACCGGTCCTAGCTTGGTGATCAACGATAAGGATCGACCGAACGGTCCAATCGGGCGCGCCAGGCGCCGCCCGCAAGCGACCTGGGAGGGACTTCATGGCTCTGGAACTGCGCCGGCCCGAGCGCGCCTTCACCATCCGCCAGCTGTGCGTAGAGTTCGGCTGCACGCCGCGGGCGCTGCGCTTCTACGAGGACAAGGGCCTGCTGTCGCCGGCCCGGCAGGGGCTGAACCGGCTGTATTCGCACCGTGACCGCGCGCGGCTGAAGCTGATCCTCCGCGGCAAGCGCGTCGGGCTGTCGCTGAACGAGATCCGCGAGATCCTCGACCTCTACGACAAGCCCGGCGGCGAGACGGCGCAGAACGCCCAGGCGCTGCGCAAGTTCCGCGAGCGGATCGTGGCCCTGGAACAGCAGCGCCGCGACGTCGAGGAAGCGATCCAGATGCTGCACGACGGCTGCGCCCAGCTCGAGGCGGCGCTCGCCGCCTCGCGTCCGGACCTGCTGCCCCGGGCCGAGGACTACGACCGCACCCTGCGCGCCCGGCTGGACGGCCACCCGGAGCTGTCGGGCGCCAAGTAGCCTACCCGCGCAGGCCGCGCAGCATGTGTGCGATCGGCGCCTCGACGCCCCCGGCCGCCGCCGTCTGCTCGAACAGGCCGAGGTCCTTGGCCGGGATCGGACTGCCGCCCATGCCCGCGCCGCCCGCGGCGATCACCTGGCCGTACGCCTGGTAGATCGGCGACGGGAACAGGGTGGCGGTGAGCATGTCGAGGATCGCCTGGGCGTCGAAGCCCTTGGCGCGCGCCGCCCCGAGCGCCTCGGTCAGGGACGAGGCGGCGGAGATCAGCAGGAAGTTCCCGACCAGCTTGACCATGGCGGCCGCGCCGACCGCCTCGCCGAACTCGAACACCCGCGCCGCGCCGCCCGCCTCGAGCAGGGGCAAGGCCCGGGCGCGACCGGCGTCCGGCCCGGCCAGCGCCGCCGTCAACTGCCGCGCCGCGGCCTGTTCGGGACGGCCGAACACCGGCGCCTCGACATAGACGCAGCCCGCCGCCGCGTGGCGCGCCGCCAGGCGCTGCGAGGCCTCCGGCGTGATCGTGCTCATGGAAATGTGCAGGCCGCCCGGCCCCAGGCGGGTCAGGAAGCCCTCCGACGCCACGGTCGCCTCCACCGAGGCGTCGTCCCACAGCAGCGACATCACCACCCCGCCCGGTTCGGCGGCGTCCGCGGCCGTCGGCGCCCAGGCGGCGCCCTTGGCCAGCAACGGTTCGGCGTTGGCGCGGGTGCGGTTGTGCAGGCGCACGCCGTGGCCCGACTGCAGCAGGTTCTCCACCACCTTCGAGCCCAGCAGGCCCGCGCCCAGGAATCCGATCGCCTCAGCCATGCTCTTGTCCTTCGCTATCGGTGTGGGTCGCCAGCCAGGCCTCGAACCGCGCGATGTGTCCGGCGAGATCGCTGCGGAACTGACCCAGCGCGGCGATCCTGGCGTCCGCCGTCGCCAGATGCCGGCGCAGGATGGCCAGGACCTGGCGCTTGGCGGTCACGCCGCTGGGATCGGTGAAATAGAGGTCGATGACCTGGCCGACCTCGTCCAGGCTGAGGCCGAGCGCCTTGAGCTGGTCGATCTTGCGCAGCCGCAGGACGGCCTGGTCCGAATAGTAGTGCTGGCCCCGACCGACCCGCTCGCCCGGCGGCATCAGCCCCAGCGCCTCGTAGTGGCGGATGGTCCGCAAGGTGACGCCCGCCCGTTCGGCCAGGGCGCCGATGCGCAGTCGCTCGGCCATCGATCGGTCCAAACATAACGTTCACGTCACGTTTGGCGCCTCGCCCGGCCGCCGTCAAGCGATGCGCCCCCTCCCCCCGCGCCGCATCCCGCTCTAGAAGGCGGCATGAGCGAAGACTTCCGCCCCCTGCGCACCTTCGGCCGGATCAAGTCCCGGCCGATCAAGCCGCGCCAGGCGGCGCTGATGGACACCCTGCTGCCGGCGATCCGCGCGCCTGAGACGCCGTTCGATCCCCGCCCGCTGGCGGCGGCCGGTGGCCAGGTCTGGCTGGAGATCGGCTTCGGCGGCGGCGAGCACCTGGCGGCGCAGGCCGAACGGCGGCCCGGCGACCTGTTCATCGGCGCCGAGCCGTTCCTCAACGGGGTGGCCAGCGCCCTGCGGCACGTCGACGAGCGCGGCCTGCGCAACGTGCGCCTGCATCCCGGCGACGCCCGCGAGCTGATGGGCCGCCTGCCCGACGGCAGCGTCGACCGCATCATCATCCTGTTCCCGGACCCCTGGCCCAAGGCGCGGCATCACAAGCGCCGGCTGGTGCAGGACGACTTCCTGGCCGAGGCGGCGCGGCTGCTGAAGCCGGGCGGACGCCTGCGCTTCGCCACCGACTGGGAGGACTACGCCAACTGGACGCTGCGCAAGCTGCTGGACCAGCCCGCGTTCGGCTGGCTGGCCGACCGCGCCGACGACTGGCGCAAACCGCCGGCGGACCACGTCACCACCCGCTACGAGGAAAAGCGCCTGGGCGACTGCGAGCCGATCTGGCTGGAGTTCGAGCGCCTCTAGCGTGCGCTTGCGAGCGGGCGAATGCCGATGCAAAGCTTGCCGCTTCCCACCAGGAGGCCCGCATGTCCCGCACTTCCCGACGCGCCGTGATCGCCGGGGCGGGCGCGCTGGCCGCCTCGCACGCCCTGGCGCAGAGCGCCTCCGGCCCGGCGCCCGCCGCCGCGCCGCCCGCCGCCGCCGCCCTGCCGCGGGTCACCCTGAGCACCGGCCAGGGCGACATCGTCATCGAGCTGGCCAGCGACAAGGCGCCGGTCACCTGCGCCAACTTCCTGCGCTACGTCGATGCTCACCGGCTGAACAACGCCAGCTTCTATCGCGCCATGAAGGTGCTGCCGCAGCCGCTGACCGGCCTGGTGCAGGGGGGCATCAAGAACGATCCCAAGCGCTCCTACCCGCCGATCGCCCACGAGAGCACCACCCAGACCGGCCTCAGCAACCGCGACGGCGCGGTGTCGATGGCGCGCTACGCCCCCGGCACCGCGGCCTCGGAATTCTTCATCTGCGTCGGCGACGTGTCCTCGCTGGACGCCGACCCGAAGCAGCCCGGCGACAACCAGGGCTTTGCCGTGTTCGGCCACGTGGTCGCCGGCATGGAGGTGGTGAAGGCGATCCTGCTCAGCCCGGTCTCGGCCACCAAGGGCGCCGACTCCGGCATGGTCGGCCAGATCCTCGACCCGGAGGTGGCGATCACCACCGTCCGGCGCAGCTGAACGGCCGCCTGAAGGGCCGCCCCCCGGGGCGGAAAGCCTTGAAATCCTCGACGTTTGCCGCGTCTTCCGTCAAAAGGCCGCGATGAAGTTCCTGGACCAGTGCAAGATCTATATCCGCTCCGGCGACGGCGGCGGGGGCGCCGTGTCGTTCCGGCGCGAGAAGTTCATCGAATACGGCGGTCCGGACGGGGGCGACGGCGGTCGCGGCGGCGACGTCTGGATCGAGGCCGTCGACGGGCTGAACACCCTGATCGACTACCGCTATCAGCAGCATTTCAAGGCCCAGACCGGCACCCACGGCATGGGCCGCAACCGCCACGGCGCGGCCGGCGCCGACGTGGTGCTGAAGGTGCCGGTGGGCACCGAGGTGCTGGAGGACGACAAGGAAACGCTGATCGCCGACCTCGACCACGCCGGCATGCGGGTCAAGCTGCTGTCGGGCGGCAATGGCGGCTGGGGCAACGACCGCTTCAAGGGCCCGGTGAACCAGGCCCCGCGGCACGCCAACCCCGGCCAGCCCGGCGAGGAAAAGGCCATCTGGCTGCGGCTGAAGCTGATCGCCGACGTGGGCCTGGTGGGCCTGCCCAATGCCGGCAAGTCGACCTTCCTGGCGGCGGTGTCGGCGGCCACGCCGAAGATCGCCGACTATCCGTTCACCACCCTGACCCCCAACCTCGGCGTGGTGGACCTGTCGACCAACGAGCGCTTCGTGCTGGCGGACGTGCCGGGGCTGATCGAGGGCGCCTCGGAAGGCGCCGGCCTGGGCGTGCGGTTCCTGGGCCACCTGGAACGCACCGCGGCGCTGATCCATCTGGTGGACGCCACCCAGGACGACCCTGTGGAGGCCTGGCGCACGATCCGCGGGGAGCTGGAGGCCTATGGCGAGGGCCTGGGCGACAAGCCGGAGCTGCTGGCGCTGAACAAGGTCGACGCCCTGACCCCCGAGGATCGGGCGGAAAAGGCGGCCCTGCTGGAGGCGGCGGCCGGGGTGAAGCCGGCGCTGATCTCCGGCGTCTCTGGCGAGGGCGTGCGCGAGCTGCTGCGGGCCGCGTTCCAGCGGGTGCGGGCGCGCGATGCGGGCCCACAGGACGAGGACGGCGAACCGCTGATCGACAAGGACCGGGGCGAGGGACCCTGGCGGCCATGACCAGCCTGGCCGACGCGCGGCTGATCGTCGTCAAGGTGGGCTCGGCGCTGGTGGTGGACGCCGCCGCCGGGGCGCCGGACCACGCCTGGCTGGAAGCCTTCGCCGCCGATGCCGCGCGCATCCGCGCCCGCGGCCAGAAGCTGGTGATCGTCTCGTCCGGGGCGGTGGCGCTGGGCCGCCGGCGCCTGGGCCTGAAGCGCAAGGCGCTGACCCTGCCCGAGAAACAGGCCGCCGCCGCGGCCGGACAGGCGCTGCTGATGGCCGCCTGGGACGGCGCCCTGGCGCCGCACGGCCTGGGCGTGGCGCAGATCCTGCTGACCCCCGACGACACCGAGGTGCGCCGCCGCTTCCTGAACGCCCGCGCCACGCTGGAGACCCTGCTGGACCTCGGCCTGATCCCGGTGGTCAACGAGAACGACACCGTCGCCACCCAGGAGCTGCGCTACGGCGACAACGACCGGCTGGCCGCGCGCGTGGGCCAGATGGTGGGGGCCGACCTGCTGGTGCTGCTGTCCGACATCGACGGCCTGTACACCGCCGACCCGCGCAAGGATCCGGACGCCCGGCACCTGCCGCACGTGCCGGACCTGACGCCCGAGATCATGGCCATGGGCGGCGGGGCCAACGCCGAGGAAGGCGTCGGCAGCGGCGGCATGGCCACCAAGCTGCAGGCGGCGCGCATCGCCGCCGGCGCCGGCTGCGCCACCCTGGTCACCCTCGGCCGGCGGCCCTCGCCGCTGCAGGCGGTGGAGGACGGCGCGCGGGCGACCCTGTTCGAGCGGCACACCACGCCGGCGGCCGCATACAAGGCCTGGATCGCCGGCTCGCTGGCCCCGCAGGGCGCGGTTGTGGTCGACGATGGCGCGGCCGGCGCGCTGCGGCTGGGCAAGAGCCTGCTGGCGGCCGGCATCCGCGCGGTCGAAGGGCGCTTCGGCCGCGGCGACGCGATCGTCGTGCGCGACCTGAAGGGACTGGAGCTGGCGCGCGGGCTGTCGCGCTACGACGCCGTCGACGCCGAGCGGATCAGGGGCCTGAGGTCCGACGCCATCGAGGCGGCGCTGGGCTACACCGCCGGCCCGGTGATCCATGCCGACGACCTGGCGCTGCTGCATCGCCTTCCGGCCTGACGGGGCGCACCCGGGCTTCCGCAGGGTCCGCATTGGCCGTGGGCGGAAAACCCACTAGGTAAGGCTCAAGTTGAGCAAAAAGCTGGCCCGGACGTCCGATCGCCGGCCGGCGCGGGGGAAGTCTTAAGCGCATGTGGTTCGCCGGACCGGCCAGACTGACCCCCAGGCGGCGGCCGGCGGCGCTGAGGCTGGACTTCCACCTGGCCCCGGGCATGAAGGTCGGCCTCTACGGCGGCTCGTTCAACCCGGCCCACGCGGGCCACGCGCACGTGGCGGAGACCGCCCTGCGCCGCCTGGGCCTGGACCGGGTGATCTGGCTGGTCTCGCCGCAGAATCCGCTCAAGCCGACGCATGAGACCGACGCCCTGACCCGGCGGATGTGGGGCGCCCTGCGCTACGCCGAGGGGCCGTCGATGATCGTCTCCGACGCCGAGACCCGGCTGGGCTCGCAGTACACCATCGACACCCTGCGGGCCCTGAAGTCCCGCTTCCCCGGGGTGCATTTCGTCTGGATCATGGGCGCCGACAGCCTGGCCACCTTCCATCGCTGGCGGGGCTGGACGCAGATCATGCGCACCACCCCGGTCGCCGTGGTCTCGCGCCCCTGGATCGCGCTGAAGAGCCGCTTTTCGCCGGCCGCCCGCCGGTTCTCCTTCGCCCGCATTCCCTCGGCCGCGGCCAAGACCCTGCCGTTCCGCAAGCCCCCGGCCTGGGTCTACCTTCGCGGCCCGCTGAACTTCACCTCGTCCACCGCCCTGAGGCGGGCCCGGGTCGCGAAGGCGCCGACGCCGGAGCGGTAGGCGGGATCGAGCGTGGCTTCCATCCTTTGGAACCACGAACCACACGAACGTCACGAACGGGTTCTCCCGACATCCGCGCAGCGTCGTTCCGGGGTCCCGGCCTTCGTCGGGAGGCGCGGTTATTGGCGTGAATTTGTTCGTGAGGTTCGTGTGGTTCGTGGTTGAAACCTTCGGGCTCCCGCACCCCCGTCCGCATCGTGATCGGCGTTACGCAGTTTCCCCCTGACCGGAACGGCCGACTGTGATAGGGTCCCCGATTGCGAGAGCCACCGAGGGAGCATCCCGCTGAACCGTGAACCTGCGCCGAGCGCGCACGAGGCGCCCGTCCGTGACGAGCCCTCCGAAGAGGACCAGTCCGGCGTCGCCGCACTGGAATCCCTTATCCTGCAACGCCTTGACGACGAAAAGGCGCAGGACATCGTGTTTATCGACCTGAAGGACAAGAGCTCGGTCGCCGATGCGATGATCGTCGCGTCCGGCCGGTCGCACCGTCACGTCGGCGCCATGGCCGACCACGTGCTGCGCATGCTCAAGGACCAGGGCTATGGCAAGGCCCGCGTCGAGGGCATGCCGCACTGCGACTGGGTGCTGATCGACGCCGGCGACGTGATCGTGCACCTGTTCCGTCCGGAAGTGCGCGCCTTCTACAACATCGAGAAGATCTGGTCGGTCGAGCCGCCGTCGCGCGCGGCCGCCAACTAGCCCCGGCTCGGCGCACGGCCCGGACCGCGCGTTGCGCATCTCCCTGATCTGTGTCGGGCGGCTGGGCCGCATGGCCGAGGCGTCTCTGGCGCGCGACTACTGCGAGCGCGCCACCGCGGCCGGCCGCGCCCTGGGCCTGGGGCCGGTGGAGATCGTCGAGGTCGAGGCGCGCAAGCCGGGCAAGGCCGCGGAAGCGGAGGCCATCCTGGCGAAGCTGGCCGGCTCCCAGTCCGACGGCGCCCACCTGATCGCCTGCGACGAGCACGGAACGGCCCACGCCTCGCGCGCCTTCGCCGCCCGGGTGGGCCGGCTGCGCGACGACGGGGTGCGGCGACTGGCCTTCGTGATCGGCGGCGCCGACGGGCTGGACCCCCAGGTGCTGGATCTGGCGCGCGAGACACTGGCCTTCGGACCGCAGACCTGGCCGCACGCCCTGGTGCGGGCCATGCTGGCCGAGCAGGTCTATCGGGCGGTGTCGATCCTGGCCGGCTCGCCCTATCATCGCGATTGAGCCTGGCCGATGCGGAGTCTATCGCAGGCCGTGCCCTCGCCTCGCCCCCTGCTGGTCCTGGTTCTGCTGGCCGCCGCCGGCCTCGCGGTCGCGCAGGGCGCGCGCGAGGCGCCGTCCCGGCCCAAGGCCGACAGCCGGGTGGCCGACGCCCGCCACAGCCTGGCGGTGCTGAACGCCCAGGAGGCCGACCTCGCCCAGCGCATCGGCCACAACCGCGCCGAACTCGCCCGATTGCTGGGCGCGCTGCAGCTGTATGGCCGCCAGCCGCCCCCGGCGATGCTGATCGACCCCGGGCAGGTGAAGGATTCCGTCCGCGCGGCGATCCTGATCCGCGCCATCACCCCCGCCCTGGAGGCCCGCGCGCGGACCCTTTCGGCGGAGGCCGCGGGCCTGGCCGTGGTGCGCCGCCGCGCCGCCGCCGCCAATGGCGACCTGTTCGCCGCCGAGAGCGCGCAGGAGGACCGACGCAGCCGCCTGGAAGGGGTGATGAGCGACACCGAGGTGCTCTCGCCGCCCGGCGCGCGGGTCGCCGCCGACAGCGCGGCGCCGGAGCAGCCGCCCTCCAGCCTGCTGGCGCCGGTGGCGGCGCCGCGCAGCGCCGGCTTCGACGGCAAGCTGGCCGACGGCACGAGGTCGCATGGCGTGGCCTTCACCCCGCCCCCCGGCGCCGCGGTTTCGAGCCCGGCCGCCGCGGTGGTGGACTATGCCGGACCCTTGAACGGCTGGGGCCAGGTGGTGATCTTGCGCGCGTCAGGCGGATGCCACATGGTGTTGTCCGGACTTGGGAAACTGACCGTCGGCGCCGGACAATCGGTCGCGGCCGGACAGGTTGTCGGAGCCATGCCGAAGGATGGACAATCGGCTCGCGAGCTCTATCTCGAAGTCCGGATACGCGGCGTTCCCAAGGACCCGTCGCGCCTGCTGAGCGGAACGTCGCCGAAGACGACGCCGAAGACCATACTGGGCCCCTCCCGAGGGGCCGTTAACTCCGGGTAGGTGGGGCTGATCTTAGACTGCGCGCCTTATTTCAGGCGCGCGCGGGAGTGATAGCGATCTCATGAGAAAGTACTTCCTGATCGGCGCGTCGGCCTTCGTCCTCGGGGCGGGGTCCATGGCCTATGTGAGCCAGTCCGCGCGGGCGACGCCCGAGCCCAGGGCCCAGACCTACCACATGCTGGAACTGTTCGGCGACGTGCTGGACAAGGTGAAGAGCCAGTACGTCACGCCGGTGGACGACAAGAAGCTGATCGAGGCGGCCCTGGACGGCATGCTTTCGTCGCTCGATCCGCACTCCAACTACCTGAACGCCGACGCCTATTCGGAGATGCAGGACCAGACCCGCGGCGAATACGGCGGCCTGGGCATCGAGATCACCAGCGAGGACGGGGTGATCAAGGTCATCTCGCCGATCGACGGCACCCCCGCGGCCCGCGCCGGCATCAAGGCCGGCGACTACATCACCGCGGTGAACGGCCAGAGCGTGCTGGGCCTGACGGTCAACGACGCCGTCAAGCAGATGCGCGGCAAGGCCGGCGAGACAGTCACCGTGACCATCGCCCGCGAGAAGACCGATCCCTTCGACGTCAAGCTGGTGCGCGAGATCATCCAGCCCAAGTCGGTGACCTTCCGCATGGAGGGCGACTACGGCTACCTGCGCCTGTCCAGCTTCAACGAGAAGGCCACGGACGAGATGCGCTCGGCGATCGAGCAGCTGAAGGCCAAGAACCCGAACCTGAAGGGCTTCGTGCTCGACCTGCGCAACAACCCCGGCGGCCTGCTGGACCAGGCGGTCGGCGTCGCCGGCCTGTTCCTGGACGGTGGCGAGGTGGTCTCGCAGCGCGGCCGCGATCCCAAGGACATCGAGCGCTACAACGCCAAGCCGCACGGCGACATCACCGGCGGCGCGCACCTGGTGGTGCTGATCAACTCCGGCTCGGCCTCGGCCTCCGAGATCGTCGCCGGCGCCCTGCAGGACCGCCATCGCGCCGAGCTGGTCGGGCTGACCAGCTTCGGCAAGGGCTCGGTGCAGACGGTGATCCCGCTGCGCGACGGCCTGGACGGCGCGGTGAAGCTGACCACGGCGCGCTACTACACGCCCTCGGGCCGCTCGATCCAGCGCACCGGCATCACGCCGGAGCTGGAGGTCGCCGAGACCCGCGAGGAGGCCCAGCAGGTCGCCAACCAGGCGTTCCAGTTCAGCGAGGCCAGCTTCCACAACGCGCTGAACGCCGACGAGGGCAAGGAGCGCAAGGGCGCCCACGAGCCCGCCGAGGCGCCGCCGGCGGCGTTCGACGAGAAGAAGGGCGACTTCCAGCTGACCCGCGCGCTCGACGTGCTGAAGTACGGCTCGGTGGCCGCGACGCCGAAGCTGCCCAAGCCCGCGGCCACCCTGGCGGACGCCGCCGCGGTGCGCGCCGCGCGCCTGTCGGCGGGCAAGCCGGACGCCGGCGAGAAGCCGAACTAGGCCTTTCAGGCCGGCGCGACAATTTGGGCGGGCGGCGCAGGCGCTGTCCGCCCTTTTTCGTGGCCGCCGGGCGGCCCCGTTTTCCCCTTCATTAACTATATGCCGCGAGCCTGGGGCATCGCTCCAGAATCGCGTCGAATGTTCGCCAAGCCACCGCCGAAGCCCGTCCTGCCGACTCCCGCCCCCGCCGGCGGACCCTTCGCCGTGTTCGCGGCCAATCCGTACGTCAGCGTCGGCACCGCGGCGGCCCTGTTCCTGACCCTGGCCACCGGCGTGCTGGCCATGACCGGCGATCCCAAGGCCGGCCTGCCGGTGGTGCGCCTGTCGCTGGCGCACATGGGCGAGACCAGCGGCCCGCCAGGCTGGAAGCAGGCCCTGCCGGCCGACGGCGCGGTCGAGGCGCCGCTGGACGACGCCACGGTGCAGTTCTCCGACGACTCCCGCGGCTACGCGGACGCCGGGCCGATGAACGGCCAGGCAGTGATCAGCTTCCCCGGCGCCGGCGGCTCGGCCCCGGGCGCCATCCCGCTGGCCAACGGCCCCGGCCTGCCCGCGGCGCCGATCGCCGCCCTGTCCGCGCCGGGCCCCGGCGGGCCGCTGCCGGTGATCGGCCCGGACGGCGTGACGCCGGCCCAGGCCTATGCCCGCCCATTCACCGCCGACGGCCATCCGCGCGTGGCCCTGATCATCGGCGGCCTCGGCCTCAACGCCAAGGCGACGCGCCAGGCGATCGAGGGCCTGCCGCCCGAGGTGACCCTGTCGTTCGTGCCCTATGCCGACGGGCTGCAGGCCTGGATCGACATGGCCCGCGCCGCCGGCCACGAGGTGCTGCTGGAAGCGCCGATGGAGCCGAAGGACTATCCGGACAACGACCCGGGCCCCTACACCCTGCTGGCCGACGCCCGCGGCGACGAGAACGCGCACAAGCTGGACTGGCTGATGTCGCGGGCCAGCGGCTATTTCGGCCTGACCAACTATCTCGGCTCCAAGTTCGTCGGCTCGCCGACGGCGATGACCAGCTTCACCGGGGTGCTGAAGAACCACGGCCTGGCCTTCATCGATGACGGGTCGGCCAATCGAACCGGAGGCGGCATTCCGCGCGCCTCCGCCGACCGCATCGTCGACACCCAGCTTTCGGCCGAGGCGGTGGAGCAGCAGTTCGGCGCCCTGGAGGCGCAGGCCTCCCGCACCGGCCGCGCCCTGGGCTCCGGCTTTGCCTATCCGGTCACCCTGGAAGCCGCCGCCAAGTGGGCGCAGGGGCTTTCGGCCCGCGGCTACCAGCTGGCGCCCGCCTCGGCGGTGATGGCGCGCCGGTAGGCGCGCGGAGCCGCACATGAGCGACAAGGATCTCCGCGCCTATCGGCCCAACGTGGGGGTGGTGCTGATCCGTCCCGACGGCAAGGTCTGGCTCGGGCGCCGCGCCCGCACCCCCGGCCCGCTCAACTGGCAGTTCCCCCAGGGGGGCGTCGACGGCGGCGAGACCCTGGAGGAGGCGGCGTTCCGCGAACTGGCCGAGGAGACCGGCGTCACCTCCGCGGAAATCATCGGCCGCACCGAAGGCTGGATCGCCTACGCCTTCCCGGCCGACCACGGCGGCTCCAAGGCCGCCCGCGGCTGGAAGGGCCAGAAGCAGGCCTGGTTCGCCATGCGCTTCACCGGCGAGGATTCCGAGATCGACCTGGAGGCGCATGGCGAGGTCGAGTTCGACGCCTGGCGCTGGGTCGACCTCGACTCCGCCCTGGAGACGGTGGTGGCCTTCAAGCGGGCGGCCTACGAACAGGTGATCGCGGCCTTCCGTCCCCTGACCCTTTCCCCGTCCCGCCCCGGCGCACCGCCTGCGGGCTGAAGAGGCTTCAACCTGGCCCCTCGCCATGCCAAGGTCCCAACGGCCCCCGACGGCCGACCTTCGAAGGATCCGCGTTTGCCCGCTCCCATCGTGATGGTCCACGGCGCCTTCTGCGGCGGCTGGATCTTCGACCAGTTCCGGGCGCCCTTCGAGGCCGCGGGACACCGCGTGCTCACCCCGGACCTGCCAGGGCATCAGCCTGGCGCGCGGCCGGGGGCCGTCACCGGGCTTTCCATGAGCGACTACGCCAAGGCCGTCGCCAGGCTCTGCGGCGAGCTGGACGCGGCGCCGATCCTGCTGGGCCACTCGATGGGCGGGCTGGTGGCGCAGATGGCCGCCGCCGCGGTGCGGCCGGCGGCGCTGGTGCTGCTGGCGCCCTCCGCGCCCTGGGGCGTGACCGGCGTGACGCTGGAGGAGGCGGTTTCCGCCGTCAGCCTGTATGCGCTCGGCCCGTACTGGACCATGGCCATCGACCCCGACTATCCCTCGGCGCGGCGCTACAGCTTCGACCGCCTGCCGGCGGCGGAGCGGCGGGCCGCCTTCGCGCGGATGACGCCGGAGAGCGGCCGGGCGCTGTGGGAGACCCTGAACTGGTGGCTGGACCCCTTCGCCACCACCCTGGTGCCCGCCCATGCGGGGCGGACTCCCGTGCTCGCCATCGCCGGGGGCCGGGACGCCGTGCATCCGCCGGGGACCGTGCGCCAGACGGCGGCGCGCCTGGGCGGCGAGGTGCGGGTGTTCGACGAGATGAGCCACTGGCTGCCCGGCGAACCGGGCTGGGAGCGGGTGGCGCAGAGCGTGCTGGACTGGCTCGAGACCCTGTCGGCGCGCAACGCCGCCTGACGGGGGCGAGGCCTTCAGCGTCGCCGCATCAGGGCGCGGACCAGGCCGAACAGCGACAGCGCCGCCCAGGCGGCCTCGATCAGGGCGGCGGACAGGTTGAAGTCCTGGCTCAGGGACACCAGGATCAGCGCCGAGCCGGTGAAGTTCATCGCCAGCGCCGGCGCGCCCACCGCGTCCAGCCGGTGCAGCTGGACGGCGGCATAGGCGACGAGGGTGGTGAGCACGCCCACCAGCCCTGCCGCCTCCCAGGGGCTCATCAGGGGACCTTGGTCTCGCTGTAGATCATCTGCGAGACGTCGGTGGACCCCTTCAGCGGCGTGCCGTCGGGCTTGCGCGTGGTGGTGAACACCAGGGCGTAGGCCTTGCCGTCGGCGCTGTTCTCCCACGAGCGGGTGGTCAGTTCCTGGCCGGTCAGGGTGTTCTTGTCGTTGCGCAGCAGGGTGTAGCCGTGGCCGTAGGTCGCCCAGTTGTGCAGCGCCACCACCAGCGGCGCATCCGGGTTCACCGGCTGCAGAATGTCGACGATGCACTGGTTGGGATTGGAGCCCGGCGCGTTGACCTTGAAGCTGTAGTTCGGGCCTTTCAGCGTCCACGAGCCGTCCTGCGACGACTTGCGCATGCCCATCGCCTTGGTCAGGGCGTTCCAGTCACCGCCTTCGGTGGCCGGGATGCAGACCTTCTCCAGCACGTTCAGCTCGGCGATCGCCACCGGATCGGTGGGCGGCGGCGGAGGCGGCGGGGGGGGAGGCGGCGGAGGCGGCGGCGGCGGCGGCGGCGGTTCAGCCGCGGCCGGGGCGGCCGGGGTCGCGGCGCCCGGAGCGGCGGTCGCGGGCGCAGCCGTGGCGGGGGCCGCGGTCGTCGCAGGGGCGGTCGCGGCAGGAGCTGACGTCGTGGCGGGCGCGGCCGTTGCGGCGGGCGCGGTCGGCGCCGCGGGGGCGGCGGCGGGCGGCGGCGCGGGCGGAGGCGGCGGGGCCGGCGTCGCGCCCGGGTCGGCGCTCTGGGCCATGGCCGTGGAGGCTAGGCCCGCGGTGATCACGATCGCGTTGAAGAGCGCCAGGCGCATTTCGGTTCGTCTTCCCTAAGCTCGCGTGCGGCCGTCGTCGCCGACAGCCTTAGCTGTTAACTCCGTCGCACCCGTCTTAGCCAGGGAATCCCGTCCGGGCGAGGCGACTAGACCACTTCCGCCGCTTGTTCCGCCAGAATGGTGAACCCTTCCGGCGTGACGTCGGCGAAGCCGCCGCGCACCTCGTAAACCTTCTTCTGGCTTTCGTTGTACACGGTCACCCGCCCTTCTTTCAGGGCGGTCATGAACGGCGCATGACCGGCCAGGACCCCGAAGTCGCCTTCGGAGCCGGGGGCGTCCACCTGGTCGACCTCGCCGGAGAACAGTTCACGTTCCGGCGAGACCAGCGAGAAGTGCAGCTTGGCAGCCAATTAAGCCTCCGCGGCCAGCTTTTCGGCCTTGGCCACCGCGTCTTCGATGGTGCCGACGTTGAAGAAGGCGGCTTCCGGCAGGTGGTCGTACTCGCCGTCGCACACCGCCTTGAACGAGCGGATGGTGTCTTCCAGCGGCACGATGACGCCGGGGGTGTTGGTGAACACTTCGGCGACGTTGAACGGCTGCGACAGGAAGCGCGACAGCTTGCGCGCGCGGGCGACGGTCAGCTTGTCCTCTTCGGACAGCTCGTCCATGCCCAGGATGGCGATGATGTCCTTCAGCGCCTTGTACTGCTGCAGGATCTCCTGCACGCGGCGGGCGACGGTGTAGTGCTCTTCGCCGATCACCAGCGGGTCGAGGATCCGCGAGGTGGAGTCCAGCGGGTCGATGGCCGGGAAGATGCCCTGGGCGGCGATGTCGCGGCTCAGCACGGTCGTCGCGTCCAGGTGGGCGAAGGAGGTGGCCGGGGCCGGGTCGGTCAGGTCGTCGGCGGGCACGTAGATGGCCTGCACCGAGGTGATCGACCCCTTGTTGGTGGAGGTGATGCGCTCCTGCAGGTTGCCCATCTCCGTGGCCAGCGTCGGCTGATAGCCCACCGCCGAGGGGATCCGGCCCAGCAGCGCCGACACTTCCGAGCCGGCCTGGGTGAAGCGGAAGATGTTGTCGATGAACAGCAGCACGTCCTTGCCTTCCTGGTCGCGGAAGTACTCCGCCTGAGCCAGGCCGGTCAGGGCCACGCGGGCGCGGGCGCCCGGGGGTTCGTTCATCTGGCCGTAGACCAGGGCGCAGCGCGAGCCTTCGGTCGAGCCGTTGTTTTCCTTCGGGTCCACGTTCACCTTGGACTCGATCATCTCGTGGTACAGGTCGTTGCCTTCGCGGGTGCGTTCACCGACGCCCGCCAGCACCGAGTAGCCGCCGTACACCTTGGCGATGTTGTTGATCAGCTCCTGCATGGTCACGGTCTTGCCCACGCCGGCGCCGCCGAACAGGCCGATCTTGCCGCCCTTGGTGTAGGGGCAGAGCAGGTCGATGACCTTGATGCCCGTGACCAGCACTTCGGCCTGGGTCGACTGCTCGGCGAAGGACGGGGCGTCGCGGTGGATCGAGGCGCGCAGCTCGGTGCCGATCGGGCCGGCCTGGTCGATCGGCTCGCCGATCACGTTCATGATCCGGCCGAGGGTCGCAGGACCCACCGGCACCATGATCGAGGCGCCCGTGTCGACCACTTCCTGGCCGCGGGTCAGGCCTTCGGTGGTGTCCATGGCGATGGTGCGCACGGTGTTCTCACCCAGGTGCTGGGCGACTTCCAGCACCAGGCGGAAGGCTTCGCCGGTCCGCTGGTCGGTGTTGGAGGTTTCCAGGGCCGAGAGGATCGCCGGCAGGTGGCCGTCGAACTCGACGTCGACGACGGCGCCGATGACCTGGGAGATGCGGCCCTTGGGCTGGCCGGCGGTGTCGATCGGCGCGGCGGCGGCGCCCGCGGACTTGGCGGGAGCCTTCCGGGGAGCGGCGGGCTTCTTGGCGGCGGCGGCGGTGGCCATGGTCTAACTCTCTTCCTTCGGAATTCTAGATCGCTTCGGCGCCGGAGATGATCTCGATCAGCTCCTTGGTGATCTGCGCCTGGCGGGTGCGGTTCTTGATGATGTTCAGCGAATTGATCATGTCGCCCGCGTTGCGCGTGGCGTTGTCCATCGCGCTCATCTGGGCGGCGAAGAAGCCGGCCTGGTTCTCCAGCATCGCGGCCAGCACCTGGACGGTGATGTTGCGCGGCAGGAGGGTGGCGAGGATGGTCTCCTCGTCCGGCTCGTATTCGTAGCCGGCGCCCTTGAGGTCGACCTTCGCGCCGCCGCCCTCGACTTCCGCCGGGATCAGCTGGCGCACGGTCGGGATCTGGGCGACCACCGAGCGGAAGCGGCTGTAGATCAGGGTGACGACGTCGGCTTCGCCGGCCTCGAACAGCTCGGAGATCTTGTCGGCCACCGGCTGGGCGCTGGCGAGCGACGGCACGCCGGCTTCGAACACGGCGACGTAGCGGTCACCGTAGAAGCGGCGCAGCTGGTCGCGCGCCTTGCGGCCGACGACGATGATCCGCACGTCCTTGCCGGCGGCGATCAGGCTGGCGATGCGCTCGCGCGCCAGGCGCACGATCGAGGAGTTGAAGCCCCCCGCCAGGCCGCGGTCGGCGGTGGCGACCACGACCAGCTGCTTCTGGTCGGAGCCGGTGCCCACCAGCAGCTTGGGCGCGCCGGGTCCGGAGACGCCGGCGGCGAGGTTGGCGAGCACGCCAGCCATCCGCGCGGCGTACGGCCGGGCGCTCTGGGCGGCGTCCTGGGCGCGGCGCAACTTGGCGGCCGCGACCATCTGCATCGCCTTGGTGATCTTCTGCGTGGACTGCAGGCTCGCAATCCGGTTGCGCAGTTCCTTGAGGCTGGCCATGGCTCAGTGCGTTTCCGGCCGTCCTTAAGCGAAGGTGCTGGAGAAGGTCTCCAGGACGGTCTTCAGCTCGGCTTCCAGGTCGGCGCCCAGCTCCTTCTTGGTGCGGATGCCGTCCAGCAGGCCGGCGTGCTGGCTGTGCAGCCGGCTCAGCAGTTCCTGCTGGAAGCGGCCCACCGCGCTGGTCGGGATCTTGTCCAGATAGCCGCGGGTGCCGGCGTAGATCACGCAGACCTGCTCTTCCACCGCCAGCGGCGCGTACTGCGGCTGCTTCAAGAGCTCGGTCAGGCGCTCGCCGCGGGCCAGCAGGCGCTGGGTCGAGGCGTCGAGGTCGGAGCCGAACTTGGCGAAGGCGGCCATTTCCCGGTACTGCGCCAGTTCGCCCTTCAGCGGGCCGGTCACCTGCTTCATGGCCTTGATCTGGGCCGAGGAGCCCACGCGGCTGACGCTGATGCCGACGTTCACCGCCGGGCGGATGCCCTGGTAGAACAGGTCGGTTTCCAGGAAGATCTGGCCGTCGGTGATCGAGATCACGTTGGTGGGGATGTAGGCCGACACGTCGTTGGCCTGGGTCTCGATCAGCGGCAGGGCGGTCAGCGAACCCGAGCCGTAGTCGGCGTTCAGCTTCGCGGCGCGCTCCAGCAGGCGCGAGTGCAGGTAGAACACGTCGCCCGGATAGGCTTCGCGGCCCGGCGGGCGGCGCAGCAGCAGCGACATCTGGCGGTAGGCGACGGCCTGCTTGGAAAGGTCGTCGTAGATGATCAGGGCGTGCATGCCGTTGTCACGGAAGTACTCGCCCATGGCGCAGCCGGCGAACGGGGCCAGGAACTGCAGCGGGGCCGGCTCGGAAGCTGTGGCCGACACGACGATGGTGTAGTCCAGCGCGCCGTTCTCTTCGAGCGTCTTGACGATCTGGGCGACCGTGGAGCGCTTCTGACCGATGGCGACGTAGATGCAGTAGAGCTTGGCGCTCTCGTCCGTGCCCGCGTTCACCGCCTTCTGGTTCAGGATGGTGTCGATGGCGACGGCGGTCTTGCCGGTCTGACGGTCGCCGATGATCAGCTCGCGCTGGCCGCGGCCCACCGGGATCAGGGCATCGATCGCCTTCAGGCCGGTCTGCACCGGTTCGTGCACCGACTTGCGCGGGATGATCCCCGGGGCCTTGACGTCCACCCGGCGACGCTCGTCGCTGACGATCGGACCCTTGCCGTCGATCGGCTCGCCCAGCGGGTTCACGACCCGGCCCAGCAGACCCTTGCCCACCGGCACGTCCACGATCTCGCCCAGGCGGCGCACTTCGTCGCCCTCGGAGATCTGGCTGTCGGAGCCGAAGATCACGATGCCGACGTTGTCCTTTTCCAGGTTCAGGGCCATGCCCTTCACCCCGGCCTTGGGGAACTCGACCATTTCGCCGGCCTGGACCTTGTCGAGGCCGAACACGCGGGCGATGCCGTCGCCCACGCTCAGCACCTGGCCGACGTCGGAGACGTCGGCTTCGACGCCGAAGTTGGCGATCTGGGATTTCAGGATGGCCGAAATCTCGGCGGCGCGGATGTCCATGTCTGTCTTACGCTCTCTTCAGGGCGAACTTGAGGGAATCGAGCTTCGACTTCAGCGAAGCATCGTAGAGGCGGGAGCCGACGCGCACCTTCACACCGCCGAGGATGGCGGGATCGACGCGGGTCTCGATTTCGGGGTCCTTGCCGAGGCTGGCGCGCAGGGCGGCGGCGAGGCCGCTGGCCTGGGCGGCGCTCATCGGCACGGCGGTGACCACCTCGGCGGAGACCACGCCGCGATAGGCGGCCGACAGGCTCTGGAACGAGGTGATGATGCCCATCAGCGCCGAGACGCGATGGTTGGCGGCCAGCAGGCCGAGAAACTTGCGGGTGGTGGCGTTGAAGCCGGCCGCGTCGGCGAGGGCGGCGAAGCCCTTGCCCTTGTCCTCGGCGGAGAACGCCGGGGAGTGGATCAGGGTGCGCAGGTCGGCGCTGTCGGCCGCCATCGCCTTGATGGATTTCAGATCGGCTTCGACCGCCGCCAGTTCATTGTTCTCGAGGGCGAGATCGAACAGGGCCTGCGCGTAACGCGCGCCCACATCCGTCGCCTTGGAATCGTCAGCCACTTTGATCCGCCCGGTGTAATCACGACGTCGGCTTGGAGCAGACGCCCAACCCGACATAAAGGCTTGAATGCGCTTGAGAAAGCACCTGGACTTTGGACGCTGCGCTGAGCCCCCTAGCCCGAAGCCGCGCGCCTGATAGCATGCGATCCCGGGCGCCGCAACCGAGGCCTAGACCGTTGTTCCGAACGGTGTTGCGCAGATCGGCGGGCCGCGGCGCAAAAGAAAAAGGGCGGCCCTTGCGGCGCCGCCCCAGATCACCTTGCGTCACCCTGAACCAGAGCCCTTCAGGGTCGGATGGAATCATCTGACCCGTTGAAGAAGGGCTCTACTTCAAACGTCTAGAGCCTGCCCGGGCGGCGAAAGCGGAGCCGCTCTCGCCTGACGGGCTCTAGTGGCCGGCCGCGGTGTTGCACTTCTCCAGCTCGTCCGCCGACAGCTTGTGCGTGACATCGCCGTAGGAGGTGATGCGACCGACCTTCTTGGCCAGTTCCTTGCACGCCGGCACGGACAGGGACTCTTCCGGGGCGCCGCCGGAGCCGCAGGTCGAGGCCACGCAGCTCCACATGGCGTGGGCCGCCATGAACTTCATGGCCGACGGCACCGGGGCCTCCAGCTTCACGAGATAGTTGGTGTCGGCCAGGGCGGAGCCCGCCGAGCCGACGAAGAGAGCGGCGCAGACCGCCCAGGTACGAAACTTCATGAGAAACCCTCCGACTAAACAGGGACTTGGGAGACCAGCTTGGATCACTTCAGCCATTCGATCCGGGAACGCTGCCGCCGATATCCCCACCGACGACCCTGACCGGGAACTAAGCACTGATTAGATATCACTGTTAATTAGCCCAAACATCCGAGTTTTTCTAGTGACGCCAAAAGTCTGTCAATTCTCTCAACGCTCGAAGGCGGCGCGCACGCGCGCTTCCGCCCGGTTGTGGATGGAGCGCTCCTCAATCATGCCCGTGGCCCTGACGTAGCGTCCGTCACGGCCCCGGCGGCGCACATCGCCCTCCTTGGGCAGCCAGAACGGTTCGGCAGGCTTCTCTTCCAGGAACAGGCACAGCAAGGCGGCGAACAGCGCCGCGCCGGCCCCGGCGATGATCAGCACCAGGTAGCTGGTGAAGGGTGATTCGAAATACCGCAGCATCGCGCCGGCCCAGCTGTCGGCATCCTCACGCCCGCCGGCCAGCTGGCCGATGAACTGCGGGCCGGCCCGGACGCCGGCCGACACCCCGGCGGCCAGCATGACGGCCAGCACCCGGGGCCGCAGGAAGGCGCCGAGGGCGGCGCCGAACAGAGCGATGCACACCGTGAGGATCATTGGCGCCCATGCCTATCGCGCTTGTGGTGAGAAACGGTTAACCGGGTTGCGACGGAAGGCCGCGGACGCGAGGGCCGCGCCGCGCCGCAGGAGGACGCCCCAGGAGAACGCCCATGACCGAGCAGACCGGCTCCATCGACCCGACCCGCGCGCAGTTCGACGCCTTCAAGGCGCTGCCGCGCGACACGCCGATCCAGATGCTGAACCTGATCCGCCTGAGGCCGAAGGCCGACTATCCGCCGGGCCACCCCGACCACGGCAAGGACCTGACCGGGCTCGACGCCTACCGCGCCTACGGCCGCACCAGCGGGCCGGTGTTCGCCCGGGTGGGCGGGCGGCAGATCTGGGCCGGGCGTCCGGAGACCGTGGTCACCGGCCCGACCGACGAGCGCTGGGACCTGGCCTTCATCGCCGAGTACCCCAGCGCCGGCGCCTTCCTGGCCATGGTCACCGACCCGGAATACCGCGAACACGTCAAGCACCGCACCGCCGGCGTCGAGGACAGCCGGCTGATCCGCCTGGCGCCCCTGACCCCGGGCGACACGTTCGGGGAATAGACGGGGCCTTCTCTTCTTCTGTCATCGCGGAATCCACGCAGCGGATATCCGGGACCGCGGAAAGCGCCCGCGCTCGCCACGGCCTGCGATCCTTAGCGCTTCCGGCGGTCCCGGATCGTCGCTGCGCGCCGTCCGGGATGACAGATAGATGGGAGTGGCGGCGCGGCCTCAGTTCACCGCGTCGAGCCGGCTGATCACCTTGCGGTCGGCCCAGTGGCTGGAGATGTTGTTGCGGAAATAGGCCGGGCGGTCGGTGAGGGCGTCGGTTTCCAGCCACAGCCGCTTCAGGTGGCGGATCTTCCCGGCGTCGCGGTCGTCCTCATACGGCTCGCGGCCGTGCAGCACGTGGTAGTTGTTGATGAACTGCATGTCGCCGGGCTCGAAGTCCATGGTGACGCTGTAGGCGCCGCTCTCGGCGCGCGCGTGCATCCAGTCCAGGGCTTCCTTGGCCGCCTCGGTCAGGCGCGGGGCGTCGGCGTGCCGCTGCGAGGCGTGGATGTAGGCCGCGATCAGCCGGATGAAGAGCCGGCCCTTGTGGTTGGTGAACACCGGCAGCTCGTACCAGCCGCGCTTGCCGGGCGCCTGTTCGCCGCGCATGTCGTAGGGCTGCGGCTTGTACAGCTCCGCCGCCAGGTCCGGCCGCTCGCGCACGAGATCGTTGTGCAGGGCCACCGAGTTGCACACCGCCGAGCGGCCACCGGAGACACCGGTCTGCAGGCACAAGAGCCCCACCAGGTCCGAGCCGTCGCAGTGGAAGTCGAGGCCGATCTGGCCCAGTTCGTTGCCCCGCGCGGTCGGGTCGCCCGGCAGCTTGCCCTGGTCGGTGACGTCGCCCAGCAGGTGGCCGTAGTGATTCTGCGGCCAGGGCCGGCCGAGGTGCGCGCCAAGGCCCCAGTAGGCCAGGCACATCTCGTCGTTGTCGTAGCGCTCGCGCGGCAGGCCGCGGATCAGCACGAAGCCGCGGCCGGTCATCAGTTCGGCCTCGATCTGCTTCAGCCGGGGGCCAAGCGTCGGCAGCGGGAAGTCATCCTTGCCGATCTGCAGGAAGTCGTCGGACTTGCGCCGCGCCTCCAGGATCGCGAGGTCGATCTCGTCCACCTCTTTGGGGCTCAGGTATTCCGTCCACAGCGCCGGATCTGCGACGTCCTCGGCGCGCCATTCGCAGCCGGTTTCGAGCGCTTCGAGGGTCATCGTCTGCTCCAGTCTATTCGGCGGCCTGGGCCACGGGCGCGGCCTGGGCGCCGCGCAGCAGCCGGCCCGGCAGGGCGTCGGTCGGTTCGCCGTCGCGGTAGGTCACCTGGCCGGCCACCAGGGTGGCGACATAGCCCTTGGCCCGCTGGATCAGCCGCCGGCCGCCCGCCGGCAGGTCGTAGGCCACCTGCGGGGCGAACAGGGTCAGGTTGTCGTAGTCGATGACGTTGAGGTCGGCCCGATAGCCGGGCGCGATCAGGCCGCGATCGTACAGGCCGACGGTGCGGGCGGTGTCGCGGGCCTGCTGGCTGATCACCTGTTCCAGCGGCAGCTTCGGCCCGCGCGTGCGGTCGCGCGTCCAGTGGGTGAGCATGGTGGTGGGGAAGGAGCCGTCGCAGATCATGCCCACGTGCGCCCCGCCGTCCGACAGGCCGGGCACGGTGTCCTTGTGCGTCAGCATGGCGTAGGCCGGATCGAGGTTGCCGTAGGTGTAGTTCAGGAACGGCACGTACAGCATGCCGCGCCCGCCGTTCTGCAGCATGTGGTCCAGGGCCACGTCCTCGGCCGAGCGGCCGGTGCGCGCGGCGATGGCGGTGACGGTGCTGGACTCGTCCGGCTCATAGTCCGGGATCTCGGCCAGGATGTGCATGCGGCCAAGGCCGCCGCCGGCCCCGCGCACCGCCTCCGGCCGGCTGTCGAACAGCCGTCGCCGGAAGTCCGGGTCGGAAAGCCGCGCCACCCGCTCGGCGAGGCCCAGCGCGGCGATCTCCTTATATACAGGGTACTGGCTGAACGGATTGACCGTCAGCTCCAGCCCCAGCAGCACGCCCACCGGTCGGGCGGCCACCTGCGCCTTGATCTGCAGGCCGGCGGCGACCGCGTCCTCCACCGCCGCGAGCAGGGTCTTGTAGGCTTCGCCGTTCAGCGGGCTCTGGATCAGCGAGAACGACATCGGCCGGCCGGAGGCCTGCACCACGCGGCGCAGCATGGCGAACTCGGCCTCGGGATCGGCGAAGTCGGAGACCACCTGCAGGGCGCCGCGGCCGGCCGCCTTGAGGCCCAGGGCGATGCCGGTCAGCTCGTCCTCGCCGGCCGTCAGGGTCGGCGTCGGCTGGCCGTCGCTGGTGCGGTGGTTGAGCGTGCGCGAGGTGGAGAAGCCCAGCGCCCCGGCCTCCGCGGCCCGCTGGGCAATGGCGGCCATGGCGGCGATGTCGGCCGGCGTCGCCGGTTCGCGGTTGGCGCCGCGCTCGCCCATCACGAACACCCGCAGGGCGGCGTGCGGCAGCTGGCTGGCGATGTCGACGTCGAAGCGGCGGTTCTGCAGGCTGTCGAGGTAGTCCGGATAGGAGGTCCAGTTCCACGGCAGGCCCTGGCTCAGCACCGGGAACGGGATGTCCTCCACCCCTTCCATCAGCCGGACCAGCCGGTCGTGGTCCTCGGTGCGGCAGGGGGCGAAGCCCACGCCGCAGTTGCCCATCAGCACCGTGGTCACCCCATGCCAGGACGAGGGCTGCATGCGCTGGTCCCAGGTGGCCTGGCCGTCGTAGTGGGTGTGGATGTCGACGAAACCGGGGGTGACGATATGGCCGCGGGCGTCGATCTCCTCGGCGCCGGCGCCGGACACCCGTCCGACCGCCGCGATGCGCCCGTCCTTCACCGCGACGTCGGCTTCCCGGGCCTCGCCGCCCGAGCCGTCGTAGACCCGCCCGCCGCGGATCACGAGATCATAGGCGCGCTCCATCGCCGCCTCCCTTTTTCGCGCTTATCGCTGTTCAGAAAAGCGTGGACCCCGCCTGCGGGAGCGTCAAGCATCACCCGGCGGGCGCCGCGACGTCACGCCCGGATTCACCGGCGCCGCGACTGGCCTTAAGGTCGCCCTGCAATGAGTCGGGCGCCCCTCACCTTCTACGAGTTCTTCGCCGGCGGCGGCATGGCCCGGCTGGGCCTGGGCGAGGGGTGGGACTGCCTGTTCGCCAACGACTTCGATGCCGCCAAGGCGCGCACCTATCGCGACAACTTCGGCGGCGACGACCTGAAGGAAGGCGACGTCTGGGCGCTGTCGAGCGCCGACCTGCCGGGCCGCGCCGATCTCGCCTGGGCCTCCAGCCCCTGCCAGGACTTCAGCCTGGCGGGCCAGCGCGCCGGCCTGAAGGGGGGCCGGTCCTCGGCCTTCTTCGGCTTCTGGCGGCTGATGCAGGCGCTGGACGCCGAGGACCGCGCCCCGCGGGCGATCGTCATCGAAAACGTGGTCGGGCTGTTGACCTCGCATGGGGGCGCCGACTTCACGGCCCTCTGCCAGGCCCTGGCGGACCGGGGCTATGCCTTCGGCGCGATCGAGACGGATGCGGCGCGGTTCCTGCCGCAGTCGCGGCGCCGGGTGCTGGTGATCGCCACGCGCGAACCGCCGCCGCACCTGCCGCGCGGCCGCGAAGAGCGGCCGATGGTCGGCGAGGCGTTCGCGCGCCTGCCGGCGGCCCTGCGCCGGCTGTGGGTCGCCTGGCCGGAGCCCGGCGCGGGACGGCGCAACACCGACCTGGCCGCGCTGCTGGAGCCGGACGAGGCGGTGGCCTGGCATCCGCCGGCGACCACCGCCCACGTGCTCGGCCTGCTGGACGATCGCAACCGCGGCAAGCTCGAGGCGGCGCGTCGCTCCGGACGGCGGCAGGTGGGCGCCGTGTTCCGCCGCACCCGCGGCGGCCAGCAGCGGGCGGAAGTGCGCTTCGACGGCCTGGCCGGATGCCTGCGCACGCCGCGCGGCGGCTCCTCGCGCCAGACGCTGATGCTGGTGGAGGGCGACCAGGTCCGCACCCGGCTGATCACCGGCCGAGAAGCGGCCCGGCTGATGGGCCTGCCGGAGAGCTATCGCCTGCCGGCCCGGACCACGACGGCGCTGATGGTGGCGGGCGACGGCGTGGCGGTGCCGGTGGTGCGCTGGCTGGCCGAGACCATCCTGGAGCCCCTGCTGGCGCCGGGTCCCGGGCTGATCGCGGCGGAATAAGACCGCTTCCCAAATCCCTTCACCGGCCTAAGTTGGCGGCCGAAGCGACCAACCCCACCCGCGAGACCCCACCCATGGATTCCGCCGCCCACGAGTACGACGCCGCCCGCCACGCGCGCGCGGGTCGCGGCAAGATCTACGACTCCATCATCGACACCATCGGCGATACCCCGCTCATCCGCCTGCCGCGGCTGACCGCGCTATTGAAGCCCAAGGCCACGGTGCTGGCCAAGCTGGAGTTCTTCAACCCGATCGGCTCGGTGAAGGACCGCATCGGCGTGGCCATGATCGAGGCGCTGGAGGCCAAGGGCCTGATCCAGGAGGGCTCGACCATCGTCGAGCCGACCAGCGGCAACACCGGCATCGCCCTGGCCTTCGTCGCCGCGGCCAAGGGGTTGAAGCTGATCCTGGTGATGCCCGAGAGCATGTCGATAGAGCGGCGCAAGATGCTGGTGCTGCTGGGCGCGAAGCTGGAGCTGACCCCGGCCGAGCGGGGCATGGCCGGCGCCGTGGCGCGCGCCCGCGAACTGCTGGAGGAAATCCCCGGCAGCGTCATGCCGCAGCAGTTCGAGAACGCCGCCAACCCGGCGATCCATAGGGTCTCTACCGCCGAGGAGATCTGGAACGACACCGCCGGGGCGGTGGACGCCGTGGTCTCCGGCGTGGGCACCGGCGGCACGATCACCGGGGTCGGCCAGGTGCTGAAGGCGCGCAAGCCGTCGGTGCGGATGATCGCCGTCGAGCCCACCGCCTCGCCGGTGCTGTCCGGCGGCGCGCCGGGGCCGCACAAGATCCAGGGCATCGGCGCCGGCTTCGTGCCCGCCATTCTCGACCGCGGGGTGATGGACGAGATCGTGCAGGTGTCCAACGAGGATGCGCTGGACATGGCCCGCAAGTGCGGCCGCATCGAGGGCGTGCCGGTGGGCATCTCGTCCGGCGCGGCCCTGACCGCGGCCTTCGACGTGGCCGCGCGCGACGACATGGCCGGCAAGACCATCGTCGCCATCATCCCCAGCTTCGCCGAGCGCTATCTGTCGACGGCCCTGTTCGAAGGCCTGTGAGCCGGCCGCAGCCGCTTCCTGGCAGCGCCACCGACGTCTACGGCGCCGAGAAGCGCTCGGCGGTGATGCGCCGGGTGAAGGGCCGCGACACGACGCCGGAGCTGAAGGTGCGGCGGCTGCTGACGTCGCTGGGCGCGCGCTACCGGCTGCATCGCGCCGACCTGCCGGGAAAGCCGGACATCGTCCTGCCCGGGCGGCGGCTGGTGGTGTTCGTGCACGGCTGCTTCTGGCACGGCCACGACTGCGCCCGCGGGGCCCGCGTGCCCAAGGCCAACCGCGACTACTGGCTGGGCAAGGTCGGCCGCAACCGCGAGCGCGACACGGCCCACCGCGCCGCGCTGCAGGCCGCGGGCTGGCGGGTGGAGACGGTCTGGGAGTGCGAGCTGAAGGACATGGACGCCCTGCGGCGGCGTGCGGCGTCATGGCTGGCGGCCGGCGCAGGCGTTCGTTAACCGAACCGGTTCAGTGCTGGAGGACTGACATCGAAGAGAGCGCCGCCATGGCCGCCACCGCCCGCAAGATCGACGCCGCCGCCGCCTCGACCGCCACCCGCGACTTCATCGACCACGGCTACCACGTGTTCCCGGGCGGGGTGGACCCGGTCGCCGCCGACCGGCTGCTGGCCAAGCTGAAGGCGACGCGCGACTGGGATCACTCCCTGTTCCTGACCGAAGCCGCGTTCGACGCCGACCCGCAGTACACCGGCGTCAACCCCAAGCCCGGCCGCAACCTGCTGGAGGGCCTGGACGAGGACCTGGCCTTCGTCGAACAGGACCCCGGCATCGTCGCCGGCCTGACCGAGGTGCTCGGCCCCGGCTACGAGCTGATGAACCGCAAGGTGGTGTGCGGCGTGCCGGCCAGGTCCGTGCCCGCCTGGCTGAAGGCCCGCATCACCGACAATCCGGTCAACAACCTGGGCGCCTATGTGAAGCCGCAGTACCGGGACGTGACCTATTTCTACGGCATCGACTTCCACCAGGACCTGATCGACTTCAAGGACCGCGAAGCCGACTTCATCACCCTGTACGTCTACATCCACCCGGTCACGCGCCACGACGCGCCGCTTTTCCTGCTGGAGGACAGCCATGTGCTGGGGGCCACGGTGTTCCCGCACGACCTGGAAAAGAACGACCGCGGCTGGCTGTATCGCGACGGCAAGGGCGGCTGGGCGCAGACCACGCAGAAGCTGCTGGTGGGCGATGCCGGCTATGCCGCCATGTGGCACGCCTGCACCCTGCACGGCACCCAGCCCGACGCCGCCGACAACGAGCGGCTGTCGCTGCGCTATCTGTACGCCAAGGCCCCGGGCGCGAAGGGCGCCGGCATCGATGCGGTGAACGCCAGCCTGCGGGGCCCGACGATGCTCTCGTCCACCCGCCAGGACCTCGACGCCCGCGGCGCCGCGCGGATCAAGGCCAACAGCGTCAACAAGGCTTAGGTCGCCGGCGCTTCGGCGCGGCCCCTCACCCTCCCAATCGCTGCGCGATCGGGCCCCTCCCTCTCCCTGCAGGGAGAGGTGGACTCGGCCGGCGCTGGGTGAATTTCCTCTCCCTTAAGGGAGAGGAAGGGGCCCGCGCCCGCCAGGGCGTGGGAAGGTGAGGGGCTGCGCCGGCCCAGCCGTCACCGCGGCTCGACCACCACCTCGCTGGTCACCGAATTGGCCAGGAAGCATTCCTCGTGGGCGCGGTGGTGCAGGTGGGCCAGTTCTTCCGCCGTCGGCGCCCTGCCTGCGAACGTCGCGGCCGGGCGCAGCACGACGCGGGTCATCACCAGCTTGCCGTCGGCGCGCTTGTCGAGGGTCCCCTCCGCCTCGTCGCGATAGGACGTCACGGAAAACCCGCCCCGCGCGGCGACGTCCAGGAACCACAGCATGTGGCACTGGCTGAGCGCAGCGGTGAACGCCGCCTCCGGATCCATGGCGTCGGCCCGCGACCACGGCGCGCGCACGATGTGCGGCGAGGCCGAGCCCGGCACGACGGTCCCATGCTCGAAGGTCACCGTATGCTCGCGGCTGTAGCGATGCTTCAGGAAATCCTCGCCCGCGAAGGCCCAGGCGATGGTGGCGTGATAGGTGCTCATGGTGTGGGGGTTTAGCGCGGGCGGGCGCTCGCAGCCACGCTCTCTCTCTCGTCACCCCGGGCGGAGCGCAGCGAAGACCCGGGGCCAGCCGCGCCGCTCCATAGACGAACGAGAGAAGCGCGCCGACGGGCAGTGCTCTGCTGGACACCATCTAAGTTGCGGGACCGCTGGCCCCGGATCGGCGCGCTTCGCGCTTGTCCGGGGTGACGATGGAAGAGGGAGAGATCGCTAAAGCGTCCGCGAGATCAGCACCTTCATGATCTCGTTCGTCCCGCCGTAGATCCGCTGCACGCGGCTGTCGCGGTACATGCGGCTGATCGGGTACTCGTCCATGTAGCCGAAGCCGCCGAACAGCTGCAGGCACTCGTCGATGATCTTGTTCTCCAGGTCGGAGACCCAGTACTTGGCCATCGACGCCTTGGCGGCGTCGAGCTGGCCCTTGAGGTGCTCGCCGATCGCCCAGTTGACGAACACCCGCGCCACCGTGGCCTCGGTCTTGCACTCGGCCAGCTTGAACTGGGTGTTCTGGAAATCGATGATCTTCTTGCCGAAGGCCTGGCGTTCCTTGACGTAGGCGATGGTCAGCTCCAGCGCCCGCTCGATCGAGGCCATGCCCTGGACGGCGATGTTCAGCCGCTCCTGCGGCAGCTGGTTCATCAGCTGGAAGAAGCCCTGGCCCTCGTCGCCGCCCAGCACGTTGGCGGCCGGCACGCGCACGTCGTTGAAGAACAGCTCGGAGGTGTCGGCCGCCTCCTGGCCCAGCTTGTCGAGGTTGCGGCCGCGCTCGAAGCCGGCCGCGCCATCGGTCTCCACCATCACGAGGGAGGTGCCGCGCGCGCCCTGCGCCGGGTCGGTCTTGCACACCACGCAGATCAGGTTGGCGGTCTGGCCGTTGGTGATGAAGGTCTTGGAGCCGTTGATGACATAGTCGTCGCCGGCCTTCAGGGCGGTGGTCTTGATGCCCTGCAGGTCGGAGCCTGCGCCCGGCTCGGTCATGGCGATAGCCGCCACCAGCTCGCCGGTGGCCAGCTTCGGCAGCCAGCGGTGGCGCTGCTCCTCGGTGCCGTAGTGCAGGATGTACGGCGCGACGATGGCGTTGTGCAGCGAGGCGCCGAAGCCGTCGACGCCCTGCAGCCCCAGGCGCTCCATCAGGATCACCTCGTGGCGGTAGTCGCCGCCCATGCCGCCGTACGCTTCCGGGATCGACAGGCACAGCAGCCCCGCCGCGCCAGCCTTGGTCCACATGTCGCGATCGACGATGCCGTTGGCCCGCCAGCGCGCCGTCACCTCAGGCGGGGCGTGCTCGTCGAAGAACCGCCGGGCGGCGTCCTCGAAGATGACGATGTCCTCTTCGGCCAGGAAGTCCGGGCGCGGAACGTCGAGAACGGGCATGGCGAAGTCTCCGGTTTCCCCGGCCTTTAGAACCCCTTACGCCGCGACAGCAAAGCCCGCCTCAGAACGCCTCGTCCGGCAGGGCCATCAGGGTCGCGGCGCCGGTCTTCAGCTTGGCCAGGTGGGCGCCGCCATTGGGCAGGATGCGCTCGACGAAGTACCGGCCGACGGTCAGCTTGTTGGCGTAGAACGGATCGGCGTCGCCGGCGGCGATCTTGCCCTGCGCCACCTTGGCCATCTTCGCCCACATGTAGGCCAGGCCGGTGATGCCGAAGAGGTGCATGTAGTCGGTGGAGGCGGCGCCGGCGTTGTCGGGGTTGGCGAGGCCGTTCTGCATCAGCCAGAAGGTGCCGTCCTGCAGCTGGGCCTTCACCGCGGCCAGGCCCTCGACGAACGGCTTCAGGGCCGCATCGTCCTCGTTGGCGGCGACGAAGGCGTCGACCTCGGCGAAGAAGGTCATCACCGCGCGCCCGCCGTTGGCCGCCAGCTTGCGGCCCACCAGGTCCAGCGCCTGCACGCCGTTGGTGCCCTCGTAGATCAGCGAGATGCGGCAGTCGCGCAGGTACTGGCTGGCGGGGAAGTGCTCGGTGAAGCCGGAGCCGCCATGCACCTGCATGGCGTCCGAGCAGATGTTGAAGCCGCGGTCGGTCAGGTAGCCCTTCAGCACCGGGGTCATCAGCCCCATGTAGTCCAGCGCCTTCTGGCGTACGGCCTCGTCGGGGTCCGCGTGGGCCAGGTCGCCGTGCAGGGCGGTCCAGAACAGGAAGGCGCGGCCGGCCTCCAGGATCGCCCGGGAATCCATCAGCATGCGCCGCACGTCCGGGTGCACCAGGATCGGGTCGGCGGGACCGTCAGGGTTCTTCGGCCCGGTCAGGGCGCGTCCCTGCAGCCGGTCCTTGGCGAAGGCGGCGGCGGCCTGATAGGCGGCCTCGCCCTGGGCCAGGCCCTGCATGCCGACGCCGAGGCGCGCCTCGTTCATCATCACGAACATCAGGTTCAGGCCGCGGTTCTCCTCGCCCACCAGCCAGCCGGTCGCCTCGTCGTGCATCATCACGCAGGTGGCGTTGCCGTGGATGCCCATCTTCTCTTCCAGGCCGGCGCACTTGACGTTGTTGCGCTCCCCGGGGGTCCCGTCGGCCTTGGGGATGAACTTGGGCACGATGAACAGGCTGATGCCCCGGGTGCCGGCCGGCGTGCCCTCGATGCGGGCCAGCACCAGGTGGACGATGTTCTCGGTCAGGTCGTGCTCGCCGCCGGAGATCCAGATCTTCTGGCCGCTGATGCGATAGGTCCCGTCGCCCTGCGGGACCGCCTTGGTGCGCAAAAGGCCCAGGTCCGTGCCGCAGTGCGGCTCGGTCAGGTTCATGGTGCCGCCCCACTGGCCCGACGCCAGCTTGGGCAGGTACAGCGCCTTCTGCGCGTCCGAGCCGCCGTTGAGGATCGCCGAATAGGCCCCGTGGGTCAGGCCCGGATACATCGAGAAGGCCATGTTGGCCGACGAGCTCATCTCGCTGAAGGCCAGGTTGACCACCGCCGGCAGGCCCTGGCCGCCGAATTCCGGCTCCGCGCCCAGCGCCGGCCAGCCGCCTTCCACCAGCGCCTTGTAGGCCTCCTTGAAGCCCTTCGGCGTGGTCACGGTGTTGTCGGCCGCCCAGTGGCAGCCTTGCTTGTCGCCCACCGGATTGAGCGGGGCCAGCACCTCGCTGGTGAACTTCGCCGCCTCGTCCAGGATCTGTTCCACCACGTCCATGCTGGCGTCGGAGAAGCCCGGCAGGTTGGCGTGCTTCTCGATCTCCAGGACGTCGCGCAGCAGGAACAGATGCTCGCGAACGGGCGGCTGATAGGTCATGGGCGTCCTCAGGTCAGGGCGATGGCGGTTGCTTCGTCCCTATTCTAGTGCGCCCCCGCCGCGCTTGTCGCCCCAGGGCGCGTTTGGCCTGTCGACGGCGGGTTCGGCGCGCCGCCGAGGCTCAGGTCTGCCGGGCCCGGGCCGACCGTCGCGCGCGCGGCACGAACCAGAAGGTCCAGGCGGTGAGCAGGCCGATGGCGCCGTAGCTGACCGGGCCGCCGACCAGCAGGTAGGTCTTGATCGGCAGGGCGAACACCAGGGCGCAGTTGATCGCGCAGGCGCCGACGAGGCCCGCGCCCCAGACCACGGTGGCCAGGGTCATCGCCCGGCGGAAGGCGGCGTCGGCGGTCAGGCCCTCGAACGCGGCCGCCGCTTCCTTCGACCGGCGGTTCATGCGGGCGCGGGCCAGCTCGTGGATCAGCGGCCGACCGATCGCCGCCGAGCCCAGGAACACCAGGCCGACGAGCCCGCCGACCAGGGTCTCGCGCAGCTGCAGCATCTTCACCCCACCGCCGCCGACGAAGGCGATCAGCGACAGGACGATGCCGGTCAAGGCCAGAACGGAGATGGCGTCGACCTTCCGCTCGCGGGCGAACTCGATGATCGACCAGGCCAGGGGCGGGACCGACGAGGCCAGAAGCGCCTTCACGTCGCCGAGATGCGGCGCGGCCAGGCTGTAGATCAGATAGGGACCGATGAAGTTGACCAGCAGCTCGAACGCCAGCTTCAGGCCGTGGGTGCGAAACCAGGCCGCAATCATCGCGGCGCGGCTTTGCGGGGCGGAGACGGGGCCGATCACCGCACCCGCTCCCCACGGGCGGCGCACTTGATGCCCGCGTCGGCGAACAGCACCTGTCCGGTCATTAGCCGGTTCTGCGCCGAGAGGCGCCAGGCGACAAGGGCCGCCAAGTCCTCGGCCCGACCACGGCAGCCGCCGCTGAGCGCGATCACCCGGTCGCCCTCCGCGCCCGGGGCGGCGGCGACGGCCGCTCCGATGCCGCACGCTGCGCCGGTGACCGCGTAGGTCCTGCCAGCATGGAAAGCGGACATGACTTTCTCCTCCTGTTTCCGACGACCGGGGCGGGCAGCGCTTGCCTTGGGCCGACCCGTACCGTACCGTTCGGTTCGGCTATAGTTCGACGGCGTGGCGATGGCAAGAGGCTTGGCGCACCGCCGAAGGACGCTAGACAGGAGCGATGCGATGGGGGGAGGCGTGACGTGATCGAGGACGCCAAGGCGGCGCGGCGGCGCGAGATCGTCGAGGTCGCCTTTCGGGAGTTCGCCGAGAAGGGCTACGCCGGCGCCAGCATGGGCGCGATCGCCCGCCGGGCGCGCGCCTCGAAGGAGACCCTGTACGCCTGGTTCGGCAACAAGGAGACCCTGCTGCTGGAGGTGTTCGCCTCGCGGCTGGAGGGGATGACCGCCCGGGTCGGCCAGGTCCCCTCGGACGACCCCCAGCCGGCGCGGGTCCTGCCGATCGCGGCCGAGAACCTGGTGGGTTTCCTCCTGGCCACCGCGCCGCTCGTGCAGGGTCTTGGCGTCAGCGGTCCGGACGATCAGGCCATGCGGCTGCTGCGCGAGGCGATTCAGGCGCAGCGCCAGAACTTCGTGGCCTATCTGGAGCGCTGCCGCGCGCACGGCGACATCGCCTTCGACGACGATCCGTTCGAGATCGCCTCGCTGTTCGTCGCCATGGCCGAGGGCGAATGGGCGCTGCGCCTGAGCACCGGCATGGTGAGCGAGATCACGCCGGCGATGATCCGCGAACACGCCGAACGGGTGACGCGCATATTCCTCAGAGGGCTGGCGCCGTAGGGCCCCCCCTCTCCCGTCATCCCCGGGCGTCAGTCCCGGGGATCCATGAACACGTGAAGCGACGTCGCGAGCGGCAGCGCAGCGTCGCACAGGGGCTTCAGCGAAAAATGCGCGGCGACGGCCCGTCTTGGCGCGCCCTTCGAAGCGCGCCACCCATTCTCACGTGTTCATTGATCCTCGGCACAAGGCCGAGGATGACGGTGGAAGGGGCCTCTAGTCTGCTGACGCGACAACCTCGTCCAGCACCCGGATCGCCAGCACCAGGTGGTAGAAGCTGCTGGCCGGGGCCGGCTCGTCGACGAAGCGGCCGTCGGCGTCCAGCCGGTCGCGCCAGAGGCCGGGGCGGGGCACGTCGAGATAACGCAGGATCGCCGCCGCCGCCGTCTCCGCGGCCGCCCAGCAGGCGGCCGAGCCAGTGATCTCGGCGGCCGCCAGGTTCGCCTTCAGCCGCTCGGTCTGCGGCCAGAGCCGCGCCGTCAGGGCCACCGCGTTCAAGTCGCCGTCCAGCAGGTCGACCGCGACGCCGCGATGGTGATCGCATCCCGCCTGTTCGGCCAGGGCGATCAGGTGCAGGGCGCGCTGCAGGTCCTGCGCGCGGCCGGCGGTGCGCGACCACTGCAGCAGCAGCCAGGCCCATTCGAACAGGTGCCCGGGCTCGACCCGCTGCCGGGCGGGGTCGGCGGGCGCGGTCCAGTCGGGCCCGAAATCTTCGCCAAGCGCGCCGGTGTGCAGGTCGATCAGCCGCGTGCGCGCCAGCTCCGCCTGGCGGTCGGCCAGCGCCTGCCACACGGTGCCGCCGCCCACCGCGGCCCAGGCCAGGAAGGCCTCGAACAGGTGCATGTTCGGGTTGGCCAGCAGCGCCGCCCCCCCGTCGACCTCGCGAAAGCCGCCCAGCGGGTGCGGCGCCAGCCGGCCCAGCAGGTGCTCCGCCGCCAGCTCCGCGCCCGCCTCGCCCGCCTCGCGCGCCGCCGACAGCGCCAGCAGCACGAAGGCCTGGTCGTAGAGCTCGGCGGCGTCGGCCGCCCCCGGGTCGGCGGGAGGCGCCAGGCCTCGGTAGAGACCGTCCGGCCGGCGGAAGCGGTGGTCGAGGGCCTCAAGCCCCCAGCGCACCGGCCCGCGCCAGTCGCCGGCCCAGCCGAAGCGGGGGGCCTGGGCGAAGGTCCAGACCTGCCGCGCCTGCACCCGCGCGCGCTGAGGGCCTGCCGCGGGCTCTCCCGACTGGTCCAGGCGATCGTGCCAGCCGCCCAGGACGCGGTCGGGCCCACGCTCCGCCCAGAGCGGAAAAGCCGTGTCGCGCAGCCAGGCGGTGAGCTGTCCGTGGGCCCCGATCAGGCCGGCCGGCGCACTCAAGAGACCGCGCCCTCGGCCAGGGCGCTGAGATAGGCGCCATAGGGGCCGGCGCGGGCGGCCAGCTCGCGCAGCTGGGCTCGGTCGATCCAGCCGTTTTGGAAGGCGATCTCCTCCAGGCAGCCGATCCGCAGGCCCTGGCGTTCCTCGATGGTGCGCACGAATTCGCCGGCCTGGATCAGGGCGTCGTGCGTGCCGGTGTCGAGCCAGGCGAAGCCCCGGCCGAGGTTGACCACCTTCAGGGCGTCCTCGTCGAGATAGCGGCCGATCAGGTCGACGATCTCCAGTTCGCCGCGGGCGGAGGGCCGCAGGTCGCGGGCAAGGCGGCTGGCGCGGCCGTCGAAGAAATACAGGCCGGTGACGGCGACGTTGGATTTCGGCGCGGCCGGCTTTTCCTCCAGGCTGATCACCCGGCCGTCACTGTCGAACTCGACGACGCCGTAGCGGGCGGGGTCGGCCACGGGATAGCCGAACACCGTGGCGCCCTGGCGATAGGCGTCCGCCTGGCGCAGCAGCGGCGAGAAGCCGCCGCCGTAGAAGATGTTGTCGCCCAGCACCAGCACGCTGGGCTCGCCGCGCAGGAAGTCCTCGCCCAGCACATAGGCCTGGGGCAGTCCCTCCGGCCGCGGCTGGACGACGTAGTCGATGGACAGGCCGTACTGGCCGCCGTCGCCCAGCAGCCGGCGGAACTGCGGCTGGTCCTCCGGCGTGGTGATGACCAGGATCTCGCGCACGCCGGCCAGCATCAGCACCGACAGCGGGTAGAAGATCATCGGCTTGTTGTAGACCGGCAGCAGCTGCTTGGAGACCGCCTGGGTCAGGGGATAGAGCCGCGTCCCCGCGCCCCCCGCCAGGATCATGCCGCGGCGAGTCATGCGTCCCCGACCGGTCGCTCCCCCTCTTCCTTGCCTTCTTCCCCTGCGGGAGAAGGTGGCCCGCGCAGCGGGTCGGATGAGGGGTCGAGTGGACTGTGCGGCCTGCGGCCAGCAGCTTCAAGGATCGTGGTCAGAACATCCTCCGGCTTCGAACGAACGCGACCTTCGTCGAATCGCAGAATGCGGAAGTCTTGCGATCGGAACCAGTCGTCGCGTCGCGCATCGCGTTGCGGATCGTGGAAATACTCGCTGTCGACTTCGACGATCCGTCGATGCCGCAGGCAGGCGAAATCGGCGACGTAGGGTCCGATCGGCATCTGGCGGCGGAACTTGAGGTCCTCCAGGCGCCGATCTCGCAGCAGGCGCCAGAGCTTGGCTTCCATGGCCGTAGGGTCGCGGCGCATTCGCTTCGCCAAGGCGCGTTTCGGCTTGGGCATCGTCACAACGACTGATCCCGGAACCGGAACGGTTCGCTCGACCCCTCATCCGTCTTGCTGCGCAAGACACCTTCTCCCGCAAGGGGAGAAGGGAAGTAATGGATAGGACTCGCCCGCTATGCCCGCTTCAGCCCCAGCCGCTGGCCCTTGAAGCCGCGTTCGCGGATCGCGCCCCACCAGGCTTCGTGGTCCAGGTACCAACGGACGGTCCTCGCGATCCCGGTTTCCAGGTCGACGCTCGGTCTGAAGCCAAGCTCGGCCGCAATCTTAGCGTTGGAAATCGCATATCGGAAATCGTGGCCCGGGCGATCGGAGACGAAGCGGATCAGGTCGGCGTGCGGCCACGAGCGCGGGCGCGCCTGGTCGAGCACGGCGCAGACGATCTTCACCAGCTCCAGGTTCGAGCGCTCGGCCTCGCCGCCGATGCAGTAGGTCTCGCCCACCCGCCCGCGGGTCAGCACCCGCAGCAGGGCGCCGGCGTGGTCCTCGACATAGAGCCAGTCGCGCACCTGGGTCCCGCGGCCGTAGAGCGGGATGGGCCGCCCCTCCAGCGCGTTGACGATCACCGTCGGAATCAGTTTCTCGGGGTGCTGGAACGGGCCGTAGTTGTTGGAGGTGTTGGTGATCACCACCGGCAGGCCGTAGGTCTTGCCCCAGGCCCTGACCATCATGTCCGAGGCCGCCTTGCTGGCCGAATAGGGCGAGTTCGGCGCATAGGGGCTCTGTTCGTCGAACACCCCCTCCTCGCCCAGCGCGCCGTACACCTCGTCGGTGGAGACGTGGTGGAAGCGGAAGGTCTTGCGACGGCTGTCGGGCAGCTTGTCCAGATAGGCGCGGGCCGCCTCCAGCAGGGTCGCCGTGCCGGTGACGTTGGTGCGCACGAAGCCCAGCGGGCCGTCGATCGAACGGTCGACATGCGATTCGGCCGCCAGGTGCAGCACCGCGTCGGGCTGGTGGCGCTGGAAGATCATCGCCATCGCCTCGGCGTCGCAGACGTCGGCGTATTCGAAGGCGTAGCGGGGGCTGTCCTGCAGGTCGCCGATGTTGTCCGGGTCACCGGCATAGGTGATGGCGTCGACGTTGACCACGGCGAAACCCTCGCCCAGCGCGCGGCGCACAACCGTCGAGCCGATGAAGCCGCAGCCGCCGGTGATCAGGATCTTCAACGCACGCCTCCCGGCCGGCCGAGGGCTGGCTTCGGCGCGCCGCTGGCGTCGCGCGCGATCACCGCGCTATGGTCCGCGACTTCTATCGTCACCGGAAAGCCCCTGCCTTGGCCCAGTCACCCACTGCCCCCATTCTGGGGATCGACACGTTGAAAGTTCGTTTCGACACGCACGATGCAGTGGTCGAGGCGGTGCGCGGCGTGTCGCTGTCGGTGGCGCCGGGCGAATGCCTGGGCGTGGTCGGCGAAAGCGGCTCGGGCAAGAGCCAGACCTTCATGGCCGCCATGGGCCTCTTGGCGCGCAACGGCCGGGCCGAGGGCTCGGTGCGCTACCGCGGCCAGGAGCTGCTGGGCCTGAAGACCGCGCAGCTGAACCGCATCCGCGGCTCGAAGATGACCATGATCTTCCAGGACCCGCTGACCGCCCTGACGCCGCACGTGCGCATCGGCGACCAGCTGATCGAGCCGCTGATGCTGCATCTGAAGATGTCCAGGGCCGACGCCCTGGACCACGCGCACACCTGGCTGAAGAAGGTGCGCATCCCCGAACCCGGCCGACGGCTGCGGCAGTATCCGCACGAACTTTCGGGCGGCATGCGCCAGCGGGTGATGATCGCCGGGGCGATGGCCACCGGCCCGGATCTGCTGATCGCCGACGAACCCACCACGGCGCTGGACGTCACCGTGCAGGCCGAGATCCTCGACCTGATGGCCGACCTGAAGCGCGAGACGGGCGCGGCCATGGTGCTGATCACCCACGACATGGGCGTCATCGCCCGCCTGGCCGACCGGGTGTGCGTGATGAAGGACGGCGCCTATGTCGAGGAAGGAACGGCCGACGCCCTGTTCGCCGATCCGCAGCAGCCCTACACGCGCGCCCTGCTGGAGGCGATCCCGCGGCTGGACCGCGCCGACCGGGGCGGCCGGCCGGTGCCGGCGGCCCTGGCGCCCGGCGCGCCGGTGGTGGTCGAGGGCCGCAACGTCAAGGTCTGGTTCCCGATGCGCGAAGGGCTGTTCGGCGAGAAGAAGACCCTGCGCGCGGTGGACGGCGTCGACTTCCAGGTGCGCCAGGGCGAGACCCTGGGCGTGGTGGGCGAGAGCGGCTGCGGCAAGTCGACCCTGTCGCGCGCGGTGCTGAACCTGCTGCCCGCCACCGCCGGGGTGGTGACGCTGATGGGCCGCGACATCACCCACGCCGACCAGAAGTCCATGCGCGAGGCGCGCAAGGACCTGCAGATCGTGTTCCAGGACCCGCTGGCCAGCCTGGATCCGCGCTCCACGATCGGCGAGAGCATCGCCGAGCCCCTCACCGTGTTCCGCCCGCAGCTCGACCGCGGCCAGCGCGAGGCCGAGGTGGTGAAGATGATGCAGCAGGCCGGCCTTTCGCCTGAGCTGATCAACCGCTACCCGCACGAACTGTCCGGCGGCCAGAACCAGCGGGTGGGCATCGCCCGGGCGATGATCCTGAAGCCCAAGCTGGTGATCTGCGACGAGGCGGTGTCGGCCCTGGACGTGTCGATCCGCGCCCAGATCATCGACCTTCTGATCCAGCTGCAGCGCAGCATGGGCCTGGCGATGATGTTCATCAGCCACGACCTGGCGGTGGTGCGCGAGATCAGCCACCGGGTGATGGTGCTGTACCTGGGACGGGTGATGGAGCTGGCCGACCGCGAGCAGATCTACGCCAACCCGCAGCACCCCTACACCAAGGCCCTGCTGTCGGCGGCGCCGATCCCCGATCCGGCGCGCGAGCGCAATCGCGTGCGGGTGCGCCTGGACGGCGAGCCGCCGAGCCCGATGGATCCGCGCTCGGCCCTGCGCTTCATGCCGTCCAAGCTGACCCTGGACCCGCTGGCGCCGATCTATATTCCGGAGCTGCGCGAGGTCGCGCCCGGCCACCTGGTCAGCGAGTTCGACCCGGCCTGACGCCGGACCTGAAGGGGGGACGACATGCCATCCTGGTACGACCGTCACATCATGCCGCGGCTGATCGGCTGCGCCTGCGCCTCGCGCCCGATCATGAAGCAGCGCGCCAAGGTCGTGCCGCTGGCGTCGGGCCGGGTGCTGGAACTGGGCATCGGCGGCGGGCTGAACCTGGCCTTCTACGACCCGGCCAAGGTCCAGGCGGTGATCGGCGTCGATCCCTCGGCGGAACTTCGCGCGCGGACCGCCGAGGCGCCGCGCCCCGAAGGCCTCGCCGTCGAGGTGCTGGAGGGGACCGCCGAGGCCCTGCCGTTCGAGCCGGGCAGCTTCGACAGCGTGGTCTGCACCTTCACCCTGTGCTCGGTGTGCACGCCGGCCCAGGCCCTGGCCGAGGCGCGCCGGGTGCTGAAGCCCGGCGGGCGGCTGTTCTTCTGCGAGCATGGCCTGGCCCCGGACGCCGGCGTCGCCCGCTGGCAGGGCCGCGTCGAGCCCCTGTGGAAACGCATGGCCGGCGGCTGCCACCTGACCCGGCCCATCGGCGGCGCCATCACCGCCGCCGGCTTCCGGCTCGAGGACAGCCAGAGCATGTACCTGCCCAAGACCCCGCAGATCCTGGGCTGGAACGAGTGGGGCGTGGCCTCGGTGGCCTAGCGGCGCCTTTCTCCCAACTGTCATCCCGGAACGGGCGGCAGCCCGTATCCGGGACCGCCGGAAACGCCGACGTTCGCCGGCCGTATCGCCGCCAACGCCTGCCGCGGTCCCGGATATCCGCTGCGCGGATTCCGGGATGACAGTGGAAGGCAGGCGCCTCAGGGTCGCCCGATGTGGCGATACACGCGCTGCTCGAAGCGGGCGTGGGTGTCGTGCGGGCCGAAGTCGCTGATCTGGTGCGCAAGGCTCTCGGCCTCCAGCATCCAGGTGCGAGTCCGCTTGGCGAGGTCGCGGTCGTCCGACAGGGCGGCGTAGAGCACCATCCTGCGCAGGATCAGGATCGCGGCCAGCGGATGGCGCCCTTCCAGCGCCCGCACGGCGGGCTCCAGCACGTCCAGCGCCTCCGGGTCGATCTCGCCGGACCGCGCCTCCACCAGCGCCGCGGCCTCCTTCAGCGCCGGCCAGGCGATCAGGAAGCCGAGCGCGGCGGTGAAAGACGGCGCGGCGAGGGCGTGTTCCAGCGCCTTCTCCACCGCCACGACGTCGTCGAAGCCCTTCAGCGGTCGCAGATAGGCGCGCAGGATGTCGGGCGACAGGTGGCGCTCGAAGGCGGCCCAGCGCGCGGCCTGGGCGCCCTCGGCGTCGCCCTGCGCCGCCTTCAGGTCGATGGACACCTCTTCCCAGGCGGCGACCCCGGGGTCAGGCTCGATGACGGCGCCCTTCGGCAGACCCTCGAAGGGGCTGGAGCACTGCAGCGCCCTGGCGGCGTCGTCCAGCTGGCCGGCGGCCAGGAAGCGCCGCGCGATGCGCGCGCCCACCGGCGGCAGCACCGCCTCGGAGGCCGAGAAGCTGTCGGCATAGGCGGCGGCGTCGCCCTGCCGGTCGAGCAGCGCCTGCAGCGCCAGCCGCCAGCCGGCGTTCACCCGCCGCTGCGGCGCCATGGCGGTCTCGATGCGCGCGCGCAGCTCGGCCACCGCGACCCCGTCGAGCGCCGGCGCCAGAGCCTGGGTCACCGGTCCCATGGCTGCGACCGGCAGGTCGTCCAGCACGGCGAAGGCCAGCTCGGAAATGGCGGCCGGGGCCGTCGGGGTCAGCGGCGCGAGGCGCGCGAGGTCTTCCAGCGCCTCGGCGAACAGCGCGGCCATCTCGCCCTTGGCGTCCTTTGTGCGGGCCAGCACCGGCCGCTGCAGGCCGACGAACCCCAGCATCAGAACCACCCCGGCGGCCGGGTCGGCCTCGGCGAGCGGGCCGGCGATGGTGGCGCGCAGCAGGTCCAGCTCCTGGCGAACGGTGCGCAGCTTGCGCCAGGGAATGCGGCCGCGGGCGGCGCGGGCGCTGTCCAGCGCCTTGGCCAGGTCGGCGGCCAGGACCTCGGGCCCGGCGGCGGCGGCGAGCGCCAGGCGCAGGCGGCGCTTGACGGCCGGCTGCTCGTCGGCGGCCTCCAGCAGGATGGCGGCCAGCCGTTCCGCCCCCAGCGCCTCGAGGTTGGCGGCGTTGACCGTCTTGGACCGGGGCCGCTTGGTCGGTGTCTTCGAATCCACGCCCCTGGCTAGCAGACTTGCGGGCGGAGGTCGCGCTAGGCTGGCGGGGAAGGAGCCCGCCATGTCCGACCGCCCAGACTTCATCGCCCACTGGACCCTCATCGAGGATCCCCAGCCGCACATCTATCGCGGCGACGACGAACCGATGGGGCTCGACGCCGCGGTCGGCGAGAAGCTCGGGCTGACCCGCATCGGCATCCACCACGTGCGCCTGCCGCCCGGCCGGCGCACCAGCTACCCGCACGCCGAGAGCGCCGAGGAGGAGTACGCCTTCGTCGTCGAGGGCCGGCCCGACGTCTGGATCGACGGGGTGTTGCACGCCCTGGCGCCGGGCGACAGCGTGGCCTTCCCGGCAGGGACCGGCGTCTGCCACAGCTTCCTCAACAACACCGACCAGGAGGTGCGCCTGCTGGTGGTGGGCGAGAAGCCCAAGGCCGAGAACAAGATCCGCTATCCGCTGAACGAGGCGCACGAGCGCGCGCGCCCCGACGCCTGGACCGACTGGCCCGAGCGCCCGCTGGGCCCGCACGACGGCAAGGCCCGCGCCGGAAGCAGGCCATGAGCGCCCCGGCCCGCCCCGACCTGACCCTGGAGGTCGCCGCCCCGGACGAGCAGGCGGTGATCGCCAACCTGTTCCAGTTCTACATCCACGACTTCTCGGAGTTCTGGTGGGACCAGGACCGCGGCGAGCTGGAGGCTGACGGCCGGTTCGCGCCCCCGACCCTGGACCGCTGGTGGCGGGGCGACCCGGGCGCCATCCCGCTGCTGCTGCGGGCCGGCGGTCACCCGGCGGGCTTCGCCCTGGTGGACGCCACCTCGCATTCCGGCCTGCCGCTGGAGCGCAACGTCGCCGAGTTCTTTGTGGTGCGCAAGCACCGTCGCGGCGGGGTCGGGACCTGGGCTGCGCGCACCCTGTTCGCGCGTTATCCCGGCGTGTGGGAGGCGGCCGTGGCCCGGCGCAACATCGGCGCGCTGGGGTTCTGGACGCGTGCCATCGAAGGTTATCCCCAGGCGGAGGACATCGAGGTGCTGGACCGCGACGACGAGCATTGGAACGGCCCGATCCTGCGCTTCACCGCCCGACCGGCGCAGTAGACGTGGGGGAAGGAACGGCGATTTCCCGTTGCCGACTTCAAACGTCCGTTTAAAAGTGTCGCCAAGGACCCAGACATGGCCACCGGAGACGCTCACATGCCTCGCCTGAAGTTCGGCGCGTTCCTCGCCCCCCACCACCCGATCGGCGAGCACCCGATGCTCCAGCTGCGCAGCGACCTGGCGTTCGCCCAGCGGCTGGACGAGCTGGGCTTCGACGAATTCTGGTGCGGCGAGCACCATTCCACCGGCTGGGAGGTGATCGCCTCGCCCGAGCTGTTCCTGGCCGCGGCGGCCGAGCGGACGCACCGCATCCGCCTGGGCACCGGCGTGGTGTCGCTGCCCTATCACCACCCGTTCAACGTGGCGCAGCGCATGGTGCAGCTGGACCACATGTCCGGCGGGCGGGTGATCTTCGGCTCCGGCCCGGGCGCCCTGCCCTCCGACGCCTACATGCTGGGCATCGATCCGATGGTGCAGCGCGACCGCCAGGACGAGGCGATCGGGGTGATCAAGCGGCTGTTCGCCGGCGAGCGGGTGACCCACGAGAGCGACTGGTTCACCCTGCGCGATGCGCGCCTGCAGCTGTTTCCGCTGCAGGAGGACATGCCCTTCGCCGTGGCCTCGCAGGTCAGCCCGTCGGGCATGACCCTGGCCGGCAAGTACGGCGCGGGGGTGCTGTCGATCGGCTCGATGTCCACCCAGGGGCTGCTGGCGCTGCCGACGCAGTGGGGCTTCGCCGAGGACTCCGCGGCCAAGCACGGCCAGACGGTCGACCGCAAGAACTGGCGCGTGGTGATGACCTGGCACATCGCCGAGACCCGCGAACAGGCCCGCGTCGAGGCGCGCGAGGGCCTGATGCGCTGGCACAACGAATACAACGTCGGCACCCTGATGCGGCCGGGCGCCGTCGCCTACAAGACCCCGGATGAGGCGGTGGACCAGACCGCCTTCGTCGAGGGCGCGGCCTCGGTGATCGGCACGCCGGACGACCTGGTCAAGGCGATCCGCGACCTCTACCAGCTGTCGGGCGGCTTCGGCACGGTGATCGGCTTCGCCCACGACTGGGCCAACCGCGAGAACACCCTGAAGAGCTGGGACCTGGTGGCGCGCTACGTAATCCCCGAGGTCAACGGCCTGCTGGAAGGCTATCGCACCTCGCGCGAATACGTCGTCGAGCACCGCGAGTCGTTCGAGCGCGCCGGCGCGGCGGTGATGAGCAAGATCATGGGCAACGAGAAGGCCGCCGCGGCGCTGCAGGAGACCATGCGCACGCGCACCGCCACCACCGGCGGCCACACGCCGGACCTGGAAAAGGCCAAGTCCGAGCTGAAGTAGTTCCAAGGGGACCGGGGGGCGTCCTGCCGGGCGCTCCCCGACGCCCCGGGGCGGGCGCTACTGCACTTCCCAGTCGATCTCGCCGCGGGCGTCGTCGGGCACCGCGCACAGCTGTTCGTGCAGCCGCTCATGCGCGGTGGCGCGCGGCAGGCGGAAGACGAACTCGACGCGGTTCTTGTTGAACGACTTGCGCTCGCTGATCACCTTGCAGCCCTCGCGCACCAGCACCTCACGATAGATGGCGGCGCACTGGGCCACCCGGCCCTGCGGCAGCTCGCTGATCTTCACCCGGCAGGCGGGACGGGCGTCGAAGACAAAGATCAGCGCCGAGGCGAACACCACGGTCAGCACCGCGAAATGCGGCAGCCCCAGCCCGGCGATCAGCCCGGCCAGGGTGACCACGATCAGCCGTCCGGTGTCGCGAGCCGAGCCGGTGTCGGTGCGAAAGCGGATCAGCCCGCCGATGCCGAACACCACCACGCCGATCACCATGCCGAACTCGCGCACGGTCACGCCGATCACGGCGCCGATGAAGGCGTACATGATGTAGACCTTGGGGAGTTCGGCCTCCTCCAGGGTGTCGACGGTGCGCTGCGCCATCGGGTGGTAGCCGACCACGGCGCCCAGCACGATCGCCAGCGCCAGCGCGCCTACGGCGTCGGCCATGAAGTGCATGTCGAGGAAACCGGCCCAGCCCGCGGCGGGCAGCTGGCCGGAACCGCCGCTGAACAGGCCGGGCGCGTCGGCGAAGGCGAGGCTCGGCGCAAGGCCGAACGCCAGCAAGACCAGCAGTGTTTTCATGGCTCGTCCCCCGCGATCCGGCGAGCGTGTACGGCCCCGCCGCGTTTGACAAGCCACGGCCCGGCCATACGGTGAAGCTTGCCTTGTACGGACGATTATGGATGCTGCGGACGGTCGTCTTCGGAGGAACAGGCGGGTTTGCGGCAGCTGAAGGCGGATTTCGGGGCGTCGCTGTTCGACCCCGAACCGGTGGCGCAATGGCTGCTGCCCAAGAAGCTGCGCGAGATCTCCGGCCTGGCCCTGACGCCCGACGGCCGGGTGATGGGGCACAACGACGAAACGGCGGTGATCCATCAGATCGACGTGGAGACCGGGGCCTCGGCCAAGCGCTTCTCGCTGGGCGAACCGGTGCTGCGCGGCGACTTCGAGGGCCTGGCGATCGACGGCGGCGGGGACTTCTACCTGGCCTCCAGCGACGGCTGGGTGCGGCGCTTCCGCGAAGGGGACGACCGGGCGGCAGTGGACTTCGAGAGCTTCGACACGGGGCTCGGACCGGTGGGCGAGGTCGAGGGCCTGGCCTTCCACGAGGGCCAGCAATTGCTGATCATCGCCTGCAAGCGGCTCTATGCGCCGCAGCTGCAGGGCACGCTGTCGCTGTTCGCCTGGTCGCCGCGCGCGCCGCTATCGCCGGCGGCCCTGTGGCTGTCGGTGTCCCTGGAGCCCCTGGCGGAGGCGGTCGGGGCGCGGGGACTGCATCCGTCGTCGCTGGAGATCGACCCGGTCAGCGGCAGACTGATCCTGCTGGCGGCGCGGGAGAACGCCCTGCTGGAGCTGGACGAGGCGGGCGGTCTGCTGGCCGCGCGCTGGCTGGGACGCCAGCATCGCCAGGCCGAGGGGGCGACGATCCTGCCCGACGGCTCGCTGGTGATCGCCGACGAGGGCGGACATGCGCAGGGCACGCTGACCCGCTATGCTCGGGCGCATGAAGACTAGCTCCCTGCGCGCCCTGGCGCTCGTCGCGCTGGCGGCCGCGAGTCTGGCGGCGCTGGCGCCGGCCGGCGCGGCGCGGGCCGCTCCCGGCCGCACCGAGTGGGACGGGGTCGCCCGGGTGGTGGCGATCGGCGACCTGCACGGCGACTACGACAAGTTCCACGACCAGCTGACCCAGGCCGGTCTGATCGACGCGCACGACAACTGGGCCGGCGGCAGGACCCACCTGGTGCAGCTGGGCGACGTGCCGGACCGCGCGCCCGACACCCGCAGGATCCTCGACCTGCTGATCCGGCTGGAGCCGCAGGCGCGCCGCGCCGGCGGCTACGTGCACGCGCTGATCGGCAACCACGAAGCCATGAACATGGAAGGCGACCTGCGCTACACCACGCCGGGCGAATTCGCGGCTTTCGTGGACAAGGACTCCGCCCGCAAGCGCGACGCCTACTACCGGCTGGTGGTGCAGACGCTGAAGACCCGGCCGCCGGCTGGACAGCCGCCGCCGGTGTTCGACGACGCCTTTCGGGCGCGCTTCGACGCCGAGCACCCCCTGGGCTGGGTGGAACACCAGATCGCCTGGTCGGCGGACGGGGTCTATGGCCGCTGGGTCACCGGCCACAGCGCGGTGATCCGCATCAACGACAGCCTCTACCTGCACGGCGGCCTGGGACCGGCCTACGCCGGCTTCGACCTGGACACCCTGGACAAGGCGGTGGTCGCCGCGCTGAAGCATCAGCCCGAGGACAAGGCGGGTCCGCACGACATTCTGTGGGCGGAAGATGGCCCGCTGTGGTACCGCGGCCTGGCGCAGCACGACGAGACGTCCGAGGCGCCGAACGTCGCCGCGCTGCTCGCCCGCCACAAGGTCAGCCGCATCGTGGTCGGGCACACCAAGCAGTACTCGATGGTCAATGCCCGGTTCGACGGCCGCGTGATCCTCACCGACATCGCCGTGCGCCGCGGCTGCAGCGACCCGCATGCCTTCCTGGTGCTGGACGGCGACGCCCTGACGGCGGTTTATCGCGGCCACCGCCTGGCGCTGCGCCCCAGCGGCCCCGGCCATGCCGACTACCTTGCCCAGGTCGCCGACCTGGACCGGCAGGCCGAACCGGTGATGGCCGAAAAGTGCGCCGTGACGGGCGTCGCCGCGCCACCAGCCGAGCCGGACAGCCAGCGCTAGGGCGGGGTTCGGTCGACCGGCTCACCGGCAGTGGGTGACGACCTCGCGCTTGTAGCGAACCGGGTCGTCCAGCACCGCGAAGAAGCGGTCCATGAAGCTCAGCGCCTTGCCACGGAACGCCGCGTTCAGGCGCGGCTCGGTCTGGATCAGCGCCGTCATCGCCGCCCGCTGGGCCCGGAACTCGTCGGCCACCGCGGCCATCTCCGGCGTGCTGACGCAGTAGCCGCGGTAGTAGCGGTCGGTCAGGCGCGCCACCGGGATGCCCTCCGGCGCGTCGGCGTAGGGGCTGTCCACGAAGCCGGAATAGTCGAAGTCGTAGGGCACCGGCACGACGCCGGTGGCGTTGGCGGCCACCGCCCCATGCGCGGCGATATAGTGGCTGTTGTGGCAGCAGTTCGCGCCGGCCGGGCCGGCCAGGAAGTCCCAGTCCAGGTTGCCCAGCATGTACTCCAGCAAGGCGGCGCGGCCCGCGGCGCGGGCGTCCAGCCGGCTGGCGCTGACCTGGTGCGTAGCGGCGTCGAGCTTGTCGCGGTCGTTGCGGTCGGCCACATCGTTCAGGTCCTCGATCAGGAAGCCGAAGCGCTTCACCGGCGCGCCCGAGCCGTCGGCGTTGCGGTAGGTGACCTCGGCGGCGCGCACGCGAAAGCTCTGCGGGGTGACCAGGTTGTAGAGCCGGTAGGCGAGGTACTCGAGCACGATGCGCTGCTCGTAGTCGTCGGCGTCGCGGCAGTAGGTCACCAGCTTCAACTTGTGCTGATGCTTGAACAGCGTGCCCTTCACCGCCGCCTTGTCGAAGGTCAGCAGCAGCGGCGGGAACTTGCAGTAGCCCCCGGTGCGGCGGGTCTTGCCGCGGCCGGACAGCTGGATGGCGAAATGCTCGGGCGCGCCCTGGCCGTCCGATACCTCGAGGGTCGCCGGGAAGGCGGTGACCTTGGTCGCCGCGCCGCGCACCAGGGCCGGGAACGGGGCGCTCAGCGTCACCTGCAGCGGCGCGGTGTCGGTGAACAGGCGCGACTCCTCCGCGCCCGCCGGTGCGGCCAGCCCCAGCAGCGCCGCCAGCAGCGCCAGTCCCACCATCCGGATCATCCGCCGTCCCCCGCCGAAAGGACGAGCTTGGCACAGGGGGCTCGCCGGTTGAAGCGTTCACGGAACATCGGTCTGCCGCGCGCGGGGCGCCGCCTTCGCCATCGGGTCGGCACGCAAGCCTAGCGGACGCGCAGCCCTTCGACGTAGTCGTCGATCGCCGCGGTGATGCGCGCCTCGGCCTCGTCCGGCGCGACGTCCCACTGGGCGAGCTGGCCGTCGACGTACATCCGCGCCAGGCCATAGACCAGGGCGCGGCCGGCCAGCGCCAGGGTCTTCGGGTCGCCCGCGCGGATCAGCCCGCCAGCGATGGCCCGGGCCAGCAGGTCGGCGTGGATCGCCTGCATCTCGCGATTGATCGCCGGCAGCACCGCCGAGCCGTCGAAGTCGATCAGCGCGCGGTCGGACAGCACCTTGAAGTGGGTCGGGTTGCGCACCGCCCAGCGGACAAGTCCGCCGCCGATCGCCTTGAGTCCGGCGATCGGGTCGTCCGCGGGAACCTGCGCCAGCGACGCCAGCACCTCGGTCCTGAAGCGGGCCATGGCCTCCTCGGCCACCGCGGTCATCAGCGCGGTCTTGCCGGCGAAGTGGCGGAACGGCGCGCCGGGCGAGACGCCGGCGCGGCGCGCGGCCTCGCGCACCGTCACCCGTTCGGGGCCGACCTCCTCGATCAGCGCCACCGTCGCCTCGACCATCGCCTCGCGCAGGCGGCCGTGATGATAGGGGCGGGGGGTGTCAGCCATGTCCAGGCTCTAGCTGCGGCCGGCCCCGATGTAAACGACGATCACATTTCTATTGACCGGCGCGCGAGGCGCGATGTAATCATCGTTCACATCAAAGCCTGACGGAGACCCCCATGACCTCGCGAGACAAGCGCGCGCCCGTCGCCGCAAGGACCCTGCTGCTGGCCGCGGCGTTCAGCCTCGGCGCGGCGTCGCAGGCCCTGGCCCGCGGACCGGAGGGACGCTGGGTGACGGCCAGCGGCAATGTGGTGGTGGCGATCGCGCCCTGCGGCCCGGCGCTGTGCGGGACCATCGACCGGGTGCTGGCCAACCATTCCATGGCCCATCCCGGCCAGACCATGGCCGCCCTGCCGGGGCTGGGCGTGAAGGTCCTGACCGGCCTCGCCGCCGACGGGCCCGGGCGCTGGACCGGCCGGATCTACAACCGCGAGGACGGCAAGACCTACGACTGCCAGGTGTCGCTGGGCGGCGCCGACAGCCTGGTGGTGCGCCCGTACGTGGGGCTGCCGGTGTTCGGCCGCACCCAGATCTGGCGGCGCGCGGCGCAGGGTCAGTAAGCGCGGGCGGCGCCAAAACCCGCGGCGCCGCGGCCCGGACTGGGTAAACCCCGCTGAAACCTTGTCGGCGCATTGTCCCGCCGACAACGTTCCTGGCGAGACGAGGCCCGAGGGTGGAGATCGACATCCTGCTGCCGCAACTGATGCCCGCCGACATGGTGGCGCATTGGCGCGCCCTGCAGGCCGCGGACATCACCCTGGACTCGCCGTTCCTCGCCCCCGAATGGCCGCAGGCGGTGGAACGGGCCCAGGGACCCGCCGACCGCGGGGCGCGGGTGGCCGTGCTGTATGACGAGGGTCGGGCCAAGGGCTACATGGCCCTGCGCCGGACGCCGTTCACCGCCATGGCCTGCGGCGCGCCGCTCTGCGACTACCAGGGGGCGGTGACCGAGCCGGGCGTGACGTTCGATCCGCGCCTGGTCGCCCGCGCCCTGGGCGTCGGCCGCTTCGACTTCAGCCACATGCTGGCCTGCCAGGCGCCGTTCCAGCCCTTCGCCCGCGGCGGCGACATCTCGTGGGTCGTGGACGCGCCGGAGGGCTACGAAGCCTATGCCGCGGGCCGCAAGGCGGCCGGCGTCGGCATCATCAAGGATCTCGACAAGAAGCGCCGCAAGGCCGAGCGCGAGGTGGGGCCCCTGACGTTCCAGGCCCATTCGCGGTCGACCACCGACTTCGAGCAGCTGTTCGACTGGAAGCGGGCGCAGTACCGGGCCACCAACCAGACCGACATCTTCGCCGCCGGCTGGCCGATGGCGCTGATGCGCGAGCTGTTCGCCAGCCGCCAGCCCGAGTTCGGCGGCGTGCTGTTCACCCTGCACATGCAGGGCAAGCTCGCCGCGGCGCACTTCCACCTGCGCGGGACGCATACCATCCACGCCTGGATGATCGCCCACGACGACGCCTTCGAGCGCTATTCCCCCGGCCTGCTGCTGTTCCAGGACATCCTGCGCTGGATGGACGGCTCGCCCTATCGCCGCCTCGACCTCGGCCAGGGCGACTACCGCTTCAAGCGCGAGCTCTCCAACGTGCAGCAGCCGTTGAACCACGGCTTCGTCGGCGTGCCCTCGGCTGCCGCCCTGGTGCGCGGCGCGGAATACACCGTCCGCCAGGCCGCCGAGGCCCTGCCGCTGGGCCGGGTGTCGGCCCTGCCAGGCAAGGCCATGCGCCGCCTGGACCTGCTGCGCGGCCTGCGCTGAGGCCCTCCGGCGCTTGCCGTTTGCATCGGCCCGGCCGCGTCCGCTAGGTTTCGCCCCTTCCCCGCCGAGCCCTTGCGGCCTAAAGCCCTCCCGGATGACCCTGCTCCTCGAAGATATCAAGGCCGCCGCCGTCCGGCTGGCCGGCCACATCGAACGCACCCCGTGCCGCCGCTCCAAGACCCTGTCGCAGATCACGGGCGCCGAGGTGTGGGTGAAGTTCGAGAACCTGCAGTTCACCGCCGCCTACAAGGAGCGCGGCGCGCTCAACAAGCTGGCCCAGCTGGACGCCGACGAGCGCCGGCGCGGGGTGATCGCCGCCTCGGCCGGCAACCACGCCCAGGGCCTGGCCTATCACGGCCAGCGCCTGGGCATCCCGGTGACCATCGTCATGCCGCGCGGCACCCCGTTCATCAAGGTGCAGCAGACCCGCGACTACGGCGCCGAGGTGATCACCGCCGGCGACACCTATGATGCCGCCGCCGAGCACGCCCTGGCCCTGCGCGACGAGCGCGGCCAGGTGTTCGTGCACCCGTTCGACGACTACGACGTGATGGCCGGCCAGGGCACCGTGGCGCTGGAGATGCTGGAGGACGTGCCGGACCTGGAAGTGCTGCCGATCCCGATCGGCGGCGGCGGCCTGATCTCCGGCATGGCCACGGCGGTCAAGGCGATCAAGCCGTCGGTCAGCGTGATCGGCGTCGAGCCGGCCATGTACCCCTCGTTCACCTCGCGCATGCGCGGCCTCAACGCCGCGTCCGGCGGCCAGACCATCGCCGAGGGCATCGCCGTGCGGGACGTGGGCAAGCTGACCTACAGCGTCGCGCGGCCGCTGATCGACGACGTGCTGCTGCTGGACGAGCCGTTCTTCGAGCGCGCGATCGCCCTCTACTGCAACGTCGAGAAGACCGTCACCGAAGGCGCCGGCGCGGCCGCCCTAGGGGCCCTGCTGGCCTATCCGGAACGGTTCCGCGGCAAGGTCTGCGGCCTGGTGATCACCGGCGGCAACATCGACCCGCGCCTGCTGGCCTCGGTGCTGACCCGCGAACTGGTGCGCGCTCAGCGGCTGGTGTCGCTGCGCATCATCGGCGACGACCGCCCGGGCCTGCTGGCCACGGTGTCGTCCATCGTCGGCAACATGGGGGCCAACATCATCGAGGTGGCGCACAACCGCCTGGCCCTGGACGTGCCGGCCAAGGGCGCCGAATTCGACATCCTGATCGAGACCCGCGACGCCCAGCACACCCAGGAGATCATGGATGCGCTGCGCGAGGCGGGCTATCCGCCGCGAGCGGTTTGAGCATAGGGCCCGCCTGACGATGCCAATCACCCGTCGCCTCGCCATCGCCAGCGCCCTGGCGCTCGCCGCCTGCGGCAAGGCCAAGCCCGCCGCCGTGCCGCCCGCCGCGGCCAAGGCCTTCCTCGACAACAACGCCAAGCAGCCGGGCGTGGTGCGCACGCCGTCGGGGCTGGAATACAAGATCCTGCGCTCCGGCCCCGCCACCGGCCTGCACCCCAAACCGGCCGACGAGGTGAAGGTCAACTACGAGGGCAAGCTGACCACCGGCGAGGTGTTCGACTCCTCGTACCAGCGCGGCGCCCCAGCGACGATGGTGGTCGCCGGCCTGGTGAAGGGCTGGGTCGAGGCGCTGCAGCTGATGCGGCCCGGCGACGAGTGGATGCTGTGGGTGCCGCCGGAGCTCGGCTACGGCGACGAGGGCGCGGGGCCGATCCCGCCGGGCTCGGTGCTGGTGTTCAAGCTGGAGCTGATCGACGTGCTGGCCGACGAGAGCTCGGTGGGCAAGGCCTGATGGCCGCCGCGGAGGCCCTGAGCGCGCGCGCCACGGCGATCCTGGAAAAGCTGGTCGCCTTCGACACCACCTCCTCGCTGTCGAACCTGGCGCTGATCGACTGGGTCGAGGCCTATCTGGCCGGGCACGGCGTCGCCGCCCGGCGGATCGCCAGCGACGACGGGCGCAAGGCCAACCTGCTGGCCACGGTCGGGCCGGCCGTCGCGGGCGGGGTGGTGCTGTCGGGCCATACCGACGTGGTGCCGGTGGAAGGCCAGCCCTGGACCTCGGACCCCTTCGTCCTCACCCGCCGCGGCGAGCGCCTGTTCGGCCGCGGGACCTGCGACATGAAGGGCTTCCTGGCGCTGAGCCTGGCCGCCGTGCCCGACCTGCTGGCGGCCGGCGTCAAGCGGCCGGCGCACCTGGCCTTCTCGTACGACGAGGAGATCGGCTGCTTCGGCGCGCCGCGCATGATCGCGGTGATCGCCCGCGAACTGCCGGCCCCGGCCCTGGCCGTGGTCGGCGAGCCGACGATGATGGAGGCCGTGCAGGGTCACAAGAGCATCGACGCCTGGCGGGTGACCGTGACCGGCCACGAGGCGCACTCGGCGCAGACCCATCTCGGCGTCTCGGCCAACATGGAGGCGATCCCGCTGCTGGCCTTCCTGGCCGACAAGGCGCGGGCGCTGGAGGCGCATCCGCCGGCCGGTTCGCCGTTCCATCCGCCGCACGCCACCCTGACCATCGGCCGCATCGGCGGCGGCACCGCGGGCAACATCCTGGCCCGCGAGCACCGCTTCCTGTTCGACCTGCGCTGCCCGCCGGACCTCGATCCGCAGGCGACGATGGCCGACTTCATCGCCCTGTGCGGGCGCACCGACGCGGCGCTGAAGGCGCGGTTCCCGGAATGCGGCGTCAAGGTCGAGCACCTGAGCCACGTGCCCGGCTTCCGGCCGGAGACCGACGGCGCGGCCGAGGCCTTCGCCCGCCGCCTGACCGGCGACAACGGCCCGCCGCGGGTGGTCTCCTATGCCTCCGAGGCCGGCCAATTCCAGCAGGGCGGCTTCTCCACCATCCTCTGCGGCCCCGGCTCGATCGACCAGGCGCACCAGCCGGACGAGTATGTCGACGTGGTCCAGATAGAACGCGGCGCGGCCTTCATGGCGCGGCTGGTGGAGGCGCTTTGCGCATAGCCGGCGCCAAGCTGGAGCCCCACCTTCCCCCAGGGGGGGAAGAGAACGGATGTGCCGGCTTCAGCGCTGTCTCTCTTCCCCCCTGGGGGAAGTACCCGCGAAGCGGGGGATGGGGGCTCCCGGGGAGAACCGACCTAGCGTTCTTCCTCGAAGCGGTTCTCGACCAGGTCGGTGAGGGCCTCGACGGCGGCCTCGGCCTCAGCGCCCTCGGCCTTGATCTCGATCTGCGAGCCGATGCCGGCGGCCAGCATCATCAGGCCCATGATCGAGCGGGCATCGACGGTGTTGTCGTCCTTGGAGACCTGGATCTCGGCGTCGAAGCTGGAGGCCAGCTTGACGAACTTCGCCGACGCACGGGCGTGCAGCCCGCGCTCGTTGATGATCTCCACCTGCCGCCTGACCGTCACTTCTCGCCGGCCAGCACGTAGGACGCCACGGAGATGTACTTGCGGCCCGCCTCCTGGGCGTGGGCGACGCAGGTGGCCAGGGGTTCGCGGGTGCGCAGCGAGGCCAGCTTGATCAGCATCGGCAGGTTCAGCCCGGCGATCACCTCGGCCTTGGTCTGCTCCATCACCGAGATGGCCAGGTTCGACGGCGTGCCGCCGAACATGTCGGTCAGCAGGATGACGCCTTCGCCCGAATCCACGGCGTCGCACGCCTTCAGAATGTCGCGCCGGCGGCGCTCCATGTCGTCGTCCGGGCCGATGCAGATGGCCTGGACCGCGGACTGCGGACCGACCACATGCTCCATGGCGTAGACAAATTCTTCCGCCAGCCGCCCGTGCGTGACGATCACGAGCCCGATCATGCCAGATGCCTCAAAGGGAAGTCCCTTAAGCCCCCAAGCGCCGTCCCAGCGGCGCGAGGCTGGCTTGATACGCCTCTTGTGCGCCGCGGCCAAGCACCTCCAGGGCGCGGCTGAGTTTCGCAGGCGCCGAGCCCTCGAAAGGCCATAGTCGCAGCAGCGGCGCCGGCGTCCCCAGCAGCGTCTCGAACGCCGGGTCGGGCAGGCGCTCGACGGCCTCTGGGGCGGCTTCGCAGCGCACGATCAGCGCGATTTCGGCGAAGGCGATCGCCGGATGGCGCACGAGGCCCAGCCCGCGGTGCTCGATCAGCCCCTCCAGCACGGCCGGCGCGCGGCCGTACAGCCGCCCCGCCGACAGGAACACGACCGTGCGGTCGTCGGCGACCAGGCGGAAGCCGGCCTCCAGGCAGCGGATGGCCAGGTCGCTCTTGCCGTAGCCCGACGGCCCCTCGATCAGGGCGCCGCGCCAGACCCCGCCAAGGCGCCGGGCCACCAGGCCGGCGTGGCGGACGTCGAACGGGCGGTCCGCGACGGCCATCAGGCGGCCGGCAGGGCGACGCTGAAGCGCGCGCCGATCACCTGGCCGTCCTGTTCGCGGTTCTCGGCCCAGATGCGGCCGTTGTGCGCCTCGACGATCTGCCGGGCGATCGACAGGCCGAGACCGGAGTTGCCGCCGAACGCCGCGCCCTTGGGCCGCGAGGTGTAGAACCGCTCGAACACGGTCTCCAGATTGTCGGGCGGCATGCCCGGCCCGTCGTCCTCGACGGTGACCAGCACCTCGCCCTTCTGGCGCACGGCCGACACCCGCACCTCGCCGCCCGGCGGACTGAACGAGCGGGCGTTGTCGATCAGGTTGCGGAACACCTGGCCCAGCGGCCCTTCGCGGCCCTGCACCCGCAGCGGCTCGTGCGGCGTGGCCTGGGCGCGGAAGCGCACGTGCGTCTCGCCCTCGCGCAGGGTCGCCTCATAGAAGGCGGCGATCTCGGACATCACCTTTTCCAGATCCAGCGGCCGCGGGCTCTCGCGGGCCAGCTCGGCGTCCAGGCGCGAGGCGTTGGAGATGTCGGTGATCAGCCGGTCGAGGCGGCCGACGTCGTTCTTCAGGATGCGCATCAGCCGCTCGCGCGGGGCGTCGTCGCTGACCAGCTCCAGGGTTTCGGTGGCCGAGCGGATCGAGGTCAGCGGGTTGCGGATCTCGTGCGCCACGTCGGCGGCGAAGCGCTCGATGGCGTCGATGCGGTCGGACAGGGCCCGGGTCATGTCGGTCAGTGAGCGAGTCAGGTCGCCGATCTCGTCCTGGCGCTCGGCGAGGTCCGGCAGGTCGATGGCCCGGGCCCGCGACAGGCGCACGCGGTCGGCGGCGGACGCCAGCCGCATGATCGGCCGGGCGATCAGCTGAGTCAGCATGATCGACGACAGCAGGGTCACGCCCATGGCCACCAGGGCGAACGGGATCAGGGCGGCGCGCTCGGCGGCGATGATCTCGTCGACGTCGCCGGCCTCGAGGGTCAGCACCCCGAGCACCGCGCGCACATGGGTGATCGGGATCGACACCGACACCACCCGGCGGCCGTTGTCGGCCACCCGCATGCCGGTGGCGGTGACGCCGCGCAGCGCCTGCCCCACTTCTGAGGCCAGCGCCTGGCGGGCGGCTTCCTGGGTGTGGGTCGGCTTGCGGAAGCCGAGGTCGAAGCTGAAGTCCTGTTCGCCCGGCTTCTTGGCCGGCGGTAGCGGGCTGGATTCCACCCGGTCGGCGACGACGTAGGAATCGGCCAGCACATGGCCTTCGGAATCGAACAGCCGCACCCGCTGGGTACGCGGGATGAACAGGCTCTGCAGCACGTTCGCCGCGGTGTCGGCCTCCAGTGAGGGTTCCGGCTCGCCCACCGTGGCGGTCTGGTCGATGACGTTGGCGATCACCTGGCCCTGCAGGGTCAGGCTCTCGATGCGGGCGTTCACCAGGCCGCGGCGCAGCTCGTTGAGCACCAGGGCGCCGCCCACCAGGATGATGAGCGCCAGAAGGTTCAGGGTGATGATCAGCCGGCCGAGGCGTGAGCCGATCGGCCACACGCCCCGGCGAGGCCGTTCCGCCCCCCGTCCTTCGTCAGACTTCGCGGTAGCGATAGCCGACGCCATAGAGGGTTTCGATGGAGTCGAACTCCGGATCGACCTGTCGGAACTTCTTGCGCATGCGCTTGATGTGGCTGTCGATGGTGCGGTCGTCGACATAGACCTGATCGTCGTAGGCGGCGTCCATCAGGTTGTCGCGGCTCTTCACGAAGCCGGGGCGCTGGGCCAGCGACTGTAGCAGCAGGAACTCGGTGACGGTCAGCCGCACCGGCTTGTTGTCCCACAGGCAGTCGTGGCGCGCCGGGTCGAGCGTCAGGCGCCCGCGCTTGATGGCCTTGGAGCCGGGGGCCGCCGCGGCGCTGGGCGAGGCCGTGGCGTCGCTCTCGTCCGGTCCCGCGCGGCGCAGCACCGCCTTCACCCGCTCGATCAGCAGCCGCTGGCTGAACGGCTTGTGCATGTAGTCGTCGGCGCCCAGGTTGAAGCCGAGGATCTCGTCGATCTCCTCGTCCTTCGACGTCAGGATGATCACCGGCACCTCGGAGGTCTGGCGCAGGCGCCGCAGCACCTCCATGCCGTCCATGCGGGGCATCTTGACGTCGAGGATCGCCAGGTCCGGCGGGTTGCTCTCCAGCGCGGCCAGGCCGGCGGCGCCGTCATAGTAAGCTTTAACCGTGTGCCCGTGGCTCTCCAGAGCCAGGGAGACTGAAGCGACGATGTTCTCGTCATCATCGACCAGGGTTATGTTCGCCATCGAATACCTTGGAATCCTTCCCGCGGGGTCTCGCGCCGGGGGTGAGCGCCGACGGTCCGCCTCTAGCATAGAAGAGCCGAACACCGGTGACTTGTTCCGTGACCGTGGCTTCAATTGGGCCGCGTGTTACCGAAAGCAAGACCGTCTTAAGCCTAATCCGGCAGACTCCCGTTCCGCAAAGGGATGGATGACCTGTCGAGATGACCACCGCCCAGGTCCACTACGAACTGTTCGTGCGGCGACAGCCGGCGGCGCCGTGGAAGCTCGAGATGGCTTCCGAAAGCCGCGAGCAGGTGACGCATACGGCCGAAAGCCTGCTGGGCGAGCGCAAGGTGGCGGCCGTGCGGGTGACCAAGGAGCTGTTCGACCCGGAGACCGGCGAGTTCAAGAGCTCGACCATCCTGACCAAGGGCGAGATCGTCGACGGCAAGGCCAAGAAGCCGGTGGAGAACCGCGAGCCGCTGTGCGTCGCGCCCGGCGACCTCTATTCGGCCCACTCGCGCGACCGCATCGGCCGGCTGCTGGAAGGCTGGCTGCAGCGCCAGAAGGCGACGCCGTTCGAGCTGCTGCACCGGCCGGACCTGGCCGAGCGGCTGGACGCCTCCGGCACCGACCTGCAGCACGCCATCCAGAAGATCGCCGTGCCCGAGGCGCAGGCGCGGGGCATCTCGGTGCACGAGCTGATGCGCACCTTCACCTCGCTGGCCGAGCGGACCATCGAGCGGATCATCAAGGACAAGCGCCGCGGCGCCCTGGCCGACCTCTCCAAGGAAAGCTTCGCCAAGGCCGCCGAGCGGCTGGTGGACGATCCGGAGCGCAGCTACCTGCTGGGCGCCGGCGTGGCCGGGGCGATCTCGCAGACCCGCGACTGGGAAGCCAAGGTCGGCAAGCTGCTGGACCTGTGCGATCAGGCCCCGGAGCGCGAGCCGGCGCGGTCGCTGGCGTTCCACGTCATCGAGCAGCCGCTGTCGGAAATCCTGGAATCCAACGCCGGGCTGATGGACCTGCTGGGCACAAAGCTGGACCTGGGTGGCCGGCTGGCGGCCATGACCCGGCTGGCGGCGCGTGAGGCGGTGGACCTGCTCGTTCAGGCCGAGCCCAGCGTGGCCAAGATCATGCCGCCGCTGGTGGGCGCCGGCGCGCGCCTGGCCGAGTGGATGGCGCAGCCGCCGTTCGCCAATACGCGGGTGGCGGTGGCCAAGCGGGTGCTGGCCGAGCTGAACGGCCCGCGGCGCCTGCGGCCGGCCTCGCCGCGCGAGGAGATCGAGCTGCTGCGGGCGCTGGCCATGGCGCTCACCGCCGCCACCGACAAGCTGCTGCCGGCCGAGACCGTGCAGGAGGCCTTCGTCACCCGCTCGAAGATGCTGGTCACCGCCGAGTTCGTCTCCGCCTTCCTCGGCGAGAACACCTCGGCGCGGGAAGAGGTCGAGCAGCTGATCCGGCTGGTGGAGAACGTCATCGGCGGGGCCAACAAGCGCCAGGCCGCGCGCTGGCTGTCGACCGCGGTGAACAGCCTGAAGCTGGAAAAGGAAGTGCGCTACGGCCCGGACAGTCCGGCCACGCGGCTGGCCGCGCTGGCCACGCTGCAGAAGGGCCTCAAGCGCTCTGGCCTGGCGGCCGAGGACCTGGCGCCGCTCGCCGCCAAGCTCGGCGAGCTGGGCGGGTTGATCGAGGCCGACAGCCGGCTCACCGCCGCCCTGGCCGGGGCCCACGCCCCGGTGATGCACCGCCTGACCATGCTGCTGAAGCTGGCCATGGGCGAGGCGGCCCCGCTCGGCCCGGCGGCGGACCGCGCCAAGGCGGCGGCGGTGAAGCTGCTGCGCTCGGACGACCTGCGCGCCCAGTTCGCCCAGTCGCCGGAGAGCCTGATGCGGGTCAAGGCGCTGCTGACCTCGGCCGGGATGGCGGCCTGACCGCGCCGCTCAGCCGGGCGATGGACTTGCGCGCCGCCGCCACCTAGGTTCGGGCGCGGCCGCTTCCGGCCCCACGACGCCCGAGGCCGCCATCTTCCGCCCGCTGATCCTCTGCCTGGTCCTGGCCTTCGGCGCCGCCGCCCTGACCGCCTGTTCCGGCGGCGAGGAGGCGCCCGGCGACGCGCTGGTCTGCTGGCGCGAGGTGATCGACAAGGCCGGCCACCCCAGCTTCGTGGTGATCTCGCGCAACGTCGCCAACCTGGACAGCTGCGCCGCCCAGGTCGAGGGCCTCTATCTGCAGGAGGGCCGCGAGGTGGTCGGCGCCTATCAGGGCTACTTCATCTTCGCCAACGACCAGTCGGTGACGTCCTCCGGCAACCGCCGCAGCTACGGCTATCCGGTGTTCCTGCCCAGCCAGCGCGACACCATCGACGCCGGCCTGCGCAAGCTGATGAAGGAAAACCACGGCGTGCCGCCCAAGGGCTCCGACCTGGACATCGGCCGCCAGCAGTAGGGGTGGGGCCCCCGGCCCGCCCTCCACCGTCATCCTCGGGCGTCAGTCCCGAGGATCCATGAACACGTGAAGCGAAGTCGCGAGCGGCAGCGGAGCGTTGCTGGAGCGGCAGCCGCCCCATCGTGGCGCGCCCTTCGAAGCGCGCCAATCCTTCTCACGCGTGCATGGACCCTCGGGACTTACGCCCGAGGGTGACGGACGGGGTGAGCAATAGCCCAAAGCCGCGAAGCCCCCCTCAGACCGTCTCCGCCGCCTTGTAGCGGTCCGCCGCGCGGTTGCGCGACAGGTTGGGGCGCAGGGCCTGGCGGGCGGCGTCCAGGCGGGTCCAGTCGCCGAGATCCGGCAGCGAGGGGATGGTCACCGGCTCGCCGGCGTCGAGCCCGGCCAGGGCGGCGTCGACCATCTCGTCGGCCTCCATGATCATCTCCGGCGGGAAGGCGTCGATCGCCAGGCCGGCGCGCTCCCAGATCTCGGTGCGGGTGGCCCCCGGCAGCACCGCCTGCACGCGCACGCCCTTGCCGGCCAGCTCGATGTTCAGCGCCTGGCTGAGGTTCAGCACGAAGGCCTTGGAGCCCGAGTACACGCCGTTGCTGATCTCCGGGGCCAGGGCCAGCACCGAGGCGACGTTGACGATCAGGCCCTGGCCGCGGGCGGCGAAGCCGGTGGCCGCGGCGATGGCCAGGCGGGTCGCGGCGGTGATGTTGAGGTCGATGATGGTCTGGATGCGGTCCGGATCGCCCCCGGTGAGCGGGCCGGCGACCGAGAGGCCCGCGTTGTTGATCAGGGCGCCGACGCCCGCGTCGTCCCGCAGCAGGGCCTCGATCTTCAGGCTGTCCTCGCGCTTGCTGAGGTCGGCCCGGATCACGTCGACCTTCACGCCCGTCTCCGCGCGCAGCCGCTGGGCCAGGGCGTTCAGCCGCGCCTCGTCGCGCGCCACCAGCACCAGGTCGTGGCCCCGGCGGGCCAGGCGGTCGGCGTAGATCGCGCCGATGCCGGAAGACGCGCCGGTGACCACCGCCGCGCCCGTGAAAGAGGCCTTGTTCAAGGAAGTCTGGGTCATCGCCCGTCTCCGTGTTTATATGATGATCGTCATTTAATAGCCTTGCCCGATCTGGCAAGCCGCCCTGGCCCCCAGAAATCCTGCGCGGGCGCGCAGAAGCGGCGCCCCCTGGCGCACCCGGCGATTTGGGCTAGGGTCGCCTCAAACTCTTGTTTGAATGACCGGGAGGTTGTCATGGCGACCCGAGGCGCGCGCGTAGCCGGCAAGAAGGCCTTCATCACCGGCGGGGCCGGCGGCCTCGGCTCGGCCATGGCCCGGCGGCTGGCCGAGGAAGGGGCCAAGGTCACGCTCGCGGACATCGACCTGGACGGGGCCAAGGCTGTCGCCGCCGGGATCGACGCCGCCTGGGGCGCCGGAACCGCCTTCGCCCTGCCGCTGGACGTCACGCACGAGGACCAGTGGACCTACGCCCTGGAGGAGGCCGACGCGGCGATGGGCGGCATCAGCGTGCTGGTGCACAACGCCGGCATCTCCCGCGGGGGCAACATCGAGCAGCTGTCCTTCGAGGACTGGAAGCTGGTGATGAGCGTCAACGTCGATTCCGTGTTCCTGGGCACCAAGCACGCGCTGAAGTACCTGCGCCAGAACCAGCCCGGCTCGATCATCAACATCTCGTCGATCGCGGGCCTGATCGCGGCGCACAACTCGCCGGCCTACAACGCCTCCAAGGCCGGGGTCTGGCTGCTGAGCAAGGGCATCGCCCTGCACTGCGCCAAGCAGGGGCTGGACGTGCGGTCCAACTCGATCCACCCGACCTTCATCGACACGCCGATCCTGGACCCGATCCGGCAGATGTTCGGCAAGGACGAGGCCGACGCCAAGCTGGGCCGGCAGATCCCGCTGGGCCACATCGGCCAGCCGGACGACATCGCCAACGCAGTGCTCTACCTGGCCAGCGACGAGAGCAAGTTCATGACCGGCGCCGAGCTGAAGCTCGATGGCGGCATTTCGGCCATGTAACACGACCGTCGTGTAACATTTTACAACTCGTCATCGCGCCGCCACGCGGCTGTTACCCGCGCTCGCCACTTCCCCCGCCACAACACAAAGGGGATAGGCGATGCGTTCGATCGTTAGGCTTGGACTTGTGGGCGGCGGAGCGGCGGCGGGCCTGGCGGCGGCCTGCGCGCCGGCCTGGGCGGCCGAGGCGACCAGCGCCGACACCGGCGCCGACCAGGCCTCGACGCTCGACGAGCTGATCGTCACCGGCACGCGCGAGACCACCCGCACCCAGTTCACCGCCATCTCGCCGGTGGACGTGGTGGGCCAGGACCAGGTGGCGGCCACGGCGTCCGCCCAGCTCGGCGACAAGCTCACCCAGCTGATCCCCTCGTTCAACGTGCAGAAGCTGCCCACCTCGGACGGGCTGCAGTTCGTGCGCCCGGCCACCCTGCGCGGCCTGTCGCCGGACATGACCCTGCTGCTGGTCAACGGCAAGCGCTTCCACCGCTCCGCCTTCCTCGGCCAGCGCGGCTCGCAGGCCTCCGACCTGGCCCAGATCCCATCCTTCGCGGCCGGCCATGTGGAGGTGCTGCGCGACGGCGCCTCGGCGCAGTACGGCTCGGACGCCATCGCCGGGGTGATCAACGTGATCCTCGACGAGAAGCCGGGCTTTGCCGCCTACGGCCAGGCCTCGCGATATGACTTCGGCGACGGCGCCACCTACCAGGCGGGCGTGCGCGCCGGCTTCGCCCTGGGCGACCAGGGCCATCTGGTGCTGACCGGCGAATACTCCCACGCCGACGCCACCTCGCGCACCAACCAGCGGCCGGACGCCATCGCCTTCCAGGCCGCGCACCCCACGCTGACGGTGGCCAATCCGGTGCAGCACTGGGGCAATCCGGCCCTGAAGGACTACCACTTCGCCCTCGACGGCGCCGTGCCGTTCGGCGATGTCGGCGAGGCGTACACCTTTGCCACCGTCGGCGGCGGCCACGGGGTCAACGACATCAACTGGCGCAACCCCGACACCAACACCAGCATCTACAAGACCACGGCGGTGTTCCCGGGGTTCGACGTGCGCAACCTCTATCCGGCCGGCTTCACCCCGCGCGAGGGCATCGACTACGGCGACGTGCAGATCGTCGGCGGCCTGCGCAACCGCGGCGCCGGCGACTTCACCTGGGACCTGTCGGCCTCATATGGGCGCAATCGCTCGAGCTTCTTCCTCGACAATTCGATCAACGCCTCCCTCGGGCCGCAGAGCCCGGTGGACTTCAATCTCGGCGACCTGATCCAGAGCGAGTTCAACCTCAACGCCGACGCCAGCTACAGGCTGAAGCTGCCGATGCTGCAGAAGCCGGTGAACCTGGCCTTCGGCGCCGAGCGACGCCTGGAGCGCTATCAGATCGTCGCCGGCGACCCGGCCTCCTACGCCGTGGGTCCCGGCGCCGCGGCCGGCCTGGCTCCGGAGAGCAACGGCTTCCCGGGCTTCGCCGACACCCAGGCCGGGATCTGGACCCAGGAGAGCTACGCCGCCTACGTCGACGCCGGCGCCAGCCTCACCGACCGGTGGAGCCTGGACCTGGCCATGCGCTACGAGCACTACCAGTCGTTCGGCGACTCGGTGACCGGCAAGGTCTCCACCCGCTACGCCATCACCCCGGATCTGGCGGTCCGCGGCGGCTATTCCACAGGTTTCCGCGCGCCGACCCCGGCGCAGCTGTTCTCCACCAGCACTTCCCAGGGCCTCGACACCGTGACCCTGCAGCTGTTCACCACCGGCCGGCTGTCGCCGACCAATCCGGTGGCCGCCTTCCTGGGCGCCAAGCCGCTGCAGCCGGAGACCTCGCGCACCTATACCGCGGGCGCGGTGTGGAAGAACGACGCCGGTTTCTCGGCCTCGGTCGACCTCTACCAGATCGACGTGTTCAAGCGCTTCAGCCAGTCGGCCAACATCACCGTGACCCCGGCCATCCAGGCGCAGCTGGTGGCGCTGAACATTCCCGGCGCGACCTCGTTCACCTCGATCAACTTCTTCACCAACGACTTCAACACCCGCACCCGCGGGATCGACCTGACCGGTGGCTACGAGCACGCCGTCGGGCCCGGCCGGCTGAACCTGACAGCGGCCTACAACTACAACCAGACCCGCGTCACCTCGGGCTCCCTGACCGCCAACGCGACGCAGAAGGTGCTCTACGAACAGTCCCTGCCGCGGCACAACGTGACCGGCACGGCAGTGTACAGCTGGGGCGCGTTCGATCTGCTGGGGCGGGTGCGCTACTACGGCCCCTGGACCGACTCCACCGGCAATTCCTCCGGCGACATCTTCCAACGCTTCCACGGCATCGCCTTCGTCGACGCCTCGGTGACCTGGCATGCGACCCGCAGCCTGTCGGTCCGCGGCGGGGCGGAGAACCTGTTCAACACCTATCCCGACAAGGCGGTGTTCCAGGCCAGCCGCGGCCTCGTCTATTCGCGCAATTCGCCGTACGACACCAATGGCGGGCTGTACTACGTCCGCTTCGACGCGAAGTTCTGAGGCGCCCATGACCGACCCCAGCCGCCGCGGCCTGCTCGGCGCGGGCCTTGCCCTGGCCCCGCTGGCGGCGTCGGCGGGCGAGAGCGCGCCGGTGTCCCCGGCTGGCGGTGGCGGCCTGGAGCTGCCGCCGTCCGGCGAGGGGGTGGCGGCCGACGACGGGGCCTACTGGTCCCGCATCGCCGGCCTGTACGACGTCTCCCGCGAGGTGATCCAGCTGGAGAACGGCAACTGGGGCGTCATGCCCCGCCCGGTGGCCGCGGCCAACGCCCGCTATCTCGACAGCGTCAACCGCCGCTCGTCCTTCTATGGCCGGCGCGAGTACGTCGCCGACTGGACCCGGGTGCGGGCCAAGGCGGCGGCCAGCCTGGGCGTGTCGCCCGACGAGATCGCCCTCACCCGCGGCGCCACCGAGGCGCTGCAGGCGCTGATCGGCGGCTACAACCGCCTGCGCCCCGGCGACGGCGTGCTGTTCGCCGACCTCGACTACGACAGCATGCAGTGGGCGATGGGCTGGCTGAAGGCGCGGCGCGGGGTCGACGTGCTGAGCATCGCCCTGCCCGAGCCCGCCACCCGCCAGGGGCTGATCGACGCCTACGCCGCGGCGCTGGAGGCCCACCCGGCGGTGCGGCTGATCCTGGTCACCCACGTCAGCCACCGCACCGGCCTGGTGCTGCCGGTGGCCGAGATCGTCGCCCTGGCCCGCGCCCGCGGCGTCGACGCCATCGTCGACAGCGCCCACGCCTGGGGCCAGCTGGACTTCCGGCTGCCGGACCTCGGCGCGGACTTCGTCGGCCTGAACGGCCACAAGTGGATCGGCGCGCCGATCGGCGTCGGCGTGCTGTACGTGCGCCAGGGCCGGCTGGACGCCATCGATCCGTTCATGGGCAGCCAGGAGTTCCATGAGGACACGGTGCTGTCGCGCACACACTCGGGCACCATGAGCTACGCCACCGTGCTGGCGTTCGGCGACGCCATCGACCTGCACGAGCGGATCACGGCCGGCGCCAAGCGGCGGAGACTTCGGTATCTGCGCGACCGCTGGGCCGAGGCGGTCCGCGGCCACGGCCGCATCGAGGTGCTGACTCCCGCCGACCCGGCGCTGACGTCCGCCCTGACCTCGTTCCGGCTGAAGGGCCAGGGCTCGCCGCAACAGAACCGCGCCCTGGCCAAGGCTCTGCTGGACCGGTTCAACATCTTCACCGTCGCCCGTGACGGAGTCGCCGCGGGATCCTGCGTGCGGGTGACCCCGGCGCTGTTCACCACCGAGGCGGAGGTCGACCAGTTGGTGCAGGCGCTGAAGGTGCTGGGCGCCTGAGGGCGCGGAAGCGGTCTACAGCGCGACCTTGGCCACCTTCATCATGGCGTCCAGCTCGTCCTGGCTCATGTTGCCCTCGGTGGCGGCCCCCACCTCGGCCGGCAGGTCGTTGCCGCGGCGGCCTTCCTCGCCCGGCGGCGGGCCCTCGAACTTGAAGCGGCGGTCCGGCCCCGCGTAGGCCTCACAGTCGACGAACATCCGCTCGTCGCGCGCCACCCAGAAGATCCGTTCCAGCAGGATGTTCGGCTGGATCGGCTTGGCCACCACGAAGTGGGCGCCGCAGTCCCGCGCCTTCTTCACCTGCGAGGACCGGGTGTGGCCGGTGACGATCAGCGCCGGGCAGAACCGGTTCGGCTCCTTGCCCTCGCGGCGCAGCCACTTCAGCAGGTCGTAGCCATCCTCGCCCGGCATCGAGGCGTCGCTGAGGATCAGGTCGAAGCGATGGATGGCCAGGGCGTCGCGCGCCTCCTTGGCCGAGCTGCAGCGGGTCAGGTTGCGCGCGCCGAACCCGGTCAGCACCTGGGCCATGATGTCGAGCGACTGGGCGTTGTCGTCCACGATCAGGACGTTGATCCGCGTCAGGTCGAACTTGTCGTGGTCCTGCAAGGGCCGGGTCTCTCAGCTCGCCGTGTCCGCCGCGGGATCGTTTCCCCAGCGGCGCAACTCGAACCCCGAGCTAGGGTCCCCGCGCTTTATGGAAGGCTAATCGCCGGCCGGGCGCGGGGGTGCGAAATGTCGCAGCCTGCCCGTTCCGGGTATCGGCTGGAGCAGCGGCCTGGCGCGGCTCTCTTCGCCGGCGATGTCACGCGGCGCGGCGCCGCCTCGTCCTGGAGGTGCGAGCGCCTTTCCCCCCGAAGGCGCACTGGACTTTGGAGACTTTCGATGACCGCCCGCCTGAACCCCTACGCCGCCACCGCCCAGGTGGTGCAGCCGCTGATCGACTACGGCCAGACCGTCGCGGCCGGCCTCGAGCCGAGCCTGGTGGCCCTGGTCGAGATCCGCGCCTCGCAGATCAACGGCTGCGCCATCTGCCTGGACATGCACATCCGCGGCGCCCGCGAGGCGGGCGAGACCGAGGAGCGGGTCTACATGCTCAACGCCTGGCGCGAATCCCGCCTCTTCACCCCGCGCGAGAAGGCCGCCCTGGGCTGGACCGAGGCCCTGACCCGGCTGGCCGACAGCCATGCTCCGGATGCGGACTATGAGGCGGTGATGGCCCAGTTCAGCGAGTCCGAGGCCGTCACCCTGACCATGCTGATCGGCGTGATCAACAGCTTCAACAAGCTGGGCGTCGGCTTCCGCGTTCCGCCGCTGCGCAAGTCGCTGAAGCAGGCCGCGGCGGCCTAGACGCTTCAGCGGCCGTAGGCCCCCTCCACCATTCGGCGGTTCGCCGAATGGTCCCCCTCCCCCGCTTCGCAAGGGAGGAGAAGACGCCGCCGCGCCAGTCTCCGCCCCCGTGAAACGGGGGAGGGGGACCGCCGGGCGGAGCCCGGTGGTGGAGGGGGCCGCCAGCCCTACGCCCGCAGCGGGCCGGCCGTGCCCTCGGTCACCGCGTGCAGCCGGGCGTAGGCGCCGCCCCGGCCGACCAGGTCGCTGTGGCGGCCTTCCTCGACGATCCGGCCACGGTCGAACACCAGGATGCGGTCCGCGCCGCGGATGGTCGACAGGCGGTGGGCGATGACGATGGTGGTGCGGCCCACCATCAGCTCCTCCATCGCCGCCTGCACCTGCAGCTCGGTCTCCACGTCCAGCGACGAGGTGGCCTCGTCGAGCACCAGGATCGGCGCGTCGGCCAGAAAGGCCCGGGCGATGGCCACCCGCTGGCGTTCGCCGCCCGACAGCTTCACCCCCCGCTCGCCGACCGGCGTGTCGTAGCCCATCGGCAGGCGGGCGATGAACTCGTGCGCCCGCGCCCGCCGGGCCGCCAGGGCCACCTCCTCGGGCGTGGCGTCCGGCCGCGCATAGGCGATGTTCTCGGCGATCGAGCGGTGAAACAGCGCCGGGTCCTGGGGCACCACGGCGATCGCGCGCCGCAGGTCGATCTGCCGGACATGGCTGATGTCCTGGCCGTCGATCAGGATCCGCCCGCCCTGCAGATCGTAGAGCCGCTGCACCAGCTTGACGAAGGTCGACTTGCCCGAGCCGGTCGGCCCGACCAGGGCGACCCGCTCGCCCGGCGCGATGGCCAGGGAGAAGTCCTGGTAGAGGGCGCCGGCCTGGCTGTCGTAGCCGAAGGTCACCCGGTCGAAGGTGACCTGGCCCAGCTGGCCGCGGAACGGGCCGGCGTCCGGCCGGTCGGCCAGCTGCGGCGGCGTGCGCATGTAGGCGGCCACGTCCATGGTGTCGTCCAGTCCCTTCTGCAGCATGCGGGTGATCTCCGAGAAGTTCCGCATGTAGCCGGCCATGACGATGAACGAGGTGATGGCGAAGGCCACGTCGCCGGCGGTCGCCGTCCCCTTGTCCCACTGATAGAGCAGCATGCCGGTCAGGCCCGCCTGCAGCACCCAGACGAAGGCGTTCTGGCCCATGCCGACGATGTTGAAGCGGTCCCAGGTCCTGTTCACCGCCACCCGCCAGGCGTCGACGGTGCGGGCGAAGCGGGCCTCCTCGCGGGATTCCGCGCCGAACGCCTTGACCGTCGGGTTGGCGCCGATGGCGTCGGCCAGGGCCGCGCCGATCCGCGAATCCAGGGCGTTGGAGGCCAGGTTGGCCGGGCGGATGTACTTCACCGACAGCACGGTGTTGTAGAGGGCGAAGCAGCCCACCACGGCGCCCACGAACAGGCCCACCCACCACCAGCGCAGGCCGATGGAGATGGCCAGGCCGCTCATCACGATCAGGGTCGGCACCAGCATCAGCAGCAGGGCGTCCGAGGCGCTGTCGTAGCCCCACATGGCGCGCGACACCCGCCGCACGGTGGCGCCGGCGAAGTTCGAGGCGTGCCAGTCGGTGGAATAGCTCTGCACCCGGGCGAAGCCTTCCTTGACCATGCGCGACATGATTCGGCTGTAGAAGCCGTTCATGAAGCGGAAGGTCGACGAGCGGGTGGCGTAGAACAGCAGGTAGAGGCCGGACAATGTCGCCCAGGCCGTCCAGGCCACGGCGCTGACGTGGCCGCGCTCGGACACCGCGTTCATCAGCCCGCGGGTGGCCCACGGGATGGTCAGGTCGCAGGCCGAGCTGGTCAGGATCAGCGCGATGATGCAGGCGAAGCGCACCGGCTCGGCCAGCCAGTGGCGGCCGATGTAGCCCAGGATCTGGGTGTTGGAGAGGATGCGCGGGCGCGCCGCATCGTCATCGTCGTCGAGGGCGAGGGTCATCGGAACCGTCCACGAAAGCGGGATTGCGGGAAGCCGGCCGCGCGCATCGAGGGCGTCGCGGGGGCGTGAGGTCGGCGGGGAATCCTAGGATTCCAGGAGCTGGAAAGGGACACGGATCTCATCCTGAGGTCGGGGGGCCTGGTGGGGCGCCGACCGGGGAGAGACGTCTCGTTCCTAGGTCAGCAGGGCCGGAAGGCGGGCCGCTTGGGCCGCACGATGCGTCCCACGCGCGGGAGGGCGGTGCGATTGGCAGACATCGTTGGCCCTCCTTTCCGAACTTTGAGGAAGCCGGCACGCTAGGGGCGCCTCACGCGCCCGTCAAGCGAGCGGCGTTATGCGAGGCGAGAGGTGATGCGATTGTGGCCGATCGGCCACGGCCGCCCCTTGGGCGACGACTTCCCAACGAGGATTGAGAGATCGATGGCGCCTGCGCGGGCCGCTCCCCCTCAGTTGACCATGATCGTGCCCAGCAGCAGCCGCGCGCCCGGCCGGCCGAGGACGGCGTCAGTCTGTTGCTGCAGCTGGCGGGCGAGGTAGTCGGCGTTGGGCACGGCGCCGCCGGGCAGGCCGGTGGCGTAGATCTGCAGCACCTGGGCGAAGGCGGCGCGCAGGCGCGGCGTGGACTGGTCGGCGCGGCTGTGCAGCGCGGCGTCGGGCACGTCGATCCCGGTTTCCACCGTCATCACCCCGCGGCGGCCGTCGGCGCGGATCACCGTCGCCGTCAGGGTCTGCAGCTGGATGAAGCTGTCGCCGCCACCCTTCTTGCGCTCCTCGGCGTGGGCCGGGAGGGCGAAAGCCAGAAGGCCGAGGGCCAGGAGAATCTGTCGGCGACGCATCGGCGATGATGTCCCCGAACGTGGTTGACGCTCTCTTTACGCGAAGCGGCGCAGAACCTTGGCAAGCCTAGTTCGAAGGAGCCCGCCCGTGGGCCGTTTCGCCCCGCAAGACCTTGATCTGGATGGCAAAGTCATCCTGGTGACCGGCGGCACCGGCTCGTTCGGCCGCCGCTTCATCGAGACCGTCCTGGCGCGCCATTCGCCGCGCAAGGTGATCGTCTATTCCCGCGACGAGTTGAAGCAGCACGAGATGCAGATCGATCTGCGCGAGCGCTTCCCCGCCGAGGTGGTGGGCAAGATGCGCTTCTTCCTGGGGGACGTGCGCGACCGCCCGCGCCTGACCCTGGCCCTGCGCGGGGTCGACATCGTCATCCACGCCGCGGCGCTGAAGCAGGTGCCGGCGGCCGAGTACAATCCGTCGGAATGCATCGCCACCAACATCATGGGGGCGGAGAACGTGGTCTGGGCGTGTCTGTCCAACCGGGTGAAACAGGTGGTGGCCCTGTCGACCGACAAGGCCTGCAACCCGATCAACCTCTACGGCGCGACCAAGCTGGCCTCGGACAAGACCTTCGTGGCGGCCAACAACCTGTCGGGCGACATCGGCACCCGCTTCTCGGTGGTGCGCTACGGCAACGTGGTCGGCTCGCGCGGCAGCGTGGTGCCGTTCTTCCAGGCCCTGATCGCCAAGGGGGCCACAAAGCTGCCGATCACCGACACGCGGATGACCCGGTTCTGGATCACCCTGAACGAGGGGGTCGACTTCGTGCTGTCGTCGCTGACCACCATGCGGGGCGGGGAGATCTTCGTGCCCAAGATCCCGTCGATGAAGATGACGGATCTGGTGCGGGCGATGTCGCCCGACGCCGGCATCGACGTGGTCGGCATCCGCCCCGGCGAGAAGCTGCACGAGATGATGATCAGCGCCGACGACGCCCGCTCCACCGCCGACCTCGGCGACCGCTACGCCATCGAGCCGGCGTTCGTGGAGTATCCGCGCGAGCCCTTCGCCACCGCCCGGGTGGGCGAGGAGTTCTCCTACGCCAGCGACTCGAACGACTGGTGGCTGACGGGCAGCGAGCTGATCGCCATGATCTCGGAGAAGGACGGCCTGGGGAAGGACGCCATTGGCTGAGGACTTCCTGCCGTACGGCCGCCAGAGCATCGACGACGACGACATCGCCGCGGTGGCGCAGGCGCTGCGGGCGGACTTCCTGACCACCGGGCCGACGGTGGACGCCTTCGAGCGGACCTTCGCCGAGCACGTCGGCGCGCCGCACGCGGTGGCCTGTTCCAACGGCACGGCGGCGCTGCACCTGGCCATGCTGGCGCTGGGCGTCGGCGCGGGCGACACCGTGATCGTCCCCTCGGTCACCTTCCTGGCCACCGCCAACTGCGCCCGCTACGTCGGCGCCGAGGTGGTGTTCGCCGACGTCGATCCGCAGAGCGGGGTGATGACCCCGGAAGCCCTGGAAGCGGCCCTGGCGCGCGCCGGCGACGCCCGCGTGGCCGCGATCCTGCCGGTGCACCTGCGCGGCGAGGTCTGCGCCCTGCCGGCGCTGGCCCAGCTGGCCGAGGACGCCGGCGCTGTGCTGGTGGAGGACGCCTGCCACGCCCTGGGCTCGCGCGCGCGTGGCCTCGGCCCGGATGACTGGACGGTCGGCGACGGCAGCCATGCCGCCATGGCCTGTTTCTCGTTCCATCCGGTGAAGACCATCGCCACCGCCGAGGGCGGCATGGTGACCACCGCCTCCGACGCTCTGGCCGGCCGGCTGAAGACCCTGCGCTCGCACGGCATGGTGCGCCCGCCGGGGGCCGATCCATGGTGGTACGAGATGCCGGAGATCGGCTTCAACTACCGCCTGCCGGACGTGCTGTGCGCCCTGGGGCTGTCGCAGCTGAAGAAGCTGGACGGCTTCGTCGCCCGCCGCCGGTCGCTGGCCGCCCGCTACGCCGCCAGGCTGCGGGCGCTGTCGCCCCTGGTCGAGCCGGCCACCACCGAGCTGTGGTCGGACCCCGCGCTGCACCTGATGACGGTGCTGATCGACTTCGAGACCGCCGGGCGCACCCGCGCCGCCGTGGTCGAAGCCCTGCGTTCCAGGGGCGTCGGCAGCCAAGTGCACTATATCCCGGTGCACACCCAGCCCTATTACCGGCAGCGCTACGGCGACCTGGACCTGCCCGGCGCCAGCGCCTGGTACGACCGCTGCCTGTCGCTGCCGCTCTATCCGGCGATGCGCGACGCCGACGTCGACCGGGTGGTGGACGCCCTGGGCGCCGCCCTGGGGATCAACGCGTGAGCGCCCCCAGCCCGCGCCAAGCCTTCGCCATCGCCGGCCGCGAGATCGGCCCCGATCACGAGCCGTTCGTGATCTGCGAGCTGTCCGGCAACCACAACGGCAGCCTGGAGCGGGCGCTGAGCATGGTCGACGCCGCCGCCGACACCGGTGCGGACGCCATCAAGCTGCAGACCTACACCGCCGACACCATCACCCTGAACAGCGACGCCCCGGACTTCCGCATCACCGAAGGCCCCTGGGCCGGGCGCACCCTGCACGACCTCTACGCCGAGGCCTACACCCCCTACGACTGGCACGCGGCGTTGTTCGCCCGGGCGCGCGAGCGGGGGGTGATCATCTTCTCCACGCCGTTCGACGACACCGCCGTCGACCTGCTGGAGAGCCTGGGCGCCCCGGCCTACAAGATCGCCAGCTTCGAGGCCGTCGACCTGCCGCTGATCGCCCGCGTCGCCCGCTGCCGCAAGCCGATGATCATCTCCACCGGCCTGGCCAGCCTGGCCGAGATGGCCGAGGCGCGCGACACCGCCCTGTCGAACGGCGCGGCGGGGGTGGCCCTGCTGCATTGCGTCAGCGCCTATCCGGCCCCGATCGAGGAGGCCAACGTCCGCACCGTGCCGGACCTCGCCGCCCGCTTCGGCGTGGTCACCGGCCTCTCGGACCACACGCCCGGAACCGCCGCCTCGGTCGCCGCCGTCAGCCTGGGCGCGGCGATCATCGAGAAGCACTTCACCCTGGCCCGCGCCGACGGCGGCCCGGACGCGGCCTTTTCCCTGGAGCCCGCCGAGTTCAAGGCCCTGGTGTCCGACTGCAAGGCGGCCTGGCGCGCCCTCGGCCGGGCGACCTACGACGAACTGGGCAGCGAACGCGCCGCCGCCGGCCACCGCCGCTCGCTGTACGTCGCCGCGCCGGTCAGGGCGGGCGAACCCCTGACCCCCGCCAACGTCCGCTCGGTGCGGCCAGGCTACGGCCTGGCGCCGAAGCACCTGCCGGCCGTGCTGGGAAAGCTCGCCACGCGGGACCTGAGCTTCGGCGAGCCGCTGGACTGGTCGATGGTGCAGGGCGGGGAGGCCGGCTGAGGGTCTGTGGCCCTCCGAACCACGAACCCACACGAACCATACGAACGCTTCCACCCCCCACCACCAACTGCTCATCCCGGCGAAGGCCGGGACCCAGGCAAAAGCCTCAGCTCACTGGATTTGAGTCCAGCCGTGCGCGGCAAGCATCCTGCCGGTGGCGAGTCTTGCCTGGGTCCCGGCCTTCGCCGGGATGATCAGGTGGTGGGTGGGCTCGTGTGGTTCTCGGGAGTTCGTGGTTCCCATCAGGCAGGCGCACGCCTCCCTATTTCTTCCCCGCCAGCAGCAGCCGGTCGCGCTGGATCAGGTAGTCGTAGATCGCGTCGATCTCGGCGTCGCTGAAGTGGCTGAGGTTGGAGCGGGCGGTCAGGGCCATCACGCCCAGGTCGTGCTCGGTGCGCCCGTCGCCGGTGCGCAGCAGGCGGTGGAACTGGGCGCGGTCGTAGTAGCCGTTGACGGTGATGTCCGGCCCCGGCAGGGCCTGGCCGCCGGCCAGGTCGGCGCCATGGCACTGCGAACAGGCCACCGAGGCCAGGTGACGTCCCTCGGCGACGGCCGGCCCGGGATCCGCGGGCGGCCGGCGGCGGGCGACACGGTCGGCCTGCAGCGGGTAGCGGCCGATCACCAGGTTCCAGCGCGCGCCGAAGCCCGGCGCGACCACCGGCTGCTCGGCGCCCTTCGGCGGCAGGCTGCGCAGCCAGGCCAGCAGGTCGGCGGTCTCGGCGTCGGTGAAGCCGGCATAGGCGAAGGCCGGCATCACCACCTCGCTGCGCCCGTCGCGGGTCACACCGCGGCGCAGGGCGCGCTCGAAGTCGGCGTCCGACAGCTTGCGCGCCGCCAGCGTCAGGTTGGGGGCGTAGAACGGCGAGCCGCCCAGCATCTGACGGTGGCCGGCCATGTCCTGGCCGTGGCAGACGCCGCAGGCGGTGACGGTCGCCAGGCGCTGCCCGCGGGCGATCGCCGCGGGGTCCGCCAGCTCCGCTGCCGGCGCGCTCCAGTCCGGACCCTTGGCCCGCGGCGCGGCCAGCAGGCTCGCGCCATGCGCCATCACCCAGGCGTAGCCGCCGCCCAGCAGCAGCACGACGACGATCAGGCTGGCGATCAGGCGCCGGTGGCGGGCGAACATCGGCGAGGCGATCCTTGCGAGGCGAGGTGTGCGGACATGCCGGGGCCGGCCGCCCGGGTCAACGCCCGCGTTTCAGCCGACGCCGCGCCAGGCCTCGCGGGTCATCTCCCAGTACAGCGACGGGCGCACGCTGCCGTCCTCGCCGACCGCGTCGCGGTCGCCCTGGCGGACGAAGCCCATGGCCTCGATCAGCCGGGCCGAGCGGATGTTGTCCAGCGCGGCGGTCAGGCAGATCAGCCGCACGCCGAGGGCGGCGAACATCCAGTCGATGGTGCGCCAGGCCCCGGCGCCGCCCTGGCCGACGCTCTGCCGGTCGGCGCGGATCGCGCCGGCCAGCTCGGCCGCCGAGCGGTCGGGCCAGATGGTGATCTTGGAATAGCCCGAGACCTGGCCCTCAGCGTCGCGGGTCACCAGCAGCAGCGCCTCGCCGCGCTCGCGGGCCGCCAGGCAATCGCGCACCCAGGCGCCGATGGTCTCGCGCGTGATCGGCCGCGGCAGGTCATAGACCGGGCCGGAGACCGCCGGGTCGCCGAGCAGGTCGGTGAGGGCGTCGATGTCGGCCTCGGTGGCCAGGCTGCGGCCGCCGGCGGCGGCGCCGTTCCAGTCCGGACTGGCGCAGCGCACGGCCGTGCGGATGGCCTCGGCTTCCGCCGCGCTCACCTCCAGACGGGTCTTCGGCGGCGCGCTCATGCGGCTCCGATCGCTCCCTCAGCCTGCCTGCGCCAGCCGCTCCAGCGCCTCGCCCGAGAGGCGACGGGTGATCCAGTCGGTCTTCGCCGCGGCGCCCAGGCTGTCATAGAAGGCGATGGACGGGGCGTTCCAGTCAAGCACCGCCCATTCCAGCCGCGCCAGCCCCTCGTCGCGGCAGCGCCGGGCGAGGCCCGCCAGCAGCGCCTTGCCGGCCCCCAAGCCCCGGCGTTCGGGGCTGACGTAGAGGTCTTCCAGATAGATGCCGTGCCGGCCCTCGAAGGTGGAGACGCTGTAGAACCACAGGGCGAAGCCCACCGGCTGGCCGTCCAGCTCGGCGATGTCGCAGAAGGCCCGGGGCGCAGGCCCGAACAGGATCGCCTGCACGTCCGCCTCGGTGGTCTTCACCTCGTGCAGCAGGCGTTCGTACTCGGCCAGTTCGCGGATGAAGCGCAGCACCAGCGGCGCCTCGTCCGGGCGGGCGGGACGGATCTGAAGGGCGGAAGCGGTCATTCGGCGTCCTGGAACGGGGGATAGAGGCGAAAGCCCTCGAAGCGGCGATGGCGCAGGGCGAGGTAGAAGTCCGGCGCGCTGTCGGTGACGAGGTCGATGCGAACGCCGCCCGCCAGGCGCAGGCCGAGGTCCAGCAGGCCCCGCGCCACGCCCTGGCGGCGGAAGTCGGGATCGACCGCGATCAGGCTGAGGTGCGCCTGGATCTCGCCGTCGCTGAGCAGCTGGGCGAAGCCGGCGACGCGGCCGTCCGGCGCCGCGGCGACCACCGTGGTGACCCCCGGCGCGGTCAGGGCGCGCAGGGCGCGGCCCGGGTCCTCGGGGAACGACGGCCAGCCCTCCGCTGCGCACAGGGCGATCACGCCCGGCAGGTCGGCCGGTGCGAAGCGCCGGAACGCCAGGCTCATGCGCCGACGGTGGCCTGCGACAGGGTCCACAGGCGATCGGCGGCCTCGGGATCGAGGGCGTGGGCCATCACCCCCTCGAACGGGACCTCCGGATTGAACGGCAGCGCCTGGGCGCAGTTCTCCAGGTAGAGCCCGCCGACGCCGTCCAGCTCGGGGCCGAGCGCCGCCCAGACGCTGGTCGCCGCGCCCTGTTCGGTGGTCTTGAAGCGGTCGTTGATATTGCCCGCCTCGTCCATCCAGCCGAAGGCGATCATCTCCTCGCGCGGCAGGTGGCGCTGCAGCGGGGTCATGATGCCGCCGGGCATCACCGCGTTGGCGATGATCCCCTGGTCCTTGAAGCGCCGGTGATAGCCGACCGCGAACAGGGCGTTGGCGCTCTTGGCCTGGCCGTAGGCCTCCCACTTGTCGTAGGCGCGCGTGCGGTAGTGCGGATCGTCGAAATTGACCCCGCTGCGGCGGTGGCCGATCGACGACAGCGAGACCAGCCGGGAGGCCTGGCCCGAGGCCTGCGCCCCCGCCTGCAGCGCCGGAGCCAGCAGGGCGCCCAGCAGGTAGTGGCCGAAGTGGTTGGTGCCGATCTGCATCTCCAGGCCGTCGTCGGTGTAGCTCTGCGGGCAGGCCATCACCGCGGCGTTGTTGATCAGGATGTTCAGCGGCTGCGCGCCCCAGGCCTCGGCGAAGGCGCGCACGCTGGCCTGGTTGGCGAGGTCGATGTGGCCGACCCGCGCTCGCCCTTCGCCGGCCGTGGAATTGATGTCGGCGGCGGCCGCGGCGCCCAGGTCCGGCTTGCGCACGGCGATGGTCACCTGCGCCCCGCGCTCGGCCAGCGCCCGGGCGGTCTCGATGCCGATGCCGGTGGCCGCGCCGGTGACGATGGCGCGCCGGCCGGTCAGGTCGTGGCCGGCCGCCACCTCGCGGGCGGTGGAGCGATAGCCGAAGGGCGATGTGATGCGATCGGACACGGAGGCCTCCCTTGTTCTTGTCGTTGTCGTTGTCGTCCAGCGGGCGCGCCTGAGTTCAAGCGGCGCGGTACCAGTCCACCCCGGTGGGGTCGGTCTCGCGCACCGCGGCGCCGCGGTGCATCAGGCAGTTCAGGTGGGCCAGGCTCTCGCCGGTGGCCATCGACAGCACGTCGTTGTTGATCGTCCGCTTGAACAGCACGCCGAACACGTCGATCGCCCGCTTCGGCTCGGCGATCAGCCTTTCCAACCGCCCGAGCGCCCGCTCGTGGCCGCCGACCAGCTGGTCGATGCGCGCGTGCAGGCCGTGGAACGGCTCGTTGTGCGCGGGCAGCACCAGCACGTCGTCCGGCACCCGCGGCTTGATCGCCGACAGCGTGGTCATCCAGTCGCGCAGGGGATCGCCGTCCGGCTCGGTGGGAAACACCGAGACGTTGGAGGTGATGCGCGGCAGCACCTGGTCGCCGGAAATGATCAGCTTCAGCTCGGCGCAGTAGAGGCAGGCGTGCTCCGGCGTGTGCCCGGAGCCCACCACCACCTCCCACTCGTGCTTGCCGATGCGGATCTTCTCGCCGTCGACGATGCGGCGGAAGCTGTCGGGCAGGGCGTGCATCGCCTTGCCGAAGCCGCCGAAGCGGGTGGCGTAGGTGTCCAGCGCTTCCTGGCTCCAGCCGGCGCGCTGGTAGAAGCGCAGGCCGTCCTCCGGCGCCTCGCGGCCGGTGTCGGCGGCGAGCATGCGGCACATCATGTACTCGACGCGGGTGATCCACAGGCGGCAGTCGAACTTGCGGGTGATCCACCCGGCCATGCCGATGTGGTCGGGATGCATGTGGGTGACCAGCACCCGGGTCACCGGCGCGCCGCCAAGCACGTTCTGAAAGGCGTCGCGCCAGGCGGCGGCGGTGGCCGGGTTGCCCATGCCGGTGTCGACGATCGCCCAGCCGTCGCCGTCCTTCAGCGCCCAGCAGTTGATGAACGCCAGCGACCCGCCCAGCGGCATGCGCACCCACTTCACGCCCGGCGCGATGTCGACGGCGCCGCCGGCCTTGGGACCTTCCGCGAACGGATAGCTCAGCCGCCCGCGAACCGTCTCGGTCTCCTCGAAGCCATCCCTCACGCCGCGCACTCCCCTGTCTGCCCGACCTTGTCGCGCCCCCGGCGCCCGGCGCCAAGGCCGTTCATCGCCGAGCGACGTGTCGCGGGGCGGTGAACTTGACCCCGGGGCGCGTCGCGCGCATGGGACTTCGACGAGGAACACTTCCAGGAGTCATTGACTATGAGGCCAATCGGCATCGGTCTTGCGATCGCTCTGATCGCCGCCGTGCTGGCGCCCGCGAGCAGCTTCGCGGCAAGCGCCCCTTCAATCCCGAAAGAATCGCTCGACAAGGGCAAGAAGGACGCTCCGGGTCTGGTGACCTCCGGCGGCTTCGACTGCCAGGTGGCGAACGCCCGCTTCATCGGCGACAGCGCCGACCCGAAGACCAAGCAGAAGCAGTCGTTCTATGAACTGGCCTGCACCGGCAACGAAGGCCTGATCGTCGCCAAGACGGCGGCGGCCACCACGGCCTACACCTGCCTGGAAACCGCCGAGGGTCCGGACGGCAAGCCCACCAACCTCGCCTGCCAGCTGCCCGAGAACAAGGACCCCAAGGCGGGCCTCGCCGGCTACGTCAGCAAGGGCGGCGCCCCCACCTGCACGATCGACAAGGCCCGCGCGCTCGGCCACTCGGACACCAACACCTTCTTCGAAGTCGCCTGCCACGACGGCTCCGGCTACATCGTCAAGACCTCGGCCCCGCCGCGGCTCGACAAGGAGGTCGAGGCCAACCCGTGCGTGATGTACGACCCGGGCGGCAACGTGAACTGCAAGCTGACCGACCGCGCCGCCCAGCTGGCGGTGGCCGACAAGCTGGCTGCCGGCACGCCCACCCCCTGCACCGTCAAGGACCGCCGCTACGTCGGCATCTCGCAGTCGCATGAAGTGCTGTGGGAAGTGTCCTGCCAGCAGGGCAAGGGCTACGTGCTGGTGCAGGCGACCACCGGCGCGCTGGACAAGGCCGTCGACTGCGTCAACTCGGACCTCTGCCAGCTGACCGACGCGCGCGAGGCCAAGACCGAACAGGCCGGCCTCTATTCCAAGCTGGCCAAGAAGGCCGGCTTCGACTGCGACGTGAAGTCGTATGAGCCGTTCCCGGCCTCGGCCGGCCTCGATGTGGTGGAAATGACCTGCAACAACCGCCCCGACGGCGCGGTGGGCGTGTTCACCGCGACCGGCGGCTTCGTCTACGACTGCGCGCACTCGGAACTGGAAGGCTACCGCTGCAGCATGAGCAAGCCGGACGCCGCCATCGCCAGCCTGACCGCCGACCTGAAGAAGCTGAACAAGACCACCTGCACGGTGTCGAGCTCGCGCGCGGTCGGGGTCACCTCGGACCGCAAGGGCTACATCGAGGTGGAATGCTCCGACGGCCTTCCGGGCTTCATGATCGAGTACAACGCGCCGCTGAAGGACGCCCTGACGCCGATCAACGTGCTGCCCTGCAGCCTGGCCTCCGGCATCGCCGGCGGCTGCAAGCTGCCGCAGAACGTCAAGAAGAGCTGATCGCGCGCTTCAACGCCGAAGATTGGCCCCGCCGGTTCGCCGGCGGGGCTTTTTCTTTGGGGGGTGAGCGGCGCCCCCCCTCACCCAACCCTCTCCCCTCTTTCACTGTCATCCCGGAATCCGCGCAGCGGATGTCCGGGACCGCGGCAGGCGCCGGCGCCCATGGCCGCCAACGGACATCGGCGTTTCCGGCGGTCCCGGATAAGCCGCTCGCGCGGCTTTCCGGGATGACAGAGGAAAGGGGCTCGCGCCCCCTAGATCGCCGCCTCGATGAAGTGCGGGCCGGGTTCGGCCATGGCGCGGGCGAAGGCGGCGTCGAAGTCTTCGGCGGTCTCGCAGCGCACCGAGGGCAGGCCCAGGCCCTTGGCCAGGCTCACCCAGTCCACCGCCGGCTCGCCGAGGCTGAGCAGCTTGGAGGAGGCCGGCCCGGGGGCGCCGGCGCCCGTGCGGCCCAGCTCGATGCCGAGGATGCGGTAGCTGTGATTGGCGAACACCACCACGGTCACGTCCAGCGCCTCGCGGGCGATGGTCCACAGGCCCTGCACCGTATAGAGGGCCGAGCCGTCGCCGTTCAGCGACAGCACCTTGCGGTCCGGGCAGGCCACCGCCGCCCCGATCGCCACCGGGATGCCCTGGCCGATGGCCCCGCCGGTCAGGCCCAGCCAGTCGTGCGGCCGGGCCGTGCGGGTGACGTTGAGGATCGGCTGGCCGGAGGTGACGCTGTCGTCCGAGACGATGGCGTGGTCGGGCATGTGCCGGCCGATCGCCGCGCCGACCCCGGCCGGGGTCAGCTTGCCGGCGGCCGGATCGGGCAGCTTCAGCGGTTGCACGGCCGCCTGCGCCGGGGCGCCCAGGGCGTCGGCGAGCCGGGCCAGGGCGTCGGCGCCGTCCTGCGAGCGGTCGGCCAGGGTTACCGGCTGGCAGCCCTCGGGGACCAGTACGCTCGGCCGGTCGGGATAGGCGAAGAAGGCCGCCGGGGTGACCGTCTCGACGTAGACCATAAGGTCGACGCCCTCGAGGTCGGCCAGGGCCGCCTCGCCGTAGTACATCATCCGGTCGGGGGCGAAGCGCCCGGCGCCGCGCGGCGTGCGGGTGATGAAGGTGTCGGTCAGCACCCGGACGCCGGCGCCGGCCAGACGCCCGGCGGCGGCGAAGGCGGCGTCGTTGCAGGCGCCCGAGCCCAGCAGCAGCACCGGCTTCTTGGCCTCGCGCAGCGCCTTGGCGACGTCGGCGACGGTTCCGTCGGCGACTATGGCCTTGCCCGGCGGGTTGATGCGCGGGCCGCGGCGGTCGGTCTCCAGCCAGGCGGAGTCGGCCGGCAGGATCAGGGTCACCGGCCCGCCGGGCGCCCCGTAGCTGGCGGCCACCGCCTCGGCGGCCAGGTCGCCGACCTGGTCGGCGCTCTCGGCCGAGCGCACCCACAGCGAGTTGGGGGCGACGATGGCGGCGATGTCCGAGTTCAGCGGCGCGTCGTACTGGCGATGATAGGTGGCGTGGTCGCCCACCACGTTGACGATCGGGGTGTAGGCGCGCCGGGCGTTGTGCAGGTTGGCCAGGCCGTTGCCGTAGCCGGGGCCCAGGTGCAGCAGGGTGCAGGCGGGCTTGCCGGCCATGCGGCCGTAGCCGTCGGCCGCGCCGGTGACCACGCCCTCGAACAGGCAGAGCACCGGCCGCATCGACGGCTGGCGGTCCAGGGCGGAGACGAACTGCATCTCCGAGGTGCCGGGATTGGCGAAACAGGCGTCGACGTCGTTGTCGATCAGCGTCTCGATGAGGGCGTCGGCGCCGTTCATTCAGCTCTCCCCAAATACCAGGATATCGTTGTCCGGCGTCGGCGCGAACAGCCGCGCGACGTCCGCCGCACGACGGGTCCGGGCCAGCGCCTGGTTGATGTAGCCCTTGTCGGTGATCTCGCCGGACGCCGCATGCGGCTCGTCGGCCAGGATCAGCGCCCGCGCCACCCGCCCGCCGCCGCCCTTGGCGCCGGCGTTGTAGCGGACCAGCCCCTCGCGCACCGCGGCGATCACCGCCGGGTCGTGCGCCGGATCGTCCGAGGTCGTCAGCGTGCGGCAGAACGGCTTGCTGAGGAAGATCAGCAGGCCGACGCCCGCCTGGCCCTCGCCGCAGACCACGGCGTCGGACGCCGCCCCGCCGATCGCCGAGACCGCCGCCACGCGCAGCGCCCCGGCGATCACGAAGGTGCCGCTGGAGAGCTTGAAGTTCTCCGACAGGCGGCCGTCGAACACCAGGCCCTCGCGGATGTCGTCCGGGTCGGCGAAGCGGGCGGCGTCGCCCAGGCGATAGAAGCCTTCCTCGTCGAAGGCGGCGGCGGTGGCCTCGGGCGCGTTGAAGTAGCCCGGCGAGACCTGCGGACCCTTGACCCGGAACTCCAGCTTGCCGGTGGCGTCCGGAACCAGCTTCACCGAGGTCCCCGGCAGCGGCAGGCCCATCAGCCCCATGCGCAGGTTGGGCCAGTGCACGTTGGTGGCGGTGGGGCCGGTCTCGGTGGCGCCGTAGCCGGAGGCGAAGCTGATCGCCTCGCCGCAGGCGCGCCGGGCCACCGCCTGGATGCGGTCGCAGGTGCTCTGGCCCAGGGCCGCGCCGCCGTACTGCAGCACCCGCACGCGGCTGAAGAAGGTCCGCGCCAGGGCCTCGTCGGCCTCCAGCTCGCCGACCAGCAGGTCCCAGCCGGCCGGCACCATGTTGTGGTAGGTCGGCGCGATCTCACGCAGGTTGCGGACCGTCTCGGCGGTGCGCCCGGCCACCGGCTGGCCAGCGTCGATGTAGTGGGTCCCGCCGCGCTGCAGCACCATCTGCAGGATGGCGTTGGCCCCCAGGCTGTGGCTCCAGGGCGCCTGGTTGACCACCACCGGCGGCTCGGGGTCGTCGTAGCAGCTGGCCACCTGGGCGGCGGTGATGGCGACGTTGCGGTGCAGGCAGATCACCGCCTTGGGCCGGCCCGTGGAGCCGGAGGTCAGCAGCAGCTTGGCGATGTCGTCCGGGTGGGCGATCGAGGCCTGCGGCGCGGCCTTCAGCAGGTCGGCGAAGGCGACGTCGCCCGGCCGGGCGTTGCGCAGCGCCACCACCGGCAGGCCGGCCAGGAAGTCCGCGGCCAGGGCGCCGGCGAAGGCGGCCGCGTCGTCGGTGAACACCGAGCCCGGCTGGATCACCGCCACAGCATGCGCCAGGCGGGTGAGGTCGGCCCCGGCCAGGCCGTACTGCGGCGACACCGCGGCGACGGGAACGCCCAGGCTCATGGCGGCGAAGGCGATCAGCGCATGGTCGACGCCGTTGCGCGCCAGCACCAGCATCGGCTTGGGCCGGCCGACCCCGAGGCCCGCCAGGCCGCCCGCCAGCGCCTCGACCTGCCCCAGCGCCTCGCCGAAGGTGACGCCGCGCCAGCCGTCGCCAGAGCGCTCGGCCAGCCACATCTGCCCGGGCCTGACCGCGGCCCAGTGCTGCAGGGCGTCGAGGGCCGTGGCGCGGGGATCGCGGATCGGCGTCGGGTTGAACAGGATCAGGCCGCCGTCGTCCCGCCGCTCGACGGTCAAGTTGCGCGGCGCATAGCGCGGGTCGCGGATCGAAAGGCGGGGATCGGAACCGTCCATGCGGCCTTATCGGGCGCCGGCCGGTCGGGGGCAATCGGCTTGGCAGGCGTCGGCGTCCCGACGCCCATGCCATTGCCTGATGCCCTGATGAGCCGTGGACCGTCGGGCGTCGCGCTTGCGTGACGGTGACGGACGGTCGCCCCTCAGGCCATCCGCACGTAGCCGCCGCGGACTTCCTGGAACGACAGGCTGCACTCGAAGTCGTTGAAGATGTCCATCAGCTCCTCGACGCCGACCACCGGCAGGCGGCCCTGCGGGAAGCGGAAGTTCCAGAAGCTGACGATGTGGTTCACCGCGCCCAGCCGCTCGCCGAGGTCGGTGAACATCGCCGGGGCGCTGAGCAGGAAGTCGCGGAACGCCTGCGGCTGGCCGTCGATCAGGCTGTCGAAGGCGCGGTCGTAGAACGCCAGCGAGCGCTGCGCGGTCTCGCAGATCATGCGGATCGACCGGCGCAGGGAGTCGCGCGACTTTTCCAGGTACAGCTTGGCCTCGGCGTCCATCGGCCCGCGCGGCCGGGCCAGGGCGATGGAGTTCAGCACCCGCTCGATGTTGGGCAGGGTCTCGTTGAGGGTCCACTTGTAGTAGAGGAACCCCTTCCAGCAGAACACGCCTTCCTGGTAGTCGCGCTTGTCGAGGCGCAGGGTCAGGCGCAGCGGCTCGGTGTCCTCGTCGACGGTGATCGAGAGGATCTTCTTGACCAGACGCGATCCCGAGCCCTCGCGGCGGGTGTCGCCGCCGCTGAAGGCCAGGTCGATCAGCTTCTGGATCTCGCTCTCGACGAAGCGGATCATCCGCGCCACGTCGGCGTCGGAGACGTCGAAATAGCACCGCGCCGGGAAGCGGCCGTGCCGCTTGAGGTGCTCGCGCAGCAGGAACGGATCGAGCGAGGGCAGCTGGTCCAGCAGTTCGAGCATCAGCTGGTCGTCGGTTTCGGCAAGCCAGGTGTCGCCGAACATGGCTTCCATCTGCGCTTCGTAGCCGGTCTGGTCGACGAACACGGCGCGGCCGCCGAGCTTCAGGTCGCCGCCGTCGATCGGGATGATCACCTTGGTCGCGGTCTGCCGCCCGTCGGTGAACAGCTCCAGCTCGTCGCGGCGCAGCCGGTGCTTGAGGATGATCGCCTTGTTCAGCACCACGTTGCGGAAGAACGGATGCGCCAGATAGTCCGGCTCGTCCGAGCGCTTCTTGGCGATGCGCAGCAGGTTCAGCACGCGGGCGGTGGACGCCGAGTTCTGCAGGTGCGCGAGGTTGCGGACGCTCTTGTCGCTCACGGTGGTAACTCGCGTCCATACAGCCATGCGTTAGGCTAACGACGTTCACCCAGAACGGTTAACGAGGGGCTACTTCGGCAGTATCCGCGCCAAAACCGATATACCCAACTTGAGTGGCGTAACTCAGGTTCTACGGTAGCGCTCACCCCGCGCGAGCAGGACGCCGGCGTGCATGGCCACGCCGAGCTCCAGGCTCTCGGCGATGCGCCGGGCCTTGGCGATGAACACGGCTGCGGCCGGCGGCGGGCACAGGCGGTTGGCCGTCTCCTCGAACAGCGAAAGCCAGCGGTCGAAGTGGGCGGCGTCGATCGGCAGCGGCGTATGTTTCGGCATTGGCTGGCCGTGATAGCGGCCGGTCATCAGCATCACCGAGGACCAGAAGTCCACCATCCGCGCCAGGTGCGGTCCCCAGTCCTCGATGCGCTCGGCGAAGATCGGCCCCAGCACCGGGTCCGCGCGCACGCCGTCGTAGAAGCCATGCACAAGGCGCGCGATCATCGCCTCGTCGACACCGACGTCGGCCTGCATATGCTGGGTGAAGGCCGCGCGGCGGGCCAGTGCTTCGGGGGAGGCCATGGCGGCGATGTCGTCGCTTCGGCCCACAAGGGCAAGGCCGGCCATCAGCCCTGAGGCGATTTGCCCACCGCGCACGGCGGCGGCGCGATTCTGCGCTAACCTCGGCCGGTCGTCAGCGGCGAAACCAGGCGGGGGAAAGGCCATGCAGGTCAGGATCAACGGCAAGCCTCAGGACGGTCTGACGCCCCGGGTCGCGCGGCGCCTGATTCCCCGGCGCGGCCCGCCGGCCGTGGAGGGCGTGGTGATGGACGGCGACGCGGTGATGGCGGCGACCCGCCGCGGATCCCTGGTGCTGCTCGGCGTGATCGGCGCCCTGGCGGCGGCGATCAACATCGCGGTGCTGGTTGGCGTGGCGACGCATGAGCCGCGCACCCTGACCTTTGTCGCGCCTGTTGTGGTCGCGGTGCTGGTGGGCCTGGCGGTCCTGCTCCCGATCGCCTTCCGGCGCCGCCTGGCGCGCATGGAGCAGCGGCTGGCGACCCTGCTGCCGCAGATTCCGCCCGCGGGCGCGACCGTGCTCGCCAGCGACCAGGGCCTGAGCGTCAACGGCCGTCTGACCGCCTGGGACCAGCTGACGGTGGACGCCGTCGACATCGTCCGGGTGTCCTCCGGCGAGGGGGACACCAGCTGGTACATCGACACCCTGTGGCTGGCCGAGGCCGGCGCCCCGGCCCGCAGCCGCGGCATCGTCCTGGACGCCGCCGCGATCGCGGGCGGACGCAAGCTGGTGGACTACGTCTGGCGGCGCCTGGCGCCGGCGGCCTGACCGCGCGGTCCTAGAGCATGTTAGGCGAAAGTGTACGCGGTTTCGCCGCTCGAACATGCTCTAAACTTTTGAAGATAGAGCCTTTTCATACGGGTCAGATGGTTCCATCTGACCCTAAAAGGCTCTAGGCGACCTCGACCTCGGAAGACGCCGCGCCGGCGAAGCGCTGTACGGTCCAGTCGATGAACAGGCGCACGCGCGGCGACAGCTGGCGGCTGCGCGGATAGATCACAGACACCGGGGCCGTCGGCACGGGCCAGTCGGCCAGCACCTGGACCAGCCGGCCCTCGGCCAGGGCCTGTTGCACGTGGAACACCGGCATCTGCGCCAGGCCGAGGCCCAGCAGCACCCCGTCCCGGAAGCTCTCGACGCCGGTGACCGACAGGCGGGCCGGCAGGTCGAGGCTAATGACGCCGTCCGCCGTCACGAAGTCGAAGGCCGGCAGGGCCCCCGTCGTGATCGAGCGCAGGCCGACGGCGTGGTGGCCGGCCAGGTCCCGGGGGGTGCGTGGGGCGCCGTGGCGCTGCAGATAGGCCGGCGCGGCGCAGGTGACCCGCCGCAGGCTGGCGAGCCTGCGCGCCACGAGATCGCTGTCGGGCAGGGCGCCATAGCGCAGCACGCAGTCGACCCCCTCGCGCACCACGTCCACCCAGCGGTCGCTCTCGCTCATCGCCAGGTCGATGTCCGGATAACGCTCCAGGAACGCGGGCAGACCGGGCAGCAGGAAGTGTCGCGCCAGGGCCCCCTGCACCTCGACCCGCAGCATCCCCTTCGGCGTCGCGCCGCGGAACGCCCCCTCGGCGTCCTCCACATCGTCGAGGATCGCCAGGCAGCGTCGGTAGTAGGCCTCGCCGTCCAGGGTCGGGCGCACGGCGCGGGTGGTGCGCAGCAGCAGCCGCACGCCCAGCCGCGCCTCCAGCTGCTGGATCACCTGGGTCGCCGTGGAGCGTGGCAGGTCGAGGTCGTGCGCCGCCTGGGTGAAGCTGCGGCGGTCGACCACCCGGGTGAACAGGCGCATGGCGTCCAGTCGATCCATGCCGCAGCATTGTTCGATTTTTGCAAATAGTCTTGCCAATTTCGCGGCGATTATCGGCTCGCAAGCAACGGGCATCTCTGTCCCACCGCCCACGACGGGCGGCGGAAATGCGAACGGAGACTCCCATGACCCAGGCTCAGGACCACAAGGTCGCCATCGTCACCGGCGCCTCGCGCGGCATCGGCGCGGCGATCGCCGAGCGGCTGGCCGCCGACGGCTTCACGGTGGTGGTCAACTATGCCGGCCGCGCCGCCGAGGCCGAGGCCCTGGCGGCGAAGATCGAGGCCGCCGGCGGCCGCGCCATCACCGCCCAGGCCGACGTGTCCGACCCCGCCGCGGTGGCGCACATGTTCGACTCCGCCCAGGCCGCGTTCGGCGGCGTCGACGTGCTGGTCAACAACGCCGGCGTGATGCGCCTGGCGACGCTGGCCGACAGCGACGACGGCCTGTTCGACGACCTGATGGCCGTGAATCTGAAGGGCGTCTTCAACACCCTGCGCGAGGCGGCCCGGCGAATGCGCGAGGGCGGCCGGATCATCAACCTGTCTTCCAGCGTGGTTGGCCTCTATCCGCCCACCTATGGCGTCTATGCCGCCACCAAGGCCGCCATCGAGGCCATGACCCATGTGATGGCCGGCGAGCTGCGCGGCCGCTCGATCACCGTCAACGCCGTGGCGCCCGGCCCGACCGCCACGGCCCTTTTCCTGGACGGCAAGCCGCAGGCCGTGGTCGACCATCTGGCCCACCTGGCCCCGCTGGAACGGCTCGGCCGGCCGCAGGACATCGCCGGGGCGGTCGCCTTCCTGGCCGGCCCCGACGGCGGCTGGATCAACGGCCAGGTGCTGCGCGCCAACGGCGGCGTCGTCTGACGGGCTCAGCTGCCGCCCCGCGCCCGCCCCCGCGCGGCTCCCCCGAAAGTTGTGCCGCCTCGCCTTCCAGAAGTCGTCGTCCGCCCCGGCTTAACGCCTCCTTACAGGAACTTACTGGGCGCGCCGCCGACCCGGCGCGATGACTGCGGGGCCCAACGCCGCAAGGAGTAGCTCATGGTTCCCGGCGCACCCCTCAGGACGATCCCGGCCCAGACCGCGGATGGCCGGCTGATCCTGCGGCTTCTCAACGAGGCGTTGTCGCGCCTGGAGACCGACCGCTCGGGGGCGCGGGCGTGCATGGAGCAGGTGCGCGCCCTGGCCGCCGGCGAGGGGCCCGGTCCGGCGGCCCGCGGCGGCCTGGCGCCGTGGCAGGTGCGGCGGGTCTCGGCGCGGATCGAGCGCGACCTGGCCCTGCCGCTGCGGCTCAGCGACGTCGCCGCGGAAGCGCGGCTCAGCCCGAGCTATTTCTCGCGGGCGTTCCGCATCAGCTTCGGCTCGCCGTTCTCGGACTATCTGATCGCCCGGCGGATCGAACAGGCCCAGGTGCTGCTGCTGACCAGCGACGAGCCGATCTCGCGCATCGCCCTGGCCTGCGGCCTGGCCGACCAGTCGCACCTGACCCGCCTGTTCTCGCGGCGCATCGGCGCGCCGCCCAGCGTCTGGCGCCGCCAGCACCGGCAAGGACTGCAGGGCAGCCCGGCGACGCCTCAGCCCAGCCTCTGAACGCACGCTCGCGCGCGCCTCAATCCGGCGGCTCCGCCTGGATCGCGGCCAGCGCCAGCGCCCCAACGATGGCCCCCGTGGCCGCCACCACCAGCAGGTCGTGCACCGGGCCCAGGGTGGGCAGGCTCCAGATCGGCGTGCCAGCGACCGCGGCGGCGGCGGTGACCGCGCCCAGCAGGACCGCGCCCAGCCAGGTCAGCCGGCGCGAGACCAGCAGCAGGGCGCCGGTGGCCTGGGCCAGGATCGCCACCCCGACGGCCAGAGGCGCGGCCGGCACGCCTGCGGCCGAGGCCTCCGCCACCGCGCCGCGCCAGTCGTCGAGCCGTGCGCAGGCGCCGACGAAGAAGGGGGCGGCCAGCAAGAGGCGGGCGAGCAGCGGGCTGAAGCGCCAGCGCAGCAGCGCCACGAAGCCGTCCGGCGGCGAGAGGCGCATGGCTTCCCTCAGCGCCCGGGAACCTTCGTCGCGCTGGCGGCGGTCGTCGGCATGGATGGTCCTCCCTGCGGCAAGGGTGGAGGCCTAGATCGGCCGATCCGCCGCCGGTGTCCTTGCTGGGGGAGCCGCGTTTTGGCGCTGGGCGCCGTCGCGGAACCCGCGGCCGCCCGGTTCGCCTCAGGCCGGCTTGGCCAGGCCTCGGCCGGCCTTGCGCGGCCGGCGGGGCGTCGGGGCGTAGGCGATGCGCGCCGGCAGGCTGAGGGTGATCTTGGCGCCGGCGCCCGGCGCGGTCTCGAACGCCAGCGAGCCGTCGAGGCGGCGCGCGCGCTCGCGCATCCCCACCAGGCCGAAGTGTCCCTTGCGCCCCGCCGCCTGGGCGGCCCGGGCGTCCGCGCCCACCCCGTCGTCCTCGAACGACACCACCAGCTTCTGGACCCCATAGATGATGCTGATCTTGACCTCGTCCGCCTGCGCGTGAAGCGCGGCGTTGAACAGGGCTTCGCCGGAGATGCGCACCACCTCGTCGAGCACGTGCGGCTCCAGCGGGCGAGGCTCGCCCTGGCTGACGACGCTGAGCCGCGTGTCGGGCGGGAAGTCCTGATCCATCGCCAGTTCACGCAGGACCGACTCCAGGTCGCGGGCGTCGGCGCGGCGCAGGTCGTGCAGCCGGTCACGGCCTTCCATCAGCATCAGCTCGGCGCGGTCGAGCGCCCGGTCCATGGCCTGCCGGGCCGGATCCTCCTCCGGCAGGCGGTTGGCCACCGCCTGGAAGCGCATGATCAGCCCCTGCACCCCCTGCAGCAGGGTGTCGTGCAGTTCGCGGGCGATGCGCTGCCGCTCGCCCAGGCGTGTCTCCCACTGGTCGCGCAGCCGGGCGGTCGCCTGGCGCAGGCGGATCGACAGCGCCGCCCAGAAGGCCAGGATCACGGCCATGGCGCACAGCGCCCGGAACAGCCAGGTCTGGTAGAAGGTCGGCGGGATCACGAAGCTCACGGTGGCGCCGGCCGGGTTCCAGACCCCGTCGTTGTTGGCCGCGACCACGTGAAACCGGTACTCGCCAGGGCCCAGGTCGCTGTAGACCGCGGCGCGTCGGTCGCCGGCCTCGACCCAGTCCTTGTCGACGCCATCCAGCCGGTAGCGGAACCTCACCCGGTTGGGCACCGAAAGGCTCAGCGCGGTGTAGCCGATGACCAGGCTGCTGGAGCCGGCGCGCAGGGTGACGTTGGCCGGGTCGGCGTAGCTTTCGGCGCCGGCCGTCAGGGTGCGGATCAGCACCGGTGGCGGCAGCATGTTGGTGGCCAGCTGCGACGGATCGATGCGCACCACGTTGCGGCGGGTCAGGAACCAGACGCGGCCGTCCCCCGTCACCGCGGCCTGGGGGCCCGGCGCCTTCTGCGGGAAGCTGTTCAGCCCGTCGCGGAAGTCGAACAGGCGATAAGGCAGGGCCTGGCCGGGATCGTCGAACGCGTGGGCCAGGGCGTCCGACGAGACCCGCACGATGCCGGCGTCGCCAATGGTCCAGGTGTCCCCCGCCGGGGTCTGCACCAGGCCGTTGATCGAGGCGAGCCAGGGGCGCGTGTCGGCCGGCAGCACCTGCGCCGCCCCGCCGCGCAGGCGGGCCAAGCCGTCGCGGCCGGCGACGAACAGGGCGTCGCGGCCGGCGAAGATCCCCTCGATGCCGCCGATCGGCAGCGCGCCGTTGAACAGCGGCGTGAAAGGAGCGTCAGCCAGCGCCGGCGGCCGGGTGCGGAACAGGATCGCCGCCCGGCCATCCGGACCGGTCACCGCATTGGCCGGCAGGCCGACGGTGGGCGTGAGCCCGGGCCAGCGGCGCCAGCGACCGTCCTGCAGCCAGAACAGCCCTTTCTCCAGCGCCGGCGCCCACAGCCGGCCCTGGCGGTCCTCGGCGCAGCCATAGGCCATGAACGGCTCCGGCTTGTCGAAGCGCTGCACGGCGGCGCCCCGGATGCGCAGCATGCGGTCCTCAAGCGCCAGCCAGACGCCGCCGCCGGTCGCCGGGCAAAGCGATTCCGCCGCCGAGGGCAGGCGCATCACCGCCCGCAGCGGCCGCCCCGGGACCGCGGCGTAGAGGGCGCTGGCGTCGGCCACATAGACCACGCCCTCGCTGGCGCTGGCCATCCGGTAGCTGGACGGCGGGTTCGGGGCGATGCGCGGCTCGATGGCCATCGCCGCCGGCCGGAACATGTCCAGGCCCAGCTCCGTGCCGATCCAGAGATTGCCCTCGCGGTCCTGGAACAGGGCGTGCGTCTGGTCGGAGGTGAGGCCGTCGGCGGAGTCGAACGCCGAGACCGCCGGATCGGCGTCGCCGGCCGCGCCCGCCGGCTCGCCCGGCCGCGGGATGACGAACACGCCCTCGTTCCAGGTGGTGCCCCACAGCCGGCCGGCGCGGTCGAACAGCATGCGGATGCCGCCGACCTTGCGTGGATGGGGATAGGCCCTGGCCGCGGCGTTGGCCGGCGCGCCGGCGGACAGGCGCACGATGCGGGTGCCGACGGCGTCGGAGATCCACAGCCGCCCCGCGGCGTCCTCGGCGAGGCCCGCGCGGGGGGTGACGTGCTCGCCGGTGGCCTCGAACCGCCGGGCCCCGGGACGGCGCACCACCAGGGCGTCCGACAGCACCACCCACAGCGACCCGTCGCGCGTGAACCGGATCTGCCAGACCGGCCCCTCCGGCAGGTTCCACGACGGCCCGATCTCCTCCCAGCGACCCTGGTGGTAGCGGGCCAGGGCGCCCGTGCTGCGCCCGCCGCGGGCGACCCAGATGTCGCCGTCAGGGCCTTGCGCCAGGTCGTTCACCTCGCGCGAGGGATTGGGCATGCCGGCGTCGACCAGTCGGCCGTTGCGATACACCGCCACCCCGTCGCCACGGGCCAGCCCCGCCCACACCTCGCCCGAGCGCGCCGCCAGCACCTGCGAGACTACCGGCCGCTGCAGGCGCGGATCGCTGGCCGCGATGCGCTCGAAGCTGACCCCGTCGAAGCGGAACAGGCCGTCGACGCTGGCGATCCACAGATAGCCGTCCGCGGACTGGGTGATGGCGTTGACCCGGCTGGGGGCGCCGGCCTCCATCGACCAGGCCACGTGCTTGAAGCCGGGCAGCGGCCGCGAGGCGGCCAGGAGCGCGGCAGGGGCGGCCACGGCCAGCCAGAGCATCGCCAGCAGCAGCGCCAGGGCGCCCGGGCGCGCGCCTGCGGCTCTACAGGTCAATGATGCCCCGCTTGGCCGCCTTGGTGACGGCGTGGGTGCGATCGTTGACGTAGAGCTTGGCGAAGATGCTCTTGATGTGCGCCTTCACCGTGTCCTCGGAGACGTCCAGCTTGCGGGCGATCTGCTTGTTGGCGTTGCCGGTGGCGATCAGCTGCAGCACGTCGATCTCGCGCCCGGTCAGGGCGTCGTCGATGGCGTGCAGGGCGATGTCCGTGGCCACTTCGGGCTGCAGATGCCGCTGGCCGGCGTGCACGCTGCGGATGGCGTCCAGCAGGTCGCGGCGCAGGCTGCTCTTCAGCAGATAGCCCGCCGCCCCCGCCTTCAGCGCCTGCAGCGCCTGGGCGTCGCCCGAATAGGTGGTCAGCACGATGATCCGCGCGGCGGGATGCTCGCCGCGGATGGCCTTGATCGCCGTGACGCCCGAGCCGCCCGGCATGCGCAGGTCCATCAGGGTGATGTCGGGCGTCAGCTCGCGATAGGCGCGCACCGCCTCGGCCGCATCGCCCGCCTCGCCGACGATGGCCATGTCGTCCTGCATCTCGATCACCGCGGCCACGCCTTCGCGCAGCATCGGATGGTCGTCGACGATCAGAATCCGGATGGGCGCATCGGGCCGGTCCGTCACAGCTGCCCTCCTGGTGGTCCGCCCCCATGCTACGACCCGGCAAACCGCAGGAGAAGGCATCGCCCACGTCGGGGCGCCGGGGCCAGCCCCATCTGGGTGAGCCGGGCTTCGCCACGCCGGGTGATACGTTCAAATCAGGGCGCGCGCATTCTGTCGGCACAATGGAGCCCGACCCATGCCCAGCCGCCTCGCGCAGACCGATATGCAAAGCCCCGAAACGTCTGATCCAGATCCGTCTGGCGAGGCGGTGTTCCAGTTCGGCGGCTTCGAGCTGGACGTCGGCCGTCGCACCCTGACCTTCGAGGGCGAGGCGCAGACCATCGGCTCGCGCGCCTTCGACGTGCTCGTGGCCCTGGCCCGGCGCGGCGGCGACTTCGTCTCCAACCGCGAGCTGGTGACCACCGTGTGGGACCGCACGGCCCTGGCCGAGGCCGCCGTGCGCGTGCAGATCCGCGCTACCCGCCAGGCGCTGCGGGCCGACCCCGACGTGCGCATCATCAACGCCACCTCGCGCGGCTATCGCCTCTGGCCGACCCCGCAGCCCAAGGGCGCGGCGGCGCCGCCGCCCGCCGCCGAACCGGCCAGCTTCCAGGCCGCGGGCCTGGGAGAGCTGCTGGTGCTGCGCGACGCCTCCGGCGCGGAGATCCAGTTCCAGCCCCTCTACGCCGGCGCTCCCAGCCACGAGATTCTGGGCCTGCGCGCGGGCGAGTGGCCGGAACACCTCTCCCCCGCCGCCGTCCCGTTCGGCGCCCGTCTGATGCTGGTGCTGGGCATCGCCCGCGACGCCGACCCCCGGGGCGCCAGCGCCAGGGCCGAGCCCCCGGGCGGCTTCGAGGCGGCGTCCGCGGCCTAGGGTTCGCTCACGGCGGGGCGTCGCGGTGCGTGGGTCAGCGCCGACACCGGGTGGCGGAGACGCTTCGTTGCGCTATGTCGGGGCCTGCGACTGACAGGATGGATCGTCCGGGGTGACCAGCGATTTCGGGATGTCCGCGGCGCGCACCGACGTGCTGTCCCAGGTGCTCACCCTGATCAGGCTGCGCGGCGAGCTCGTCTACACGACGCAGTTGCGCCAGCCGTGGGGCCTGCGGTTCCCGCCCGGCCCCTCGCACTTCCACTTCGCCGAGGCCGGCGGCGCCTGGGTGACGCCCTCCGGCCAGGCCCGCCAATGGATCGCGGCCGGGGACCTGGTGCTCCTGCCACTCGGCCAGGGGCACGTGATCGCCGACGCGACCGACTCGCCGATCAAGGACGTCGACGCCATCGCCCCCGACAACTTCGACCGCGACAGGCTGGTGCTCCGTCATGGCGGCGAGGGCCCGGCGACCCAGCTGGTCAGCGGCTTCTTCAGCTTCGAGGGCAGCCCGCTTCCGGCGGTGATGTCGGCGCTGCCGGCCCTGATCCACATTCCCAGAGGCGACGCGGGCGCGCCCGCCTGGCTCGCCGCGATCTCGCACTTCCTGGTCGACGAAGCGCAGCAGCCCGATCCGGGATCGTCGCTGATGATCTCCCGGCTGATCGACCTGCTGGTGATCCGCACGCTGCGCAGCTGGGCGGCCAGCGAAGCGCATCGCATGGGCTGGCTGGGGGGCCTGGCGGAAGAACGGATCGGCCGCGTCCTGGCGGCGATGCACGCCGATCCCTTCCGGCGCTGGACGGTCGAGGCGCTCGCGGCGGTGGGCTCGATGTCGCGCTCGATCTTCGCCGAGCGATTCACCGCCGCCGTCGGCGAGCCCCCGCTGCGCTATCTGTCGCGCTGGCGCCTGACGATCGCGGCGGACATGCTGCGCAGCGGCGGGCTGAAGGTCACGGAAGCTGCGTACAAGACCGGCTACGCCTCGGACGCCGCCTTCAGTCGCGCCTTCAAGGCCCACTTCGGCTATGCGCCCAGCGAGGCGAAGACGATCTGAGGACGGCCGCCCTGCCCGCCCGGCGCCGGAAAACGGCGCAGGCGGGGCGATTGTCATCGCCCCGCCGTCACCGACATCGATCATCGACGAAGCCTTTAGCGGGACGCCGCCGCTTCGATGTCCGCGGCCAATCCGTCCGGGTCGGTGAGGAACGGCGTGTGGCCGGTGGCCAGGGTGAACTCGCGACGGACCGGCGTGCTGGCGACCATCCGGGCCTGGAAGGCCGGGCTGATCACTTGGTCGGCGGCGGTGTGGATGTACACCTTGTCGACCCGGCCGAAGCCGCCGGCGGTGACGTGCACGGGCGTGGCCAGCGGGGCCAGCGGCTCGTCCAGGATCAGGTCCGGGATCGCCTTGCGCAGGCCTTCGGAGCCGCCGTTGGCGAACAGGTCGGCGCGGGCGGCGTAGTCGATGGAGGCCAGCCCCTGTTCCTTGTTGATCTGCAGGTGCGGGCCGACCTTGGCGTCGGGATCGCGGTTGGCCAGAGACACCAGCGAGTCGCCGTCGTGCGGCAGGTAGGCGGCGGTAAACACCAGGGTCCTCACCTTGGCGGGCGCCTTTTCCGCCGCATCGGCGATGACGATGCCGCCGAAGCTGTGCCCGACCACCACGGCGGGGCGGTCGAGTTTCGCCAGGGCGGCGACCACCGTGTCGCCGTACAGGCTCAGGCTGACCTTGTCGGGCGCGGCGGGATTGCCCGGCCGCCCCGGCAGATCCACGGCGACCACCGTGTAGCCGTCCGCCTCGAGCCTGGCGGTCACATGACCCCAGACCGAGGCATTCTCGAAGGCGCCATGCACCAGGACGATCGGCGGCTTTTCTGCAGCCATGGCGTTGGAGCCAAAAGCGACGGCGGACGCGGCGAAAACACCAGCAATCGATTTCATTTTCGGAATTCCCTCTAGGTCTTGAAGCATCAAGAGCGATGCGATGCCGAGAGAATTACGGATTGGGCGAAAATGCGGATATGCCGCGGCCTCCGGATTGCATGATGGATCGTCCGGGTTTTCACGTCGTCGATCGCCAGCGCCCTCGCCGCGTTCTCAGCGGGCGCGACCTTCGGGGGCGGCGGCCAGGGAGGGCGCAGCCGCCCTGATGTGAGCGGCGGCCTCACGCCCGGCGATCCAGACGCCTCGGCGGCCTGAAACGCGCCGGACTGCTAGCGCCGGACCGTCAGCCTTCCCGGACATGCACCACGGCGAACCGGTCCGCGTAGAGCCGCCGCCAACCCGGCGCCCGGTCCATCTCCGCGGCCAGCGGCGTGCCCGGCTGCAACAGGCTCCAGCGGATCCTGCGATCGGCGAGCGCCGCCGCCAGCTGGGTCGGGTCCCCGGCGGCGAGGCGGCCGTAGGCCTGCAGAAAGTCGCCGCCATAGACCTCGGCCCGGCTGTCCACATACGGCGCGCCGCCGGCCAGGATCAGGTAGCCGCCGAAGGCGTAGTCGTTCAGCACCGGCTGGCGGCGCAGCGCTGGCGGGACGTGCCGCAGCGCGGCGAACGGCGCCGTCGGGCTTTCGGCGATACGCACCGGGACCGCCAGCCGGGGCGCGGCGACGATGATCGCCAGCGCCCCCGCGCCGAGACCCCGAGCCCAGAGGGGCCGGCGCCGGGGCGGCGCCACCGCCGGCCGCGCCAGCGCCTCACCGAGCGGCTGCGCGATCAGCAGCGGCGCGACGACACCGAACAGCAGCACATGCCGCGCCTGGCCGAGCGCCATCCAGACCAGCAGCAGCAGCAGGCCGAGCGACAGCAGGGTAAACCTGGCCCGGACCCGGATCAGCACGAAGGCGCCGGCCAGCAGGGCGGCCTCGAATGCCGGCTGGGCCGCCGGCGTCATCGCCCGCCATTCGTCGATGTGGGGCAGCGCCGCCAGGCTCATGATCCGCAACGGGAACAGCAGGGTGTCCAGGCCGTGCGGCCCGAGGCAAGCGGCCAGGGCCGAGACGCCGGCAAGGCCGGTCCAGCGCAGCAGGGTCCTCGCGTCGCCACGCTCGCGGATCACGGCGTCGAAGCCGCACGCCCCCAGCAGGGCCAGGCCGAACAGGAAGCTGGCGTGAACATTGGCCCAGAGAAGCATGAGCAGCGCGAGCCGGCGAACGTCCGGCATTCGGCCCTCCACCCGCGCGACCACCAGCTCGGCGCACCACATCTCCAGCAGCGGCAGAGCCAGCATGTGCGGCCGGGCCAGCAGCGACGGCGCGAGGCTGGCCAGACCCACCACCACCGTGGCGGCCAGGGGCGGCCCGGCCAGCCAGCGCCCTGCGTGCCGGATCAGCAGTCCGGCCGTGGCGCCGAACGCCGTGGCCGTCAGCAGCGCCACGGCGCTCCAGCCACCCAGCCGGAAGGCGAGCGCCATCAGCACCTCCGACAGCCATTCATGCGTCTGCCACGGGCGGCCGCCGAAGGTGAAGGAGAAGGGGTCTGTGGTCAGGACGGCGCGGGCCGCCAGCATGCGCTCGCCGGCGGCGACGTGCATGAAGGTGTCGCCGTCGTTGAAGATCTGCGGCGCCCACGCCGCCGCCAGCGCGGCCAGCCCCGCCATCACCAGGACGAGCCATCCCGGCGCTCTGGCGGTCGGCGCCGGGGCGGGAGTCGGGGCCGGAGTGGACGCGGCGGGCTCGCCGTACAGTTCAGGCGAGGCGGCGGCGTCCGAAGGTCCAAGCCGGGAACGCGGAAGGCGCGCGACGGTCGTAGTACTCACGACGAGCGCTCCTCACTGCCTGCGCCAACCGATCGCCCGTTACAACCTGGACTCGATAAACAACTCCCTAAGCTGCAACAGAAAAGGCCGCTCAACTCCGGCGCGGGCGCCTTGCCAACGCGCCGGCAAGATTTTCGCGAGAGGGAGGAAGGGGGGGGTGCCGCCTAGGTGACTCGAACACCTGACCTACGCATTACGAATCGACCCAGGGCCCTTTTCCGGCAGTATCCGATCGCCGCCAAAGGCACGCCTTAAGCTCTGAATAACTTGACCTTTTTGCCGCCGAGAGCACGCTAGGCCGAACCAGGAATTTTCCCCTGTTCTGCTTACCCCGTGCTTACCGCGACCGCTCGCGATTTGCGGTAAGCAATACCAAAGTAATAGGAATTGGGCGGCCCAATGCCAAAGCTCACCAAAACGTGCACCTGGACAAGGCGCTTGTGGTAGCCGCCGATGATGTGAGCAGTCACATCCTCGGCCTGCTGCTGAAGGTTCCCAAGCACGCCTCGCTGGCTGCGTAGGGGCTGCGCCGTTTGAATCGCTTCGGGCGCGCCTCCGATGAACTACGCCACGGCGTCCGACGCCACGACACGACAAGCGTAGGTAAGGCGGCGGCCCCATGACCGGCATTGAAGCTTTCCTAGCGCTCGAAAGATCCGCTCGCGGGTGAGCACACCGAGAAGGCGAGTTCCGTGCTCGCGGCGGGGTCGCGGTTCTCGCTATCCGGGGAAGCTATCGCCGAACATTGGCAAGCCGCTCGCGGACTCTGCCTGCGTCGCTTCGTCCTGGAGCACGTCCCAATGTTCGGCGAGCTTGCCGTTCTCAAGTCGGATGATATCGGCCGCGATCCAAGCAACGCGTCGGCCGTTGCCGCTGAAACGCCCGTGCGCGATCACGTGGTCGCCCTCGGCCATGATGAGCTGGTTCTCGTAACGTAGCCCCGGAGGTGCAGCGCAGACCAGGTCGAACAGCCCCTCGCGCCCCGGCGCGATATGGGCGCTGTGCTGGATGTAGCGGTCGGACCAGAAGCGCTCCGCGGCGACGTAATCTCGCTTGTTGAACAACGTGTCGAAGGCTTCGAGGACAATGGCCTTGTTCTTTTCGGGCGTAGTGTTGGGCATGCCAGGTTCTCCAGGGTTGTCGAAGAGACACTGCGGCGTAAGATCGCGCGGTCCGGCGTCGCCGGGGACCCCCTGCCGCAATGATCGCTTCGGGCTTTCAGCTGACTCCGTGACAACCAGGTTGAGCTCCTTGCGCACGGATCGCGGGAATTTGGGCGCTCGCTTTGAAAGACGCGGAGCCGACCCTAAGGCCGGCTCCCGTCGCCTTATTCTGCGGCCTTCTCGATCAGGCCTGCGACCTCGGCCGGGTGGGAGATGTAGACCGCATGGCTGGCGGGCAATTCGATCGTCTGGGCGTGGGAGCGTCGGTACATGAAACGCTCCAGATCCGGGTTGATCGAGCGATCCTCGGTGGCGACCACGGCATAGACCGGCTTGGTCTTCCAGGGCGCCACGGTTGCGGGCGCGGTAGCGGCTTTGATCGAGAGGCCGACCTGGGAGCGCGCCATGAGGTCCGCCTGCGCTGCCGGGAGGTCGGCGCAGAAGGCGTCATGAAAGGCGGCCCGCTCGATATAGAGGAAGCCATCGGGGGACGGCTTCACCGCAGCGGCGCCCGCCGCTGGCATCTTCGCGCCGAGGGACCCCAGGCTTTCGCCGACGTCTGGCTGGAACGCCGCCACGTAAACGAGCGCTTTGACATGAGGATTTACCCCGGCGCCGGTGATGATCGCGCCGCCGTAGCTATGGCCGACCAGGATCGCGGCGCCGTCTTGCGTGTCCAGCACGCGGTTGACCGACGCCACATCGTCTTCCAGCGAGGTTTCGGGGGGCTGGGCGATACTGACATTGAAGCCATCGCGCTCAAGGATGGCGGCCACCGCATTCCAGCCCGATCCGTCGGCGAACGCGCCGTGGACGAGGACGACGTTCTTGACGGTGGCGGCGGGCGCCGACGCAGCGGGATGCGCGGCGACCAACAGCGCCGACAGGGCAAGGCCGGCGCATAGTCGAGAGGGAGTGAACATCTGAGTTTCCTTCTGAGTGGCGTGGAGAGGGAGTCTGGTCTCAGCCCAGCGGGGCGCCGCCGAGCACAAGGTCGTTAAATTGAGCCACCCAGGCATGCTCATCGGGCCCGGGGTTGGATCGCATCTGCCGCGCTTCGCCGACCAGGATTTCGTCCGTGTCTGTGGCCAATTGGGCCATGACGTCGGCGATGAAGTCGGTCAGGGGCATGGCGCGCTCTTCCTCGGTGCTATTCAGAAGCTCGGTGCGCACCCAGGGTGGGGCCAGTTCGATGACCTTCACTCCGGCAGCGCGCAGGCTGTAGCGCTGCGACAGCGTGTAGGAGTGCAGGGCCGCCTTGGTGGCCGAATAGGCGGCCGTTGCCGACAGCGGCACGAAGCCGAGCACGGACGTCACATTGATGATGACGGCGTCCGGACGGGTCTTCAGGTGGTCGATCAGGGCGCCGCTCATTCGGACCGCGCCGCCGATATTCGTCGTGACCGTCGTGACGAGAAGCGCCTCGTCGACCGGCCCAGCCACGTTGTCCAGGAGCATGACGCCGGCATTGTTGATCAGGACGTTCAGGTCCGGATGCTCGGCGATCAGCCGCCGGCCGACCCGCAAGATCGCCTCGGGCTGGGTGACGTCCAGTTCGATCGCCAGCATGCCGGGATTGGCGTCGATCGTCGCCTGTAACCGCGCCATCCGCCGACTGGCGATGATCACCTGGTTTCCGCGCTGGTGAAACGCCTCGGCCAAAGCGCGCCCGATCCCGGATCCGCCGCCGGTAATGAGGATTGTGTTGCCGCTCATGCGCATGATGGTCTGCCTGCAAAGGTTGTGAGCTGAATTTCCGCGCCGGCAGCCGGCGCCGGCAGAGCCGGTCGAATGCGGCGCTTCAACTCGACGGAGAAGCTGAAGACCGGCCCGCTGAGATCGTGTTTCAGTCCAATCCGCTCGATCAGGCCTTGATCGTCGAAGCGGAAGGTTGTCACGCCGCTCAACGGGAGCCCTTGAAACTGGCCTTGCCATGCCAGACAGTTGCGTTGCGGAGAGCCAGTTTCCGCGGTGAACGCGATGCGTTCGTACATGCCGCGCGTGGCCTGAAAGACATCGCGGATGGGGCCGGGTCCGCACACCGGCGCCCCCAGGATCCAGGCGTCGAGCCGGGGGGCTGCGGTAAAAGCCATCGCGAAGGCTTTAAGCGTGGGTCGGGACAAGATTTCGACCCAGGTCCGGCCAGGCGCATGTCCGGTCGGGTCCACCTCAAGCCTCCGCGGCGACGAGGAATGGATAGTCGGTGTAGCCGTGAGCGCCGCCGCCGTAGGCCGTGGAGCGATCGAAGGCGTTCAGGTTTGCCCCCCGTAGGAGGCGTTCAGGCAGGTCGGGATTGGCCGCGAACAGCCGCCCGAAGGCGACCGCGTCCGCCAGTCCGGCTTGCACGGCTTCGGAGCCCATGGCGGGCGTGTAGCCGCCGGCCGTGATCACCGGTCCCGCGAAGAGGCGGCGGAAGAGCTGGGCATTGTTGGCGCTGTCGACGCTCGCATCGTCGCCGATGCCGGCAGAGGAGGCCCGCGGCTCGATGAGGTGCATATAGGCCAGGCCGCGCAGGCTCAACTGGGCGATGACGTAGCTGAAGTCGCTGACGGGGTCGGTATCGGTCAGACCGCCGAGGTTGCCGTGGGGCGACAGTCGCACGCCGAGCCGCTGGCGGCCGATCTCGGCGATGGCAGTATCGACCACCTCGAACAGCAGGCGAGCGCGATTGGCGATCGAGCCCCCATAGGCGTCCGTCCGCCGATTACTCCCGTCCTGCAGGAATTGATCGAGCAGGAAGCCGTTGGCGCCGTGGATCTCCACGGCGTCGAAGCCGGCGTCCATGGCGTTGCGCGCCGCCACCTGGAACGCGGATACAATCTCAGGAAGTTCGGCAGCCTCAAGCGCGCGCGGGGTCTCGAAGGGAACCTGAGTAAAGGTCGGCGTATAGATCATGCCCGGCGCGCCGATGGCGGAAGGCGCGACGGGAAGGCCGCCCTCAGGGTTGTAGAGCGAGTGAGACCAGCGGCCGTGATGGACCAACTGGATCGCGATGCGGCCGCCCCGCGCATGCACGGCTTTAACGACCCTTCGCCAGCCCTCGACCTGCTTTGAAGAGTGGATGCCGGGCATTTGGGGATAGCCGCGCGCCGGAAAGCTGATCGCCGTGGCTTCGGCGACGATGAGCCCCGCCGACGCGCGCTGGGCATAGTATTGCGCGGTGATCGGGCCTGGCGTTCCTTCGCTATCGGCCCTCATCCGCGTCAAGGGTGGCATCACGATGCGATTGGGAATCGTCAACGCGCCAAGCGCCAAGGGCTCGAACAGGTTCTGGAAGGGCATGGCGGTCACGCGAACCGGAATTCGGAAAAATCGAGCGACACCAGGAGGGGGTCGGGGACCATCCGCCCGGCTTCGTCATAGGCGTGGATGCGCCGGCGGGCGGGCATCATCAGGCCCTGGACCTCGACGTAGTCGCTTGGGTAGTTGGCGCCGGTGGCGCCGCCCAAAATGTCGACCGTGTAGTCGTGGCGCCGCATCAATCCGTCGGGGCCGAAATAGGTGATCTGGGTGCGCGTGTGGCTGAGAATAGCCTTCGGAAACGTGACCTTAAGCCGACGCCAGGTCTCGCCGGCCTCCTGCCAAGGCGCGATTTCCTCCGTTTCGAACCCTGGGCCGGCATAGAGGAACGGCGAGTTCAGGTAGGTCCACAGGGCCTCGCTGGCGAAGTAGGCCACGTGAAGCCGATCCCAGGGCGTCTCACGCTGCTGGCCCGCGAAGCTCGCTTCCGGATCTTCCCGGCCTTCGACCATGCCGCCGTCCGTGTCGCGGATCGACAGCTTGCCATCGATCAGGACGCTCCGCCGGCCTTCGCCGCCAAATGGCGCGATCGCCAGGCACTGGGTCCGGAGGTTGAGGACAACCGCTTTGTCGGTCAGCAGCCCGGGCTGCTGCTTCACGTCCCAGATGGCGCCAGCGATCGAAGCCTGGACGCTGAGCTGGTTGAAGCCTTGCCAGCGGTCCAGCCCGCCATGAGCATCGAGCGCCAGTTTGAGGAGGTCGTTCATGTTGCGGCTCCGAAGACGCAGCCCTGGATGGACGCGGCGGCTGGATAGAGAAGGCCGACGCCGCTGGGCAGCTCGATTTGCACCAGCATCCTGACGCGTCCGGAAATCGAAGCCGTGGATTGTCCTTCTCAAAATTGTACAGAATGGCCCAACTCAAAAAAGATGCTGTGTTTAAACCGAGATCGATACTCCAGAGTCTGGCAAGAGTGTTCCAAAAAGTCAGCCTGAGCCGGCGTTCTAGGCCTGAAGGTGGCTTTCAGTTGCGCGAAAGCCGGACCGATTGCGGTGTAAAGACTTGTAAATCGGGCAGACATTTACTCGCGCTGGAGACCGGGCGGCGGGAGGTTGCGTCAACACCACGCAGCTTCAGGAGCAAGACGATGCCATCCTCCACGGAAATGACGACGCGGGCGCCGAAGATGCCGGTTTGGACCTCGACCGGCCCCTCGCTGTACGAAGCCAGGCTCATCGCGCGCCGCCGGCTTGAGCCGGTGGCGTACGAACCGGAATTCCAGATCGTTAGCCAGGAGTCCCGCAGTTGGACCTGCGCCAAGGCGAGCCAACGGAACCTGCGGTGCACAGGCTCCTTCGATGAGCGCGTGCGCTCAAATCATCCCCGCCTGCGCGTGCTCTTGGAGCAGGTTGGTGGCGATGTTTCTGTAGAGTCCGAGGACGCCAGCCCATCGGCGGTCGATGCGCGGGGCGCCCATGCCAGCCTCATCCCAGCAGACCTGGTGACGCGTCAACGGTCGGAGAATGTCCGGTTCCTCCGTGACTTGACGGTTGATTTCGAGCCGTCCCGCATCGAGGCGGCGGCGGGCCGGCCGGTGGACATATCGGCGGCTTTCGAGCCCAGGCTTATGTTTCGCGACGACGACGTCCTGCATCTCAGCCGGTTGATGGCGGCGGAGTGCCATGCCGGCCATCCCGCTGAGCAGCTTTACGGCGACAGCCTCTCCCTGGCCTTAGTTCTTCGGCTTACCCAGCTGAACCGATCCACGCCCACTGCGTCCGCCCGCGGCGGGCTCGCCCCTTGGCAGTTGCGTAAGGTGATCGATTGCCTGCAATCGCATCTGAGCGACGGGGTCGATATCCAAACGCTGGCCAATATGGCGCGGCTTTCACAATCCTATTTCGTCCGCGCGTTTAAGGCGTCCATCGGCCAGACGCCTTCGGCTTGGCTGCGAGGAGCGCGGATCAAGCGCGCACAGGAGCTGCTGGTGGATAGGCGCTGGCCTTTGGCGCAAATCGCCGTGGAAACCGGCTTTGCGGACCAGGCTCATTTGAGCCGCGTCTTCCGTGTCGCGACTGGCGAAAGCCCCGGCGCATGGCGTCGCGCTCGGCTCGGCATGCCAGCCTAGCCGGGATCCGCCCCAGTTCTGGTCGGCCTCCGCCAGCGCCATCCGGCGTCGCGCCCGGCGCGGGAGGCAGCAAGACGGCCCCGAGAGACGGAGAACGATACGCAATGGCGCGTTACCCGCCTCAGCGCACAGGTGTGCTGCTGATCAACCCGCACAACGAGTTCCTCAGCGAGGGGGGTGTCTACTGGGACGCTCTGGCGCCCGTCGCGCACGACGTCGGCCTTTTGATCAACCTCGCGGCCTTGCTGCAAGGCGCGCGAAGGGCGGGGGTGCAGATCTTTCATTGTCCGCATCACCGCTTTCACGAGGGGGACTTCGACACATGGCTGCACCCAACGCCGGCGCAGCTCCGGATTCAGCGAACCGGGGCTCTGACGGCTGGATCGTGGGGCGGTGAATGGCGTGCGGAATTCGCGCCCGTGACGGGTGACACAGTGTGCGCCGATCACTGGGGTCACAGCAGTTTCGCGAACACCGACCTGGACTTTCAGCTGAAACAGAGGGCCGTCGATCGTGTGATCGTCGTTGGGGTCGACGCCAATTCGGCTATCGAGACAACCGGCCGATACGCTGTCGAACTGGGCTACCATGTGACGCTGGTGACCGACGCCACGGCGGCGGAAACCTGGGCCGCCATGACCGCGGCCCACCAGATCAACGGTCCGACCTATGCCCACGCCATCCTGGACACGGACGCGGTCCTTAAGGCGATGGCGGCAGGCTAGAGCGTGACAGCGAACCCACAAGCGCTCGGGCCTCGCGCAAATCCTTCGTGTCGAAGCCCTCGGTGAAACGCCCCAGAACCTCGCCCAGCAACAGCGCGCCGCGACTTGGTTTTTCGCGCGACGCCATCAGCCTGGCCAAGCTTGTGGCGGCCCGCAGTTCCCATGACAAGGCGCCTTGGGACCGCGCCGTCTCCAGGGCGCTGAAAAAAGCCGCCTCAGCCATGTGTTCGGAATCAACGCCGCCCATCCGCAGATGGAGTTCGCCCTGAACGCGCTGCAGTTCGGCAAGGCACCACTTCTCTCCGGTGCTCTCCGCCAGCGCGAGGCCCTGGGTGATCCGCGCCAGCCCCTGGCCGGCGTTGCCGGCCTGGCCGAAACAGTCCCCCATCGCGGCGACAAACCCCAGATAGCGATTGAACTGGACGCCGTGGAACTGGTCGAAGGTGTCCCGGAACCGTCGCAGGCCCTCGCTGATCGCTCCTTGACCGACCGAGGCGATGCCCTTGTAGCAGCGTCCGTAAGCCTCGAATAATATGATCCGCTGGCGCGCCGCCCGCTCGATCAGCATGTCGGCGTGGCCCTCCGCCTTCGCGAACTCGCCGCAATAGAGCGCGATCGGACAAGAGGCGAACGCCAGGGCGCTCCGGATCGATGGTTCGTGTCGCGACGCCATCGCGGTCTCCAGACAGCGTATGGCGCTGGCCGTGGCCTGATCCGGATAGCCCAGCAGCCATTGCGCATGGGCCAGAACCGTCCGGCCCAGGACTTCCTGGTCGAAATCGGGCCGGACGACAAAGGATGGAAAAGCAGGGGCCACGTAGTGGTCGAGCATATGCTCGATGTGTCGCCTGGCGCCGTGCTGGTCGCCCAGATGCTGGAGGGAAAATCCGATCATGCGGTCGCCGATGAGCTGGTAGTGCTCATTGCCGACAGCCACGGCCAGCGCATGGAAACGCTGCGCCAGTCCGAAAGCAGCGCGATGGCCGCCGCGGCTGGATTCGGCCAGCCAATCCACCCACATCGCGGCCAACTCACCATCGTCGTGGCTTAGTCCCTCGGCCAGAACCGTGGCGCGGGACGCCGCCGCGCAAGCTTCGGCCGCCGTGCCGCGGTTGGTGAGCAGAATGCTCCAGCCCAGCGCAATGAGGAGCTTCATTTCATCCGCCGGCTGATCAGCGAGCGCGGCTCCATGGTTCTCCAGAGCTTGAAGCACCCGCACGCGGCATTCCTCATAGTGTGAAAGCCGCATCCAAAGCGACGTCGCGGGCGCGGCGATGCCTATCCCGAGCGCGGCATCGCCGCCGGGCGAGAAGGCCCAGTCAAGGGCGATCCGCACGTTGTCTATGTCGCCGCCATAGGCGGACAGCCAGTCGGACGCCGTGCGGGAGCTCCATTCCACCTCTGCCCGCTGGAACACGGCGCGGTAGTGAACCGCATGCCGGTGGGCGAACTCAACAACTTCCGACGTGGCGTTCAGTTTCTCCTTCGCATAGGCGCGCGTGGTGTCGAGCAGGCGGTAGCGCACGGCTTCGTCGCTGGCGTCCGCGCTGAGCAGCGACTTCGAAAACAGATTCGCGACGTGGCCGGTGACTTCCGGCTTGCCCAATTCGGAGGAAGAGACGACGGCGCAGGCGTCGTCCAGTTCAAACCCGCCCGCGAAGACAGACAGGCGCCGGAGTATGACCCGTTCGGCGTCCGACAGGGCGTCGTAGCTCCAGTCCAGCGTCGCGCTCAACGTCTGATGCCGGGGCAAGGCTGTCCGGCGTCCCCGCATCAGGAGACGGAACCGATCCTCCAGAACGTCGGCGATCGCACGAGGATTGAACGCTTCCAACTGTCCAGCCGCGAGTTCGATCGCCAGCGGAATGCCGTCCAGCTTGCGACAAATATCCGCGACGATGGGGGCGTTCGCGTCCGTCAGCGCGAAGGATTCGACACTCTGACTTGCTCGCTCCACGAAGAGCTGCACGGCCGGATAGGTCAGCGCCTCCACGGCGGATAGCGGGGGCGAAGCCATTGGGACGTCGAGCGGCAGAAGACGCGCAACGCGCTCCCCCGCGGTCCTCAGCGGTTCGCGGCTAGTCGCCAGCAGAGAGACCTCGGGCGCGCGTTCCAGGATCGCTTCGACCAGGGTCGCCGCGGCGTCGATGACGTGCTCGCAATTATCCAGAACCAACAGCATCTGCTTCGACGCCAGGCCGAGGACGACGCCAGTCAGGGCGTCGGCGGAAGCGATTGGCATGCGCAGGACCCGCGCCAACGCGCTGGTCACGAGGTCGGGGTCCACCAACGGAGCCAGATCGATCAGCCAGATGCCGTCACGATAGTTCCGGAGCTGAGCCTCCGCGACATTCAACGCCATCGCGGTCTTACCGATGCCGCCCGGCCCGACAATGGTAACGAAGCGCCTCTCGCTCAGCTGACGTTCGATCGTCGCCGCGAAGGCGCCGCGGCCAACAAGGCGCGGCAATGCACGGGGCAGGTTGTGCAGGAGCTCTGATGGCGCGTCGCCGAGCGCAGCTATTGTGACGTTGCCCCCCGTGGCGACGGGCGCGACGAACTTGTAGCCCTGGCCTGCCACGTTGACGATGTAGCGAGCGCCCTCGGCGTCGATGCTGAGCACCTTACGAAGATTGGAAATGTGAACGCGGAGATTGGCGTCCTCGACATACAGCTTGCCCCAGACTTCCGCGATGAGCTCATGCTGCGGGACAAGCTCGCCGGCTCGTCCCACGAGCGCCACGAGAATATCGAAGGCTCGGTCGCCCAATCGGACCGGACGCTCACCCTCCAACAGGCGGCGCTGGCTGGGTATCAGGGTGAATCCGCCAAATTGATACGATGGCTGAACGTCGCGGGTTGAATCGGGCATCGCGGTTCTTGGCACCAAGGCGGCAAACAGCTGACGCGCCTCAAGATCATCGCAGCCCGACGCCGCCGGCGGCAATAGAAGATCGTCCATGTCGAACGATGCTCGACGGGGGCGATGCGGGGCGGGGCGCCAGGGCTCGCCGAAGGTCAAGGCCTTCATCGATTTCATGGCGAAGTATCTGTTTCCCGACCAGGATTAGCCGCTTCCGGGCCAAAAGGTTCAAAGCGCGGCGAAACACAGCCAGCCTCCCAAGCGCTCCGAGCCGACGTTCGGGTTCGACCGCGCGAAGTGTCGCCCGCGAGCTTGCTGCCCAAGAGGAGCGTGACGTCATCCGCCGGCCCGATCGATTGCGGACCTGGCGGTCCGGACTGTTGTGATCGGCCATCGGATTATCTCACCGCGCTCCTCGCCCCACCTCTGAGTCCGACGCCTGCGCGATCAGGCCCGAAAGGCCACGGGTCGCTCGGACGCCGAGCGACAGACAACTGATCCTATGGAGCCCATGATGCCAAACCTGTTTTCTCCTATCGAAGTCGCCGGAGTACGCCTGTCGCACCGCGTGGTGATGGCGCCGTTGACCCGCTCCCGTTCTCAGCAGCCAGGCGATGTTCCCGGCCCGCTTATGCGCGAATACTATGCTCAGCGCGCCTCGCCGGGCGGACTGATCATCTCCGAAGCCACCACGATATCGCCGTCGGCCCGGGGATGGTTCGGCGCGCCCGGCCTCTATTCCGACGCCCAGGTCGAGGGATGGAAGGCGATCACCGCTGCGGTGCACGCCAAAGGCGGGTATATCTTCTCCCAGCTCTGGCACACTGGACGTTCATCGCACATCGACGTGACGGGCGGTCCGGTTCCGGTGTCCGCCTCGGTCAATCCTTCCTACTGGAACGACCCTGCGCGTCTGACCTCCACGCCCAGCGGGTGGGTGCAGCCCTCGCCGCACAGGGCGCTCGAGATCCCGGAAATCGCCGCCATCGTCGACGACTATCGCAGGGCGGCCGAACGGGCGAAGGCAGCGGGCTTCGACGGCGTCGAACTGCACGGCGCCAACGGCTATCTGATGGATCAATTCCTGCAGGATGGCAGCAACCACCGCACCGACGCCTATGGCGGATCGATCGAAAATCGCGCCAGATTCATGATCGAAGTTGTCGACGCTCTGGTTTCCGTCTGGGGCCCCGACCGCGTAGGGGTCCGCATCGGCCCGGACGGTCGATGGAACGACATGTCCGACAGCGAACCCAACGCCCTGTTCAGCTACGTCGCCGAGCAACTGAACCGGTTTGACCTGGCCTATCTCCACATCGTCGAGCCGCGGGTGGAGGGCAATGTCGTCGTCACCGAAGGCCAGGCCCCGATCGCGGCCGAGCAGTTGCGGAAGATTTTCAAGGGCAGGATCATCTCCGCTGGGGGCTTCGAGCCGGAGACCGCCGAGGCGGTCGTGGCCAAGGGCGACGCCGATCTGGTCGCCTTTGGACGTCACTTCATCTCAAATCCCGACCTGCCGGCGCGAATCAAAGGCGGCCGCCCGCTCACCGCCTATGATCGCAACACCTTCTATACTTTCGACGCCAAGGGCTATGTCGACTATCCGGCCTATGAAGACGCCGAGGCGGTCGCTTGATGCGTCCCGGCGCGCGCGACCGACGCGCGCCGGGCCCCCAGGCGGATGGCCGCAGCGCCAGCATCACATCACCCCTTAGGCCTAGGAAGAACTTGGTGGATCGAAGCGGAGTGCGCTCAGCGCGCGTCTGAGGGCGATTGGAAGACGCGTGATTGCTTGTGCGACCCCGCAATCCTGAAGTGGAAATGTGCGCTCGCCACCTAAGCGGGACTGAGCACGTACGAGTGCATAGACCACCAAGATCGACTTTTCGCGTTGTGGCGCGCATTGTCGTGGTCTCTACTGTTGAAAGTCATCAACGCGCAGGAGACTAGGTATAGAAACCGGCTCCCGAGCTCGATCGGCCGCCTACGCCAAATCCCTACTCACACGGCAGCGGGACAGGGTGCGACAATCTGTCCAAAAGCCTGCTTACCGCGTGCTTACCGGACACTTTTTGGAGGCGCGGTAAGCACCGAAAAACCAGCTAAGTCATTGAAATGGTGGTGCCGCCTAGGTGACTCGAACACCTGACCTACGCATTACGAATGCGCCGCTCTACCGGCTGAGCTAAGGCGGCCCGTGGGCTGGCCGTCGGATTCGGGCCTGCCGCAAGGTTGCGCCTCTTTAGCGGGCCTTGGCCCTGGCGCCAAGGGCGGGCGGCGCGGCATCGCCGCGCGCCGTTGTTTTCAGGGCTTGGCGGGCGCCGCGGCGGGAACGGGGGCGGGCGGCGGAGGCGCGCCGTGGCCGGTGAGCCAGGGGCCCAGCAGCACCACCATCACCCCGCCGACCACGCAGAGGAAACAGAACCCCAGCATGATCCAGAAGGCCGGCGATATCAGCGGTCGGGGCGGCTCGTCGTCGGGGGGCGGGAGCTGGGTCATGCGGTGGGAGTGGCGCAAGGTGGGGGGCGTGGCAATGGGCAAGGGGCGTGCGGCGGCGCGGGCCCCCTCACCCAACCCTCTCCCCCAAAGGGGGCGAGGGCTCGCGGGGGCGGGGCTCGTGCGAAATGGCCCTCGCCCCGTCTACGGGGAGAGGGCTGGGTGAGGGGTCAGGCGGCGTCGGACGCCGCCAGGCGGCGCTGCAGCAGGGCCAGCAGGGCCGGCTCGTTCGGCTCGGGCGCGGCGGCGCGTTCGGCCAGTTCGGTGCGCTGCAGCGGGCGGATCACCGCCTTGGAGAGGCCGAACACCTTCAGCGACGGGGTGGGGTGGGCCTTGAGCAGGTCCTTCAGCACGCGCGCCGCCTTGGGCGAATGCAACAGCGCCGCGGCAAAGCCCGGCAAGGCCTCCACGAAGCCCTCCGGCAGCGGCGCCTCGACGGTCTCGTAGAGCGCGACGGCGCGGACGGCCAGGCCCTGCGCCTCCAGCTCGCCGGCCAGGTCGCCGGCCGGCTCGGCCGCGCCCGGGTGCAGGATCACGCCGGTCAGCTCGCGCCGGCGCGAGGCCAGGGCGCGGGCCAGGGCGGCGACGTCGCCGTCGGTGGAGAGCACGGTGGAGAAGCGCGCCTTGCGGGCCGCCTCGGCGGTGGCGGCGCCCACGGCGAACACCTTGAAGCCGCGCTCCGGCGCGCGCTCGGCAAAGGCGCGCACGCCGTTGGCGCTGGTGAAGGCGATGGCGCAGACGTCGGTGAGGTCGAGCCGGGCGTCCGCGATCGGCCGCACCTGCAGCAGCGGCGCGACCACCGGCTGCAGGCCGAGGGCGGTCAGCCGCGCGGCGGTCGCCTCGGCGCCCGGCGACGCCCGCGTGACCCAGATGCGTTTGCGCGCGTCAGCCATGGCGTTCCCCGTACCCGCCGGCCTTGTCGCGGAAAACGGTTAAGGTCCCCTATTCGGGGGCCAGCAGGGCGTCGCCGCCCTCGGCCTGGACCGCTTCGCCCAGCCGCAGGCCGAGCGCGCGGGCCAGAGCGTCGCCGTCCGCACCGGCCACCGAGGTCTCGCCCTGGCGGCGGAAGCGGCGGGCGCCGTCGGGGGTCAGGGCCTCGACGATCAGGCTCAGGGTGTCGCCGTCGATGCGGGCGTAGGCGCCGATCGCCGTGCGGCACGAGCCCTCCAGCGCCGCCATCGCGCCGCGCTCGGCGGCCACGGCCAGGGTGGTGGGGGCGTGGCGCAGGGCCGCCAGCCAGGGCTGGTCGAGATCCTCAATGCGGGTCTCGATGGCCAGGGCGCCCTGGCCCGGCGCGGGCGGGCACTCGACCGGGTCGAGCAGCATCTTCGGCAGGTGGCCGAGGCCGAGGCGTTTGAGGCCGGACATCGCCAGCAGGATGGCGTCGGCTTCGCCGGCTTCCAGCTTGGCCAGGCGGGTGTCGACATTGCCGCGCAGCATGCTGACCTTGAGGTCCGGGCGGCGGTGCAGCGCCTGGGCCTGGCGGCGCAGGCTGGCGGTGCCCAGGGTGGCGCCCTGGGGCAGGGCGTCGAAGCCGGCGACCGAGACGCTGAGGAAGGCGTCGCGCACGTCCTCGCGCTCGGGGTTGGCGGCGATCGCCAGGCCCGGCGGCAGGACGGCCGGCATGTCCTTCAGCGAGTGGATGGCGCAGTCGATGCGCCCGTCCAGCATCGCCTCCTCGATCTCCTTGGTGAACAGGCCCTTGCCGCCCACCTCCATCAGCCGGCGGTCCTGGATGCGGTCGCCGGAGGTGGTGATGCGCACAAGGGGGGCGACCTCGTCGACGGCCGCCTGGGGCGAGCCTTCGGGAACGCCCAGGGCGGCGGCGATGCGCCGCTGCATCATCCCGGACTGGGCCAGCGCGAGCTTGGACGCGCGCGTGCCGATGCGGACCTGTTGCCTCGTCACGGGAGAACGACTACCTCGCGCAGTGGATAGGCCGCCTTCGAGCGGCCTTGAGATGTAGCCCAGCTACCCCAGCGGGCCCGCCCCGGCAACCGAATGACCCGCGCCTCTCCCGCCGACCCGAGACCGCTGACCGTCCTGGGCATCGAAACCAGCTGCGACGAGACCGCCGCTGCGGTGGTGCGCCTGCCCGCTGAGGGCGCGGCGCAGGTGCTGTCGTCGGAGGTGGCCAGCCAGATCGCCGACCACGCCCCGTTCGGCGGGGTGGTGCCGGAGATCGCCGCGCGGGCGCACGTCGAGGTGATCGAGGCCATCGTCCGCCGCGCCCTGGCCAGCGCCGGCGTCGGCCTGGACGGGATCGACGGGATCGCCGCCACGGCCGGGCCGGGCCTGGTGGGCGGGGTGATGGTGGGGCTGTCGTTCGGCAAGGCCATCGCGCTGGCCCGCGACCTGCCGCTGGTGGCGGTCAATCACCTGGAAGGCCACGCCGTCTCGGCCCGGCTGGGCGCGGAGATCCCCTATCCGTTCCTGCTGCTGCTGGTCAGCGGCGGGCACTGCCAGCTGCTGGAGGTGGCCGGGGTCGGCGCCTGCCGCCGGCTGGGCTCGACCATCGACGACGCCGCCGGGGAGGCCTTCGACAAGATCGCCAAGAGCCTGGGCCTGCCCTATCCCGGCGGGCCGGCGCTGGAGAGACTGGCGGCGGGGGGCGATCCCGCCCGCTTTGCCCTGCCCCGCGCCCTGCTGGGCCGCGACGGCTTCGACTTCTCGTTCTCCGGGCTGAAGACCGCCGCCGCGCGGCTGGCCGAAGGGCTGACGGCGGAGGAAGACCGCCGCGACCTGGCCGCCGCGGTGCAGGGCGCCATCGCCCGGCAGCTCTCCGAACGCACCGCCCGGGCCATGCGCGCCTACGCCGGCGAGCATCGGGGCGAGGCCCTGCGCTTCGTGGTGGCCGGCGGGGTGGCCGCCAACGGCGCCGTGCGCGCGGCGCTGCAGGCGGTGTGCGCGGCCGAGGGGTTTGCCTTCGCCGCCCCGCCGCTGGCCTATTGCACCGACAATGCGGCGATGATCGCCCTGGCCGGGGCCGAGCGGCTGGCCGCGGGCCTGACCGACGACCTGGACGCGGTGGCGCGCCCGCGCTGGCCGCTGGACGAGGCGGCGGCCCTGGCCAACCCCGTGCACCTGCCGGGCCGCAAGGGAGCGAAGGCGTGAGCGAAACCTTCCAGACCGTGGGCGTGATCGGCGGCGGGGCGTGGGGCACCGCCCTGGCCCAGGTCTGCGCCCGCGCCGGCATGGGCGTGACCTTGTGGGCGCGCGAGGCGGAGGTGGCCGAGAGCATCCGCCAGGACCAGGAGAACCGGCTGTTCCTGCCCGGCGTGGCGCTGGACGCCTCGATCGCCGCGACCACCGAACTGGCGGACCTGGCCACCCGCGACCTGATCCTGGCCGTGGCGCCGGCGCAGCACATGCGCGCCACCCTGGCCGAGTTCGCGCCCGCCGCGCCGTCCGGCCTGCCGGTGGTGCTGTGCGCCAAGGGGGTGGAGCAGGGCACGCTGAAGCTGATGAACGAGGTGCTGGCCGAGACCCTGCCCACCGCCCGCGCGGCGGTGCTGTCCGGCCCCAGCTTCGCCGCCGAGGTGGCCCGCGGCCTGCCCACCGCCGTCACCCTGGCGGCCGAGGACCTGGAGCTGGCCCAGGACATCGCCGCCGCCCTGGCGACCCCGGCGTTTCGCCCCTATGCGGCGGCCGACATGATCGGCGCCGAGGCCGGCGGGGCGGTGAAGAACGTGCTGGCCATCGCCACCGGCGTGGTCGAGGGGCGTGGCCTGGGCTCCAGCGCCCACGCCGCCCTGATCACCCGCGGCTTTGCCGAGCTCACCCGGCTGGCCGTGGCGCTGGGGGGCAGGGCCGAGACGGTGGCGGGCCTGTGCGGCCTGGGCGACCTGGTGCTGACCTGTTCCTCCAGCCAGTCGCGCAACAACAGCGTCGGCCTGGCGCTGGGCCGCGGCGAGAGCCTGCAGACGGCGCTGGCCGGCAAGTTGTCGGTGGCCGAGGGCGTCGCCTCCGCCCCCGCCGTGGTCGCCCTGGCCCGCAGCCTGGACGTGGAGACCCCCATCTGCGATGCGGTGGACGCCATCCTGGCGGGCCGCCTGGACGTGGACGCCGCCATCACGGGCCTGCTGGCCCGGCCGCTGAAGACCGAGACCTGAAGCGCTTTTCCGGAGCCGAGATGCCCACCTTCCTGCTGATGAACGTCGACAAGCCGGACAGCCTGGCCCTGCGCATGGCCAACCGCGAGGCGCACCTGGACTATTGCCGCGCCAACGCCGGGATCATCCGCCTGGGCGGACCGCTGCTGAGCGACGGCGGCGACATGGCCGGCTCGATGCTGGTGCTGGAGACCGCCGACGCGGCCCAGGCGCAGGCGTTCAGCGACAACGACCCCTATACCCTGGCGGGCCTGTTCGAGCGGCGCGAGGTGCGGCCGTTCAAGGTCACCCTCGGCGCCCTGGGCTGAGCCTCGGGGCTTGCGCGACAACCCCGCCCAGCCGGCCGCCGGGCACCGGCTCTGCGCCCTGGCCGAGATCGCCGACCCGGGCGCCAAGGGCTTTTCCTTCCGCGAGGGCGACAAGCTGTTCATGGGCTTCCTGGTGCGCCAGGGGGACCAGGTGTTCGGCTACATCGACCGCTGCCCGCACGCCGGCCTGCCCCTGGCCACCTTCGGCGAACGCTTCCTGACCCGGGAGGGCGACCTGATCCTGTGCTCCTCGCACGGCGCCCTCTTCCGCCCCCGAGACGGCCTCTGCATCGGCGGCCCCTGCGCCGGCAAGGCGCTGTGGCCCTGGCGGGTGCGGGTGGAGGATGGGGCGGTGGTGGCGGGGTAGGGGTTCTCTTGAACCACGAACACACGAACACTCCCACAATCTGCTCATCCCGGCGAAGGCCGGGACCCAGGCAAAAGCCTCAGCCCACTGGATCTGAACCGAGCCTGGACGGGGCAAACCTCCTGCCGGAGGCGAGTCTTTCCTGGGTCCCGGCCTTCGCCGGGATGATGTGTGGGGGGGGTGAGCAGATGTTGGGAGTGAACCGTTCGTGTGGTTCGTGTGGTTCGTGGTTCCGAAGGGCAGCGATCTACTCCGCCGCGAGCGGCGCAGCCTCCGCGCCGAAGTCGCGGACTTCTTCGAGCAGGCCCTGCACCGCCAGCTTGACCAGTTCGCCGCCCTTTTCCGGGGTGGCCTGGGCGGGGTTGGAGCCCATGCGGCCGTCGGCGAAGCGGGCGCGGAAGTCGGAGGCTTCGCGGATCGGGCCGGTGGGGGCGATCTGCGGGGCGTAGTTGGCGGTCTTGATGGCGTCCGGATAGGCCCACTGGGTGACGGCGATCTCGGACGGGGTGGCGTGGCTGCCGTGGCCGGTGGGGAACTGCTGGTAGGCCAGCTTCTGCACCCCCTTGAGGTCCCACCAGTTCTTCAGCTTCAGGGCGAAGCCGGCCTTGCCGCCCCGGTAGCTGGCGTCGGCGTAGAGCTCCGAGAACGCCGCCTCGATGGTGGCGACGTTGCCGCCGTGGCCGTTGAGGAAATAGATCTTCGTGAAGCCGTGGTGCGCCAGCGAGCGCACCCAGTCGCCGATCGCCAGCATGAAGGTCGAGGGCCGCAGCGCGATGGTGCCGGGAAAGTCCAGATGGTGCTGGGCCATGCCGACGTTGAAGGTGGGCGCCACCAGGATGTCGCCGGCCTTGTGCGCCTCGTGGGCGATGATCTCCGGGCACAGCCAGTCGGTGCCCAGCAGGCCCGTGGGGCCGTGCTGCTCGTTGGAGCCGATCGGCACCACCACGGTCCTCGACCGCTGCAGATAGGCCTCGATCTCCGCCCAGGTGGAAAGGTGCAGCAGCATGATCGGCCTCCGAAAGGTTGATCCTGCCGGTTTAGCACCCCGGCGCGGGAGGCAGATAGGTCGGTTCTCCGCTGGAGCCCCCATCCCGGCCTTCAGCCGGACTTCTCCCAGAGGGGGAAGAGAACGGAAGCTGCAGCGCAATCTCTCTTCCCCCTCAGGGGGAAGTACCGGCGAAGCCGGGGATGGGGGCTCCAGCCGGACAGAGGTTTGCGCCACGTCACGCTTTCCAACCGGCGGCTTTGGGCGTTTCATCCGGCAAAACATGCGGGAGACGCGGCGGATGCGCACCAATGGCATCAACCACCTGGCCCTGGTCTGCCGGGACATGGAAGAGACGGTGAAGTTCTACACCGAGGTGCTGGACATGCCCCTGGTGAAGACGGTGGCCCTGCCGGACGGCGGGCAGCACTTCTTCTTCGACTGCGGCGGCGGCAACCTGCTGGCCTTCTTCTGGTGGGAGAACGCGCCGGAGGCGGCGCCCGGGATCGCCTCGGTGGCGCACTTCCCGTCCAAGCCGATGACCGCGCACGGCTCGATGAACCACGTCGCCTTCACCGTCGACGAGGACGAGCTGGAGGCCAACATGCAGCGGCTGAAGGCGCTGGGCGTGCCGCTGCTGCCGGTGGTGGTGAACCACGACGACAGCCCGCAGGGGGTGGCGGAAAAGATGCATCCCGGGGTTTTCGTGCGCTCGGTCTATTTCACCGATCCCAACGGCATCATGCTGGAGTTCGCCGCCTTCACCCGCGAGCTCGGCCCCGACGACGTGCGCCATGCGCCGGCCAAAGCCAAGGTGAAAGCCCGGGCGAAGGTGAAGGAGGGCGTCTGAGCCCATGCCCCGCCTGCGCGAAGTTCCGCGCGCGGAGGTGACCGACAAGGTCATCGAGCGCACCTACAACCTGCTGTTCGGCGACCGCGACCCGGTGGCCGAGCCGGGCACCGACACCGGCACCCGCGGCGACTGGTGGACGGTGTTCGCCCTGGTGCCGGACGTGTTCGACCACGCCGTGCGCGGCTTCGGCCTCTACCGCAACCCGGCGCGCAAGCTGGACCCGGTGCTGCGCGAGCTGGGCCAGACCCGGGTGGGCTGGTGCAAGGCCAGCCAGTTCGTGTTCTCGCAGCACTGCAAGTCGCTGCGCGGCCTGGGGGTCTCCGAGGAAAAGATCGCCGGCGTGCCGGCCTGGCAGGTGGCCGGCTGCTACGACGCGAAGGAGCGGGCGGTGCTGGCCTACGCCGACTGCCTGGCGCTGCAGGGCGGGCGCACGCCGCAGCCGGTGATCGACGCGCTCAAGAGCTTCCTCTCCGACGAGGAGATCCTGGAATTCACCTACATCACCGCCCTCTACGACATGCATGCGGTGATGGTGAAGGCGCTGCGCCTGGAGTTCGACGACCGCGACGACCCGATCGTCGAGGTGGCCGCGCCGGAAGGCTTCTCGGCGCGGGACTTCCTGGACACAGGGCGCCGATAGGGCGGCGCTCCGCTGGAGCCCCCTACCCGGCCTTCGGCCGGACTTCCCCCAGAGGGGGAAGAGAACGGACGCTGCAGCGCAATCGCTCTTCCCCCTCTGGGGGAAGCACCCGCGAAGCGGGGGAAGGGGGCTTCAGCGGAGAACCCTTCCTTGCGCTCATCCCTGACCTTTGCTTAGTCCCCTGCAAGCAAGGTCTGGGCAGACCAGGGAGAAGCGGCGTGAGCGACGGCCAGGTGTTTCCGGTTCCGCAGGCGTGGGCGAAGCGCGCCCACATGGACGCCGCCGGCTATGACGCCGCGGTGGCGCGGGTTGAGGCCGATCCGGAAGGCTATTGGCGGGGCGTCGCCAGCCGGCTGGACTGGATCAAGCCGTTCAGCGTGGTCAAGGACGTGTCGTACAACCGCGACGACTTCCGCATCCGCTGGTTCGCCGACGGGGTGCTGAACGTCTCGGCCAACTGCCTGGACCGCCACCTGCCGCACCGGGCGAACGACGTGGCGATCATCTGGGAAGGCGACGACCCGAAGGACAGCCGCAAGATCACTTATGCCGAGGCGCACGCCGAGGTCTGCCGCATGGCCAACGTGCTGAAGGCCAACGGCGTGGCCAAGGGCGACCGGGTGACGATCTATCTGCCGATGATCCCGGAGGCGGCCTTCGCCATGCTGGCCTGCAGCCGGATCGGCGCGATCCACTCGGTGATCTTCGGCGGCTTCTCGCCCGACTCGATCGCCGGGCGCATCCAGGACTGCGACAGCCGCATCGTCATCACCGCCGACGAGGGCCTGCGCGGCGGGCGGATCGTGCCGCTGAAGAAGAACGTCGACGAGGCGCTGGAACACTGCCCGGACGTGCACTCGGTGATCGTCGTCACCCGCACCGGCGCGGCGGTCAACATGCAGTCCGGCCGCGACGTGCGCTACGAGACCGCGCGCGAAAAGGTCTCCGCCGACTGCCCGCCCGAGCCGATGGGGGCCGAGGACCCGCTGTTCATCCTCTACACCTCCGGCTCGACCGGAAAGCCCAAGGGGGTGCTGCACACCACCGGCGGCTACCTGACCTGGGCGGCGCACACCCACGAGCTGGTGTTCGACTATCGCCCCGGCGAGATCTTCTGGTGCACCGCCGACGTGGGCTGGGTCACCGGCCACAGCTACATCGTCTACGGCCCGCTGGCGAACGGGGCCACCACCCTGATCTTCGAGGGCGTGCCCAACTATCCCACCGTCTCGCGGTTCTGGGAGGTGATCGACAAGCACCAGGTGGAGATCTTCTACACCGCCCCCACCGCCCTGCGCGCGCTGATGCGCGACGGCGAGGAGCCGGTGAAGAAGACCTCGCGCAAGTCGCTGCGCCTGCTGGGCAGCGTCGGCGAACCGATCAATCCGGAGGCCTGGCTCTGGTACCACCGGGTGGTGGGCGAGGAGCGCTGCCCGATCGTCGACACCTGGTGGCAGACCGAGACCGGCGCCTGCCTGGTGTCCCCCCTGCCCGGCGCCACGGCGCTGAAGCCCGGCTCGGCCACCAAGCCCCTGCCCGGGGTGAAGCTGCAGATCGTCGACGCCGACGGCAAGGTGCTGGACGGCGCGGTCAGCGGCAACCTGTGCATCACCGACTCATGGCCGGGGCAGATGCGCACCGTCTATGGCGACCACGAGCGCTTCATCACCACCTATTTCACCACCTATCCCGGCAAGTACTTCACCGGCGACGGCTGCCGCCGCGACGAGGACGGCTACTACTGGATCACCGGGCGGGTGGACGACGTGATCAACGTCTCCGGCCACCGGCTGGGCACCGCCGAGATCGAGAGCGCCCTGGTGGCGCACCAGGACGTGGCCGAGGCGGCGGTGGTCGGCTATCCGCACGATATCAAGGGCCAGGGCATCTACGCCTACGTGACGCTGAACGCCGACGTTCAGCCCACGGAGGACCTGCGCAAGGGTCTGGTGCAGTGGGTGCGCCACGAGATCGGCCCGTTCGCCGCGCCCGACGTGATCCAGTGGGCCCCCGGCCTGCCCAAGACCCGCTCGGGCAAGATCATGCGCCGCATCCTGCGCAAGGTGGCCGAGAACGACGTCTCCAACCTGGGCGACACCACCACCCTGGCCGACCCCTCGGTGGTCGACGACCTGGTGAAGAACCGCGCGGGGGCGTGAGGTTTGAGCTGGCCGCCCCCCGTCGATGCGGCGGCCAGCCTCCGGGGGATCGTCGAGGCCTTCCAGCCGCTGCTCGGGCGGCGCCTGAAGGCGATGACCTGGCTGGCCACCTCGGCGGACACGCCGGACTTGGTGTCCGATAGCTTGCCGGACGCCGTATCGTTCTCCGGCGGCGTGCAGCTCGTGTTTGAGGGCAACGAGCCTCTGTTCCTCACCTGGACGAGACGCTACCCCTATCTGCTGCGACCAGGGCGGGAGGCCGACGACTGGAGCCCGCACGTGCTCGATCGGGTGCAGGCGTTGACCCGTTCGCCATGGGGCGGCCTGGAAGACTGCCGTCTCGTGGCTGCAGATATCTTCTCGGGCTCGCCCCTGTCCGACGCCGGCCGCGGCGTGGTTGGCGTGCGCTGCGCTCTCGTCGCCGACGACGGCGCGCCAGCACGGTTGTGGATCGGCGTGGGCGGCGACGACGGGTTGCGCGAAGGCGACGACCTGTGGGTCGGCCTGGTCGATCCGCCGAACGTCGCCGAGTTGGAACACCTGACGCGCCTGGACGACGGATGAAAAGCCCGCGGAAACATCCCCTCGTCACCCCGGCCGGAGCGCAGCGAAGAGCCGGGGCCAGCCGTACAGACGCTCAGAGAGCGGAGATTGACCGCCGGCGGGCAGCACCCATTGAAGTTCGTCTCGGTTGCGGGACGGCTGGCCCCGGGTCGACGCGCTTCGCGCTTGCCCGGGGTGACGAGGTTTTAGAGAGTGGCGAGTCGGGAAATTGACTCCCTACTGCGCCGCCCCCGTCTCCACGTACGCCTTGAGGCGGCCGATGTTCTCGCCCATCACGCCGTCGACCGGGGCGGAGAGCTGGCCGATGCCGCCCTTGACGTAGCCGCCGGCCTCGAAGGTCCAGGTGACCGTGGTGTGGCCGTCCTTTTCCGTCAGTTTCCAGTCGAGGGTGTTGACCGCGCCGGTGAACTGGAACGGCCCCTGCTGGCCGAACAGGCGGAGCTCGTGGTTCGGGACGATGTAGGTCACCGTCAGGTGCAGCGCGCCGCCGCCGCCCGGCAGGGTCTCGCACCAGCAGCCGCCGGCGCGGGGCTCGAAGGTGAAGTTGTCCGCCTTGCCCGACCAGCTGTGCTCGCTGCTCCACCAGCGGGCGGGCGTGATCATGGCCGCCCAGACCTTGGCGGCCGGCGCGGCGATCTCGACGCTGCGACGCACCTCGAAGCCAGCCGGCGAGGTGTCCGTCACCTCCGCCCGCGCCGCGCCGGCCAGCAGCGCCGCGGCCAGCACGCCCAATCCGATGCGCTTCATCTTCGCCCCCTGTATGCAAACAAGAGTGAACGCCGCCGGGCGGCCATGGGCAAGCGCGCGTTGCGGACAGCGCCTGAGCCCCTCACCTTCCCATGGCTGCGCCATGGGCCCCTCCCTCTCCCTATGGGAGAGGTGAATTGTTGTGTGATATCCGCAAATTAGTCATCCCGTGACGGCTGTCCTTCCCCTCTCCCATAGGGAGAGGGAGGGGCCCGCGGGGCTTGCGTAGCAAGGCGCGTGGGAAGGTGAGGGGTTCCGCCCTCGCCCCTAGGCCGTGGTGTGCGTCCGGCAGCCGCCGCCGGCGTGGTCGTCCGGGGTGTCGCAGTTGACCGCGGCGCAGCCAGAGAGCAGCAGGGCGGTCAGGGCGAGGATGGCGAAGCGCGGCAGCATGGGGCGACCTCCGGAGCGGGCGAGGCGAGCCTCGCCTCAGGCCGCCTCGAAGTCCAGCGGACCGCCCCAGAAGGTCGAGACCAGGCCATTCTGCCGCCCGGGGGTTCCGGTGGTCAGGAAGCGGCGCAGACCCGACTGGCCGGCGCGGTACTCCGGGTGCCGCTCCAGGTAGCGCTCGATGGCGTCGGCGGTGGCGTCCGGCTGGTGGATCAGCGGCGTGCCCGGCGGCAGGGCCGCCCGGAACAGCTCGGCGGTGATCTCGTAATGGGTGCAGCCCAGGATCGCGCGGTCGGGCGGGCGGCCGATGCGGGTGGCCAGCGCCCGGGCGTGGCCGGCGATCTCGGCCTTCAGGGCGGCCTCGTCGGCGCCGGTCTCGATCATCCGCGCGAGGTTCGGGCAGGGCTCGGAGAACACCGCCACGTCCTGGCGGCGCTTGTCGATCTCGATCTCGTAGACGCGCGAGGCGGTGGTGGCCGGGGTGGAGAACACGCCGAGGACCTCCAGGTGCTCGACCTTTTCGCCGCGCCGCTCGGCCTCATGCTCCCAGGGCAGGCCCGTGGCCGCCTCGATGGTGGGCACGATGATCCCCAGCACGTTGACCGGCCGGCCGAGCGCCTTGCGGTAGCCCGGCAGCCAGGTCTGCTGCAGCCGCCGCAGGGCCACCGAGGCCGCCGTGTTGCACGCCAGCACCACCAGGTCGCAGCCGGCGTCGAACAGGCGCTCGCAGCCGGCGCGGGTCAGATCGACGATCTCCTCGCCCGGGCGACCGCCGTAGGGGGTGTTGGCCTGGTCGGCCAGGTAGACGAAGTCGGCGGCGGGCAGCCGGTCCACCAGCGCCTTGTGCACGGAGAGCCCGCCGATCCCGGAATCGAAGACGCCTATGGCCATGTCCGCCCTTTAGAGCATGTCCGCCTGGCTTGGCAGCCCCTGCGGACCGCGCCGGCGAATCGCCGAACATTAACTCCCTGTCACATGACGGCCGCATTGTGACGCCCTAGGGTCCGCGGCAAGTTTTGCTTCAACGGACCCCTTCCTTGCAACGACGCACCTTTCTGACGGCCTCGGCCGCCACAGCCGCCCTCGCCTCCCTCGGGTCCAACGCCAAGGCCGCCCCCGACATGCCCATGCTCGCGCCCTGGACGGGCCCGCACGGCGGCGCGCCCGCCTTCGACAAGGTGCGGGTGGCCGACTTCAAGGCGGCGCTGCAGGCCGGGATCGACGACCAGCGCGCCCGGGTCGGGACGATCGTCGCCAGCCAGGCGCCGCCCAGCTTCGAGAACACCATCGCCGCGCTGGAGGAATGCAGCCGGCCGCTGGACCGGGTGATGGCCTACTACGGCGTCTGGACCTCGACGCTGAACGATCCGGCGATGCAGGCCGTGGAGTCCGAGATGGCCCCGGTGCTGGCGGCCTCCGCCGACGAGGTGATCCAGAACGGGCCGCTGTTCGCCCGGGTGCAGGCGGTCTACGAGGCGCGCGAGCACGCCGGCCTGACGCCGGAACAGCAGCGGCTGACCTGGGTCTACTACCGCCGCTTCGCCCGGCAGGGGGCGGCGCTGGACACCGCCGGCAAGAAGCGCATGGGCGAGATCAACCAGCGCCTGGCCAGCCTGTACACCGCCTTCAGCCAGAACGAGCTGAAGGACGAGGAGGCGTGGACCCTGCCGCTGACCAGCCAGGCCGACCTCGCCGGCCTGCCCGACAGCGTGGTCACCGCCGCCGCCCAGGCGGCCGAGGCCAAGGGTCTGAAGGGCCAGTGGCTGATCACCAACACCCGCTCGTCGATGGAGCCGTTCCTGACCTATTCCTCGCGCCGCGACCTGCGCGAGAAGGGCTTCCGCATGTGGACGATGCGGGGCGACAACGGCGACGCCAACGACAACAACGCCAACATCACCGAGATCCTGAAGCTGCGCGCCGAGCGGGCGAAGCTGCTGGGCTTTGCCACCCACGCCCACTGGATCACCGACGACCAGATGGCCAAGACGCCGGATGCGGCGATGGACCTGATGCTGAAGGTCTGGGCGCCGGCGGTGGCGCGGGTGCGCGAGGAAGTCGCCGACATGCAGCAGATCGCCGACGCGGAGGCGGCGGCGGGCGGGGCGAAGATCACCATCGCCCCCTGGGACTACCGCTACTACGCCGAGAAGGTGCGCAAGGCGAAGTACGACCTCGACGAGGCCGAGATCAAACCCTACCTGCAGCTGGAGAAGCTGCGCGAGGGCATGTTCTGGGCCGCCGGCCAGCTGTACGGCTTCGAGTTCGCGCAGGTCACCGACCTGCCGGTGGCGCGGCCGGACATCCGCACCTTCGAGGTCCGCAAGAACGGCCAGCGCGTCGGCCTGTGGTACTTCGACCCCTACGCCCGGGCCGGCAAGAACTCCGGCGCCTGGATGAACGAGTACCGCAGCCAGGAGCGGTTCCGCGGCGAGGTGACGCCGATCGTCTCCAACAACGCCAACTTCGTGAAGGCCGCGCCGGGCGAGCCGATCCTGGTGTCGTGGGACGACGCCACCACCATGTTCCACGAATTCGGCCACGCCCTGCACGGGCTGAATTCGAACGTCACCTATCCGTCGCTGGCAGGCACCTCGGTGGTGCGCGACTTCGTGGAGTTCCCCAGCCAGCTGAACGAGCACTGGCTGCCGACGCACGAGGTGCTGACCCGCTTCGCCACCCACTACAAGACCGGCGCGCCGATGCCCGACGCCCTGGCGGCGAAGATCCGCAAGGCGCACACCTTCAACCAGGGCTTCTCGACCGTGGAGTACCTGGCCAGCGCCATCGTCGACATGAAGGCGCACCTGGCCGGCTCCACGCCGATCGAGCCGCGGGCCTTCGAGAAGGCGACCCTGGCGGAGATCGGCATGCCCAAGGAGATCGTCATGCGCCACCGCATGCCGCACTTCGGGCACATCTTCTCCGGCGACGGCTATTCGGCCGGCTACTACGACTACATCTGGGCCGACACCCTGACCGCCGACGCGGCCGAGGCGTTCCAGGAGGCGCCGGGCGGCTTCTACGACAAGGCCACGGCCCAGCGGCTGCACGACTGCATCATGAGCGTCGGCAACACCATCGACGCCGGCGAGGCGTTCCGCCGCTTCCGCGGCCGCGACGTGACCATCGACGCCCTGATGCGCGACCGCGGCTTCCCGGCGCCGGCGAAGACCTGAGGCAGGCGGCGCTCGCGGGCCTCTTCCCCCGCTCGCGGCTAGGCGATTCACACATCTCGATGCCGGGTTCTGAAAGCCTTCTCCCCTTGCGGGAGAAGGTGTCTTGCGTAGCAAGACGGATGAGGGGTCGCCAGGGCTCTCCGGTTAGCGCAGCGCCGCAGCCGAGATAGTCACGACGGCTCCATCAACCCCTCATCCGACCCGCTGGCGCGGGCCACCTTCTCCCGCAAGGGGAGAAGGAAGGGAAACCGAGCCGCTTTACCAATGTGTGCACCCCCTAGCCGCTCGCGGGGGAAGAGGGGGGGGAACGAGGTTGGCCCGGCCGCCGTGGCCGGGGGCGGCGCGATGCGCTAGTCTTGGGCCTTCAGTCGGCGGAGTGAGCGATGGCGGAGGATCCGGGCCCCTGGGGGCGGGCGCAGGCGGAGGCGCGGGCGCGGGCCGAAAGCCAGCCGCAGCCGGCGCAGGCCGAGCCGCAGGGCCTGCCGATCGGCCTGTTCATCTGGCTGGGCCTGCTGGCCGCGGCCGGGCTGGGTTTCTTCGCCATGGCCTACCTGATGCCGAACCGGCTGGGGAGCAGCGGCTGGGGCGACGCCCTGGCCGACTTCGGCATGCTGGCCCTGGTGTCGGCCGGCCTGGTGCGGCTGCGCGGCATCGACGCCGGGCGGGTCGCCCGGAACGCCACCATCTGGGTGGCGATCGTCGGCGTGCTGGCCCTGGGCTACGCCTATCGCGGCGAGCTGCAGGACGTCGGCCAGCGGCTGCAGACCGAGGTGTTCCCTGACACGGCGGCGGCCGCGGCCCCCCGCGCCCTGGTGATCATGGCCGACGCCGACGGCCAGTTCGCGGTCAATGGCGTGGTCAACGGCCACAGGGTGCGCTTCGTGGTCGACACCGGCTCCAGCGACATCGTGCTGAGCCCTCAGGACGCCCAGGCGGTGGGGGTCGACATCTCGTCGCTGAACTTCCACCGCATGTTCGCCACCGCCAACGGCGGCGGAGCCGGCGCGGACTACGTGGCCCCGACCCTGGAGATCGGCGCGATCCGGCTGAGCAACGTACACGCCTCGATCAACCGGGCGCCGATGGGGGAATCCCTGCTGGGCATGAGCTTTCTGCGGCGCATGGACTCCGTCGAGATCAAGGGCGACCGGATGACCCTGCGCTGGAAGGGCTGAGCGCCCTCCCGCCTATTGCCAGGTCGCCTCCGGGCGCGGCTGGACGTCGACCACGAACCGCGCCGGCTCGTCGACGGTGCGGCGCAGGAAGCCAGACACCAGGGTCATCAGCATCGGCCGCAGCTCCGGCTGGTTCATGAAGCCGTGCGGCAGGCCGGCGAAGATGTGGCTGTCGACGCGCAGCCCCCGCGCGCGCAGCGCCTCCTGGAAGCGCAGCGAGGCGCTGACCGGCACCACCTTGTCGGCGTCGCCGTGCAGCAGCATCACCGGCGGGAAGTCCGCCCCCACGTGGTTGATCGGGCTGGCCAGGGCGGCCGCCTCGTCGGACACGTCGGCCCCCTTCAGCGCCGCGGCCTGGTTGCCGCCCGAGGGGCGCGTCGCCCCGCGATACAGCAGCACCGGCGGATAGACCGCGATCACCGCCGCAGCGTGCGCCGGGATCGACGGGTCGGCGTCCGCCGGATCGAACCGGGGGTCGTCGGCCGTGCCGGCCGCCAGCAGCACCAGGTGCGCGCCGGCCGAATGCCCCTCCAGGGCGATGCGGTCGGGATCGAAGCCGTAGTCGCCGGCCTTCGAGCGCACCCAGCGGATCGCCCGCTTCACGTCGTGGATCTGCGCCGGCCACACCGCCTCGCCGGTCAGGCGGTATTCGGGGGCGAACACGGTGAAGCCGTCGTCGGCCAGCTGGCGGGCGTGCGCGTCCAGCATCGCCTTCGAGCCGCCGACCCAGCCGCCGCCATGCACCATGATCAGCGCCGTCGACCGTCGCCGGTCCGGGTCCGGCTGGTAGAGGTCCAGCTTCAGCGGACGCCCGCCGGCGTCGCCATAGACCACGTCCCTGCTGACCGTGACCTTGTCCATCGCCGAGACACTCATCGGCGGCCTCCCGCTGTCGTTGTTCCTTTTCGGCCATGGGCCTACGATCGATGCGGCATTGCAAGCGGGCCCGTTAGAGCCCGCGCGCCAGATCCTGATTTCAAGCCATTCAGAGGGAGCGATTTCGCATGGACTATCGTCGATTGGGGACGAGCGGCCTGAAGGTCAGCCAGGTGGGGCTGGGCTGCAACAACTTCGGCATGCGGCTGGACCAGGAAGGGACCAACGCGGTGGTGAACGCCTGCCTGGAGCATGGCGTGACCTTCTTCGACACCGCCGACGTCTACGGCGGCTCCAAGTCCGAGACCATGCTGGGCGAGGCGCTGAAGGGCCATCGCCACGAGGTGGTGCTGGCCACCAAGTTCGCCAGCCCGATGGGCCAGGGCCCCGACCAGCGCGGCGGCTCGCGGCGCTATGTGATGGCCGCGGTGGAGGCCAGCCTGAAGCGGCTGAACACCGACTACATCGACCTCTACCAGATGCACCGCCCCGATCCCGACACGCCGATCGAGGAGACCCTGAGCGCCCTCGACGACCTGGTGACCCAGGGCAAGGTCCGCTACATCGGCAACTCCAACTTCACCGGCTGGCAGGTGGCCGACGCCGACTGGATCGCCCGCACCGAGCACCTCAGCCGCTTCGTCTCGGCGCAGAACAACTATTCGATCCTGGAGCGGAAGGTGGAGTTCGAGGTGATCCCCGCCTGCGACCGCTTTGGCCTGGGCATGCTGCCGTTCTTCCCGCTGGCCTCGGGCATGCTGACCGGCAAGTACAAGCGCGGCGAGGCCCCGCCGGAAGGCACCCGCCTGGCCGCCTGGGGCCCGCGCGGCGCCGCGGCGCTGAACGACAAGGCCTTCGACAAGGTCGAGAAGCTGGAAGCCTGGGCCGCCGAGCGCGGCCACACCATCCTGGAGCTGGCCTTCGCCTGGCTGCTCGGCAACCCGGTGGTCTCCTCGGTGATCGCCGGCGCCACCAGACCCGAACAGGTCAAGGCCAACGCCGAGGCGGGCGGCTGGGTGCTGACGCCGGCCGAGGTCGAGGAGGTTTCCAAGCTGGCGGCGTAGGGGGGCGGCGCCTCTGCCCCTTCGACTGTCATCCCGGAAAGCCGCGCCAGCGGTTTATCCGGACCGCCGGAAGCCCTGTTGTCGGCAAACCGTAGCGGGCGCCGGCGCTTGCCGCGGTCCCGGATATTCGCTGCGCGAATTCCGGGATGACAGAGTTGGGGTGGCTTCGCGCCCCCTCACCCCTCCAGCAGAAACGCCACCATCGCCGGGATCGCGGCGCGGTCCTGGATCATGAACATGTGGCCGCCGTCGAACATCGCCAGCCGGGCGCCGGGGATGCGGGCGGCCAGGCGTTCCTGGGTCTGCGGCAGGGCGATGCCGTCGAAGCGGCCGCCGGCCACCAGCACCGGACAGGCGATCTGCGGCAGGCGGTCCCAGGTGTCGTGGTGGCGGCGGGCCTCCAGCTGGCGGCGCGCGCCCATGGCGTGGCCCGGCTCGTCGGCGAACGGGTCGGCGACGCCCATCTGCACCAGCTGGTCGTAGAAATCCCTGTGCCCCGCGGCCCAGGCGGCGTCGCGTCGGGTGTCGGAGATCGGGATCAGGTGCTTCGCCCGCTCGGTGCGTTCCATGTGCTCGATCTCGTGGAACGGGAACGAGGCGCCGCCCGCGCCGCCCGGCGAGGTGCAGGCCAGCACCAGGCGCTTCACCCGCGACGGATGACGCAGCACAAGCTCCTGGGCGACCATGCCGCCGAACGAGACGCCGACCACCAGCGCCTGGTCCCAGCCGACATGATCCAGCAGCCGCGCCGCATCGTCGGCGTAGTCGGCCATCGTATAGGCGACGTCCGGCTTGGAGGTCTGGCCGAGGCCCCGCTGGTCGTAGGCCAGCAGGTCGAAGGTCTTGGCCAGCGGTCCGTCGAACACGTTCGGCTTGACCCGCAGGTCGCCGCCGGTGCCGGAGATGAACAGCAGCGGCGGGCCCTCGCCCTGCCGCTCGAACCAGATCTCGATGTCGCCGGCCTGAGCCTTCGGCATGCCGCCCTCCGCCAATGCTTGCCCGTCTCAACTGTCGGATCGGGCCGCGCGCGGCAAGCGAAAGCTGGGCGCCGTCAGTTGCCGGACTTGCAGCTGTCGCCGCCCGGGTGGCGGGCGCAGTCGACCACCTTCATGAAGGCCGGCAGCACCGCGTCCCAGGTGTCGATGTTGTTGTCCACCGCTTCTGTGGTGAAGCCGTGCTCCACGTCGAGGTCCATCTCGACGTACGGGTCCTTCTCGTCGTCCAGATAGGCCCGGCCGAAGCGGCTGGAGCGGTTCCAGGCGTTGATCCGCTCGAAGGTCATGCCCCCGTCCACGTGGAAGGCGGTGGAGAACTGGATGCTCGAGCAGCGGGGACCCTTGTGGCAGCCGTAGAAGTAGATCTCGTAGCTGACCCCGTCGGTGCTCGACTGGATCTTCGGGTCGCCCTCGCGGTCCTTGTCGATCTTGGCCTGGTAGCCCTTGGCCTGCAGCACCTCGGCCACCTCCTGGGCGGTGACGCCGCCATCGGCCAGCGGCCGGGCGATCGCCGGCGGCCCGGCCAGCAGCAGGCTCGCCCCGAACAGGGCCGGAAGGACGGAAGCGGGCAGGACGCGCGACATGGCGGCTCCGGTGCAAACGGGTCGCGACCCTAGCCCGCCCCTGCCGCGACCGCATACTGACAAAGCCTGTAAGACTTCGCGGGCGACCCGCCGACCCCCGGGGGCGGCAGGCTCAGCGCGGCCGCGCCTTGGCGGCGTTGCCAAGGCTGGGCAGGGCGCGCGGCAGGCTGAACACCATCGGGAAGGCCCCCTTGGCGGCGCCGTGATTGGACACCGTCAGCGCGTAGCGGCCCGTCTCGGTGATGTGCAGCATGCAGGCCTCCAGCGCGGCCTGGCAGACCACGACGGCGCCCGGGCCGGTGACCGTCATGTGCCCTTCGCCGTCGCCGTAGCGGTCCGGCTCCAGGTGCACGATCAGCTCGCCGGCGGCGATCACCACCATCTGGGTCTGGGAGGACTTCGGGCCGACCTCGAAGTCGAGGGTTGTGGGCGCCTGCAGCTGCTTGGCGGTCTCGGTCCGGCGGCCGACGACCTCAGGAGCGGTGGGGGCGCTGCGCGGCAGGCGCGCCGGCAGCGGCTGGGCGACCGGCCGGCCGGCCGAGCCGCTGACCTTGTCGCCGCCGGTCCTGGCCGGCGTCGCCGCGGCGGCCGGCCAGGCGGCGGCCAGGGCGGCGACGGCCGCCGTCAGGACCCGAGCTGCGTTTTCGGCCGTCAACCGCCTGACCTCCGCGCCGATCGCCGACGCCGTTCCGGGGAGCCGCTTGCCAATCCCCCGCACCGCTGCAATCTAGGCCACGCCCGGCCTGCGTCCAGGCCGTCCGTGGCGCGGCGAACACCTTTCGGGAGCCCGGTTTGCGCATCCTGCTGCTGGAGGACGACCCCGACGCCGCCGAGCGGGTGCTGAGCGCCCTCGCCGCCCTGCCGGAGGCCGAGCCGCACCATGTCACCCGCGGCGACGAGGCGCTGCGGCGCGCCTCCAGCGAGGCGTTCGACGTGCTGATCCTGGACCGCATGGTCGAGGGCATGGACGGGCTGCAGGCGCTGGAGCGGCTGCGGGCGCTGGACGTGCGCACCCCGGCGCTAGTGCTGTCGAACCTGGGGGCCACGCGCAACCGCATCGAAGGCCTCGACGCCGGGGCCGACGACTACCTGGCCAAGCCGTTCGACGCCGAGGAGCTGGTGGCGCGCCTGCGGGCGCTGGTGCGGCGGGCCAGCGCCGAGGCCAACCCCGACGCCCTGATCCTGGGCCAGCTGGACCTGCGGCTGCGCGCACGCACGGTGCACTGGAGCGGGCGGCACGTGGACGTCTCGCCCAAGGAGTTCGAGATCCTGAAGTTCCTGGCCGAGAACCACGACGTGGTGGTCTCGCGCGAGATGATCTGGAACGCCGCCTGGCCGGAGTACCGCATCCCGCCGCAGGTCAACGTCATCGACGTGAACCTGTCGCGGCTGCGCGGCAAGCTGGAGGCGGTGGCCGGCCGCCAGCTGGTGGAGACGGTGAGGAAGCAGGGCTTTGTCCTCCGCTCCAACCTCTTTGGCTGATCTGGCCCCCCGCGCCGGCGCCGTCCGGCCCGCCGGTTCGGCGGTGTGGCGCCTGACGCTGGCCTTCGCCGCGCCCCTGATCCTGGGGGCCGTGGTGCTGGTGCTGGGCGCCTATGCGGTGATGGTGCAGGCCGACGTGGCGGCGCTGCGCCCGGCGATCCTCAGCGACGCGGCGGTGCTGCGCAGCCGCATCCTGGACTCCGAGAAGGCGCTGGCCGCCCCGACCGTGGGCGCCAGCTTCGACGCCCCGGCCAGCATCACCCAGGCCATGCTCAGCGGCCGGCTCGCCCGGCAGCAGACCGACCGGCAGGCCGGCCTGCCGGTGACCAGCTTCTACCTCTACGCCTACCAGGGCCAGGTTGTGGACGGGGACAAGGGCTTCGGCGAGCCGCGGCCGCTGGCCTGCGGACTCGCGCCGGGCGACTGGGTGCAGTGCCTGGAGGCGGCGGGCCTCGGCGGCGCGGGCGGCTGGTACCGGGTGACGGACGCCGACGGCGACGCCTGGGGCCTGGCCCGGCGGATCGACGTCAGCCCCGGGCAGGACGGCGCGCACGGCCATCTCTACGTCGGCCGGCAGTTCGCCATGGCCGAGGTGGAGCGGCGGCTGCTCAACGTGGCCGCGGCGGTGCTGGGCCTGGCCTGCCTGGCGGCGGTGCTGCTGGGCCTGCTGGTCAGCCGCCAGATGCTGCGCCGGGTCGAGGCGGTGAACGCGGTCTGCGACCGGGTGCGCCAGGGGGACCTGGCCGCCCGGGCCGGCGGCGCCGAGGCCGACGACGAGTTCGGCGCCCTGTCGCGCCACGTCAACGACATGCTGGAACAGATCGCCGCCCTGGTGCTGGGGCTGCGCGACGTCTCCAACCGCATCGCCCACGACCTGCGCACACCCATCGCCCGGCTGAAGGCCGACCTGGAGCGCGCCGCCGCCGCGCCCGACCTGGACGCGGCGCAGGCCGGCGCCGAGGCCGCCGCGGCCGAGACCGAGGTCATCCTGGAGACCTTCCAGGCGCTGCTGGACATCGCCGAGGCGGAAGCCGGGGCCGATGGCGGCCTGCAGCCGATCCGGCTGGACGACGCGGCGCGGGGGGCGGTCGACCTCTACGAGGCGGTGGCCGAGGAAGCCGGCGTGACCCTGGTCGCCGAGCTGGAGCCGGCGCCGCTGCTGGGCGAGCCGTCGCTGGTGGTGCGCCTGGCCGCCAACCTGGTGGACAACGCCATCAAGTTCTCGCCGCCGGGCGGGCGGGTGGTGGTGCGCACCGTCCGCGCGGGGAGCGAGGTGGTGCTGTCGGTGAGCGACCAGGGACCCGGCATCCCCGCCGGGGAGCGCCAGGCAGTACTGCGCCGCTTCGTGCGCGCCGAGGCGACCCGCGCCACGCCCGGCCACGGCCTGGGCCTGGCCCTGGTGGCGGCGGTGGCCAAGCGCCACGGGGCGAAGATCCGCATGGACGACACCGTCCCAGCCCCCGGCCTGACGGTCAGCGTCACCTTCCGCGCGTTCTGAGCGCCGGGGCGCCGAACCTTACGGCCCGTGTAAGTCTCTGACAGGCTTTGTCAGAAACTGTCGGGGTCTGTAAGTACAGCCTCGCCGCAGCGGCTCGTAATCTCTCTTCATCGGCGAACGGATGGACCGGACGCCAGACCAGAAGAGGGATTATACTGATGACCAGCAAGATGATCCGCGGCGTTGTCGTCGCCTTTGCCGCCGCCGCCGTGTTCGCCGCGTCGGCCACCAGCGCCGCCGCCGCCGACCGCCGGGTCGTGGTGGTGAACGACACCAACCACACGATGACCAACCTCTACGCCTCCAGCGTCCGCGACAGCCGCTACCACGGCGACTGGCTGGGCCGTTCGGTCCTGCGGCCCGGGGAATCGATGGTGGTGGACTTCAATGACGGCAGCGGGGCCTGCCTGATGGACGTCAAGGGCGTGTTCAGCGACCACACCTCCGCCACCAACCGCTACAACGTCTGCCGCGGTTCGGAGATGGACTTCACCGGCAACTGACCGTGACCCTTCCCCGCGGCAACAAGGCCGCCGCGAGCGATCGCGGCGGCCTTTTCTTGTGTCGAGCCCCGCCGGCCGAACTGAGCCCGGCACGCCCTCCCCTCGTCACCCCGGCCGCAGCGAAGCGGAGAGCCGGGGCCGGCCGGGCCGCCGTCCAGCTGGATGCCATCCTGGGCCCCGATGGGCCGGCCCCGGATCGGCGGCGCTGCGCGCCTGGTCCGGGGTGACGAGACTGGGTTTGCCCCCTTACGCCGGGGCCTTGGCGTCGAAGCTGTCGGCCGAGGCGAGGTCCCAGTTGCGGCCGTAGAAGGTGCGGGCGGCGGCGCCGTCGAGCAGGGCGCCCGGCTGCAGGAACTCGTGGATCTGGTCGAAGCCGCGGATCTCGGTGGCGCTGACCCGGCGCGACAGGTGGTGCGCGGCGATCTGGCTGGGGTGCGACAGGCCGGCGGCGGCCAGCATGTCGGCCAGGGCCTTCAGCGTGTTGCCGTGGAAGCTGGCCACCCGCTCGGCCTTGTCCGGCACCACCAGGGCGCGCTGGCGCAGCGGATCCTGGGTGGCCACGCCGGTGGGGCAGCGGTTGGTGTTGCAGCTCAGCGACTGCACGCAGCCCAGGGCGAACATGAAGCCGCGCGCGGCGTTCACCCAGTCGGCGCCGATCGCCAGCACGCTGGCGATGTCGTAGGCGCTGACGATCCGCCCGGCGGCGCCCACCCGGATCTGCTGGCGCAGGCCCGCGCCCACCAGGGTGTTGTGCACGAACAGCAGGCCCTCGCGCATCGGCGCGCCGATGTGGTCGGAGAACTCCACCGGCGCGGCCCCTGTGCCGCCCTCGGCGCCGTCGACGACGATGAAGTCGGGCCGGATGCCGGTCTCCAGCATCGCCTTGACGATGCCCATGAACTCCCACGGATGGCCGATGCACAGCTTGAAGCCCACCGGCTTGCCGCCGGACAGCTCGCGCAGCCGGGCGATGAAGTCCATCAACTGGCGCGGGGTGGCGAAGGCGCTGTGCCGGGGCGGCGAGATGCAGTCGCGGCCCATCGGCACGCCACGTGTCTCGGAGATCTCGCGGGTGACCTTGGCCGCCGGCAGGATGCCGCCGTGGCCCGGCTTGGCCCCCTGGCTGAGCTTGATCTCGATCAGCTTCACCTGGTCGGTGGTCGCCTGGGCGGCGAACCGGTCCGGATCGAAGCGCCCCTCGGCGTCGCGGCAGCCGAAATAGCCGCTGGCCACCTCCCAGCAGATGTCGCCGCCGCCGGCGCGGTGATAGGGGCTGATCGAGCCCTCGCCGGTGTCGTGGTAGAAGCCGCCGCGCCGGGCGCCCTCGTTCAGGGCGTGGATGGCGTTGGCGCTCAGTGAGCCGAAGCTCATCGCCGAGATGTTGAACACCGAGGCCGAATAGGGCTGCGCGCACTGGTCGCCGCCGATGGTGATGCGATAGGTCGACGGGTCGGCCGCCGCCACCGGGGCCATCGAATGGCCGACGAACTCGTAGCCGGGGCGGTAGACGTCCAGCAGCGTGCCGAACGGATGCTCGCCGGCCTCGCCCTTGGCCCGGCGGTAGACCAGCGAGCGCTGGCTGCGCGAGAACGGGGCGGCCTCCTCGTCGCTCTCGAACAGGTACTGGCGCAGTTCCGGCCGCACCAGCTCCACCATCCAGCGGATGTGGCCGATCACCGGATAGTTGCGCTGGATCGAGTGTTCCGCCTGGGTCAGGTCATGCAGGCCGAGCAGGGTCAGCAGCCCCCCCGCCACCGCCAGGCTCCAGCCGGCGTGCGGATGGCCCAGCACGATCAGCGCCACCCCGGCGGCCAGGGCCAGGACGCACAGGGCGAACGCCGTGAACCGGCTCGGATGAATTCCCATGCGCCACTCCCGTTGCGCGCGGCCGGCCCCGCGCCTGATCGTTGCGCGAGCCTTGGGCGGGCGGGCGGCGCCCGTCAAGCGCGGGCGAGGAGATGACGCGCCGCCGCGACCGTGATAATGACATACTAACTGTCATATGTTGCCGCGCCGGATCGCCGGCCGAGGAGCGCTCCCCTTGAAACGTCTGCTGCCCGCCCTGCTGGCGGTCCTGGTGCTGGCCCTCGTGCTCGCCGGCGGGGTCTGGCTGATGCGGGGGCGCCTCGCCGTCGCCGCCATGGGCCGGATCTACGCCAAGGCGCTGGGCCACGACGCGATCGCCGAGCTGCCGGACGGGCTGCACGTGGGCCTGTGCGGCTCCGGCTCGCCCCTGCCCGACCCCAGCCGCGCCGGCCCCTGCACGGTGGTGATCGCCGGACGGCGGATGTTCGTGGTGGACGCCGGCGAGGGCAGCGTGCGGCGCCTGTCGCTGATGGGCTTCCAGCCGGGCCAGGCCAGCGCCCTGTTCCTCACCCACTACCACTCCGACCACATCGCCGACCTGGGCGAACTGATGCTGCAGCACTGGGCCGGCGGGGCGGCCGCCGCGCCGCTGCCGATCTACGGCCCGACCGGCGTCGACCAGGTGGTGCAGGGCTTCGAGGCCGCCTACGCCCTGGACCGCGGCTACCGCATCGCCCACCACGGCCCGAAGGTGGTGCCGCCGGCGGGCTTCGGCGGCGCGCCGCACGGCTTCGCCGCCGACCGCGCCGCGCCGGACGTGGTGCTGATCGACGAGCCGGACCTGAAGGTGATCGCCTTCCCCGTCGACCACCACCCGGTCGAGCCGGCCGTGGGCTATCTGTTCGTCTACAAGGGCCACCGCGTGGTGGTCAGCGGCGACACGGCCCCCTCGGCCCGGCTGGAGGCGGCCGCCAGGGGGGCGGACGTGCTGGTGCACGAGGCCCTGGCGCCGAACCTGGTGGCGGTGCAGCGGCAAGAGGCGCTGAAGGCGCACCGCGACAACCTCGCCGCCATCTTCCACGACATCCTCAGCTACCACACCACGCCCGAGCAGGCCGCCGCCATCGCCGAGCGCGACCACGTGCGCTACCTGCTGTACACGCACCTGATCCCGCCGCTGCCATCGACCGCCCTCTACCCCGCCTTCCTCGGCCGCTCGGGCGAGATTTTCCACGGTCGCATCCGGGTCGGCGAGGACGGCGATCTGCTGAGCCTGCCGACCGGCTCGCAGGAAATCCGCCTCTCCCACCGCCTGCGGACGTTCCAATAACGCGACCGTTGCAGGCCTGCTCTGGCGGAAGCTTAGCCTTTACATCCACTTAACCGTGTTCTCTCAACGAACGCTGGCGCAATGTCGCCGGTCTAGCTAAGCAAGGACGTCGCCCTTCACGGAGATCCCCCAACCCGTGACCGCACCACGAGTCAAAACGCCGCCGGCCGATTCCGTGGCCGACGCCGATCCGCCTGCCGCGCCGGAGACCGACGGCCGCCGCCGCCGCTCGCAGGACAGCCGCGCGCGGATCGTTTCGGCCATGCTGGAGCTGGTGCACGCCGGTGACGCCACGCCCGGCGCCGAACAGGTGGCCGCCCGCGCCAACGTCGGCCTGCGCACGGTGTTCCGCCATTTCAGCGACATGGACAGCCTCTACGCGGAGATGGCCCAGGTCATCGAGAGCGAGCTGCGCAGGGTGGTCGACAGCCCGTTCGTGGCCACCACCTGGCGCGAGCGGATGGTGGAAATGGTCGGCCGGCGCAGCGCCGCGTTCGACCGCATCGCCCCCTTCCGCCGCGCGGCCGACGTCCACCGCCATCACTCCCGCTTCCTGCAGCAGGCGCACGAGCGGATGAACGCGGTCGGCCGCGAGCTGCTCAAGCGCGAACTGCCGGCGGAACAGGCGCGCGATGCGACCCTGGTCGAGACCCTGGACCTGCTGCTCAGCTTCGAGGCCTGGAACCGCCTGCGCCGCGACCAGGACCTGACCCCCCGCCGCGCCCGCGACGTCCTCGAACAGGCCATCCGCCGCGCCGTCGGCGAGGACTGACGCGAGGCGGGCCGACAGGCCCTCAGAGCCGAGGGTCGATCGGCTCGCTTTCCAGCGCCAGCACCGCGAACACGCACTCATGCACCCGCCGCAGCGGCTCGCGCGCCACGAAGCGGCGCAGGGCCTCGTGGCCCAGGGCGAACTCCCGCAGGGCCAGGGTGCGCTTGCCGCCGAGGCCGCGCACGCGCAGCCGCTCCAGGTTGGCCGGGGCGTCGTATTCCGGGCCGTAGATGAGCCGCAGGTAGTCGCGCCCGCGCACCTTCAGCGCCGGCTGGATCACCCCCTTGGGGCCGCGCGCCACGAAGCTCAGCGGCTTGACCACCATGCCCTCCCCGCCGCTGGCGGTGAGTTGCTCCCACCAGTCGCAGACTTCAGCGCACGCCACGTCGTCAGCCAGGTCCACGCGCCGCCAGCGCGTGCGCGTGACGACGCCGTCGCCACTCGCCTCGGCGGCCTCGGCCAGCCGATCGGCGACGCCCATGTGCCAGGCGTGATCCCGTTCGAAGTGCGCCGCGCCCTCGCTGGCCAGCACGTGGAACGGGGCCACCTTCAGGTCGCCGGGTCCCGTAACCGGCCAGACATAGGGCGCCCAGGCGTCGGCGTAGCGCGCGGCGCGGGCGGCGCGGTCGTCGGTGGCGACCCGCAGATCGGCGACCGGGACGCCGCGTCCCGCCGCGCGGGCCAGGGCCTCGCGCGCGGCGGCGAGGCCAGCGGCGGAGGCGGCCGCCACCGGCCGGTACTGGCCGTCGATCAGGCTGGAGGCCTTGGCCGACCAAGGCATGATCTCGGCGTCCAGCAGCAGCCAGTCGGCCTTCAGCTCGTCCCACAGCCCGGCGCCGTCCGCCGCCGCGCGCAGCCGCGCCAGCAGCGCCTCGGTGGTCGCCGGATCGTTGAAGAAGCTGCGGCCCGTGCGGGTCCAGATGGCGCCGGTCTCGTCGCGCTGGGCGTCGAAGCGCGACCGGGCGGCGGCGGCGTCGCGGCACAGGCCGATCACCGCGCGCGAGCCCATGTGCTTTTCTTCGCACACCACCTCGCCGATCTTCTGGCTGCGGAAATAGCCCAGCGCCTCCTCCGGCCGCTCCAGCCAGCCCTCCTGGCGGCTGGTCTCGGAGGGCGACATGGTCGGCGGCAGATAGGCGAGCCACTGGGGCGCCAGGGCGAAGCGGCTCATGGCCTCGAGCGCGGCCGCGGCGTTCTCCTCGGCCACCACCACGCGCCCGCGCAGGGTGGTCTCGGCCCAGCGCCGGCCGCTGACGTCGGCCATATCCAGCAGACTGTCGGCCAGGGCCTGGCCGCCCGGCCCCCCGCCGGCCGGGACCAGCGGCCGCTGCGGTTCGCACCACACCGCCTGCGCCGGGACCTGCACCAGGGTCCGTTCGGGCCACCGCAGCGCGGTCAGCTTGCCGCCGAACACACAGCCGGTGTCGATGCACAGGGTGTTGTTCACCCACTCGGCCTCGGGGACCGGGGTGTGGCCATAGACCACCGTGGTGTCGCCCCGGTAGGCGGCGGCCCAGTCGGCGCGCACCGGCAGGCCGTAGGCGTCGATCTCGCCGGTGGTCTCGCCGTACAGGGCGAACTCGCGCACGGCGCCCGAGCCACGGCCGATCATCTCCGCCTTCAGCCCCGCGTGGGCCACGGCCAGCCGCCCGCCATCCAGCCAGTAGTGGCTGCGCAGGTCGTCCAGGAACGCCGGCAGGTCGCGGCGGAAGGCGGGGTTCTGCGCCTCCACCTGGGCGATGGTTTCGGCCAGGCCGTGCGCCACCGTCACCTTGCGCCCCTCCAGCCAGCGGCGGAACTTGCGCTCGTGGTTGCCCTGCACGCAGTAGGCGTCGCCCGCCGCCACCATGCTCATGACGATGCGCAGCACGTCGGGCGCGTTCGGCCCGCGGTCGACAAGGTCGCCCAGGAACACCGCCTTGCGCCCGGACGGCGGCGTCACGCGCACCGTCCGACCCGCGCCCTCGCCGCTCCAGGCGACGTGGTAGCCCAGCTCGGCCAGCAGCGTCTGCAGCTCGTCCGCGCAGCCGTGGATGTCGCCGACGATGTCGAACGGGCCGGCGTCGCTGCGCTTGTCGGTCCACAGCGGCTGGCGGGCGATGGTCGCGGCGGCGATGGCGTCCTCGCCGGTCAGGCGGATGACCTGCCGGAACCCCTCGCGGTTGAGCCCGCCCAGGCCCCGGCGGATCTCGCCGGCCATGCGGCGCACCACGTCGAAGCCGAACGGCCGGTCGGGCCGGCCTCGGTTGCGCTCCACGCAGACGTCGATGCCCGGATCCAGCACGATGGCCACCGGCAGGGCGTGCCAGCGCCGGGCCAGCGCCACCCAGCCCTTGCGGTCTGCGGGGCGAACGTTGGTGGCGTCGATCACCGTCAGTCGTCGGTGCTTCAGCCGCTTGTCGGCGATCGCCGCCGCCAGTTCGAAGGCGTCGGCGCTGACCGACTGGTCGGTGTCGTCGTCGATCACCAGGCCGCGGCAATGATCCGAAGAGATCACCTCGGTCGGGGCGAAGTGGCGCGCCGCGAAGGTGGACTTGCCGGACCCGGAGGCGCCGACCAGCACCACCAGGGCGAAGTCGGGAAGGCTGATGCTGCTCATGGCTTCAAGCCTCCGCCTGGCCGAGGGTGAACACCGCCATCTGGGTGGGCGCGCCCAGGGTCGGGTCTTGCGGTCCGATGCCGCTCAGGGCGAGCTGGTAGCCCCAGGCGCCGGCCACGCGGCCGGCCCAGGCGGCGAACTCGTCCCGCGTCCACTCGAAGCGGTGGTCGGGGTGGCGCAGGGCGCCGGGGGCCATGCCCTCGAACAGCGCGTTGTATTCCGCGTTCGGCGTGGTCACGACCACCGTGCGCGGGCGCGCGTCGGCGAACACCACCGCCTCCAGGGCGGGGATGCGGTCGGGATCGAGGTGCTCGATCACCTCCACCAGGGCGGCGGCGTCGGCCTCGGCCCAGCGGCTGTCACGATAGTTGAGGGCGCCGTGCAGCAGGGTGACGCGGCCCTCCGGCGGCCCGCCGGCGAGGTTCAGCTTCAGCCGACGCGAGGCCCGCTCCAGATCGCGCGAGGCGGCGTCGACGCCGATCAGCCGCTCGATCCAGCGCTCGCGCACCAGCCGCTGCAGCAGCTTGCCCTCGCCGCAACCCAGGTCGGCGACCACCTTGGCGCCGGCCGCGCGCAGGGCCTCGGCAACCGCGCCCAGGCGCTCGTCGTTGAGCCGCAGCGGCTTCTCCAGCGCATCCTCCGGCGCGGCGCGGGGCGCGGCCGCCACGGCGTCCTCGTCGTCGGCCGCCTCGAGCGCCAGCCGCCGGAGCGCCGCGCGCTCCAGGCTGCGCCGGTGGATCAGGTAGCGTCCGACGATCAGGTCGCGGGCCGGATGCCCCTCCAGCCAGCCCTCGCCGCGCTTGAGCAGCTTGGTCACCTCGTCCTCGCCCACCCAGTAGTGCTTGTCGTCGTCGAGCACCGGGATCAGCACATAGAGGTGGTTCAGCAGGGCCGACAGCCGCTGCGTCCCTGTCAGGGCGAGAGCCAGGTAGGGCGAGGAACCGCCGTCCGGCGCGGCCACCGGTTCGACCCCCACCGTCCAGCCCAGCGGCTCGAACAGCGCCCGCACCAGGGCCTCGCCGCCCCGCGCCGGCAGCGGTGTCACCCGCGCCTCCAGCGGCAGGGCTTCGCCGGCCAGCTCGGGCCGCTCGCGCGAGACCCCGTTCATGGCGCTGCGCAACGCCCGGCCCATGGCCACGGCCAGGAACGACGAGGCCGCGTACGGCCGGTCGTTGACATACTGGTCCAGCAGCCCGTCGCTGAACCCGTGGCCGCGCACCAGGCCGACGGGGTCAACCTCCATCAGCAGCGTCGCCTCGCAGCGCGCCGCATCCGCCTGCGGATAGAAGACCAGCGCGCGGCCGAACGGCAGCTCGGTCTCGTGCAGCCGGTCGGGATGCTTGTGCAGCAGGAATCCCAGGTCGGTGGCCGGAGGGCGGGTGGTGGCGATGGACAGCAGCATGGGACGCATTTCTACGGGCGATGGTTGGAGGTCATGGCCGCCTGGAAACGAAAAACCCCTCCAGGCCAGGCCGGGAGGGGTCTTTGTCGTCGAGTCGGATCGAAGTCCGTCAGGCCGAATACCCTCCCACGCGCGCACGTTCCAGCACGACCAGCTGGCCGTGGCGGTTCGAGCCGCAGAAGAGATTTGGGCGTTTGGCGATCATGGGTCTTTCCGAAGCGCGGGCGATAGCATGAGCGCCGCGGCGCGGCCAAGCACAATCCTGACTAGAACCGCGAACACTCCTTCCACTGTCATCCCGGAAAACCGCGCCTGCGGTTTATCCGGGACCGCCGGAAGCGCTGAGGGTCGCAAGCGGTAGTGGACGCAGGTGTCTGCCGCGGTCCCGGATATTCGCTGCGCGAATTCCGGGATGACAGAGGGGGAGGCAACGCGCGGGCCCCTCCCCGGTTGAAGCCCACCCCTTTCCGTGCGAGCCCTGGCCCGATGGGGACTGCCAAGACCGTGAATCCGGCCGAGCCGAAGACGCCGATCGCCCTGCCCGGCCTGGTGGCGGCCGGGATGCTGCTGGTCGGCGGCGCGGCGGCGGTCGCCTTCAGCTGGCCGGGGCACTGGTCCTACGACTCGGTGGTCGAGCTCGATCAGGGCCGCAGCGGGATCTACAACGCCTGGCACCCGCCGGTGACGGCCTGGCTGCTGGGCCTGGCCGACCGGCTGCAGCGGGGGGGCGCCCTGTTCACGGTGCTGGAAGGCGCCCTGGTGTTCGCCAGCCTGGCCAGCCTGGCGCTGATGGCCCGGCGCGGCGGCTGGGCGGTGGTGGCCGCCGCGGCCCTGGCCCTGGCGACGCCGCAGCTGGCGATCTATCCGGCCATCGTCTGGAAGGACGTGCTGTTCGCCGGCGCCGCCCTGGCCGCCTTCGCCTGCCTGGCCTGGTACGGCCGGGGCTGGCCCAGCCCGCGGCTGAGGTGGGCGCTGCTGGTCAAGGCCGGGGCGCTGCTGGCCCTGGCGGCCCTGGCGCGGCAGAACGGGCTGATCCTGATCCCGGTGGCCGCGGTGACGGCGGGCTGGATCGCCGCCCGCCAGGCGACGGCGCGCCCGTGGGCCCGCGGGGTCGCCGCCGGCGCGGTGCTGCTGGCCGTCGCCATCGGCGTCGCCGTCGCCGGCTCGGCGGCGCTGAAGACCCGGAGCGACGGCCAGAACGAGCGCCAGCGGCAGTGGACCGAGCTGCGCCTCTACGAGATGGTCGCCGCCCGCCAGCTGGATCCGGGCGCCGGCTTTCCGATCCTGGCCGCCCGGGCGCCGGCGATGAACGCCTTCCTGCTGGGCCAGGGTCCCAGGCTGTTCAACACCCAGCGCATCGACCCGCTGGTGCAGAACGACACCGTCGCCGCGCACGAGGACGCCGACCGTCCCGCCGTCCTGGCCCAGTGGCGGGCGATCTTCGCCGCCCGGCCGTGGCTCTACCTGCGGGTCCGGGCGGAGCTGTTCCGCCAGGTCTTCGCCGCCCCCGACATCGAGGCCTGCGTGCCCCTGTCCGTGGGGGTCAACGGCCCGCCGGAGGAGATGAAGCGGCTGGGCTTCGAGACCCGCTACAGCGACGCCGACGACGTGGTGTTCACCTACGCCCAGGCGTTCTTCCACAGCCCGGTGTTCTCGCACGCCGCCTGGGCGCTGCTGGCGGCCGCCCTGATGATCGCTCTGCTGCTGCGGCGGCGGCCCGAGGACCTGGCGGTGGCCGGCCTGCTGGCCGCGGCCCTGACCTTCACCGCCAGCTTCTTCGCCATCAGCATCGCCTGCGACTACCGCTACCTCTATTTCCTCGACCTCTCGGCCCTGGCCGGGGCGGTGTACGCGGCCGGGACGGCTCAGTTCGCCAGGCGGTGAGGGTGGAACCCCTCACCTTCCCACGCGCCTTGCTCGCGCAAGTCCCGCGGGCCCCTTCCTCTCCCTGTGGGAGAGGAAAGAGGTCGGCGATACTCTTCACCTCTCCCGCAGGGAGAGGGAGGGGCCCATGGCGCAGCCATGGGAGGGTGAGGGGTTTCGCCCTCTCCGGAATCTACCGCTCCAGGGCGTAGCCGGCCTCGCGCCAGGCGGTCATGCCGCCGTCGAGGGCGCTGGCGCGGCCGAAGCCCAGGTCACGCAGGGTGGCGGCCGCCAGGGTGGAGATCTTGCCGAACTCGCAGCAGGTGAGGATGCGCACCGTCGGGTCGGGCAGCTCGCTGTTGACCCGCAGCTCCAGCTGGCCGCGCGGCAGGTGGCGGGCGCCGGGGATGTGGCCGGCCTCGAAGGCGTCCTTCTCGCGGATGTCCAGCACCACGAGGTCGCGACTGTTGCCGCCCAGGCGCTCGTTCAGGTCGGCGATGGACATGAACGGCGCCTTGGCCGCGGCCTCGGCCAGCAGCTGGGCCACCGACTTGCCGCCGCTCATGTTGGTCCGCAGCGCCTCGGTCAGGTGGGTGGGCGCCGCCAGGTCGAGGTGCTCCATCATCTCCACGAAGGCGGCGCGCTCGGTCTTCTGCAGGCGCGGGTTGCCGGCGATCTCGGCGCCGATGGTCGAGTTCTGCCGGCCCTTGTAGTCGTGCGCCGGGTAGACCAGCGTCTGCGGCGGCAGCTTCAGCAGCTTGTCGAACAGGCTCTCGAACAGGGCGTGCGGGTCGCCGGTGGGCAGGTCGGTGCGGCCGGTGCCGCCGATCAGTAGGGTGTCGCCGGTGAACACCCGGTCGTCCATCACCAGGCACATGGAATCGCGAGTGTGGCCGGGGGTGTGCATCGCCCTCAGACGAAGACTGCCCGCGACCAGGGTGTCGCCGTCGTCCAGCCGCATGTCGACATAGGGCGCCGGGCTCAGCCGGAACGCCACCACCGTGGCCCCCACCGCCTTGCCCATCTCGTTGGTAGCCGAGAAGTGGTCGGCGTGGGTGTGGGTGTCGACGACGTACTTGATGCGCACCCCATGCTGGCTGGCCAGGCCGAGGTAGTGGTCGATCTGGCTGTCCTCCGGATCGATCAGCACCGCCGCCCGGCTGCCGTCGCAGCCGAGCAGATAGGATTGGCAGCCGCCGGTGGCGACCTGTTCGAAGATCATGCTCGGCCCTCCTGGTTGATCTCGTGAAACCTGCCCGTTTGTGCCGCCGGCGACCTGCTGGAGCCCCCTCCACCCCCTTCGGGGGTCCCCCTCCCCCAAGGGGGGAGGAGAAGCAGCGCTTTGGCCGACCATACCGTTCTCTTCCCCCTCTGGGGGAAGTCCCGGCGAAGCCGGGGAAGGGGGCCGCCGTGCGCCGCCTCAGCCCTCGGGCTGGGCGACGATGCGCAGGTACGGCTTCACGGTCTTGAAGCCTTGCGGATACTTGGCCCGGGCGGCCTCGTCGCTGACCGACGGCGGGATGATCACGTCCTCGCCCGGCTTCCAGTTCACCGGCGTCGCCACCGTGTGCTTCGCCGTCAGCTGGCAGGAGTCCAGCAGCCGCAGCACCTCGTCGAAGTTGCGGCCGGTGGTCATCGGATAGGTCAGCATCGCCTTGACCTTCTTGTCCGGGCCGATGACGAACACCGAGCGCACCGTGGCGTTGTCGGCGGCGGTGCGCCCCTCCGAGGTGGTCCCGGCGCCCTCCGGCAGCATGTCGTAGGCGGTGGCGACCTTCAGCTCCGGATCGCCGATCATCGGATAGGTCACCGCCGCGCCCTGGGTTTCCTCGATGTCCTTCGCCCAGCGCGCGTGGTTGTCCACCGGGTCCACCGACAGGCCGATGATCTTGGTGTTGCGGCGGTCGAACTCCGGCTTCAGCCGCGCCATGTACCCCAGCTCGGTGGTGCACACCGGGGTGAAGTCCTTGGGGTGCGAGAACAGGATCGCCCAGCCGTCGCCGATCCAGTCGTGGAAGGTGATCGGCCCTTGCGTGGTCTGGGCGGTGAAGTTCGGGGCTTCGGAATTGATCCGCAGGGACATGGGAAGGCTCCGTGACGATAGGTGGCCCGGGAGTCGGTGGGCCGGGGGGCGGTGGGCCGGCAGGCGGCGGGCGGGACCTCCGGGCGGCGCCTCGCCGGCGGCGATCCGGCTTCCCGCCCGGAACAAGCGTGGCTTAGGCCGTTGCGCGCGGCCTGAAAATATCCACTTCTGCGGCGATGGAGATGACCACTTCCGGCGGGGGGCGGCGGGCGGCCGGCGCGGGCGGTGACGCGGCGGCGGCCACCGCCCTGCTGGCCGTGGTGCTCGACCGCCAGGGCGCGGAGCCGCTGGGCCGCCAGCTGCACCGTCGGATCCGCGAGCTGATCCTGGCCGGCGCCCTGGCCCCGGGCGCGCGGCTGCCCTCCAGCCGGCGGCTGGCCCAGGACCTCGGCGTGTCGCGCGCGGTCACCCTGGACGCCTACGACCAGCTGACCAGCGACGGCTACGTCGAGGGCCGACGCGGCTCGGGCCAGTATGTGCGCCCGCTCGACCGGGTGCGCGCCGCGCGCCGTCCCGCGCCGCTGGCCGGACCGCCCGCCAGCCCCGGCGCCGGCCCCGGCGGCGGCGATGACCTGCTGGCCCTGCGCGGCCTGCCGTTCGATCCCGACGCTCCGGCGCTGGACCTGTTCCCGGCGGACGATTGGGCCAGGGCGATGGCCCGGGGCTGGCGGCGCGATGCGGCCGCCGCCCTGGCGTTCGACCAGTGGTCCGGACTGCCCTCGCTGCGGGCCGCGGTCGCCGGCCACCTGCGCGCGCTGCAGGGCCTGGACTACGCCCCCGACCAGGTGCTGATCACCGCCGGCGCCGCCGACGCCCTGTCGCTGATCGCCCGCGCCGGCGAACCGGGCGAGGCGTGGGTCGAGGACCCCGGCCACAACGGCGCCCGCCGGGCGCTGGCCCGGGCCGGCCTGGGCGTGGTCCCCGTCCCCGTGGACGCCGAGGGGCTGGACGTGGCGGCGGGGCGCAGGCTCTCCCCCCACGCCAGGCTCGCCCTGGTGACCCCCGCGCGGCAGTTCCCGATGGGCGCGCCGCTCAGCCTGCCGCGCCGGCTGGCGCTGATGGACTGGGCCCGCGAGACCGGCGCGGTGGTGGTCGCCGACGACTACGACAGCGAGCTGCGTTTCTCCGGCCGGCCGGTCCCGGCGCTCGCCAGCCTGGCCGGGGGCGAGGCGGTGCTGTCCATGGGCAGCTTCTCGCGCCTGACCTTCCCCGGCCTGAGGCTGGGTTATGTGGTCGGGCCGGCGGCGCTGATCGCCCGCCTGGTGGAGCTGCGGGCGCGGGACGGCGCCCTGGTGCCCACCGCCGCCCAGCCGGCCCTGGCCGAGTTCATCGCCGGCGGCGGCTTCGCCCGGCATCTGCGGGCGCTGCGCCGCCAGATGACCGCCCGCCGCCAGGCCCTGGTCGCCGCGCTGGAGCGCCGCCTGACCGGCTGGGCCCAGGTGCTGCCGCAGGAGGCCGGCCTGCACGTCACCGTGCGGCTGCAGGACGCCGTCGCCACCGATCCCGCCCTGGACGTGGCGATCTCGCACCGCGCGGCCGCCCGCGGCCTCAACCTCGACCCCCTCTCGACTCACGCGGCCGGCCCCGGCGGCCCGCAGGGCTTCCTGCTGGGCTACGCCGCCTGGGACGAGGCGCAGTTGGCCGCGGCGGTCGAGACCCTGGCCCGGGTGGTGGGCGAGGGGCGGCGCGCAGCCTGAGACCGCTTCACCCGGCGCCCCGTCCCGGGGCATCGTGCCGCCGGCAGCGGAGGGCTTGGCGACATGCGGATCACGGACCTTGCGTTCACCGGCGCCCTGGCGGCGCTCGCCCTCCTCGCGTCTGCCGGCGCCGGCGAGGCCGGGCCAGGCGCCGACGCGCCGCAGGTCTTCACCCTCAAGGGCGCCCGTCTGGTCGAGACGCACGACGTATTCCGCAACGGCGAGCTGGTGGGGAGCGACTTCACCGTCGGCGCCTACGCCGGCCACGCGGTGTTCGACCCCAAGGGCGGGGCCAGCTGGACGGCCGGCCCTTGCCGCTTCGTCCTCACTCCGGGGGAGGACCGCAACGGTGACGACCTCGGCTGGGTGCTGGCGGCGCACGACCTTGCCGGCGGCCCCTGCCCCGGCGTGGCCAGCGGACACTACCTGCCGCCCAAGTAGCCCGCGCCGGGCGAAGCGCCGCATACGGCAGGAGGGGCTTGCGCGCCCCCGCCGCCATCGCTAGTTATCCGCCCCTTCGCTCGCGCGCCCTAAGTCGGAGAGGTGGCTGAGCGGTTGAAAGCACCGCACTCGAAATGCGGCATACTCGCAAGGGTATCGCGGGTTCGAATCCCGCCCTCTCCGCCATTAGTCCCTGAAATATAACGGGAAAGTCTCCCGGCTCAGCGAGGCCCGCGCACAGCACGTGGCAAGCGGGGCACAAACGGGGCACAAAACGAAGCCGGAGTGAGCCAAATGACCTTCGGAACAGCCATTCGGACACTAGCCTTCAATCTGGCTTGCCTAGGCTTAGTGGGCTTGTTCGCAGTCGGCGCGGTGCGGCTCGGTTGGAAGACAGACCGCCTGCTCACGACCCTGGCCGCAGCGATGGTTTGTGGCTTTCTGGGAAATCTGGACCGGGTGAAATCGTTTAGGGCCGGGGCAGGCGGCTTGCAGGCAGAGACCCATGCCGTGGTCGCCGAGGCCAAAAGCACAATCATTGAGCTGCGAAGGTTGGGCACTACGCTGGGGACTACCTTGGTGACCCTGATCGCCGGCGAGGGCCGCTACGGCGGCTTAACCGCAGCCAAAAAAGACGAGCTGAAGGAGGAAGTTCTAGCCTCGCTCCGGGCCATCGACGTTCCAAAGCCCGACGTTGAGAGCATCGCAGCGCTAGATCGGCAATACGTGATCGTGGACTACTGCGAGGCGATTTCCGACCAATTCAGAATGCCGGGTGTTGAGGGCCCTAAAGCCTGGAACGCCTTCTGGTCCCGGTGGACGAATTTTGAACGGCCGCAGCCGTCTGAACTCCGCTCCTTCCTCGAGAGTCTGTCGCCTATCGAACCCTGGAGGGAGGCCCTCTTGGTCGATTACGAGCATTACATCCGAACGGGGAAGCACCGACGCCCTCACCTTTGGAAACAACGTGGTGAGTGGGCGAAATAGACCAAGGATGGCAGCTGGCCCTCCTAGATTCCGGCGGCCCATAGCCCGCGTCGTCATCACCATTGGACATGGGCGGTCACAGCCGGCTGCCTGCTCCAGCGGGGCGGCCCGCCTCCACCCGGTCAGGGTCGCCCCGCACCTCGCCTAAGTTCCGAGATCAGGAGCCACCCGCGTTGTTGAGGTGTCCGAGATGCGGGACTGCCGCGAGGCTGCGCGAACTATCGCCATCAGCGGGCGACGCTCAGGCCGAGGTCAGCGAGGTCGTTGTGGTTTGCGCCCACTGCGAGCGCGCATTGTGTTGCGCCTGATGGGCAATCCTCCTGCGACGACTGATCCCCGACGCGGGCCTGGCGGCACTTGATCGAGCAGGGGGCTTACGGCCCTGGACTTCGCCCGACCGCTGTGGCGCCGTGCATCCATGTCGGACCCTCCCGTGACAATCCCCGGCGGCTACCCCAGAGCCCGGATACCTAGCCTCATGCAGCGGCTGAAGGCCGCTACGCAGATTGTCAAGGCGGCCGGCGAAACCATCGCCGCCGTCGAGATCGCCCCTGATGGCGCGATCCGCGTGGTGACCGGCAGCGGCGCCGCCATAGGGGAGAAGGTGCCGGAGGTTAATGAGTGGGACGAGCTGTTGAAGCAGCACAGCAGGCCTACGCCACGACAGCTGAGGCGCGGCTGAGAAGCCCGCCGGCGCGCGCAACGGCCGAAGCGGCGGGCGCTAGTCGTCCTTTTGCGACGCTCCGGCGTCTTGATCGTTCACGTAGGCCTGGCAGCCCTCGATGAATGACTGGCTGTTGCCGGTACAGTCATCCTCGTCGTCGATCGAGTGCTCTTCCGCCCACTTGTAACCCGCCTCGTGGCCCGAACAGTCCTGCGTACAGTCGGCGTCTCCATGGCGGTCCTCGTAGGGCCTGTCGGAGTCCGGCGAGACCGGATAGGTCGGAGGGGAACTGTAGGGTGTCGTTGCCGGCTCAGCTGGCGAAGCTTCGGCGGTGGGCGAGTCTTCGGTCGCTCTCTTTGAACAACTGGCGATACCGCTGAAGGCAACACTTGTTGCGAACGCAAACGCTGCCACGAGTCGGAAGGCGCGACTAAGAGCCCCAATCGTCGGGTCCTCAGGTGTCAAGGGAGCGGCGCGGTTTGGCCGTTCACAGTCGGTGGGGCGCCCTGGCCGCCCGCAGCGGCCGGCGCCGCGGCTGGTGGAGGATCCGGAAGGTACCTCACGACCAGATAGCGGCTCTCGTGGTCTTTGATTTCTCGCGAGATGCCGAAGGCTGATCCGTTCCCGCTGTAGTAGCCACCACCATAGGTGCCGTTGACGTTGCCGAAGGTCGAGCCGGTCACGCCGGTCACTTCGTCCTGTTCGCCCTCAAGGATGATCGCGTCTCCGCCGGCTGCCTTGGCCGCCTTCGCCAAGTCGCTTTCCAGGCCCGACATTCGGATTGCCCCGTATAAGCCGGTCTTGTGGCGCCTGTCGCTCAGCGAGCCGAGCACTTGATATCGGCGCGGCGGGTCGCCTCGCATCCAGAAGTCGACGCCATCCACCGTCTTGCGCTCGCCGCCTTGCCCGTCATGGACCGCATTTCGGCCCTCGTAGACAAGAAACTCCGGTGATGCCGCACCGACGGTAGGCAGCGCGATAGCAGCCGCCCCGCCAATGGCCAGCACCCACTTCCGCCACTTGCTCATGAAGACCCCCCTCCCCGTGAGAACGTCACTTGACCACCACAAGGCGAACATGTCGAGGCGCAGCCTCATAGGCAGCAACGCATGATAGCGGGAGGTCCGCGCGCATTACCCAGCACGCTCGTCGATCTCCAGCGGCTGAAATCCATCCATTCCCGGCGCCATGGCCTGGAAGTCGACGACCCCGGCGCAGCCCAGCCGCCGACATCGCGCGCGGCGGTTCCAGAGCGACACCCCGGGGCCGCTGACCACGACCACCAGGCGCAGATTGACCAGCATGATCAGCCCGCAAGTCCGGCACTTCGAGATCACCTGCCAGCGGTTCCCCAGCATGTCCGCCACGGTGCGCCCGTGGTGGTAGCGCATGCGGATCGGCGCCCTGTCGATGTTCCTTTGGCCCATGCGCCCAGCGTGAACAAAGACGGAACATTCCGCTAGACTCCTCGGGCGCTCGGAGTCAGGTTTCGGCGCCCAACGACCGACCTGGAGCGCCTGAGATGGCCGCCAACGGGGATCTAGCCCCGATCACGAAGCTGCCGACCGCCGAGCAGCGCGCCGAGCTATGCCGCGCCCTGGTGACCAGCCGCATGCCGCCGACGCCACGGGAGCTGCGCGAGCTGGACGCGACGCTGACGGTCAACTGCCCGGCCTGCACGGCGCTGAAGCAGCCGCACGGCCTGATCGAGCTGCTCATCGCCCGCGGCAAGGCCGATGTGACCATCGACCAGATCGTGTTTCGTTGCGAGGACCATGGCCAGCGCGGCGAACCGATCGCAGGCGTCAGCATCGACGGCATGGGGCGCCAGCGCCTGTGGCCGCCGGGCGACATCAAGGCGCGACTCAGCGCTGGTCCCATTCCACGACGAGCGTCCCTTCGAACAGCTGAACGGCACGGTTGATGTACTTCCAGTTCGGGCGCCTGCAGCACCGGCGGAAGTAGTGCTTCGTCTTCGCCAGGAGATCGAGATCGAGCAGGGTCAAGCCGTGCTCACGGGCCTTTGCGCGCACCGAATCCAAAGCAGGTACGCCGAGCACCTTGAAGGGTCGTCCGAGGCGGCTGGGCGCGCGGATGTGCCAGGCCTTGCCGTGGATCTGACGGAGGCGAAGGTTGGGAAAGGCCGCCTTCAACTCCTTGTCCGAGGCCTTGCGCGCGTAGAGGCTACGGAGCTTGAGAACCTCTAGGTTGGTCCAGATGTGTCGCCGCCTCACGACCCCCATTTCGTGGGCGCGGACCCTGATAGCTTTGGGAGTGCGGTGCGGCAGGAGCTCGTAAATCCGCCGGTAGTTCGGATAGTGCTCCCTGATGATATCTCGCTCTCGCGGCGTCCAAGCGATTTCGCCAAAGAGGGTCTTGCCTGTCGCAGCGATGCAGGCGCGCGCCCTATCTCCCGCCGCAAGTCCCGCCCGCTGAGAACGCGAAAGCTGCATGGATGTCGTCCGAGCTGTCGTGAGGCGTCGGCCGCCTGGTTGACATGCTGAAGCCAGTCCTGCGGCGGGGACAGCCTGCGACACGTCTATGGCTGTGGGCGGTTAGCGCTCGGTTGTGGACTACGGTTCGCAATTTGCGACGTTCAGCGTGATGCTGAGTGCGATCGACTCCGTAAGCGAAAGCTGAAAGGCTTAGCTTGATGAGCTTGAGCCCGGGCGAAGACTACGAAGCGCGGCAATTGGCCGAATTTGAGCGCGACGGCCCGGAGCACGTGCGCCTCTCACTCATGAGCAGTTTGGTCTACGCGCCAGATAAGCAGCAGCTGGCCGTGAGGTGGCTGGCGGAAAAGGATCGTGCCGCGCAGGTGCGGCAAGCGAACGTCGCTAGGCGCGCGAATATCAGGGACAACGTGACGGCAGGCGCAGCGATCATCGCCGCAGTGGTCTCGATCGTGGGCGCGGTCATCGCCTACGACGCATGGGTCTCGCCAAAAGCAATAAAGGACGAAGCGAAGCCGGCTGCGGCTTGCGCTGCGCCAGCGAAGGCGTGCCAAGCAGCGCCTTGAGCCCGGTCGGTAGTGCGAGCCCCAGCGTCTAGCGCGCGTCGAAAACCGCGCGCGACGTCTGGTCGATAGGATCCGCGTAGCCGGGGACCGCCTCATATTCTGGCGCGCCTTCATCCTCGCAGGCGTCTTCAAGGTCGGTGCAATCGCCGAGCGCCCAGAAACGCTGATCGAGGCACCCGATTGAGCCGATCGACGGCTCAGCGTCGCCGCACTCCTCAAGCAACCCCTCGTCCTCAAAGTCGGGCTCGCCATCGAGCGCATCCAGCTTGGCGATGAGGCTTTCGCGCAGGTCCTCCAGGCGCTCTAGGGCCGCCTCGAGGTGGCGTCGGCGGGCGAGCGTGGCGTTCGCCTTGGCTGCTGCGCCGATGCGCAGAATGTCCACGGCGCTACGGCCAACGAAAAGGCGCGGCCAGCGCAGGAACGCGTCGGTGGCGACGGTGGGGATGGCGACCACGCAAGGGGCGGGCGGAATGTGGCTCATGGCGAGGCTCACCAGCTCAGCCGGCCGGTCAAGCCGGCGGCTTGCCAATCGGCGTTGCGGACGTAGCGAGAAGATGCGGCGGCGCGCCCGGCGGGCGTCGTCACCGTCGAGCGCAGCGACACCGCGCCACCGCGGGCGAGTTGACGGGCCAACCTGGCGGCCGGCGGCGAGCTTCGGGCGATGCGCCACGCGCTCACCAGGCAGTCGGAAAAGCTTCGGCCGCCGTCGGCTCGCTGAAGCTTCCACGCGGCCAGCATCACCTTTTGGGCCACGGTACTCATTGCCCGCGCCTCGGCTTAAGATAGACCTGGGGTTCAGCCACTATGTCGCTAGGGGCGCGCGCCGCGATCTCAGACAGCGCGAGGACGATAACCCTGTCTTTCAGGACGCCCGTCAGTTGCCGGTGAAGGTCGTCAAGTTGCTGATCGCGATTGAGGTTGCGGCCGAGCCATATGCGGCCGGGGTCAGCCGGCAGCACATGGAACGTTCCGCCCAGCGCCTTCCATTGTTGGATCCAATGACGCGCAGCGATGTCTAGAGAGGGGGGTGAGCAGGCGTGCGAGGTCATTTACCTAGCCTTCAACATTTAATGTTGATACAGGTAGACCCCACCCCCAGAGAGATCAACAGAAAATGTTGATAACCCCCGCACAATCTAGAGCCGCCCGCGCGCTCGTCGGATGGACGCAACCCACCCTCGCCACGTCGGCAGGCTTAGGGCTTTCAACGGTTGTGGATTTCGAGAAAGAGCGCCGGGCAGTGTCGGGGGCGGCGATCGAAGCGATGGCGGCAGCGCTGGCTGAAGCTGGCGTGATCTTCATCGACGAGAACGGCGAAGGGCCTGGCGTGCGGCTTCGGAAGGATCGGGCGGGGAGCTAGTATCCGCTGGCCCGTCTCACCTAAGCCACCGCCCGCAGTTCGTCCGCCATAGCACCCATCACCCGACTGCACTCGGCGCGGCCGGCAGACGTCAGTCGGTAGCCTTGGCCGGGGACCGTTTCGACGGATCCGGGTGGCATAGCAGCGCGGACCGCAGCAATGCGGACGTGTACCGTTAGAGGCGCCACGTCAGAGAGCTCGATCAGCCTATCCCGCGGCACACACACACTGCCGGCACTGAGCAGCACCTCCAGCAAAGCGGCCTCCCCGGGCTGAAGCCCAAAAGCAGCCCTCAATGCCGCTCGACGGCTCAATTTCCCCCACCCTTCACGGGTCGCGCCGCAGGCCACGGGAGAGTGGTCACACCTCATTGGGTCTGGTCCTGGAGTTGGAGAAGGCCGGGAAGAAAGGCTTGGGCAGCGGTCTGCTGGGGGTTGGAGCGAGCCGCCAGAGCACGCGCAATGGCCGCTTCGGTGTCGGGGTCCTGCAGAAGCGCGCTGGCCTCATTCGAGGCCCGCTCGAAGAACCGCGCTCCGAGCAGCTTGTTGAGGTGCTGGCCCCACTCGAGCGGGTCGACCAGGTTGCCGATGCTGCGCACGGTGAACGGAGCGAGGCTCAGGGCGTCTGTGTCCGCCTTGTTGAAGGCCGTCAGTGACCCCGGTCGCTCGCGCATGCCTGTCGCCCCCAGGATATTCTGCGTCGTGTTCCACTCGCTGCCGAGCGCGCCGGTCGGGTCGGCTTGCTGAAGCGCCGCGGCCAGCACGTCAGACTGGCCCTGGCCGCCCTGCTGGAAGAAGTACCGGCCGTCGCCCCGCTGGCGCGTACCGGGGGGAGCGCCTGGCGGAAGACCGTGCTGCTGGGCCGGGGGCGGCGTGCCGGGAATGGTCGCTCCGTCGGGAATAGAGCCCATGTCTGGCAAATCGGGCAGGGGCCTCGTCAGCGGCGTGAGGTACGGCGTGAGCGACATGCCCTGACTATTGGCGAAAGCCTCGTCAGACTGGGCCAGCGATTTGAACGAGGTCTGCGCCTGCACAGCGTCGTCGTGCATCGCCTGCAGTACCGCGGCACGGGCGGCCGGGCTCATCTTCTGGCCAGACATCAGCTCAGGGATGAACTGCTTGAGATTGGCCCAGACGCCCTGAGCGTGGTTCAGCGCTTCGACATTGAACTGCCGCGCCACGCCGCCGGAGAATTGGCGGGCGGCGAAATCGCGCAGCTCCACGTCGGAGATGCCGCCGGGGCGCTGCGAGGCCTGGACCGCGGCGTTGTACATGTTGGTTGCCGTGTCGGCGAGTTTGTACTGATCCGATCCCTGCAGCTTGGTCAGGCGGTCGCCCAGGTCCTTCGGCGTGAAGCTGTCGTCAGCCACCTTCACCGGCCGGCCGTCCGGCCCATTGACGAAGATGCCGTTTGCGCCGGGGATTTTGAAAGTTGGCTGTTGCTGGACAGGCAGGGTTTTGACCTGGCCTCCGCTATAGACCTGGTTCGAGCCTAGCGGACCTTGGACGCCCGGAATTGCCTCGTGATACACGCGACCGTCGGGGCCAATCTGCGCGCTGTCAGACGGGGATGCGCCCTGAACCTGACGGAAGCTCATGCCAGGCTGGCGCTCGTATTGACCGGTGGCGCTGTTCCACACGGGCTTATCGGCGTCAGGCGGGGTGCGCCAGCGGCTCTGCAGCTCGGCCGCCTTGGCCAGGCCCTGCTGCACCTGCGCCGGGTTCCCCGAACGCAGCATCATCTGCACCCAGTTCCATTCGTCCTGGGTGGGCGGCATGCCGTGCGGGGGCTGGATGTTCGTCGGCGCCGGCGGCTGTTGCGGGGGCGCAGGTGCGGGGAGCTGACCGCCGGAAGGCGCGGCCACCGGCCCGTTGCTGGCGACTTGGTAGGAGCGATCAGCCACGCCACCGATGGGCGGTGCCGGGATGCTCGGGTCGGGTCCCGTTGTCTGTTGGAGCGGGCGCGGGGTCGGTGGACCCGCGTTGACGGGGCCGCCTTGCGCCAGCTGCGTGCCCTGCTGGCCGCTCTGCGGGAAGCCCGCGGACTGGATCATTGGCGGGACGGCCGCCGATGGGGTGTAGCCGAGTTGCGAGAACTGGTTGCCCCCGATCATCTGGCCGCCCCCCACCGCCCAGGCCGGCGGACGGCGGCCGAGCGCAGCTTGGGCGCTCGGCGACCAGAAATGGTCAGCGTTCGTCGTCGGACCGTTCGTAAAGACCTGATCGGCGTTTGCCGCGGCTTGCTGATAGGCGGGGCTGTCGGTCGGGATCGCCTGGAGGCGCGCCCAAGTCGCCTTGTTGCCGTAGGGCTCGAATTGGCCCTTTTCGCCGATCACCTGGTCGGGCGACAGATGTCCGGCGTTCATCCTGTTGAGGATCGTAGAAGCGACCGCCCGCTGTCCGGCGTCGTTTCCACCGGCTTCGCCGATGATCGTGCGCACAAGCATGTCGTGAGACTTGCCGATCGCGTCCCAGTCGGGGGGCGCCACTGGACCACCAGCGGTCTGAGAGGCCGTGGTCAGGGCATCTGCCAGATGCGCGTTCGGGTCTGTCGCGCCCGTGGCGGCCGCGGGCGGGGCAGACGCAGACGGCGTGGCGGAGACGCCCGGCTGCGGTCCGCCTACGGACGGAGTGGCCGCAGGCGGCTGCGTCGGATCCGGCAGCCCGATCATCGCACGCTGCGCCATGGCGGCCTGGTCCGCTTGCTCGCGCGCCAGAAGCTGGGCGTTCGCTCGGCGCGAGCCGTATTGCAGGAGGGCCTCGGCCAGCAGGTTCGAGGCGAGGGCGCCGCCCGTCCTAATGTTCTGGCCGCCTTGCTCCCCCATGCGGGCCAGGGCATCGGCTAGATACTGGCTGTGCTGGACATAGGGGATGGTCGCGGGGGTGGCGTATTGAAGCGCGCGCGCTGCTAGCTCGCGGTTCACTTCATCGTAGGTGCTGCCAGCGGTCATCGGGCCCCCCCGAAAGCGTCAAGCGCGTCTGCGAGGAGTTGCGCCGAGGTTGGCGTGCGCGCCGGCTTTGGCGCGTCAGAGCGGACTACATCGCCGTCTTCGGTGCGGCTGAAATAGACGGTCCGGCGGCGGTCGGATTGGCGCTCGAGGCGCGGGGTCGTTTCAGTCACCATCACGCCGGCGCTCCGTAGATGTTGCCAGAGCCTTGGACGCTGATGCCGCTGCTGGGGGGCTGGGCATCGGGCGGGAGCATCCCGCCGCCCTGCACGGAGATGCCGCCCGCAGGCGTCGCCAGCTGTTGCTGGCGCTTGTTCAGGGCGTAGCGGTCCAGCGCCTCGGCCAGGAGGTTGGATGCGAGGCCCATCGTATTGCCCTGCTCGTGTCCGCCGCTCTGGAGATCGCTGAGCGCTCGCGCGAGGTAGGCGCTGCGCGGGTCAGCCGCCTGCAAAGGGGTGAGCTGCGGCGCGCCAGGATAGATTGGGGTCTGTTCCTGTCTGACAGGCTGACGTCCCTGCGCCGCCTGTCCCAAATTCAAGAAGCTAAAGCCGGTCATCGCGCCCCTCGCTCGGTCGAAGCTTCGACCACACGAGTTTGCGCCCGTTCGAACCCCCATATATTTTTTCTGAATGCTTCTCGCCGCCTAGTGGATCATCGCCGACGCAGAGGTCCAAGCAGACGCCGGTACCTCTCTGCTGGCGTCGCCTGTTGCAGCATTCTGCTCGCTGAGCCCCAACCGAAGCTGTGCGCCCATGGCTAGCAGCGCACTGCCATCCAGCCGGCGCGTGGTTGAGAATGCAGTGGGGACGGCTGGCGGCCCATAGCTGCAGCAGACCTGAACCTCACCGATCTGTGTTTGCTGAAACCGGAGCAGGATGCGGCCGAGCAGAAGGCCGCCGCCCTCAACGATCTCGACCGCCCCATAGTCGGGTGCGCCAACCGTGATCGGCTGAAGGAACGCGCCCGCCAGGAGCGGAGCGGCGACCGCCGCGGAGAGGGTCGGCGGCAACCAGCCTCGCAGAAGCGGGTGCTGCTCGGCGTCCTCGGGGTCGAACACCATCGGCGCACCGCGAACCACGAAGGTCACCGCCGCCAATGACGGATCCTCGCCACCGCTGTAGGACGAGAGGACCCGTAGGAGCAGGTCGCCAATCGCTGCGGAGGGCAGGCCATCGGTGAGTGAAAGGCCCTGGGCCACCAGGTGCGCGGTCAGGGCCGGCGCGTACTCGGCGCTGAGGTGTTGGGCGAGCGCGGCTTGGAGAGCGGCAGGTTCGAACATCATTGGCTTGGTCCTCTTGAGAGGTTACAGTTGCGCCGGGGCTCTTCCTCGGCCCGGAAAGCCGCCCTGATTGGCGCGGGGACGAAGTGCGCAGACCACTCCTCAGGTGTTGGCGCACGACCGGCGCGCAGCCACTCTGGCTGAGCGGCGAACTCACTGTCTGACATTGGAGCGAAGGCGAGCACTCGCCGGTTCAGCTTAGGGTCCGCGCGCTGTTCCAAGCGCAGAAGGCGTCGCTCGAAATCACGCATCGCGAGACGCCATGAAGCTGCTGTCGCCGGAGCGAGTAACGCCCGTCACGACGACCAGGCCGACAGGAGGGCTGGCGCTCTGAATTGTCAGCCACTCGGCTTCTGTTGGCTCCGCGGAGAGGACCAGCAAACAGCCCGCGGCTGGTTCATGCTTCGCCTCAAGGCGGCGAAGGCGGCGTTCGACGTCACGCAAAGTGATCCTCCTTTGGGTTCAAGCGCGCGCGATTGGTGCGCGCGCTCACGGGGCGCCTCCGGTCTTGGCTTCCAGTTCGGCGATACGGCGTTCAAGTTCGGTCTGGTCGTAGGCGCGCAGATAGGTGTTCAGCACGTCCATGACCGCGCCGGCCTCTGCGGGTGTGACCTCGCCGCGGCCCATCGCGCCCAGGATCTCAGACACCTCTCGCATCGCGTCCGCCGGGGAGTTGACCGGCGCCACCTTGAAGGTGACGGGCCGGTCCTTGCGGGGCGGCAGGATGCGCTCCAGGCACAGCCGCAGCGCTACGCCATCGCCGGCCAATGCCAGTTCGACGGCCTTGCGTGTCAGCTGTGCTGCCTCACCATCCAGCAGCGCTTCAGCGGCCAGCGTGGCCTTATGGCGCGTGCCCTTAGGCTTGCCCGCGTTGCCGGGCTGGAAGGGCCTGCCCCGCGGTTTAGTCGCGGATTTGCGCGGCGCTTCTGTCATGCAGCCCTCCTAAGCCCAATCAATCGAAGTTCCTCGCCGACGATCCAGATGGCCGCCCGACACTCTGCGAGGCCGCCCTCAGTGAGGCGATAGCCGCCGCGCTCAGTGTCCAGCCCTTCGGCATCAAGTGCGGTGCGCAGGCTGGCCACGCGCTGCGCGAGGGTGCCTGGAGCGATTTCTGCGGCGGCGACCAGATCCGTACTGGCCACCAGGGCGCCGTCGGCAAGGTAGAGCGTGGCGAGCAGATCAGCCTCGGCCCTGGTCAAGCCGAACCATTCACGAAAGGGGATGCGCAGGATGTGCGCCGGGGTGTCGGGCGCGTTCATGCCGACCTCACTGCAGAAATTGGCGCGAACCTCTCAGCTGCAGGCCGCGCTACTTGGCGTACTGCCGCTTGATCGGCGCCGCCCTTCGGGTGAAGCGCGAGTTTCACCGAAGCGTCTTCCCCGAAGGGGTGAAACTCTGAAGGTCTGAAGGTGCCGTAAAAACAATGGCTTGCGAGGGCGAAAATCGGACTTTCAGCGGAAGTCGCTGAAGGTCTGAAACTCGGCGGCAAAACCCCTTGCTGCATAGGGAGTTGCAGAGTTTCAGGCGGCCATTTGAAGGTCTGAAGGTCCACGATCACGCGGCCCTCTTCGAGACGTAGACGAGGCGGCGACGAAGGCGCCCGGCGGCCTCCTCGACAACGTGAATGAGGTGCTCGCCATGAGGATACTGCGGGGCGAAATCTCCGATGATGCGGCCGCGCGCGGCGCTCTTCCTGAGGCCCGTTGCCATCGGATTGAGGGCGTCGGTTAGCGGGTCCAAGGCGATGGCGTCATCCGCAGATGTGTGGCCGGCAGCGACGCAAAAGCGGACTAGTTCGGCCGCCAGCTTCGCCAATGCCTCGTCGGCCTGCGCCTGCGGGTCGTCGTCTTCAACTGGCTCTAGAGGGGAGTACCTGAGCACGCCGATCACGTCTGCAGGGCGCCCATCAGCAGCATTATTGAGACCGACCCCGACACGCCGAAACCAGGCGGCTCGCCCGTCAACGACGGTCATATTCGCTTTGGCACTATCAACGCGGACGAAGGCGTGCGCATCGCGCTTGGCAATCCCAAAGGCCTTGGCGTCGTCTCGGCTCATGCTGAACATGGTCAGGACGAAGCGCGCCACGCCAGCCAGAGAGCCACCGCCGCGGAGGGCGTTCAGGTTGCCGGCGGCGTTATCGCTGTCGGCCCCCTTCGGCGTGTGGTGAAAGACGAGCACGGCCGTATCGCACTCGACCGCGATCTCGCGGAGCACAGCCGCGACCTGAGCGAACCCTTCATTGGTTTCTGGGCAGTCGTGAAACTCAATCAGCGGATCCAGCACGAAAAGCTTGGCGTTTGCCTCTCTGATCCCGGCCTTGATCTCGTCGATAGCCGCAGTGTGGCGTACGTAGACGCCCTCGCGGGCGGAGTAGCTCACCAGCTTCAGCGGCCCGGTCTCCACCGTCGACCGGAACAGCAGGCGTCCAGCCAATTGCTGCGGTTCGATCCCGTCGTCGTAGCACGCCGCCAACAAGCGCCGCTTCAGTTCGTCCCGATCCTCCTCACCGTTCAGGATCAGCACCGCCCCCGTTTCCTTCGGGCGCCAGGGGCCAAGCTCGCGGTGGAGCGCGAAGGCGATCGCCACCTGAGCCCCCCAGGTGGTCTTCCCCGTACCTGGAGGCGATGCGACGGCCGTTACGGCGCGGTGCATGAGGATGTCGCCGAACGCCCACGGACGCGGCCCTGGGACAACGTTGTCGAGCCCGTCGAAGCCGATGGCGGCCGAAGCCTCGTTGGGAGAAACGACGCGCAAGTCTGGACGCCCAGCGGATGGGAGCTGTCCGTTTGCAGCGATGCGCGGCGGCGCACTCCGCGGCTGCAGCATGCCGGACGTCATGCCGCTCTCAATCGTCTTGAGCGCCGCTGATTGACCGTCATCGCCGATGCTTCCGTTGGCCTCGGCAGCTACTAAGAGCGCAGTGCGCGCCTCGTCCTCGTCCAGCTCCCCCCCAGCCACGAGCTGGCCAAGACTGAAGGCCGCCCGGTTCAGGGCTCCGTTGCGCCCCCCTTCAGGCGTGGCCGCCAGCGCCCGGCATTCCGCCTCCAGGCCGCGTCGCCCGTATGGCGTCGACGTGTCGAGCGCTCTTAGAAGGGCGCCGCGCTGTGAAGAACCAGGCGGCTGCGCAGATGGCTTTGTGAGCCGTTGCTCGGGTCTTGTCCTGGAATTGGCATTCAGGGCGGCGTCAGTCAGCCAGCCCGGCGCCTCCGCGATTGGAAACAATCCAGGCGGATTGTGCCAGTCGTAGGTCTTACCGTCGGCGCGGCGCGACCCGGCGATGATGACATAGCCACCCTCCCCCCGCGCATCGATATGGGTGGCGATAGCGCTGTCGCTGTTACGGACGGGCGCTTCCTCGTGCCACGCGAAGAGGCAATGCCAGCCGCCACTTGCCGAGCGCTGGACGGTGGTTTGCGTGAGATCCTCCAGGCTCCAGCCGAGCTGATCCAGGCTTTCCATTCCGACCTTGCCCTTGTCGGGGTCGGTATCGATGTCGAGTACCCAAAAGCCCGATGCGCGCCCCGTGGGAACGCCCACCATCGCGTCGGCGCGGCTCGCCCACCAGTTTCGCACTGTCGCCTCGTCCAAGGTCGCATCGTGGAAGCCGTTGGGGGTCAATGGCGTCTTGCGTTGGGGTGAGCACGGAAAGACGGGCCAGCCACGCGCGATGCACTCAAGCGCGACACTTAGCGCATCCCTACCGGGGGGCGGCGCCTGCCGGGCGGCGTCGTTGAAACCCAGAGCCGCGCTCAAAACTCCTCCTCCATCTCGCCAGAAGCGCCCCAGCGCGCACAGACGGCGCGTCCGTTGATGTTGGCGAGGTGCTGGCGCTGAGCGGCCCGCAGGGCGTCCACGACGTCGTCGATCGCCTCCAGGGGGATATTCAGGCCCACCCGCAATTGCCTCAGGTTGCCGTGCGGGTCCCGCGCACAGGCAGAGACCTTTACGATCGGCGTTCCGTAGGCCTTGGCCGTGGCGACGCGGACGAACCGGCTGCGCATGGGGATCAGGCTCACGGTGTGGGCCGTTTCGCCAGGGACGAACGGGGCGTTCATTGGCGCACCGCGATGTTCGGGTTGGCGCTGCGGAGGAACGTCACCCAATCGTCGGCGTGCTCCGGTCGCGTCTCCACGATCGCGACCGAAAGGCGACTGAGGGCGGCGAACGTAGCCGCGCCTTGGTACTCTTCCGGGTCTGGCTTCCCAGCGACGATAAGGGCCGCGTCGCAGTTCGACACAGCTCGGCGAAGCGCCTTGCGCGGAAAGCCGGCGGGGCCGCGGGAAACGTACATGTCATCGCCGATCAGCATCAGCAGCGGGTGACGGCGGTTCGGAAGCCTGAACGGCTCGCAGCCCTGCATGACCAAGATGTGGTCAACGCCATGATCGCGCACCGCCGCCCAGATTGGGCGAAGGTGCAGAGGCGCGCCCTGGATCGCATAGGTGATCCGCTCGCGGGGCGGGATGATCAGAGCCGGCGTCATCATTCGGCGCCCTCCGCATCCTTCGCCGCCTGGAACGCCTCGCGCTCCGCGTCCGCCGTCAGACGCCAGACGTTGACGGAGCCGCCGAGCGCGCGTTGCCCTGAACGCACTTTTGTCCTATCAGTGGACTTGTTCGATCCCCCAGATTGGACAGTGAGTTGCGAGGGTCGCGCCCTGCCAGGCGCGGCCCTTTTGCTTGTCTGGCTCATCGGTCAGGCGACTTCGCGAGACTGAATGAACTGATCGATCTCGTCAGATCGCCAGCCGATCCGATTCGCCGAGATACGTCGGGGCTTCGGCAGTTCACCGGTTTCAGCGAGCCGCTGGACAGAGCGGGGCGATAGGCTCAGCCGTTGAGCGACCGCTCGAAGCGGCCAAAAGCGCACGACGTCTTGATCGTCTTGCATGGGTTGCCTCCAGTGACGTTCAGCCGCCGGGGATGGCGTTGGCTGACGTGGAGACGTTGCTGCGGTCCGTGCTTTGAAAGGAGTGCGGCGCTTTCGATTGGCGCAGCGGTTTCGCGCAGCGGTTTGGCTGGTTACCGGCGGCGCTTTGGCTTCTTCAGGGACGACAGAGCCGGATAGTTCTTAGCAACGGCGCTCCAAACGCGATTTGTTGCCCGCTCTGAGATGCCAAATTCGTCCATGGCCTGCGCCTTCCAGAGAGCGCCCGTTGGCGCAGGCTCACCACTTTCGAGGCTGGCTTTGGCCAACGCCAGCAACTGATCCGAAGCACGCTTCTCAGCTGCCGCAGTGGATTTGACCGGGGGCAAAGCGAGACGTTCCATCAGTGTCCCCAGTTCCCCACCCCCGATGAAAACCCACTCATCATTCACAGCGCAGCGCTCAACGATAGCAGTGCCGTTTCGCAGCCAGAGCGCTGCCGCGATGTCGCCGTGGCCCTCTCGGGTATAGGTGCCGATCTTTCCGTCCGCGCACGCGCTCACCAGTGCCGCTGCAGCCGCTTGGCGCTGTTCTCGGCTTGCGATCCAGTCGGCGCCAAACTTGGCGTTGCCGAGCTTCTCAATCGCATGGCCGAGAAAGACGTGGTCCTCACCAGCTGGCGGCCAATTGAATCTGTCGCTCCAGGCTGTCGGTTCTGCCTGCCGCCTCGTAACTGGGGCACCGCCGACAATTGACACCGCCGCACGTCTGGCGGCCTCTGCATGGGCAATTTCCCGCTCGCGCTCGTCACTCATGCCGCTGCTCCTGGAAACTCGCGCACGTTGGACGTCCGCGGCTTCTCGCCAACGATTTCGAGTAGCAGGCTTTCCCAGGCAACCAATGCCCGGCGCTTCTCGGTGATGTAGGTGTTCGCGTCGTAGTGCCGGCCAGAGACCGCCGCGCCGCCCCCCGTGTCGGTCGTGTGGCTGAGCACCAGCGAGCGAATGAAGTGGGACACGCCAATGCGCTCCGAGGTTAGCGCCGTGCTGCCCGTCCGCCGAAGGTCGTGAGGAGAAGCGTCCGTGATCTCTAGCGCCTTCATCACAGGAGCCGCGGCGTGCGTGACAGTTCCCGGCCGGATCGGCGTCAGCACATCGCGAGGCGACGGGAACACGGGAAAGTCGGTCGGCATTTTGCCGTCGGGACCCGGCTTCAGCGCTGTCCGTGCTAGGGCGATGGCCTCGGTGATCAGTTCCACGGCCCGCGCGGGCAAGGGCACCAGGTGGGGCTTGCGCGCCTTCATCCTGGGCGCCGGGATCAGCCAAACCGCCTGCGCCAAGTCGACTTCAGACACCATCATGCCGGCGATCTCGTTCCGGCGTTGGAGCAGCAGCAGAGAGAGCTGCAAGAGGATCGCCATGGACCTGGACAAGTGCACCTTGCCCGCCTCCTCCTGACCTTCCCTCAAGGGCAAGCGGAGAGATCCTGGAGCCCGCAGGCCATTCCAAAGGCGCTTCAGCTCATCGTCCGTCAGAACCCGTGACCGCGGCGTCTCGGCTTCGCGAGGCTGTCCGGTCGCCACGTTCACCGCGACCAGCTTTCCCTCGTACTCGGCGATGGCGTAGCTGTAGATCTGACGGATGACGGCGAGCGCTTTGTTCGTTTGGGCGCCGATCCCCTTCGCCGCCATCCCGCGCAGGAACTTGCGCACCACGGGGCGGGTCACGTCCTCAAGCTTCATGTCGCCGAGCGCGGGCAGAATGTGGCGGTCTAGGCTGCCGTCCGCATCCTTCAATGTCCGGTCGCTCTGGCGCTTGCCCCTGGGCTTCCATTCGCCCGCCCGACAGGCGGCCGTGTAGGCGTTGGCGAGGTCGCGGAACGTCTTGATCGGCTGCGCCTTGGCTTCAGCCTTCACCTTGAGACGGTCGCCGGCCGGGTCGGCGCCGGTCTTCTTCACCGCCCGCAGGATCACCGCCGCCTCAATGCGGGCGTCCGCCAGGCTCATTCCGTCAACGCCCGCCTCGGCGAAGGCATAGCGCCGCTGTTTGCCATCGACCCGATACCGGACCACCCAAGTCTTGGACCTCGGATTGACGAGCAGGCAGAGCCCCGGCGTGTGGCTGTCCCATACCTCCACCCGCTGCTTGGGCTTCGCCTTCGCGTTTCTTACTGCGGCGTCAGTGAGGTTGGTCGTCGCCATGTCCGTCTCAATCAAGCTTGCGGCGCCCAATGGGGCACATAGGGGGCACATCTCGATGTCGCTGTATGGTATCGGACGACGCGCGCTGGCACGCAATAGCCCTTTCGCCGAAGGGTTTCGCGTTTTTCCTGTCGGCGGGTGTCATCCCCTGTCGCCGAGACTGCACCGCACTCGAAATGCGGCATACTCGCAAGGGTATCGCGGGTTCGAATCCCGCCCTCTCCGCCATCGGCCGCACGCCGACCTCAGCTCCTTCTCAGCGCCCACCCCCTCAGGCTTGGTACGCCGGGACCAGGGCCCAGTCGTCCGGCCAGGCCGGGTCGGCGCGCCAGGTGGTCCAGCGGTTGTCGAACGGGGCGGCGCCGCGCACCGCGGCATCGACCACCGCCCGGCCCTCGTCGTAGAGGGTGCGGGCGCGGCCCTCGCCGATCCAGCCCAGCTCGACCATGCGGGCCAGGTGCTTCTCGTCCTTCCAGCGCCACTGGCGGTCGGGCCGATCAGCACGTCCAGCGCCTGGTCGCAGGTCACCATCCCGCCCGGCATGCGCCGGAAGGGGTTCACGAGGTCGACGTACCAGCAGATGAACGGCCCGCCGCCGCCGTGGAACATCAGCGACACCGCGTGCGAGGCGCCAGGGTCAGGATCCTCAGCCGATCGGTGGTGTGGCGGTTCATGGCCATTACCCCTGAACGTGACTTGGAGTGTGGGCCGCGCCATAAGCCCCGCGCCCCCCTTTTTGGGCCCGGAGGGTAATCCCTGTGATATCTTCGCGCGCAGACTCAGTTGGGGAAGTGCAACATTCTCTTCATATCTCATGCGACCCTCGATCGCACCAAGGTTGCTGCATGCTCATCAACAACTTCAGTTCTGTTATGACTAATGCTTGGTTGAAGAAGGAGACCCAATTGGCCCGGGCGCTACGGCCGTCGACGGCGGACAGGATGGCTCGATATTGCTGGGCCATTGTCGGCCTCGCGCGTCGAACACAATCCAATGAGCTCTTAGGCGGCTAAGAAGGTCAACGACGGCTGGGTTGTCGGCAGCGTCGTTGTCGCGCCCAGCGACCTGGACAAGCGGCATGTATCTATAATCGTCTGCTCCCCAAATGACGATGCCGGGCTCTGCAGAGGTCGGTTGCAGGGTCAACAGTATCTCCTTGCCATCAACCAAAGGTAGGCCCAGATCTCGCTGGGTTTCCTGCCTATCTCTACGGGACTGATCGCCAAAATCTCGCAAGATGTATTTATGCTCGACAGCAAATTTCGACGTCAACGCAATCAGCTCAGCCTGATCCCGGTCGCCGTGCAAGCACACTTTTGCCACACGCACTGGAATCTCCGCTTTTTCACGACCGCACGCGACAACTATAGCGCCAGCGGTCATCAACCCCGCGATCTTGATCGCCCTCATCACGTTCCCATCAATATAGCGCTCCACCCACAACATTCGCCGCGCTCGGCTGATTTTTATTGCACTCAAGATTCGCGGCCACCATCGAAGCATAAAACAGAGGAACACCGAGAATATAGTTAAGCCTCGCATTATTGCCGTTGTGACCAACCCCTTCCACGGCAACCTCTGATCCAGCCTCGGTTGGCGACACGTGAATTGTAACCGTGCCGTAGTAGAACATGTGCCCCGGCAACGTAGTGTTTACAATAGTACGAGATCTAACATCAACGGTTTGTTCAATCCAATTACCGAGGGCGAGCTCGACTTGCTGTCGAGGGGCCGATCCCGCCCTATAGCCCGGAGCCGAGACAAACGGCGCCCTCCAATATTTGAACTGTTCATCTGCATCGCAGAGCGAACCCCCAGTCATCGTATAGTGATGACTTCCCGGCTCTGTAAGCCATCGAATTATCGCGGCAGCCAAGGGATTAATTATAACCGAAGGTTCATGAGCAGGCTTGGTATGATCACCGGGAAAAGACTTCCCTCGACCCATCGCCCAACTCATATCCAAGATCGAGCTGAGAGCAGGGCCATTGTCAAAATACCCTTTGCCGCCCGCACAGGTCATGTCACTCGGACATGAGACGATCCGCTGCCCGTTGACAACAACTTCCTCGTCTTCGTGGCACGACGTTCCGCGAGCATTGCACCGGATCGTCATACCCGATGGGTCCGACAGGTTTATCGGATCGTCAGCTGCATATCCGTAGAGATTCTGGTCTGAAGCATCGCCCGCCGGGTCCGGTTGGAGGAATCTGCCGAGGAACGGGTCGTATGCTCGCGCCTTGTAGGAATAGAGATGCGCCTCCGGGATCATGAGTTGGCCCGTGTAGCGATGCCGCGCGCCGGTCCACCCGCTGGGCTCTCCATTCGGACCGTACCCGTAGACGCTGCTCGAACTGGCGACATTGCCGGAACTGTCCGCGTAGGCGATGGTCGAGCCTTGGCTGTCCTGCTCGAGCCATCGGCGATCGGTCGTCCCCGCCCCCTCATACCAGACCACCGGCTCGTCGGCGCCGGAAGGCCCGGGCACGTAGCGGCGCAGCAGGTTGCCCGCGGCGTCGAACTCCGCCGCCAACGCGGCGCCCGAATAGAGAAAGGTGGTGGTCGCCCCCCCAGCCGTGCTGGTCTGAAGACGCCCAAGAGGGTCATAGGCGAGACTGACGGCGGTCGGTCCCGAGGCTGTCAGGAGCCGATTCTCGACGTCGTAACTGAACACCCTCGAACCGTCCGACGTCAGATTGCCCCGGCTGTCGTACGCGAACGCCACGCTGGCCACGGCAGTATACTGGTTGAGCCCGTTTGCAGCGTAGCTCTTGCTCTGGCTCCCTGGGTGGCTCGTATAGAGGTCGTTCGTTGACGTGCTCCCGATCACTTGGCCGGCCGCGTTATAGCTGAAGCCATAGGCCACGTTGTAAGCGCTGCTGCCGGCCGCGAACGTATGCCCAAAGCCCGTCAGACGATCGGCGCCGTCGTAGCTCGAATAGGACGTGGACACGCCGGCGCCGCCGGCGCGGGCAATAGCCGTGCGCCGGCCAAGATCGTCGTATGAATAGCTGGCCAGAACGCCGACCCCGGACGTCGCGCCGTTCTCGCGGATCGCCGTCACGCGTCCAGCAAGGTCGTGGTCGTAGGAGACGTAGAGAGCATCGGGCCAGGTGATCGCGCTCAACTCGCCGGCCGGGTCGTACTGATAGGCCATCGTGCGTCCCGCGGCCGATTCCGACGTCAGGCGCGACAAGGCATCGTAGCTGTAGTCGACACCAGCGCCGCCAGCGGACCCGTAGTGCGCATAAAGCTGACGGCCCAACAGATCGTAGCCGTAGAAGACGCTACTGCTGGCGCCGCCCGGGAGATCCTTCTCGGTCACATGGCCAAGATCATCGTAGGCGAACCCGATCGTTTCACCGCTTCGGCGGCGCACGCCGACTAGGCGAATGGCCGAGTCGTAGGTGTAGCTCTCGTAGTCCGTTGTGCTGGAGGTGTTGGATCCCTGACTCGCCACCGGGTAGCTGATCTTCGCGATCCGATCGAACCAATCGTAGTCAAAGGTCGTCAGATTCGAGAGCGCGTCCAGGACGGTCTTCACACGACCATTGCCGCTATAGGTGAGCGTCTCATAGTCGGACTGCGCGGCGGTGGCGTAGCTCGTGGTGACCTTCGTGACCCGATTGCCGGCGTCGTAGGTGGTCTTGGTGATGCGGTCCGGTCCGTTGGCGCCCGTCGTGCCGAGGCTACAGGCGGACGAGGGCAACGCTGCAAAGATGGCCGGATTCATGCGCACAGCAACGCAGATTTGGTTTCCTGCCGTATCGTAGCTGTATTGCGTCGCTGTCTGCGCCGCACCGCCGCTGACCAGCGAACTCTTCGTGAGATTGCCCGAGGCATCGTAGGCCGAGGCGGACTGCTCCAGGACAGTCATCGACGCCCAGTCCGAATCCGACTGGCTGTTGACCGTCCCACGCTCGACGAGTGTCACTTGCCCGTCAGCATTGTAGCTGTAGCGCAGCGCGGGAAACTTGAGTGCGCCGGCGTCATCAGGATCGGGCGAGACGATGCCCACTAGCTCACGATCGGCGTCGTAGCGATAGCGCACCGTATCGACCGTCCCGGACAGGGGGCCATCCACCGTCAGCAGATTGCCGATCGGATCGTACGTGGAGGAAGTCGTGGCAGAGAGTGCGCCGGTGCCCGATCCCACAGACAGAGTTACCGGCGCCAGATTGTTCGCCGCGGTAGAGCTGCCGGTTCCATAGCCGATCGAACTGACGGCTTCGTCCGCCGTGCCGGCGCAACTGGCCGTCGTCTGGCATTGAGACGTCTGCGTCAGCCGGTAGACTGGACTGGGGGCCTGCACGATCACGCCGGCGCCAGTCTTGTACCAGGCGTACATCGCGGTGTAGCTGTACCGGACCTGAGGACGAACAGCGCCAGCGGCTGCTGGCGGGGCTGTCGCGGTCAGGACGCCGCCATGGACCGGATCGTAGGTATAGTCCGTTTCGCGGTTGTAGGGGTCATAGGTCGATGTCGGCTTGTTGCACGTCACTGAGTTCGAACAGGACGAAGGATAGTGCGCGGCCGTAACGACCGACCCGGCTGCGCCTTTCCCGACTTGGTTTGTTTGCGTGATGTTGCCCCGCGTGTCGTAGGTATAGGATGTGTAGTTACCTTCCGATGCGGTAATCTGTGACACCCGACCGTAGACATCGTAGGCGTACGTCGTCGTATTGCCGTTGCCGTCAGTGTCGGTCGAGACCAACCCAGTCGACAAGTCGGACGTCACTACGCGGGTGTGAGAAAGCGGGTCCGTTACGGTGACAGTTCTTGTCGAGCCGACATCTGAATAAGCATAGGTCCAGGTCCCCGCGAGGTTCGACACCGACGTTACCCTGTACGATCCGTCGTAGCCGATTGTGGTGGTGTCCGTCGCGCTGGAGGCGCGTCGGAGCGACGTGATCTGGTTGACCGATCCGTATGTATAGCGACTGGTCCTGGACAGCGCGTCGGTCGTCGTCCTCGCCGAAGCGTTGTCCGCCGGCACCGCGTAGGTAACGGTCGGCCAACTCATCGTCAGGCCAGTGCACGTGTAGGCCAGAGGGTCGCAGTAGTCGACGGCCGCATTGATCGCCATTACACTGGCGAGCGCCCCCCAGGACAGGAACTGGCTAAAGCTCCCTGGCTGCGCATTCACCCCATAGAACATGTGCATTTGATAGCCGAAATTGTTTACCACCGACTCAAGTCGGTATGCCGTCTGCCCTCCAAATACTATCGACTTGTAATTATAGGTGTAAACTGTACCGTCAGATTTAGTTAGGCTGGTGATCGCGCCGAACGGTGCCGGGTTGGTCGTGACGAAGTGCCTGATATTGTAGTCGAACACCGCTACACTTCCATCACGACCTGTATATGTATATTTCTGCGTCGATGAGTTGTATGAGAACACAGAACCATCGGCTTCATTACTTGCAAAGGACGTTTGGTTGCCGCTAGTGTCGGTAAAGGAGTGGGACTCCAAGCCAATCGTTACCGTGTATGTCGGCGCAAATACGGAAATTCCGCCACCGAGGCTATCCACCCATCCATAGGCGAGTGCGCCTGAGGCGTGCGGATAGTATCGTCGCGTGTAGGTCATCCCACCCGCGCTGGCCACGCCGATCGATAGATCGGTAACCGTGAACCCAAGCCCGCCGCTCGCCAAGTCGACGCCATTGTCATCGATGGCGGACTTGACAGGTGGGCCGTAGGCAATGGTCTGCGCCAGTGCGGCTTCACCACTGAAAAGCAGTAGTGCCGAGGCAACCCAGCCAACCGCGACCACCCAACCCTTCATCCCGCCCCCAAAAACGAAACAGACTAATCTCACATGGTTCAGGTATTCAGGGAGACACGACGTACTGCGTTCGATTGCCCATCGCGTCATAGGTATAGGTGATCGTCGTGCCGTCCGAATAAACGACTGACACCAGCCGACCATCACTGTCGTAAGTGTAGATTATTGTTCCAGCGGCGACCGGCTGCGCAATCGCGACCACCAGGGCGGCCACACCAAAGGTTAAAACGAGGCGCCTTAACTGCACTGCTCGCCCCCCAACCCCCGCCCCTGCCGCAACTGCGATCAGGCCGCGCCTTTTCGATTGCAGGAGAAGGGCACACAACCACACGTCGGTCAATCGGTAGTTGCTCAGGATGCATTGTCGCCTCGATGCGGGCCTGCCCCGGTCCACCCCCTCCCCCAAACCCGCCCTTTCCCGCTACGCTCCCTTCGACCGCACCCAGGGGCCCATCCATGCTCACACCCCGCCTCGCCGTGATGCGTGGCCGCGATCCGTCGGAGCGTGGGCGGGCGTCGACGCCGTTGGAGCTGTTGTTCGACCTGTCGTTCGCCATCGCCTTCGCCGCGGCGGCCTAGCCGCTGGCGGAGCTGGTGGCGCGGGGGGGGGAGGCGGGGGCGGGGCTGCTGGGGTTCGGCTTCGCCATGTTCGCCATCTGCTGGGCGTGGGTGAACTTCTCGTGGCTCGCCTCGGCCTACGTCACTGACGAATGGGCCTTCCGGGTGATGACCATGGTGCAGATGGCCGGGGTGGTGGTGCTGGCGCTGGGCCTGCCGGGGCTGTTCGAGTCGATCGCGCAAGGGGCCGCGCAAGGGGCCGCGCACGGGGCGCGGCCGGACAACCGGCTGATGGTGGCCGGCTATGTGGTGATGCGGCTGGCGCTGGTGGCGCAGTGGCTGCGCGCGGCGGCGCAGGATCCGCCGCGGCGGCGCGCGTGCCTGGCCTATGCCCGGGCGGTGTCGGCCGTGCAGCTGGGCTGGGTGGCGCTGGTGGCGTTGCCGACGCCCGCCGCGGCGCTGTGGCCGCTGACCGGGCTGCTGGTGCTGGCCGAGCCGGGCCGTGGATCGCCGAACGGCTGGACGGCGGCACCCCCTGGCACGCCCACCACATCGCCGAGCGCTCAGCCTGCTGGCGATCATCGCCATGGGCGAGGGCCTGGCCGGGGCGGTGGCGGCGCAGGGGTGGACGGCGGTGGACATCGGGCCGGCGACGGCGGAGAGCACCCATTATCCGGCGCATGGCGAGGCGGCGGCGCGACGGGTGGCCAGCGGCGACTGCCGGTTCGGCATCATCCTGTGCGGCACGGGCCAGGGCATCATGATGGCGGCGAACAAGATCCGGGGCATCCGCTGCGGCGTGTGCGCCGACACCTTCTCGGCGCGGATGATCCGCCAGCACAACGACGCCAACATGCTGTCGCTGGGCGCGCGGGTGGTGGGCGAGGGCCTGGCGCTGGACATCGTCGACGCCTTCCTGAACGCCGGCTTCGAGGGCGGCCGGCATGCGGCGCGGGTGGCGATGCTGGGCGCGCTGGAAGACTAGGCCGTCGCGGCCCCGGCGGCGGGCGGGCGGCACACCGCCATCACCAGCTCGCGCAGCCAGCGGTGGCCGGGATCGGCGTCGAGGCGCGGATGCCAGATCGCCGATACCGCAATCGGCGGCGTGCGGACCGGCAGGTCGAAGCGCCGCAGGCCGCGGGTCAGCGGATCCTCGCCGTCGAAACAGGAGCCGGGCACGAGCGCGACCAGGTCCGTCTGGCCGGCGATGCGCAGGGCGTCGGGAAAGCCGGGGACCACGGCGACCACGCGCCGGCTCAGCCCCCGTTCGGCCAGGGCGTGGTCGACCGGCCCGGCCGCGGCGCCGCGCCGCGAGGCCACCACGTGCCGGCAGGCGGCATAGCGTTCGGCCGTGATCGGCCCGTCCAGCAGCGGGTGGCCAGCCCGCGCCGCGCCGACGAAGCCGTCGCGGAACAGCAGCTGCGCGCGCGCCTCCGGCGCCGCGACGCCCGCCACGCCGATCTCAAGGTCGACCGGCCCTTCGCGCAGGGGTCCGGCGTCCTTGTCGGGCTTGGGCGCGAAGCACAGCCGCGCCCGCGGCGCCGCCTGGGTCACGCGGGCCGTCAGCGGGCCGGCGAAGCGGGCCAGGAAGCCCTCGTTGGCGCGCAGGGTGAAGCTGCGCTCCAGCGCGGCCAGGTCGAGCGGCGCGGCGGCGGGCGACAGCACCGCCCGGGCCTCGCGCGCCAGGCCGCGCACCCGATCGGCCAGCGCCTCGGCATAGGGGGTGGCGACCAGGCTGCGGCCGGCCTGCACCAGCAGCGGATCGCCGGTCGCCGCGCGCAGCCGCGCCAGCGTGCGGCTCATGGCCGAGGCGCTGAGCCCCAGCCGGCGGGCGGCGCGGGTGACGCTGCGCTCGGCCAGCAGCACGTCGAGGGCCGGCAGCAGGTTCAGGTCGACGGTGTCCATCGGCGAACGATACCCCCCTGACGACGAGAGGCCCAGCGTCCGGCGCAATCATGGTGTGCGGGCCGTGCGTCTGGCGCAAACCCGGCGAGCCGCGCATATCCGCCTCAGTCCTCCTGGAGACCCCGAACATGACTGACCCGACCAGCGCTGATGCGCCGTCCATCCTGATCGTCGGCGCTTCGCGCGGCCTGGGCGCGGCGATGGCGGCCGAATTCGCCGGCCGCGGCTGGCGGGTCACCGGCACGGTGCGCGGCGATGGCGCCGCCCCCGGCCGGACCGCGCTGCACGCCCTGGCCGAACAACGCCCGGACCAGGTGGCGATCGAGACGCTGGACATCACCCGGCCGGAGCAGATCGCGGCCCTGGCCGGCCGGCTCGCGGGGGCCCGCTTCGACATGCTGTTCGTCAACGCCGGGGTGGCCAACGGCGACCGCGCCGAGACCTTCGCCGACATCTCCACCGACGACTTCACCCGCATGATGCAGACCAACGTGCTGGGGGTGATGCGCACGGTCGAGGGGCTGCAGGACCTGGTGCGCGCCGACGGCCTGATCGGGGTGATGTCGTCGGGCCAGGGCAGCGTCGCCAACAACACCACCGGCGGCGGCGAGATCTACCGCGCGACCAAGGCGGCGCTGAACCAGAGCCTGCGCAGCTATGCCGCCCGCCACGCCCGCGACCCCCATGCCGGCGGTCGGCGCGCCCTGGTGCTGATGGCCCCGGGCTGGATCCGCACCGACATGGGCGGGCCGGACGCCCCGTTCGGCATGGAGGAGGCGATCCCCAAGGTGGTGGACGTGCTGGTCGCGCGGCAGGGCCAGCCGGGCCTGGCCTATCTGGACCGGTTCGGCGCCACGGTGCCGTGGTGAAACTGGAGCTCAGCCCGCGGCGGGCTTCGCCCCCGGCGGCGGGCCGGGCGGGTGGCCGAGGTTGAGCGGCGCCACGGCCGCGCCCGGTGAGCCGGCGGCGACGGCGGCGTACAGCGCCTTGCCGACCGGGCTGTAGGTGATCGCCTCGGTGCCCAGGAACACGCCGAAGGTGACGGCCAGGCCGACGAACCAGGCGGGATGCACGCGGCCATGGCGGCGCTGGTCGAACACCATGCCGGCCACCGGGAAGATCAGGCAGACGAAGAAGCTGGCCTCCCACGCCCAGGGCGCCAGCAGGGGCATCGGCAGGAGGCGGCCGACCCCCGGCCCGACCATCATCGCCATGCCGCTGAAGTGCAGCCGGCGGTGCCAGTCGGTGCGCTTGCGCAGGGCCACCGCCGCATAGGTCAGGCTGGCGAAGCCGATCAGGGTCAGCGGGTCGAACACCAGGAACTGCAGCGGCTTGAAGAAGAACGGCACGCGGCCGACGCGGATGTCGTAGGCGGTCACCGCGCAGCCCATCGCCAGCATCAGCACCACCCAGCCGGCGGCCAGCCAGCCCAGGCGGCGGTGCAGGGCGATGTTGCCGCCGGCCGCCAGGATGTTCTGCGTCAGGAAGATCACCACCCAGGCCATGAAGGTCAGCGCGTGGGCGTGGATCAGCGGCGGCGCGCCGAAGCTGGAGCGCCCCATGACCAGGTTCAGGATGAACCCCGCCGCAATGGTGACGGCCATGATGATGGCCCCGCCCAAGAAGAAGCGGCGATCGTCCCCGCCCGGCGAGATGGACGGCAGTGGTTCTGCGATGGCGGCCATGGCGTTCCCCCTACGGATGGCGTGCGCCATGGATATTGCCACCGCGGCCGCGCTTGATCCAGCGACGTTCGACGAACGGTGTTTGCGGGGGGATCGCTTTCCCTTCCCCCGCAAGCGGGGGAAGCGGGATCAGACCGCCTTTGCCGGGAAGCCGCCCGCCTTGCTCAGCGACGAGATCGGCGGCTTGCCGATCTTCTCGCCGATCCAGCGGCCGGCCTCGACCATGGCCTCGAGGTCGACGCCGGTCTCGAAGCCGGCGCGCTCGAGCATGTAGACCAGGTCCTCGGTGGCGATGTTGCCGGTGGCGTTGGGGGCGAACGGGCAGCCGCCGAGGCCGCCGCAGCTGGCGTCGAGCACGCGGACCCCGGCCTCCACCCCGGCGTAGGCGTTGGCCAGGCCCGTGCCGCGGGTGTCGTGGAAATGCAGGCGCAGGCGCTTGTCGCCGGCGACCCGCGCGGCGGCCTCGACCCGGCGGCGCACGGTCCAGGGATCGGCCACGCCGATGGTGTCGGCCAGGGCGATCTCGGCCACCGGCAGGGCGGCGGCCTCGCGCACGATGGCGACCACCTGGTCCTCGGACACCTCGCCGTCGAACGGGCAGCCGAACGCCACCGAGATCGTCACCGAGATCGGCGGCCCGCCCTCGGCGGCGCGGCGGCCGGCGATGGCGGCCATGGCGGCGACCTGTTCGGCGACGCTGGCGCCCTGGTTGCGGATGCCGAAGCCGTCGGTGGCGCAGACCACCACATTGGCCTCGTCCACCCCGGCGGCCAGCGCCCGGTCCCAGCCGCGCTCGTTCAGCACCAGGCCGATGCGCGAGCGGCCGTCGGCATGCGGCAGGCCGGCCATGATCGCCTCGGCGCCGGCCATCTGCGGCACCCGCTTGGGGTTGACGAAGGACACCGCCTCGATGCGCCGCACGCCGCAGGCCTCCAGCCGGCGGATGAAGTCCAGCCGGTCGGCCGGCTCGAGGATGGCCTTCTCGTTCTGCAGCCCGTCGCGCGGGCCGACTTCGACGATCTCGATCTTCTGGGTCATGAGCTACTGTCCAGGCGCGGATGTGGGCGCGGGCGGCGCGTTTTCCAAGGCAGGCTTGAAGAGGCGCAGCGCCACCGGCCGGCCGTTGGAATAGTCGAACCCGTGCACGGCACCCACCATCTGCGCGGCGTCGCCGTTGGCGCGCAGGGCCGCGACGAAGGCGTCCTGCTGGCGGCCCTCGACCACCACCGGGCGGCCGTCGGCGATGGCGTCGGCCGCGGTCTGGCCATCGCCGAGCTCGGTGGCGGTGCCCAGGGCGAAGATCAGGCTGGGCTCCTGGTAGCCGGCCAGGGTGATCGGCCCGGGGGTCATGCCGTTGCGCGGGTCGAGGCCGGCGCGGCGCAGGGCGATCATGGTGTCGCTGGAGGGCCAAAGCGGCGTCAGCGCCGGCGCCAGGGCCGCCCAGAACACGGTGTGGGCGACCAGGCCCAGGCCGCTGGCGATCACCAGGCCGCGGCCGGCGTTCTGGCGCAGCAGCAGCCAGGCGCCGACGCCCCCCGCCGCCAGGAAGGCCAGGGCGCTGGCCGCCGCGGCCGGCCAGGCGCCGGGGACCTTGAGCCAGATCGGGGCGGCCAGGCTGACGGCGGCGAAGGCCACCGCGGCCAGCGCGGCCAGGCCGGCGCCGGCGAGGCGCGACAGCCGGCCGATCGGCTCGGCCAGGGCGCGGGCCATCAGCCACGCCAGGGCGCCGAACAGCGGCAGCGGATAGTGCGGCAGCTTGGTGGGAATCAGCTCGAACACGATCCAGGCCGGGACCGCCCAGGCGATGGCGAAGCGCACCCCCGGCTCGGCGCGGTTGCGCCAGCCGCCGGAGAGGCCGGCCGGCAGCAGCAGGGTGGCGGGGAAGATCAGCAGGCTGGCCAGCAGGGCGTAGGTCAGCGGCGGCGCGCCGTGACCCTCCTGGCCGCCGGCCAGCTTGGGCGCCAGGTCGCCGCCCACCGCCGCGCCCCAGAACGCCCCGTCGGTGGCGACGGTGATGGCCATGGCCCACGGCCCCACCAGGGCGGCGATCAGGATCAGCCCCCAGCCCCAGCCCAGGTGGCGCATCCAGCGCGCCTTGCGGTCCCAGACCCCGAGGGTCAGCAGGGTGAGGCCGACGATCAGCGGGCCCACCGGCCCCTTGACCAGGATCGACACCGCCAGGCCCAGCCAGAACCAGGCGCGGGTGCGCCGGCCGGCCCGCGGACCGCCCGTCTCGGCCAGGTACAGCCGCCCCAGCGCCGCCATGGCCAGGGTGATCGCGCCGGCCAGCACCCCGTCGGTGGTGGCCAGGAAGGCCTCGGTGGAGAAGACGAAGCCGGTCCCCAGGGCGACACCGGCGATCGTCGCCAGGCCCGGGCTGAGGAAGGCCGAGGCGCCCCAGGCGCAGGCCGCCGCCGCCAGCGCCGCGCCCAGCAGCGACGGCAGGCGATAGGCCCAGATCTCGCGGTCCTCGGCGTGCGACAGCAGCTTCACGCTGGCGGCCTGCAGCCAGTAGACGCCCACCGGCTTCTTGAAGCGCGGCAGGTCCTGGAACTGGATGGAGACGAAGTCGCCGGTCTCCAGCATCTGCGCGGTGGCCTCGGCGAAGCGCGGCTCGTCGCGGTCGATGGTCGGCGTCAGGAACAGACCGGGCAGGCCGGCGAGCACGGCCACGAAGGCCGCCATCAGAGGGCCCCGCCCGCCGCGCGCCCACCCCTCCAGACGCTCCTGAAGACTCATGCCCCCGTTGATAGCACGATCCTTCGCCGGCGCAGGGTTTCGGCAGCATCCCTGCCGGCGCAGCCCCTCACCTTCCCAATCGCTGCGCGATCGGGCCCCTTCCTCTCCCTCGAGGGAGAGGAAATAGCGATCACGGCCGCACCGCCTGAATCCTCTCCCTGCAGGGAGAGGAAGGGGCCCGCGCCCGCCAGGGCGTGGGAGGGTGAGGGGTCGCGCCAGCCCCCGCCATTCCCCGCCCCCGCGTTCCGCCCTAAGACGTCGCCATGGCCGACGCCCCCGACATCTCCATCGTGGTCCCCGTGTATGACGAGGCGGGCGCGGCCCCGGCGCTGGCGCGGGAAATCGCCGCCGCGTTCGCCGGCCGGTCGTTCGAGGTGCTGTTCGTCGACGACGCCAGCGGCGACGGCACGCGGGCGGCCTTGCAGGCGCTGCGGTCGGAGATCCCGCAGCTGCGGGTGCTGGCGCACGGCCGCAACGCCGGCCAGAGCCGGGCGATCCGCACCGGGGTGCTGGCCGCCAGGGCCGCGGTGATCGTCACCCTGGACGGCGACGGCCAGAACGATCCCGCCGACGCCCCGCGCCTGGTCGAGGCCCTGGTCGCCGGGCCGGCGACGCTGGGCCTGGTCGGCGGCGAGCGGGTCAGGCGCATGGACGGGGCCAACAAGCGCTGGGCGTCGCGGGCGGCCAACGCCATCCGCCGGCGGGTGCTGGACGATGGCGCGGTCGACACCGGCTGCGGCCTGAAGGCGTTCCGGCGCGAGGCCTTCCTGGCGCTGCCGTACTTCGACCACATCCACCGCTACCTGCCGGCGCTGATGCTGCGCGAGGGCTATCAGGTCGCCTTCCAGCCGGTGAACCATCGCCCGCGCGGCAGCGGCCGCTCGAAGTACAGCAACCTCGGCCGCCTGTGGGCGGCGCTGTCGGACCTGCAGGGCGTGCTGTGGCTGAAGCGCCGGGCGCGCGACCCGGGGACGATCGAAGAGGATTGATCGGCAATCGCCCTTGCCGCTCCCTCCGATCTGTCATCCCGGAATGGGCGTCAGCCCATATCCGGGACCGCCGGAAGCGCTGGACGCAGCGTCGAACGCTGGCGCCTGCCGCGGTCCCGGATATCCGCTGCGCGGATTCCGGGATGACAGAGGGAGGCGCGAACGTGGGAGGAGTAGCCGCAAACGGGGAAACGCCTTATCCCTCAGCGATCTACCGGGGGGTAGGGTCCGTCGGGGGTCTGATGAACGCGTTCGCCGCCACGCCGCTGCTGGTGCTGCCAGCTCTGGCCTACAACCTGTTCGCCCTGACCCTGTCCGGCGGACTGTTCTCCAAGCTGGCCAGCGAGCGGCTGGGCCGGCCGCTGTTCAGCTTCACCACCTCGGCCGGGGTGGTCTGGCCGGTGACCTTCTCGGACCTGCTGCTGACCGTGGCCCTGGTGGTGCTGTTCATCGAGCTGCTGAAGTCCACCACCAGCCGGCGCACCGCCATCATCAACCACTCGCTGTCGATGCTGCTGTTCGTGGCCCTGCTGGTCGAGCTGCTGCTGCTGCCGGCGTTCGCCTCGTCGACCTTCTTCCTGATCACCCTGATGGTGATGCTCGACGTGCTCGCCGGCTTCATCGTCACCATCGTCGCCTCGCGCCGCGAGATCGACCTGCGCGAGGACCGCTGACACCCTCTCTTCCCCCCTTGGGGGAAGTCCGGCCGCAGGCCGGGATGGGGGCTCCAGCTGGACGGGATCGGCCGTGCTCCGCTGGAGCCCCCTACCCCCGCTTCGCGGGTACTTCCCCCAGAGGGGGAAGAGAACTTGCGCCCGGCAGGGATGACCCGCCCGGCAGGGACTGCCGCGTCAGACCAGCACCATGAACAGGGTCGTGACCACGATCAGATCGATGGCGCGAAAGGCGATGGCGGTCATGGGAGCTCCGACGGACAGGGTTTCTCCGTCGTTAAGCAAGATGGGCGCCAGGGTTCCCGCGCTGGCTTCCCCCACACTGTCATCCCGGAATCCGCGCAGCGGATATCCGGGACCGCGGCAGGCGCGGGCGTCCGCTACGGCCGGCCCTATTTCGTCCAGCTGGCCAGCCAGTCGGCCAGGGCCTGGGGGGTCATGGAGCGGGCGTCGGTGAGGGCCGATTCGTGGCCGGCGTTGATCAGCCGGCCGTGCTCGTCGAGCACCAGCACGGTGGGCGCGCCTGGCAGCCTGGCCAGGCCGTAGCGCGCCGGGATCTGCATGTTGCGGTCGTAGCGGCCGACATCGACCGTCACCACCTCGTAGTGCGCCTTCATGAAGGCGGCAATCTCGGGCAGCTGCAGCACCGCCGCCAGGATGCGGCAGTCGGCACACCAGTTGCCGCCGAGGTCGAGCAGCACCCGCTTGTGACCGACCCTGGCGCGGGCCAGGGCGGCCTTGACGGCCGCCTCGGCGTCGGCGTCGACGTCGTAGGGATAGGGCAGCGGCGTCGGCAGCTGCTTGAGCGAGGCGATCGACACGTGCGGCGCCGGCGCGGCCTGCGCCCCGGGGCCTGCGGCCAGCAGCATCGCGCCGGCCGCCAGGACGGCGGCCGGCAGGCGGCGCAGGATCACTTCTTGGCGGGCGCCGCGGCCGAGGCGGCCGGGGTCGCCGCGCTCGCGCCGGCGGCGGGCGACGCCGCACTGGCGCCGGCGGCCGGGGCGGCGCTGGCGCCGGCCGGGGCGGGGGCGGCCGAAGCGCCGGCGGCGGGGGCCGCGGCGGCGGGGTTCGGCGCCGGGATCGGCAGGTTCGAGCCCAGGGTGTTGAGGTAGGCGATCAGGTTGATGCGGTCCTGGGCGGCCTTCAGACCGATGAAGGTCATCTTGGTGCCGTCGATGTACTTTTGCGGACCGTGCAGGAATTCGTAGACGTGCTCGAAGTCCCACTTGCCGATCTTGCCGCCGAAGGCCTTCATCGCCGGCGAGTAGTTGGCCGCGAAGGCCGGGCTGGAGCCCGGGGTGCGGCCCAGCACGCCGTACAGGCTGGGGGCGGACGGGCCGGGCGCGCCGCCCGGATCGAAGCTGTGGCAGCTCTTGCACTTGTCGCTGACGGCCTGGCCGGCGGCCACGTCGGCGGTCTTCAGCACCGTGCCCCAGTCGGGCGGGGTGTCCGCGGCCTCGCCGCCGCCGCCGCCGCCTTCGCCCGATGACACCGGCTCGATGGCGTAGCCCGCCTTGGTCAGCGGATGCTTCTGGAAGATCATCGGGGGCACCACCGCAAGACCGGCGATGATCAGAGCCGTAGCCAGACCAGCGCCGGCGATCTTGTTGAAGGTGAGGTCGCTCATTCGGACTTGGGCCCCTGAATTTTCCCTGCGGGAGGGCTCGGCGCGACGCGCCGCAATCCCGCCCCTTATTGCGCCCCGGTCTCTTACACGCTACCGCCGGCCGCGCAACCGGCCATTGGAGCCGAGCTTCAACGGACCGCCGACCCGCGCCATTTCGTCGCTCCCCCTCATGAAAACCGCCCTCAACCCCGCCACGAATCCGATCGTGCTGATCCCCGCGCGGCTGGCCGCCAGCCGCCTGCCGGGCAAGCCGCTGGCCGAGATCGGCGGCGTGGCGATGATCGTGCGCGTGCTGAAGGCGGCGGAGGCGGCGGGGGTCGGCCCGGTGGCGGTGGCGGCGGGCGATTCGCAGATCGTGGCGGCGGTGGAGGCGGCCGGCGGGCGGGCGGTGCTGACCGATCCGGACCTGCCCTCGGGCTCCGATCGCATCCAGTCGGCCCTGGAGGCGCTGGATCCGGCCGGCGTCCACGACACGGTGATCAACCTGCAGGGCGACATGCCGTTCGTCAGCCCCCGGATCCTGGTCGCCTGCGCCGGCCTGCTGGCCTCGGAGCCGGCCTGCGACATCGCCACCGTTGTGGCGCCGGAAGCCTCGCCGGACGACCGGCGCAATCCCAACGTGGTCAAGGCGGTGCTCAGCCTCGCCGAGGGCGGGCGCGCGGGCCGGGCGCTGTACTTCACGCGCTCGACCCTCTACGGCGACGCGCCGGTGTGGCGCCACGTCGGCGTCTACGGCTACCGCCGCTCGGCGCTGGCCCGCTTCAACGCCGCCCCGCCCTCGCCCCTGGAGCGGCGCGAGGGGCTGGAACAGCTGCGTGCGCTGGAGCTGGGGCTTTCCATCTGGGCGGCGGTGGTCGATACCGCGCCCCTTTCCGTCGACACGCCGGCCGACCTTGAGGCGGCCCGCCAATTCGCCCTCGGGAGCGCACGATGACCTTGGACACCGCCTCGCGAGGAAAGATCGCCTTCCAGGGCGAGCCCGGCGCCAACAGCGACGAGGCCTGCCGCGCGCACTATCCCGACTACCAACCCGTGCCGCACGCCACCTTCGAGGACGCCTTCGAGGCGGTGAAGTCGGGGGCCTGCGCCCTGGGCATGATCCCGCTGGAGAACTCGATCATGGGGCGGGTGAGCGACGTGCATCACCTGCTGCCGCAGTCGGGCCTGAAGATCATCGGCGAGCGCTTCAAGCCGATCCATTTCCAGCTGATGGCCAACCGCGGCACCCGGCTGGGCGACGTGAAGACCGTGGTCTCGATGCCGTTCGCCTGGGGCCAGTGCCGCCGGCTGCTGCGCCAGCTGGGCGTGTCCATGGAGGCGGCCAGCGACACCGCCGCCTCGGCCCGGATCGTCGCCGAACACCCCGACCCGACCCGCGCGGCCATCGCCCCGGCCCTGGCGGCCGAGATCTACGGCCTGGACATCATCGCCCGCGACATCGAGGACGAGGCGCACAACACCACCCGCTTCGTGGTGCTGACCGCCGAGCCGAACCCGCCGGCCCCGCCGCCCGGCGTGCGCTGCGTGACCAGCTTCGTGTTCCGCGTGCGCAACATCCCGGCGGCGCTGTACAAGGCGCTCGGCGGCTTCGCCACCAACGGCGTCAACATGACCAAGCTGGAAAGCTACATGGAGAACGGCGCCTTCACGGCCACCTTCTTCTACGCCGAGGTCGACGGCCGCCCGGAGGACGTGGGCCTGAGCCACGCCTTCGACGAGCTGAAGTTCTTCTCCGACCACCTGGAAGTGCTGGGCGTCTACCCGGCCGACCCGTTCCGCGAGGCGAGCGGGATCTGAACCTCCAGACTGCACCGTAACCTCGTCACCCCGGACAAGGGCGCGAAAGCGCCCGCCGATCCGGGGCCAGCGCTCCCGCGCCCCAGACGAACTCCAGAGGCCCCGACTCGCAGCGGCCACTCACCATCCTCTGAGCGGCGGCGCGGCCGGCCCCGGGTCTGCGCTGCGCTTCGCCCGGGGTGACGGGAAGGGGGCGAGAGCTTAGCCTTTCCCCAAATCCCGGGGGGAACACACATGCCGACCGAATCGCCGATCACCCATTCGATCCTGACGCCGGCCCTGGCCCTGGTGGTCTGGTCGCTGGTCGTCCTGGTGTGGCTCTACGTGCGCCGCATTCCGGCGATCCAGCGCGCCGGGATCACCCCCGACCAGGCCCGCGAGCCCGGGGCGCTGGACGCGCTGCCCGGCCAGGTGCGCTGGGTGGCGGACAACTACAACCACCTGATGGAGCAGCCGACGCTGTTCTATGCCCTGGTGTTCTACAGCTACCTGGCCGGCCAGCAGAACGGCGTGAACCTGGCCCTGGCCTGGGGCTATGTGGCGCTGCGCGTGGTCCACAGCCTGGTGCAGGCCACCGTCAACGCGGTGATGGTGCGCTTCTCGATCTTCGCCGTCTCGTCGCTGGTGCTGGCGGCCCTGGCGGGACGGGACGTCTGGGCCTTGGTGGCGGGGTAGCGAGGTCCTTCCTTACTCTGTCATCCCGGAACGGGCGCGAGCCCGTATCCGGGACCGCCGGAAACGCTGACGTTTGTCGGCCGTAGCAGGCGCCGGAGCCTGCTGCGGTCCCGGATATCCGCTTCGCGGATTCCGGGATGACAGAAGAGAGAAGGTGACGGCCGACTTACCCCTCTTCCGCCCAGGCCTTGATCAGCTGGTAGGCGATGGCCATCGCCCCGGGGGCCCTTGCGCCGGGCAGGCCGCCGGCGACCAGGGTGCGGGCCTCCTCGCGGGTGAACCAGCGCACCTCTTCCAGCTCGGTCTGGTCGGGGGCGGCGTCCTCGTTCTCGACCTCGGCGATCAGGCCGATCATCAGCGACGAGGGATAGGGCCAGGGCTGCGTGGAGTGATAGCGCACCTTGGTGGCCCTGAGCGCCGCCTCTTCCATCAGCTCGCGGGCGCAGGCCTCCTCGATGGTCTCGCCGGGCTCCAGGAAGCCGGCCAGGGCCGAGTACATGCCCTTAGGCCAGGCCGCCTGGCGGCCCAGCAGGCAGCGGTCGCCCTTGGCCGCCAGCATGATCACCACCGGGTCGGTGCGCGGGAAGTGCTCGGACTTGCAGGCCGGGCAGACGCGCTTCCAGCCTGCCTCTGCAACCTCGGAAGGCTGACCGCAGACGGCGCAGTAGCGGTGGCGGCGGCGCCACTCGAACATCTGCTTGGCGGTGGCCAGGATCGCCGCGTCGGTGGGCGGCAGGGCCAGGGCGATGGCGCGCAGGTCCTCGAACCGGCCCATACCCTGCAGCGGCCCGTCCACCGGATCGGCGTCGCCGTCCACGTCGACGGCGAACACGGCGGTATCCTGCCACAGGCCCATGAACAGCAGCTGTTCGGCGCCCGAGGACAGCTCCCGCGCCATGCCGGCGGGGATGTAGGCGATCTGGCTGCCGCCGTCCTTTGCCTTTTCCACCAGCACCCTGCCGTTCCACAGGGCCACGCCCAGGGAATCCGGCGAGGCCAGCTTTTCGGCGATCCAGGCGGTGTCGCGGCGGCGTTCGCTGGCGCGATCCAGCGGGTTGCCGGCGAAGGTGTTCATGAAGGCGTCGAGGGGCATGGCGACGGTTCTAAGCGACTTCACGCGGCGAGGCCAAGCCGGGAGATCGGCGTTCGACTGCGAACCGCCCCCTGCGACACGCGCCCGCTTGCGCCGCCGGGCCTCGCACGCGATATAGGGGGTGGAGATCGGCGATGGGCGGAGGCCTCGCCAACCCGGTCAGGACCGGAAGGTAGCAGCCGTAACGAGATTTGCTCCGGGTCGTCTGCCGGTCTCCACCCAGCCCCTGACCCAGGCGACAATGGCCGACCAAGACCTTCCGCCCGGAACCACGCCCGATACGACGGCGCCGTGGGAAGACGAGGCTCCCGAACGCGACGACCTGACCGCCGACATCTTCGGCGCGGCGCCGCCGGCCGCCGCGGCCGCGCCGGCGCCGATCCCCACGCCGACCCTTGCGCCAACGTTGAGCGAGACCGTCGGGTCCGGCGCCGCCTATACGGTGCTCGCCCGCAAATACCGGCCGCAGAGCTTCGAGGACATGATCGGCCAGGAGGCGATGGTGCGCACGCTCACCAACGCCTTCGCCAGCGGCCGCATCGCCCACGGCTTCATGCTGACCGGGGTGCGCGGGGTGGGCAAGACCACCACCGCCCGCCTGCTGGCGCGGGCGCTGAACTACGAGAGCGACACCGTCCACCAGCCGTCGGTGACCGACCTGGCCACCCCTGGCCGGCACTGCGCGGCGATCACCGAAGGGCGGCACATCGACGTGCTGGAGCTGGACGCCGCCAGCCGCAGCCGGGTGGACGAGATGCGCGAGCTGCTGGACGGGGTGCGCTACGCCCCCGCCGAGGCGCGCTACAAGGTCTACGTCATCGACGAAGTGCACATGCTGTCGACGGCGGCGTTCAACGCCCTGCTGAAGACGCTGGAAGAGCCGCCGCCGCACGCCAAGTTCATCTTCGCCACCACCGAGATCCGCAAGGTGCCGGTGACCATCCTGTCGCGCTGCCAGCGCTTCGACCTGCGCCGGGTCGAGCCCGACGTGCTGGTGCGGCATCTGTCGGCCATCACGGCCAAGGAAGGCGCCCGCATCGAGGCCGAGGCCCTGACCCTGGTCGCCCGCGCGGCGGAAGGCTCGGTGCGCGACAGCCTGTCGCTGCTGGACCAGGCCATCGTCCAGGGCGAGGCCGGCCAGACGGTGACGGCCGCCACGGTGCGCGACATGCTGGGCCTAGCCGACCGGGCGCAGACCATCGGCCTGTTCGAGAAGACCGTGCGCGGCGAGGCCGGCCCGGCGATCGAAGCCTTCCGCGCCCTGTACGGCTTCGGCGCCGACCCGGCCCAGGTGGTGTCGGACCTGCTGGAACACTGCCACGGCGCCTCGGTGGCCAAGGCGCTAGGCCCCGATGTGCTGGTGCTGCCCAAGGACCAGGCCGCCAGCCTGGCGGCGCTGGGCGCGGCCCTGTCGGCCGGCAGCCTGTCGCGGCTGTGGCAGATGCTGCTGAAGGCCTATGACGAGGTGCGCCGGGCCCCCGACCCGGCCGCGGCCGTGGAGATGGCGTTGATCCGCCTGGCCTACGCCGCCGACCTGCCCGGCCCTGAAGAGGCGCTGAAGGCGCTGCAGTCCGGCGAGGCGATGGGCGGGGGCGGCGGTCCGCGCGGCGGCGGAGCCAGTGGCGGCGGTCAGGGGGGCGGCGGTCAGGGGGGTGGCGGCGCTCTGAACGCCCGCGCCGCCTTCCAGACCCAGCCGCGCGCCGAGGCGCACGCCGCGCCGCAGACCACCCTGCAGTCGTTCGACGACGTGGTGCGGCTGATCGACGAGCGGCGCGACATCGGCCTGAAGCTGGACGTCGAGCGCTTCATGCGCCCGATCAGCTTCCGCATGGGCGCGATCACCTTCGAGCCGGCGCCCGGCGCGCCGGTGAACCTGGCCCAGCGCCTGGTGGCGCGGCTGAAGGAATGGACCGGCCAGCCCTGGCTGGTGGCGGCCGAAGGCAGCGGCGGGGCCGAGACCCTGCTGGAACGCGAGAAGCGCGAGCGCGCCAGGGCGCGCCAGGAGGCGCTGTCCGAGCCCTTCGTGCAGGCGGTGATGCAGGCCTTCCCCGGCACGGAGCTGGTGGAGATCCGCCAGCTGGCCGCGCCGGAGATCGCCGCGCCGGCCGACGACGAACCCAACGACGATGACGACGACCAGGACTGAGGAGTTGATGCGGTGAAGGATCTCGGGTCGCTGATGAAGCAGGCGCAGCAGATGCAGGCCAAGCTGCAGGAAGCGCAGGCGCGCCTGGCCGAGACCGACATCGAGGGCTCGGCCGGCGGCGGCATGGTGCGTCTGGTGCTGAAGGGCTCGGGCGAGCTGGCCCGGGTGAGCATCGACGAGAGCCTGCTGGCCCCGGGCGAAGGCGAGATCGTCGCCGACCTGATCGTCGCGGCGCATGCCGACGCCCGCAAGAAGCTGGAGGCCACCCAGTCGGAGATGATGCGGGACGTGGCCGGGCCGCTGGCCGGCATGCCCGGCATGCCGAAGTTCTGACGCCGGACCCGTTGTGGCCGCTTCCGCCGGACCCGAGATCGAGCGCCTGATCAGCCTGCTGGCGAAGCTGCCCGGGCTTGGCCCCCGCTCGGCCCGGCGCGCGGCGCTGCAGCTGCTGAAGAAGCGCGAGGCGCTGCTGGCGCCCCTGGCCTCGGCCCTGGCGGACGCCGCCGAAAAGGTGAAGACCTGCCAGACCTGCGGCGCGCTGGACACCACCGACCCGTGCGCCATCTGCGCCGACCGCACGCGCGACGAGGCGCTGATCTGCGTGGTCGAGGAGGTCGGCGCCCTGTGGGCCATGGAGCGGGCCGGGGCCTTCCGCGGCCGCTACCACGTGCTGGGCGGACTGCTCTCGGCGCTCGACGGGGTGGGTCCGGAGGCGTTGCGCGTCGGCGGCCTGGTGGCGCGCGCCAGCGAGGGCGCCGTGCGCGAGGTGATCCTGGCGCTGCCCGCCACGGTCGACGGCCAGACCACCGCCCACTACGTGGCCGACCGGCTGGCCAACGCCGGCGTGCAGGTGACCATGCTGGCGCGCGGCGTCCCCGTCGGCGGCGAACTCGACTGGCTCGACGACGGCACCATCGCCCAGGCCATGCGCGCACGCCGGCCGGCCTAGGGGGGTGGAAGGGCGGAACCCCTCACCCTCCCATGGCTGCGCCATGGGCCCCTCCCTCTCCCTATGGGAGAGGTGATTTCATAGCGTAATCCGCAGGTTAGCACGCGCAAGCATCGCCCTGGCTCACCCTCTCCCATAGGGAGAGGGAGGGGCCCGCGCGCCTTGCGGGAGCAAGGCGGGCGGGAGGGTGAGGGGTTACGGGGCCACGCCCGCGCCCTGCGGCCAAGCCGACCCTTCCACCGTGCCGCGGCTCGCGTTAAGTCCTGGGCATGACCATCATCGCTCCCTCGATCCTGGCCGCGGATTTCGCCAAGCTCGGCGAGGAGGTGCGCGCCATCGAGGCGGCGGGGGCGGACTGGGTGCATGTGGACGTGATGGACGGCCATTTCGTGCCCAACATCACCCTGGGCCCCGACATCGTGAAGGCGCTTCGGCCGCACGCGTCGATCCCGTTCGACGTGCACCTGATGATCGCGCCGGTCGACCCCTACCTGGAGGCGTTCCGCGACGCCGGCGCCGACATCATCAGCGTGCATCCGGAATCCGGCCCGCACCTGAACCGCACGCTCAAGCGCATCCGCGAGATCGGGGCCAAGGCCGGGGTGGTGTTCAACCCCTCGACCCTGCCCGAGACCATCGAGTGGATGATGGACGAGGTCGACCACATCCTGGTGATGTCGATCAACCCCGGCTTCGGCGGCCAGAGCTTCATGCGCTCGCAGCTGGACAAGATCGCCCGCCTGCGCGCGATGATCGACGCCACCGGCCGCGACATCACCCTGGAGGTGGACGGCGGGGTGAATCCTGAGACGGCGAAGCTGTGCGTCGCGGCCGGGGCCACCGCCCTGGTCGCCGGCACCGCCGTGTTCAAGGGCGGCCCGTCCGCCTACGCCGACAACATCCGCGCCCTGAGAGGCGACTGAGGCAGGCCATGGGGGGCGCAGGGGGCAGGGGCGGCGGCGGTTCCGGCGCCCTGTTGCACGCCCTGGCGCTGGCGCCGGCCCGGCGGCTGGCGGTGGAGTGGTCGGCGACGCCCTTCCACGCCCTGGCCCTGTCCGGCGGGCGTCCGCGGGGCCTGGCCGCCCGGGCGCCGGCGCTGCGGCCGGCCGATCCGGCGCGAGGCGAGCGGCTGATCGCCGGTGACTGGCGCTTCGCCGGCGAGGCGCTGTCGCTGGGCCCCGGCGCCGATCCCTGGAACCGGCCGGCGCCCAGCCGCGCCTTCGCCGCCTGGCAGCACGGCTTTACCTGGATAGCCGACCTGGTCGCGGCCGGTCCCGCGGGGGTGGCCGAGGCCCTGCGGCTGAGCCTGGCGTGGCGGCGGCTGTTCGCCCGCTGGAACGCCTTCGCCTGGGAGGGCGAGGTGCTGCGCCGCCGGGCGGTGAGCCTGGCCGTCGCCGCCCCGGCGCTGCTGGCCGCCGCCTCGGATGCAGAGGGGGCGGCGATCCTCGCCGACCTCTCGCGGCAGGCGCGCCAGCTGCTGGCCATCGGCGACGACGCCGGCCACGCGGCCGAGCGCGCCGCCGCCGCGGCGATCGCCGCCGGGGTGCTGGCCGGACCCGGGCCGGCGCGCCTGCGCGAACGGGCGCTGCGGCGGCTGGAGCGGCGCCTGCCGCAGGCGGTGCTGGCCGACGGCGGTCACGCCTCGCGCAGCCCCGAGGCGGCGCTGGAGCTGCTGTTCGATCTGTTGACCCTCGACGAGGTGCTGAGCCAGCTGGGCCGCCCGCCGCCGGCGGAGGTGTCGCGCGCCATCGACCGGCTGAGCGCGGCGGTGCGGTTCTTCAGCCTGGCCGACGGACGGCTGGCGGCGGCGCAGGGCGGCGGCGAGGCCAGCCACGCGCGCATCCTGGCGGCCCTGGCGCATGACGACGAGGCCCGCGGCGTGCCGCCGGCCCTGCGCGAGAGCGGCTATCAGCGGCTGGACGCCGGGGCGCTGCAGGTGTTCGCCGACGCCGGCGCGCCGGCCCAGGGCCCCTGGTCGACCGCCGCCTGCGCCCAACCGGGGGCGATCGAGGTGCTGGCCGGGGGACAGCGGCTGATCTCCGGTCCGGGCTGGTCGCCGGCGTTTGGACCCGGCGGCGCGGCGCGGTGCTCCGAAGCGGCGGCCGGCGTGACCCTGGACGACGCCTCGCCCGGCGCGCCGCTGCAGGGCCTGTCGGCCTGGAGCCTGGGCGCGCGGCTGGCCGGCGCCGGCTGGCGGGTGACGCCGCGGCGCAGCGAGGGCGACGGGGTGGCGCTGCTGGAGATCAGCCACGACGCCTGGATGGACCGCCTGGGCGTGCGGGCCGAGCGGCGGCTGTATGTCGACGGCGCCGCCGGCGAGCTGCGCGGCGAGGACCGCTTCATGCCCACCAAGGCGCTGAAGGGCGACCGGCGCCGCTTCGTGCTGTACGCGATCCGCTTTCCGCTATGCGCCGACGTGCGCGCCTCGATCGCCATGGACGGCAAGAGCGTGCTGATCCGCCATGGCCACGACCCGGGCTGGTGGCTGCGCACCGACGCGGCGGAGATCAGCCTGGGCTCCGCCAGCCGCTGGACCGACGGCGAACCGCGCGGCGTCGAGGTGGTGATCCTGTCGGGCCTGTTCCGGCTGGAGGCCGGCGGCCGGGTGCGCTGGAAGCTGGGGCGGGCGTAGGGTTTAAGGCCGCGGTCGGCGGAGCCCCTCACCTTCCCACGCCCTGACGGGCGCGGGCCCCTTCCTCTCCCTGCAGGGAGAGGAAAAGCAAAGCTGGCGGCGCCTGCTCACAGACTCCTCTCCCTCGAGGGAGAGGAAGGGGCCCGACCGCGCAGCGGTTGGGAAGGTGAGGGGCTCCGCCGGCTCCGCCCTCAGCTCGCCGCGAACGCCTGCCTCAGCAACGTGGCGACGGCCGCATCCACCTCTGTCGCCGAAACGAGCACCAATGTGGATTTCAGCCGCTCCGACCAGCCTTCCCGCCCGGGCGGCGACAGCCTGGGATCGGCGTCCGGCTCCAGCGCCAGGCCCAGCCGCACGGTGCTGGCCGGGCGGCCTGGCCGTGCGGCGGCGAAGGCGTAGCGGCGCGACCAGGTGGCGTAGGTCTTGCGCTGGCCGGTGATGGCGCCGTCGATGGCGTCGACCTTGGCCTGCAGCGCGCGGGCGATCGCGGCGGCGTTGGCGTCGGTCCAGAGGGCGGCGGCGGTCTGTTCGGGGGTGCTGCGCGGGACCCCGGCCGCCCGGGCCGCCTCGCCCATCACCAGCATGGCGTAGTTCTGGCCCAGGCCATGCACGTCCTTGAACCATTTCTGTCGCGCCCTGGGCCGGGTCTCCGGGCATTGTCCGGCGATCTCGACCCACTGCGCCAGCGACCGGCCGGTGGTCGTCTCCAGCGAGGCGCGCACCGAGGCCCTCCACTTGCGCTGCTGTTCGGTGCGGCCCTGATCCTCGGTGGGAGTCTGCTCCTGCGTGAGCGGCCTGTCCGCCATGGCGACCTCCTGCTGTCCGTCGCCGCACCCTAGCCCCGGCCCCGCCCGGGGTTGAACCCTAGATGTCGTTGGCCGGGCGCCGGGCGGCCTGGGCGACGATGCGGCGCAGGTGATACTTCACCGTCGACACCGAGATGCCCAGGCGTTCGGCGATGCTGGCGTTGCTGTCGCCGCACATCACGCACTGCAGCACTTCGCAGGGCCGGATCTTCAGGCGCTCGGGATCCACCGCTGCGCAGGCCTCTGCGACGGGGCGGGAGCGACGGGTCAGCTCGGCCGGCGCGAGGTGCTGCGCGCAGGGTCCGCGTTCGCAGTCGGCGCAGCGATTGTCCAGAGTCATCGTCCGAGGGCTTCCCAACTGACCCCCCGGTCATGGAGCGCATGTGCGTGTGGCGGCGGCGCCACACAAGGGCGCGGCGCCTAAATTGGGTAGGATGGTACAAACGCCGCGGCGTCGCGTTGACCGGTGCCCGCGCCGGGACTATGACCCCGCCATCCGCGTGACTGGCGATCGAGGTGGGGCACCACCGGGGAGCGCGGGTTCTCTCCGCCGCGCGCCTGGGCGATCACACCTCAAGCCAGGAGATCGCCGTGCCCGCAGCGCCCCAGTTCCCCCCCGCCCCCGACAAGGCCCCGGTCCGCCGAGCCCTGATCTCGGTGTCCGACAAGACCGGCCTGATCGAGACCGCCAAGGCCCTGGCCGCGCTCGGCGTGGAGCTGGTCTCCACCGGCGGCACCCGCTCGGCGATCGCCGCCGCGGGACTGGCGGTAAAGGACGTCTCCGACCTGACCGGCTTCCCGGAGATGATGGACGGTCGGGTGAAGACCCTGCACCCGGTGGTGCACGGCGGCCTGCTGGGGGTGCGCGACGCGCCGGAGCACGCCCAGGCCATGGCCGAGCACGGCATCGGCGGCATCGACCTGCTGTACGTCAACCTCTACCCGTTCGAGGCCACGGTGGCGAAGGGCGCCGCGTTCGACGAGTGCGTCGAGAACATCGACATCGGCGGCCCGGCGATGATCCGCTCGGCGGCCAAGAACCATCCCTATGTGGCGGTCTGCACCGCGCCGGAGGACATGGCCGAGGTGCTGGCCGCGCTGGAGGCCACCGGCGCCACCACCCTGGCCCTGCGCCGCAAGCTGGCCGCCCGCGCCTATGCCCGCACCGCCGCCTACGACGGCGCCATCGCCGCCTGGTTCGCCGGCCAGACCACCGAGGCGCCCGGCGAGCCGTGGCCCGCGCGCAAGACCATCGCCGGCGACCTGCGCCAGGTGATGCGCTACGGCGAGAATTCGCACCAGCAGGCGGCGTTCTACACCTTCGCCAACCCGCGCCCGGGCGTGGCCACCGCCCGCCAGCTGCAGGGCAAGGAACTGTCGTTCAACAACGTCAACGACACCGACGCGGCGCTGGAGCTGGCGGCCGAGTTCGACCCCGCGGCGCATGCGGCCGTGGCCATCATCAAGCACGCCAATCCCTGCGGCGTGGCGATCGCCGGCGACCTGATGAACGCCTACGAGAAGGCGCTGCAGTGCGACCCGGTGTCGGCCTATGGCGGCATCGTCGCCATGAACCGGCGGCTGGACGCGGCCACGGCCAAGGCCATGGTGAAGATCTTCTTCGAGGTGGTGATCGCCCCGGAAGCCGATGACGACGCCATCGCCGTGTTCAAGCGGCGCAAGGACCTGCGCCTGCTGCTGACCGGCCAGATGCCCGACCCGATGGCGCCCGGCGAGGTGTTCCGCTCGGTGGCCGGCGGCTTCCTGGTGCAGACCCGCGACACCGCACGGATCACGCCGGCCGACCTGAAGATCGTCACCAGGCGCCAGCCGACCGAGGCGGAGGTGCGCGACATGCTGTTCGCCTTCACCATCGCCAAGCACGTGAAGTCCAACGCCATCGTCTTCGCCAAGGACGGCCAGACCGGCGGCATCGGCGCCGGACAGATGAACCGCCGCGATAGCGCCCGCATCGCCGCCCTGCGCGCCGGCGAGGCGGCGGAGGCGGCCGGCCTGCCGGAAAGTCTGGCCAAGGGCTCGGCCTGCGCGTCCGAGGCCTTCTTCCCCTTCGCCGACGGCCTGATCCAGGCGGTCGAGGCGGGGGCGACCGCGGTGATCCAGCCGGGCGGCTCGATCCGCGACGACGAGGTGATCGCCGCCGCCGACGCGGCCGGCATCACCATGGCCTTCACCGGCGTGCGGGTGTTCCGGCACTAGGGCAACCGTTCTCCGCTGGAGCCCCCTACCCCCGCTTCGCGGGTACTTCCCCCAGAGGGGGAAGAGACCGAGGGCCGATGCTGCGATTCTCTTCCCCCTCTGGGGGTGCTGACCGACTGGTGGACGGCGGAGGACGCCGCCAAGTTCAAGGCGCAGGCCGACCGCCTGGGCGCGCAGTACGACAGCTACCAGCCGGTGGCGGGCTATCCGATCAACGGCCAGCTGACCATGGGCGAGAACATCGCCGACATGGGCGGGCTGCTGCTGGCGCTGGACGCGTACCACGCCGCGCTGAAGGGCAGGACGCCGCCGGTGCTGAACGGCCTGACCGGCGACCAGCGGGTGTTCCTGGCCTGGGCCCAGGTGTGGCGCCAGAAGCAGCGCCAGGACGCCGCCATCCAGCAGACCAAGACCGATCCGCACTCGGCCGCCCAGTTCCGCGTGATCGGCCCGGCGCGCAACAACGACGGCTGGTACGCCGCCTTCGACGTGCAGCCGAGCGACAAGTACTACGTGGCGCCGAACGACCGCGTGCGGATCTGGTAGCCTCTGCCCTCCCCTTTATGGGGAGGGACAGCCCGCGCAGCGGGCAGGGTGGGGAACGCCTGCCGGCGCAGAGGCCAAAGTCGTTAGCCGGCGCTCGCCATCTCAGTTCCCCACCCTGATCGCTTCGCGATCTTTCCCTCCCCATGAAGGGGAGGGAGGATGCCTCTACGACCCTGCCAGTTCCCGCAGGGCCGCGTTGGCGATGGTCAGCTTGGCGAAGGTCCAGCCGCCGCCGGCCTTTTCGATCTCGTCCAGGGTGCGCTTGACGGCGCGGACCGCGTCCGGCCGCAGGGCGGACCACGAGGACACCGCGCCGCGGGCGACGTCGGCGCCCTCGCCGGCCTCGGCCTTGCCGGAGAAGGCCATCACCGAACCGGTCAGGGCGGCCTGTTCGCTGAGCATGTCCTCGATCAGCCGGCGCACGGCCAGGCGCTCGTAGGCGTCGCCGCCGGTGCGAGAGCCGGCTGCGGCGCGCAGCTTGTCGAAGCCGAACACCCCGCCGACCCGGTGGTAGACCCGCGCCGCCGCGTCCAGCGACCAGCTCGAGCCCGCAGCCAGGTCGGTGAGGGTCGCGGCCACGGTGAGCGGACGCATCAGCGCCACGGAGTGGGCGATGTCGCGCGGCGCGCCGGCCTTGATCCAGCCGGCCGCGCGGCGCACCGCCGCCTTCTGCTCGAACGGCGAGAGCACCGCGGGCACCAGGGTCTTCAGCCTGTCGACGGCCGGCTGATAGGCGCCGACCAGCGCCTGCACCCCGGCGCCGTCGCGCCCGGCCTTGCGCGCCAGCCAGAACGTCTCGCCGCGCAGCACATAGGACAGCTCGCGGAACAGGGCGATCTGGCCGGCGGCGGGGACCTTGCCGTCCAGCGCCGCCACCCGCGCCCAGGTCTCGTCGAAGCGCAGCACCTGCCGGGCCGCCTCGAACGCCACCACCAGCTCGGCCACGCCGCAGCCGGCGGCCTGGCGCAGGCGTCGCGGGAAGGTCGGGCCGCAGAGGTTGATCATCTGGTTGCCGAGCACGGTGGCGATGATCTCGCGGCGCAGACGGTGGCGCTTCATCGCTTCGTCGAAGCGCAGCATCGCCTTGGGGAAATAGGCCTCCAGCGTCGCCTGGAACCAGGGATCGTCCGGCGCGGCGGTGTCGATCACGTCGTCGAACAGGTCCAGCTTGCCGTAGGCCAGCAGCACCGCCAGCTCGGGCCGGGTCAGGCCCTTGCCGGCCTCGCGGCGGGCCTGGATCGCCTGCGGCCCCGGCAGGCCTTCCAGCGCCCGGTCCAGCCGGCCGCGGCGCTCCAGATCGGTCATGAAGTCGTCGTGCGCGTCCAGATCCGCCGCCGCCTCGACCTGCTGCAGGGACAGCGACAGCGTCTGGTCATAGTTGTGCGCCAGCACGTGGCTGGCGACCTCGTCGGTCATCGACTGCAGCAGCACGTCGCGGTCGGGACGGGTCAGCTCGCCGGCGCGCTCGGCCATGCCGGTGAGGATCTTGATGTTCACCTCATGGTCGGAGGTGTCGACGCCGGCCGAGTTGTCGATGGCGTCGGTGTCGATGCGCCCGCCTGCCAGGGCGAACTCGATGCGCCCGGCCTGGGTGAAGCCGAGGTTGGCGCCCTCGCCCACCACCTTGCAGCGCAGCTCGCGGCCGCTCACCCGCACCGCGTCATTGGCCTTGTCGCCGACGTCGAGGTTGGTTTCCAAATGGCCCTTCACATAGGTGCCGATGCCCCCGAGATAGAGCAGCTCCACCCGCGCCTTGAGGATCGCGACGATCAGCTCGGCCGGCGACAGCTCGTCAGCCTTGATGTCCAGCGCCGCCTTGACCTCGTCGCTGACCGGCACGGACTTCAGGGTGCGCGCGAAGACGCCGCCGCCGGGCGAGAGGGCCGCCCGGTCGTAGTCGTCCCACGACGAGCGCGGCAGGTCGAACAGCCGCCTGCGCTCGGCCCATGAGCGCTCGGCGTCCGGGTTCGGGTCGAGGAACACGTGGCGATGGTCGAAGGCGGCGATCAGCCGGGTGGCCTTGGACAGCAGCATGCCGTTGCCGAACACGTCGCCGGACATGTCGCCGACGCCCACGGCGGTGAACGGCTCGGCCTGGATGTCCTTGCCCAGTTCGCGGAAATGGCGCTTGACGCCTTCCCAGGCGCCGCGGGCGGTGATGCCCATGGCCTTGTGGTCGTAGCCCGCCGAGCCGCCGGAGGCGAAGGCGTCGCCCAGCCAGAAGCCGTAGGCCTCGGCCACGCCGTTGGCGATGTCCGAGAAGGTGGCCGTGCCCTTGTCGGCCGCCACCACCAGATAGGGGTCGTCGGCGTCGTGGATCACCACGCTGGGCGGATGGATCACCGCGCCGTCGGCGTCGATGTTGTCGGTCAGGTCCAGCAGGCCGCAGAGGAAGGTCCTGTAGGCGCGGATCGCCTCGGCGCGCACCGCGTCCGGCGTTCCGCCGCGCGGCAGCGCCTTGGGGAAGAAGCCGCCCTTGGAGCCCACCGGCACGATCACCGCGTTCTTGACCTGCTGCGCCTTGACCAGGCCCAGCACCTCGGTGCGGAAGTCGTCGCGCCGGTCGGACCAGCGCAGGCCGCCGCGCGCCACCGGGCCGAACCGCAGGTGCACGCCCTCGACGTGCGGGGCGGCGACGAAGATCTCGCGGAACGGCTTGGGCGCCGGCAGGTCGGCCAGCTCGCGGCTGGCCACCTTGAAGGCGATGTAGCCCTTGTCGGCGCCGTCCTCGTCGGGCTGGAAATAGTTGGTGCGGGTGATGGCGCCCACCAGCGCCGCCAGGCGGCGCAGCACCCTGTCGGCGTCGAGGCTCTCCACCGCCTGCAGCGCCGCCTCGATCTCGGCCTCCACCGCGAGGGCGCGTTCCCGGCGCTGCTCCTTGGTGGCGGCGACGGCCGGGTCGAAGCGCACCTTGAACAGGTCGAGGATCAGCCGGGTGACGCCGGGGTGCTCGGCGACGGCCGCCTCCTGCACCGCCTGGCTGGGGTCGAGGCCGGATTGCTGGCGATAGCGCGCCAGGGCGCGCACCAGGGCGGCCTCGCGCCACGGCAGGGCGAGCTCCAGCACCAGGCGGTTGAACGGATCGTTCTCCGCCGCGCCGGTCCAGCAGGCGCGGAAGGCGGCCTCGAACGGCTCGCGCACCTCGGCGAACACCAGCCGCTCGCCGCGATGGTCCTCCAGCAGGAACTCGTGCACCCAGGCGTCGCCGGCTGAACCGTCCGGCAGCCGCGGCGCCAGGCGATAGCCGTCCTCCACCAGCGCCCGCAGGCCCATGTTGTCGAGGATCGGCAGCACCTCGGCGAGCGGGATCGGCGCGGGATCGCGGCGATAGAGCTTCAGCCGGAACTGCAGCGGGGAGTCGTTCGCCGCGCGGAAGGCCCGCACGCCGACCTCGCCCGGCGCCAGGGCGGCCAGCATGCCGACGTCCGCCACCGCCTCGTCGGCGCCGTAGCGGTCCTTGTAGCCGACGGCGAAGGCGCCGCCGAACTCGCCCAGCAGCTGGGCCAGGGTCAGCGGGTCGGCCACCTGCCGGCGCGCCGCGTCCTCGAAGTCGTCCTCCCAGGTGCGCGCGATGGTCGCCACCTGCGCTTCCAGCATGGCCACGTCGGGCTCCGGGTGGTCGCCGGGAGTCAGGCCGATGATGTAGTGCACGCGCGCGAGGGGCGCGTCGGAGAACGCCGGATAATAGGCCGAGACCCGGCCGCCGAACGCCCGGGCCAGCAGCTCGCCGGCCCGCTCGCGCAGGCGCTGGTCGTAGCGCTCGCGCGGCACGTACAGCAGGATCGAGACGAACCGGTCGAAGGGGTCGCGGCGCAGGAACAGCTTCACCCGCGGGCGGTCCGACAGGTGCAGGATGCCGAGCGCCGTTTCCAGCAGCTCGTCCTCCGAGATCTGGAACAGCTCGTCGCGCGGATAGCTCTCCAGGATGTTGGTCAGGCGCACGGCGTTGTGGCTGCCGGCGGCGTGCCCGGCGCGGGCCAGGACATGCGCCACCTTGCGCCGGATCATCGGCGTCTCGTGCGCCGGTTCGTCGTAGGCCTCGGCGGTGAACAGGCCGACGAAGCGCACCTCGCCCGAGGCTCGTCCGTCGTCGCCATAGCGGCGCACGCCGACGTAGTCCATGTAGCCGCGCCGATGCACGCGCGAGCGCAGGTTGGCCTTGGCCACGATCACCGGCTCGGCCCGTTCCAGGCGCCGGCGCAGGGCCGGGGACAGGATCGCCGGCTCGCTGCCGCGGCGCAGCACCGTGCGGTCGGGATCGCGCAGCACGCCCAGGCTGCCCTGCGGCTCGTACAGCGGCTCCTCGGCCGCGTAGCCGCCGTCGGCGGTGCGCGGGTATTCGTAGGTGCGGCCGCCGAGGAACACGAAGTGGCCGGCGTCCAGCCAGCGCAGGAAGGCCAGGTCCTCGGCCAGGGCGTCCTTGTCGGCGGCGGCCAGCGGCGCGCGCTCCAGGTCCTTGATGGAGCGGGCCATCAGCGCCAGCAGGTCCGGGAAGTCGTCGACCGCGGCGCGCACGTCGGCCAGGGCCGCCCGCACCCCGTCCAGCAGGCCGGCGTGGCGGCTCTCGGAAAGCGGCTCCAGCCAGACCTGGATCATCGAGGTGCGCCGGCCGCCGGCCGCGACCATGGGGTGGAACATGGCGCGCACGCTGGCGCGCGCCTCGCCCACCTCGCCCATCACGCTGTCGACCAGGAAGGGGGCGTCGCGCTGGACGATCTCCAGCACGTCGGCGGCCTCGCCCGACCCGGAGTCGCTTGGCCAGGCGACCCGCGGAATGATCCGCACGCTGGGCGCGCCGCCATCCCACGCCTGGCCCCAGGCCCAGAAGTCCGCCAGGCGAGCGGCCAGGGCGCCCTCGCCGAAGCCGGGCAGCTCCTCGGGGCGATAGTCGGCCAGGACACTGGCAATGAAGGCGTCCGCGCCCGCGTCTGGCAGGCTCTGGCGGGCGATCTCTTGGCGGAAGGCGTCGGCCAGAGGGCCGGCGGGAGGGGCGGGATGATCCAGCGGCATGGCCGGGACCCTAGTCCCTTCCGGCGACGGAAGCATTGCCGAATGACGACGATTTGCGCGCCAAACGGGGCCAATTCGCGCACGATCGACCGGCTTTCGCGCAAAATTCCCGCCGAAACGAGGCCGCGCCGCCGGTTTTGACACCGGCGGCGCCAGACGCCCGGACCGCAGGGGGGGATCGCGGCGGCCGTCTCTTTGCCTCTTCGGCCGGCATGCGGGGGGGTGACGCCGGCCGCCCGGAACTGGCGACCGGGCAAGGTTTAGATAGACCGTTTGGCACAACTTTAAAGCGCGGCCAGCTTCACGCTTACGTTACGGAGGAGCCGCGACGGCCGGGGGCGTCTCGCGCCAGCGGTCCGGATCCCCGTCGGCGGACAGCAGGATGGCGATCCAGCGCGCGCCCTCGAACTGCGCCAGGATCACCATCACCAGCACGGTCAGCGGCGTCGACATGAACATGCCCGGCATGCCCCAGATCGCGCCCCAGAAGGCCAGCGACAGCAGCACGATCACCGGATCCATGTTCAGGCTGTCGCCTTGCATGCGGGGCAGGATGACGTTGCCGACCACGAAGGTGATCGCCCACAGCGCCAGCAGCAGGATCAGCGGCCGGACGTAGTCGTCGAACTGCACCAGGCCGAACAGCGCCGGCAGCAGGATGCCGGCCGCGGCCCCCACGATCGGCACATAGTTCACGACGAAGATCAGGAAGGCCCAGAAGAAGGCGTTGTCGAGCCCGGCGAGGGCCATCACCACCCACGAAGCCAGGGCGATCATCAGCCCGGTGACCGTCTGGATCCACAGGTAGCGCTCGACGCTGTCGCGTACGTGATCCATCAGCCGCAGCGCGCCCTGCCGGCCATCCTCGCTGCGGAACATCCGCTTCAGCTTGCTCTCGAAGGCCGCGCGCGAGGCGATCAGGAAACCCAGGTAGATCAGCACCAGCACGGCGTTGGAGGCGAAGTTCTGCAGCACCTCGGCGACGGCGCCGATGTAGTTGCCAGGATCGAAGCGGGCGAACAGGGTGTCGATGCTGGGCGGCGTCGGCGCGCCGACCGCGGCGGCCATGCGGTCGAGCAGCTCGTCGAGCCGGGCGCCGTAGCCTGTGAGCTTGTCCACGAAGTCGCCGGCGTAGGCGGCCACCACCCAGGCCGACGCGGCAAAGGCGCCGGCGGCCAGCAGCAGGGCGGCGGCGGTCGCGACGCCCTCGGAGACCGCGGGGATCCGCCGGCGCACGGTGCGCGCCAGGCCGTCGACCATGATCAGCAGAAACAGCGCCAGCAGCAGGGGCGTGATGATGCCGCCCATCCAGCGCAGGGCGGCGCCCACGGCGATCGCCGCAATCACCACCAGCGCGTTGCGCGCTGTGGCGGACGGCTCCAGCGCGCGCGTCACCGCCGCTGTCGGGGCGCCGTTGGCCGGAGAGGCTGGGTCGACTGGATCGGCCATGCCCCTATGTGGCGCCGGTTCGGGGCGCCGTCACGCGGTCAGGCGACATGGCGGCTTCGGGCGGGTTCGCGGGCGACGGGTCAGTGCAGCAGCTTGCCGCCGTCCTCGCCGCCGAACAGCTGGTCCCACCGCGCGAGCCGCGCGAGCGACATCCATGAGCGAGCCTGTTCCTGGTAGGCGGCGCGGGCGTCGGGGTCGGCGATCCTGGTCGCCCGGCGCAGCAACCGGTTGGCGCGCTTTCGGCATTGGTCGGCGTTGATCATCCTTCGCTCCTCTGGGGCGAACGCTCGCCCCTCCCCGTGAACCGCCCACCTCTCCAACGCAGATGGGCGCCTGCGGCTCCCAGGGGAAGGGCTCACGGCCACGCTTTACATGAACGGCTTGGCCTGTGGCCGAACCGGGGCGGACGAGACCCTGCACGGCCTCAGCGAGGCCCGGACGGCGGGCGGAGTATTGCCGCCACAGGTGGCGGATGGCCGAAGCCGGCGGATGGCCGAAGCCGGACCTCGCCCTAGGCCGCCCTACGCCGCCGCGCTCTTGTCCGTGTCGGCCGGATCGCCGTCCAGCAGGTCCGCCACCGAAATCTGCCCCAGTCGGGCGGCGGCGGCCTCGTCGGCGGCCTCGATGGCGGCGCGGATGGCGTCGGGAATGCGCGCACCCACCGGGCAGCCCTGCGCCCCCGCCGGCGCAACGCCCAGCTTGGCGCAGCCGTTCACCGCCCGCAGCACCTCGGACAGGGAGATCTGCGACGCCGGGCGCAGCAGCCAGGCCCCGCCGCTGGCGCCGGTGCGGGTGGAGATCAGGCCGGCCTTGGAGAGCAGCGCCGTGACCCGTCGCACCACCACCGGATTGGTCGGCACCGAGGCCGCCAGCTCGGCGCTGGACACCGCCGCGGCCGGACCCGTCGCCTGCTTGTGGGCAAGGTAGGCCAGCGTATGGGCCGCAACGGGGAATTTCTGGCTGTCGGACATGTCAATTAGATGGGAGGACTTGGCGCCTTAGGGAAGTTGGGGCGTTGTGGCGCCAGCCAGGAACCTAGGCTCGTCGCTCGCGGGTTGAAAAGCAAATGTTCAGGCCGCGTCGCGGAGGCCCCCGATTGAACCGGTCCGGGATTGGGTGTATCGCGCGCCGCCGTCGCCATGGGTCGGCCGCGCGCCTCGTCGAGTCGCCGCAGCGTCCCCGGAGAGATCGAATTGGCTGTTGAAGCCCCCGCCGCGCCCGCCAAGGACGAACCGGCCGTTTCCGAGACATCCTCCGAACATGCCGGGCACGGGGCCAAGCCGCAGGGCTTCCTGGCGCTCGCCCTCGGCTCGGTCGGCGTGGTGTTCGGCGACATCGGCACCAGCCCGCTTTACGCCATGCGCGAGGCGCTGGGCCATTCCAAGGCCGTCGGCCGGCCTGAAGACGCCGTGCTGGGGGTGGTGTCGCTGGTGATCTGGGCCATGACCCTGATCGTCACCGTGAAGTACGTCATCTTCCTGATGCGCGCCGACAACAAGGGCGAGGGCGGCACCCTGGCGCTGATGGCGCTGGCGCAGCGCGCGGTCGGCCGCCGCGCCCTGCCGATCTTCCTGCTGGGCATCGCCGGCGCCTCGCTGTTCTACGGCGACGGCATCATCACCCCGGCGATCTCGGTGCTGTCCGCCGCCGAGGGCCTGAAGGACGCGCCGCACCTGGGGCATATGTTCGCACCCTATGTGCTGCCGGCCGCCGCCGGCCTGCTGGTGGCCCTGTTCCTGGCGCAGTCGCGCGGCACCCACCGGATGGCCGCCTTCTTCGGCCCGATCACCGCCGTGTGGTTCCTGGTGCTGGGCGCCCTGGGGCTGTTCCACCTGAAGGAGGATCTCAGCATCTTCCGCGCCTTCTGGCCCGGCTACGGGATCCAGTTCCTGATCGAGAACGGCTTCGTCGGCTTCGTCATCCTGGGCAGCGTGTTCCTGGCCGTGACCGGGGCCGAGGCGCTTTACGCCGACATGGGGCATTTCGGCCGCAGCCCGATCCGCGCGGCGTGGCTGTTCCTGGTGTTCCCCTGCCTGGCGCTGAACTATCTCGGCCAGGGCGCGCACGTGCTGCACGCCGGCGAGATGCACGACGTCGGGGCGCGGCTGAACCCGTTCTGGAGCATGATCCCGGACTTCGCCTACTGGCCGGTGCTGATCCTGGCGACCGCCGCCACCGTGATCGCCAGCCAGGCGGTGATCACCGGGGCCTTCTCGATGACCCAGCAGGCGGTGCAGCTGGGCCTGCTGCCCAGGCTCGACATCAAGCGCACCTCCGAGACCCAGGCCGGGCAGATCTTCGTGCCGGCCGTCAACAGCCTGCTGATGACCGGGGTGCTGGTGCTGCTGGTGGTGTTCCAGAACTCGCACCGCCTGGCCTCGGCCTACGGCATCGCCGTGACCGGGGCGATGTTCGTCGACACCCTGCTGGCCTACGTCGTCGCCAAGCGGATCTGGAAGTGGAACAACCTGCAGATCGCCGCCCTGCTGATCCCGCTGGCGATCGTCGACATGACTTTCATCTCCTCGAACCTGCTGAAGATCCCGGACGGCGCCTGGCTGCCGCTGGCGTTCGGCGCGGCCATGGTGACCCTGATGTGGACCTGGTCGCGCGGGGTGCAGATCCTCTCCGAGAAGACCCGCCGCGACAGCGTGCCCCTGAAGGAGCTGATCGAGATCCTGGCCGTGCGCCCGCCGCACCGGGCCGCCGGCACGGCGATCTTCCTGACCTCCGAGCCCGACGTCGCCCCCGTGGCGCTGATGCACAACCTCAAGCACAACAAGGTGCTGCACGAGAAGAACGTGATCCTGACCGTCGCCACCGCCGAGACCCCGCGGGTCAAGGAGGAGGACCGCATCAAGATCAGCGCCTCCAGCGGCGACTTCACCAAGGTGGTGCTGACCTACGGCTTCATGGAAAGCCCCAACATCCCCAAGGCCCTGGCGCAGTGCCGCAAGCAGGGCCTGAAGTTCGACATCATGGCCACCAGCTTCTTCCTGGGACGGCGCTCGGTGGTGCCGTCGTCGAATTCCGGCATGCCGCTGTGGCAGGACCGGCTGTTCATCTTCCTGATGAAGAACGCCGCCAACCCCACCGACTTCTTCAAGATCCCTCCCGGCCGGGTGGTGGAGCTGGGGACCCAGGTATCGGTTTAGGGGCGGAGAGGGCGGAACCCCTCACCTTCCCAAGCTCAGCGCTGTCGCGCAGACCTTGGGCCCCTCCCTCTCCCTATGGGAGAGGTATTTTTCCCAGCGCGATCAGCATGATAAGGCCCTCGCGACGCCCCGACCCTTCACCTCTCCCATAGGGAGAGGGAGGGGCCCACGCGGCTTGCGAGAGCAAGGCGCGTGGGAAGGTGAGGGGTTCCGCCGCCGTCGCCGCAGAAGCCTAGGGCTTCAGCTCGCCTTCGAAGGCCGCCTCGGCTACGGGATCGGGGGCATGGCCCGGCTCCAGGCCGGCCTTGATGGCGTCCTCGACCCGCTCCAGCCAGATGAACTCCAGCTTGTCGCGGACCTCCTGCGGGATGTCGTCGTAGTCGCGGCGGTTGCGCGCCGGCAGCATCACCCGGGTGACGCCGGCGGCGGAGGCGGCCACCACCTTTTCCTTGATGCCGCCCACCGGCAGCACCAGGCCGCGCAGGCTGATCTCGCCGGTCATGGCGGTGTCGCTGCGCACCGGGCGGCCGGTGAACAGGGAGGTCAGGGCTGTGAACATCGCCACCCCCGCGCTCGGGCCGTCCTTGGGCGTGGCGCCGGCCGGCACGTGCACGTGGATGTCGGCCTTCTCGAACGCCGCGGGATCGATCTGCAGGGTCGCCGCCTCGGTCTTCACCAGCGACAGCGCCGCCTGCACGCTCTCGCGCATCACCTCGCCCAGCTGGCCGGTGAGGATCAACCGGCCGCCACCGGGGGTCTTGGCCGCCTCGATGAACAGGATGTCGCCGCCCACCGGGGTCCAGGCCAGGCCGGTGGCCACGCCCGGCACGGTCGTGCGCATGGCCACCTCGTTCTCGAAGCGCAGGGCGCCCAGGATCGGCTCGACGTCGGCCTCGCCGATATGCACGCTGGCCGCCTTGCCCTCGGCGATCTGCATCGCCGCATGGCGCAGGGCCCGGCCGACCTCGCGCTCCAGCCAGCGCACGCCGGCCTCGCGGGTGTAGCCCTCGATGATCCGGGTCAGGGCCGCATCGTCGATCGACGCCTGCTCGGGCTTGAGCCCATTGGCCTCCAGCTGGCGGCGCACCAGGTAGCGCCTGGCGATCTGCAGCTTCTCGCCGGCGGTGTAGCCGGCCAGGCTGATCACCTCCATGCGGTCGCGCAGGGGGCCCGGCACGTTCTCCAGCATGTTGGCGGTGGCGATGAACACCACCCGCGACAGGTCGAACGGCACGGCCAGGTAGTTGTCGCGGAAGGTCCCGTTCTGCTCGGGGTCCAGCACCTCGAGCATGGCGGCGTTGGGATCGCCCTGCACGCCGGCGCCCATCTTGTCGATCTCGTCCAGCATCATCACGCAGTCGCGGGCGCCGGCCTTGCGGATCGACTGGATGATGTTGCCCGGCAGGGCCCCGACATAGGTGCGCCGGTGGCCGCGGATCTCCGCCTCGTCATGCACCCCGCCCAGCGAGACGCGCACGAACTTGCGGCCCATGGCCTTGGCGATCGACTGGCCGAGCGAGGTCTTGCCCACGCCCGGCGGGCCGGCGAAGCACAGGATCGGGGCCTTTCCCTCCGGCGCCAGCTTGCGCACCGCCAGGAACTCCAGGATCCGGGTCTTGATCTTCTCCAGGCCGTAGTGGTCGGCGTCGAGGATCGCCCGCGCCTCGGCGATGTCGATCGCCTTGGGCTCCGGCGTCTTCCACGGCAGCTCGATCAGCCAGTCCAGATAGGTGCGGATCATGCCGTACTCGGCGCTGGCGTCCGGCATGCGCCGCAGCCGCTTCAGCTCCTTGCGGGCCTGGGCCTCGACCTCCTCGGGCATGCCGGCCTTGGCGACGGCGGCCTCCAGCTCGGCGATCTCGGCGGTGTTGCCCTCGTCCTCGCCCAGCTCATGCTGGATGGTGGCCAGCTGCTCGCGCAGCAACGCCTCGCGCTGACGCTTGCTCAGCGACGCCTGGGTCTGGCCGGCGATGTCGCGCGACAGCCGCAGCACCTCCAGCCGGTGGCCCAGCATGCGCGAGACCTTGTCCAGGCGCGGGACCAGGTCGAGGGTCTCCAGCACCTCCTGCTTCTCGGCCGGCGGCACGTCGGTGTAGGCGGCGGCCATGTCGGCCAGCACCCCGGGCGCGCTGATCTGCTCGACGGTGGCGCGCAGCTCCGGCGGGGTCTGCGGCAAGAGGTCGAGGATCTCCAGCGACTGCTGCTTGAGGTTCAGGAACCGCGCCTCGACCTGGGGCGTGATGTCGGTGGGTTCGGGCAGGTGCAGGCCGCGGGCCACCAGATAGGGCCAGCCGTCCAGCACCTCGGTGATGTGGAAGCGCTGCACGCCCTGGCAGATCAGATGGTGCTCGCCGCCCGGCCCGGTGACGTAGCGCAGGATGTTGGCCACCACGCCGATGGTGCTGAGGTCGGCCGCGGTGCGCGGCGCCTCCTGCTCGGCGTCCTTCTGCAGCACCACGACCACCTGGCGCTGCTCGCGCACCGCCTGCTGGGCGGCGGCCACCGACATCGGCCGCCCGATGGTCAGCGGCACGACGATCTCGGGGAACAGCACCGCGCCGCGCACCGGCACGACGATGAAGGCGTCGCTGGGCGGACCCGGATTCTTGTCTGAGGGGCCACGCTGCTCGGGCGCCGGCCGGGCGCCGTCCGGAGCGCGGACCTCGGCCGTGGCGGGGGTGGCGGAATCGGCCATGGATCCTCCGGTGCTCATGCGCTCTTCCTCAGACTCACCTGCAGACAGCCGTCCACCTGGCGGTGACGGATCTGGTCATAGCGTCCCGCCGGCAGCGGCACGCGGCGCTCGAAGCGGCCCTGCGGCAGCTCCAGGCGATGGATGTGGGCGGCGCGCACCTCGGCCGGCAGCTGCCGTTCGCCGGCGATCACCAGCACCGCGCCCTCCAGCACCAGGGACACGGCGTCCTCGGCCACGCCGGGCAGGGCGGCGATGATCAGCACCTGGTCGTCGGTCTCCAGCACGTCCACCGGCGGGGTCCACACCGGCCGCCGCGCGACCCCGCGCATGGGCTGGAACAGCTGCTGATGCAGCCGCTCGGCGCGCGCCATCACTTCCAGGGCGTCACCCCACATCCAGTCGCGTGGATTGTCGGCGGCCATGAGGCTCATCTCCCGTTTGCTTCCTCGCCGAACGCTACATGGGAACGCGCGACGGCGGCGGCTAGCACATTCCTATTGTCCGCTTCATGCCGGCTTCCGGCGAGGGTTGAATTGTCATCGATCAAGGCCTTAAAGGCGCGGCAGAAATCCCTCATGGCCGGCCGCCGCGTTCGCGGCCCTCTCCAGGAAGCGAAATGTCCGAAAAGCCCGTCAAGAAAGTCGTCCTCGCCTATTCCGGCGGCCTGGACACCTCGATCATCCTGAAGTGGCTGCAGGACACCTATCACTGCGAGGTGGTGACCTTCACCGCCGACCTGGGGCAGGGCGAGGAGCTGGCGCCCGCCCGCGAGAAGGCGCTGATGCTGGGCATCAAGCCGGAGAACATCTTCATCGAGGACCTGCGCGAGGAATTCGTGCGCGACTTCGTGTTCCCGATGTTCCGCGCCAACACCGTCTACGAGGGCCAGTACCTGCTCGGCACCTCGATCGCCCGGCCGCTGATCGCCAAGACCCAGATCGACATCGCCCGCAAGACCGGCGCCGACGCGGTCTGTCACGGCGCCACGGGCAAGGGCAACGACCAGGTGCGCTTCGAGATCGGCTACTACGCCCTGGAGCCCGACATCCGCATCATCGCCCCCTGGCGGGAGTGGGACTTCAAGTCCCGCGAGGCGATGCTGGAGTACGCCGAGCAGAACCAGATCCCGATCGCCAAGGACAAGCGCGGCGAGGCGCCGTTCAGCGTCGATGCGAACCTGCTGCACTCCTCGTCGGAGGGCAAGGTGCTGGAGGACCCGGCGCTGGAAGCCCCCGAGTTCGTGCACCAGCGGACGATCTCGCCGGAGGATGCGCCCGACAAGCCGACCATCTTCACGATGGACTTCAAGAAGGGCGACCCGGTCGCCATCGACGGCGAGCGGCTGTCGCCGGCGGCGCTGCTGACCCGGCTCAACCAGCTCGGCCACGACAACGGCGTCGGCCGCCTGGACCTGGTGGAGAACCGCTTCGTCGGCATGAAGTCGCGCGGCGTCTACGAGACCCCCGGCGGGACCATCCTCTTGGCCGCCCACCGCGGCATCGAGTCGATCACCCTCGACCGCGGCTCGATGCACCTGAAGGACGAGCTGATGCCCCGCTATGCGGAGCTGATCTACAACGGCTTCTGGTTCGCCCCCGAGCGCGAGATGCTGCAGGCCGCCATCGACCTGTCGCAGCAGATGGTCACCGGCCAGGTCCGCGTGAAGCTCTACAAGGGCAACGTCACCGTCATCGGCCGCACCAGCCCCTATTCCCTCTACGACCAGGACCTGGTCACCTTCGAGGAGGGCAAGGTCGCCTACGACCACCGCGACGCCGCCGGCTTCATCCGCCTCAACGCCCTGCGCCTGAGGGTCAAGGCCAACCGGGACCGGCGCGGCTAGGCTCTATTCCTCCCTCCCCTTCATGGGGAGGGACAGCCCGCAAAGCGGGCAGGGTGGGGAACGCCTGCCGGTGCAGAGACCAAATTCGCTGGCCGGCGGGCTCCATCGCACTTCCCCACCCTGATCGCTGCGCGATCTTTCCCTCCCCACAAGGGGGAGGGAGGACGCAGGCAGAAGGTCGCTAGTTCAGCTTGTTGTACGGATACCGGTCGCGGATCGCCTTGGCGAAGTACTGGCCCTTGGAGTCCGCCTCGCGGAAGGCCTGGTTCACCGTCGAGGGCACGCCGACGTAGAGGTATTCGTCGCCGTCGACGAACCGTACGTACAGCTTCTGCGCCCGCTCGTCGTAGCGGATGCGGCGGATGGCGGCGGAGGTCACGTCCATGCTGCAACAATTCCCAGCAGGCCGATAGGTTCAACGCGGCGAGCGTGCGGATGACAAGCCCGGGGGACAGGCGTAACTAGTCATTCGACAATGACTAAACCTGCCGCCGACCTCACCCTCGTCCGCCCCGACGCCGCATCGGAGCCCTGCCCGCCGGCGGACCGGCCCGGGGCGCGCCATCCGGAAGTCAGGAAGCGCAACGCCGAGGCCACCCGCGCGGCGATCCTGGCCGCCGGCAAGATCCACTTCGGCCGCTCCGGCTACGAGGGCGCCTATCTGCGCGACATCGCCGCCGAGGCGGGGGTCGATGCGGCGCTGATCAACCGCTACTTCGGCGGCAAGCAGGGGCTGTTCAACGCCTGCCTGCGCGACGCCGTCCGTTCGGCGCAGCTGTTCACCGGCGAGCGCGAGGACTTCGGCCGGCGCATCGCCCACATCTTCGCGGGCCGCACCAGCCAGGGCATGGACGGCTTTCGCATGATCCTGCGCGCCGCCACCTCGCCGGCCACCGTGCACCTGCTGAGCGAGACGGTGCAGGAGCGGTTCATGGGTCCGATCCGCGACTGGCTGGGCGGCGAGGCCGCGGAAGCCCGCGCGCGCCTGTTCTCGTCCCTGTTCATCGGCCTGCTGGTGGAGACCATGATCCGCGAGGCGGCCCTGGGCGAGCCCGAGCGCAGCGCCTTCGAGCCCCTGCTGGCCGACATGTTCCAGCGCCTGGTCGACGGCTAGCCGGCGCCGTTACGGAAAGTCGAATCCTTACCGGGATTTAATCGGTGACGGGGGCGTCATTTTTATTGACGCCTTAACGATCCATCGCCATCGTGCGCCCACCTGATCTGGACGAGCATGGAGGAATTTGCCGTGGCCGATGGGAACATCACCAAGGACGCCGTCTACGACGCCGTTGCGCCGGACGACTTCGAGTCGATGCTGAACCTGGACCGCTACGGCCAGCGCTCCACCGCCTTCGACAAGATCATCGCCGCCACCCACGACCACTTCTGGGATCCGCTCGACAAGAAGTACATCGACTTCGACGAGCCGTTCGACATGGAGAACACCCCGATCGTCCCCGAGACGATGATCGCGGCGCTGCACACCGACTATGTGAAGAACCACCTGTCCGATCCCAAGGATCGCGCGCGGTTCATCAACCAGTCCACCCTGCGCAGCTTCTCGTCGATCCTGCACGGCGAACAGGGCGCGCTGAACCTGTCGGCCTCGCTCTGCCACGTGCTCTACGACCAGGGCGCCCAGGAATACGCCGCCAACCAGACCCGCGAAGAGGCCCGCCACGTGACGGCCTTCGCCAAGTACATCAAGGCCCGCTGGGGCCGGCCGGTGGCCTGCAGCCCGACGCTGCAGACCCTGCTGGTGGACATCATCGGCTCGCCGGAGGTCTACAAGAAGATCATCGGCATGCAGATGCTGGTGGAGGGCCTGGCCATGGGCGCCTTCGCCACCTTCTTCCAGCAGCTGAACGATCCGCTCGGCCGCAAGCTGATGCAGCTGGTGATGACCGACGAGGCGTTCCACCACAAGTTCGGCAAGATCTGGGCCGACCGCACCATCCCCAAGCTGAACGCCGAGGAACACGCGATCATCGAGGACTGGGCGGCGCACTGCTTCCAGACCCTGCTGTTCAACCTGGTCTCCCCGTCCGAGCAGCGCGACCTGTACGAGGAATTCGGCCTCGACCCGGACAAGGTGCTGGAAGAGATCGCCAAGGTGGCCACCGACGAGGCCCGCCGCGAGGACATGAAGGAAGCCACCAACATCTTCCGCGTCCTGATCAAGACCCTGCTCAACGCCGGCATCATCACCGACCGCACGCGCGCCTTCTACGGCATGTACGTGGATATGGATGAGCTGAAGGCCGAGGGCGACAAGATGGTCGGCGACGACATCGCCGAGGAAGGCATCGCCTACCTGAAGGCCATCAACTTCAAGGAACGCGCCGTCGGCAACCTGCTGGCCGCCGAGTAGCCGCATCTTTCAAGGCTGTTAAGCGTTTGCAAAGCGCCCCGTCCAATCTTGGACGGGGCGTCTTTCGTTTGCCCACAACCCGGGTAAATTCGCACGGCGATGAAGCGGATGATTTCACCTCTCCCCCTTGCAACCGCCTCAGCCGGCGCGGCCCTGGCGCTGGCCTTGTCCCTGTCGACCGCCGCCTGCGCGGGCGCGCCCCAGCCGGTGAAGGCGGTGGCCCCGACCCTGTTCTCCGGCCGCTGGTACGAGATCGCCCGCACGCCGAACCGGATGCAGCAGAACTGCCAGGGCTCGACCAGCGAGTTCTCCGGCTGGTCGAACGGCGACTTCCACGTGGTGCAGGTCTGTCACGAGGGCACGCCGCAGGGACCGGCCAAGACCTACAGCGCCAAGGCGCGGATCCTGCCGGCCAGCGGCAACGCCAAGATGAAGATGATGTTCTTCGGCGGCCTGGTCAGCCAGGAGTACTGGATCCTGGACCACGCCGACGACAACGCCTGGGCGATCATGGGCACGCCCGGCGGCAAGTACGTGTGGCTGATGTCGCGCCGCCCGGTGCTCGACCCCGCCACCAGGACCGCCGCCCTGCAGCGGGTGCACGCCCTGGGCTACGACTTGAGCCACCTGGCCTTCCCGCAGCAGCTGTCGCGGTAACCCATCTTCTCCGCCCCCGCGCAGCGGGGGAGGAGCTTGACCGCGCGAACATAAGCGGAACAGAATGGCGGCGTGGACGCCGTCATCCTCACCTTTTCCCGGCCCGAGACCACCAGCGCCGTGACCCGCGGCGCGGCGCGGCTGTTCCTGGCGCTGGGCTATGCGCCGCTGCTGGAGGTGGGCCTGCCGAACGGGCGGCGGGCGGACATCATGGCGCTGGGGCCCAAGGGCGAGATCGCCATCGCCGAGGTGAAGTCCTCGCTGGAGGATTTCCGGGTCGACCGCAAATGGCATGAGTACGCCCCCTATTGCGACGCCTTCTTCTTCGCCGTGGCGCCGGAGTTCCCGCGGCAGATCCTGCCCGAGGAGCCCGGGCTGATCGTCGCCGACGCCTTCGACGGGGTGGTGCTGCGCGAGGCGCCGGTGAGTTCGCTCAGCGGTCCGCGGCGCAAGGCGCTGACCGTCGCCTTCGGCCGGCTAGCGGCGATGCGCCTGGCCTGAGGCGGCGCCCGAAGCGTTGAACGCCAGCTGCAGGGCGTCGAGCCGCGCGCGGACCTCGCGCAGTTCCTGCGGCGTCAGGTCGCCCTGCGCCATGCGCAGCACCACCTGGCCCTTGTCGACCTCAAGGAAGGCCACCCGCTCGCCGTCGGTGATCGACAGCGGCAGGTGATAGTCGGTCAGCACCCGCACGTCGTTCAGGGTCGGGGTGATGGCGTCGCGGCCGCACTCCACCAGGGCCGTCCCCGCGGGCGGCGGCGGCAGGGGCGCGGACGACAGGCGGCCGACCAGGCGCAGGCCGGGGAAGGTCGCGGCGACGTAGCCGCCGCCCGACGGTGCGGGCAGCATCGCCTTGCACAGCTCCTGACTCGCCTCGTGCGCGACGCTGAAGCTCGGAACGGCGGCGATCAGCGCCGCCGCCGCCAGGGCGCGCCTCAACGCGGCGCGCGCTTGGCCAGGATCCGCTGCAGGGTGCGGCGGTGCATGTTGAGACGTCGGGCGGTCTCCGAGACGTTGTGGCCGCACAGCTCGTAGACCCGCTGGATGTGCTCCCAGCGCACCCGGTCGGCGCTCATCGGGTTCTCCGGCGGGGCCACCGGCTCGCCGGTGGCGGCGGCCAGCAGCGCCTTGACCACGTCGTCGGCGTCCGCCGGCTTGGAGAGGTAGTCCACCGCCCCGGCCTTCACCGCCGCCACGGCGGTGGCGATGTTGCCGTAGCCGGTGAGCATCACCACCCGGGCGTCGGGGCGGGTGTCGCGCAGGGCTTCCACCACCTTCAGGCCGGAGCCGTCTTCCAGGCGCATGTCCAGCACGGCGAAGGCCGGCGGCGCAGCGCGCAGGGCGGCCAGGGCGTCGGCGACGCTCTCTACCAGGGTGACCTGGAAGCCGCGGGATTCCAGGGCGCGACCCAATCGATTGCGCAACGGGGCGTCGTCGTCGAGTAGAAGCAAGGTCTTCTCTGTCAGTTCAGCCACTGCGCCTTCGATGCTGGTCATACCCTCAACTCCCCGATCTTCAGCCTCGTGCAACCCGAACGTTCAATTGCACCATTATGTTTCGCGAAACGACGTTCTCGGCAAGGGCCGTGCGCTGCAGCCACGGCAAATGACCCCGCGGACTCTCAAAACGCCGGCCCGCTCATCGGCCCCGGCGGCGCCTCGATACGGTCCCGCAGCCAGCGGGCGGTGACGATCGCGCCGCCGCGGCGGCCGTTGCGGAAGCTGACCACCGCCCCCGTCCGCTCCAGCAGCGTCTTGGCGATGAAGAAGCCCAGGCCCATGCCGATGTGGCCGGTGCGCGAGCCCTCCGCCCCCGGACGGCTGGTGACATAGGGCTCGCCCAGCTTGGCCAGCACCTCGGGCGAGAAGCCGGGACCGTCGTCGCGCACCTCGATGGCGATCGAGCTGGCGTCGAAGCGGGCGCTGACCAGGATCTCGTTGCGCGCGAAGTCGAAGGCGTTCTCGACGATCGAGGTCATGGCGTGCAGGATTTCGGGACGCCGCCACAGGTCCGGCGCCGGGGTGCCGGGCGGACCGGTGACCACGGCCTCGACCTGCACGGCGTCGGCGTCGGCGTAGGGCTCGACCACCTCGCGCACGAACTGCAGCAGGCTCATGCGCTCGTGCACCACGTCGCCGGTGTCCGGCGTCTCGGCGAGGCGGCGCAGGATGTCGCGGCAACGCTGCGCCTGGGCCACCAGCAGCATGGCGTCGTCGCGGGTCGGCCCCTCGGGCGCCTCGCGGGCCATCTCCTTGGCGACGATGGCGATGGTGGCCAGCGGCGTGCCCAGCTCGTGCGCCGCCGCCGCGGCCAGGGCCCCCAGCGCCGACAGCCGCTGCTCGCGCGCCAGCACCGTCTCGGTGACGTTCAGCGCCAGCTCCATGCGCGCCGCCTCGTTCGCCGCCTGGTAGGCGTAGCCGCCGGTGAAGCAGATGCCGGCGACGATCGCCATGCAGCAGCCGACGCGGTAGACCACCGGCAGTTCCAGGCTCTCGCCCGCGGCCCAGGGCATTGGCAGCGCCCAGATGGCGACGCCCAGGGTGATCACCAGGGCCATCACCCCCACCCCCAGCGCCTGGCGCGCCGGCAGGGTCGCCGCGCCCAGGGTCACGGGCGCGATCAGCAGCAGGCTAAACGGATTGACCACCCCACCGGTGAAGAACAGCAGGCCGCCCAGCTGCACCAGATCGAACACCAGCTGGCCCGCCGCCTCCCAGGGCTGGGCGGTGCGCCGGCCCATCGGCGACAGCGCCAGCGCCAGGTTGAACCAGGCCGACAGCGCTATCAGCGACAGGCATTCGGCGTAGGACACCGGGAACTTCAGCACGAAGCCGACGAACAGCACCGCGGCGGTCTGGCCGGCGATCGCCAGCCAGCGCAGGTTGATCAGGGTGCGCGTGCGCAGACGCCCCTGCAGGGGCCCGCCTTGCGCCCCTCCGGGCAGGAGCGTATCGGATCGCCGCACGGCGGCGTCGTCCGGCTGGGTCCCTCCGGGATCTAGCGCCGCAGTCGAAGCCATGCCTTCAGCTTCGCTCGGAAAACGCGTCGAAGCGAGCATTAGTTTACTTCAGGTGGAACCGATGAAGACTTCGAGCCTGATCCTGGCCGTGTTCGTGGCCGCTCTGGTGGCGGGCGCGGGCGGGGTGGCCGCGTGGAAGTCGGGCATGTTCGGCGGCGCGCACGAGGCCCCGGCCCTGGTCGGCGGGCCTTTCCAGATGACCGACCAGAACGGCCGGCGGGTCGACGAGCGGCTGCTGAAGGGCAAGTGGACGGCGGTGTTCTTCGGCTACACCTTCTGCCCGGAGGCCTGCCCCACCACCCTGACCGCCCTGGCCAGGGCGCAGGACCAGCTGGGGCCGAAGGCGCAGAAGCTGCAGGTGGTGTTCGTCTCGGTGGACCCCGACCGCGACACCCCGGCGCAGCTGAAGACCTATCTGTCCAGCCAGTCGTTTCCCAAGGGGACCATCGGCCTGACCGGCAGCGCCGCCGACGTCGCCCGGGCGGCCAAGGCCTACAAGGTGTTCTACCAGAAGTCCGGAACCGGGCCGGACTACGCCATGGACCATTCCACGGCCCTCTACCTGATGGACCCCAACGGCCGCTTCGACCGGGTCATCGCCTACGGCCTGCCCCCGGAGGAAATCGCCCGCCAGATCAGCGATGCGATGCGCAACGACTGACTGCCTCGCGCCGAGCCCCTCACCCAACCCTCTCCCCGCAGGCGGGGCGAGGGCCATTTTCGCGCGACCGCCGCCGCCCGCGAGCCCTCTCCCCACAGGGTGGGGAGAGGGTTGGGTGAGGGGTCGAGCCGGTAAATCCCCCGGGGGCCGCGTCGATCGGTCCCGGCGGCAAGCTTCGCTGCACTGGCTTTGTTAAAACCAACGCCCTAGTTTGGCGTTCCTTTTGCAGCGCACCATATTCCCGAGTCGATCATGCTGTATGCCGTTCACGAAGCCGCCTACTATTCCGCCACCCCGGTCAGGCTGGCCTCGCAGTTCGCGCGCGACTTCTGGAGTTCGCCGTTCAATCCGGCCGCCGCCTCGCGCCTGGGGCGCACCCTGTTCGCCGCCGCCGACGTCACCGCCAACATGACCCGGCGCTACGGCAAGCCGGCGTGGGGCATCGACAGCGTCGAGGTCAACGGCCGGCCCGTGCGGGTGCACATGGAGACCGCCTGGCGCTCGCCCTGGGTGAAGATGCGCCGGTTCTGGCGCGACCCGGCCGACCTGCGCGCCGCCGGCGCGGTCCTGGACACCCCGGCCGTGCTGGTGGTGGCGCCGCTGTCGGGCCACTACGCCACCCTGCTGCGCGGCACGGTGCAGACCTTCCTGCAGGACCACGACGTCTACGTCACCGACTGGCTCAACGCCCGCGACGTGCCGATCGTCGAAGGCCGCTTCGACTTCAACGACTACATCGACCACGTGGCGACCATGCTGCGCGAGATCGGCCGGCGCGCCCATGTGGTCGCCGTCTGCCAGCCGGGCCCGCCGGCCCTGGCCGCCAGCGCCCTGATGGCGCAGGACGACGACCCGCTGCGCCCCGCCAGCATCACCCTGATGGGCTCGCCGATCGACGCGCGCCTGGCCCCCACCGTCACCAACATCCTGGCGGAGGAGCGGCCGTTCTCATGGTTCGAGTCGAACATGATCTACTCGGTGCCGCCGCCCTACGGCGGGGCCATGCGGCGCGTCTATCCCGGGTTCGTGCAGCTCTACAGCTTCATGTCGATGAACGCCGAGAAGCACCAGGAGGCGCACAAGCGCTACTTCAATCACCTGGTGATCGGCGACGGCGACAGCGCCGACAAGCACCGCGAGTTCTACGACGAGTATCTGTCGGTGCTGGACCTCACCGAGGAGTTCTACCTGCAGACGGTGGACGTGGTGTTCCAGCGCTACCTGCTGGCCAAGGGCGAGCTTGACCATCGCGGGCGGCGCGTCGACCTGGGCGCCATGCGCGACATCGGCGTGATGACCGTCGAGGGCGAGAAGGACGACATCTCCGGCGTCGGCCAGACCCAGGCGGCGCACGCCCTGACCCCGAACGTGCCGGACGACCGCCACGAGCTCTACGTGCAGCCCGGGGTCGGCCACTACGGCGTGTTCAACGGCCGCCGCTTCGCCGAGGAGATCTACCCGCGGGTGCGCGACTTCATCGCCCGCAACGAGGCCGTCTCCGCCGCGCCGTGAAAGTTCACTTTTTCGGCCGGGACGCTTCCAGCTTGGCGATTCTGGGCTAAGCCTTGGCCATGGCCCTGCTTCGAAGGGATCGCTACGCCGACGGCCAGCAACTGGACGTCTCCGGCGCGCCGGTGCGGCTGAAAACCAGCGCCCGCGCCCGCCGCATCTCCCTGCGCGTCGACCGGGTTACCGGCGAGGTGCTGGCCATCGCCCCCAATGCCCGGCTGCTCGGCGAGGCGGTCGCCTTCGCGCACGAGCGGCATCACTGGATCGTCGCCCAGCTGCGCGCCCTGCCGCCGCGCACGACGCTGGCGGCCGCCGGCGACACCGTCAGCGTGTTCGGCCAGCCCTGCCGCCTGATCCCCGGTCCGGGCCGTCCCCGCTTCGTGCCGCCTTCCGACGACGGTGGCGAGGCGCAGATCACCGGCTGCGGGCGCGAGACGATCGACCACTGGACCGCCGGCCGGGTGATCCGCCGCGAGGCCGAGCGGGTGTTCGCCGCGCGGGTGAAGGTGCATGCCGACGCCCTCGGCGCGCCGATGCCCAAGGTCTCCACCGCCGACGCCCGCGGCCGCTGGGGGTCGTGCACTCCGGGCAGCCTGGAGCGCCGCGCCTCGATCCGCCTGTCCTGGCGCCTGGCCCTCGCCCCGTTCGACGTGGCCGACTATGTGGTCGCCCACGAATGCGCCCACCTGAAGGAGGCCAACCACGGCCCCCGCTTCTGGGCCCTGGTCCGCCAGCTGGTCGGCGACCCCGCCCCGTTCCGGGCCTGGCTGCGCGCCGAGGGCCCGCGGCTGCACGCCTTCGGCCGGGAGATCTAGGGGGCGGCGTCTTCACCGCCGATCGCCCTCCCCTTCATGGGGAGGGAAAGATCGCGCAGCGATCAGGGTGGGGAAGTGAGGAGCCGTACGCCGACTCATCCGATTGGCCCGTGCGCCGGCGGGGGTTCCCCACCCTGGCGGCTTTGCCGCCTGTCCCTCCCCATAAAGGGGAGGGCGGGCCGCCTGTCCCGATAGAGGGGAGGGTTCAGAACGGCGCCTCTTCCTGGTGCGGGGCCTTTTGGGGCGGGGGTTGCAGGTCGGGCGATTCCGGAGCGGGGGCCGGCGCGGCGCCGTTCAGCACATCGCCGATGGCGTCGCCGGTTCCGGCCTGGCTGGCGTCGATCACGCCGCCGGGGATCGCCTGGGCCTGCACCCGCGGCAGGGCGGCGGCCATGAAGTTGTGCCAGATCTCGGCCGGCGCGGCGCCGCCGGTGACCCGCTTCATCGGCGTGTTGTCGTCCTTGCCGGTCCACACCGCGGCGACGAAGCCGCCAGTGTAGCCGATGAACCAGGCGTCCTTGTAGTCGCTGGTGGTGCCGGTCTTGCCGGCCAGGTCGTAGCCGGCGACCTTGGCCCGCCCGCCGGTGCCGCCGGGACCCAGCACCCCGCGCATCATCTGGTTCATGTACTGCAGGGCCGGCGAGCCGATCACCGCCTGGCGACCCTGCTGGCCGACGCCGTGGTTGTACAGTTCGCGGCCGGCGGCGGTGCGGATGCGCTCGATGCCGTAGGCGTGGGCCAGGAAGCCGCCGTTGGCGAAGGCGTCGTAGGCCTGGGCCATCTCCAGCGGGCTGACCTCCACCGCGCCCAGGGCCATCGACGGATCGGTCTGGATCTTCGAGGTGACGCCCAGGCGGTGGGCGGTGGCGGCCACCTTGTCGGTGCCCACCTCGTTGGCCAGCCGCGCGGCGACGGTGTTGATGGAATCGGCCAGGGCCTGCTGCAGGGTGATCGGGCCGAGATACTTGTTGGTGTAGTTGTGCGGCTCCCAGTTGCCGATCTTGATCGGCTCGTCGACCACCGGCTCGGTGGGGGTGTGGCCGGCCTCCATGGCGGTCAGGTAGACGAACGGCTTGAAGGCGCTGCCCACCTGCCGGCGGGCCTGGGTGGCGCGGTCGAACTGGCTCTCGGCATAGCTGGAGCCGCCGACGTAGGCGCGGATCCGCCCCTCGCCGTCCATCGCCACCAGCGCCCCCTGCTGCACCCCCTGGTCGGCGTGGCCGGTGACGCCGGCGCGGATCGCCTGTTCGGCGTCGGCCTGGATCGGCAGGTCGAGGGTGGTCTCCACCACCAGATCCTCGGTGGGCTCGCCCACCTGCGAGCGCACCTGGGCGTCCAGCCAGTCGACGAAATACTGCGCCCGCTGGTTGGCCAGGGTGGCCGAGACGTGCACCGGGGCGGCAAAGGCGGCGTCGCGCTGGGCGGGGGTGATCGCCCCCATGCGCACCATCTCGTTCAGCACCACCGTGGCGCGCTTGGCGGCGCGCTCCGAGTTGGCGGCGGGGTTGTAGCGCGACGGGCCCTTCATGGTCGCCGCCAGCAGCGCCGCCTCGCCCAGGGTCAGGTCCTTGGCGGGCTTGTTGAAATAGCGCTGGGCCGCCGCCTCGATGCCGTAGGCGCCGCCGCCGAAGTTCACCCGGTTCAGATACAGCGCCAGGATCTGCTTCTTGGAGAAGTGCATCTCCAGCCACACCGACAGGATCAGCTCCTGCGCCTTGCGCCGGTAGTTCTGCGCCGGGGTCAGGAACAGGTTGCGCGCCAGCTGCTGGGTGATCGTCGAGCCGCCCTGCAGGCTGCCGCCCGGGTGGGTGACGTTGTGGATCATCGAGCGGGCCATGCCCCACGGGTTGAACCCGAAGTGATGGTAGAACTGGCGGTCCTCGATGGCGACGAAGGCGGCCGGCACATAGGGCGGCAACTGGTCGATGTCGGCCGGCGGGGCGTACTGGCTGCCGCGCACCGCCACCACCGCGCCCGAGCGGTCGAGGTAGGTGATCGAGGGCTGGCGCTGCACGTCGTACAGCTTGGAGGTGTCGGGCAGGTCGGTGGCGAACACCGCCAGGAAGCCGGCGATGAAGATCAGGCCCCAGACGCCGAGCACCACGCTCCAATAGAGCAGCGCCTGCAGCGGGGTGCGCCGGCGCCGGGGCGCGCCGCCCTGAGCATTCGCCATGGGTCTTTCAGTCCTCGAGCCGTTGGCCCGCCCCTTGAGAGGCGCTCATAGCCGATGCCGACGAAGCACGCGAGACGGTGAATGAAGGGTGAATCGTCGCGGGCGACGGCGCATCGCGACTTGTCCGTTGTTGGCCGCCCCCCGCCTCTGCCATACGGGGCGCGTGACCGCTGATTTGGACCTCGCCCGCGACATCCTGCGCCGCACCTTCGGCCATCCGGACTTCCGGGGGCTGCAGGCCGAGGTGATCGGCGAGATCCTGGCGGGGCGCAGCGCCGTGGCGGTACTGCCCACCGGCGGCGGCAAGTCGATGTGCTACCAGATCCCGGCCCTGGTGCGCCCCGGCGTCGGCCTGGTGGTCTCGCCGCTGATCGCCCTGATGTCCGACCAGGTGGAGGCTCTGCGTCAGTCCGGGGTGCCGGCGGCCAAGCTGGACAGCGCCCTGACCCTGGCCGAGCGCGACGACGTCTGGCGCCAGCTCGAGCGCGGCGAGATCAAGCTGCTCTACCTGTCGCCGGAAGGGCTGATGGCGCCGCACACCGCCGACCGGGTCGCCCGGCTGGACCTGGCGCTGATCGCGGTGGACGAGGCGCACTGCGTCAGCCAGTGGGGCCACGATTTCCGTCCGGAATACCGCACCCTGGGCCGGCTGGCGGAGATGTTCCCCGGCGTGCCGCGCCTGGCGGTCACCGCCACCGCCGACGCCCGCACCCGCGAGGACATCCGTCGCGAGCTGCGCCTGGAAGGGGCGGCCGAATTCGTCGCCAGCTTCGCGCGGCCGGAACTGGCGCTGAACGCCGAGCCGAAGCACGGGGCGGCGGCCAGCCGGGTGCTGCAGCTGGTCAAGGCGCGCCCGCGCCGCGCCGGGGTGGTCTATGCCGGCAGCCGCGATTCCACCGAGACCCTGGCGGCCAAGCTGGCGGCCGAAGGCATCCCGGCCAAGGCCTACCACGCCGGCCTCGACAAGCAGGTGCGCCACGACCGGCTGACCTGGTTCATCAACGAGGACGAGGCGGTGATGGTGGCGACCATCGCCTTCGGCATGGGCATCGACAAGCCGGACGTCCGCTTCGTGATCCACGCCGACCCGCCCTCGTCGATCGAAGCCTACTGGCAGGAGGTCGGCCGCGCCGGGCGCGACGGCGATCCGGCCGAGGGCATCGTGCTCTACGGCGCCTCGGACATGGCCTGGGCCATGCGCCGCATCGCCCAGCGCGGCCTGCCCGAAGCCGTCGCCCAGGTGCAGATGCGCAAGGTGCGCCAGCTGTACGGCCTGCTGAACGGGGTCTCCTGCCGCGCCGCCGCGGTGCGCCGCTATTTCGGCGAGGAAGGGGTCGAGCCCTGCGGCCAGTGCGACCGCTGCCGCAACCCGCCGATCGGGGTCGACGCCACCGAGGGGGCGCAGAAGGCCCTGTCGGCCGTGCAGCGGCTGGGCGGGCGGTTCGGCCGCGGGCGGCTGATCGACCACCTGCTGGGCAAGACCAAGGAGGTCTCGGAATTCGAGGCCCACCTGTCCACCTATGGCATCGGCGGGGAATACAGCGCCGCCGGCTGGCGCGACCTGGTCGACCAGCTGTTGTTCGAGGGCCTGCTGGTCGAGGACCCCAACGACGGCCGGCCGCTGATCGGCCTGGGTGATCCCGCGACGGTGAAGGCGGTCTACCGCAAGGAACGCCAGGTCACCCTGCTGAAGGAACCGGAGACCCCGGACGGCGCCGCCCGGGGCGGGCGGACGCGCCGCCGCCGGGGCGAGCCGCCGGCCGACATGCTGCCGCATGACGCCTCGACCTTCGACCGCCTGCGGTCCTGGCGCCGCGAGGAGGCCGCCCGCCAGCACGTGCCGCCCTACGTGATCTTCGCCGACCGCACCCTGGCCGAAATCGCCTCCCGCAAACCCGGCAGCCTCGACGCCCTGGCCCAGATCAGCGGCGTCGGCGCGGTAAAGCTGGACCGCTACGGCGCGGCGGTGCTGGAGGTGCTGGGAGAGGAATAGGGGCGCTGAACCCCGCCCTCCCCTTCATGGGGAGGGAAAGATCGCGCAGCGATCAGGGTGGGGAAGTGAGATGGCATTCGCCGGCCTGCGAGATTGGCTTGTGCGCCGGCGGGTAAGCCCCACCCTGCCCGCTTGCGCGGGCTGTCCCTCCCCACGAGGGGGAGGGAAGAGGGGTTTACACGTCCACCTCGGCGTCGAGGGCGTTTTCCTGGATGAATTCGCGGCGCGGTTCGACCAGGTCGCCCATCAGGCGGCTGAACATGTCGTCGGCGTCGTCGGCGTGGGCCACCTTGACCTGCAGCAGGGTGCGGGCGTTGGAGTCCAGGGTGGTTTCCCACAGCTGTTCCGGGTTCATCTCGCCCAGCCCCTTGTAGCGCTGGATGGTCAGGCCCCGGCGGCCCGAGTCGAACACCGCGGCGGTGAGGTCCAGCGGGCCGCGGACGGTGGTGAAGCGCTCGCGGCGGCGGAAGGTCCCGGGCGCCGGGAACATCTCGGCCAGCTTCACCGAGCGCTCGGCCAGGCGCCGCGCGTCGGCCGAATGCACCAGCAGCTCGTCCAGCACGATGCGCTCGGACACCCCGCGCTTGATGCGCGAGAACACATAGCCGCCGCCCTCGCCCAGTTCGCCCGACCAGGGCCCGTCGCCCTCCTCGGCGTAGAGGTCCAGGCGCGCGGCGGCGGCGACCAGGTCGCGGCTTTCGCCGAACAACCCGGCCAGGGCCGCCTGTTCGATGGCGAAGGTAGGCGCGCGGGCGGCCAGGCGGTCGATGTTGGCCTTGGCCTGGCGCGCCGTGAGGGCGAGATCGGCCAGGTCGGCGCCGGTGATCCGCTCGCCGCTGGACAGGTCCAGCTCGGCGCCCTCGAGCCCCTCGTCGATCAGGAACACCTCCATCTCGGCGTCGTCCTTGAGGTAGCGCGAGGAGCGGCCCTTGCTGGCCTTATACAGCGGCGGCTGGGCGATATAGAGGTAGCCGCGCTCGATCACCTGCGGCATCTGCCGATAGAAGAAGGTCAGCAGCAGGGTGCGGATGTGCGCGCCGTCCACGTCGGCGTCGGTCATGATGACGATGCGGTGGTAGCGGATCTTCTCGATGTCGAAGTCGTCGCGGCCGATGCCGGCGCCCAGCGCCGTGATCAGGGTGCCGACCTGGTCGGACGACAGCATCTTGTCGAAGCGCGCGCGCTCGACGTTGAGGATCTTGCCGCGCAGGGGCAGGATCGCCTGGTTCTCGCGGTTGCGCGCCTGCTTGGCCGAGCCGCCGGCCGAGTCGCCCTCCACCAGGAAGATCTCCGACTTGGCCGGATCCTTCTCCTGGCAGTCGGCGAGCTTGCCGGGCAGGGAGGTGATGTCGAGGGCGGTCTTGCGCCGGGTCAGCTCGCGCGCCTTGCGCGCCGCCTCGCGCGCCATCGCCGCCTCGGCGATCTTCTGCACGATCAGCTTGGCCTCGACGGGGTGTTCCTCGAACCACTGGGCGATGCCCTCGCCGACCAGGCCTTCCACGGCCGGCCGGACCTCGGAGGAGACCAGCTTGTCCTTGGTCTGGGAGGAGAACTTCGGGTCGGGCACCTTGACCGACAGCACGCAGGTCAGGCCCTCGCGGGCGTCCTCGCCGGACAGGGCGATCTTGTCGCGCTTGGTGGCGCCGGAGCTCTCGGCATAGCCGGTGATGATCCGCGTCAGGGCGCTGCGGAACGCCGACAGGTGGGTGCCGCCATCCTTCTGCGGGATGTTGTTGGTGAAGCACAGCACGTTCTCGTGGTAGCCGTCGTTCCACCACAGGGCGAGGTCCACCTGGACCTTCTCGCGCTCGCCGCGCACCACGATCGGCGCCCGGATCAGCGGCGTCTTGGCCTTGTCGATGTGGCGCACGAAGGCCTCGATGCCGCCCTCGTAGTGCAGCATCTCCTCGAACGGCTCGGCGCCGCGCAGGTCGGCGAAGCGGATGGTCACGCCGGAGTTCAGGAACGCCAGCTCGCGCAGCCGGTGCTCCAGGGTCTTGCGGTCGAACTCGATGGCCGAGAAGGTGTCGGTGGACGGGAAGAAGGTCACTTCCGTGCCGGTCAGGAACTCGCCGTTCTCGCGCAGCGGCGCGACCCCGGTGACCGCCAGCGGCGCCACCGCGTCGCCGCGGCGGAATTCCATCTCGTGCTTCTTGCCGTCCCGGTAGACCACCAGCCGCAGCCAGTCGCTGAGCGCGTTGACCACCGACACGCCGACGCCGTGCAGGCCGCCGGACACCTTGTAGGAATTCTGGTCGAACTTACCGCCGGCGTGCAGCTGGGTCATGATGACCTCGGCCGCCGAGACGCCCTCGCCCTCGTGGATGTCGGTGGGGATGCCGCGGCCGTCGTCGGTGACGGTGGCGCTGCCGTCGGCGTTGAGGATCACCTGCACCCGGGTGGCCCAACCGGCCAGGGCCTCGTCGATGGCGTTGTCCACCACCTCGTAGACCATGTGGTGCAGGCCCGAGCCGTCGTCGGTGTCGCCGATGTACATGCCCGGTCGCTTGCGCACCGCGTCCAGGCCCTTCAGCACCTTGATGGAATCCGCGCCGTAGTCGGCGGCGCCGTCATTGTAGCCGTCTTCGATGGGTTCGTCGGTCATCCAGGGTCCGTAACGGTCAGGGTCCCGCCCTCCACGAGGACGCCAAGGGCCCGACCCTTCAGGGTTTCAAACAGCGCCTCGTCGGTTCCCGTCAGGAAAGCCTGCAGCGAAAGCGCCTCGATCTCGTCGAAGAGCGCGGCGCGCCGGACCGGGTCCAGGTGCGCCGCAACTTCATCCAGCAGTAATATAGGATTCGGCGCGGAAATCGCACGTGAAAGTCGCGCCGCCTGGGCCAAAACCAGGTTCAGAATCAGCGCTTTCTGCTCTCCGGTGGAACATTCCGCGGCCGGCCGGTCCTTTTCCCGGTGGACCACCGCCAGATCGCCCCGGTGCGGCCCGGTCAGGGCCCGTCCAGCGGCCGCGTCGCGGGGCCGGGCGGCGGCCAGGGCGCGGGCCAGGCGGCCCTCCAGATCGGCGAAGTCGACGCCCTCGGCGGCGGCGCGCTCCCACTCGCCGGTCAGGGTCAGGGCGGCCTGCGGGAACGGGCGGCCGGTGCGGCCGTCGATCTCGGCCTGCAGGGCGGCCAGGGTGCGCGCGCGGCCCTCGGCCAGCAGCACGCCGCTTTCGGCCAGGCGCGCCTCCAGCGCCGACAGCCAGGCCGGATCGGCGGGTTCGTCGGCCGTCAGCAGCCGCATCCGCTCGCGCAGGGCGCGTTCGTAGGCGGTGGCGTGGGCGGCGTGCTCCGGCTCGGCGGCGAACACCAGGCGGTCGAAGAACCGCCGCCGCTCGGCCGCGCCCTCGAGAAACAGCCGGTCCTGCGCCGGGGTCAGCCACAGCGGCCGCAGGTATTCGGCCAGCCGGCCGGGCGGCACGGTCTCGCCCTCGATGCGCACCTGCCGCCGCGCCGCGCCCGGCGCCTCCGTGCCGGCGCCGATGCGGACCTCGCCCCCGTCGCCCTCCACCAGGGCCGAGACCGCCCAGGCCCGCCCCACCGCCTCGCCCGGCATCCGCCGGCCGACCTCGGTCAGGCTGGAGCCGCGCAGGCCGCGGCCGGGCGACAGCAGGCTGACGGCCTCCAGCAGGTTGGTCTTCCCCGCCCCGTTGGCCCCGTGCAGGTAGACACTGCGCCCATGCGCGGCCAGGTCCGCGGTCTCGTAACTGCGGAAGTCCGTCAGGCTGAGGCGGGTGATGCGGGATTTCACGCGCAGATTTCTCTCTTCCCCCCTTGGGGGAAGTACCCGCGAAGCGGGGGTAGGGGGCTCCAGCGGGGCGCTGACCTTAGCCGCTCCTTCGGCCCGTGGCAGCCCCCATCCCCGCCTTCGGCGGTACTTCCCCCAAGGGGGGAAGAGAATTGATGGTCAGCCCGGTCGGGAGGTGCGTGAATAGCCGAGCGCTCTCGCGGGGATGTGCGGAAACGGGGGGTTACGCTCTGAGCGGCATCAGCACGTACTGCACGCCCGCGTCGGTGGGATCGAGCACCAGGGTGGGGTCGAGCACGGTGGAGGCCGCGGCGCGGTCGGCAAAGCGGAACTCGGCGGTCTCGCCGGCGATCTGGCCGGTGACGTCCAGCAGGTAGCGGGCGTTGAAGCCGATCTCGAAGGGCTCGCCCTCGTAGTCCACCTCGACCTCCTCGGTGGCCTGGCCGGTCTCCATGTTGCGCACCTGCAGGATCACCCGGCCCGGCTCGACGGAGAGCTTCACCGAGCGGCTCTTCTCGGCCGAGATGGTGGCCACGCGGTCGACGGCGGCGGCGAACAGGGCGTTGTCCACCAGCATGGTGCGGTGGTTGTCGCGCGGGATCACCCGCATGTAGTCGGGGAACGAGCCGTCGATCACCTTGGAGGTCAGGCCGCAGCGGGCGAACTCGAAGCGCACCTTCTGCGAGGAGACCTGCAGGTCGATGCTCTCGCCGGCGTCGTCCATCAGCCGGCGCGCCTCCTGGATGGTCTTGCGCGGCACGATCACGCCGGGGGCGCCCGCCGCCCCTTCCGGCGCCGGCATCTCGGCCAGGGCCAGGCGGTGGCCATCGGTAGCCACGGCGCGCAGCTTGGCCACGCCGTCCTCGACCACCGTGTGCAGGTAGAGGCCGTTCAGGTAGTAGCGGGTCTCTTCCGTGGAGATGGCGAAGCGGGTCTTGTCGATCAGCCGCATCAGGTCGGTGGTGTCGACGCTGATCCGCCCCGACAGGCCGTCCGAGGACATCACCGGGAAGTCGCCGGCCGGCAGCACCGGCAGGTTGAAGCGCGAGCGGCCCGCCTGGACCTGCAGGCGCGGGTCCTCGCCGGTGAAGCTCAGCGACACGTCCGCCCCCTCGGGCAGCTTGCGGACGATCTCGTACAGCGTGTGCGCCGGGGCGGTGATCTGGCCGGGGCTGTCGACGAGCGCCGGGGTCTCGTCGATGATCTCCATGTCCAGGTCGGTGGCCGAGAAGGCCAGGGACTCGCGGCCGGCGGTGAACAGGACGTTGGACAGGATCGGGATGGTGTTGCGCCGCTCGACGACGCTCTGCACGTGTCCGAGCGCCTTCAACAGCGCCGCCCGCTCGATGGTAAGCTTCATGCTCTGGTCCGGATCGTCGCCGCCGACGTTCGTCATCCCCCGAAGGCGGCGAGTGGAAAGGGACTTCGGACATTACCGTAAACGGCGACGGGCGGAAGAGCCGAGAAGGCTCCGCCGCCCGCTTTCCGCTTAAGTTTTCCTGAGCGCGGGCGCGCCAGGCGGCGCCCGGGTTCCAGCGCCGGAATCAGGCGCCGGAATCAGGCGCCGAGATCAGGCGCCGAGATCAGGCGCCGAGATCAGGCGGTCGTGTCCACCGACCCGCCGGCGTCCTCGTCGTGCGCGGCATAGGGGTTGGCGGCCCCGTGGCCCTCCGGCGCCTCCGGCCCCTTGGAGCCCTTGGCGGCGACGATCACCATCGCCGGGCGGACGATGCGGCCGAACAGCTCGTAGCCGGCCTGCAGCACCTGGATCACCCCGCCGCCGGCCACCTCGTCGGACGGCTGCTCCATCATCGCCTGGTGGAAGTTGGGGTCGAACCTCGTGCCCTTGGCGGGGTCGATCTTCTTCAGCCCGTTGCGCTCGAAGGCCGCGGTCAGCTCCTTCTCGGTCATCTCCAGGCCGATGGCGAGGTTCTTGACCAGCGGGTCGGCGGCGTCGGTGGGGGCGTGCTGCATGGCCCGCGCCAGGTTGTCGGCCACGCCCAGCAGGTCGCGGGCGAACTTCTGGATCGCATAGGCGCGCGCGTCGTTCATCTCGCGCTCGGCGCGGCGCTTGGTGTTCTCGGCCTCGGCGGCGTAGCGCAGGGCCTGGTCCTTCAGGGCGGCGTTCTCGGCCTTGAGGGCGTCCAGGGCGGCGGCGTCCAGATCGCCCTCGGGATCGAAGCCGGTCGTTTCGTCGTCGGTGGTCATACGGGTCTTCTCATCCATCCATGATCCGCCCGAGCGTCCTGGCGGTGTAGTCCACCAACGGAATCACCCGGGCATAGTTCAGGCGCGCCGGACCGATCACGCCGATCGCCCCCAGCACCTTCTGCCGCCCCGACATATAGGGGGCGGCGATCACGGCGGAACCGGAAAGTGAAAACAGGCGCGTTTCGGCGCCGATGAAGATGCGCACCCCCTCGGCCGCCCGGACGTCGTCCAGCAGGCCGATCAGCTGTTCCTTCTGCTCCAGGTCGTCGAACAGCATGCGTACGCGCTCGATGTCGGCGATCGCCTCGGGGTCGCCCAGCAGGTTGGCCCGGCCGCGCACGATCAGCGCCCGGTCGGCGTCCTCGCCGCCGCTCCAGGCGGCCATGCCGTCCTCCACCAGCCGCGCGGCGGCGGCGTCCAGTTCGCGGCGGGCCCGCGCCAGTTCGCTGCTGACCTCGGCCTTGGCCTCCGACAGGGTGCGCCCCCGCAGCCGCGCATTCAGGAAGTTGGAGGCCTCCGCCAGCGCCGACGGGGTCACCCCGGGCGGGCGGCGCATCAGCCGGTTCTCGATCTGGCCGTCGTCGAACACCATGATCGCCAGCGCCTGGTCGGGACCCAGGGTGACGAACTCCACGTGCTTGACCCCGGCGTCGCGCGCCGGGGTGACGACGATGCCGGCGCCGCCGGCCAGGCCCGACAGGATGGCGCTGGCCTCGTTCAGGGCGTCCTCGTAGCTGCGCCCGTGAGCCGTCAGCCGCGCCTCGATGTTGCGCCGGTCCTCCTCGGCCAGGTCGCCCACCTCCAGCAGGCCGTCGACGAACAGCCGCAGGCCCGCGTGGGTCGGCAGGCGCCCGGCGCTGACGTGCGGCGCGCCCAGCAGGCCCAGCTCGGTCAGGTCCTGCATGGTGTTGCGGATCGAGGCCGGCGACAGGGCCACCCCGCCGCGCGACAGGGTGCGCGAGCCCACCGGCTCGCCGGTCTCCAGATAACCCTCGACGATGCGGCGGAATATCTCGCGGGCCCGAGCATCGAGCTCGGTCAGGCTGGCGCCACGGTTGGCGGGATGTCCTATCAGCGGATTGGTCATGGACGGTCCGTCACCGATCTAGGATAAGCGCGGCCACTCGCGGCGCAAGGCCGCGCGAACAAGCGGACCCGATTGCTTATGCGCCCTTCCGAACGCGCCCCCGACCAGCTGCGCAAGGTCACCCTGGAGACGGCGGTGAACCGCTACGCCGAGGGCTCGTGCCTGGTCTCGTTCGGCCACACCCGGGTGCTGGTCACCGCCAGCCTGGAAGAGGGCGTGCCGCCGTTCCTGCGCGGCCGCGGCCAGGGCTGGGTGACCGCCGAATACGGCATGCTGCCCCGCGCCACCCACACCCGCGGCCGGCGGGAGGCCGCCCAGGGCAAGCAATCGGGCCGCACCCAGGAGATCCAGCGCCTGGTCGGCCGCTCGCTGCGCGCCGTGGTCGACATGAAGGCGCTGGGAGAACGGCAGATCACCCTCGACTGCGACGTGGTGCAGGCCGACGGCGGCACCCGCACCGCCTCGATCACCGGCGCCTGGGTGGCGCTGAAGCTGGCCACCGACAGCCTGCTGCGCGAGGGGGTGCTGACCCGCGACCCGGTGCTGGACCACGTGGCGGCGGTGTCCTGCGGCGTGTTCGACAACACCCCGGTGCTGGACCTCGACTATGAGGAGGACTCCAACGCCGAGGCCGACGCCAACTTCGTGCTCACCGGCGCCGGCGACATCGTCGAGATCCAGGCCACCGGCGAGAAGCGCGGCTTCACGCGCGCCGAGTTCGAGCGCCTGTTCAGCCTGGCCGAGTCCGGCATCGCCGACCTGATCGGCCTGCAGAAGGCCGCGGTGGCGGCGGTGAAGGCGTAGTTTTCAACCACGAACCCACACGAACCACACGAACACGCTCCAGATCCTGCTCGTCACGGCGAAGGCCGGGACCCAGGCAAAAGTCTGAAATCACTGGGCTTCGCCCCAGCTGATCGCCGAACATCCTGCCGGAGGCGAGTCATGCCTGGGTCCCGACTTTCGTCGGGATAAGCGGATGTTTGGGGGGGGGGTGAACCCCCTTCGTGTGGTTCGTGGTTCAAGGATCCAACCCTTCACCCCTTCTCTCCGTCATCCTCGGGCGTAAGTCCCGAGGATCCATGGACACGTGAAGGGCGGTCGCGAGCGGCAGCGGAGCGACGCAACACGGTGGCGGCCGCCATCGTGGCGCGCCCTTCGAAGCGCGCCAATCGTTCTCACGTGTGCATTGACCCTCGGGACGTAGCCTGTCCCGGGCGGGCCGCGCCGCGGCGCGACCCGGGGCCCGAGGGTGACGGTTGTGATTGGGGCGCCTACCCCTCCCCGTCATCCCCCGCGGGGTCCTCCGGGGGGCCGGGTTCGAACACCACCAGGTCGCCGGGCTGGCATTCCAGCTCGCGGCACAGGGCGTCCAGGGTCGAAAAGCGGATCGCCCGGGCCTTGCCGGTCTTCAGGATCGACAGGTTGGCGATGGTCACGCCGACGCGGTCGGCCAGCTCGGTCAGCGACATGCGCCGCTCCATGAGCACGCGGTCGAGGCGGATGCGGATCGGCATGCTAGATCGTCAGCTCCGCATCGCGGCGCAGGCGCGCGCCCTCGCGGAACACCTCGGCCAGCACCACGATCACCAGCACGGCGAACCAGGTGGTCAGGTTGACCCCGCCGCCGATCGACGAGCCGGGCGGCAGCAGCATGTGCGACAGCGCCTTGGCCGCGTTGCGGCCCAGCTCCAGCACCGCCAGGGTGGCGGCGATCACCCGCAGGCGGCGCACATTCTCCGGATGGAAGGGGTCGCCGACGATCAGGGTGCGGAAGATCCGCCGCAGGCGGCCGACGATGATGATCGTGCCGGCCACATAGAGGTCGGCGGCGACCAGAGCCGCGGCGAGCACCAGGGCCTTGTTGGGCCCGGCGTACTTCAGGGCCTCCAGGGTCACCTTGTCGAGGATCAGGTCCGGCTTGAAGCTCAGCAGCAGGACCAGCAGGGCGGCGAGCGCCAGCACGCCGGCCACCGCCCAGAGCACGTAGAAGAAGAAGTCGAGGATGACTTTCAGGAAGCTCGACACCGAGCCCGGCCCCAGGGCGCGCATGGTATGAAAGTCCCCCTCCGTCAGACGCTCGGCGCCGTTCCCGGTGTCCTCAACGCCGGACCGCGCCGCCCGAAGCGGCCGGCCTCGGGCGACGCGGACAATGCGCCGAACGGTTGCCCCATGAAAGCGGCTGCTTTCAGCGGGCCTGGATGAAGACGCTCAGGGCGACCAGGGGCAGGCCGATCACGACCAGGACGTTCATCAGGCTCAGGGCCATGCGGTCGATGGCGCTCGCCAGTTGGGAATCGAACATGTGAGTAACCCTCGTATTGTGCGTTGCAACATGAAAGCGGGCCAATCCCGCCTTCGTTTGGGCGTCTCAGCGCCGCCCTTGTGTCATCATCAATACGGCCGCATCGTTTTTCGATCAAATGTCTTATCGTTTAACAACATTAAAATGCTGCAATGCATGAACGACCTGTAATCTTCGCTGCAGTGCAAATTAACCCTTCCGACCCCGAAGATCGCCGCCGCCGGCAAATCGCCTTAGGCGGGCGGCATGGACCTGCGCTTCACCCCCGCCACGGAGGCCGACTTCGAGGCCCTGCTGGACCTGCGCATGACGGCGCTGCGCGCGAGCCTGGAGCGGGTGGGCCGCTTCGACCTGGCGCGCGGGCGCCGCCGCTTCCGCGCCGAGTTCTCGCCGGCGCACACCCGGCTGATCCACGCCGACGGCGCCTTCGCCGGCTGCGTCACGGTCACGCCGCCCGAGGCCGACGGCGCGGTGTGGATCAGGACCCTCTATCTGCGGGCGCAGGCGCAGGGCCGCGGCGTCGGCGCGGCGGCCATGGCGGCGATCCTGGCGGAGACGGACGCCCTGGGCCATCCCACCCGCCTGTCGGCCCTGGTCGGCAGCGACGCCAACCGCTTCTGGACCCGGCTGGGCTACGTCGAGACCCACCGCGACGCCATCGACGTCTACTATCTGCGGCCCTGTCGATAGCGGCGGTTCCATCGCCCCTTGGCCGACAACCACCACCGTCCTCGAGTTCATGAGCATTCGGACCGCTCGGTTCGAAACGGGGCGAGCGCTAACCCTCGGTGACCTTGGCCTTCTGGCGCGCGCTGACCGCGGCCAGCAGGTCCTCGCCCCAGCCGGCCGCCTCCCCGCCCAGGGCATAGTCCGGCGGCACGGCTTCCGGCCCCTCGCCTGGCGGCAGGGGCGGGGTGAAGTAGCCCAGGGCATAGCTGCCCATGGCGTAGCCCAGCAGGGCCTGCAGCTGCGGATCCAGGGTGCGCGCGATCTGCGGCGGGCACGACAGGTACTGGTTCTCCTCCTGCCGCAGCCAGCCCAGGCAATAGGTCAGGTTGATGCCGATGCGGTCGGCGTCGGAGCGGTTCTCGCCGCCGGCGTGGATCACCGAGCCGGAATAGACCAGCACCGAGCCGGCCTTCATCACCGCCTGGCCCACCTCGTGCGGCTCGGCGCGGCGGCCCTCGGCCCAGCCCGGACTGCCGGGGACCACCTGGGTGGCGCCGTTCTCGGCGGTGAAGTCGGTGATCGCCCAGATGGTGTTCAGCTGCGGCTCGATCCCCTGCAGGTAGCCGCCCCAGGCCAGCTTGTCGCGATGCAGCACCTGCGCTCCCTGGCCGGGACGGATGCGGATCACCTGGGTCAGGTGCAGCTGGTAGCGGTCGCAGGCGCGTTTCAGGAACACGTCGCACGCCGCCAGGATCGCCGGATGCATCACCAGCTCGCGGCAGGCCGGCGAGCGGGCCACCAGGGCGCCGGTGCGGGTGGTGGCGTGGCCGGTGAAGCTGTCGCGCCCGTTCGGCGTCGCCTCGACATAGGGCTCGATCTCGCCGCCCACCCGCGCCACCTGCGCCGGGGACAGCACGTCCTCCAGGATCAGCGCCCCGTCGGTGTCCAGGATCGCCGCGATGGTCTGCGCCGGCGCATCGGCCGGCAGGCGCCTCAGGCTGGGCATGGCCCGTCTCCCCGCGTTTTGCGCAGCGTCCGCCAGAGCCGGCGTCTTGTCATCCTGAAAACAGGGGCCAGAAAGCCGGAGCCGGAAAACCGGTGCGTCCGCCCGCGCCGGGGAGTATCCAGCGGCCATGGCCCTGACCCTGCCCCCCGCCACCCGCCTCGTCGCCGCCACCCACAACCCGGGCAAGGCCCGCGAGCTGGCCGCCCTGCTGGAAGGCCGCTTCGATGTGGTCTCCGCCGGCGAACTCGGCCTGGCCGAACCGGACGAGCCGGAGACCACCTTCATGGGCAACGCCATGATCAAGGCCCGGGCCGCCGCCGACGCCTCGGGGCTGATCGCCCTGGCCGACGACTCCGGCCTGTGCGTGGCGGCGCTGGACGGCGAGCCCGGCGTGCACTCGGCCCGCTGGGCCGGCCCCGGCCGCGACTTCGGCCACGCCATGCGGCTGGTCGAGCAGCGCCTGGAAGAGCGCGACGCCGACGACCTGTCCGCCTGGTTCGTCTGTTCGCTGGCGGTCGCCTGGCCGAAGGGGCCGCTGGTGGTGGTGGAAGGCCGCGTCGACGGCGCGCTGGTGTTCCCCGGCCGGGGAACGCGCGGCTTCGGCTACGACCCGATCTTCACGCCGCATGGCCACAGCGAGACCTTCGGCGAGATGGACCCCGCCGCCAAGGACGCCATGAGCCACCGCGCCCGCGCCTTCGAGGCGCTGAAGGCCGCGCTGTTTTGACGGACAGCGCCCCGCCCCTCGGGGTCTACGTCCACTGGCCGTACTGCGCGCGCATCTGCCCCTATTGCGACTTCAACGTCGTGCGCGAGCGCGGCCGGACGGCGGAAAAGGCGGCCCTGGGCGCGGCGATCCTCGCCGACCTGGCGGCCCAGCGCGCCCTGACCGGGCCGCGGCGGCTGGTGTCGGTGTTCCTGGGCGGCGGCACCCCCTCGCTGATGGACCCGGCCCTGGCCGGCGAGGTGATCGCCACGGCCCGCCGCCTGTGGTCGCCGGACGCCGACCTGGAGGTCACCCTCGAAGCCAACCCCACCGACGCCGAGGCCGAGCGCTTCGCCGCCTTCCGCGACGCCGGGGTCAACCGGCTGTCGCTGGGCCTGCAGAGCCTGCGCGACGAGGCCCTGGCGGCGCTGGGCCGCAACCACGACGCCGCCACCGCCATCCGCGCCGCGCGCCGGGCGGCGGCGATCTTTCCGCGCCTGTCGCTGGACCTGATCTACGCCCGCCCCGGCCAGACGCCCGCCGACTGGGCCCAGGAGCTGGCCGCCGCCATCGACCTGGGGGCCGAGCACGTCTCGCCCTACCAGCTGACCATCGAGGCCGGCACAGCCTTCGACCGCGCCGTCGGCCGCGGGACCCTGGTCCCGCCGGACCCTGACACGGCCGCCGCCCTCTACGAGACCACCCAGGCCGGGCTCGAGGCTGCCGGCTTCGAGGCCTACGAGGTGTCCAACCACGCCCGCGGCGAGGCCGCCCGCTCGCGCCACAACCTGGTCTACTGGCGGGGCTGGGACTACGTCGGCGCCGGGCCCGGGGCGCATGGCCGGCTGACCCTGGGCGGCGCCCGCCACGCCACCGCCGCGCCGCGCGCCATCGCCGACTATGGGGCGGCGATCGCCGCCGGGACCGGCCCGGAGCGCGAACGGCTGGACCCGCGCGAGCAGGCGCTGGAGCGGCTGCTGATGGGCCTGCGCACGGTCGAGGGCGTGGCCCTGGCCGAGCTGGCGCCACTGGACATCCCGCCGGCCCGCCTCGCCGACCTGGCCGGGCTGGGCCTGGTTCGCCTGCAGGGGGACCCCCTGGATGGGGGGCGGTTGATCGCCACGCCGAGCGGCCGCCCGGTGCTGGACCGTCTCACCGCCGAGATCGCCGGCGTTGGCGTCTAGGCCAACTCCCGCCTATCCTCGCCCGATGTCCGCTCCCGCGCCCAAGACCCGGATCAATGTGCTGCAGCCCGGGCTCTATCTGGTGGCGACGCCGATCGGCAACCTGCGCGACATCACCCTGCGGGCCCTCGACGTGCTGGGCGGCGCCGACCTGATCCTGGCCGAGGACACCCGTGTGGCCGGCAAGCTGCTGGCGGCGCACGGCCTGTCCGGCAAGCTCGAGCGCTACGACGAGCACGCCGCGGCCCGCGCCCGGCCCAAGGCGCTGGCGGCGCTGGCGGCGGGGGCCAAGGTGGCGCTGATCTCCGACGCCGGCACCCCCCTGGTCTCCGACCCCGGCTACCGGCTGGTGCGCGAGGTGGTCGACCTGGGGCTGGCCGTGCATCCGATCCCGGGGGCCTCGGCGCTGCTGGCGGCGCTGACCGTCGCCGCCCTGCCCACCGACCGCTTCCTGTTCGCCGGCTTCCCACCGCCGAAGACCGTCGCCCGGCGGGCCTTCTTCCAGGACCTGGCGCCCGTGCGCGCCACCCTGGTGTTCTACGAGGGCGGCTCGCGGCTGGCCGCCAGCCTGGCCGACATGGCCGCGGTGTTCGGCGCCGAGCGTCCGGCCGCGGTGGCCCGCGAGCTGACCAAGCTGCACGAGACCGTGCTGCGCGCCTCCCTGGCCGAGCTGGCCGCCGATCCGCGCAACGACGGACCCAAGGGCGAGATCGTGGTGCTGGTCGGACCGGGGGCCGAGCGCGCCGCCACCGCCGACGAGGCCGACGTCGCCCTGGCCGAGGCGCTGACCCGCGCCGGGCCGGCGGAGGCCGCTTCCGAGGTGGCCAAGGCGCTCGGCCTGCCGCGCCGGGACCTCTACGCCCGGGCGCTGGCCCTCAAGGGCCGGGCATGACGTCGCCGGCCTCGCGCCTGCCCTCGACCCGGCGCGAGCGCCGCCGCGCGCGGGGCCTGGCCGCCCGGCTCAGCGGCCGGCGCGGCGAGTGGCTGGCGGCGGTCTGGCTGATGGCCAAGGGGTACCGCATCCTGGGCTTTCGGCTTAAGACGCCGATGGGCGAGATCGATCTGCTGGCCCAGAAAGGCGAGGTGCTGGCGGTGGTCGAGGTCAAGCTGCGCGCGAGCCTGGAGGCCGCGCTGGACGCCGTCACGGTCCGGCAGCGCGAGCGGCTGCGGCGCGCGGCCCAGGCCATCGCGCGGCGCCGCCCGGCCCTGGCCCACGCCACCATCCGCCTGGACCTGCTGGCCCTCGCCCCCGGCCGCCGGCCGCGCCATATTGCCGACGCCTGGCGGGGACATTGAGGCCATCGTGATGAACCGCGGCGAGGCGGAAATCTTCCTGAAGGCGGTGGGCGAGCGCGGGGACGCCGACTTCCCCCTGCTCGACGCGGCGATCGCCTGTTCGGTGCACGAGGATCCGACCCGCGATCCGGAGGCCGCCCGGCAGATGGCCCGCGAGGGCGCCGAACGGCTGAAGCTCCGCCTGGACCGGGAGTCGCCGGAGGAGGCCCTGGCCGAGACCATGGCCGGCGACCTGCGCCTGGCCGGCGACCTGATCACCTACGACCATCCCGACAACGCCGACATCCTGGCCGTCTGCCAGCGCCGCAAGGGGCTGCCGGTGGCGCTGGGGGTCTACTACCTCGACGCCGCCCGGCGCTGCGGCCTGGAGGTGCGCGGCGTCGACTTCCCCGGCCACTTCCTGCTGCGCATCGAGACCGACGAGGGGCCGCTGGCGCTGGACCCCTACAGCGAGGGCCGCGTGGTGCTGCCCTCGGAGCTGACCCGCCGGGCGCTGCACGCCGGCCTGACCCCGGACGTCGCTGAGCGGCTCGACACGCTGATGGCGCCGGTGAGCGACCGGGCGGTGCTGATCCGGCTGCAGAACAACATCTTCGCCCGCGCCGTCGCCGCCCGCGACTACGCCCGCGCCGAGCGCTCGGCCCTGCGCCGGGCCCTGCTGGACCCCACCGACCACCGCCCCTGGCTGGACGTCGCCGCCGCCCGCGAGGGCCAGGGCGCCCTGGCCGGGGCCTTGCTGGCCCTGGGCCAGGCCCAGCTGCTCGACGGCGGCGCCGCCCTCGCCGCCCGCGCGGCGCGCGAACGCGTGCGGCTGAAGCTCAACTAGGCTGCGTCCGGCGGAGGAACCCCTCACCTTCCCATGGCTGCGCCATGGGCCCCTCCCTCTCCCTGTGGGAGAGGGGGAAGAGAGAACCAGCGCGAACATCCTAACCTGCGAACGGCGCTGAAGAATTCCTCTCCCACAGGGAGAGGAAGGGGCCCGCGTGGCTTGCGGGAGCAAGCCGCGTGGGAAGGTGAGGGGTTTCCGCCCGAGAGGGCTAACGCACCGCGGCATGCTCGAACCACGCGACACGGATCTGCTCGCCCTCGTCGGTGTAGCCCACCAAGGTCAGGCCGCTGGTCCGCCAGATCGCGCGGCGCGGCTTGCCCACCAGATCCTAGCTCTGCACCACCGTCGCCATCCGGGCCTCGATGGCCGGGTCGCCGGCCAGCCAGCCCGAGCGCCATTCGACGGCCAGCTCGGCCGTGCCGTCCAGGATCGGTGAGACGTCCCGCGCCATGGGGCGGCCTGGCCGCTACTGCAGCTTCCAGACCAGGGAGACGAACGGACCGTGCTCCAGGACGTCGACGGAGCGACTGCTCTGGAAGCCGCCGTCCGCGGGGCCGAAATAGTCGTCCACCTTGTAGCCCAGCGACACCGTCAGGGGATTGCCGGGGACCCGCCAGTTGACCTGGCCATAGGCGCCGAGGGTCGGCACGGTCTTGGTGCGCGAGCGGCTGATGTTCGGGAACTGGCCGGTGTAGACGCCATAGGCGATGTCCGCCGTGTTGGTGGCCTTCTGCCTGCGGCGCCGGCGATCCCGACATGTCGACGGCTCAGATAACGGGAATCTGCGAACGCGCAACCAAACTGAGGCCGCGCCCTCAATAATGAGTATAGATTGCCGGAATCGGCGCTGTTGCGGGCGGCGTATCTGTCCGTGATCTGCTCAAAAAGCCGGCGCCTGATCGCCTGGCGGGCGCCGGCGGGCAGCGACCGGGAGGAGAAGACCATGGCGCGACTCACCCGCCGCGGCCTGCTGGCCGCCACCCTCGCGGCCCCCGCCCTCGCCCGGGCGGCCGCCGCGCCGCCCCGGCCGCTGAAGCTGCTGATCCTCGGCGGCACAGGGTTCATCGGCCCGCACCAGGTGCGCTATGCCCTGGACCGCGGCCACCAGGTGACGATCTTCAACCGCGGCCGCCAGAAGGAGGCCTGGCCCGGCCCGGTGGAGGAGCTGCTGGGCGACCGCAGCACCGGCGACCTGAAGGCGCTGGAAGGCCGGTCGTGGGACGCCTGCATCGATAACCCCACCACCCTGCCGTTCTGGGTGCGCGACGCCGGCAAGGCGCTGGCCGGCCACGTCGGCCAGTACCTGTTCGTCTCCACCGTCTCGGTCTACGCCGACAACCACGCCGCGGCCGACGAGACCGCGCCGCTGCTGGCCTACGCCGGCAAGGACCCGCTGGCCGAGACCTCCGCCGGCCCGCACCGCGAGCTCTACGGCCCATTGAAGGCGGCCAGCGAGGGCGAGGCCAGGCGCCAGTTCGGCGCGGCGGTGACCATCGTCCGCCCCGGCCTGATCGCCGGACCCGGCGACGAGACCGACCGCTTCACCTGGTGGCCGGTGCGCCTGGCGCGGGGCGGCGAGATCGCCGCGCCCGGCGACGGGACCGATCCGGTGCAGTTCATCGACGCCCGCGACCTGGCCGAATGGACCATCCGCCTGGCCGAGCAGCGCACCTTCGGCGTGTTCAACGCCACCGGCCCGGCGCACGAGCTGAGCATGCGGGCGATGCTGGCGGACATCGCCGCCGGCGTCGGCGTGACCCCCCAGCTGACCTGGGTCCCAACGGCGATCCTCGACGCCGAGCACGTCGAGGCCTGGAGCGACATGCCCGCCTGGGTTCCCGGAAGCGGCGAGGACGCCGGCTTCGCCCGCCGCCGCATCGACCGCGCCCTGGCGGCCGGCCTGACCTTCCGCCCCACGGCGACCACCGCCGCCGACACCCTGGCCTGGTTCCGGACCCTGCCGGCCGAACGCCAGGCGACCCTGCACGCCGGCCTGACCCCCGAACGCGAGGCCGCCCTGCTGGCCAGGGTCCACGCGGGGAAGGGCTGAAGCGCCCGCCCTGGAAACTGGTCACAAGCGCTGCCCGGTGCGGTGTCCTTCTCCCCTTGCGGGAGAAGGTGGCCCGCGTCAGCGGGTCGGATGAGGGGTGGACGAGTCTTTGAAGACCAGCGTGTCGGCCCCGGCGCGGCGACGGCCGGCATTGCCTCGGAGACCCCTCATCCGTCTTGCTACGCAAGACACCTTCTCCCGCAAGGGGAGAAGGCAGATCAGACCCCATCATCTTCGGGTGTGAGCCGGCTCGCGAGCATGGGCGGGACCCGCGCCTGGCGTGAGCGCGGGGCCCTCCGCCAGTTTTCCTCGCCCCGGCGCCAGCGGAAGGCGCTTCCGCCCCGGCCGCGCTGCCACTACATCACCGCCTGGGCCTTAGCTCAGCCGGGGAATGCATGCCGCTTCAGGTCGCCATCCAGATGGATCCCGTCGAAGGGATCAACATCGACACCGACACCACCTTCCTGCTGATGCTGGAGGCCCAGACCCGCGGCCACGGCCTGTGGGTCTATACCCCCGACCGCATCGGCCTGGAGGACGGCCGGGTGCTGGCGCGGGGCCGGCCGCTGAACCTGCGCGCGGTGAAGGGCGACCACCACGACCTCGGCCAGTACGAGGTGCGCGACCTGTCGGAGTTCGACGCCATCCTGATGCGCCAGGATCCGCCGTTCGACATGGCCTACATCACCGCCACCCACTTCCTGGAGCGCATCCACCCGGCGACCCTGGTGGTCAACAACCCCTTCGAGGTCAGGAACGCGCCGGAGAAGCTGTTCGTCACCGGCTTTCCCGGCCTGCAGCCACCGACCCTGATCACCTCCGACGCCGACATGCTGCACGACTTCCACGCCCGCCACGGCGACATGGTGCTCAAGCCGCTGTACGGCGGCGGCGGCTCGGGCGTGGTGCGGCTGAAGGCGGACGACCCCAACCTCGACGCCCTCCTGGAACTGCACGCCATGATCGGCCGCGAGCAGGTGATCGCCCAGAAGTTCGTGCCGGCGGTGTCGAAGGGCGACAAGCGCATCATCCTGGTGGACGGCGAGCCGGTCGGGGCCATCAACCGGGTGCCGGCCGAGGGCCAGGTGCGCTCGAACCTCGCCCGCGGCGGCCGCGCCGAGGCGGTGGAGCTGACCGCCCGCGACCGCGAGATCTGCGACACCATTGCGCCGGAGCTGAAGAGCCGCGGCCTGCTGTTCGTGGGCATCGACGTGATCGGCGACTACCTGACCGAGATCAACGTCACCTCCCCCACCGGCGCGCAGCAGCTGAAGCGGTTCGGCGGCGGCGACGCGGCGGCGGCGCTGTGGGACCGGGTGGAGGCGCTGCGCGGCGCCCTGTGAAGCTTAGCTTCTGGTTGAAGGCCCCCGTCTAAGTCACAGAGTTGATACAGTTACCCGCTAAGTTCTACCTTTGTTCTTGATCCACCCTCCTACTCGTGCTCAGATTGTGGATAACAACGGGCTGTGGGGGATAATTCCGTGGCGGCGCGGGTGGTTTCAGTGGCGTTCGAGGGCGTCGACGCCCGTCGGGTCGACGTGGAGGTGCAGACCACCCTCGGCCTGCCCAGCTTCATGGTGGTGGGCCTGGCCGACAAGGCGGTGGCGGAATCGCGCGAGCGGGTGCGCGCCGCCTTCGCCGGCCTGGGGCTGGCGCTGCCGGGCAAGCGCATCGTCGCCAACCTGGCGCCGGCCGACCTGCCCAAGGAAGGCAACCACTTCGACCTGCCGATCGCGCTCGCCCTGCTGATCCTGCTGGGGGTGCTGCCGGCCGACGCCCTGGACGGCTGGGCCGCGATCGGCGAGCTGAATCTCAACGGCGAGATCGCCCCTGTGGCTGGAGCCCTGCCGGCGGCGGTGGCGGCCGGTTCGATGGGCCTGGGCCTGATCTGCCCGGACGCCTGCGGGCCCGAGGCGGCCTGGGCCGGCGACACCCCGGTGCTGGCGCCCCGCTCGCTGATCGCCCTGATCAACCACTTCCGCGGCAGCCAGCTGATGAGCCCGCCGCAACCCGGCCCGATGCTCGACGGCGTCGCCGCGCCGGACCTGAAGGACGTCAAGGGCCAGGAGAACGCCAAGCGGGCGCTGGAGATCGCCGCCGCCGGCGGCCACAACCTGTTGTACGTCGGCCCGCCGGGCTCGGGAAAGTCGATGCTGGCCCAGCGCCTGCCGGGGCTGCTGCCGCCGCTGACGCCGGGCGAGCTGCTGGAAACCTCGATGGTGCACTCGATCGCCGGCCTGATCGCCAAGGGCGCCCTGACCCGGGCGCGGCCGTTCCGCGCCCCGCACCACTCGGCCACCATGGCCGCCCTGACCGGCGGCGGGACCCGGGTCAGGCCGGGCGAGGTCTCCCTGGCGCACAATGGCGTGCTGTTCCTGGACGAGCTGCCGGAGTTCTCGGCCCAGGCGCTGGATTCGCTGCGCCAGCCGCTGGAGACCGGCGAGGTCACGGTGGCCCGGGCCAACGCCCACGTGCGCTATCCGGCCCGGGTGCAGCTGGTGGCGGCGATGAACCCCTGCCGCTGCGGCCAGGGTGGGTCGGGGCGCGGCCACTGCGGCAAGGCCCCGCGCTGCCAGGTCTCCTACCAGGGCCGGGTGTCGGGGCCGCTGATGGACCGCATCGACCTGGCCGTGGACGTGCCGCCGGTAACCGCCTTCGACCTGACCCTGCCGCCGCCGGCCGAGGGCACGGCCGAGGTCGCCGCCCGGGTCGCCCGCGCCCGCCAGATCCAGGCCGACCGGGCCGACGCGGCGATCGCCGCCGGCGCCGACGGCGAGGCGGCGCCGCGCGGCGTCACGGCGCTGAACGCGCGGGCCGAGGGCCGCTGGCTGGAGCACATCGCCGGCCTCGACGAGCCGGCCCAGGCGCTGATGGCCCGCGCCGCCGAGATGGGCCGCCTGACCGCCCGCGGCTGGACCCGCACCATCCGCCTGGCCCGCACCATCGCCGACCTGGAAGCCGCCCCCACCGTGCGCCGCGTGCACGTCGCCGAAGCCCTGATCTATCGACGGATCGCCCCGGCCGCGGATGGCATGGCGGAGGGGGCGGGGACCATGCCGACGTGGGGGTAGAGGCGCGGATCGAGGTCTTGTGCCGATAGGGCGCAAGCCCCCTCCACCATCGCGCCGATGGCGCGATGGTCCCCCTCCCCCGCTACGCGTGGGAGGAGTGCGGGGTCACTACTTTTCTCCTTCCCCGTGAAACGGGGAAGGGGGATCGCCGGGCGCAGCCCGGGGGTGGAAGGGGCCACAGGTCAGCACCGGCCCGGATGAGCGCGACGGTCCCGCCAGGCCTGCGCCCTCAGCACTCCACCTCCAGCGTCTTCTGGTCCTCGATCACCGGGCGGATGGCGCGGTCGGGGCGGGGCTGGCCGGCGCAGACCGGGATCACCAGGTAGCGCTGGCCGAGGGTCATCTTCACCGGGGTGTTGGGCTTGACCGCGCTGAAGCTGTGGTCGCCGAGCATGGCCTGCATGCGCGCGCCGTCGTCGGCCGCCAGCGCCGTCCAGGCGTCGGCGGGGATGTAGTAGAAGGCGCTGGCGCTGCCCGAGCCCACCGCCACGTTGCGATAGCCGACGCCGTCCTGCAGCGTGTTCAGGGGATCGCTGGCGGCGCAGCCGCCGAGCGCCGCCAGCAGCGACAGTCCAGCCGTTAGTCGCCCGATCATTGGCCGCGCCATCCGCATCGCCGTCTCCGACCCGCGCCCTGCGGCGCCGATTGATCCACCGCCCCCAGCCGGAAAGAGGATGCGCCCGGCGGAGGCTTTGCGCCAGGGGTCGGCGACCCCGCCGTCTCCCCATCTCGTCACCCCGGCCGGAGCGCAGCGCAGAACCGGGGCCGGCCAAGCGGGCGCTCAGACGCCGGCGATTGGGCGAATGCCGGGCAGCGCCAGGCTCGACATCGTCCTGGAGGTTGAACCGCTGGCCCCGGATCGGCGCGCTTCGCGCTTGTCCGGGGTGACGAGAGGGGCTGGGACGCCGGGCGTGGTCGGCGACGTCCGCCCCTCTACAGCCGGCGCGTCGACAGCAGCAGGCTGGTCTCGGTGGCGGCGATGCCGTCGATCAGGCGGACGGCGTCGAGGGTGCGGCTGAAGTCGGGCAGGCTGTCGGTGTCGAGGTCGACCACCAGGTCCCAGCGGCCGTTGGTGGTGTGCACGGCGGCCACCTGCGGCAAGGCCGAGAGGGCGCGGATCACCGGGCCGGAGCGCTCGCCCTCGACGGCGACCATCATCACCGCGCGCACGCGATGGGCCTCGGCCTCGGGCCGCACGCGCACGGTGAAGCCGGCGATGTCGCCGCGCGCCAGCATGCGGTCGATACGCGCCTGCACCGTGCCGCGCGACACCTTCAGCCGCTTGGCGAGACCGGCGACCGGGGCGCGGGCGTCCTCGCGCAGCAGGCCGATCAGCTGGTGGTCCAGGTCGTCCATCTGCGCATATTGTCCGTTATCTCCAGCGAATTGTCCAGAAAGTCGGCGAAATTCGCCCACTCAGTCCGCTTTTCGCTGACGCCGCCGAGGGCCAGCCTAGGAGTCGCCGCACGTCGGCCGATCCCGCGACGGAGCCCCCGCATGACCGCCCAGTTCCTGATGACCGATCCGGCGCACTACGCCGTGAGCTACCGCATCAATCCGTGGATGAAGCCGGAGGCCTGGAGCGAGGCCGAGGGGCGCATCGCCCGCGCCGCTTCCGCCGCCCTGGCCGCCAACCTCGAGGCCCTGGGCGCCGAGGTCAGCTGGGCTCCCGCCGCGCCGGGCCTGCCGGACCTGGTGTTCCCGGCCAACGCCGCGGTGGTGCTGGACGGCAAGGCGGTGCTGGCCCGCTTCCGGATGCCTGAGCGCCAGGGCGAGGAGGCGCGCTTCGCCGAAGCGTTCGCGGCGCTGCAGGCGCGCGGCCTGGTCGAGCACATCGTCACCCTGCCGGAGGGCTGCTTCCACGAGGGGGCCGGCGACGCCATCTGGGACCGCACGCGCCGGCTGGTCTGGACCGGGCACGGGCCGCGCTCGTCGGCCGAGGCCGGCCGCCACATCGCCGAGGCGTTCGGCGTCGAGGTGGTCCCGCTGGCGCTGGCCACCGAGCGTTTCTACCACCTGGACACCTGCTTCTGCCCGCTGGCCGGGGGGCAGGTGCTGTACTACCCGCCCGCCTTCGGCCCCGCCGCGCTGGACGCGATCCGCGCCCGGGTCGCCCCCGACGACCTGATCGAGGCGGAAGACGCCGATGCGGCGGCCTTCTGCGTGAACGCCATCAGCCTCAACGCCGACATCGTCATGGCCCGCGCGCCCGCGCGGCTGAAGGCGCGGCTGGCCGAGCGCGGCTACCGGGTGCGCGAGGTCGACCTGGCCCCGTTCATCCTCTCCGGCGGCGCGGCCTTCTGCATGACCCTGCGCCTCGACCTGAAGAGCCAGTTCTGCGCCCACGCCCAACCCACGGAGACCGACCATGTCCGACACCCTGACCGCGCCGCGCTCGCGAGCTGACGCCCCGCGCTCCGCCGCCGCCCTGATCGACGCCGAGGCCCGCTACGGGGCGCGCAACTACAAGCCGCTGGACGTGGTGCTGACCCGCGGCGAGGGGGTCTACGTCTGGGACGTGGAGGGTCGGCGCTATCTCGACTGCCTGTCCGCCTATTCGGCGGTGAACCAGGGCCACTGCCACCCGAAGATCCGCGAAGCGATGATCGAACAGGCCTCGCGCCTGACCCTGACCTCGCGGGCGTTCCGCAACGACCAGCTGGCGCCGTTCTACGAGGAGCTGTGCGCCCTTACCGGCTCGCACCGCGCCCTGCCGATGAACTCCGGCGCCGAGGCGGTGGAGAGCGCCCTGAAGGTGGCCCGCAAGTGGGGCTATGAGGTCAAGGGCGTGCCGGACGGCCAGGCGGAGATCATCGTCTGCGCCGACAACTTCCACGGCCGCACCCTGGCGATCGTCGGCTTTTCCACCGATCCGCAGTCGTACGGCCACTTCGGCCCGTTCGGCCCCGGCTTCAAGGTCGTGCCGTTCGGCGACGCGGCGGCCCTGGCGGCGGCGATCACCCCCAACACCGTGGCCTTCATGGTCGAGCCGATCCAGGGCGAGGCCGGGGTGATCATCCCGCCGGCCGGCTACCTGCAGGCGGTGCGCGCGCTGTGCACCCGCGAGCGGGTGCTGATGATCCTGGACGAGATCCAGACCGGCCTCGGCCGCACCGGCAAGCTGCTGGCCGAGGAGCACGAGGGCGTCGAGGCGGACCTGACGCTGATCGGCAAGGCGCTGTCGGGCGGCTTCTATCCGGTGTCGGCGGTGCTTTCGAACGACGAGGCCCTGGGCGTGCTGAAGCCGGGCGAGCATGGCTCGACCTTCGGCGGCAACCCGATGGCCTGCGCCGTGGCGCGCGCGGCCCTGCGGGTGCTTGTCGAGGAGGGCATGATCGACAACGCCGCGCGGGTGGGCGAGCGCCTGCACCGGCGGCTGGCGGCGATCAATTCCGGCGCGGTGCGCGAGGTGCGCGGGCGCGGGCTGATGCTGGCGGTGGAGTTGGTCCCGGAGGCCGGCGGCGCGCGGCGGGTGTGCGAGCAGCTGCAGGCTCGCGGCTATCTCTGCAAGGAGACGCACGAACACACCATCCGCATCGCCCCGCCGCTGATCCTCACCGACGACCAGGCCGACGGCGTCGCCGAGGCGTTCGAGGCGGTGCTGGGCGGGATGTAGGCGCGGGCGCGGCCCCTCACCTTCCCACGCCCTGGTGGGCGCGGGCCCCTTCCTCTCCCTGCAGGGAGAGGAAATTGAACCGGATGGCCCGGAGTGGAGAATCCTCTCCCCGAGGGAGAGGAAGGGGCCCGATCGCGCAGCGATTGGGAAGGTGAGGGGCTGCGCTGCCCGCCCCCCGCCGCTATTTCCGCGCCAGGGCCTCGACCATGCGGCCCAGTTCGGCGTGGTCGATCGGCTTGCCGAGGTAGGCGTCGTAGGCGAGGTCGTCGGGCAGCTTGGCCTCGGGCACGCCGGTGATCAGGATCACCCCCGGCCGGGGCCCCGACTGGGCGTGCACGTGGCGGATCAGCTCGGCGCCGTCGACGTTCGGCATCATCAGGTCGGTGACCACCACATCGGGCTGGAAATCGTCCAGCATGCTGATGGCATGGGCGCCGTCGGCGGCGTCGCGCACCTGGTGGCCCTGGCGCTCGAGCGTGTCGACCAGGGCGATGGCCGTGAAGGCCTCATCCTCGGCGACAAGAACACGCGCCATCGACCCCGCCTTTACGCTCGCGGCGGTCTTACGGACCGCCCGCCTGCGCTAATCTGTCGCACCATCATAGGGGGAAGACAACCCGCCAGACGACGCCGTAGTCCCCAAAATCGAGACCGCCCTCACCGCCGAGCGCGCGCGGCACGATGCGATCCAGCAGGGAGCGGCCGAAGCCGGAACGCGCCGGTTTCGGCGGCTCGGAAAGGCCGGTTTCGCGCCATTCCAGCGTGACCACGTCGCCCGTCTCCCCCAGCGCCAATCGCCAGACGACGGCAATGCGGCCGTCCGGGGTGTTCAGGGCGCCGTACTTGGTCGCATTGGTGGCCAACTCGTGCAGCGCCAGGGCCAGGTACTGGGCCGCCTCGGGCGACACGGTCACGCTTGGCCCGTGGATCCTGAGCCGCGCGCGCGCCTCCGAGGCGATGAAGGCCAGCTGGCCCTCGATCAGCGGCGTCAGGCCCGCACCCTTCCAGTCGTCGCTGATCACCAGGTCATAGGCGTCGCCGAGCGAGGCGAGGCGGGCGCTGAAGCCGTCCACCAGGGCCACCGGCAGGCCGTCGGCGCGCGCCGACTGGCGGGCGATGCCGTCCACCAGGCTGAGCAGGTTCTTGGCCCGGTGCGCCAGCTCGCGCATCACCACCTGCATGTGCGCCTGCTGGCGCTTCTGTTCGGTGATGTCGACGGCGGCCACCAGCACGCCAGGCTGGCCATCGGCGACCACGCTGGGGGTGATCTTGATCTCGAAGCTGTGCTCCGCGCCGTCGACCGGCAAGGTCACCTCCGTGCTCAGCGGCTGGCGGCTGGACAGCACCGCCCGGATCGGCGCGCCGATCAGCGCCGGCGCCGAGGGTCCCAGGCGGCCTTGGGTGTGCTCGCCCACCTGAAGCCGGTCGAACGGCGGGCGCGGATTGTGCATCCAGGTGAAGCGCAGGTCGGCGTCCAGCTCGGCCAGCGAGATCACCGACCCCTCGGTGGCCAGCTCGAAGCGGCGGGCCAGCACCTCGACTTCGCGTGTGCGGCGCGCCACGTCGACCTCCAGCCCGGCCCGGGCGCGCTCCAGGGCGGCGATCGCCTCGCGCCGGGCCGCCACCTCGGCCTGCAGCTTCGCATTGGTTTGCTCCAGCTGGCTGGGCGAGGGGATCTGCAGCAGGCGCGGCAGCATTGGCCACAGGGCCGCGGCGGTGATGATCGACACCAGGGCGGTGAAGGCCTTGATCAGGCCGTCCTCCACGTACAGCGGCCGCCACAGCACGATCACCCCGAAGACGTGCGTCAGGCCGCAGCCCAGGATGAAGGTGGCGAACAGCACCGCCACGCGGCGATGCTCGGCGGCCAGGTCCGGCCGCCGGCGCACGAAGGCGGCGATGGCCAGCGGAATCGAGAAATAGGCCGCCGCGATGATGCTGTCCGACAGGGTGTGCAGCGCCAGCACGTCCGGCCGCCACAGCAGGCAGTAGCCGTGGGGAATGAACCCCGCCGAGCTGAAGTAGCGTTCGAGGGCCGACATGGCTTGCCTTCGGGTTGCGGCGTCCGGCGGGACGGTGAAGCTGCAGGTTGATCCAAGCGCGGATACCGTCAAGCGTCGTGCCGATTTGAGGCCCCGTTAAGCCGCCCCCGCTAGGCTGCGCCCCATGACCAAGCCGATCCCGGATCCGCGCGCCGGCATCTCGCCAGAGCATCTGGCGGCGCTGAGCCATGAATTCCGCACGCCCTTGAACGGGGTGCTGGGCATGACCAGCCTGCTGGACGGCACCCGGCTGACCGCCGAGCAGCGCGCCTACGTCGCCGCCCTGCGCGAGAGCGGCGAGCACCTGCTGGGGCTGGTCAACGACATCCTGGACTACGCCAAGCTGGGCGCCGGCAAGGTCGACCTGGCCACCGCGCCGATCGAGGTCGAGGACGTGCTGCGCCAGGTGTGCGAGCTGCTGAGCCCGCGCGCCCACGAGAAGGGGCTGGAGATCGGCTGGGCGGCCGAGGCCGGGTTGTCGCCGGTCGTCGCCGACGCGGTGCGCCTGAAGCAGATCCTGCTGAACCTGGCCGGCAACGCGGTAAAGTTCACCGAGGCCGGCGGGGTGCTGATCCTGGCCGAGGCGGCCGGCGGCGCCGGGCCGGGCGACTGGCGGCTGCGCTTCACCGTCTCCGACACCGGCCCGGGCGTGCCCGAGGCCGAGCGCGAACGCATCTTCGAGGCCTTCGCCCAGGCCGACCCGTCGCACGGCGCGCGGCTGGGCGGCGCGGGGCTGGGGCTGGCCATCGCCCGGCGCCTGGCCGAGGCCATGGGCGGCCGGCTGGGGGTCGCCGGCGGCGAGGGGCGAGGGGCCGACTTCTGGTTCGAGGCGGCGTTCGAGCGCCCGGCGGCGGGGCCGGCGGTGGCGCTGCTGCGCGGGCGCACGGTGGCCGTGGTCTCGCCCAGCGCCATCGTCCGCGAGGCCGCCGCGCGGCAGATTGAGGCCAGCGGCGGGCGGGCGGTGCGGGCGGCGTCGATGGACGAGGCCCTGGCGCAGACCCCGGCCGACGCGGTGATCCTGGCCGACCACGCCCTGGCCGGCCGCGGCCGGCTGAAGCCGCCCGCCGGCCGCGCGGCGGTGATCCTGCTGCGCCCGGCCGAGCGCGGACGCATCGCCGGCTACCGCAAGGCGGGATTCGCCGGCTACCTGATCAAGCCCCTGCGGCCGGGGTCGCTGGCCGCCCGGGTGCTGGCCGCGGCGGAAGGCGCCGCCAGCGTCGCCCCGCTGCCGGCCGAGGACGACCGCGTGGCCCCCGAGCGCGGTCCGGCCGCCGCCCCCGGCGCGCGCGTGCTGCTGGCCGAGGACAACCCGATCAACGCCATGCTGGCGCGCACCCTGCTGACCCGCGAGGGCTGCCAGGTGGAGCACGCGCCCAACGGCGAGGCGGCGCTGACCGCCCTGGCCCAGGCGGACTTCGACCTGGTGCTGATGGACGTGCGCATGCCGGTGATGGGCGGCATGGAGGCCACCCGCGCCCTGCGCGCGCGCGGCGTGGCCACGCCGGTGGTCGCGCTCACGGCGAACGCTTTCGAAGACGACCGCCGCGCCTGCCTGGCCGCCGGGATGGACGACTTCCTGATCAAGCCGCTCAGTCCCGAGGCCCTGCGCGGCGCCCTGCTGCGCTGGACCGGCGCCGGCTGGACGGAGCGCCGCGCCCGGGCCAAGCTCGCCTCCTGATTTGCGGGGCTGAGGGCCCCGCGGCGCGCCGGAGACCCAAGCCTAGTGACCCAATCCCCGCCCGAGGCCCCGCCGCCAGCCCCGCGCCGCAGCTTTGTCGGCGCCCTGGCGGTGTTCGGCGAGCGGCGCGTGGCGATCATGCTGGGCCTGGGCTTCGCCGCCGGCCTGCCGAACTTTCTGATCTTCGACACCATGTCGGCCTGGCTGCGCGCGGCCGGCCTGTCGCTGGCGGTGATCTCGCTCTTCAGCCTGGCGACCCTGCCCTATTCCTTCAAGTTCCTGTGGGCGCCGCTGGTGGATCGCACGGCGATCCCCGGCCTGACCCGCTGGCTGGGTCACCGCCGCTCATGGATGCTGGCGGCCCAGGCCGGGGTGATCCTCAGCCTGCTGCTGATCTCCACCGGCGACCCGGCGCACGACCTGCGGACGATGGCGCTGTTCGCCGTGCTGGCCGGCTTCTGCTCGGCCACCCAGGACATCGTCGTCGACGCCTGGCGCATCGAGGCCGCCGACGCCTCGCGCCAGGGGGCGATGGCCGCGGCCTACCAGTGGGGCTATCGGGTGGCCAACATCGTCGCCGGGGCGGCCCCCCTGTTCCTGGCCGACCGGATCGGCTGGCGCATGGCCTATGCGATCATGGCGGCGGTGATGGCGCTGGGCCCGCTGGCGGTGCTGGGGGCCCCGCGCGAGGCCCAGCACGCCATCCGCCCGGTGCACACCGACGGCGTCCCCGCCCGGCCGGCGCTGGACCTTGTGGAGTGGCTGGCGCGACTGGCGCTGCTGGTGCTGGCGGCCGCCCTGCTGGGCTCCGGCCTGGGCGCGCGGGCCGACCTGCTGGCCGGCGCCCTGCGCGCGCTGGGCGACGGCGCCCAGGCCGACGCCCTGGCCAAGGCCTGGACCGCCAAGCCCAACGGGGTGTGGCTGCAGCTGCTGGCCGTGCTTGCCGGCTTCGCGGTGATCGGCCTGGCCGCCTCGCCGATCCCGCGGGTGAAGACCCGGCCCGGGGTCTATCTGTTCCACGCCCTGGGCGACCCGCTGGTGGACTTCTTCCGCCGCTTCGGCCGGGTCGGCTGGCTGATCCTGGCGCTGATCTGCCTCTACCGGCTGTCCGACTTCGTGCTCAACATCATGAACGCCTTCTACCAGGACCTGGGCTTCAGCCTGACCGACATCGCCGAGGTGCGGAAGGTGTTCGGCGTCGCCGCCTCGATGGTCGGGGTGTTCATCGGCGGCCTGTCGGTGGCCCGTCTGGGGGTGATGCGCTCGCTGATCATCGGCGCCTTCGCCCTGCCGATCACCAACACCATCTTCGGCTGGCTGGCGACCCAGGGCCCCAGCATGCCCGCGCTGTTCACCGCCATCGGCATCGACAACGTGGTCTCGTCCTACGCCGGCACCTGCCTGATCGCCTACATGTCCAGCCTGACCAGCGCCGGCTTCACCGCCACCCAGTACGCCCTGTTCTCGTCGCTGTACTCGCTGCCCGGCAAGCTGCTGGCCTCGCAGTCCGGCCGCATCGTCGAGGGCGCGGCGCAGGCGGCCGAGGGGTCCGGGCCGCTGGCCCCGCTGCGCGGCCTGTTCGCGGCGACGCCGCCCCAGGCCTTCGCCAGCGCCCTGGCCAAGAGCCACGTGGACCCCGGCGCCCTGGGGGCCGGCTATGTGACCTTCTTCCTCTATTCCGGCGCGGTCGGCATCGGGGCGATGATCCTGACGCTGCTGGTGGCGCGGCTGACGCCGGGGGCGGAGCGGGCGCGCGAGACGGTCCGGATATGAGGCGCGCGCCATGACCGGCGCTGCCCGGCCGCGCGCCTGGCACGTGCTGAGCGCGCTCGGCCGGCCCAAGGTCGGCGTGATGCTGGCGCTGGGGTTCTCCTGCGGCCTGCCGTTCATGCTGGTGGGCAATACCCTGAGCTACTGGCTGAAGGAGGCGCACGTCGACATCGCGGTGATCGGCTTCACCGCCTGGATCGGCCTGACCTACGCCTTCCAGTTCCTGTGGGGCGCGGCTGCCGACCGGCTGACCGTGCCGCTGCTGGGGCGGCTGGGACGGCGGCGTGGCTGGATGCTGGCCTCGCAGGCCGGGGTCGCCGCCGGACTGGCCGGCATGGCGTTGGCGGGTCCCGCCCGGCTGGATCTGCTGGTGGCGGGCGGGCTGCTGGCCGGCGTGTGCGCCTCGACCCAGAACGCGGTGGTCGACGCCTGGCGCATCGAGGTCTCGCAGGACGCCGAGGAACTCGGCCTGCTCACCGCCGCCAGCAGCCTCGGCTTCCGCATCGCCCTGATCGCCACGGAATCCTGGATCCTGCTGCTGTCGGCGTTCGCCAGCTGGCCGCAGCTCTACGGCCTGTTCGCCGCCTTGGTGGCGGTGGGCGCCGCCGGCGCCCTGCTGGCCCGCGAGCCGGCGCTCGCCGACCGGGCGATGTCGGCGCGGGACGAGGCGCAGCGACGCCATCCGCTGGCCGCCGCCGTCGACGCCGTCGTCGGGCCGCTGGCCAGCTTCTTCCGCGGGCACGGGATCGGCGCGGCGGCGCTGATGCTGGCGATGATCGCCTTCTACCACCTGTGCGACTACGCCCGCGGCGGCATGGGCAACACCTATTACGTGGCGCTCGGCCTGGACAAGCTGACCGTCGGGGCGGTGCGCACCACCCTGGGCCTGGCCGGCTCGTTCCTCGGCATCGCCGCCGGGGGCCTGGCCACCGCGCGGCTGGGCGCCATGCGGGCGCTGCTGCTGGGCGCGGTGATCCAGCCTCTGGCGGTGGCCGCCTTCGCCATCCTCGGCGCGCACGGATCGGACTTCGTGCTGCTGGACGCCGGGCCGCTGCGGCTGACCGCCTTCGGCCTGATCATGGGCGCGGACTCGTTCTGCATGAGCCTCGCCGGGGTGGTGCTGATCGCCTACATGTCGACCCTCACCAGCCTGGGCTACACCGCCACCCAGTTCGCCCTTCTGGCCTCGGCGCCGATGTGGGTGGGCAAGCTGCTCAAGGGCCTTTCCGGCGAAGCGGTGGCCTTTTTCCAGCAGGGCCGCACCGAGCTGGCCGGCTACAGCCTGTTCTACCTCTACGCCGCCGCCATGGGCCTGCCGGCGATCGCGCTGTGCCTGCTGCTGGCGGCGCGGGGGCGACGCCCCCTCACCCAACCCTCTCCCCCTGCGGGGGCGAGGGCTTTATAGCGCGAACCTTGCAGCCCCTCAGCCCTCGCCCCGCCTGCGGGGAGAGGGTTGGGTGAGGGGTCTTGCCGCCCCTCAGCTGCTCGCCAGGCACACCACCTGGGCCACGCGCAGGTCGCGGCGCAGGGTGTCGGCGACGCGGCCGTAGTTGTCGACGGCGATGGCCTGGCCGGGGGCGAAGCCCGCGGGGTGGGCGCCGGCGGCGGCGAAGGCCTGGGTGATCGCCTCCGGGGTGGTGGTGTAGATCCGCCCACGCCGCGGCGCCTCGCCGACGGTGACGCCGATCACCCGGCCGGCCTCGTCCAGCGCCGGGGCGCCGGAGATGCCGCTGAGGGTGCCGTTCAGGCCGTCCGTGCGGCCGACCTCGGCCCACACCAGCACCGCCTCGGTGCGCGCGCCGCGCCCGCGCATCACCAGGTTCTCGCGGCCCAGCAGCCGGGTGGCGATCTCGCCCGGATGACCCTGCGGATAGCCGGGATTGAACGCCCGCGCGCCGCGCTTCAGCGGCAGGCTGAGCCCCAGCGGCAGGGCCGGCGCCCCGCCCTGGGTGGTGAGCACCGCCGCCTCGCTGCCGGGGGCGATGTGGACCTGGGCGGCGACGCCGCGGCCCTCGGCCACCACCACCACCGCCTTGGCGCAGCCCTCCACCACGTGCCGGGCGGTCAGCCAGACCCCGCTGTCGGAGACGGAAAAGGCGGTGCCGGTGTCGGGCCCGGCGCCATCGGGGGTGCGCACCACCACCGAGGGGTCGAACGGCGAGGCCGGGCCCAGCGGCGCGCCTTCCTCGCCGGCCACCGGCGGCGGCGCGGGCGGCGCGTCGGCGCGCTCCTGGCGGCCGATGGCGGCCACCGTCAGGGCCACCACGATCGCCAGGTAGACCAGCCAGTCCGGGAGACGGGGAAAGTGCATCGTGCGGCGGCGACCTCAGGCGGCCGAAACGGAGGCGGCCAGCACCAGGGCGGTGGCGAGCTTGGCGCAGACCAGCAGGGCCGCGGCGGCCATCTCGCCTTCCTGGATGCGCTGCGGCAGGCCGTGCAGCATGAAGTCGGTCAGGCGAAACACCAGCAGCTGCACGAACAGGGTGGCCGCGCCCCACAGGGCGATGTCCAGCAGCGAGGTCGACGCGGCCAGCGACACGGCCAGCGGGATCGCCAGCGCCACCAGCATGCCGCCGAACGACACCGCCGCGGCGGCGTTGCCCTCGCGGATCAGCTGGATCTCGCGGTGCGGGGTGATGATCAGGTACAGCGACGCGCCGGCGATCAGGATCAGCAGGGTGACGCCGCCATGCGCCAGCGCGGTGGGGAAGCCGGCCGCCCAGGCCTGGAGTTCGGGGGACTGCAGATGCGGCATGCACGCCTCGAAAGGAACTGTCGGGCGCTGTTAGCACACAGGGGGCGAAGGGCCTATTCGGGCGCCTGTTCGGGGACCTGCCCGCCCTCCAGCTGGCGGCGGGCGCTGGCGCGCAGCTTCTCGCTCTCGCTCTTCAGCTGGCCGCACGCGGCCAGGATGTCCCGGCCCCGCGGGGTGCGGATCGGCGAGGCGTAGCCGGCCTTGTTGACGATGGCGGCGAACCTCTCGATCGTCCCCCAGTCGGAGCACTCGTAGGGGCTGCCGGGCCAGGGGTTGAACGGGATCAGGTTGATCTTGGCCGGAATCCCCGCCAGCAGCCGGACCAGGGCGCGGGCCTCGGCCGGACTGTCGTTGATCCCCTTGAGCATCACGTACTCGAAGGTCACCCGCTTGGCGTTGCTGAGGCCCGGGTACTGGCGGATGCCGGCCATCAGCTCGGCGATCGGGTACTTGCGGTTCAGCGGCACCAGCTCGTCGCGCAGGGCGTCGTTGGTGGCGTGCAGGCTGATCGCCAGCATCGCCCCGGTGCGCTCGCCCAGCGCCTTCAGCTGCGGCACGACGCCGGAGGTCGACACCGTGGTGCGCCGGCGCGAGATCGACATGCCCTCGTTGTCGGAGACGATGTCCAGCGCGTCGGCGACGTTGTCGAGGTTATAGAGCGGCTCGCCCATGCCCATGAAGACGATGTTGGTCAGTCGCCGGTTGTCCGGCGAGGTCGGCCATTCGCCGAGGTCGTCGCGGGCCACCTGAACCTGGGCGGCGATCTCCGCCGCGGTCAGGTTGCGCACCAGGGCCTGGGTGCCGGTGTGACAGAAGGTGCAGTTCAGCGTGCAGCCGACCTGGCTGGAGACGCACAGGGCGCCGGAGCGGGCGACGTCGGGGATGAACACCGTCTCCGCCTCGATGCCGGGGGCGTAGCGGACCAGCCATTTGGTGGTGCCGTCGCGGCTCTCCTGGCGCTCGACGATCTGCGGGCGGTTGAGCACGAAACGGTCGGCCATCGCCGCGCGCACGTCCTTGGCCACGTCGGTCATGCGGTCGAAGTCGGTGACCCCGTAGACGTGCATCCAGCGCCAGACCTGGTTGCTGCGCATGCGCGCCTTGTCGGGGGCGACCACGCCGGCCTCCACCAGCGCGGCCTGCAGCTGGGCGCGGGTCAGGCCCGTCAGGTTGACGGGCGCCGGCGGGGCGGCGGCCTTCTGGGCGCGGGAAAGGTCGAGGGTGACGGACACGGCGGCGACTTCAAAGCGGAGGGGATCGGCTGCTGACTAGCAGAAATGGGCGGCCAAGCCCACTTCGCCACCCGCCCCGGCTCAAAGGCCGCAGTGCGACTCCACGAAGTCGGCCCGTGCGGCGACGTTCGCCAGCGGCAGTTCCACCAGCTCGTAGCCGAAGAAAGCATAGGCGGCGCGGCAGGCGGCGTCGGTGGCCAGGGCCTCGTCCCAGGTCTGCGTGCGCTCCTCGTCCTGCACATAGATCGCGCGCCAGGGCGGGGCGATGAACACCCGGCGGGCGAAACGGAAGCGCGCGGCGGCGCGGGCGAAGTGCGCCGGCGGCGGCAGGCCCAGCATGGCGGCGGCCTCGGGCACGGCGCGGTCGAAGAACACCCGACCCTCGCAGGCCTGCTCCTCGACCCAGGTGCGCACCTCCCAGGCCATGATGGTCTCGGCAAACAGCGCCGGGTCGGTCGGTCCGGTGGCGCGCCCGCCGAACAGCGCCTGGTCCTTGAGAATCCGCCGGGCGCTCTCGGGCCGGGCGCGATGGCCGCGCCGCTGCAGCTCGGCGATCAGGGTAGTCTTGCCGGCGCCGGGCCCGCCGGTCAGCACGACGAGGTCTTCCAGGTCTCGCGACATGGGGGTTCCTTTTTGCGATGTGGGTGAGGCTCTCCCGCCGCGCGCACGGGGCCGCGCGTCGACAAAGGTCGATCTCTGGGGAAGGGGAGAGGGCGCTATCTAGCGCGGCTGTCGTTCGAAGTGCAATGTGGCCGTAACCCCTCACCTTCCCATGGCTGCGCCATGGGCCCCTCCCTCTCCCTGTGGGAGAGGTGATTTTATCAGTTCTTTCCGATGGTTAACCGCCCCCCCCCCCCCCCCCCGCCCCC
>NZ_JBMSEC010000007.1:285686-399436 GCF_049446115.1 Caulobacter sp. KR2-114
TGGTTAACCCCCCCCCCCCCCCCCCGGCGCCGCCTTCCTTCACCTCTCCCATAGGGAGAGGGAGGGGCCCGCGGCGCTCGCGAAGCGAGGGGCGTGGGAAGGTGAGGGGTTACGGCCCCCGCCTCAGAACACCTCCGACCGGATCTCGCCGTCGGCGGTGAGGGTCGCGCGCTTCATGCCCTGGGTGTTGTACGGGGTGACGAGGGTCCCGTCGGCCGCGACGGCGATCAGGCCGCCATCGCCGCCCAGCGCCTTGAGGTCGTCGAGCGTCGCCTGCGCCGCGCTCGCCAGGTCCTGGCCGGCCAGCCGCATGCGGAACGACACCTGCGCGGCCGCCGCCGAGCGGATGAAATATTCGCCGACCCCGGTGCAGGACACCGCCACCGTCTCGTCCGCCCAGGTTCCGGCGCCGGGGATCGGGGTGTCGCCCACCCGGCCGTGCAGCTTGTTGAACACCCCGCCGGTGGAGGTGGCCGCGGCCAGCCGGCCCTCGGCGTCGCGCACCACGCAGCCGACGGTGCCGTGGCTGAGCGGCGCGGGGTTTTCCCGCGGCCGGCGGCCGGCGCGGGTGAACCAGGCGTCGGGATCGTCGATGGTCTCCAGCCCGGCCTGCCGCGCCAGATCGGCGGCGCCTTCGCCGGCCAGCATCACGTGCGGGGTTCGCTCCATCACCGCCCGGGCGGCGGCGATCGGCGAGCGGAAGCCCTGCAGCGCGGCCACCGCGCCGGCCCGGCGGCTGGGCCCGTCCATCAGGCTGGCGTCCAGCTCGTAGCGCCCGGCGGAATTGGGCGAGGCGCCGCGGCCGGCGACGTAGAGGCCCGACGCCTCCAGCGCCGCGACGGTCTCGACGGCCACGTCCAGGGCGGCGGCGCCGGCCTTCAGCCGGTCGCGCGCGGCCTCGATCAGGCCGCGCATGTGCGGGATCTCGGCGTCGTAGGTCCGATCCCGCGTGGCGCCGGCGCCGCCGTGCAGAGCCACGGTCAAACATTTGTTCGTCACGCGCCGTCCTCGCCCTTCCGTCCCCCGCCGCCTTCCGATAGCGTCCCGCGCGCTAAAAGGACACGCCTGCGGGAGGACATCATGAAGGCTTTGCTCAGCAAGAGCGTCGGCGGCCCCGAGACCCTGGTGCTGGAAGAGGTCGAGAGCCCCAAGGCCAAGCCCGGTTCCGCGGTGGTCTCGGTCAAGGCGATCGGCGTCAACTATCCGGACGTGCTGATCATCGAGGACAAGTACCAGTTCAAGCCGGCCCGTCCGTTCGCCCCCGGCGGCGAGATCGCCGGCGTGGTCAAGGAGGTCGGCGAGGGCGTCACCCACGTCAAGCCGGGCGACCGGGTGCTGGGCAACACCGGCTGGGGCGGCATGGCCGAGGAGCTGGCCCTGGAGGCCGGCCGGCTGATCCCGATCCCGGACAGCATGCCGTTCGACGAAGCGGCGGCTTTCATCATGACCTACGGCACCAGCTATCACGCGCTGAAGGACCGCGGGCACATCAAGCCGGGCGAGACCCTGCTGGTGCTGGGCGCGGCCGGCGGCGTCGGCCTGGCGGCGGTGGAGCTGGGCAAGGCGATGGGCGCGCGGGTGATCGCGGCGGCCTCGTCGCAGGAGAAGGTCGATCTGGCGATCAGCCGCGGGGCCGAGAGCGGGGTGGTCTATCCCACCGGCCCGTTCGACCGCGACGGCCAGAAGGCGCTGGCGGAGCTGTTCAAGGGCGCCTGCGGGCCGAACGGCGCGGACCTGGTCTATGACGGGGTCGGCGGCGACTACGCCGAGGCGGCGCTGCGCGCGATGGCCTGGGAAGGCCGCTTCCTGGTGGTCGGCTTCCCGGCCGGCATTCCGCGCATCCCGCTGAACCTGGCCCTGCTGAAGGGCTGCGACATCGTCGGCGTGTTCTGGGGCACCGCCGTGGCCCGCGACCCGGTCGGCCACCAGCGCAACGTCAAGGAACTGCTGGACCTCTACGCCGCCGGCAAGATCAAGCCACACGTCTCCGAACACTACCCCCTGGCCCGCGCCGGCGAAGCCATCGCCCACCTGGCCAGCCGCAAGGCGATGGGCAAGGTCGTGGTGACGGTGGACTGAGGACGGAGAGGGCGGAACCCCTCACCTTCCCATTGCTGCGCAATGGGCCCCTTCCTCTCCCTCTGGGAGAGGTGAGGGATCGTCCGGCGACGATCGCGGAGGGCGTCGAACACCGTTCGGGACTTGGCCCCGAAACACCTCTCCCATAGGGAGAGGGAGGGGCCCGCGCGCCTTGCGAACGCAAGGGGCGTGGGAGGGTGAGGGGCTACGGCGCCTCTGTTCCTTCCCAACAACGACAACACGCAGGAGCACATCATGGCGGGACGGCTGGGCGGCAAGGTGGCCGTGATCACGGGCGGGGCCTCGGGGATCGGGCTGGGGACGGTGGAGCTGTTCGTCGCCGAGGGGGCCCAGGTGGTCGCCGCCGACCTGCAGGACGAGAAGGGCGCGATGCTGGAGAAGCGCTTCCCCGGCAAGGTGCGCTACGCCCACTGCGACGTCACCGCGGAGGCCGACATCGTCGCCGCCCTGGCCCTGGCCAAGTCCGAGTTCGGCGGCCTGGACATCCTGTTCAACAACGCCGGCGCCGGCGGCATGCCGGGCTCGGTGGAGGCGATGACCGCCGAGGGCTGGGACAGGACCTTCGCCCTGCTGGTGCGCGGCCCGGCGCTGGGCATGCACCATGCCCTGCCGCTGATGCGCGAGCGCGGCGGCGGCTCGATCATCAACACCGCCTCCATCGCCGGGCTGCAGGCCGGCTGGGGGCCGCTGGCCTATTCCACCGCCAAGTGCGCGGTGATCCACATGAGCCGCTGCGCCGCCGCCGAGCTGTCGCCGCAGAAGATCCGGGTCAACGCCATCTGCCCGGGCCTGATCGCCACCTCGATCTTCGGCGACGCCCTGGGCCTGCCCCGCGCCGTGGCCGACCAGATGGCCGCCCGGGTGGCCGAGAACGCCGCCGCCGCGCAGCCGATCCCCAAGCCCGGCCTGCCCGAGGACATCGCCCGCGCGGCTCTCTACCTGGCCAGCGACGACAGCGCCTTCGTCACCGGCACGCACATCGTCGTCGACGGCGGCATCACCATCGGCGGCCGCCACGCCTGGGACGCCGCCGCCGGCTCGCCGTTCGCGGCGATCATGGGCATCACGCCGGAAGACGTGGCGCGCATGGCCGCCGGCCCGCAGGCGGGATGATGCGTCAGCGGGCGGCCTTTGAAGGGGCGTTCAGGGGGGAGATCGTCACGGCAATGTTGACTCCTCGGGCCGTCTCCCGTATGTCCGCCCGCTCATTCGCCCGGGCCATGGCCTTGGGCGCGAACGTCTTTTGTCTTGGAGCCACCCCGTGAAGCGGACTTTCCAGCCGTCGCGTCTCGTTCGCAAGCGCCGTCACGGCTGGCGCTCCCGCATGGCCACCAAGAACGGCCAGAAGGTCATCGCCCGCCGCCGCGCCCGCGGCCGCAAGCGCCTGACCGCCTAGGAGCCCCTCGGGGTCCCAGCCTGAGGGTTTCGGCTTGACCGGACCCGATCCCAGCCTCGAACACCCGTCACGCGATCGGCCGGCCGTGCAAGGCCCGCCCATCGAGCGACTGAAGGTGCGGCCCGACTTCCTGGCGGCCGCCAAGGGCCTGGCCTGCGGCCGCGGCGCCGTGATGGCCCAGGTCCGCGATCGCCGCGACGGCGACCCGCGCATCCGCATCGGCTTCACCGCCACCAAACGCATCGGCGGGGCGGTGGAGCGCAACCGCGCCAAGCGACGGCTGCGCGAGGCCGCGCGCCTGATCGCGCCCGATCACGCCAGGGCCGGATGCGACTATGTGTTCATCGCCCGCGGCGGCACGGGCGCGCGCGCCTGGGACCGTCTCCTTGACGATATGAAAAGCGCGCTGATAAGGCTCGCGGCCGACCTCGCGGCCAGTTCCACCGAAGCCCAGTCCGGGGCCCGACCGGGCGCACCCCCTCCGACAGACCCCGTCCCGGGCCCGCCCGCCCGCAAGCACAGGCGCCATGCAGAACGAAACCCGTAACCTGATCTCCTTCGTGGCGGTGGCGCTGATCCTGCTGGTCGCCTACCAGACCTTCATCCTGGGTCCCCGCCAGAAGCAGATCCAGGCGCAGCAGGCGGCCGCCTCGGCCGCCGCCGCCACCCAGGCGCCGTCGGCCCTGACGCCGACCCACCTGACCCGCGCCCAGGGCCTGGCGCAGGGGCCGCGGGTGATCATCGACACCCCGACGCTCGAGGGCTCGATCGCCCTGACCGGCGCCCATTTCGACGACCTGTTCCTGAAGCAGTACAAGACCTCGGCCGGCAAGGACGGCATCCCGGTGGAGGTGCTGCGCCCGGCGGGCACGGAGTTCGCCTATTTCGCCAGCCTGGGCTGGATCGGCGCCAACCTGCCGGGCCTGCCCACCGACGCCAGCGTCTGGACGGTGAGCTCGGGCCGGGTGCTGACCCCGACCACGCCGGTCACCCTGACCTATGCCGCCTCGCCCGGCCTGAGCTTCACGCGCACCATCGCCGTGGACGACAAGTACATGTTCACCGTCACCGACCAGGTGACCAACAACGGCGCCGCCCCGGTCTCGCTGACCCCCTACGGCAGCGTGCAGCGCCAGGACGTGCCGCCGTGGCTCGGCAAGAACAACATCGTCCACGAAGGCGCCGTCGGGGTGATCAACGGCGGGCTGAAGGAAGAGAAGTACGGCAAGTGGAAGAAGGACGGGTACAAGGACCTTGATACCGGCACGGGCTGGTTCGGCGTCACCGACAAGTACTGGATGACCGTGCTGATCCCGCCGAACGGCGAGGCGATCAAGCCGAACACCCAGGTCAAGGCGAACGGCGGCGTCGACATCTATTCCGCCTCGTACACCGCCGCCCAGCCGCTGACGGTCGCCCCCGGCAAGAGCGTGTCCCAGGTCACGCACGTGTTCGCCGGCGCCAAGACCGTGCCGATGCTCAACGCCTACAAGAAGAGCCTGGGCGTCAGCCACTTCGACGACGCGGTGGACTGGGGCTTCATGATGCCTGTCACCAAGCCGATGTTCTTCGCCCTGCAGTTCTTCTACCACCAGGTGGGCAACGTCGGCATCGCCATCCTGCTGCTGACCCTGCTGATCCGGGTGATCACCTTCCCGCTGGCCCTGCCGGGCTACGAGATGGGCGTGAAGATGCGCAAGATCCAGCCGGCGCTGAAGGAGGCGCAGGCCAAGTACAAGGACGACCCGCAGGCGCTGCAGAAGGAAACCATGGCGCTGTACGCCCGGGAGAAGATCAACCCGATCACCGGCTGCCTGCCCTCGCTGCTGCCGATCCCGATCTTCTATTCGCTGACCAAGCTGTTCACGGTCACCATCCTGATCTGGCACGCGCCGTTCTTCGGCTGGATCCATGACCTGTCGGCGCGCGATCCGACCAGCGTCGTCAATCTGTTCGGCCTGTTGCCCTTCACCCCGGCGAACGTGCCCGTCATCGGCTCGGTGCTGGACGGTCCGCTGCACATCGGCGCCTGGCCCCTGGCCTATGGCCTCGTCACCTGGATGAGCATGTCGATGACCCCCACCACCGGGATGGACCAGACCCAGGCCCAGGTGATGAAGCTGATGCCGGTGTTCTTCACCTTCATCCTGGCGCAGTACACCGTCGGCCTGCTGATCTACTGGACCTTCAGCGGCATCTTCACGATCGTGCAGCAGTACGTGCTGATGCGCCGCTACAAGTCGCCCAACCCGATCGACAACTTCATCGCCCGGCTGCAGGGCAAGGCTCCGGCGGCGGGCTGATGGCGGACACGACGGAGGTCTTCACCGCGGACGAACTGGAGGCGGCGCGGGTGCTGTTCGCGCACCAGGCCGAGTTCGTCATGGGGGCGACCACCATCCCCGGCCTGCCGCCGCCGGACCTGCCGGAGGTGGCCTTCGCCGGCCGCTCCAACGTCGGCAAGTCGTCGCTGATCAACGGCCTGGTGGGCCGCAAGGGCCTGGCCCGCGCCTCCACCGAGCCCGGCCGCACGCGGGAGGTGAACTTCTTCCTGCTGGACGGCCGGCTGCGGCTGGTCGACCTGCCCGGCTACGGCTGGGCCCGGGTCTCGCGCACCACCGCCAAGAAGTTCCAGAACCTCGGCCGCGACTATCTGCGAGGCCGGCCGAACCTGAAGCGGGTGTACCTGCTGATCGACGCCCGGCACGGCCTGAAGGCCCCGGACGCCGAGGCCCTGGACGCCCTCGACACCGCGGCGGTCTCCTACCAGATCGTCCTGACCAAGGCCGACAAGATCAAGCCGGCGGAGGCCGCCGCGACCGTCGCCCGCACCGCCGCCGCCATCGCCAAGCGCCCCGCCGCCTTCCCCCGCGTGCTGGCCACCTCGGCCGAAAAGGGAACCGGCCTGCCGGAACTGCGCGCCGAGATCGCCGCGGCGGCCTGGGCCTGAGGGTTCTCGGAAGCGCCCGAGCCCCTCACCCTCCCAATCGCTGGCCGCGATTGGGCCCCTCCCTCTCCCTCCGGGAGAGGTGAAGTAAGACGCCGCCAGAACAGTGAAAAATTACCTCTCCCATGGGGAGAGGGAGGGGCCCGCGTCGCTTGCGACGGCAAGCGGCGTGGGAAGGTGAGGGGTTCCGGCGCCGCCCGCGGGATGACAAGCCCACCCCCCTTCGCTAAGGGAGGCGCCCGAAGCGGGAGGCCTCACGTGTCCGACATCAACGAAGAACAGGGCTGGGCCACGGCCAGGACCCTCGCCGAGGCGCTGCCGTTCATCCAGATCTACGACCGCGAGACCGTGGTCATCAAATACGGCGGCCACGCCATGGGCGAAGAGGCCCTGGCCAAGCTGTTCGCCGCTGACGCCGTGCTGCTGAAGCTGCTGGGGCTGCACCCGGTCGTGGTGCACGGCGGCGGGCCACAGATCTCGCGCATGCTGGAAAAGGCCGGGGTCAAGTCGACCTTCATCGACGGGCTGCGGGTCACCGACGCCCCGACCATGGAGGTGGCCGAGATGGTCCTGTCCGGCGCGATCAACAAGGAGATCGCCTCCTGGATCAGCCAGGCGGGCGCGGAGGCGGACGTGCGCGGCATCGGCCTTTCGGGCAAGGACGCGCGCATGATCACCGTGGAGAAGGCCACCCGCACCCGCCGCGACCCGGATTCCAAGATCGAGGAAGTGGTCGACCTGGGCTTCGTCGGCGAGCCCACCCGGGTGGACCCCAAGCTGATCGAAGAGCTGATGAACTCGCCGGAGGACTACATCCCGGTGATCGCCCCGATCGGCGTGTCGGTGGAGGGCGAGACCTACAACATCAACGCCGACACCGTGGCCGGGGCCCTGGCCGGGGCGCTGAAGGCCAAGCGCATGCTGCTGCTGACCGACGTCGCCGGGGTGCTGGACGCCAAGGGCGAGCTGATCCGCCAGCTCAGCGTCGCCGAGGCCCGGGCGGCGATCTCCGAGGGCGTCGCCACCGGCGGCATGATCCCCAAGCTGGAGACCGCCATCGCCGCGGTGGAGTCCGGCGTCGAGGCCGTGGTGATCCTGGACGGCCGCCGCCCGCACGCCATGCTGGTGGAGCTGTTCACCGAACACGGCGCCGGCACCCTGGTGAGCGCCTAGGTGGACCTGGGCCAGCGCTCCGCTGGAGCCCCCATCCCCGGCTTCGCCGGTACTTCCCCCAATGGGGGAAGAGAACCGTTCTCCTCCCCCCCTGGGGGAGGGGGACCCCCGAAGGGGGTGGAGGGGGCTCCCGCTTGATGCAGACGCCGGCCGACCTCACCCACGTCGACACCTGGCTGTTCGACCTGGACAACACCCTCTATCCGCTCGACTCCGGCCTGGCGCTGGAGATCGACCGGCGGATCCGCGACTACGTCATCCAGGTCACGGGCCTGGAGCCGGAGGAGGCCTATCGGCTGCAGAAGCGCTATCTGGCCGAGCACGGCCTGTCGCTGACGGGGCTGATCCGCGACCACAGCGTCGATCCCGCCGAATTCCACGCCATCTTCGAGGACCTGCCGCTGGACCTGCTGGCGCACGACCCCGAGCTGATCGCGGCGCTGCGGCGGCTGCCGGGCCGCCGGCTGATCTTCACCAACGCCGACGGCGGCCATGCGCAGCGGGTGGCCGAGCGCCTGGGGCTGTCGGGGCTGTTCGACGACATCTTCCACATCGGCTCGGCGGACTTCGAGCCGAAGCCGTCGCCGGGGGCGTTCGCCAAGATCATCGCCGCCCACGCCATCGAGCCGAAGACCACCGCCTTCTTCGAGGACGCCGAGCGCAACCTCAAGCCCGCCGCCGCGCTGGGCATGACCACCGTGCTGGTGGGCGCCCATGCGGCCGACAGCACCGCCGACTTCGTCCACCACCGCACCGCGCGCCTGGCCCCGTTCCTGGCCGCCATCCGGGTCAAGGAACACCGATGACCGACGTGACCCTCTCCGACCTGCAGACCGAGATCGAGGCCGCGTGGGCGGCTCGCGACGGGGTGAACACCGAGACCCGCGGGCCCGTTCGCACGGCGGTGGAGGAGACCTTGCGCCTGCTGGACGCCGGCCAGCTGCGCGTGGCCGAGAAGGTCGACGGCGCCTGGACCACCCACCAGTGGGCCAAGCAGGCGATCCTGCTGAGCTTTCGCCTGAACCCCAACAGCATCATGCGCTCCGGCGCCCTGGGCGGCGGGGCGGGGCCGTGGTGGGACAAGGTCCCCAACAAGTTCGACGGCTGGGAAGACAAGGACTTCGAGGCCGGCGGCTTTCGCGCCGTGCCCGGGTCCATCGTCCGCCACGGCGCGTTCGTGGCCAGGAACGTGGTGCTGATGCCTTCGTTCGTGAACATCGGCGCCTATGTGGACGAGAGCACCATGGTCGACACCTGGACCACGGTTGGCTCCTGCGCCCAGATCGGCAAGCGGGTGCACCTGTCGGGCGGCGTCGGCATCGGCGGGGTGCTGGAGCCGCTGCAGGCCAACCCGACGATCATCGAGGACGACTGCTTCATCGGCGCCCGCTCGGAAGTGGCCGAAGGCGTCGTCGTCGGCGAGGGCGCGGTGCTGTCGATGGGCGTCTACCTGAACGGCTCGACCCCGATCATCGACCGCAAGACCGGCGAGACCCACCGGGGCTACGTGCCGCCCTATTCCGTGGTGGTCTCCGGTTCGCGCCCCGATCCGCACGGCGGGCCCAGCCTGTACTGCGCCGTGATCGTCAAAACGGTGGACGCCCAGACCCGCTCGAAGACCTCGATCAACGAGCTGCTGCGGGACTGATCGGCGAGGCCCCTGGCCCCCTCCACCACCCGGCTACGCCGGGCGGTCCCCCTCCCCCGCTCCGCGTGGGAGGAGCAGAAGCGTCGAGGCCGTCTCTCCTCCCATGCGCAGCGAAGCGGAGCGGGGGAGGGGGACCATTCGGCCGAAGGGCGAATGGTGGAGGGGGCCTGCGAACGCGCCGCGCGCCTACGCCGCCAGGCTCTCGCCGCGCAGCAGGCGGGGCAGGTCGCCGACGGCGCCGCCGGCTTCCTGCATGAAGAACCGGCGGGCGGGGCCGATGCGGTTGACCAGGGCCATGCCCGCGGCGCGGCCGAGGCGCAGCACCGGGTTGTCGTTGGAGAAGATGCGCACGAAGGCGTCGAACGCCAGGGCGTTGCTGATCGTGTCGGCGCGCCGCCAGCGGGCGTAGCGCTCCAGCACCGACAGCGCGCCGATGTCCTCGCCCAGCCGCAGCGCCTCGCTCAGCACCTGCGCCAGGGCGGCGGCGTCCTTCAGCCCCAGGTTCAGGCCCTGGCCCGCAATCGGATGCACGCCGTGCGCGGCGTCGCCCGCCAGCGCCAGGCGCGGGGCGCAGAACCGCTCGGCCAGCTGCAGCGACAGCGGATAGACGAACCGCGGTCCCTGCACCTCGACCCGGCCCAGGAAGTCGCCGAACCGTCGCATCAGATGGCCGTGGAACGCCGCGTCCGAGGCGTGGCGCAGGGCCTCGCCGCGGGCGGTGCTTTCGGTCCACACCAGGCTGGCGCGGTCGCCGGTCAGCGGCAGGATGGCGAACGGGCCGGACGGCAGGAAATGTTCGTAGGCGACGCCGCCGTGCGGCCGCTCCAGCCCGACGGTGGCCACCACGCCGCTCTGGCCGTAGCCCCAGCCGATGGCGCCGATGCCGGCGGCGCGGCGCACCACCGAGCCGCGACCCTCGCAGCCCACCACCAGGGGCGCGCTGAGCGTGCGGCCGTCGGACAGGCTGACCATGGCCGAGCCCACCCCGGCCTCGACGCCCGTCACCTTCACCGGCGCCAGCACTTCGATGCCGCGCGCCAGGGCGGTCTGAGCCAGGGCGGCGCGGATGCGGCGGTTCTCGATCAGATAGCCCAGCGGCTCGCCTTCGCAGCGGTCGGCGATCTCGGCGGCGTCGAAGCGCAGGTAGGCGGGCAGGGGCGCGGCGGCGGCGGCGCCCGGGCGGTGGGCGTCGGTGACCAGGATCTGCTCGATGCGCTGGGCGTGCGGCTCCAGCAGCGGCGCGGCGCCCAGGGCCCGCCACTGGCGGAAGGCCGAGAACGAGATCGCCGAGGCGCGGCCGTCGAAGGTGGGGGCCAGCTGGTCGTCGAACGGCAGGGGGTCGACCAGCAGCGGCTTCAGCCCGCCGTCGGCCAGGGCCAGGGCCAGGGTGACGCCGGCCATGCCGGCGCCGGCGATGATCACGTCCGGGGCGTCCGCTGCGCTCATGCCCTTCCTATGAGCCCGGGAGCCTTGCGGGTCCAGCCTTGCAAGGGGCCGGAGGTGCGCGCTTCCGCCACGTCACCGGTTGCAATTTCGCGCGTTACGCTTCCATCCTCCGCCTTGCGGAACCGGCGCGGCGCGCGCCGGATCCTGGGGCCCTCCGGAGACGCCATGCCGCGCATCGCCGGCCAGATCGACCTGGCCAAGACCGAAGCCATTCTCGAGGCGACGTCCGACGCGATCTACGAGCGCGGCCTCTCGGTGTCGATGGACGAGATCGCGCGGCGCGCCGGCGTTTCCAAGCAGACGGTCTACAACCACTACGGCTCGAAGTCGGAACTGGTGCGGGCGCTGATCGCCCGGCGGACGGACTCGATCACCGCCGCGCTGGAGGTGCCCGGCGCCACCGAGCGGCCGCACGACGCCCTGGCCGACTATGCCCGCGCCCTGCTGGAAACCCTGCAGATGCCGCGCGGGGTGATCCTGATCCGGCTGATCATCTCCAGCGTCGCCGGCGAGCCGGATCTGGCCCAGGCGGTGTTCAAGGGCGGCCTGCGCGCGTCGCGGGCCAGGCTGGCGGCATTCCTGGCGCGCGAGACGGCCGCGGGACGGCTGGCCATCGACGACGTCGACGAGGCGGCCGACTTCTTCGCCGGCATGGTGGTCAGCCACCGCCAGCTGAGCCTGCTGATGGGCCTGCCCTCCGACCTCACCCCCGCCCGCATCGAACGCATCGCCACCGAAGCCGCCCGCCGGTTCCTGAAGGCGTACCGGCCCTAGGGGGCCTCGGGCGACACCGCCCACCCCTCGTCACCCCGGACAAGCGCGTAGCGCGCAGATCCGGGGCCGGCCGATCCGCGACCGAAACGAAGTCCAGCCTGGAGCGGCGCCTGCAGCGGCTGGTCGCCGTCTTCTCAGAGACCGCGCCGCTGGCCCCGGGTCTGCGCTGCGCTTCGCCCGGGGTGACGGGTGGAGGAGATCAAGCTTCCTCGTCGTCCGGCAGGCCCATCATGTGGAAGCCGGCGTCGACGTGCACCACCTCACCGGCCACCGAGCGGCCGAGGTCGGAGAGCAGCCACAGGGCGCAGCCGGCGACCCCTTCCATGGTGGTGTCCTCCTTCAGCGCCGACAGGCTGCGGCCCTTGGCCAGCATGCCGCGCCCGCCGGAGATGCCGGCCAGCGACAGGGTGCGCATGGCCCCCGGCGAGACGGCGTTCACGCGAATCCCCTGCGGCCCGAGATCGCGCGCCGCGTAGCGCACGCAGGCCTCCAGCGCCGCCTTGGCCACGCCCATGGTGTTGTAGTTGGGGATCGCCCGTTCGGAGCCGAGGTAGGTCATGGTGATGATCGAGCCGCCGTTCGGCATCAGCGCCGCAGCCCGTCGCGCGGCGTCGACGAAGGAATAGGCCGAGATGCTCATCGCCTGCAGGAAGCCCTCGCGGGTGGCGTTCTCGACGAACGAGCCCTTGATCTGGCTGCGGTCGGCGTAGGCGATGGCGTGCACCAGGAAGTCGATGGTTCCGAAGCCGGCCTCGACCTTGGCGAACATCGCCTCCATCGAGGCGTCGTCGGTGGCGTCGTAGGTGGCGTAGAGCTTGGCGCCGATGCTCTCGCCCAGCGGCTTCACCCGCTTCTCGTTGGACTCCATGTAGCCCAGCGCCAGTTCCGCGCCCTGCGCCGCCAGCTGCCGGCAGACGCCCCAGGCGATGGAGTCGCGGTTGGCGACCCCCATCACCAGCCCCTTCTTGCCCCGCATCAGCTCGCCGGCGGGCATGTTCCAGTCGTCGGCCATGGGGTTCGCTCCAGCTTGGTTGTTCTGGGTGTTTGTGGACGGGCCTGGGTCACCCGGCAAGCCAGCCACCTGACGCTGGCTCCGGTCTTCCTTCTCCCCTTGCGGGAGAAGGTGGCCGCCGCAGGCGGGCGGATGAGGGGTCTGTGGAACCCTCGGGGACTAGTGGGGTCAGGCCGGCGCCGGGCTCGCCGGAAAGGGTTGTCGACCCTCATCCGTCAGCTTCGCTGACACCTTCTCCCGCAAGGGGAGAAGGACGCGATCAAGGGATTCGAGCCCCGGTCAGACCCGGCTCATCACCAGGCAGCCGTTGGTGCCGCCGAAGCCGAAGCTGTTGGACATCACCGTCTCCAGCGGGCCGTCGTGGCGCCGGCGCAGGATCGGCAGGTCGGCGAAGGCGGGGTCGAGGGTGTCGATGTGGGCGCTCTCGGCGGCGAAGCCGTTCTGCAGCATCAGCAGGCAGTAGATCGCCTCCTGCGCCCCGGCCGCGCCCAGGCTGTGGCCGGTGAGCGACTTGGTGGAGGAGATCATCGGAGCCTTGTCGCCGAAGGTCTCGCGCACGGCCTCCATCTCCTTGACGTCGCCGATGGGGGTGCCGGTGCCGTGCGGGTTCAGGTAGTCGATCCGGCGGCCGCCGGCCTCGGCCATGGCCAGGCGCATGGCGCGCACGGCGCCCTCGCCGGAGGGCTGCACCATGTCGTAGCCGTCGGAGGTGGCGGCGTAGCCGACGATCTCGCCGTAGATCTTCGCGCCGCGGGCCTTGGCGTGCTCCAGTTCCTCGAGCACCACCAGCCCGGCGCCGCCGGCGATCACGAAGCCGTCGCGGTCGGCGTCATAGGCGCGGCTGGCGACGGCCGGGCGGTCGTTGTACTTCGAGGACATCGCGCCCATGGCGTCGAACAGGGCCGACAGGGTCCAGTCCAGCTCCTCGCAGCCGCCGGCGAAGATGATGTCCTGCTTGCCCAGCTGGATCTGCTCGGCGCCCGCGCCGATGCAGTGGGCCGAGGTCGCGCAGGCCGACGAGATCGAATAGTTGACGCCGCGGATCTTGAACCAGGTGGAGAGCACGGCCGAGGGGCCCGAGCACATCGCCTTGGGCACCGCGAACGGGCCGATGCGCTTGACGCCCTTGGTCTTCGCCGTCTCGGCCGCCTCGACGATGGTGCGGGTGGAGGGGCCGCCCTCGCCGACGATCAGGCCGGTGCGGTCGTTGGAGATGTCGGCCTCTTCCAGGCCGGAGTCGGCGATCGCCTGTTCCATGGCGATGTGGGCGTAGGCCGTGCCCGGGGCCAGGAACCGCACGGCGCGCCGGTCGATCATCGATTCCCAGTCGATGTGCGGCGCGGCCTCGACCTGGCAGCGAAAGCCGAGCTCGGCGTATTCCGGCGCGGCTGCCACGCCGGAGCGGGCCTCGCGCAGCGACGCCAGCACCTCGTTGGCGTTGTTGCCGATCGACGAGACGATGCCCAGACCGGTGACCACGACGCGGCGCATGCCTGTTTCCTTTCCACACCCGCCTTTGCCGGCGGCTTATAACGCTTGGACCGGTTACTTGGCTTCCGGCCGATAGAGCCCGACCCGCAGGTCGGTGGCTTCATAGATGGGGACGCCGTCGGCTTCCAGAACGCCGTCCGCCACGCCCATCACCAGCCGGCGAAGGATCACGCGCTTCAGGTCGATGCGGTAGACCACCTTCTTGACGGCCGGGGTCACCTCACCGGCGAACTTCACCTCGCCGACGCCCAGGGCGCGACCCTTTCCGGGCCCGCCGGACCACGCCAGGAAGAAGCCCACCAGCTGCCACATGGCGTCCAGGCCGAGGCACCCGGGCATCACCGGGTCGTTGATGAAGTGGCAGTCGAAGAACCACTGCCCGCGGTTGATATCCAGCTCGGCGACGATCTGGCCCTTGCCGTGCGCCCCGCCGCTGGAGCCGATCTGGGTGATGCGATCGAACATCAGCATCGGCGGATAGGGCAGCTGGGCGTTGCCGGGGCCGAACAGCTCGCCGCGGGCGCAGGCGAGGAGGTCTTCGCGTTCGAAGGAAGAGCGGGTGATGGCGTCCATGCGAAGCGGGTTAGCACGGTCGCCGGGGCGCCGCCAAATCGTGCAGCGCCGGCGTCAGGTCGCGGTCAGGGCGTGGTGACCTTGCATTGCACCGGCTCGGCCGCGCCCCAGACGTCGGTCTTGGCCACCCAGCCGCTGACGCCGCCGACGCTGACCTTGCACCAGTCGCCCTTGCAGTGCTCGAGGCTGGCCAGCGCCTTGACGTTGAGGAATCCCGCCGGGGCGGAGTCGGCCTTGGGCGCATGGCGGATCGGCGCGGGCTGGGCGCTGGTGGCGATCACCGTGCGCCGGCCATCCACCATCTGGCGGTGCACCCACACCACCTGACCGTCCGAATCACAGATCCGCCGCCAGTCGGTGGTCTCCTGCACGATCTGCACCGGCAGGCCCTTGGCGTGGTAGACGAACAGGGTGTCGTAGTCCTTGCCCGGCCCCTTGCGGGCATAGACGTCGTCGCGCTTGAGGCTGACATAGCGCGGCACGCAGAAGCCGGACGGCGTCCTGGCCTTCTCCGCCGCGGGACAGTCCTTGCCCTCGCCGCCATGGTCGCCGCACCCGGCAAGGGCCACGCCGACCGCCCCCAGGATGGGCGCCAGACCGCAGATCGCTGTTCGTCGCATCCCGCTCGCTTGGCCCGGACAAACCCGGCTGCTACAGGTCAGATCAAATCACCCGACCGGAAACGCCTTATTCCATCCCGCCCATGGCCGTCCGCAAGCCGAAAGTCATCGTCACCCGTAAACTCCCCGATCCGGTGGAGACGCGGATGCGTGAGCTGTTCGACGCCGAGCTGAACCTCGACGACACCCCCATGGGGCCGCCGGAGCTCACCGCGGCCGTGCAGCGCGCCGAGGTGCTGGCGTGCACGATCACCGACCGGGTCACCGCCGACATCATCAATGCGGCCGGTCCGCAGCTGAAGCTGATCGCCAACTTCGGCGTCGGCTTCGACCACATCGACGTGGCCGCGGCCAACGCCCGCGGCATCACCGTCACCAACACCCCCGGCGTGCTGACCGAGGACACCGCCGACCTGACCATGGGCCTGATCATGGCGGCCTCGCGCCGGATGATCGAGGGCTCCACCGTCACCCACGCCGGCGGCTTCCACGGCTGGACCCCGACCTGGATGCTGGGCCGGCGGCTGTCGGGCAAGCGGCTGGGCATCGTCGGCATGGGCCGCATCGGCCAGGCCCTGGCCAAGCGCGCCGCCGCCTTCGGCCTGTCGATCCACTATCACAACCGCAAGCCGGTCAGCCCGCGCATCGCCGAGGACCTCCAGGCCACCTACTGGGAAAGCCTGGACCAGATGCTGGCGCGGATGGACATCGTCTCGGTGAACTGCCCGCACACGCCGGGCACCTACCACCTGCTGTCCGCCCGCCGCCTGAAGCTGCTGCAGCCGCACGCCATCCTGGTGAACACCGCCCGCGGCGAGATCATCGACGAGGCGGCGCTGTCGGGCATGCTCGAGCGCGGCGAACTGGCCGCCGTCGGCCTGGACGTCTACGAGCACGAGCCGGTGATCAACCCCAAGCTCCTGAAGCTGCCCAATGCGGTGCTGCTGCCGCACATGTCGTCGGCCACCATCGAGAGCCGCATCGACATGGGCGAGAAGGTGATCATCAACATCCGCACCTGGATGGACGGCCACAAGCCGCCCGACCGGGTGATCCCGGGGATGCTCTGACCTCTCTCTGTCATCACCCCTCTCTCTCTGTCATCCCGGAATGGGCGTCAGCCCTATCCGGGACCGCCGGAAACGCAGACCTCAGCTGGCCGTAGCGGGCGACGGCGCCTGCCGCGGTCCCGGATATCCGCGTGCGCGGATTCCGGGATGACAGGGGTGAGGGCGCTCACGCCGCCTGATAGAGCTGCAGCTCCTCCTGCGCCGCGCGCGCCACTGAGGGCCGGGCGTTCAGGCGGGCGAAGTAGCCCGCCACCGACGGCCAGGGCGTCAAATCCACCGCCGTGAAGCGGGTCCAGTTCAGCACCGCCGCCAGGTAGGCGTCGGCCACCGAGAAGCGCTCCAGCAGCCAGTCGCGCCCGGCCAGGTGCGCCTCCAGCCGGTCCAGCCGCTCGTTCAGCAGGCCGCGGGCGTAGGCCTTGGCCTCGGCCGGGGCCTTGGCGCTGAGCAGAGGGTTGAAGACGGCCTTGTGCAGCTCCGTGCCGGTGAAGCTCAGCCACTGCTGCAGGCGATAGCGCTCCGGCGAGCCGGCCGGCGGCGCGAGGTCCGCCTGCGGCCAGGCGTCCGCCAGCACCTGCAGCACCACCGCGTTCTCGGTGACGATCTCGCCGTCGTCGGTCTTCAGCGCCGGCACCTGGCCCAGGGGATTGATCGTCCGGTAGTCGGTCCCGTCCGCGAGGCGGCCGGCCCGGGTGTCGACCCGCACGAAGTCCAGCGCGCCACCGGCCTCGTAGGCGACGATGCGCGAGGCCATCGAACAGGCGAGGGGGGAATAGTAGAGCTGCATGACCGGTCTCCGGTTGAATTGGATGCGAACCGTTACAAAATAGGCCCGCCCCCCGGATTGCGGTCAAGGATTGTTTGCGAAATGGTACAGAAAACGCCCGACACTGCTGACACGTCCGGGCGTCGCGGCCGCGGACGACCGCGCGGCTTCGACACGGGCCAGGCGCTGAATGCGGCCCAGGCCAGCTTCTGGCGGGCGGGCTACGCCGCCACCTCGCTGGACACCCTGGCCGAGGCGACGGGCCTCAACCGCCCCAGCCTGTATGGCGCGTTCGGCGACAAGCGCGCCCTGTACCTGGCGGCGCTGGCGAAGTCGGCCGACGAGTCGGTCGCCTCGCTGGCCGCGGCCCTGGCGGCCCGGCCGACGGTGCGCGAGGCCCTGGCGCTGGTCTACGACAGCGCCATCCGCATCTACCTGGCCGGCGAGCGCGGCCCGCAGGGCTGCTTCATTATCGGCACGGCGGTGGTCGAGGCGCTGGGCGACGCCGCGGTGCGCGAGGCCCTGGCCGGCGCGCTGACCCGCATGGACGGCGCCTTCGAAGCCCGGTTCGCCGCCGCCCGCAGCGCCGGCGAGCTGCCGGCCGAGGCCGACCCCCGGGGACTGGCTCTGATCGCCTCGGCGGTGCTCAACAACCTGGCGATCCGCGCCCGGGCCGGGCTGGACCGCGCCACGCTGCAGGCCGTCGCCCGCGCCGGCGTCGACGCCCTGTGCGGCCCGGCGTGACTCCTCGGCCGAACCTCAGCAGGTATTGGCGTCCACCGGCGCCTGGTTCTTCTCCAGGGTGAACACCCGGCCCTGGTCCTGCGGCAGCAGCCCCGTGCAGTAGCCGCCGCCGGCGCCGTAGCGCATGTCGGGCGAGGCCAGGTTCTCCACCTTGGTGGTCCCGTCCAGCGGCAGCTCGTAGACCGCGTTGGCCAGCAGCGGCATGGCGAAGCGCTGCGGCCCCTCGATGCGCCAGATGGTCTTCGGCCGCGAGGCGCAGACGTAGAACCGGTCGGGGAAGGCCTTGCTGGTCTCGCGCAGCAGGTCCTCGCAGATCGAGGTCTCCACCGGCGCGGCGGCATAGGCGGGCGCCTCCGGCCGGGTCGCCGACCACCAGGCCCAGCCGCCGACGCCGGCCAGCAGCAGCACGGGCACGGCGAACAGCGCCGGATGTATCCAGGGCCTGGGCCGGGTTCCGGTGAGGATGTTGCGCAGGTTGGCGCCCGGATCCGGCCCGGCTTCGTCCGTCGACATCGTTTTCCCCCACGGCGGCCCCTCCGACGCCTTGACGGCGCGCCGCTGACGCTTGAAGTCTAACCACAGGTTGCGGGCGGGGGCTCCATGATTTCCAGGCGTAGCGTGATGGCGGCGGGCGCGGCGGCGCCGCTGGCCGGCGGACTGTGGGCGTTGGGGGGCCGCGCCTGGGCGGCCGACGCACCGCCGCAGCCGCCGAGCATCGAGGAGCTCCTGCGGCGGCCGGTGACCTACGGGGCGACCCTGTCGCCGGACGGTCGTCAGATCGCGGTGCTCCACGAGAAGCTGGAGGACGGCAAGCGCCTGGCCTTCATCACCCTGACCGACGCCGCCAACCCCGACGCCAAGATCGCGCCGATCATCGTCGGACGCTACGCCGTCGAGACGATCCGGTGGGCCAACAACGACCGCCTGCTGATCGGTGTGCGGATCGACGCCGCCCAGGCGGACACCAGCGGCGGCAGCTACATTCATCGGCGATTCGACTACACCGTGCGCAGGCTGGTCTCGGTCGATCGGGCGGGCAACGCCGTGCTGCTGCTGAACGATGCGCCCGAATACGCCGACACCAACACCGACCTCAGCACGGTCGTCGACTACCTGCCGGACGACCCGAGCCACATCATCATGATGCTGTGGGACCCGCGGGTGCAGCTGCCGACGCTGCACACGGTGGATGTGGAAACCGGGGAGTCCAAGCTGCTGGAATCCGGCGTGGACAACACCCTGGGCTTCATGACGGTCAAGGGCGTGCCCGTGTTGCGCTGGGATTTCCTGACCGCCAAGACCGAGGCGATCTATGCCCGCCCCATCGGCGAGACGCACTGGAAGCTGGTGCGCAAGGTCAAGTACGACGACATCGACCGTCCAGACTTCCAGATCATGGGCCCCGCGGGAGGCGATGACCCGAACATCTGGCTCGTCCTCAACAGCGCGCCCGAAGACGCCGGGGTTGCGCTGCACCAGTTCGACCTGAAGACGCTCGCGCTGGGCGCCGTGGTGGCGTCCCGCGACGGCGCCGACATCGAGGACGCCCTGTTCGACGAGCACTCGCGCTATTTCGCGGCGCAGGTGAGCGGCGACCGGACCGAGTACGACTTCGCCGACAAGAGCCTGGTCGGGCACTTCAAGGCGATGAACAAGTTCTTCGACAACCAGTGCAACGTCGAGATCGTCGACTGGAATCCGGAGAAGACCCGGTTCGTGGTCCGCGCAAGCGGTCCCCAGGAAGCCGGGGTCTACTATTTCTACGACCGGGAGGCGCGGCGCTTCGATCCGCTGAGCGAAGCCCGCCCATGGCTGCGCGACCGCCTCGCGCCCACCGAGATGCTCGACATCAAGACCCGGGACGGCGTGGCGATGCGCGCCTACCTGACCGTGCCGCTCGCGGTTGCCGGAACCGGCCCGCGGCCGCTGGTGGTGATGCCGCACGGCGGGCCGGAGGTCCGCGACAAGCTGGACTACGACTTCACCGCCCAGGCCTTCGCGGCCAGGGGCTGGATGGTGTTGCAGCCGAACTTCCGGGGGTCCGCGGGCTATGGCAAGGCCTTCGCCCTGGCGGGCCATCGCCACTGGGGCGACCGCATGCAGGAAGACGTCGAGGACGCCGTCGCCTACGTCCTGGCCACCGGCCGGGCCGACCCCAAGCGCGTGGCGATCTGGGGCGCCAGCTATGGTGGCTACGCCGCCCTGATCGGCGCCGTTCGCAAGCCCGGCCTCTATCGCTGCGCCGTATCCCTGGCGGGGGTCTCCGACCTGCCGGAGATCCTGGCCTGGGAGAAGCGCACCGACCACGAGGATTCCCCGGTCTACCAGACCTGGGTGGACCGGATCGGCGATCCGGTCGCCGACCGGGACGCCCTGATCGCCGCATCGCCGGCGCGAAACGCCGAGGCCATCGCCGCGCCGGTCCTGCTGATGCACGGCAACAAGGACGGAATCGTCGACCCGAGCCAGTCAAAGCTGATGGCCGACGCCCTGAAGAAGGCCGGCAAGGTCTGCGACTACGTGGTGCTGGACGGCGAGGGGCATCCCTACGGCGGCTGGAGGGACAAGAACACCACCCTGGTGATCACCCGCAGCTGCGACTTCATCGCCAAGGCGTTCGCCTGAGGCGGTAGCTCACCCGGTCATCACCATCTTCAGCGCCCCGGCCTGGCGGGCGTCGAACAGGCGGTAGGCCTCGGCGCCCTCGCTGAGCGGCATGACGTGGGTGATGTAGCGCTCCGGCCGCAGGCGGCCGCCCTGGATCAGGGGGATCAGCTCGGGCCAGTGCTCGGGCACGCTGCAGGTGCCGATGCGGAAGGTCAGGCCCTTGATGAAGGCCACCGCCATGTCGAGCTCGAACTTGCGGGTCTGGTTGACCCCGATCACCGAGACGGTCCCGGCGCGGCCCACCGTCTTGAGCGCCAGGTTGATGGTGGCGTCGGCGCCCACCGCCTCCACCGCGCAGTCGGCCATGCGGCCGGCGGTGGCGGCCATGATCTCCTCGACCGCGGTGGCCGGGTCCAGCGCGACGGCGCCCAGGCTGGCGGCGATCGCCCGCCGCTCGGGCACCAGGTCGATGGCGAACACTCGGCTGGCCCCCAGCACGAACGCGCCTTCGACGGCCATCAGGCCGATCGGCCCCAGGCCGACCACCGCCACCGTCTGGCCGGCGCTGACCCCGGCGTTCTTCAGCCCGAACCAGGCCGTGGGCAGGTTGTCGGTCAGCATCAGCGCCTGGTCGGCGGTCAGGCCCTCCGGGATCGGCGCACAGTTGAAGTCGGCCGCCGGCGCGCGGATGTACTCGGCCTGGCAGCCTTCCAGCCGGTGGGACAGGCCGTAGCACTGCATGGCGTTGTTGCGGCAGTGGTTGACGTCGCCCGCCAGGCAGGGGGCGCAGGCGCCGCAGCCGACCGCGGCGGACAGCATCACCTTCTGGCCGACCTTCAGCTGGCGGACGGCCTTGCCGATCTCCACCACCTCGCCCACCGCCTCGTGGCCGACGCAGAAGCCGAGGTCCGGCGAGAACCCCTGGCCATGATAGATGTGCAGGTCGCTGCCGCAGATGCCGCAGCGATCCATCTTCACGATCACGTCGCGGTCGTCGGCGATGGCCGGGTCGGCCATGCCGTCGTACCGGATGTCGCGTGCGCCGTGGTAGCAGAGCGCCTTCATCGTCTGGTCCTCCCGTTTGCGCCGATCAGGCGGCGCTTACCGGGCGGCAGTCAACGATATCGAGCGCCCGCCAGGGCTCAGCAGGACGACCGGTCCACGGGCACGCCGTTCAGCAGCACCGGCTTGCCGTCGGCCTGGTTCAGGCGCTCGCACGAGGTCCCGCCGTAGCCGTAGCGCATGTTCGGGCCGGTCAGGCCCTCGATCCGCGTACGCCCGTCGATCGGCAGGTTGTAGACCGTGTTGGCGGCCAGGCTCATCGGCTGACGCCCGGTGGGCGACTGGCGATAGATCGTCTGGGCGCTGGCCGAGCAGACCAGGAAGTTGCCGGGCGAGGCCGAGCTGGCCACCAGCAGCAGCCGCTCGCACGTGGAGACGTCCGCCAGGACCGGCTGGGGCTTCATCGCCTCCTGCCGCACCCACCAGGCGCCGCCCACGATCGCGATGGCCAGCACCGGCACGATGAACACCGCGGGATGCGGCCCCCGTTTCGGTCTGGTCCCGGTCAGGACATCATGAAGTTCGGTATTAGGGTCATGTACCGTCATCGCCGCCTCCCTGCGGTTCAATGCCGTACCATGGTCACTATCCGCCTTCGGACGGACACAATCAACTGGACTTTGTCAGCAGCGATACATGGCCGCCCAAGTCTTCGGGAATCCCAAGCCCCGTAACGACTTCAGGCGCAGGAAGAACTTCCCGTCCCGGCGTGCTGCGATGCACAATCGCACCCCGGCGCGGCGATGGGGCGGCCGTCAGTGCTCCCCGCCGCAGACCGGGCACTGCGGATCGGCCCCGATCCGCACCGTGCGCGATTCCCCGGCCAGGGCGTCGTAGACCAGCAGGCGACCGCTCAGCGGCTGGCCGGCGCCGACGATCAGCTTCACCGCTTCCAGCGCCATCATCGAGCCGATCACCCCGCCCAGCGCCCCGACCACGCCCACGGCGACGCAGGTCTCCGCGTCGGGCGGGATCTCCGGCACCAGGCACTGGTAGCAGGGGCGCCCGGCGAACACCCCGACCTGGCCGGTCCAGCGGCCGATGGCGCCGGAGACCAGGGTCTTGCCCTCGGCCACGCACGCGGCGTTGACGGCCAGGCGCGTGGCGAAGTCGTCGGTGCCGTCCAGCACCCAGTCGAAGTCGCGCACCAGCGCCTGCGCGTTGTCCGCGGTCACGGCCTCGTCGATCGGCTCGACATGCACATGCGGGTTCAGCTCCGCCAGCCGGTCGGCGGCCCGCTCCACCTTCGGCGCGCCGTCGTCGCCGGTGCGATACAGCACCTGGCGCTGCAGGTTGGAGAGGCTGACGGTGTCGGGGTCGACGATGCCCAGCGCACCGACGCCGGCCGCCGCCAGGTACAGCGCCGCGGGCGCGCCGAGGCCGCCGGCGCCGACGATCAGCACCCGGGCCGCCTTCAGCCGCTGCTGGCCCGGCCCACCCACTTCGCGCAGCACCAGATGGCGGGCGTAGCGCTCGACCTCTTCGTCCGAGAATGTCATCCAGCTTGACCCGGGCCCTTCCCGCCGCCACATGCGCGGCCATGCAGGATAGCAACTTTCCCAACTGGCACGGGACCACCATCCTGGCCGTACGCAAGGCCGGGACCACGGTGATCGCCGGCGACGGCCAGGTCTCCATGGGCCAGACGGTGGTCAAGGGCAACGCCCGCAAGGTGCGCCGCCTGGCCGGCGGGCGCGTGGTGGCCGGCTTCGCCGGGGCCACGGCCGACGCCTTCACCCTGCTGGAGCGGCTGGAAGCCAAGCTGGAACAGTATCCGGAGCAGCTGGCCCGGGCCTGCGTCGACCTGGCCAAGGACTGGCGCACCGACCGCTATCTGCGGCGCCTGGAGGCGATGCTGATCTGCGCCGACAAGAGCACCATCCTGACGGTCACCGGCACCGGCGACGTGCTGGAGCCGGAGTTCGGCGTCACCGCAATCGGCTCGGGCGGGCAATACGCCTTCGCCGCCGCCCGGGCGCTGATCGACATGGACATCGACGCCGAGGCGATCGCCCGCAAGGCAATGGGCATCGCCGCCGACATCTGCGTCTACACCAACCGCGAGCTGACGGTGGAGGTGGTCTGAGCATGACCGAGTTCTCCCCCCGCGAGATCGTCTCCGAGCTGGATCGCTTCGTGGTCGGCCATGCCGAGGCCAAGCGCGCCGTGGCCGTGGCCCTGCGCAACCGCTGGCGCCGCCGGCGCGTGCCGGAGGACCTGCGCGACGAGGTCACGCCGAAGAACATCCTGATGATCGGCCCCACCGGGGTCGGCAAGACCGAGATCGCCCGGCGCCTGGCCAAGCTGGCGCAGGCCCCGTTCCTCAAGGTCGAGGCCACCAAGTTCACCGAGGTCGGCTACGTCGGCCGCGACGTCGACCAGATCGTCCGCGACCTGGTCGAGCAGGCCATCGCCATGGTCCGCGACAAGCGCCGCGCCGGGGTCAAGGCCCGGGCCGAGGCCGCCGCCGAGGACCGGCTGGTGGAGGCCCTGGTCGGCCAGGGCGCCGGTCCGGCCACCCGCGACTCGTTCCGCCGGAAGCTGCGCGCCGGCGAGCTGGACGACAAGGAGGTGGAGCTGAACCTGGCCGACAACGCCTCGCCGTTCCAGGGCTTCGAGATGCCGGGCCAGCCGGGCGCCTCGATGGGGGTGCTGAACCTGTCGGACATCATGGGCAAGGCGTTCGGCGGCCGCACCAAGGCGCACAAGACCACCGTCGCCGCCGCCTGGGGGCCGCTGATCGCCGAGGAGAGCGACAAGCTGCTGGACCAGGACGCCCTGACCAAGGAGGCGCTGGAGCTGGCCGAGAACACCGGCATCGTGTTCATCGACGAGATCGACAAGGTCGCCTCGCGCTCGGACCGCGCCGGGGCCGACGTCTCCCGCGAGGGGGTGCAGCGCGACCTGCTGCCGCTGATCGAGGGCACCACCGTCACCACCAAGCACGGACCGGTGAAGACCGACCACATCCTGTTCATCGCCTCGGGCGCGTTCCACGTGGCCAAGCCCTCGGACCTGCTGCCGGAGCTGCAGGGGCGCCTGCCGATCCGCGTGGAGTTGAAGGCCCTGACCCGCGACGACATGCGCCGCATCCTCACCGAGCCGGAGGCCAACCTGGTGCGCCAGCATCAGGCGCTGCTGGCTACCGAGGGGGTGACCCTGACCTTCACCGACGACGCCATCGACGCCCTGGCCGACGCCGCCGTGGCGGTCAACGGCGCGGTGGAGAACATCGGCGCCCGCCGCCTGCAGACGGTGCTGGAGAAGGTGGTGGAGGAGATCAGCTTCTCGGCCGCCGATCGCTCCGGCGAGAGCCTGACCATCGACGCGGCCTACGTCACCAGCCGCATCGGCGAACTGGCCAGCAACGCCGACCTCAGCCGCTTCATCCTGTAACTTCGCCCTCCCCCTTGTGGGGAGGGACAGATCGCGCAGCGATCAGGGTGGGGGAGTCCGCGGCCTCCACTGAAGCCCGCAGATGATCGTTGTCCCGGCGGGCGTTCCCCACCCTGGCGGCTTCGCCGCCTTTCCCTCCCCATGAAGGGGGAGGGCGGGCCGCCTTTCCCTCCCCATGAAGGGGAGGGTTGAATGAACGGCGTTTTTGACCGTTCATGCGCCCATGAACGTCGAGATCGCCGAAGAACGCATCCTGGTCCTGGCGGACAAGTACACCATGGAGCACGCCGAGGGCCGCGCCTGGAGCCGGCGGGTCGAGGCGTTCGGCACCATGGCCAAGATGGCCGGCTTCCTGGCCAAGCCGAAGGACGATGAGTTCGAATGCGTTTACCGCGAGCGGCGGCTGCAACCGTTCTGGCGCATCGCCACCGCCGCGACCTTCGCCTACGAGCGCCGGCGCGACTACCAGGTGGCGGTGCCGCCGGAGGTGCGCGCGGTGACCATCGCCGGCGAGGAGCGGCCGGTGGTGGACCGCAAGTTCGCCCTCTCCGGCCTGGAAACCTGCCGTGAGGACATCCGGCGGGACCTGTTCATCGACGGCCTGACCGGCCAGCAGGATCCGAAGCTCGCGGTCTACATGGACTACGCCGCCACCGAAGCCGACGCCGGCAGTCTGGCCGCCACCGCCGAGGACAACACGGTGGTGGTGCCGCCCCAGGCCCGCGCCTCGGTGCTGGTGCGCGACGCCGTGGCCGCGGCGATCATCAAGTTCGACGCGGACAAGGTGCTGGAGGAGCACGTGCGGCTGGAGCACGTCGACCTCTACTACCGGCCGGTCTACGCCTTCCGCTACCGCCGCCAGGGCAAGGAGGCGGTGGTGGAGTTCGACGCCCTGACCGGCGAGGTGAAGACCGCCGGGACCACCTTCGAACAGCACCTCGGCAAGATCATGGAGCCCAAGTTCCTGCTCGACCTCGGGGCCGAGGCCGCCAACATCTTCATCCCCGGCGCCACGGTCGCCAAGATCGTGCTGGTCAAGGGCATGGAGATGGCCGAGCGCCGGGCGGCGGCGAAGACGCCATAGCCTCTCTTTCCCCGCTGGCGGGGCTCACGCCGCCCGGGCCGCCTCAACCGCTTCCATCCCCAGCATCGCCGCCTTGCGGCCGAGGCCCCAGTGGTAGCCGTGCAGGCGACCGTCCTTGGCGATCGCGCGGTGGCAGGGGATCAGGAAACCCAGCGGATTGGCGCCGATCGCCGCGCCGGTGGCGCGGAAGGCGCCGGGCTTGCCGGCCCAGGCGGCGACGTCGGCATAGCTGGCGGTCTCGCCCCGGGGGATGCGCAGCAGCGCCTTCCACACCTGCACGTGGAACGGCGGCCCGATCAGCACCAGCGGCGTGGGCGCGCCGGTGAAGGCGCCAAGCGCGGCCTCGGCGGCGACCGTGTCGTCGCGCACCCAGCGGGCCGCCGGGAAGCGGGCGTGCGCCTCGGCGAACGCGGTCTCCTCCTGGCCCTCGTCGGCGAAGGACAGGCCCGCCAGGCCGCGCGGGGCGAGCACGAACAGGCCCTTGCCGAACGGCGTGGGCGCCCAGCCGAAGGTCAGCTCCAGCCCCTCGCCACGGCGGCGGGCGTCGCCCGGGGTGACCCCTTCCTGGGCGATGAACAGGTCGTGCAGCCGCGAGGGGCCGGACAGGCCGGTGTCCAGCGCGGCGTCCAGCACGCTGGCGTCCTCCTCGATCAGCAGCCGGCGCGCCTCGTCGTGCGCCAGGGCGGCCATGAAGGTCTTGGGGCTGACCCCGGCCCAGCGGGTGAACACCCGCTGGAAGTGGAACGGCGACAGCCCCACCGCCTCGGCCGCCTCGTCCAGCGACGGCCGCTCGCGCCAGCGCTCGGCGAGCCAGGCCAGCGCCTTCTCCATGCGCTGGTAGTCGGCCGACTGCGCCTGCAGGCCGGCCAGGGTGGGAACGGGTTTCAGGATCGTGCTCATGGCGAAGAATCTACCGCCGCCCGAAACGCAAATCCGCCCGCTTCTTGCGGCGGGGAGCGCCTGCTTCCCTTCCTTCTGTCATCCCGGAATCGGCGTCAGCCGATATCCGGGACCGCCGGAAACGCGGGCGGTTACCGGCGGTAGCGGGCTTGGGAGCTCGCCGCGGTCCCGGATATCGGCTGACGCCGATTCCGGGATGACAGTGTGGGAGGGGCGGCAGCGAACTTGACGGGCCTCGCCGCCCCTCAGGCGTAGCGTTCCTGGCGGGCGGCGGTGATCGCCTTGCGCAGGGCGGCGGCGAGGTTCAGGCGCTCCACGCGGCCCAGGGCGCGGCCCACCGGCAGTTCGCGGCCCGACAGCGCCAGGCGAAGGTCCGGCAGGTCCTCGGTCTCGCCGACCAGGTTGACCCGGGTGAAGGCGGTGGGCGAGGCCCAGATCAGCTGCTCGCCCTGCGGCGTCTCCAGCACGACCCGCACCTCGGCGGCGCTGACCTGCACCCGTTCCTTGCGGCGGGTGGCGCGGTTGCTGACGGCGAAGGCGATCACCACCGCCACCAGGTCGAGGCCGAGGAAGGCCGGGATCGGCGCCGCGCCGAGGCTGACGAACAGGATCGCCGTGGCGCAGTTGATGGCGGTCATGATGGCGATCAGGATGATGAACCCCCGCTCCGACAGCGAGCGGTGGGGCGTGATCAGCTCGTCCATGTACAGCGGTCCGTCCACAGCCCTTCATACGCCCGCGCGGGCGCCCTTGGCGAGGCCGTCTTGGCTTGGCTGGCGAAGCTGTTCATGGTCGCCCCATGGCTCCCAGGTCCATGAAGCGAAAGCCCCGCCCCCCGGCGCCGAAGGAGCGCGAGCGCATCAAGGCGCTGTTCGACCGCTTCGCCGCCCATCTCGGCGATCCGAAGACCGAGCTGGACTATTCTTCGCCCTTCACCCTGCTGGTGGCGGTGGTGCTGTCGGCCCAGGCCACCGACAAGTCGGTGAACAAGGCCACCGAGAGGCTCTACGCCGTGGCCGACACGCCGCAGCAGATCCTGGACCTGGGCGAGGCCGGGCTGACCCCGTACATCGCCTCGATCGGCCTGTTCCGCACCAAGGCGAAGAACGTCATCGCGCTCAGCCGCATCCTGATCGAGCGGTACGGCGGCGAGGTTCCGCTTCAGCGCGAGGCGCTGATGGCGCTGCCGGGCGTCGGCCGCAAGACCGCCAGCGTGGTGCTCAACGAGCTGGACGTCGAGCCGGCGATCGCCGTCGACACCCACGTCTATCGCGTCGCTCACCGGCTGAAGCTGTCGGCCGGCAAGACCCCCGACCAGGTCGAGGCCGACCTGATGCGCATCGTGCCGCCCGAACGCCTGACCCGCGCCCACCACTGGCTGATCCTGCACGGCCGCTATGTGTGCGTGGCGCGGAAGCCGAAGTGCGGCGAGTGCATCGTCGCCGACCTGTGCCCGTCGCGGGAGCTGTTCCTGGGGGGCTGAGCCGGTTCTTCGCTGGAGCCCCCTCCACCGCCTTCGGCGGTCCCCCTCCCCCAACGGGGGAGGAGAAGGGGGTCCGCGGCACGGATCTCTTCCCCCTCTGGGGGAAGTACCGGCGAAGCCGGGGATGGGGGCTCCAGCGGAGAACCGGCTAACACTTCACCTTTGCACGACTTTCCTATACCTCGCCGCTTCCAGCCGCCGCCGAGACCCACCCCCGCATGACCGCCCAATACGACGTCGCCGCCATCGGCAACGCCATCGTCGACGTGATCGCCCAGGCGCAGGATGCGTTCCTGGACGCCGAGGCCCTGAGCAAGGGCTCGATGATGCTGATCGACGAGGCGCGGGCGCACCAGCTGTACGGCCGCATGGGGCCGGGGCTGGAGACCTCCGGCGGCTCGGCGGGCAACACCGTGGCCGGGGTGGCGAGCCTCGGCGGGCGCGCGGCCTATGTGGGCAAGGTGGCCGGCGACACCCTGGGCGAGGTGTTCGCCCACGACATGCGCGCCATCGGCGTGCACTTCGACACCGCCCCCCTGGCCGGCGGCCCGGCCACGGCCCGCTCGCTGATCAACGTCACCCCGGACGGCCAGCGCACCATGTGCACCTTCCTGGGCGCCTCCACCGAGCTGACCGCGGCCGACGTTGATCCGGCGGTGATCGAGGCCTCGGCGATCCTCTACCTGGAGGGCTACCTGTTCGACCCGGAGGAGGCGCGCAAGGCGTTCGCCAAGGCCTCGGCGATCGCGCGCACCTGCGAGCGGCGGATCTCGCTGACCCTGTCCGACGCCTTCGTCGTCGAGCGCCACCGCGACGCCCTGCTGGGCTTCATGGAAAGCCAGGTGGACATCGTGTTCGGCAACGAGGTCGAGCTGGCCTCGCTGTTCCAGACCGACGACTTCGACGCCGCCGCCAAGGCGATGGGTCAGAAGGTGGCCATCGCCGCCATCACCCGCGGCGAAGCCGGCTCGGTGGTGCTCGCCGGCGGGCAGGCGATCGCGGTTCCCGCCTTCCCGGTGTCGAAAGTGGTGGACACGACCGGCGCGGGCGACCAATACGCGGCGGGATTTCTCTTCGGCCTCGCCCAGGGCCGGCCGCTGGACGTCTGCGCGCGTCTCGGCGCCCTGGCGGCGGCGGAGGTGATCTCGCACTACGGCCCCCGCCCGCAGACTTCCCTGCGCGACCTGGCGGCGGCCCAAGGACTGTAGTTCGATGGCCGAAGGTCAGGGCAAGCTGGCGAGGATCGCCGAGGTCAGCCGCTCCACCAAGGAGACGCAGATCCGCGTCGCCCTGGACCTGGATGGCGTGGGTAATTCCACGGTCTCCACCGGGATCGGCTTCTTCGACCACATGCTGGAGAGCTTCGCCCGGCACGGCGGTTTCGACATGCGGATCGAGACCAAGGGCGACCTGCACATCGACATGCACCACACGGTGGAGGACACCGGCATCGTCATCGGCCAGGCGTTCGCCAAGGCGCTGGACGGCTTCAAGGGGGTGCGCCGCTTCGGCCATGCGTACATCCCGATGGACGAGACCCTGACCCGCTGCGCCATCGACCTGTCCAACCGCCCGTACCTGATCTGGCGGGTGAACTTCCAGCGCCCGAAGGTGGGCGACATGGACACCGAGCTGTTCAAGGAGTTCCACCACGCCTTCGCCATGAATGCGGGCGCGTGCGTGCACCTGGAGACGCTGTACGGCGAGAACAGCCACCACATCGCCGAGAGCGGCTTCAAGGCCCTGGCCCGCGCCCTGCGCACCGCCGTCGAACTCGATCCCAAGACCCACGGCCACGCCCCCTCCACCAAGGGCGTGCTCTAAGGAATCTTTCCCATGCAGAGCGTCGCCCTGATCGACTACGGGTCGGGCAATCTCCGCTCGGCCGAAAAAGCCTTGCAGAAGGCCGCGGCCGAGCACGCGCCCGGCACGACGGTGCTGACCACCAGCGACCCGGCGGCGGTGCTGGCGGCCGACCGCATCGTGCTGCCCGGCGTCGGCGCCTTCGCGGCCTGCATCAACGCCCTGCGCGCCCGGCCGGGGCTGGCCGAGGCGGTCACCGAGGCGGTGCGCGGCAAGGGCGCGCCGTTCCTGGGGGTCTGCGTCGGCATGCAGCTGCTGGCGGGCCACTCGACGGAATTCGGCCAGACCCCGGGCCTCGGCTGGATCGCCGGCGAGGTTCGCCGGCTGGAGCCGGCCGGCCACCAGTTCAAGGTGCCGCACATGGGCTGGAACGGCCTGGACGGCGGCGAGGCCGGCGCCGGCGCGCTGCAGGGCCCGCTGTTCGCCGGCCTGCCCGCCGGCACGCACATGTATTTCACCCACTCCTTCGCCTTCTTCCCGGAGGACGAGGCCGACATCGCCGCCTGGACCGATCACGGCGGGCGGTTCACGGCGGCGGTCGTCCGGGACAACATGGCGGGGGTTCAGTTCCACCCGGAGAAGTCGCAGGCCGCAGGCCAGCGGCTCCTGGCCAACTTCCTGGAATGGCGTCCATGATCCTCTATCCGGCCATCGACCTGAAGGATGGCGAGTGCGTGCGGGTGGTGCACGGCGACTTCGCCACGGCCACGGTGTTCAACAAGGACCCCGCCGACCAGGCCCGCGCCTGGGCCCGGGCGGGCTTCGAGTGGGTGCACGTGGTCGACCTGAACGGCTCCGTCGAGGGCCGGGCGATCAACGACGCCGCGGTCAAGGCGATCCTCGAGGCGGTGTCGATCCCGGTGCAGCTGGGCGGCGGCATCCGCAGCCTGGAGAACGTCGAGGGCTGGATCGAGGCCGGCGTCTCGCGCGTGATCCTGGGCACCGCCGCGGTGCGCGACCCCGAGCTGGTGAAGACCGCGGCGCGCGAATGGCCCGAGCAGATCGCCGTGTCGGTCGACGTGCGGCAGGGCAAGGTGGCGGTGCAGGGCTGGCTGGAGGATTCCGGCCTGGACGCCCTGACCGTGGCCCGCCAGTTCGAGGACGCCGGGGTGTCCGCCCTGATCGTCACCGACATCGACCGCGACGGGGCGCTGATGGGCTTCAACGTCGAGACCTTCGGCGCCATCGCCGACGCGGTGTCGATCCCGGTGATCGCCGCCGGGGGGCTGGCGACGGTCGAGGACATCATCAAGGTGCGGGCCCGCAAGGGCGCGCCGATCGCCGGCGCCGTTCTGGGCCGGGCCCTCTACGCCGGCACCATCCAGCCGGCCGAAGCGCTGCGGGCGGCCGCCTGATGCTGAAGGCCCGCGTGATCCCCTGCCTGGACGTCAAGGACGGCCGCGTGGTCAAGGGCGTGCAGTTCCTGCAGCTGCGCGACGCCGGCGATCCGGTGGAACAGGCCCGGGCCTACGACGCCGCCGGCGCCGACGAGCTGATGTTCCTCGACATCACCGCCAGCCACGAGGGCCGCGGCGCGATCCTCGACGTCGTCGCGCGCACGGCCGACGTCTGTTTCATGCCGGTGGGCGTCGGCGGCGGCATCCGCCAGGTCGAGGACGCCCGGCGCCTGCTGCTGGCCGGCGCCGACAAGGTGTCGATCAACACCGCCGCCGTGGAGAACCGCGACCTGATCAGCGCCTGCGCCGACGCCTTCGGCTCGCAGGCGGTGGTGGTGGCCATCGACGCCAAGCAGAAGGGCGATCGCTGGGGGGTGTTCACCTACGGCGGGCGCAAGGACGTCGAGCTGGATGCTGTGGAGTACGCCATCGAGGCCGTGGCGCGCGGCGCCGGCGAGATCCTGTTGACCTCGATGGACCGCGACGGGGCCAGGACCGGCTACGACCTGCCGCTGCTGGCGGCGGTGACGGCGGCGGTGAGCGTGCCGGTGATCGCCTCCGGCGGCGCCGGAAACACCCGCCACCTGGTCGAGGCGGTGACGCAGGGGGGCGCCGACGCGGTGCTGGCCGCCTCGATCTTCCACTTCGGCGAGGTTTCCATCGCCGAGGCCAAGCGCGACATGGCCGCCGCCGGCATCCCGATCCGGCCCAGCTTCGCCGGCGACCTGAAGGTGGGCGCATGAGCGAGTTCGGCAAGACCCTGGCGCGGCTGACCGCCACCATCGACGCCCGCCGCGGCGCCGATCCCAAGGCCTCCTGGTCGGCGCGGCTGCTGTCCGACCGGCCGCTGGCGGCCAAGAAGCTGGCCGAGGAGGCGCTGGAGGCGGCCCTCGCCTCGATCCAGGACGACCGCGACGCCGTGATCGCCGAGAGCGCCGACCTGGTCTACCACTGGCTGGTGGTGCTGGCCGCCGCCGGCGTCACCCTCGACGAGGTCGCCGCCAAGCTCGACGAACGCGACGGTGTTTCGGGGATCGCCGAGAAGGCGTCGCGGAAGAAATAGCCGCCGGCGCACGGCGGCCCCTCCACCCCCTTCGGGGGTCCCCCTCCCCCAAGGGGGGAGGAGAAGGGAACGTTCGGCATCGGCTCTCTTCCCCCGCTGGGGGAAGTACCGCCGAAGGCCGGGATGGGGGCTCCAGCGGAGCGACGCCCCTACCGCTTCAACGCCACGTACAGCGCCCCGGCGCCGCCATGCCGGCGGTGGGCTTCCGACAAGCCCGCGACCGCCTCGCGCAGCGGCGGCTCGCCCAGCCAGTCGGGCACGCGGCGGCGCAGGACGCCGTCACCCAGGGTCCCCTTGCCGGTGATCACCAGCACGGCGCGCTCACCCTGCGCGCGGGCGTGCAGCAGGAAGCGGGTCAGGGCGGCGCGGGCGACGTCCTGGGTCATGTTGTGCAGGTCGATGGTGGCCACGATCGGATCGCGCTCGCGCACGATGCGGCGCTTGCGGCCGGGCTCGATGGTCTCCGGCGCCTGGATCGGGACCGGGCGGCGCGTGGCTTTGATCGGCGCGGCCAGCGCCGTGGGCGTCGTGGGCGCCGGTGGCGGCGGGGTTGCGGGCGTGGGCGCAGGTTGCGCGGGCGCCGTGGCCGCGGGGCGGCGCGCGCGGGCGGCGGCCGAGGGCGGCTTGGGGTGGCTGCGGCCGGGCAGCGGGCGGACGGTGGAGGCGACCACGGCCCAGAGGCGCAGGTCCTCGTGCGGGCCGGGCTTCTTCATCGTCGTCGGCAGCTCGCCTCGCTCACGACCGTCGCTCAGCCCGCGGGGTCGACGGGGACGAGTCGGTACAGGCGCAAGGTATGGCGCACGCGGCCGGCCGCAAGCCCCGCCTCGGGGCCACGGCCCAGATAGAGGTCGGCGCGGGCGTCGCCCTTGATCGCGCCGCCGGTGTCGAGGGCCACGGTCAGCCGCCGGTAGGTGGGAAACGCCCCCGCCAGGGCTGGGGCCGAGGCGTCGATCCAGACCAGTTCGCCCAGGGCGTGGCGGCTGGTGTCGACCGCCACGGCGCGGCCGGGGATCAGCGGCATGCCCGCGGCGCCCGCGGGATCCTGGCCGTCGTCGGGGCCGATCTTGAAGAACACGTAGCGCGGGTTGAGGTCCATCACCGCGTTGGCCTCGGCGCCCACGTGCGCCGCCAGCCAGCTGCGGATGCTTTCGCCGGAGGTGTCGCTGATCAGCCCCTGGTCGCGCATCGGCGTGGCGATACCGCGGAACCGGGCGCCGTTGACGCCGTCGAACAGCGCCTTGACCCGCACGCCGTTCGGATAGACCAGCACGCCGGAGCCCTGGATCTGCAGGAAGAACAGGTCCTGGGGCCGCATCCAGGCCAGGGCGTCGGGCGCCGGGCGGGCCTCGATCTCGGCGCGTTCGGCATAGGGCGCGCCGGCGCCGGAGGTCCAGTCGGCGACCGGCAGGTCGTCGGGCCGCGGCCGCACCGGGGCGGTGAACTCACCTTCCGGCATATTCCGGGCCTCGTAGACCGGGGCGAAGTACGCGGTCAGCAAGCCTTCCTCCGGCGAAGCCTCGGGACGGAAATGCGTTTCCAGGAAGCGGCGGGCCTGGCGCTCGTCGGCGTGGCCCAGGGCCACGGCGCGGCGGCAGACGTCTCTTAGCGCCGGATCCTGGGCGGCGGCGCAGCTCTGCTGGAAGGCGGCCAGGGCGGCGGCATGGTCATCCTCGGCCCAGCCCTGCAGGCCGGCGAACCCCGGATCGACCGACATATGGCCGGAGTCCGCCGACGGTGCGGCGGCGGACGGCCGAGCGTAGGGCGGCGGTGCGTAGGGTGGCGGCGGGGCGCGCCAGGTCGTGCCGGAGACCGTGCCCGACGCGACGGTCGAAGCGGGGGGCGCCCCGGTCGTCGCGCAGGCGGCAAGCGCCAGGGCGCCACTCAACGCGGCGAGACCCGGCAGGAACTGAAAACGCATTACGCCTCCGCGGCGTCGACGTGGATCAGCGTCCAGTTTGGGTCGCGGCTCTTAAGATTGCGTTCGAAGGTCCAGATCTCGGCGGTGCGCAGGTCGTCGACCGCCTCGCCCTCAGGACCCTTGGAGCGCTTGCGGTATTCCGCCAGGAAGCGGACGGCGGCCTTGGCCACGTCGCCCACCACGTCCACGCCCTCGAAGTCGGCGCGGGGCGGGGTCAGGAAGTCCACGCTCTCGCTGCGGCCCTCGGCCTCGCGCTGGGCGATGGCCGCCTCGAACGGCCCCATCACCTCGCCCGACAGCAGCGGCTTCAAGGCCGCGCGGTCGCCGGCGGCAAAGGCCTTGACGATCATCTGGTAGGCCGAGCGCGCGCCGTTCAGAAACTGGGCGATGTCGAAGCCCGGGTCGCGCGCCTTGAGGGCGGCCAGGCCGGTGAGCGGACCGCTCTCCTCCAGCGACGCCGGGGCGGGCTTGGCCAGGTCCGGCGCGCCGGCCACCGCCTGGGCATGCGGCAGGTCGTCAGGCCCCCGGCCCACGCGCCGGCCGAGCACCGCGTAGAGCTGAAAGAGCACGACCCCCGCCAGGGCCGCCAGGATGATGAGTTCGAGCGCAGTCACGGAAGTGCCAGGATGCTCCGGGAGGGTGAACATATCATATAGTACTTCCTGCCGCCTGACGTCAGCCTGAACAAGCCGACGGCGGGTAATCGCCAAACGCGCGGGCGGGCGGCGGCGTTGCGCGCGCGGCGCCCCCATGTTAGCGAGCCCGCTCCCGGAACGCCGGCCCAGCCCTTCGCGGCCACTTCAGCGTTCGCCTAATCTGACGGACTTCCCCTTCATGAGCGACATCGGCGTCCCGGCCCAGGACGACAGCGGCCCCGGCATCCGCATTCTCGCCCAGTACATCCGCGACCTGTCGTTCGAGAGCCCGCGTGCGCCCGAGAGCCTGCGCGCCGGCGGCGTGCAGCCGCAGATCGACCTGGGCGTGGAGCTGAACGCCCGTGGCCGCGACGACGGCTTCTTCGAGGTCGAGCTGAAGCTCACCGCCCGCGCCCTGCGCGAGGCCGACACCGTGTTTCACGTGGAACTGGTCTACGCCGGCCTGTTCCAGATCCTGGGCGTCACCGAGGGCGACCTGGAGCCGGTGCTGATGGTAGAATGCCCGCGCTACCTGTTCCCGTTCGCGCGGCGGATCATCTCCGACCTGACGGCGGAAGGCGGCTTCCCGCCGTTCATGCTCGAGCCGCTCGACTTCGCCGGCATCTACGCCCAGCGCAAGGCCGCGGCCGACGGCGCCCCGATCGGCAACGCCTGATTTCTATAACGTCTGTCATCCCGGAATGGGCGTAAACCCATATCCGGGACCGCCGGATACGCGATCGGAGGACGCTGCGGGAGGCGCCCGTGCTTGCCGCGGTCCCGGATATCCGCTGCGCGGATTCCGGGATGACAGAGGAAAATGGGCGGGGCCCGGCTCAGGCCTCGGCCGCGATCTCCAGCACCACCTCGTAGCGCAGCCACACCGCCTTTTCCTTCAGCTCGGCGGCGAGGAAGGCCAGGTGCGCCTCGCGTTCGGCGTCGGTGATCCGGCTGAGCAGGGGGCGGGGGCGGGCGCCGTAGGCGACCCGTTCGGCGGTGCGCGCGGGGCCGGTCGACGACGACTGCGACAGATCCAGCGAACGCTCGCGGCCGCCCTGCAGCTCCAGGTACACCGAGGCCAGCAGGGAGGCGTCGATCAGCGCCCCGTGCTTGTCGCGGGCGGCGAGCGAGATCTTGTAGCGCTTACAGAGCGCATCCAGGGAGTTGTACATCCCCGGGAACTTCTTCTGCGCCATGGCCAGGGTGTCGACCCAGCGGCCCTCGTGCAGCGGCGCGCGGCCGCAGCGCTCCAGCTCGGCGTTGATGAAGCCGCGGTCGAAGGCGGCGTTGTGCGCCACCAGGGTGGCGTCGCCGACGAACTCCAGGAACTGGTCGACGATCTCCGGATGCTCGAAGCGCGGCTTGCCGGTCAGGAAGGCGTTGGAGATGCCGTGCACCTTCTCGGCCTCGGGGTCGATCATCCGGTCGGGGTCGATATAGACGTGGAAGTGCCGCCCCGTGGGCATGGCCTCATCCACCTCGACGCAGGCGATCTCGATGATCCGGTGGCCGTCCTTGGCCGAGAGGCCGGTGGTTTCGGTATCGAGGACGATTTCGCGCGACATGCGCCCTTCAATGAGCCTGTTCGGCGCGCTCGCGCAAGCGGGCCAGGATGTCGCGCACCTGCTGGCGGGCGCTCTCCAGGCCCTGGCCGGTATCGACGATGAAATGGGCGCGGGCGCGCTTGTCCACGTCGGCCATCTGCCGCGCCAGGATGCCGTCCAGCTTGGCCTCGTCCATGCCCTCGCGCGCCAGCACCCGGGCCCGCTGCACGTCCGCCGGGGCGCTGACCACCACCACGGCGTCGACGTTCTTCTCGCCGCCGGTCTCGAACAGCAGCGGGATGTCCAGCACCACGACCGGCGCCTTGTCGGCCCTGGCCTTCTCGAAGAAGGCGGCGCGGCCGGCCCCCAGAAGTGGATGCACGATCCGGTTCAGCCGGTTCATCGCCTCGTCCTTGCCGACCACCTGGGCGCTGAGCGCGGCGCGGTCCACCGAGCCGTCCGGGCGCATCACGCCCGGAAACTCGGCCTCCAGCTTAGGGCCGGCCGGGCCGCCGGGACCGTAGATGCGGTGCACCTCGGCGTCGGCGTCGTAGACCGGCACGCCCTCGGCGGCGAACATCGCCACGGTGGTGGACTTGCCCATGCCGATGGACCCGGTCAGGCCGACGACGATCATCCGTTTGCTCCCCTCGCCTTGCCCCAGGCTCGCTTCAGACCTGCCTCAGGCCTGTCCCAGCGTCTTCAGCACCAGGCTGCGCGCATCGATAGCCGGCGTCGGCGCGCCGTAGAAGGCCTCGAAGCTGGGCCGCGCCTGGCCGATCAGCATCTCCAGCCCGTCCACGGTCCTCAGGCCGGCCGCGGCGGCGTGCTGCAGGAACGCGGTCTCCAGGGGCTTGTAGACCATGTCCATCACCACGCAGCCCGCGCCTGCCGCAGCGAAGTCGACCTCAGGTCCCGCGCCGCCGTTCAGCCCCAGGGTGGTGGCGTTGATCACCGCCCCGGCGTCCGGCAGGGCGCCGCGGGTGTCCGGCATCACCCGCACCCGCGGGCCCAGCGCCTGCGCCACCGCTTCGGCCCGTTCGACGGTGCGGTTGACCAGCCGGATCTCCGGCGCGCCGGCCATAAGGAAGGCCGCCGCCGCGCCACGCGCCGCCCCGCCCGCCCCCAGGATCACCACCGGCGCCGCGGCCGGGTCGAACCCGGGCGCCTGGGCGGCGAAGGCGGACAGCAGGCCGACGCCGTCGGTGTTGTCGGCGAGGATGGCGCCGTCCGCCTCGAACAGCAGCAGGTTGGCGGCGCCGGCGGCGGCGGCCCGGTCGCTGACCTGGTCGGCCAGCGCCAGGGCGTCCTCCTTGAACGGCACCGTGACGTTGAGCCCGCGGATCGTCCCGCCGCGCAGGCCGCGGGCGAAGGCGGAAAAGCCGGCGGCCGGCGGGCCGAACGCCACATAGACCCCGTCGATCCCCGCCGCCGCCAGCCAGGCGTTGTGCAGCAGCGGGCTCAGCGAGTGCTTCACCGGCTGGCCGGCGACCCCGGCGACGACGGTGGCGGCAGTGATGCTCATAGCTCCAGGACTCCATACCGCCGCAGCAGGTCCAGCAGGCCCAGCAGCGGCAGGCCGAGGATGGCGAAATAGTCGCCGTCGATGCGCTCGAACAGCTGCGCCCCCTCCCCTTCCAGCCAATAGCCGCCGACGCTGGACAGGGCCGCGTCCGCGTTGCGCGCCAGGTAGCCGTCCAGGAAGGCGTCGGTGAACGGCCGCATGGTCAGGGCCGGGCTCTCCAGCGTGCGCCAGATCGGCGCCCCGTCCAGGGCCACGACCACCGCGGCGTGCAGCCTGTGGCGCCGGCCGCGGAAGGTCTGCAGCCGGGCGCGCGCCTCGGCCAGGCTGTCGGCCTTGTCGTAGAGCGCCCCGTCCAGGTCCAGGGTCTGGTCCGCGCCGATCACCAGCGCGCCTGGCCGGGCCATGGACACCTTCACCGCCTTCAGCTCGGCCAGGGCGTCGGCGATGTCGCGCGGGCTGGCGCCCTCGCCCAGCAGCCCGGCCTTCACCGCCGCCTCGTCGACGCCCGAAGAGGCCTTGTCGAAGGCGACGCCGGCCCCGGCCAGCAGCGCGGCGCGCGACGAACTTTGCGAGGCCAGCACCACCGTGACGTCCGAACTCACCCGAGCAGCTCCACCTGGCCGCGGCCGCCGGAGAGGAAGTTGATCACCGCCGCGGCGGTCTCCTCCACCGAGCGGCGGGTCACGTCGATCACCGGCCAGCCCTGGCGCTCGAACAGCCGCCGGGCGTCGACGATCTCCTGGCGCACCGAATCCACGTCCACATAGGCGCTGTCTCGCTCCTCGCGCAGGGTGCGCAGCCGGTTGCGGCGGATCTGCACCAGCCGGTCGGGCGAAACGATCAGGCCCACCACGGGCACGGTCGAGTTCATCAGCGCCGCCGGCAGCTTCGCGCCCGGCACCAGCGGCACGTTCGCCGCCCGTACGCCGCGATGCGCCAGATAGATCGAGGTCGGGGTCTTGGACGTGCGTGACACGCCCACCAGCACCACGTCGGCCCGCTCCAGGTCCTGGCCGCCCTGGCCGTCGTCGTGGCCCAGGGCGTAGGACAGGGCGTCCATGCGATTGAAATAGTCGGAGTCCAGCTTCAGGTGCGCGCCGGTGCGGGTGGACAGCGGCGCACCGAGATAGCGCGACAGCGACGAGGTCAGCGGGTCCAACGCGGCGATGCACGGCATGTCCAGGTTCTGGCAGCCGGCCTCCAGCGCCGAGCGCAGATTGGCGTCGACGATGGTGTGCAGCACCACGCCGGGCGCGTTGGCGATCTCCTCCAGGGCGCGCTCCAGCTGCCGCTGCGAGCGCACCAGGGCGTAGATGTGTTCGATGGGCAGGACGTTCGTGAACCGGGCGCACACCGCGCGGGCCATGGCGTTCAGCGTCTCGCCGGTGGAATCCGACACCAGGTGGACGTGGAAATAGGTGGCGAGGCGGGGCGCGGGAGTCATCGACGAGGCTGCTTTCGGGGACCGTCCAGGCGGGGGGATTCCTGTGGATGCATCGTTAACCTCTGCTTAACCAATCGGGGCGCCGAACGCCCCCCTCGGTGCATGGAATCCCGCCTGCGACAGGCCGCCGCAGAGACCGGGGGATAGACCCCGGTTTTGGCCCAGTTGGGTCCCCCGATCCAGTCCCCGGTGGACGCGGCGCTCAGCCCATCCCCACCGTGTGACATCCTCCCCCGGCCGGTCACGGGGGTGTGGAGGGTGAGAGGCGATTTTCATCGCCGGCTCAGCGACTTGCCGGCTATCCACAGCATCCACATGTGGGCGTCGGCGCGCCGGGCCTGGGGACAGGCCTGTTGATGGGTGGCGCATGGGCGCTGGATGACGCCGAGTCATCCCCGATATCCACCGCCTTAATACCTTCTTTACCTCTCCTAAGACTTTCTTAATTAAGAAGAGGAGGTAAGGGCCCACACCGGGGCTTGAGACCATGCCGCCGAGGCGGTTTAAGACCCTCATGGCCCTTTCCGATCCGCCCCCCGCCACCACCGACGTTACGCCCCGCTTCCTGCGGGCCCTCGCGCACGAGACGCTGGACCGCCCGCCGATCTGGTTCATGCGCCAGGCCGGCCGCTCGCTGCCGGAATATCGCGAGCTGCGGACCCGGGCGCAGGACTTCATCTCGTTCTGCCACGATCCGGAGATGGCGGCCGAGGCGACGCTGCAGCCCATGCGGCGCTTCCCGTTCGATGCGGCGATCGTGTTCGCTGACATCCTGCTGATCCCGGGGGCCCTGGGCCAGCGTGTCTGGTTCGAGACCGGCGAGGGACCGCGGCTGGGCGAACTGCCGTCGATCGAGAGCATGGCCGACCAGGTGGAGGCATCCACCGAGCGGCTGTCGGCGATCGGCGAGACCCTGAAGCGGGTGCGCGCGGCGCTGGAGCCCGAGCGCGCCCTGATCGGCTTCGCCGGCGCGCCGTGGACGGTGGCGACCTACATGATCGAGGGCCGCGGCTCCGACCGGGTCCGCGCCCGCTCGCTGGCCTTCACCGATCCGGAGATGCTGGACCGGCTGATCGCAGTGCTGGTCGACGCCACCATCCGCTACCTGGTGATGCAGGTGCGCGCCGGCGCCCAGGCGCTGCAGCTGTTTGAGAGTTGGGCGGAGCTGCTGCCGGAGGACGTGTTCGAACGGGTGGTGACCCGCCCGCACGCCGCCATCGTCCAGGGCCTGCGGGACCAGGGGATCGACGTGCCGGTGATCGGTTTTCCGCGCGGCGCCGGCGCCCTGGTGGAGAACTACGCGGCGGCGGCCGGGGTGCAGGGGGTCGGCCTGGACGTGCAGGCCCCGGCCGCGCTCGGCCAAAGGTTGCAGAAGACCGTCACCATCCAGGGCGCGCTGGACCCGTTGCTGCTGCGCGCCGGCGGCGAAGCGCTGGACCGGCGGGTGGACCAGCTGCTGCAGCAGTGGGGCGGCGGGCCATACATCTTCAACCTGGGCCACGGGGTGATGCCCGACACGCCGGTGGACCACATCGGCCGGGTCGTGCATCGCGTGACCGGACTCTAGCCGCGTGGCCGCCCCGCGCCGGATCGCCGTCGTCCTGTTCAACCTCGGCGGGCCGGATGGGCCCGCGGATGTGCGCCCGTTCCTGCAGAACCTGTTCTCGGACCCGGCGATCATCGGCGCGCCGGCGGCGGTGCGCCTGCCGCTGGCCTGGTTCATCGCCAAGCGGCGCGAGACCACGGCCCAGGCCAACTATGCGTACATGGGCGGCGGCTCGCCGCTGCTGAAGCAGACCGAGGCGCAGGCGGAGGCGCTGGCGGGCGCCCTGGCCCGACGGCTGCCCGGCGACGAGGTGAAGAGCTTCATCGCCATGCGCTACTGGAAGCCGGACACGGCGCAGACCGCGCAGGACGTGGCCGCCTTCGCCCCAGACCGTATCGTGCTGGTCCCGCTCTATCCGCAGTATTCCACCGCCACCACCGCGTCGTCGCTGAGGGCTTGGCGAGAGACCTATCGTGGTCCTGGCGAGGCGCTGACCCTGTGCTGCTGGTACGCCAATGAGGGGCTGGTGGAGGCGCATGCGCGGGCGATCCTGGAGACCTGGACCCAGGCCGGCCACCCTCCGGTGCGGCTGCTGTTCTCGGCCCATGGCGTGCCCCAGGCGGTTATCTCACGTGGCGATCCCTACCAGTGGCAGATCGAGGCCACCTGCGCGGCAGTGGCCGAGCGGGTGAAGGAAACCTGGGGTCCGGGCCTGGACTGGGCGCTGTGCTACCAGAGCCGAGTCGGTCCCCTGAAGTGGCTGGGCCCGTCCACGCCGGAGGCGATCACGACCGCCGCCGAGGAAGGCCTGGGCGTGCTGATCGATCCGATCGCCTTTGTCTCCGAGCACGTCGAGACCCTGGTGGAGCTCGACATCGAGTATGCCCACCTGGCGGCCGAGCTGGGCATGCAGACCTACCTGCGGGCCCCGGCGGTGGGGACCGGGGCGGTGTTCATCGAAGGGCTGGCGGCCGCGACGGAGAAGGCCCTGAATGGTCTGTCCATGACCTCGGACAACGCCCGCTGCCCCGCCCCCTTCGGCCTCTGCGGCCAGCGCGCCTTCCTCGGAGCCCCCGCCTGATGCACGCCTCGACCCACGACGTCCTGATGGGGTTCCACATCGTCGCGGTGATGGCCTGGATGGCCGGCCAGCTCTATCTGCCGCGGCTTTATGTCTACCATTCCAAGGCGGCGGTCGGTTCGGAGATGGACCAGACCTTCCAGGTGATGGAGCAGAAGCTGCTGCGCATCATCATGAACCCGGCGATGATCCTGGCCTGGATCCTGGGCCTGAGCCTGATCTGGTACGACGGCCGCTACCTGTTCGGCTGGGGGTTCCTGGCGACGCCGTGGATGCTGACCAAGCTGGCCGGGGTGGTGTTCATGTCCGGCTGGCACGGCTTCCTGTCGGCCGCGCGCCGCCGGTTCGCCGCCGGGCAGCGGCCTTACTCCGAGAAGTTCTGGCGCATGACCAACGAACTGCCGTTCCTGGTGCTGATCGTCATGGTCCTGGCCATCACCACCAAGTTCACGTTCGGCTGAACTAGATCGCAGCGTCAGTCTCTTCCCCCTCTGGGGGAAGTCCCCGCTGGCCAGCGCGCGATAACCCCCTTCCCGGCCTTCGGCCGTACTTCCCCCAGAGGGGGAAGAGAGGTGGTGCGAGCTGCAGAAGAGGACCCTTGCGCCGGTCCGGAGGCTTCACCATCTGCGGCGTGGCGATGCGCTTCCTTGACGAGGCGCCCCGTTCTGTGGTTCCGCTGGTCGCGAGTTGCGGCGAAACCGCCTGCGGCTCCCCCGCCTTCCCTCCGGACCGGCCCGCCCTCGATGGCGGAGCACCCCGTCCGAACCCGAAATCCATCCGCCTCGTCCGCCCTCTTTCAGCGCGGTTCAGGGGCTTAAAGAACACTCAGGGTCTGTCCAGGCCCGGAGTCCATCCTCCGAAGAGTATACCCATGTCCGATACCGACACCCCCGAGACCGAGGCCGCCGGCGCCGCCGAAGAGGCCGCCCTGGAAGCTGCCACCACCGCGTTTCCGCCGCCGGAAGCCGCCGGCGAGGACGCCGTCGAGGGGATCAGCGCCGAGGACGACGGCGAAGACGCCGACGACAGCAACGAACCGTCCGCCGCCAGCAAGGCCATCGCCGCCCTCGGCCTCACCCGCATGACCCTGCAGGAGCTGAAGGAGAAGTCGCCGGCCGACCTGGTCGCCTTCGCCGAGCAGCTCGACATCGAGAACGCCAACTCGATGCGCAAGCAGGACATCATGTTCGCCATCCTCAAGACCCTCGCCGAAGAGGGCATCGAGATCGGCGGCTCCGGCACCCTGGAAGTGGTGCAGGACGGCTTCGGCTTCCTGCGCAGCCCGGAAGCCAACTACCTGCCCGGCCCCGACGACATCTATGTCTCCCCCTCGCAGATCCGGAAGTTCGGCCTGCGCACCGGCGACACCGTCGACGGCGGCGTGCGCGCGCCCCGCGAGGGCGAGCGCTATTTCGCCCTGACCAGCGTGCAGCTGATCAACTTCGAGAACCCCGACAACGTCCGCCACAAGGTGCTGTTCGACAACCTGACCCCGCTCTATCCGGAAGAGCGGCTGAAGATGGAGATCGAGGACCCGACGCTGAAGGACCGCACCGGCCGGCTGATCGACATCACCGCGCCGCTCGGCAAGGGCCAGCGCTGCCTGATCACCGCCCCGCCGCGGGTTGGCAAGACGGTGATGCTGCAGAACATCGCCAAGTCGATCGCCGCCAACCACCCCGAGTGCTACCTGATCGTGCTCCTCATCGACGAACGTCCCGAGGAAGTCACCGACATGCAGCGCACCGTGAAGGGCGAGGTGGTCTCCTCCACCTTCGACGAGCCGGCGACCCGCCACGTGGCGGTGGCCGAAATGGTGATCGAGAAGGCCAAGCGCCTGGTCGAGCACAAGCGCGACGTGGTGATCCTGCTGGACTCCGTGACCCGCCTGGGCCGCGCCTACAACACCGTGGTGCCGTCCTCGGGCAAGGTGCTGACCGGCGGTGTCGACGCCAACGCCCTGCAGCGGCCGAAGCGCTTCTTCGGCGCCGCGCGGAACATCGAGGAAGGCGGCTCGCTGACCATCATCGCCACCGCCCTGATCGACACCGGCAGCCGGATGGACGAGGTGATCTTCGAAGAGTTCAAGGGCACCGGCAACTCGGAAATCATCCTCGACCGCAAGGTCGCCGACAAGCGGATCTACCCGGCCATCGACGTGATCAAGTCCGGCACCCGCAAGGAAGACCTGATCACCCCGAAGGACCAGCTGCAGAAGGTCTACATCCTGCACCGGATCCTCAACCCGATGGGGGCGCAGGACGCCATCGAGTTCCTGCTCGACAAGCTGCGCCAGTCGAAGAACAACGCCGAGTTCTTCCAGTCGATGAACACCTGAGGCGGCGAGGTTCGCTTAACCGAATCGGCCCAGAGCCGGACGCGATCGGGCGGTGTTTCACGTGAAACACCGCCCGTTTTCGTTGGGCGCGGCTTCGCTTGAACTTCCAGGTCTGTCATCCCGGAATGGGCGCCAGCCCATATCCGGGACCGCCGGAAACGCTGACGTTCGCCGGCCCTAGCGGGCGCCGGCGCTTGCCGCGGTCCCGGATATCCGCTGCGCGGATTCCGGGATGACAGATGAAAGTTGGCGCGCGTTGCCGCCGCCGCTACGGCAGCAGCACCGTGGCCCCGACGGTCTCGCGGGCCTGCAGCGCCTCGTGCGCGGCGCGGGTGTCCTTCAGGGCGAAGCGCTGGCCGATCTCGACCTTCACCTGGCCGGAGAGGATCACCTGGAACAGGGCCGCGGCGCTCTCGTCCAGCTCCTCGGTGGTGGCCTGGTAGTCGCCCATGGTCGGCCGGGTCATGAACAGCGAGCCGCCCTGCATCAGCCGCAGCGGGGGGACCGGCGGGACCGGGCCGGAGGCGTTGCCGAAGGTGACGTAGGTTCCGCGCCGGGCGAGACTGGCCAGGCTCATCTCGAAGGTGGCGGCGCCGACGGAATCGTAGACCACCGGCACGCCCTGGCCGCCGGTGATCTCCTTGACCCGCGCCGGCACGTCCTCGGTGCGGTAGAGGATCACGTGATCGGCCCCATGCGCCCGGGCCAGGGCGGCCTTCTCCTCGGACCCGACCGTGCCGATCACCGTGGCGCCCAGCGCCTTGGCCCACTGCACCAGGATGGTGCCGACCCCGCCGGCCGCGGCGTGGGTGAGGATGGTCTGGCCGGACTTCACCGGGTAGCAGCGCCGCAGCAGGAACTCGGCGGTCATGCCCTTCAGCAGGGCGGCGGCGGCGACCTCGGCGGAGATGCCGTCCGGCAGCTTCACGGCGCGGGCGGCGTTCACCGCCTGGGCCTCGGCGTAGGCGCCCGTCGTGCCGGCATAGGCGATGCGGTCGCCCGCCTTGAAGCGGGTCACCCCCTCGCCCACCGCGCTGACCACGCCGGCGGCCTCCTGGCCCAGCACCAGCGGGAACTTCACCGGGTAGAGGCCGGAGCGCTGGTAGGTGTCGATGAAGTTCAGGCCCACCGCCTCATGGCGCACGACGACCTGGCCGGGCTTCGGCTCAGGCTCGGGGATGTCGACGACGTCGAGGACCTCGGGTCCGCCCGCTTCCCGGGCTTGTACGGCCAGCATGCTCAAAGCGCCTTCTTGAAGAATTCCAGGGTGCGGTTGCCCGCCACGGCGGCGTCGGCGGCGTCGTAGTGCTCGCCGCCCTCGCGGGCGAAGGCGTGGTCGCGGCCGGGGTAGGTGTGGATGGTGATGTGCGGATGGTTCTTCAGCGCCGCCAGGATCATCTCCTGCGCCGGCTTGGGCACGAACTGGTCCTCCTCGGCGATGTGCAGCATCAGCGGCGCGGCCAGCTTGTCGGCCTCCGCCAGCCGGTTCTCGATGCCGACTCCGTAATAGGACACGCTGGCGTCGGCGTCGGTGCGGGTGGCGGTGAGGAAGGCGAGCAGACCGCCCAGGCAGAAGCCCACCGCGCCGACCTTGCCGCTGACCCCGGGCATGGCCCTGGCCTGGGCGATCACCGCGGCGATGTCCTTGACCCCGGCGTCGACGTCGAAGGCGTTGAACAGCTCGAACGCCCGCTTCCACTCGGCCTCGCTCTTGTCGGTGATGTCGATGCCCGGCTCGATGCGCCAGAACAGGTCCGGGCAGATGGCGACGAAGCCCTTGGCGGCCAAGTCGTCGGTGATGTCGCGCATCACCTGGTTCACGCCGAAGATCTCCTGGATCACCACGATGGCGGGGGCGCTGTCGGCCTGAGGCCGCGCCAGATAGGCGGTGAAGTCGCCGTCAGGCGTCTTGATGGCGATGGTTTCGCCCATGGTGGTCATCCTCCGTCCCTGGAATTGAAAGGCGTACTAGAGCATGTCAGGCGAAAGTGGTTCCGGTTTCGCCGCCTGGACATGCTCTGACCGTTCGAGTTGGAGCCCTTCAGCGGGTCAGATGAAATCATCTGACCCTGAAGGGCTCTAGCGCGTGGCCCCCGGCTTGGCCCATAACAAACGCGTGGGCTTGAACAAGGCCCCGATCGCCTTCGGAGAGCCGGACATGAAAGTCAGCGTGGAAGTCGACTGCACCCCCGAAGAGGCGCGCACCTTCCTGGGCCTGCCGGACGTGCGGGCGCTCAACGAACACATGGTCGCCGAGATGAAGAAGCGCATGGACGCCAACATCGCCATGGCCGCGCCCGAAGAGCTGATGAAGACCTGGATGGCCTTCGGCGGCCAGGCCCAGGAACAGTTCATGAAGCTGATGACCGCGGCCACCGGCGCCAGCCTGCGGGGTAAGACCGGGGGATGACGGACACCATCTTCGCCCCCGCCACGGCGCCTGGCCGGGCGGCGGTGGCGGTGGTGCGAATCTCCGGCCCGGCGACCGCCGCGGCGCTGGCGGCGCTGGGCCTGCGTCGGCCGCCCGGCCCGCGGCGGGCGGCGCTGCGAACCCTCCGCTCGCCCCAGGGCGCCGTGATCGACAGGGGCCTGGTGCTCTGGTTCCCGGGGCCGTCCAGCTACACCGGCGAGGACAGCGCCGAACTGCATCTGCACGGCGGCCTGGCGGTCGTCGCCGCGGCCACCCAGGCCCTGCTGGACAGCGGCCTGCGGCTGGCCGAGCCGGGCGAGTTCACCCGCCGCGCCTTCGAGAACGGCCGCCTGGACCTCGACCAGGCCGAGGCCGTGGCCGACCTGGTGGACGCGGAAACCGACGCCCAGGCCCGCCAGGCGCTGGGCCAGCTCGAGGGCGCCCTTGGCGAACGCTACGACCACTGGCGCCGCCAGCTGATCGAGGCGCTGGCGCAGCTGGAGGCGGCGGTCGACTTCCCCGACGAGGACGTGCCGGCCGACGTCGCGGCCCGCGCCCGCGAGCCCATCGAGGCGTTGCTGACGGCCCTGGAAGCGGCGCTGGCCGACGAGGCGCGGGGCCGGCGCATCCGCGACGGCTACCGCATCGCCATCATCGGCGCGCCGAACGCCGGCAAGTCCAGCCTGTTCAACGCCCTGCTGGGCCGTGACGCCGCGATCGTCACCCCGATCCCCGGGGCCACCCGCGACGTGATCGAGGCCCCCCTGGTGCTGTCCGGCTACAAGGTGCTGCTGGCCGACATGGCCGGTCTGCGGGACACGGTCGATCCCGTCGAGGTGGAGGGGGTGCGGCGAGCCCGGGCCTGGGCCGCGGAGGCCGACCTGCGCCTGTGGCTGGTCGACGGCTCGGCCAGCGACGGCGCCTGGCGGCTCGCCGCCGACCTGCTGCAGCCGCGGGACATGGTGCTGCTCAACAAGGCGGACCTGGCCGAGGGCGCAGATGCCGCCGCCGTGCGGGCCGCGGCGCCCCAGGCGCAGGCCCTGTCGGTGTCGGCCGGCGGCGTGGCCGGGTTGCTCGCGGGACTGTCGGATCGCGTGACGGCGGACCTCTCGGGGGCGGAGTTCCCGGCGGTCACCCGGGCGCGCCACCGCGGCCTGCTGGAAGCCGCCCGCGATCACCTGCGCCGGGCCCTGGGCAGCCTGGAGGAACCCGAGCTGGCCGCCGAGGACGTGCGCCTGGCCGCCCGCGCCCTGGGCCGCGTGGCCGGCCGGATCGGGGCGGAAGACGTCCTGGACCTGGTGTTCGCGAGCTTCTGCATCGGCAAGTGAGAGCCGTTGTTTCACGTGAAACAGGGGGCTACCCCTCACCCAACCCTCTCCCCGCTCGCGGGGAGAGGGCTCTGAACCAGAGGCCGCGCGTTAGCCCTCTCCCGCTTGCGGGAGAGGGCCGGGTGAGGGTGTTTCACGTGAAACACAGCCCCTGGGGATAACCCCGGCCACCCTGTGAGCGACAACGTGTTTCACGTGAAACACCGGCCGCGCGCCTCGACCCTATAGGGGGCTTCCTATATGTAACGGGGGCGCCGGGACGCCGGCTAACCGAGTCTGGAGATGTCGTGACCCACGCGTGGGATGTGATCGTGATCGGCGGCGGGCATGCCGGATGCGAGGCGGCCGCCGCGGCCGCCCGCTTCGGCGCGCGCACCCTGCTGCTCACGCACAAGCTCGAGACGCTGGGCGAGATGTCCTGCAACCCGGCGATCGGCGGCCTGGGCAAGGGCCATCTGGTGCGCGAGATCGACGCCCTGGACGGGCTGATGGGCCGCATGGCCGACCAGGCCGGCATCCAGTTCCGGCTGCTCAATCGGTCGAAGGGCCCAGCCGTGCGCGGCCCCCGGGCGCAGATCGACCGGCGGCTCTACCGCGAGGCGATGCGGGCGGCGCTCGAGGCGCAGGCCAACCTGAGCCTGAAGGCCGAGGCGGTCGAGGACCTGATCGTCGAGGACGGCCGGGTCACCGGCGTGGTGGGCGCCACCGGCGAGACCTACCGCGCGGCCAGCGTCGTGCTGACCACCGGCACCTTCCTGAAGGGGGTGATCCACCGCGGCGACGAGCGCATTCCGGCCGGCCGTGTCGGCGACGCCCCGGCGATCGGCCTGTCCGACCGGCTGTACGCCAGCGGCCTGAAGATGGGCCGGCTGAAGACCGGCACCCCGGCCCGCCTGGATGGCCGGACGATCGATTGGGCCGGGCTGGAAATGCAGGCCGCCGACGCCGAGCCGGTCCCCTTCTCGTTCCTGACCGAGACCATCACCACGCCCCAGGTGGCGTGCGGGGTGACCTACACCACGGAAGCAACCCACCGGATCATCGCCGAGCGGCTCGGCGAGTCGGCGGTCTATGGCGGCAAGGTCACCGGCGTCGGGCCGCGCTACTGCCCGTCGATCGAGGACAAGGTGGTGCGGTTCGCCGACCGCTCCAGCCACCAGATCTTCCTCGAGCCCGAGGGGCTGGACGATCCGACGGTCTATCCCAACGGCATCTCGACCTCGGTCTCGGAAGAAACCCAGGACCTGTTCCTGCGCACCATCCCGGGCCTGGCCCAGGTGCAGGTGTTCCGCTACGGCTACGCCATCGAGTACGACTACGTCGACCCGCGCGAGCTGGACGTCGGCCTGCAGGTCAAGCGCCTGCCCGGCCTCTACCTGGCGGGCCAGATCAACGGCACCACGGGCTATGAGGAGGCGGGCGCCCAGGGCCTGGTCGCCGGGCTGAACGCGGCCCGCGCCGCCGCCGGCCAGGACGCCGCCAGCTTCGCCCGCGACGAGGCCTACATCGGGGTGATGATCGACGACCTGGTCACCCGCGGCGTGACCGAGCCTTACCGCATGTTCACCAGCCGCGCGGAGTTCCGACTGCAGCTGCGCGCCGACAACGCCGACCAGCGGCTGACAGCCAAGGGCGTCGCGCTCGGGGTCGTTCAATCAGCGCGCGCGAAAGTGTTCGAGGACAAGTCTCGCGTGCTTTTCGAGGTTCGCGAGCGCGCGCGAAAATTGGCTCTGTCGCCCACGGAGGCCGGCAAATTCGGGCTACGGGTCGGTCAGAACGGACAGCGGCGCAACATCTTCGAGCTTCTGGCCTTTCCGACGATCGATTTCCCAAGTCTTTCAAAGGTTTGGCCGGAGCTTGAGGCCTGGCCGCAATTTGCCCGGGAACAGGTCGAAATCGACGCCGCCTACCACGGCTACCTCGACCGGCAGGCCGCCGACGTCGAGCTGTTCCGCCGCGACGAGAATCTGACCCTGCCGGCCGACCTGGACTATGCCGCCCTCGGCGGCCTCTCCAACGAGGTGAAGGAAAAGCTGGCCGCCGTCCGGCCCGCCACCCTCGGCCAGGCCGCCCGCATCGAAGGCGTCACCCCCGGCGCGCTCACCGCCCTGCTCGCCCATGTCCGCCGCACGCGCGCTGCCTGACCCGATTACCGCGGACCCGGGATCCGTCGACCCGGCGGCGCTGGACGCCGCGGGGTTCGCCTCGCTTGCCGGGGCCACGCCAGAACAGCTGGCCGACCTGGCGCGGTTCGAGACCCTGCTCGGCGACTGGAACGGGCGGATGAACCTGGTCGGGCCGGCGACCCTGCCGCAGTTCTGGTCGCGCCATGCCTGGGACAGCGCGCAGCTGCTGCCGCTGGCCCCGGACGCCCGGACCTGGGCCGACCTCGGCGCCGGCGCGGGCTTTCCGGGCCTCGTGCTGGCGATCCTGCTGAACGGCCGGGCGGACCCGGGCGGCCAGGGTCCGCGGGTGCATCTGGTGGAGAGCATGGCCAAGCGCTGCCGCTTCCTGGCCGAGGTGGTGACCGAGCTCGCCCTCCCCGCCCAGGTGATCAATGCCCGGGCCGAGGACGTGAAGCTGAAGGTCGACGTGGTCACCGCCCGGGCCGTCGCCCCCCTCACCCGCCTGCTGTCCTACGCGCAGCCGTTCATGGCCCGCGGCGCCCGCGCCCTGTTCCTCAAGGGCCAGGACGCCGAGGCCGAGATCGCCGAGGCCCGCGCGGCGTGGCGGTTCGACGTCGACATCCTGCCCAGCCAGAGCGACCCCCGCGGCCGCATCCTCTCGATCGAAAGGCTTTCCCGTGCCTGAGGCGAAGACGAAACCCCTGCGCGTGCTCGCCGTCGCCAACCAGAAGGGGGGCGTGGGCAAGACCACCACGGCGATCAACATCTGCGCCGCCCTGGCCGCGGTCGGCGAGAAGGTGCTGCTGATCGACGCCGATCCGCAGGGCAACGCCTCCACCGGCCTGGGCGTGCCGCGGCACATGCGCGCCAAGACCCTGTACGACGTGCTGATGGACGGGGTGTCGATCGCCGACGCCGCGGTGCAGACCGAGCTGCCGGGCCTGAAGCTGCTGCCGTCGGAACCGGACCTCTCCGGCGTGGAGCTGGAGCTGGGGCAGACCCCGCGCCGCTCGTTCAAGCTGAAGGACGCCCTGGCCGCCGTGCGGGCCGAGGAGAGCTACAGCTACGCCCTGATCGACTGCCCGCCGTCGCTGAACCTCCTGACCATCAATGCGATGACGGCGGCCGACGCGGTGCTGGTGCCGCTGCAGTGCGAGTTCTTCGCCCTCGAGGGCCTGACCCAGCTGATGCGCACCGTCGAACTGGTGAAGGGCAGCCTCAACCCGGCCTTGCAGATCCAGGGCGTGGTGCTGACCATGTACGATCGGCGCAACAGCCTGTCGGCGCAGGTGGCGCGCGACGTGCGCGAACACTTCGGCGACAAGGTCTACGAGACCATCATCCCGCGCAACGTGCGGGTGTCGGAGGCGCCGTCGTTCGGCAAGCCGGCGCTGATCTATGACCTGAAGTGCTCGGGCAGCCAGGCCTATCTGAAGCTGGCGCGCGAGCTGGTGACCCGCGAGCGCGTCGAGCGCGCCAGCGCCGTCTGAACACGAATTCCGGAGAGACACGCATGGCCGAGAGCCGACGGGGACTGGGACGCGGATTGTCGGCCCTGCTGGACGAGGTGGGGGCCCAGGAGCTTCCGGCCACGCCCGAGGCGCGCGCCGCGGCGCCCGTCGCCGCGCCTGCGGCCGGCGGCGCGCTGGATGTGCCGATCGAGCTGATCCGGCGCAATCCGGAGCAGCCGCGCCGCAGCTTCGCCCAGGCCGAGCTGGACGAGCTGGCCGCCTCGGTGAAGGAAAAGGGCGTGATCCAGCCGATCCTGGTGCGCCCGGTCGAGGGCGTCGCCGGGGAGTACCAGATCGTCGCCGGCGAGCGCCGCTGGCGCGCCGCGCAGCTGGCCGGGCTGCACACGGTGCCGGTGCTGGTGCGCGAGCTGAGCGACGCCGAGGTGATGGAAATCGCCCTGATCGAGAACGTGCAGCGCGCCGACCTGAACCCGATCGAAGAGGCCCAGGCCTACCAGGCCATGGCGCTGCGCTTCGCCCACACCCAGGAGGCGCTGGCCAGGATCGTCGGCAAGAGCCGCAGCCACGTGGCCAACACCATGCGCCTGCTGCGCCTGCCGGCGCCGGTGATCGAGCACCTGGAGGCCGGCCGCCTCAGCGCCGGCCACGCCCGCGCCCTGCTGGACGTCGCCGGCGCTGAAACCCTGGCCCAGCGCATCGTCGACCAGGGCCTGAACGTGCGCCAGACCGAGATCCTGGCCCGCCAGGCCGGCGAGGCGGCTGCGCCCGGCAAGCCGGCCGCGGCGCGCAAGCCGAAGGCCGGCAAGGACGCCGACACCCGCGCCCTGGAGGCCGACCTCGCCGAGGTGCTGGGCCTGGACGTGGAAATCCGCGACGCCGGCGGCGCCGGCGAGCTGCGCATCCAGTACGCCACCCTCGAACAGCTCGACGACCTCTGCCGCCGCCTGACGCGGGCCGCGCCGCCGGTGGGGCAGGGCTAGGGGGCGAGGGCGTAACCCCTCACCCTCCCACGCCCCTTGCTCGCGCAAGGCGCGCGGGCCCCTCCCTCTCCCTGTGGGAGAGGTGAATTAAGTTGCGCTAATCATTGGGAAAAACACCTCTCCCATAGGGAGAGGGAGGGGCCCATGGCGCAGCCATGGGAAGGTGAGGGGTTACGCCCCTAAAGCCCCAGCCGCCGGGCCCGGCCGGCGATCATCAGCGCCAGGCGTTCCGAGATCAGGCGGTCGGGGCTGCCGGATTGCTTGCAGGCGAGGTCGGCGGCCAGGATGTCGGCCTGAACCCCGTCGAGGTCCTTCAGCGACCAGCTGCGGGCCTGGCGCAGGAACTCCCGTTCGGCCTTCCAGAACACGCCCGAGGCCTTGGCGGCCTCCTGCAGGCCGGCGCCGGCCTGGTGCAAGGTCAGGGTGCGGCGCAGCTTCGCCAGGTGCATGCCCATGGCCCGGACCGCGGCGGGACCCCCCTCCCCTTCCTGGGCCGCGCGGCGCAGCCCGGCGTGCGCCGCGCCGAGACGGCCGCCGAAGGCGTCCTGCGCGGCGTCCAGCAGCGAGGCCTCGGGCTCCACGCCCAGGAAGTCCTCCAGGTCGGCGGCCCGCGCCACCCGGCCCGAACCCGGCCCCAGGAACAGCGCCAGGCGCTCGATCTCGCTGCGCGCCACCCCGCGTTCGCGCGGCAGCCGGCTGACGAACAGGTCCAGGGCATCGGTCTCGATGCCCACCTTGTCGGCGGCCAGGGCCTCGCGGGTCAGCCGCGCCAGGTCGCCCGGCTCGTCCTCGTAGCAGGGGATCACCACCACCCCCTGGATCTTCTCGCCGACCTTGCGCACCTGCGAGTCCCGGCCCAGGGCCCCGCCCTCGATCAGGAAGAAGGCGTCGGGGTTGAAATCGCCCGCGGCGTGGGCCGCCAGGGCTTCGGAGGCCGCCCGGTCGACGGCCGCCTTCTCGCCCAGGCGCAGGCGCACCAGCCGGCGGCCGCCCATCATCGAGATCGCCTGCAGCTCACCCTCCAGCTTGCCCACCTCGCCGTCGATGTCGGCCTCGGTCAGCAGGGCGCAGTCGAACGGATCGTCCGGCCGGTCGGTGACCGCCGCGGCCAGCGCCTGGGCGCGCTCGCGCACCACGCCGACGTCGCGGCCATAGATCACCGCCACGCGGATCGCCGGGTCCGGGGTCTTCAGGAAGCGCTCGATGTCGGGCCGGCGCGAGAGGATCATGCGCGAAGGGCCTCAGCCGCCCCCGGCGTTGCGCTTGGCCAGCCATACCGACAGCGCCAGGCGGATGCGCCGCGCGGCGTCCGAGGCGGCCCGGCGCTGGGTGTCCTCGCGTGCGGCGATGCCGGCGTAAGGCTGGTCGGCGGCGTCATAGCTGACCTGGCTGGTGACCTGGCCGGCGGTCGCCACCTTGCCGGTGGCCGCATCGGTCAGGGTGTACTTCACCGTCACCTGCACCTCGTAGCGCTCGGCGGTGTTGTCCTCGCGCAGGCCGCGCGGGTCGCGGGTCTGGCCGACGTCGAGGTTCAGCCGCCAGGCGGCCGGCGTCGCCTTGTCGCGCGCCAGCTCGTCGTCCAGGTCCTGGCGCAGCAGGTAGCCGACCCGGCCCTCCGGCGCGATCACCTGGATCGACGACAGCCCGGGAGAGACCCCGTTCTCGGCGTAGAGCGGCGTGAACCCGCAGCCGGCCAGGGGCGCGGCGGCGGCGACGAGGCCCAGGGCGACAAGGGCGCCACGCGCCTTCTCCCCTTGCGGGAGAAGGTGTCGGCGAAGCCGACGGATGAGGGGTCGGGCAGCCATCGTGATTGTCCTAACTCCCACCTTTACGTGCGCCGCGAAGACGCCAGACCCGAACCGCCATCGACCCCTCATCCGACCCGCTGTGCGGGCCACCTTCTCCCGCAAGGGGAGAAGGGCGAGGGACAGCCGCTGAAGCTACCCCGCCACCAGATTGACGATGCGGTCCTTGACCACGATCACCTTGCGGATCGTAAGCCCTTCGAGCCGCTGCGCAATCTCCGGATCGGCCAGGACCAGCTTCTCGACCTCAGCCTCGCTGGCGCCGGCGGGGGCGCGGACCTCGCCGCGGCGCTTGCCGTTGATCTGCACCGGCAGCACCTTCTCGTCGTCCTCGGTCAGGGCCGGATCGAACACCGGCCAGTCGGCGGTGGCGACCATCCCTGCCTCGCCCAGCCGCGCCCAGCATTCCTCGGCCAGGTGCGGGGCATAGGGGGCGATCAGCCGGGCCAGGGCCGACAGCGCCTCGCGCCGCGCGGCCAGGCCCTCGGCGGAGGCTCCTGACGTGGGCAAGCCCTTGAAGGCGTTGACGAATTCGTACAGCCGGGCGACCGCGCTGTTGAACCGGAAGCCGTCGATCGCCTCGGTCACCGCCTTCACCGTGCGGTGGGTGGCCTTGCGCAGGGCCAGGGCCGCCGCGGCGTCGTCGACCGCCGGCTCGGCCACGGCCTCCGCCTGGGCGTCGAACTCGTTCCAGATGCGGTTGATCAGCCGCCAGGCGCCCTCGATGCCGCCCGTGGTCCATTGCACGTCGCGGTCGGGCGGCGAGTCGGACAGCACGAACAGGCGCGCGGCGTCCACGCCGTAGGCGTCGGCGATGTCGGCCGGGGCGACGACGTTGCGCTTGGACTTGGACATCTTCTCGATGTCGCCGATCACCAGCGCCTCGCCAGTCTCGGCGATGGTGGCGCGGCGGGTCTGGCCCTCGCTGACCACCTCGACGGCGCCGGCGTCGACCCACTCGCCGTTCTGCCGGCGATAGGTCTCGTGCGTGACCATGCCTTGCGTGAACAGGCCGGCGAACGGCTCGCTGACGCTCAGCAGCCCCTCGTCGCGCAGGGCGCGGGTGATGAAGCGCGCGTACAGCAGGTGCAGCACGGCGTGCTCGATGCCGCCGATGTACTGGTCCACCGGCATCCAGTAGTCGGCCGCCGCCTTGTCCACCGGCGCCTTGGCGTGCGGGTTGGCGTAGCGGGCGAAGTACCAGGACGAGTCCACGAAGGTGTCCAGGGTGTCGGTGTCGCGCTCGGCCGGGCCGCCGCAGTCGGGGCAGGTCGTAGCCTTGAAGGTCGGGTGCCGCGCCAGGGCGTTGCCGGGCTTGGAGAAGTCCATGCCGGTGGGCAGGCGCACGGGCAGCTGGTCCTCCGGCACGGCGACCACGCCGCACCTGGCGCAGTGCACCACCGGGATCGGGCAGCCCCAGCCGCGCTGGCGCGCCACGCCCCAGTCGCGCAGGCGATAGACCGTGGCCCCTTCGCCCTGGCCCTGGGCCTCGATGCGGGCGATGGCGGCGGCCTTGGCTTCCTCGATGCTGAGGCCATCCAGGAAGCCGGAATTGATGATCACATCCGTCGAGCCGCCAATATAGGCTTGGCCAGAAGCAATCTCGGCGGCGATTTGATCCCGCAGGCCCTCCGAGCCGTGTGTTACTACCTGGGTCACTGGCAGCGAATATTTCCGAGCGAAGTCCAGGTCGCGCTGGTCGTGCGCCGGACAGCCGAAGATCGCCCCCGTGCCGTAGTCCATCAGGATGAAGTTGGCGATCCACACCGGCAGTTCCCAGGCCGGATCGAACGGATGGGCGACCTTCAGGCCGGTGTCGTAGCCCAGCTTCTCGGCCGACTCGATCTCGGCCTCCGAGGTGCCGCCCTTGCGGCATTCGGCGATGAAGTCGGCGACCTTGGGGTCGGCCGCCGCCAGCTGCTCGGCCAGCGGGTGGTCCGGCGAGACGGCCACGAAGCTGGCGCCGAACAGGGTGTCGGGCCGGGTGGTGTAGATCGGCAGGCCGTCCGCGTAGCCCTGCGGCGCCGCGCCCGACCACAGGAACCGCATCTTCAGGCCCCTGGACCGTCCGATCCAGTTCTCCTGCATGATGCGGACCTTCTCGGGCCAGCGGTCCAGGGTCTTCAGGCCCTCCAGCAGCTCGTCGGCGTACTGGGTGATGCGCATGAACCACTGGTTCAGCTTCTTGCGCTCCACCGGCGCGCCCGAGCGCCAGCCCTTGCCGTCGATCACCTGTTCGTTGGCCAGCACGGTCATGTCGACCGGGTCCCAGTTGACCAGGCCTTCCTTGCGATAGACCAGGCCGCTCTTCCACAGGCGCAGGAACAGGGCCTGCTGCTGGCCGTAGTATTCCGGGTCGCAGGTGGCGAACTCGCGCGACCAGTCGATCGACACGCCCAGCCGCTTCAGCTCGTCGCGCATCACCGCGATGTTGTCATAGGTCCAGGCGGCGGGGTCGACGCCCCGCTCGGCGGCGGCGTTCTCCGCCGGCAGGCCGAAGGCGTCCCAGCCCATCGGGTGCAGCACGTTGTAGCCGCGGGCGCGCTTGAAGCGGGCCACCACGTCGCCCATCGCATAGTTACGCGCGTGGCCGACATGCAGACGCCCCGACGGATAGGGGAACATCTCCATGACGAAGTACTTCGGCTTGTCCGACGCCTCGCTGGCGCGGAACACGTCGGCGTCGGCCCAGGCGTTGCGCCACTTGGGTTCGACTTCTTTGGGATTGTATCGGGCCATGTCGTGACGGCTCTTAAGGGTGGATTGGTCGAAGGGAAATGGCTTCGAACGCGCCCAAAAGGACTTTCAGGCGCGTTCCGGTCCGAAGCGCGCCTTTACGTCAGTCGAACGAAGGCGGCCTCAGCCGTGGAGGTTGGAGAGCCTAAGCTGGCGGGCCTTGGTCAGGATCGCGTTCTCGATGTCCGTCGCCGTCTGGCTGGCGGTCGGCGAGGCGGTCCAGCCGCCGGCGCCGTTGGACACTTCCTTGAACACCGTGACGTTCAGCCCGTCCGCGCGCAGGCGCGAATCCAGGATGTACACCGTGCACTTGAAGCGCTCGTCCGGCTTTTCCGGGTTCACGTACCAGTCGGTGATCACCACGCCGCCGAATGGGTCGGCCGACTGCAGCGGCATGAAGGCCAGGGTGTCGAGCGTGGCGCGCCACAGATAGCCGTTGACGCCGATCGTCGCCGGCGGCGGACCGCCGCGGGAATTGCCCGCATGCAGGGGATTGGCCGCCCGACCGCCGCACGCCGCGAGGCCGACGACGCTCAGGGCCATGACCCCGATCATCGCGCCGCGCCTGAAGGTCCCGCGCTCAAACGGCATGCCTTGTCGCTCCAATATAGTTTCTGGCCGTGGCACTATGCACGACCCCGCTCGCCCCCGGAAGGACGCGTCTATAGCATCAAGCTTCGGCCGCCAAACAGGAATCGCGTTGCGGAGTCGCCACAGGGCGCGGCTCATTGCGGCGCCTGGGCCAAGAGTCGACCTCGGCGCCTTGACGTTGTCAGTCACGCGCCCTTAATCGAAATGAGCTTAGAACGATGTCACCCCCATTTTGGGGGCGATCGTTGGGGCTTGAGGGGCAGTTGGGTGGCGATGGCGCCGGTGAAGTCTAGCGTAGCGGCCTGCGTGGCGCTCGCCCTCGTGGCGATCGCGACCGGCGCGCATGCGCAGCAGGCGCCGCGCCAGGCGGGCCAGGCCGACGCGTTCGCCGCGCAGCCCCCGACCACCACCAACCCCACCGCGCCGCATCGCAGCCTGCAATGGGACGCCAAGACCGGCCGCTGGGGCCTGTCGCTGGACATGACCCAGCACACCGACCGCGACATGCAGTGGAAGGACGTGGCGCCGGGGGTCTACTACCGCGCCACCCCGCGCCTGCGCGTGGGCGCCGGGGTCTCGCTGAGCAATGATTCGGTGGACACCACGGCCACCAAGATCCAGCCCCAGCCCACCGCCCCGCGGGTCCGCCTGGAAACCACCTTCAAGTTCTGATCCGCTTCCCCGGTCACCCCGGGCGGAGCGCAGCACAGACCTTCATCCCATCTGTCATCCCGGAATGGGCGACAGCCCATATCCGGGACCGCCGGAAGCGCTGGCGCTTGCCGGCCGTAGCGGGCGCCGACGCCTGCCGCGGTCCCGGATATCCGCTGCGCGGACTCCGGGATGACAGAAGATGGGTGACGTCGCCCGCGCCGCTCACTCCATCACCGCCTCCACGGCCGCCACGCCGATCACCCCGCTCATCGCCAGCCGCCGCGCCGTGCGCCCGTTGACGCCGCCCAGGGCATAGGCCGGCAGGCCGGCGGCGCGCGCCAGGGCCGCCAGCCGGGTTGGGCCCAGCGGCTTGCCGGCCGACGGGCTGCGGCTGGGAAAGGCCGGGGAGATCACGGCGGCGTCGACCCCCCCGCGACGGGCCCGCAGCAGCGCCGGCAGGTCGTGCGCCGCGGCGGTGATCCGCCATCCCGGCCGTCCGCGCCTCAGGCGCTGCGCGGTGTGGGCCAGCCGCTCGGGCAGGTGCACGCCGTCCGCCCGCAGCGCGCGGGCCAGCCGCGCATCGGCCCCGACCAGGAACACCAGGCCGCGGTTTCGCGCGATCGCCCGAAGCCGGCGGCCCTGCGCCAGGGCGTCCGGCGCGCCGAAGGCGCGGAACACCACCCCGGCGCCGCGCGGCAGGCGGCGCAGCACCGCTTCGGGGTCGGGGGTGCGCGCCGGATCGGTGAAGAAAAGCAGCGGCGGCGGTTGCTTTCGCCCGCCCCGGCGACGATCTAGCCTCAGCGCCGCCCGCCAGAGGTCCGAAAGGCCCGATCCGCTCAATGCCCGACCCCTCCGAGCCCGTCCCGCAGCCCGCCGCCGATACGCCCCTGGCGCGCATCGCCGCCGCGGCGCGGGCCGCCGGCCGCGACCCGGCCTCGGTGAGCCTGACGGCGGTGTCCAAGCAGCAGCCCTGGGAGGCCGTGGCCCCGGTGGTCGCCGCCGGACAGCGGGTCTTCGGCGAGAACCGCGTGCAGGAGGCGGCAGAGCGCTGGGCGGGGCGGCGCGAGGGCCTGCAGCTGCGGCTGATCGGCCCGCTGCAGACCAACAAGGCGCGCGAGGCCCTGGCCCTGTTCGACGTGATCGAGACGGTGGACCGCGAGCGGCTGGCCCGGGTGCTGGCCGACGAGATCCAGCGCGCCGGCAAGGCTCCGCGGCTGCTGGTGCAGGTAAACACCGGCGAGGAGCCGCAGAAGGCCGGCGTGTCGCCGACCGAGGCCGACGCCTTCATCGCCCTGTGCCGCGGCCCGCTCGGCCTGACGATCGAGGGCCTGATGTGCATCCCGCCGGAAGCCGAGCCGCCGGGGCCGCACTTCGCCCTGCTGGCGAAGATCGCCGCCCGCAACGGCCTGGCGGCGCTGTCGATGGGGATGAGCGCCGACTTCGAGACGGCGATCGCCTTCGGCTCCACCGAGGTGCGGGTCGGCTCGGCCCTGTTCGGCGCGCGGGCGAAGCACGTCAGCCCGCCGGCGCCGGCCGGATCCTGAGCACGTCGCCGGGCGCGGCGCGGGCCAGCACCGCCTCCAGGTCAGGCCTGGCCAGGGCGACGCAGCCGGCGGTCGGCGCATAGTCGGGCCGCGCCAGGTGCAGGAAGATCGCCGACCCCATCCCCGACACGGGCGGGTCATCGTTGTGCCCCAGCACCACGATCAGGTCGTAGACATGATCCTCGAGCCACAGAGATTCGGCGCTGGCCGGGTAGGGCAGGCGGACCGGCCGGTTGTAGGCCGGGTCGCCCGGCGCATCGCACCAGCCGTCGTGCGGGCCGATCGGCTGGCAGGGCAGGGCGGTGGCCGGCGGACCGCCGCGGTCGGCCCGGTAGAGCAGCCGCCGCATGGGCCACGATCCCAGGGGACTGGCCCCGTCGCCCTCGCGCTTTTCGGCCGCCGGCAAGGTCCCGCCGCGGCCCAGGGCGCAGCGGAAACGCCGGGCGCCGGTTCCGTCGTGGAAGGCGAAGGTTCCATCAGCGAAGGCGTCGAAGATCATGCTATGGCTTTGGGCTATGGCTTCTGGCGCGGGCTTGGCGGCCCCCCCTTGAACGGTGCATGGTCATAGCATGGCGCAACGCAAGACGATCCTGATCATCGACGATGATACAGACCTGCGCGGCCTGCTCGTCGAGCAGCTGGAGCTGCACGAGGAGTTCGAGGCGAGCGGCGCGGCGTCGGCGACCGAGGGAATCCGCCAGGCCAAGGACGGGCGGCCCGACCTGGTGCTGCTGGACGTCGACCTGCCGGACATGGACGGCCGCGAGGCCTGCCGGCTGATGCGCAACGGCGGAGTCACCGCGCCGATCATCATGCTGACCGCGGCCTCCAGCGATTCCGACACCATCCTGGGCCTGGATTCCGGCGCCAGCGACTACGTCACCAAGCCGTTCCGCTTCAACGTGCTGCTGGCCCGCATCCGCGCCCAGCTGCGCAGCCACGAACAGTCCGAGGATGCGGTGTTCCGCATCGGCCCCTACGAGTTCCGGCCGGCGCAGAAGCTGCTGCTGGACGCCAAGGGCAAGAAGATCCGCCTGACGGACAAGGAAACCAACATCCTGAAGTACCTCTATCGCTCCGGCGGCAAGCCGGTGTCGCGCGAGGAGCTGCTGACCGAGGTGTGGGGCTACAACGCCGGCGTCACCACCCACACGCTGGAGACCCACGTCTATCGCCTGCGCCAGAAGATCGAACCCGAACCGGCGCACGCCCGCCTGCTGCTGACCGAGGCCGGCGGCTACCGGCTGGCGCCGTAGGGCCTTCGCCCTCCCCCTTGTGGGGAGGGACAGGCGGCGAAGCCGCCAGGGTGGGGAACGCCTGCCGCTGTACAGGCCAATCGCGTCAGCCGGCGCTCGACATCTCACTTCCCCACCCTGATCGCTGCGCGATCTTTCCCTCCCCATGAAGGGGAGGGCGGAACTGCGGCCTTAAAGCCCCAAATCCGCCGTCACCGGGGCGTGGTCGCTGGGGCGGTCCCAGGCGCGGACGTCCTCGTGGATCTGGCACACCGGGGCGCCGGCGCGCCAGGCGGCCTCGCGCAGGCCGGGGGTGACCCAGATGTGGTCCAGGCGCAGGCCGCGGGCGGACTTGCGGAAGTCCTGCGCGCGATAGCTCCACCACGACGCCAGCTTCTGCGGCTCCGGCGTGACCTCGCGCGCCAGGTCGATGAAGCCCAGGCTGTCCTGCAGGGCGCGCATGGCGGCGACCTCGACCGGGGTGTGGCTGACGATCTTCGACATGTACCGGTGGTTCCAGACGTCGTTCTCGCCCGGCGCCACGTTGAGGTCGCCGGTGATGACGATCGCCTCCTTGGGGTCGCGCGCGGCCATCTTCGCGGTCAGCCGCTCGTAGAAATCCAGCTTGTGGTCGAACTTGGGGTTCTCGGCGCGGTCGGCCAGGTCGCCGCCGGCCGGGATGTAGAAGTTGTGCACCTCGACCCCGGCCACCCTGACCCCGACCTCGCGGGCATGGCCCTCGCGGCAGACGTCCAGGCCCGGCGCGGCGTCGAACGGCAGGCGCGAGGCGATGGCGACGCCGTGCCAGCCCTTCTGGCCGGCGATCCTCACGTGCGGCAGGCCGGCCTCGATGAAGGCGTTCAGCGGGAACTCTCCCTCGCGGCACTTGATCTCCTGCAGGCACAGCACGTCCGGCTGCCGCTCGGCGACGAAGCGCTGGACCTGCTCGGCGCGCAGGCGCACGGAATTGATGTTCCAGCTGGCGATCCTAAGGCGCATTAACCTCTCCCAGAGCCCGGGGCGCACAATAAATCGCCGTCCCGGCCGGGAATGCGCGAAATTGTGCCCAGAAAAAACGCCCGGACGCACTGGGCGCCCGGGCGATGAAAGTCGTCTCTCATGCCGCCGCCGGGAGGGGATAGGTTCCGGCACGGATACGAGTGAAGCAGGTCGGATGCCTCACCGCGATGAGTGTCATATTTGCCACTCGATAGCGGAATGTCAAGCGCAGAGTTCAAAAAGCTTGCTTGTGACAAAATCGCTACAATCAGCGGACGGCCGGCTTTGAATCCGGCTTGGCGTAAGGGTTTGCGGGGCGGAAGAAGCCCTGGTCCATCGGCGCGGTCTGCGAGAAATCGGCCAGCGTTACACGCGTGGATAGTCCCTGGGCGTCGGTGACGGTCCAGCCCTGCAGCCGCATCGGGCTGTCGGAGAAGCTGAGCGCGATCTGACCCTCGGACTGATGGCGGGTGTCGCGCGCGACGATGGTGAAGCCGTCGGCCTTGTGCTGCACCTGCACCACCTTGATGCCGCGATCGAGCCGGATCTCCTTGGCCAGGAAGATGCCCAGCGGCGTGGCGCTCAGCGGGTAGCTCTGGAAGGTCTTCAGCCGCAGGTTCCAGATCGATACCACGACGCCGTCCGAGGCCATGATCACCTTGGCCGGCGGATCGTAGTCGAACCGCGCGCGGCCCGGCCGCTGCAGGAAGAAGGTCCCCGGCGCGACATTGCCCCGCGAGTCGGTCTGCACGAAGCGGCCGCGCGCCGACTTCACCCCGTCGAGATAGCTCAGCGCGCGGGTGACCAGCGCCTGGTCGTCGGCGCTCAGCGGCGCGGGCGGCGGCGCGGGCGGTCGGGCGAGGGCGGAGGGGGCGGCGGCGAGAAGGGCCAGGGCAAGGGCGCCGGTGGCGAAACGTCGATTGATCATCCGCCCTAGATAGCACGCGCGCCGGGCGCGAATACGGCGCGGTTTGGGCAGAGGTCGGCGCGGCCCCTCACCTTCCCAAGCTCGGCGCGGCCGCGCCGATCTCGGGCCCCTTCCTCTCCCTCAAGGGAGAGGAAATGTCCTGGAGCCAGCGCCGCACCTGGAGTCCTCTCCCTGCAGGGAGAGGAAGGGGCCCATTGCGCAGCAATGGGAAGGTGAGGGGCCGCGCTGGCGCGGCGGTGTCACCCTGGCGGCGGCGGGCCGGCGAGGATCTCGCGCTTGCCGGCGTGGTTGGCGGGGCCGACCACCCCTTCGCGCTCCATGCGCTCCATCAGCGAGGCGGCGCGGTTGTAGCCGATCTGCAGGCGGCGCTGGATGTAGCTGGTGGAGGCCTTGCGGTCGCGGGTGACCACCGCCACGGCGTGGTCGTAGAGATCGGCGCTCTCGCCGCCGCCGCCCCCGCCGCCGCCGTCGAAGCCGCCGTCGCCGTCCTCGTCGTCGGCCGAGGTGACGTCCTCGAGGTACTGCGGCTCGCCCTGCAGGCGCAGGTACTTGGCCACCGCCTCGACCTCGCCGTCGGAGACGAACGGGCCGTGCAGGCGGGTGATGCGGCCGCCGCCGGCCATGTACAGCATGTCGCCCTGGCCCAGCAGCTGCTCGGCGCCCTGTTCGCCCAGGATGGTGCGCGCGTCGATCTTGGAGGTCACCTGGAAGCTGATCCGGGTGGGGAAGTTGGCCTTGATGGTGCCGGTGATCACGTCCACCGACGGGCGCTGGGTGGCCATGATCAGGTGGATGCCGGCGGCGCGGGCCATCTGCGCCAGGCGCTGCACAGCGCCCTCGATGTCCTTGCCGGCCACCAGCATCAGGTCGGCGACCTCGTCGATCACCACCACCAGGTAGGGCATGGGCTCGGGGCGGAGCTTCTCCTCCTCGTAGATCGGCCGGCCGGCCTCGTCGAAGCCGGTCTGCACGGTGCGCACGAAGTGCTCGCCCTTGGCGGCGGCCTCCACGGCCTTCTCGTTGTAGCCGGCGACGTTGCGCACGCCGATCTTGGACATCCGCCGATAGCGGTCCTCCATCTCGCGCACCGTCCACTTCAGCGCGACGATGGCCTTCTTCGGGTCGGTGACCACCGGCGCCAGCAGGTGCGGGATGCCGTCATAGACGCTGAGCTCCAGCATCTTCGGGTCGATCATGATGAAGCGGCACTGGTCGGGCCTCAGGCGGTAGAGGATCGACAGGATCATGGCGTTGACGCCCACCGACTTGCCCGAGCCGGTGGTGCCGGCGATCAGCAGGTGGGGCATCTTGGCCAGGTCGGCGATATAGGGCTCGCCGCCGATGTTCTCGCCCAGCGCCAGGGGCAGGGCCTGGGTGTGCTTCTCGAACTCGGCGCTGGCCAGCAGGTCGCGCAGATAGACGGTCTCGCGCCGGGCGTTGGGCAGCTCGATGCCGATGGCGTTGCGGCCCGGCACCACGGCGACGCGGCAGGCGGCCACGCTCATCGAGCGGGCGATGTCGTCGGACAGGGCCACCACCCGGGCCGACTTCACGCCCGCCGCCGGCACCAGCTCGTACAGGGTGACCACCGGGCCTGGGCGGATCTGGTCGATCTGGCCGCGCACGCCGAACTCGGCCAGCACGCTTTCCAGCAGGCGGGCGTTCTGGCGCAGGGCGCCCTCGTCGAAGGCCGAGGCGCGCGGCTTGGGCTTGGCCAGCATGGCCAGCTCCGGCAGCTGGAAGCCGCCGTCCTCGGCGAAGTCGAAGCTCTTCTGGGTCTCGCGCGCCTCGCGGCCCGAGGGCCTGGGCGCGGCCTTCGGCTGGCGGATCGACAGCGGCGCGGCCAGCTCTTCGGCCAGGGACGGCTCGGCGGTCTCGTAGGCCTCGTCCGCCGGGGGCGCGACGCGCGGCGCCTTGGGGGCGCGGACCTTGGCCTGCGCCGGCGCCTCGCCGGCCGGCGGGGCGACCGCGCGGGCCTCGCGCTCCTGCCGGGCGGCGCGGGCGTCGCGCGCCTGCAGGCGTTCGGCGTTGCGCTCGGCGATCCAGCGGGCGGTGGCGGCCGCGTCGCTGCGGCGAAGGCCGAGGGAATAGGCGAAGGCGGCGACGCCGCCGGCCGCCAGAATCAGGGCGGCGAAGAACCGGGCGCCGGGAAGGCGGACGAAGTGGAACAGGCCGGCGAGCGCGCTCAGCACCCCGTCGCCCACCAGGCCGCCCAGCCCCTTGGCCAGCGGCCAGGCCGCGGGCGGCGCGGGCGCCGCGAGCACGCCGGCCAGGGCCAGCACGCCCAGGGCGCCGATGACGGCGCGCAGGCGCAGCTTGCCGCGGGTGGCGGCGGGGGCGCGGTCGGCGGCGCGCGCCAGGCCCATGGTCACCAGGATCACGGCCACCACCCAGGCGGCGAGGCCGAACAGCTGCATGGCCAGGTCGGCCAGGTTGGCGCCGGCGCCGCCCAGCAGGTTGTGCGCCGCCTCGCCGGAGGCGGCGTCGAAGCTGGGATCGGCCGCGTGATAGCTGGCCAGCGCCAGCACCAGGCCGAAGCCGACCACCGCGGTCACCCCACCGCGGAAGCGGGCGACGGTGTCGTGGCTCCAGGCCAGGTGCGCGACGTCCCACATCAGCTGTGTTCCGCTGCGCTGCGCCGCCTTCGCCATGCCTTGCCTGCCCCTGTCTGGACCCCCGTTCTGGGCCAAGAGGGTTAAGGGGCGTTTACTTCGACCCTCTCGCCGGGGCGGCAGGGCGTCGCGGCGAGCCCTTGCGGGCGGCGAAGGCGATCCTATCTAAGCTTCATCGCGCCGCCGGTTCCCCCCCAACCGGAGCGGCCTGCGAGGCCCGACAGCGCTCCCCCGCGGTCGGGCCTTTTCGCTTTTTCGGGCCACCATCCGCACATTCGCGACCCCCTGTGCGGAACGGCGCCGAGAGCGGCCGGAAATACCGGTGTTCGCCCAGTTGACCCCCTCGTGCGGTTAGGCTTGTCTCTGGCCCGCTGACAGCGCTGCGCCGTCCGCGCAGAGCCTGCCATGGGGATGAAACTATGAACCGCAGTCTGGTGGTCGCGGCCATCGCGGCGCTGGTGGTGGGCTTTGGCGGCGGCTTCCTGGTCGCCAAGGGGGTGGACGGCGCCTTCCGGCACGCCGGCGCCCCGGCGACGCCCGGCGCCAGCCTGTGGAGCCTGTTCGGCCACCCGCGCGACGCCAGCGCGCCGCGCCGCGGCATCCCCAAGCCGGAGGGTTTCGCCTACTGGAAGCAGCGCATCGACACCGCCGGCGCCCAGCCGATGGCCTGCATCGAGATGTCCAAGCCGCTGGAGTCCAACAAGTCCTACGGCGACTTCGTGCTGGTCTCGCCGGACCTCGGCCACGCCCCGGCGGTGACCGCCCGCAACGACGAGCTGTGCATCGCCGGCCTGGGCTTCGCCGACCGAAAGATCACCCTGCTCAAGGGCCTGCCCGGCGCCAACGGCGAGACCCTGGCCGACAACGTCGACGTGGACTTCACCTTCGGCGAGCGGCCGCCCTATGTCGGCTTCGCCGGCAGCGGGGTGATCCTGCCGCGCGAGGAATCCGACGGCGTCGGCATCGAGACCATCAACGTGTCCAAGCTGGCGGTGGAGGTCTGGCGCGTGCCGGCCCGCAACCTGCCGCGCAAGTCGATCTCCGCCCCGCAGCCCACCGGCGAGGGCGACTATGCCGACGACTACGGCGAGGACAGCCCCGACGACGAGGGGACGGTGGTCTGGAAGGGCACGGTCGACGTCAAGGGCGACCCGGCGCAGAAGGTCACCACGGTGTTCCCCCTGGGCGCGGTGCTCAAGGAGATGAAGCCCGGCGGCTATGTGATCAAGGCGCGTGACGCCTCCGGCGGCCGCGACCCGGACAACAAGAGCGGCGAAGGGACCCAGCCGGCCCAGGCGCGCCGCTGGGTGGTGTTCACCGACATGGCGCTGTCGGCCTACACCGGCCAGAACGCCCTCGACGTGGTGGCCCGCTCGTTGAAGACCGCCAAGGTGCTGCCCGGCCTGCAGGTGGCGCTGGTGGCGCAGAACGGCGAGGACCTGGCGGTCACCCGGACCGACGCCTCCGGCCGCGCGACCTTCGCCCACAGCCTGCTGGAAGGCACGGGCGCGGCCACCGCGAAGATGGTGATGGCCTATGGCCCGGCCGGCGACCTGGCGGTGCTGGACCTGGCCCGTTCGCCGGTGGACCTGTCGAAACAGGCCGCCGGCGGCCGCCAGCCCAGCGGCGACGCGCCGTCGGTGACCTCCGGCCGCAGCCCGGCCACCGCGGTGGACGGCTTCCTCTATGCCGATCGCGGCATCTACCGGCCCGGCGAGACCGTGCGCCTGGTGGCCCTGGTGCGCGACCTGGAGGCCAAGGCGGTGAAGGACCGCAAGGGCTATATCGTGGTCAAGCGGCCCTCCGGCGTCGAGTTCAGGCGCTATCCCTTCGCCAAGGCCGACGGCGGGGCGGTGACCGACGACGTGGCCCTGCCGAAGAGCGCGCCGCGCGGCCACTGGACCGCCGAGCTGCACGTCGACGGCCTGGACGCCGCCTCCGGCGCCCTGTCGTTCTCGGTGGAGGACTTCGCGCCGCAGCGGCTGGCGGTGACCACCGACGGCCAGGCGGCCCGGCCGGTCACGGGCGCCGAGGCGCGGCCGATCGCCGTGTCGGCCCGGTTCCTGTACGGCGCCATCGGCTCGGGGCTGCAGACCCAGGGCGAGGCGCGCCTGCGCGTCGACCCCAACCCGTTCCCACAGTTCCAGGGCTATGCCTGGGGCGACGAGAAGAACCCGTTCGCCGAGAAGATGGTCGAGCTGGGCACGACGGTCACCGACGGGGCCGGTCACGCCAACCTGACCTTCAACGGCTCGGAAGCCGGCGACGCGGCCGATCCGCTGGTGGCCCAGGTCACCGCCTCGGTGTTCGAGCCGGGCGGCCGGCCGGTGCGCGAGGGGCTGTCGCTGAAGGTCCGCACCCGGCCGATGTACCTCGGGGTCAAGGTCGACGAGGGCCAGGCCCAGGGCCAGAACGCCCCGCCGGTGACGATCAACGTCATCGCCGTCAATCCGCAGGGCCAGTCGATCGCGGCGGCCAACATCGGCTACAGCCTGATCACCGAGAACTGGAACTACGACTGGTTCCAGCAGGACGGCAAATGGCAGTGGCGGCGCACCAGCCGCGACGTGGTGGTGGCCAAGGGCGTGCTCAACATCGCCGCCGGCCAGGGCGCGCGGCTGAACCGCAAGCTGGGCTGGGGCGACTACCGCCTGGAGCTGACCGGGCCGGACGGGACGACCATGGTGCGGCGGTTCTCCGCCGGCTGGGGCTCCACGGCCGAGGACGCCGACGCCCCGGACATGGTGCGGGTCAGCGCCGGAAGCGGGACCCACGCCCAGGGCGACACCGTCGAGATCGCCATCAAGCCGCCCTACGCCGGCGAGGTGCAGGCCGCGGTCGCCACCGACCACCTGATCGACCTGAAGACCATGAGCGTGGGCGAGAAGGGCGGGGTGCTGCGCCTGAAGACCTCGGCCGCCTGGGGCGGCGGGGCCTATGTGCTGGTCAGCGTGATCCAGCCGCGCGACCCGGTGGCCACGCCCAAGCCGCGGCGGGCGCTGGGGCTGATCTACGTGCCGCTGGACCCCAAGGGCCGCAAGCTGACGGTGGACATCGGCACGCCGGGCAAGATCGATTCCAACGCGCCGGTGGAGGTGCCGGTGCATGTGCGCGGCCTGTCGTTCGGCCAGACGGCGCACGTCACCGTGGCGGCGGTGGACCAGGGCATCCTGGCGCTGACCAAGTTCGCCAGCCCCGATCCGGCCGACTGGTATTTCGGCAAGCGGGCGATGACCGTCGACTATCGCGACGACTACGGCCGGCTGCTGGACGCCAACCTGGGCGCCCCGGCCAACGTCAACTTCGGCGGCGACGAGCTGGGCGGCGAGGGGCTGACGGTGACCCCGATCAGGACCGTGGCCCTGTGGTCCGGCGTGGTGGAGACCGGCATGGACGGCCGCGCCACCGTCAAGCTGCCGGCCGCCGCCTTCAACGGCGAGGTGCGGATCATGGCGGTCGCCTGGACCGACAGCGCCGTGGGCTCCGGCTCGACGCCGATGACCGTGCGCGAGCCGGTGGTGGCCGACCTCGACCTGCCGCGCTTCCTGTCGCCCGGGGACAAGGCCTTCGCCACCCTGGAGCTGCACAACATCGAGGGAAAGCCGGGGCTCTATGCGGTGGAAACCTGGGCCACCAACGGCATCGTCGGCGCGTTCAGGAAGGCCTACCAGCTGGTGGTCGGCATGCGCATCGCCGAGCACATCCCGTTCCTGGCGCCGTCCCATACCGGCGTCTCGAAGGTGGGCTTCAAGGTGGCCGGGCCCGGCTTCAACACTGCGAAGGACTATGACATCCAGACCCGGCTGGGCTGGGGGCCGACCACCCGCACCACCACCGAGCTGCAGCGCCCGGGCGAGACCTATACCCCGCCAGTCAGCCTGCTGTCGGGGATGATGGCCGGCGACGTGACGATGCAGGTCAGCTACTCGCCGTTCAAGGGCTTCGACCCGGCGCCGATCGCCCTGGACCTGTCGCGCTATCCCTACGGCTGCACCGAGCAGCTGGTGTCGACCGCCTATCCGCTGCTGTACGCGGCCGAGATCTCGCCGAACGACGGGCGCATCACCGCCGGGTTCAACGACGCGGTCGGCAAGCTGCTGGACCGGCAGTCGCTGGACGGCGCCTTCGGCCTGTGGCGGGTCGGCGACGGCGAGGCCGATGCCTGGCTGGGCGCCTACGCCACCGACTTCCTGCTGGAGGCGAGGGCGCACGGGGCGGCGGTGCCGGACGAGGCGGTGGACAAGGCGCTGTCGGCGATGCGCCAGCTCAGCCGGCCGGACGGCTTCGCCTCGGTCGCCTACCGCCTGGAGTATCCGGAGTGGTGGGGCGGCAACAAGGACGCCGCCAAGAAGGCCACCGACCGCATGCGCGCCCGCGCCTCGGCCTACGCCCTGTACGACCTGGCCAAGGCCGGCCGCGGCGACCTGGCCCGGCTGCGCTGGTGGCACGACGTGCAGATGAAGGACGAACCCTCGCCGCTGTCCATCGCCCAGGTGGGCGCGGGCCTGGCGATGATGGGCGACAAGGCGCGGGCGCACGACGCCATGCTCGAGGCGGCGCGCAAGCTGGGCTACCAGCGCTCGCCGCTGCAGCTCGGCCCGCTGTTCTTCGTTGAGGACACCGACTACTACCAGAGCCCGCTGCGCGACCTCGGCGCGGTGATCGCCCTGGCCTACGAGGCCGGCGAGACCGACCTCGCCCGGGCCCTGCAGGCCCGCCTCGACGGGGCGGTGAAGGATCCCGGCCAGCTGAACACCCAGGAGGCCGCCGCCCTGCTGCGCGCCGCCCACTTCATGCTGAAGGCCGCCGGGACGCCGAACATCGCCGCCAGCGGCGTCGCCGCCCTGCCCACCTCGGGGGGCACGCCCCGCTGGAGCGTCGGCATCCTGCAGCAGGCCCGCTTCACCAACAACGGCGGGCCGATCTGGCGGACGGTGACGGTGCGCGGCACGCCGATCGCCCCGCCGCCGGCGGAGGCGTCCGGGCTGTCGGTGAGCAAGACCTTCTACAGCTTCTCCGGCGGGCCGGTGAACCTGGCGGGGCTGAAGCAGGGCGACCGGGTGATCGTGCTGGTCAAGGGCCATTCCTCGCGCGGCCAGACCACCGCCATGGCGGTGGACGACGCCCTGCCGGCCGGCTTCGAGATCGAGACCACGCTCAGCCCCGACGACGCCGAGACCGGGCCGTTCAAGTTCCTCGGCAAGCTGACCACGGCCAGCGTGCAGGAGGCCCGCGACGACCGCTACATGGCCGCCATGAGCCTGCCCGGCAACGGCGACTTCGCCTTCGCCTACGTGGCGCGGGCCGTGACTCCCGGCGACTTCTACCTGCCCGGCGCCCAGGCGCTGGACATGTACCACGCCGGCGTGTTCGGCCACTCCGCCGGCGGCCGGATGCAGGTGGCGGCGGGGCCGTAGAACCTTTCTCCTCCCCCTCTGGGGGAGGGGGACCCCCGAAGGGGGTGGAGGGGGCTCCAGCTGGACGCGAACCGACGGTTCTTCGCTGGAGCCCCCATCCCCGGCTTCGCCGGGACTTCCCCCAAGGGGGGAAGAGAACGGAGCGTAGGCGTTTCTTCCGTGTCCCGACCGAACCCCATGCGCCTCGTCGTCTTCGGCCTGATCGCCTTGCTGGCGGCGCAGTGCCTGCTGCTGGGCCTCGACGCGGCGTTTCCGCCGGACCTGTCGCGCGCCGAGCGGTCGTCGCCGGTGGCGCTGGACCGGCGCGGGGCGTGGCTGCGGGCGCTGCCGGTGGAGCGGGGGCGCTGGCGGATCCGCGCCGACCTGGACCGGACCGACCCCACCTTCCTGGCCCGGGTAGTGCGCATCGAGGACGCCCGGTTCTACCAGCATCCTGGCGTCGACCCGCTGGCGGTGCTGCGCGCCAGCGCCTCGGCCCTGGTGCGGGGCCGGATCAGCTCCGGCGCCTCGACCCTGACCATGCAGACCGCCCGGCTGCTGGCGCCGCACCCGCGGAGCCTGCCGTACAAGCTGCTGGAGATGGCGCGCGCCGTGCAGCTGGAGGCGCGGTTCTCCAAGCGCCAGATCCTGGCGATGTACCTGACCCTGGCCCCCTATGGCGGCAACCTGGAGGGCGCGCGGGCCGCCAGCCTGGCCTATTTCGGCCACGAGCCGCAGACCCTGACCGACGGCGAACAGGCGCTGCTGATCGCCCTGCCGCAGGCGCCCGAGGCGCGCCGGCCGGACCGCCGGCCCAAGGCCGCCCAGGCCGCCCGGCGCCGCGTGCTGGAGAAGATGCTGGCGGCGCGCCTGATCTCCGCCGCCCGGGCGCAGGAGGCCGACGCCGACCGTATCCCCGGGCGCCAGCCGTTTCCGGCGCTGGCCTGGCACGTCGGCGGCGAGCTGGCCCGCGCCGCGCCGCTGTCGCAGGCCTCGGTGGTCTCCACCCTGGACGCCGACCTGCAGCGCCGCCTGGAGCCGCTGGTGGCGCGCACGGCCAAGGCGCAGGGCGAGACCGGCACGGCGGCGGTGCTGGTGGTGGAGACGAAGGGCCGGGCGGTGCGCGCGGCGGTGGGCTCTGCCGGGCTGGACCGCCCCGGCGGCTGGATCGACCTGACCCGCGCCCTGCGCTCGCCGGGCTCGGCGCTGAAGCCGTTCATCTACGCCATCGCCTTCGAGCAGGGCGTCGCCGCCCCGGACACCGAGGTGGACGACACCCCGCGCCGCTTCACCGACTACCAGCCGGAGGACTTCGACCGGGTGTTCCACGGCCGCGTCACCGCGCGCGAGGCGCTGACCCACTCGCTGAACGTGCCGGCGGTCAGCCTGCTGGAGCGGGTCGGGCCGCAGGCGTTCGAGGCCCGGCTGCAGGGCGCCGGCGCGCGGCTGGTGCGGCCCAAGGCCGGCTATCGCGACGCCGGCCTGGCGCTGGCGCTGGGCGGCGAGGGGATCACCCTGCGCGACATGGCCATGCTCTATGCGGCGCTGGGCGACGGCGGGATCGCCAAGCCCCTGGCGTTCACCGAGGCGGACGCCGCACGGGCGGCGCACGGGCGCGGGACCCGGCTGGTCAGCGCCACCGCGGCGCGACAGGTGCTGGACATCCTGCGCGAGGCGCCGACGCCCAAGGGCCGCGCGCCCTCGGCCCTGACCCGTGGCGGCCCGGCGATGGCGTTCAAGACCGGCACCTCGTACGGCTTTCGCGACGCGGTCGCCGCGGCGGTGGCCGGCGACTACGTGATCGTGGTCTGGACCGGCCGGGCCGACGGCGGCGCCCGCGCCGGCTTCACCGGGCGCGAGGCGGCCCTGCCGCTGCTGTTCGACGTCGCCGACCAGATCGCCCCTCAGGTCTCGGCCCCGCCGCCGATCGCCCCGAAGGCCGCGCCGCCGGCTCTGCGCCAGCTCGACCGGCCCGACGCCGGCCCGCGGCTGATCTTCCCGCCCGACGGCGCGGCGGTGCAGGCGGACGGCTTCGGCCCGGCCTCGCGCGGCCTGGCCCTGGCCGCGGCCGGGACCGGCCTGTCCTGGTACGTCGACGGCGCGCCGGTGGCGGTCGACCCGGTCAGCGGCCACGCCATCTGGCGCCCGCCCGGCCCCGGCTTCTACCGCGTCAGCGTGGTCGACGGCGCCGGCCGCAAGGTCGAGGCGCGGGTGCGGGTGCGGGGGCCGGGTGGGTGAAGAGGGGCTGGCGCCGCCCCTCACCTTCCCAATCGCTGCGCGATCGGGCCCCTCCCTCTCCCTGCAGGGAGAGGTCAACTGAGTTGATGCCGGGCGTCCGAAAAGACTCCTCTCCCTCTAGGGAGAGGAAGGGGCCCGAGGTCGGTGCGCTAGCGCCGAGCTTGGGAAGGTGAGGGGCCGCGCAGCCCTTCCGGCGTCGCGCTCACCCCGCCGGCTTGTCCGGCTGGCGGTCCGGATGCGCGGCCTGGAAGGCGGGGTGTGTCGCGGCGTGGGCGGCGACGGCGCTCAGCGCCGGAAAGGCCGACAGGTCGACGGCGAAGCGGCTGGAGGACCACAGCTGCGGGACCAGGGCGCAGTCGGCCAGGGTCGGCGTGTCGCCGAAGGCGAAGCCGGCGCCGTACTGGGCCACCATCGGCTCCAGCGCCGCGAAACCGTCCTCGATCCAGCGCCGGCCCCAGGCCTGCTGGTCCTCGCCGCCGCTGGCGTGGCCCAGCTCAGCCAGGGCCTTGAGCACCCGCAGATTGTTCAGCGGATGGATGTCGCAGGCGACGATCTCGGCCATGGCGCGGATCGTCGCCCGGTCGGCGGGCGAGCCCGGCAGCAGCGGCGGCTGCGGATGGGTCTCGTCCAGCCACTCCAGGATGGCCAGGGACTGGGTGAAGGTGCGTCCGCCTGCGGTCAGCGACGGCACCAGGGCCTGGCGATTGTAATGGTCGCGATAGGGCGGCGCGCCCTGTTCGTTGTTCAGCAGGTTGATCGGGGCGTAGTCGAACGCCAGCCCCTTGATCGCCAGCCCGATGCGCACCCGGTAGGGCGCCGTGGCGCGCCAGTACGAGTGCAGCAGCAGGTCGGCCACGCCTAGATGACCCGGAAGCTCAGCGCGCCGACGCCCTCGATCTCGCCGGTGACCGTGTCGCCGCGCACCAGCGGGCCGACGCCCTCCGGCGTGCCGGTGTAGATCAGGTCGCCGGGGGCCAGGGCCCACAGCTTCGACGCCTCGGCGACGATCTCGGGCACGGACCAGATCATGTCGGCGACCACGGCGTCCTGCTTCACCTGGCCGTTCACCGACAGGGTGATGCGCCCCTGCGGCGGGGCGGCGACGCCGGTGCGGATGGCGGAGATCGGCGCCGACTGGTCGAAGCCCTTGCTGGCGTCCCAGGGCTGGCCCTTGTCCTTGGCCGCGTTCTGGATGTCGCGGCGGGTCATGTCGACGCCGGCGGCGTAGCCGAAGATGTGGTCCAGCGCCTGGGCCACCGGAATGTTCGCCCCGCCTTTGCCGATCGCCACCACCAGCTCCATCTCGTGGTGCAGGTTGGCGGTCACGCTCGGATAGGCCACGTCGCCGCCGGGCGGGACCACCGCATCGGCCGGCTTGGCGAAGAAGAACGGCGGGTCGCGGTCGTCGCCGCCCATCTCGCGCCGGTGGGCGGCGTAGTTGCGGCCCACGCACAGGATGCGGCGCACGGGGAAGGCGGCGTCGGACCCTTCGACGGGAACCGTGGGGACGGGCGGGGCGGGGACGGCGTAGGCGCTCATGACCTTGCCCCTAAACCCGCGCCGGCCGCTTGGCCAGGGCCTGGGCGCCCGGTCCGCGGGCAAGAAAGCCTAACCGTTCTTTCACTTGCCGGGGCCGGATGCGGCGTGCATTGCGGTTGAGGGGCATTTTCCGCCGCCGGGCCGCTAGCCGACGCCATGCTGATCATCGAGAACCTCACCCACATCTATCCGGGCGGCGTCAAGGCGCTGGACGAGGTCAGCCTCACCGTGCCGCGCGGCATGTTCGGCCTGCTGGGTCCCAACGGGGCGGGCAAGTCGACGCTGATGCGCACCGTGGCCACCCTGCAGGCGCCGACCTCGGGCTTCATCCGCTTCAACGACATCGACGTGCTGAAGGACCCGCAGGCCCTGCGCCGCACGCTCGGCTACCTGCCGCAGGACTTCGGCGTGTATCCGCGGGTCTCGGCCCAGGACATGCTGGACCACATGGCCGTGCTGAAGGGCTTCGGCCACGCCGCCGAGCGGCGCGAGATGGTCGAGGCGCTGCTGGAGCAGGTGAACCTGTGGCAGCACCGCAAGAAGGCGATCTCGGGCTTCTCCGGCGGCATGCGCCAGCGTTTCGGCATCGCCCAGGCGCTGATCGGCGCCCCGGCCCTGATCATCGTCGACGAGCCCACCGCCGGCCTCGACCCCGAGGAGCGCCAGCGGTTCCTCAACCTGCTGTCGGAGATCGGCGAGAACGTGGTGGTGGTGCTCTCCACCCACATCGTCGCCGACGTGGCCGACCTGTGCCCGCGCATGGCGATCATCGCCGGCGGCCGGATCGTCGGCGAGGGCGCGCCCCAGGCGCTGATGGCCCAGCTGAACGGCCGGGTGTGGGTCAAGACCGTCGACAAGGCCGAGCTGGCGGCGCTGGCCCAGCGCCACGAGGTGATCTCCACCCGGCTGTTCGCCGGCCGCACCCTGGTGCACGTCCTGGCCGACAGCGATCCGGGCGACGACTTCGCGCCGATCGCCGGCAGCCTGGAGGACGTCTATTTCTCGACCCTCTCGGCCCAGGGCGCGAACGCCCGCGCCGCGGCGGCCTAGCGTCCGATGCTGCTCCAGGTCGCCGGCTTCGAGGTCCGCTACCAGCTTCGCCAGCCGCTGTTCTGGATCGTCACCGCGATCCTGGCGGTGCTGGCCCTGATCATCACCGGGGTCGGCTCGCTGAGCCTGGGCTCGGCCAGCGGGGTGCATCGCAACAGCCCCGACCTGGTCAACGTGCTGCACCTGGTGTTCTCGATCTTCTTCATGTTCGGCGGCACCGCGTTCGTCGCCGGCTCGGTGCTGAAGGACGACGACACCGGCTTCGCCCCGATCCTGCGCACCACACAGCTGAGCAAGTTCGACTATCTGTACGGCCGCTTCGCCGGCGCCTTCGCGGTGATCTGCCTGTGCTTCCTGGGCGTGACCGTCGCCAGCCTGCTGGGCGGCATGGCGCCGTGGCTGGACCCCGACCTGAAGGGCGCCTTCCTGCCCGGCGCCTACGCCTATGCCTACCTGGTGCTGGCGCTGCCGAACGTGTTCTTCACCTCGGCCGCCTTCTTCGCCCTGTCGACGGTGACCCGCTCGATGGGCTGGACCTTCGTCGGGGTGATCGGCTTCCTGGTGATCTACGTGATCACCAACTTGGCCCTGTCGCGGCCGGACCTGGCGCCCGTGGTGGCGCACTGGGAGCCGTTCGGCAGCGCGGCCTACGAATACACCACCCGCTACTGGACGGTGGCCGAGCGCAACAGCCTGGACCCGCCGGTCGGCGGCATCCTGCTGTTCAACCGCCTGTTCGTGCTGCTGCTGGGCGCGGTGTTCCTGGCCGCGGCCTATCCGCTGAGCCGGCTGCAGACCCAGGGGATCAAGGCCACCGCCCGCCGTCGTCCCGCGGCGGCGGCGCTGGAAGCCCCCTCGCGGCGCGGCGCGATCCGCCCCCGGACCGCGCCCGCCGGCGGCGCCGGGTGGGCGCAGATGGCCGCCCGCACCCGCTTCGACATGGCCCACGTGTTCAAGTCGGCCGCCTTCTGGGCGATCCTGGCGCTGGGCACCGGCAACGCCCTGGCGATCCTGTGGCAGATCACCTCCGACGACCGCTACGGCGGCGCCCTGTGGCCGGTGACCCGGATCCTGATCCCCGGGCTGGAGGGCGGCTTCACCATCTTCCCGATGATCATCGCCGGCTATTTCGCTGGCGACCTGATCTGGCGCGACCGCGAGCGCCGGATGCACGAGATCATCGACGCCACCCCGGCGCCGGACTGGACGTTCGTGCTGCCCAAGGTCGCGGCGGTGGCCCTGGTGCTGTGGGCGACCCTGGCGGTCAGCGTGCTGGCGGCGATCGGCATCCAGCTGAGCAAGGGCTACACCGACCTCGAACCCGGCAAGTACCTGCTGTGGTACCTGGCCCCGCAGGCGGTGAACTTCGCCGCCCTGGCGGTGCTGGCGGTGTTCTTCCAGGTGCTCAGCCCCAACAAGTTCGTCGGCTGGGGCCTGATGCTGGTGTGGTTCGTCGGCGTGCTGACCCTGCCGCGGGTCGGCTGGGAGCATGGCCTGCTGTTCTTCGGCAGTCCGTTCCAGAGCCGCCTGCCGCTGTCGGACATGAACGGCCTGGGCCACTTCTGGATCGGCCCGGCGTGGTTCGGGCTCTATGACCTGGGGCTGGGCGCGCTGCTGGTGGCGCTCTGCTACGGCCTGTGGCGGCGCGGCGCGGAGACCCGCTATCGCCCGCGCTTCGCCCGCTTCCCGGGACGCCTGCGCGGCCCGGCGGGGATCGTGGCCGGCGCCGGGGCGGTGGTGGCGGTGGGGGCCGGGGCCTTCATCCTGGTCAACACCAATGTCTGGAACGAGTACCGCACCCGCGAGAGCAACCAGGCCTGGCAGGCCGACTACGAGCGCGCCCTGCTGCGCTACGAGCGCGTCCCCCAGCCCAGCGTCACCGCGGTCACCCTGTCGGTCAGCCTGCACCCGCACCAGCCGATGATGGAGGCCAAGGGCGTCTACGTGCTGCAGAACCTGACCAGCCAGCCGCTGCGCGAGGTGCATGTGCGCTTCGACCGCGAGGTCACGGTCTGCGCCCTGAACATCGCCGGCGCCTGGGCCAAGACCGCGGCCGACCCGCGGTTCAACTACCGCATCTTCACCTTCGACAGCCCGATGCTGCCGGGCGAGAAGCGCACCCTGTCGTTCACCACCGAGCTGACCCAGCACGGCTTTCGCAACCGCGACAACCTCACCAGCGTGGTCGACAACGGCACGTTCGTAAACTCGGCCCAGATCGCGCCGGTGATCGGCATGAGCCGCGACGAGCTGCTGCGCGACCACGCCGCGCGCTGGCGCCACGGGCTGAAGTACGACCTGCACCCGCCGCCGCTCAGCGCCGACCCGGCCGCCCGGCAGTACAGCTACGTCGGCCACGCCTCCTGGACCACGGCGGACATCACCGTCACCACCGACGCCGACCAGACGCCGATCGCGCCCGGCTACAAGGTCTCGGACGTCACCGCGGGCGGGCGGCGCACCGCGCGGTTCGTCACCGAGGCGCCGATCCTGCAGTTCTTCTCGATCCAGTCGGCCCGCTACCTGTCGCACGTCGAGCGCTACAAGGGCGTCGACCTGACGGTATTCTACGACCCGCACCACCCCTACAACGTGGCGCGCATGGAGACGGCGCTGAAGGCGTCGCTGGACTACTACCAGGCCAATTTCAGCCCCTACCAGTTCCGCCAGGCGCGGATCACCGAGTTCCCCGACTACGCCGAATTCGCCCAGTCGTTCGCCGGCACCTTCCCCTGGTCAGAGGGCCTGGGCTTCATCGCCGACTACCGCGACCCGGAGAAGATCGACCTGGTGACCTATGTCGCCGCGCACGAGTTCGCCCACCAGTGGTGGGCGCACCAGATCGTCGGCGCGGACATGCAAGGGGCCACCAGCCTGTCGGAGACCCTGGCGCAGTATTCGGCGCTGCGGGTGATGCGCGACCTCTACGGCCCCGACCACATCCGCAAGTTCCTGAAGTTCGAGCTGGATTCCTATCTGCGGGCGCGCGGCTCGGCGACGGTGGACGAGCAGGACCTGGAGCACGTGGAATCCGACCAGGGCTACATCCACTATCGCAAGGGCTCTCTGGTGATGTACCGGCTGGCCGACGAGATCGGCGAGGACAAGGTCAACGCCGCCCTGCGCTCGCTGCTGCAGAAATACGCCTTCAAGGGCGCGCCCTATCCGACCTCGCTGGACCTGGTGGCCGCCCTGCGCGCCCAGGCGCCCGCGGACAAGCAGCAGCTGATCACCGACCTGTTCGAGAAGATCACCCTGTACGACGTCAAGACCACCGCCGCGAAGACCGCGCGCCTGCCGGACGGCCGCTGGCGGGTGACCCTGACGGTGACGGCCCGCAAGCTCTACGCCGACGGCAAGGGCAAGGAGACGCCGGCGCCGATGAACGAGGCGCTCTGGGTGGGCCTGTTCGACGCCAAGCCCGGGGCCGGCGCGTTCGGCGCGCGCAACGTGATCGCCCTGGAGCGGCGGCCGATCCACGACGGGACCCAGACGATCAGCTTTGACGTCAGCCGGCCGCCGACCTGGGCCGGCGCCGATCCCTACAACGAGCTGATCGACCGCGATTCCGACGACAACCTGATCGCCGTGAAATAGCGGCCTGCAGCCGCGGGCTTTGGCGGCCAGCGTGTTCGCAGGCCCCCACCACCCTCGGGCTTCGCCCGACGGTCCCCCTCCCCCGCTCCGCTTCGCTGCGCGGGGGAGGAGAGACGGCCTCAACGCTTCGCTCCGCCCCGTGAAACGGGGGAGGGGGACCATTCGGCCGCAGGGCGAATGGCGGAGGGGGCCAACGAACGGCGGCGCCCCCGCCGCCTATTTCTTCAGGGCGTCCTTGATGCCCTTGGCCTTGGTCAGGTGGTCCTGAACGTGCGGCGCGGTGTCGGCGGCGAAGGCCTTGATCTGGGCCACGTCGCCGTCCTTGGCGTAGCGCTGCATCAGGTCCAGCGTCGCCTGGTGGGCGTCCACCTGCTGGTCGATATAGGTCTTGTCGAAGCTGGCGGCGTCGGCCTTGTTGAGGTCGTCGAGCTTGCCCTGCAGGTCGCTGGGCAGGGCGGCGGGCGGGGCCAGGTCGGTGCGGCCGGCGTCCTTGATCGCGGCCTTCAGCGCCTTGGTGGTGGCCGTGTGCGCCGTTTCCATCATACGGGCGAAGGCCTTGACGTCGGGGTTGGTCGACCTGGCGAGCGCGATCTTGGCGGCGGCGATCTCGAACATGTCGCTGGCGGCGGCCTTGGCCACGAAGTCGGGCGCCGCGGCCTCGTTGGCGGGGGTGGGGATGGTGGCGGCCGGATGGGCGTCCGGGGTCTCGGCCTTTTCCTGCGGCGTCACCGCGCTGGGCGGGTTGCTGGCGCCGTCGGCGGGCTTGTTGCAGGCGGCCAGGCTGAGCGCGGCGAGGGCGGCGCTCGCCAGGGTCAGGGTGCGGGTCATGGGATCTCCTCCAAGCGGTCTTTGCATCGGGCTCGCCGTTGACAGACGCGGGGGCAGGCGGCTCCAACGGCGGCGGTGAGTGGAGAAGTCACGGACCTGTGAAGGGTTCCGAGCGTCACCACACGCCGCCACTTCCGACGCCACTTCCGGGGAGACCGCCGTGGGACCGCTATCCGACCTGACCGTGATCGAGATGGGCACGCTGATCGCCGGGCCGTTCTGCGGCCAGATCCTGGGCGACTTCGGGGCCAATGTGATCAAGATCGAGGACCCGGGCGCCGGCGATCCCATGCGCCAGTGGGGCCGCAGCCTGCCCAAGGGCCATTCCCCGTGGTGGCCGGTGATTGGCCGCAACAAGAAGTCGGTGACGCTGAACCTGCGCTCGCCCGAGGGCCAGGCCATCGCCCGCACCCTGATCGGCAAGGCCGACGTGCTGATCGAGAACTTCCGGCCCGGCTCGATGGAGAAGTGGGGCCTGACCTACGAGAGCCTCGCGGCCGCCAACCCCGGCCTGGTGATGGCCCGGGTCTCCGGCTTCGGCCAGACCGGACCCTACGCCAAGCGCGCCGGCTACGGGCTGATCGGCGAGGCGATGGGCGGCCTGCGCCACATCACCGGCGAGCCGGACCGGCCGCCGGCCCGCGCCGGCATCTCGATCGGCGACAGCCTGGCGGCGACCCACGCGGTGATGGGGATCATGATGGCGCTGCACGCGCGCCAGCGCACCGGCCGCGGCCAGGTGGTCGACGCGGCGATCTACGAGAGCGTGCTGGCGATGATGGAAAACCTGATCACCGAGTACGACATCACCGGCTATGTGCGCGAGCGCTCCGGCTCGATCCTGCCGGGCATCGCCCCGTCCAACGTCTATCCGGCGGCGAACGACGAGATGATCCTGATCGGCGGCAACGGCGACACCGTGTTCCGCCGGCTGGCCGAGACCATGGGCCGCCCCGACCTGGCCGCCGACGCCCGCTTCGTCGACCACGCCGCCCGCGGGCGAAACCAGGCCGAGCTGGACGAGATCATCGCCGACTGGACCCGGCCCCAGGCGCTGGACGCCCTGCTGGCGCTGCTGGAGGACAACGGCGTGCCCTGCGGTCGGGTGTACCGCGCGCCGGACATGCTGACCGACCCCCAGTTCATCGCCCGCCAGGCGATCGTCGAGACCGAGCACCCGGTGTTCGGCAAGATCCGCATGCAGAACGCCTTCCCCAAGCTCTCCGAAACCCCCGGCGAGGTCCGCTGGCCGGGGCCGGCGCTGGGCGAGCACACCGAGGCGGTGCTGGCCGAGATGGCCGGCCTGGATGAGGCCAAGGTCGCCGCGCTGAAGGCCCGCGGGGTGGTGTGAGCGGGGGGCGCCAAGCTTTCCTCTTCCCTCGCACGCCCTCCCTTCTGTCATCCCGGAAAGGCGCGCCAGCGCCTTATCCGGGACCGCCGGAAGCGCTCTCGATTCCAGGGCGTGGCGGGCGCCGACGTCTGCCGCGGTCCCGGATATCCGCTGCGCGCATTCCGGGATGACAGAAGGAAGAGAGGGGCCGCTCCCTACCCCGCCGCCCGCGCCTGACCCATCGCCTGCAGCAGGGCGGCGGCGATCTGGTGGACGTTGTAGGGCTTGCGCACCACGGGGGCGTCGAAGGCCTCGGTGGTGATGTCGGCGTCGCGATAGCCGGTGGCGAAGATGAACGGCTGGCCCCGGGCGGCCAGGGCCGCGGCGACGGGCGTCACCGACTCGCCGTTGAGGTTGGCGTCCAGCACGGCCACGTCGAACTGCAGCGCCAGCATCGCCTGGGCCTCGTCCAGGGTGGCGGCGACGCCGACCACCTCCGCGCCGGCCTCCGTGAGGCCGGACTCCAGCTCGATGGCCAGCAGCACGGCGTCCTCGACCACCAGCACCTTGACCCCGCGGATGTCGTCCGGGCCGCCGCCGCCGGTGGAGGCCTGGCGTGGCTCCGCCGGCCGCTCCGCCTCGATCGCGGCGGGCGCCGCCGTGGCGGGAAGCTTGGGCGTGGCGGCCAGGGCCGAGGCGTCGGCGCGCAGCAGCGCCCGCACCCCGGCGGGCCGGAATTCCAGCACCGCGGAGCCACCCAGCTCGCGCCCGGTCACCCGCTCCAGCAGGGTGCAGCCGAAGCCGCGCTTCTGCGGCACGATCACCGGCGGCCCGCCGCGCTCCTGCCAGATCAGCTCGAAACCGCCATCCGACATCGCCCGCCAGGTGACGTCGACGCGGCCGGTCTCCACCGACAAGGCGCCGTATTTCACGGCGTTGGTGGCCAGCTCGTGCAGGGCCAGGGTCAGGGCGTTGGTGGCCCGCGGATTGAGCACGATCTCCGGGCCCCGCCAGTGCGCCTGGCCCGGCGCCAGGCCGCCCAGTTCGGCGGCCGCGATGTTGACGATCTCGGCGCCCCGCCAGCGCGTGGCGGTGAGCAGGGTGTGGGCCGAGGCCATCGCCTCCAGCCGGCCGGCGAAGGTCTTCAGGAAGGCGTCGAGCGAGGTGGTCTTGCGCGCCGACTGCAGGGCCATCGACTGCACCGAGGCCAGCACGTTCTTCACCCGATGGTCCAGCTCGGCCACCATGGTGGCGCGCAGCTCGTCGTCCACCCGCCGCTCGCTGAGGTCCTGCACCACGCCGATCAGGGTCGCCTCCGGGTCGTCGGGCGGATCGAAGGCGGCGGCGCTGTACATCCACAGCACCCGGCCATTGTCCGGGCGGACCATGCGGTAGCGCACCTCGTAGCGGCCGTCCTGCGCCAGGCCGGCGGCGATCTGCTCGCGAACCCGCTCGCGGTCGTCGGCGTGGATCAGGCTGAAGATCAGGTCGCGGCCGTCCTCGGTGACGCCCTCGGCCAGGCCGGTGATGGCGGCCATTCGCGAGCTGATGGTGACGTGCCCGGTTCGTCGGTCGTATTCGAACTCGCCCATGTTGGCCGCCGCGAGGGCGCGGGCGGCGCGGCTTCGGGTGTCCTGCGACGCGCCCTGCGAGGGGGCGTCTCCGGCGGCGGGGTGGTCGGCAGCTTCCTTCGCCATGGACTCCACTATAGGACGAGACGACGGGAAAGCGCCAATAGGCCGTCGATCATGAATGGCGATTCGAAAACGCGTCGGCCTTAAGCCTATATTGGCGATCAACCGTCATGAAGGGGCGGAACCCTCAAGGTCTCGCTTGCGTTGTCGGGGCGGCCTTGTGGGGATTGGTCCCGAAGGTGACGTCCCAAGTCCGGAGAACCGCGATGTCGTCCGACAGCATCACCAACGCCGCCGACGAGGCGAAGGCCGCCAAGAAGGCCGCCAACAGCGCCGTCGATCATGGCGAGCGCAGCTTCACCGAGGCGATGACCGCCGCGGAAAAGACCCTGGCGGAGGCCACCCGCTCGGCGGAGAAGGTGTTCCGCGAAGGCCTCGAGGCGCTGCGTTCGCAGACCCGCGTCTATACCGACAATGCCGGCGAGCGGGTCGACGAGGCGCAGAAGTACATCGTCGAACGGGTCAAGGAGCGCCCGGTGACGGCCGCCCTCACCGGCCTCGGCGTCGGCCTGCTGCTGGGCCTGCTGCTCTCCAGCCGGGATCGCTAAGCTGATCCAGGCCATCCTCAGGCGACTGGCGATGGGCGCCGTCGCGACCTCGGCCCTGGCCGCCTGCGCGGCGGTGGCGGTGGTCGCGCTGGCGTTCGCCGAATACGCCCTCATCGAGACCTGGCTCGGAAGGGCCGGCGCCGCAGCCTGCGTCGCCGGCACCGCCGCCCTGCTGATCGGCCTGGCCGCGGTGATCGTCAGCGCCGGCGGCGCGGCGAAGAAGCCGCCGCCGGCGCCGGCGCGGTCGGACGCCTTCCTCGAGCGGGCGTTCGATTTCGTGAAGGAAAAGCCGGTGGTGGCGGTGGCGGCGGCCCTGGCCGCCGGCTTCCTGGCGGTGCGCAACCCGGGCTACCTGGGCGCGGCCGTCCGCTCGTTCCTCGAGGGTGAGCCGCCCACGACCCGGCGCTAGGCGACTCCGAGGTTCTGGATAGCGGGGCGGCCGATGGCCGCCCCTTCTGGCGCTACTGGTTGTCGGCCTGCTGCTGGCCCTGGTCCGTCGCACCGGCCTTCTGCTTCAGGTTCTGGCCCGCGTTCTCCAGCGCATCGCCGGCCTTGTCGGCCGCCCCGCGCAGCGGCGCCTTGGCCTTGTCGGCGGCGGTGGTCAGCTGGTGGTCCACCACCTCGCCGCCGGCCGTGAACGATCCTTCGCGCGCGGCCAGGAAGATCGCCCCGCCGCCGATCACGGCGGCCATCAGCACCACGGCCGAGACCAGGGAGAAGCCCGGCTTGCGGGCGCGTTCGTCGCGCCGGCCGCGGTCGTAGGCGTCGCGCCAGCCGCCGCCGGCGACCCGGCGCGAGGCCGCCTCGCGCTCGGCGATGTCTCGCTCGGCCTTGGCGCGCGCCGCGTCGCGCTCGGCGGGGGTCAGGTCGTCCCGGGTCAGGTCGTCGGGGGTCACCGGATCCGGCGCGCGGCGGCGCCAGTTGAACAGGGATCGCATGGGAAGCTCCCGTGGATGGGCAAAGGGCTGCAACCCCAACGGAACAGGCGTGGCAGAGTTCCACCTGAGGAGTCGCCCGCTCCCCCACCGCTTCCGCAACGCCGGGTTTTGCTGTTCTATGCCGGGGGCCGGTTCGGCGGTCTGGGAGGTGCGGTGATGGACGTGAACCTGGGCGCAGTGCGCCGCGCCGCCGCATCGGCGACGGTGCTGGCGGCGATCCTGGCCACGGCGGCGCTCGGCGGCTGCGCGTCCGCGCCAAAGATGCACATGCCGGCGATGTTCGCGCCGCCGGTGTGCGACGACTTCTCGGTCTCGATCTATTTCGAGGCGGAGTCGGCCGCCCTGTCCCCAGAGGCCCAGGCGCTGATCCGCAGCGCGGCGGGCCACGCGCGGCGCTGCGACGTCAAGGGGATCGACGTGGTCGGCCTGGCCGACGCCCAGGGCGCGCCGGACGCCAACCTGAAGCTGTCGCAGGACCGGGCGGCGGCGGTGACCGCGGCCCTGGCCGCCCGGGGGCTGGACCACGTGCCCATCAGCACCACCGGCGTCGGCGACGAGGGCGCGCAGACCGCCGGCGGCCTCGTCCGGCCGATGCGCCGCCGCGCCAACGTCACCTTCCACCTGGCGCGACGCCCCAGGACCTGAAGGACCGGTCCGAACCGCAAAAGGAAGGGCGGTCCAGAGATCCGGACCGCCCAGTCTGTGCATCATCGAGAAGGGGTGCGGAGGCGGCTGACCAGCTTTCGCTGGTCACAAGTCGGGGGGGCGTCGCCGCCTCCGCAAAGGGAAAACGTGATCCCTGTCGGCTTGTTCCGCGGTCCCTGCAATTTTTTCGATTCTTTCTCGGGCAGTCGCCAGCGCCGCGCGCGCCGCGCACGGCAAGCGGAACAGCGGTCCCCGGCTGCACGTTGAATCGGCGCGGAACACCCCGCGCCGGAGGATATTCCGATGACCGAGCTACGCGCGTCCGACCCTTCGCCGAATCTCACGCCTGGGGACGGCGTCCCACACGGGGACCAGACCGACGTCACCCACGTGCGCCAGGCGCGGCGCGGGCGGCACGCCTTCGCCGTGCTGACCGCCTCCACCATCCTGGCCCTGGCCGCGGTGTTCGGCGTGCTGGCCATCCGGGCCGGCGACCTGCACCGCAGCGACAACCAGCCGGCCAGCCGGATCAGCAACCAGGCCAATACCGCCCCGCCGTCCCGCTCGCTGCCGGCCGGCAACCCGCAATAGCGCCGACGCCGTCGACAGCGCAGGCAAAGAAAAAGGCCGCTCCTCGGAGCGGCCTCTTTTGTTTCGCTTGCCTCCGTCCCTAGACGACGGACTGTCCGCGGATGGCGCGGGCCAGGAAGCTGACCACCAGCAGCACCAGGAACACGAAGAACAGGATCTTCGCCACCATGGCCGCGGCGGCCGCGAGGACGAAGAAACCCAGGAAGCCGGCCACGATGGCCAGCAGGGCGAAGATCAGGGCCCAACCGAGCATGGCGTTGTCTCCTTTGCCGGGACCCGCGGGAACCCCGCGGATCGGTGCAGAGACAACGCCGCTTCGGCGCCGCCGTTCCGGCAGGGCCGGGCCGCGCCGGGTCGGGGCCTAGGCGGCCTGTTTCGTGCGGCGCGGGTGGAAGAACAGGGCCTGGCCGATCGCCGCCTTCACTGTTTCCGGCTGGAAGGGCTTGGTGATCAGGAAGGTCGGCTCCGGCCGCTCGCCGGTCAGCAGGCGCTCGGGGAAGGCGGTGATGAAGATCACCGGCACGTCATGCCGCTGCAGGATGTCCTTGACCGCATCGATGCCCGACGAGCCGTCGGCCAGCTGGATGTCGGCCAGCACCAGGCCCGGCGTCTGCCGCTGCACGGCGGCCACCGCCTCGCCGCGGGTGGCGGCGATGTCGGTGACATGGTGGCCCAGTTCCTTGACCAGGGCTTCGATGTCGGCGGCGATCACCGGCTCGTCCTCGATGATCAGGATGTCGGTCGCCAGTTCGGCGTCGATCTCGCTCTGGGCGGAGGCGATCAGCCCCTCGACCTCGTCGAAGTCGCAGCCGAGGATGGTGGCGGCCTCGCTGGGGGTGAACCCTTCCAGCGCGGTGAGCAGGAACGCCTGCCGCGACCGCGGGGCCATGCGCATCAGCCGGCCGGCGGCGTCGCCGGAGACCGGAGCGTCCTCGGTCGGGACCTCCAGATTGGCGCCGGTGCCGCACCATATGGCGTGGAAAACGCGATAGAGCGCCACCCGCGGGGAAACCCCCTCGTCCAGCGAGCGTTCTCCGGTGGCGATGGCTTCCAGGGCCACCCGGACATAGTTGTCGCCCGTGGTCTGGGAGCCGGTGAGGGCCCGCGCGTAGCGACGGATGTAGGGCAGATGCGGCGCCAGCTTGGCCAGAAGACTCATAGTCCCTCCCGAATCGAGGCCTGTACGCATCGAGACGATGCACAGAGGGCCGTGGCCCGGGCGGGCCACCAGACGCCCCAGCAGCCGTTAACGCACCCGACCGCCACAGGTTCCGGTCAATCCTAGTCCTGGCGCCGCCGCGAGGGAACCGCCGGCGCCTTCTGGCGTTAGGGCTGTCGATGTAAACCGATTGGGGGGCGCATGGCCTTGCCGGCCACGCCTTTGGCATGATCAATATCAAGGCCATGAAAGAACCGCCCAAGCGCTCGATGGCGTTCGACGAAGCCCGGCTCCGCCAGCAGGCGATCGGGGCGAAGCTGCGCCAGATGTTCGACGAGGTGGTCAATGAGCCCGTCCCGGACGAGTTTCTGGACATCCTGCGCAAGGCTGACGACAAGACCTCGGAGACTGGCTGATGGCCGCCGGGCGCGACAGACGCGCAGGTGAGGCCGGCGCCGGCGATGCCGGGCCGCCAGGACCGGACGAGGACGCCCGCCGCGACGCGATCTTCAAGCGCGAGCTCACCGCCCTGATCCCGCAGCTGCGGGCCTTCGCCCGCACCCTGGCGGGCGACGCCACCCAGGCCGACGACCTGGCCCAGGATGCGATGATGAAGGCCTGGAGCGCGCGCAACAGCTTCGAGCTTGGCACCAACATGAAGGCCTGGACCTTCATGATCCTGCGCAACCAGTTCTATTCCGAGAAGCGCCGATCCTGGCGCCAGAGCCAGCTGGACCAGGAGGCCGCCGAGCGCACGCTGGTGGCCCCCGACGATCCGATGGCCCCGGTGGCGCTCGACGAACTGCGCCAGGGCCTGTCCATGCTGCCGCCGGAACAGCGCGAGGCGCTGATCCTGGTGGGCGCCGGCGGGTTCGCCTACGAGGAGGCCGCGGCGATCTGCGGCTGCGCCGTGGGGACGGTGAAGAGTCGTGTCTCGCGCGCCCGGCGCGCCCTCGAGGCGGTGCTGGAGACGGGCGGCTATACCCGGGACGGCGCCCCGGCCAGCGACGCCATGAAGACCATCATGGCCGACGCGGAGCGCCTGAGCGCCCAGAATTGAAGGCCGCGGACGCCGTCGCGCCGGTGGCGGATCATGACGCTGGCCGCAGCCCCCCCGCTGCGGCGGCGCCGCCCGCCGCCCCGGCCGTCTCCCACCCCGCACGCCGATGGCTGGCGGTCAGCATCCGCTGGCGGCTGGGGCTCGCCCTGGCGCTGGCGCTGCTGCCCGTGCTGCTGCTCTCGGGCTTCCAGTCCTGGCTGGATTTCGACCGCGAGTCCCATGCCCAGCGCGACATGCTGGCCGCCGCGGCCGAGCGCAGCGCCGCCACCGCCCGCGCGCGGATCGAGGCCGCCGACGTGCTGCTGGAGACCCTGGCCCCCGGCTCTGTGGGCTTCCAGTGCGCCCAGCGGCTGGCCGAGGTGCGCGGCCGGATACCCGGCTACGCCAACCTGATCCGCTTCGATTCCATCGGCCGCGTGGCCTGCGCCGCCGCCACCGCGCCCGCCGATCCCACCCGGCGCGATCGCCCCTGGTTCCACAGCCTGGCGGGCGGACAGCCGGTGGTGGTCGCCAGCGATCCGGGCGTCGGCTATGCGGACGAGCCCTCGGTGCTGGCCGCCGTGCGGGCCGAGAACGCCTCCGGCGGCTTCGACGGCGCCCTGGTCGCCGTGATCACCCTGGCCAGCCTGCGCCCGGAGACCGCCGACCGATCCTTGCCGGAGGGTTCGGAGGTCGCCCTCACCGACAGCCAGGGGCGCTATCTCAGCGCCACCACCCCGGCCGCCTTTCCGCCGGGCCTCGGGACCGGCCATCTGACCGGCGCCGGCCACGCCAGCCTGTGGTTTGGCCATGATCGCCAGGGGTCTGACCGGGTGTTCTCCGCCGCGCCGCTGGTGGGCAACGACGTCTATGTGATCCTCTCGGCGCCGTCGCAGGGGCTGGTGACCTGGGCCTGGATCAATCCGCTGACGTCGCTCGCCCTGCCGCTGATCGCCTTCACCCTGTCGCTGGGCGCGGTCTGGATCGTCGCCGAGCGGCAGATCATCCGCTGGATCGCCTACCTGCAGCGCATCGCCGCCATCTACGGCCGCGGCCGCTTCAGCATCCACCCGCTGAAGGCGGAGGCGGCGCCGCCGGAAATCCGCGACCTGGCCCAGACCCTGGACGAGATGGCCCAGGCGATCTCGGTGCGCGACGCGGCCCTGCGCGACAACCTCGCGCAGAAGGACGACCTGATGCGCGAGATCCACCACCGGGTGAAGAACAATCTGCAGGTCATCTCCTCGCTGCTGAACATGCAGCAGCGCTCGCTCACCGACCCGGCCGCGCGGGTGGCGATGTCCGACACCCGCATGCGCATCGCCGCCCTGGCGCTGATCTATCGCTCGCTCTACCAGGGCGCCGACCTGAAGCGGGTGGACCTGCGCGAGTTCCTCGACGAGCTGTTGGCCCAGGTGCTGGCCGGCGACACCGTGCCGGCGTCGCCGATCCGCACCGAACTGTCCATCGACCCGCTGGTGATCGACCCGGACCGGCTGGCGCCCCTGGCGCTGTTCGCCGTCGAGGCGATCAGCAATGCGCGTAAGCATGGCGTCGGCCAGCACGGCGGCGAGCTCAGCGTGGTGTTCCGGGTGCGCGGCGAACAGGCCGAGCTGGCCATCAGCGACACCGGCGCCGGCGTGCAGCAGCCCGCCGCGCCCGTGATCGGCCAGGGCGTCGGCCGCACCCTGATGACCGCCTTCGCCCGCCAGCTGCGCGGCGAGGTCGACTTCACGCCCAACGACCGGGGCGGCCTGACCACCCGGCTGCTGTTTCCGACGCCCTCGCTGGAGCCGGCCTGAGAAGCGGCCGGCTGACCCGGCGCACTGGACGACCGCCGGCGGGCGGCGTAGCGGAGCCGGCATGCACCCGGCCCCCACCTTCGCCCTGCGCGACCCGCAACCGCTGCTCGACTTCGTCGCCCACCGCGGCTTCGCCGTCCTGGCCGCCCAGGGGCCGGAGGGTCCGGTCACGGCGCACGCGGCGGTGATCGTCACGAGCGGCGTGCTGCGCTTCCACCTGTCGGCCGCCAACCGCATGGTCGCCGCCCTGGCCGAGCGGCCGCGACTGCTGGCGGTGGTCACCGGCCCCGACGCCTACGTCAGCCCCGACTGGTACGCCGCCGAGGACCAGGTCCCGACCTGGAACTACGTCGCCGTCGAGATCGAGGGCGAGGCCCGGGCGCTGGACCGTGCGGGCGCCCGGACCCTGCTGGACGACCTCTCCGCCCACTTCGAGGCGAAGCTGGCCCCAAAGCCGCCCTGGACCACGGCCAAGATGACCCCGGCGAAGCTGGAAGCCCTGCTGGGCGGTATCGTCGCCTACGAAGCGCCGATCGCGCGGCTGGAGGGGACCTGGAAGCTGTCGCAGAACAAGCCGGGCGAGGTGTCCCGCGTGGCGGCGGCGCTGGAGGTCTTGCCGGATGCGGGGGCGCAGGGCGTGGCGCGATTGATGCGGGGGATCTAGGGGGCGGATAGACCCCTCACCCAACCCTCTCCCCGCAAGCGGGGCGAGGGCTTCTTACGCGCGAGCCCGTCAACATCGTAGCCCTCGCCCCCTTGGGGGAGAGGGTTGGGTGAGGGGGGGGACGCGCCGGCGTGGCCGCCTTAAGCCGCGGCGGCCGCCGCTGTGAACGCGGGATTGCGCCGGTAGAGGCCCGGGCGGCCGAGCACCGGGCTGAAGGCCTCGCCAGCGAGCTCGGCGGTCTCCTTGGCGCCCAGCACCAGGTAGCCGTCGTCGGGCAGCACCAGGGTCAGTTCCTCCAGCACCTTCTTCTGGTAGGCCGGCTCCAGCTGCGAGAGCACGTTGCGGCAGAACACCACGTCGAAGCGGCCCAGCGCCGCCAGGCCGGCGATCAGGTTGACCCGCCGCCAGCGCACCATGCGGCGGATGTCGGCCGACAGGCGCCACTGGTCGTCGACCTTCTCGAAGTGCTTGATCAGCAGCCGGATCGGCAGGCCGCGCTGCACCTCGAACTGGCTGTAGACGCCGCTCTGCGCCTTCTCCAGGGCGCGGGCGGACAGGTCCGACGCGGCCAGCTGCAGCTTCACCGACGGGTCCTCGGCCTGCATCTGCTGCGCCAGCATGGCCAGGGAATAGACCTCCTGACCCGCGGCGCAGGCGGCGCTCCACACCTTCACCGGCTCGCCGCCGCGGGCGCGCGCCAGGGTGGGGTAGAGGTCCTTGGCGAAGATCTCGAACGGCGTGCGGTCGCGGAAAAAGGCGCTCTCGCCCTGGGTCATGGCCTCGACCACGCCCCAGATCAGCGGCTCCTCGCGCCGCGCGCGCACCGCGGCCAGCAGGTCGGAGATCGACTCGAAGTTCTCGCGCCGCGCCACCGGGGCCAGGCGGCTCTCGATCAGGTAGGTCTTCTCGGTCGACACCTTCAGGCCGGCGCGGGCGCGGCACAGGGAGACGACCAGGCTGATGTCGTCCGGCCTCACAGCCCGACCTCCGCGAACTTGCTCTCGATGATGTCGCCGTCGAACGGCTTCATGATGTATTCGTCGGCGCCGGCCTCCAGCGCCTCCTCGATATGCGCCACGTCGTTCTCGACCGTGCAGAACACCACCACCGGCGCATCGCCGCCGGGCTCGGCGCGCAGCTTGCGCAGGAATTCCAGCCCGCCCATCACCGGCATGTTCCAGTCGAGCAGGATGGCGTCGGGCATGGCCGCGCGGCACCAGGCCAGGGCCTCCATGCCATCGGCGGCCTCGGCGATCTCGAAGCCCAGGTCCTCCAGGATGCGGCGCGCAACCTTGCGGATCACCCGGCTGTCATCGACGACGAGGCAGGTCTTCACGGACAAGGGGCTCCCGTCAGGCATACCCCGTAGTCTTGCGGCGGCTTTGGTTAAGGAGCCGTGTGGCCGCGGGCCCGCCGGCAGGATTTTTACGCCGGCAGCACGGCCTGGAAGCTGATCTTCTCCTCGCCGGGGATGGCGCTGACCACGCCGCCCGCGGCGCTGACCAGGGCGTTCAGGTAGTAGGCCTGCACCCAGCGGCCCGCGAGACCCTCGCTGAGCGGCTGGCCGGCCAGGCCGGCGGCGACGTCGGGGTGCATGCGCACCCGGGCGTGCTGGGCTTCCACCAGCACCGTGTACCGGCCATCGACCTGGGTGGCCGTGGCGCGGGCGACGCCGCCGGTGGCCAGGGCGCCGGCCGCGATCTGCAGCAGGTTCAGGAGGGCGCGGGCGGCCGACTTGGGCAGCTGCGGCTCGGCGACCTGCCAGTCCAGCTCCGGCCGCACATGGGCGAACACCCCCTTGGCCAGGCCTTCCAGCTCGCGGGCGTCGAACACCTCGGCGCTGGCGTAGGAGCCGAACGCCACCCGCGAGAAGGTCAGCAGGTCGACCAGCTTGCGCGCCGAGCTCTCGATGAGGTTCATCGCCTCGTCGCGCATGTCCTTGGCGCTGGGATCCTCCAGCAGGTCCAGGCCCGAGACGATGCCGCTCGCGGGGCTCATGAAGTCGTGGCACAGCCGCGCCGCCAGCTTGGCGGCCAGGTCCTCGGCGGAGACGGTGGGGGCGGACACCGCGCCGGCGGCGCCGGCGGGCGCATCGACCGGGGTGACGTCGTCGGGCGTGTGGGCAGCGTCGGTCATCGCGCGCGACCTTCCCCTGATTTGGCTCTTTGGCAAACGCCAGGCGCCCCTTAAAGGAAGCGCCGATGCATTCCTTCTTAGAGCCGGGCGTGATCGTGCGCCATCCCGACCAGGCGGACTGGGGCGACGGCCAGGTGCAGTCGGTGGCAGGCCGCAAGGTCACCGTCAATTTCGAGAATGCCGGCAAGCATGTGATCGACAGCGACATCGTCCACCTGACGGTGGTCGGCGCCGATCCGCGGCCGGATGCCTGAGGCCTGGGCGCGCCTGGGCCGGACAATCTGGGGGACGCATGAGCGAGACGATGGGGAATGGCGCGGTGGCGGACCAGGCGATGGGTGAGATCCTGGCGGACATCGTCGAGGAAGCCGCCCGGCTGATCCTGCCGCTGTGGCGCTCCGGCCTGGAGGTGCATTCCAAGGCCGACGAGAGCCCGGTGACGGAGGCCGACCGGCGCGGCGAGACGCTGATCCTGCAGCGGCTGGCCGAACGCTTTCCCGACATCCCGGTGATCTCGGAAGAGGACGCCAGCGAGTTCGGCACGCCCGACACCATCGGCGCGCGGTTCTTCCTGGTCGACCCGCTGGACGGCACCAAGGCCTTCGTCCGCGGCGACCCGCACTTCACGGTCAACATCGGCCTGGTGGAGCATGGACGGGCGACCTGCGGCGCGGTCTGCGCCCCGCCCTCCGGCGAGACCTGGTTCACCCGGGGCGGACGGGCCTTCAAGCGGATGATGGGCGAGGACGCCCCGGCCCAGCCGGTGACGGTGCGGCCCTGGCCCGCGGACGCGGCCATCGCCCTGGTCAGTCACACCATGAAGGAAGAGACGGCGCAGAAGCTGATGGCCGAGTACGGCTTCCACCTGCGCGAGCCGATGGATTCCTCGATCAAGCTGTGCCGCATCGCCGAGGGCGCCGCCGACATCTATCCCCGGCACGGGCCGACCATGGAATGGGACGTGGCGGCCGGGCATGCGGTGCTGGAGGCGGCCGGCGGCAGCTTCCTGACGCCGGAAGGCGAGGTGTTCCGCTACGGCAAGGCGCAGGACGGCTTCCGCAACGGCTGGTTCGTGGCCCGCGGCGGCCCGGCGACCTGAGTCAGCTCAGTTCAGGGGATTGAGCGCGAAATAGCCCCAGAACCCGGTGGCGAAGAACACCGCCCAGATCAGGGCGAAGGGGCGAAGGACATCCAGCGGGTGGTCGAAGCGCGCCTGCCGCATGGCGGGGCTCCTTGTGCCAGGGACTGCCGACAGAACGTCCCGGAGACGGGTCGTATCCCGGCGTTCCGACAATGCCCCCATGCCGCCACGATTCGCGCCTTGCGCGAAGCGCGCCACCTGCGCGCTTAGGAAGCGGCGCGGCGGCCCTTGCGGACCGCCGCGCCTGACGTACGTCCTCAGCAGCCCGAGCGGGCGCCGACGGCGTGGCCGGCCAGGGCGCCGAGGCCTGAGCCCAGGGCCACCGCCGGCAGGGCGTTGCCGTGCGACAGGGCGCCGCCCACCACGCCGCCGCCCACGGCGCCGATGATCGTGCCGTTGGTCATGTGCCGCTGGTGGCAGCGATTGGAGCTGTAGTGCCGGTAGCCGCTGTAGTGCCGGTAGTGGTGATAGTGCCGGTAGGTGTGGGCGAAGCCGTCGCTGGCCGGAACCAGGGCGGCGGCCGCAGCTGCGGCGGCGCAGGCGGTGCGCAGGATGGTCTTCATCGGTGTTATCTCCCAAGCAAGGCGCGCCGGCGCTCCCGCCCCGTCGTGACGCCAACGAAAACATTGGCCGGCAATCTGGGCAGGTCGACGTCCGAACCAGGGCCGGGGCGAGGCGGCGCGGGAACGTTTCCCGGCATGCGCCCCTGCCCGGCCTGGGCGAGGATCGACGGCCCGACCAGCGGTCCAACGGCGTCTAAACGTGAGCGTCGCCGCAAAGTTCCGATGTGGGGCGACCTTCATCAAACCCGGCCGGGCCCCGCCCCGCCCCCAGGGTTCAGACCGGGTTCCGGGCGATCAGCTGGCGGGCGATGATGATCCGCTGCATCTCGTTGGTGCCCTCGCCGATCATCAGCAGGGGCGCGTCGCGGTACAGGCGCTCGATCGGGTATTCCTTGGAATAGCCGTAGGCGCCGTGGATGCGCATCGACTCGGTGGCCACCTCGAAGGCGGTCTCGGTGGCGAACCACTTGGCCATGCCGGCCTCCAGGTCGACCCGCCCGCCCCGGTCGTAGGCCTTGGCGGCGTCCTCCACCAAGAGCTCCGAGGCGCGGGTCTTGGCCGCCATCTCGCCCAGCTTCAGCTGGATCGCCTGGTGCTGGGCGATCGGCTTGCCCATGGTGGTGCGGATCTGGGCGTAGGCCACCGCCTCCTTCAGCGCGCGGCGGGCGATGCCGACGCCGCGGGCGGCGACGTTCACCCGGCCGATCTCCAGCCCGCCGGTGGCCATCAGGAAGCCCTTGCCCTCCTCGCCGCCGACCAGGGCCATGTCCGCGTCCACCCGGTAGTCCTCGAAGGTGATCGGGCCGGTGTCGATGCCGCGGTAACCCAGCTTCGGCAGCTTCTGGCCGCGCACCACGCCCGGCAGCTCGGCGCGGGTCTCCAGGTCGCGGGTCGGGCAGATCAGCATGGTCATGCCGCGGTGGCGCGGCTCGGCCGTGGGATCGGTCTTCACCAGCACCGCCAGGATATCGCCCTCCAGGGCGTTGGTGATCCACAGCTTGGCGCCGTTGACCACGTACTGGTCCCCCTCGCGCCGGGCGACCGTGCGGATGCCCTGCAGGTCGGTGCCGGCGTCGGGCTCGGTCAGGGCCAGGCCGCCGCGGATCTCGCCGGTGGCGAAGCGCGGCAGCCAGTGGTCCTTCTGCGCGCGCGTGCCGAACTTCTGCACGATCAGCGCCATCATCAGGTGCGAGTTGAAGAAGCCGGTCAGGCTCATCCACTCTTCCGAGATGCGCGCGACGATCTTGGAATAGGTCACCGCGCCCAGGCCCAGGCCGCCCCATTCCGGCTCGATCAGGGCGCCGAACAGGCCCATCTCGCACATGTCCGCCACCAGCTCGTGCGGATACTCGTCGGCCTGCTCGAACTTCGAGGCGACCGGGGCGACCTTCTTCTCCAGCCAGCGGTCGATGGAATCCAGCAGGGCGCGTTCGTCGGCTTCGCTGATGCGGGGCTCCCCAATCTTCGTTTCGGGCGTCGCGGTCTCAGTCATGGTCACCAGTAGTCCTTCATGATCTCGGCGGCCCAGGCGGGCTCGCGGATGTCGCCGCGCGGCTCGAAACCGCGCATCACCGGCTTGATGTCGATCACCGGCGTGCCGTCGATGGCGTCCAGACCCTCGACCTCCAGCGCCGTCCCGTCCACCGCCACGATGCGGCAGACGCACAGCCCCAGGCGATTGGGCCGGTTCTTGCCGCGCTGGGCGAAGATGCCCACCAGCGGCCAGTCCTCACGCCCGCGCGGCCGGCGCGCGCCGTACTCGATCTTGTCGTCGCTCACGCGGTCGAACAGGAAGATCACCTCGGCGTGCGAGAAATCGCCCAGGCCGGCCAGCGCCTCGGGGCCGAAGCGGGCCGCATCCAGCTCGATCCGCGCCCGGCTCGCGCCCCAGTCGTCGTCGATCGGCTGGTCGCGGCCGCCGCGGACGTGGCCGACCGGCCGGATCTCGAAGCTGTCCATCGACGGCGCCCTTCCTCGTCTAGAGCGGCGCGCCGATATGGCCGGAGCTGCCGGGCGCCAGCAGGCCCTGGCCGGGCACGTAGTTGATCTCCAGGCGCACCCCGTCGGGGTCCTCGAACAGCACCGAGTAATAGCCGGGCGCCCAGTCGTCGTCCTTCGGCGGATGCACCACCGTCGCGCCGATCGAGACCAGGAAGGCATGGGCCTCGTCGACCTCCTCGCGCTCGCGCACCCGGAAGCAGACGTGGTGCAGCCCGACCCGGTTCTGCACGAACCGCTCGCCCTCGTGCTCGGGCGTCGGCGCGCGCACGGCGAAGCCGGTCCGGCCGCCGACGCAGTAATAGGTGTTGCCGGCGTCCAGCACCGGCTTCAGGCCCAGGAACGGCAGCAGCTGTCGATAGAAGGCGCGTGAGGCCTCGAAGTCGCCGGCGGTGATGAAGATGTGCGCGACGCCGTTGATCTCCATGGGGGTCAGCTCCTCTGGGCGCCGCTGTTAGGAGCCGTCACCCGGCGGCAGCCAACCGGGCGCGCTCGTCGCCGCCCTTGCGCCGGGCGGGGTCCGCCGCGCTATGCTCGCGCAAAACAAGCCCGGGGCCAGCCCGGCGACCAACGCGGGAGACGACGCCTTGCCCTATACAGCGGTCCTCTACGAAAAGCGCGACCATGTCGCGATCCTGACCCTCAACCGGCCCGAACGGCTGAACGCGATCAACGCGGCCCTGCGCGAGGACGTCCACGCGGCGGTCGGCGAGGCCTGGGCGGACGACGGCGTGCGCGCCCTGGTGCTGACCGGCGCCGGCCGCGGCTTCTGCGCCGGCGCGGACCTGTCGGCGGCCCGCGGGCCCGACGGCCTGCCGGTGGTTCCCCGCGCCCAGGGCCAGAACGCGCTGCTGGACGAACACAGCTGGGTGGGGCGCTGGGCCAGGCTGTTCGCCGACTTCGACAAGCCGCTGATCGGGGCGATCAACGGCGTGGCGGCCGGGGCCGGCATGAGCATGGCGCTGGCCTGCGACGTGCGCATCGGCGCCGACGCGGCGCGCTTCAAGACCGTGTTCGTCGAGCGCAACCTGTCGCCCGACAGCGGCATGAGCTTCTTCCTGCCGCGCATCGTCGGCTACGCCCGCGCCGCCGACCTGATTCTGACCAGCCGCGCGGTCGATGCCGAGGAGGCGCTGGCGATGGGCCTGCTGAACCGCGTCGTGCCGGACGAGCGCCTGCTGGACGAGGCCGTCGCCTACGCCGGGCAGATGGCGCAGTGGCCGCCCCTGGCGATCCGCTCGGCCAAGCGCGTGCTGCAGCACAACGCCGAGGCCGGCCTCGACGAGGCCCTGCGCTACGAACTGGCCGGCCTCGGCCACGCCCGCAAGGCGGTCAACGACCAGAAGGAGTCGTTCCTGGCCTTCACCGAGAAGCGCAAGGGCGTGTTCACCGGGACCTGACTGGAATCTCCTCCCCCCTTGGGGGAGGGGGACCCCGAAGGGGTGGAGGGGGCTCCAGCCCGGCGCTGTCTTTCGTGGTTCCCTGGAGCCCCCATCCCGGCCTTCGGCCGTACTTCCCCCAGAGGGGGAAGAGAACGCGCCGTTCCCTGCCCTTTCCGTCCGGCCCGGGACGCGCCATAAGGCGCGCCTGACCCAAGGAGACCCTGCCATGGCCCTCGACAGCGGCGAGCCCACCAAGACCTTCGACTGGGAAGACCCGCTCGACCTGGCCTCTCGGCTGTCGGAAGAGGAGCGGATGGTCAGCGCGGCGGCGCGGGCCTATGCGCGCGAGAAGCTGCTGCCGCGGGTGGTCAGCGCCTTCGCCGAGGAACGCTTCGACCGCGAGATCATGACCGAGATGGGCGCCCTGGGCTTCCTCGGCCCGACGCTGCCGGAAGAGTACGGCTGCGCGGGGGTCAACCACGTGGCCTATGGCCTGATCGCCCGCGAGATCGAGGCGATCGACTCGGGCTACCGCTCGGCGATGAGCGTGCAGTCGTCGCTGGTGATGTACCCGATCTACGCCTTCGGCTCGGAGGAACAGCGCCGCAAGTGGCTGCCGAAGATGGCCACCGGCGAGGCGGTGGGCTGCTTCGGCCTGACCGAGGCCGACGGCGGCTCCGACCCGGCGTCGATGCGCACGGTGGCGAAAAAGGTCGACGGCGGCTTCGTGCTGAACGGCGCCAAGATGTGGATCACCAACGCGCCGATCGCCGACGTGGCCCTGGTGTGGGCCAAGTGGGATGGCGTGATCCACGGCTTCCTGGTGGAGCGCGGGTCCAAGGGCTTCGAGACGCCGAAGATCAACAACAAGCTGTCGCTGCGCTCGTCGGTCACCGGCGAGATCGCACTGTCGGACGTGTTCGTGCCGGACGAGGCGCTGCTGCCCGACGTGCGCGGCCTGCGCGGCCCGTTCTCGTGCCTGAACAAGGCGCGCTACGGCATCGCCTGGGGCGCCATGGGGGCGGCGGAGTTCTGCCTGCACGCCAGCCGCGACTACACCAAGACCCGCAGCGTGTTCGGCAAGCCCCTGGCCGCGCGCCAGCTGATCCAGAAGAAGCTGGCCGACATGCAGACCGAGATCGCCCTGGGCTACGAGGGCGCGCTGGCGCTGGGCCGGCTGATCGACCAGGGCGCCTGGGTGCCGGAAGCCATCAGCCTGATGAAGCGCAACAACTGCGGCAAGGCGCTGGCCATCGCCCGCGAGGCGCGCGACATCCACGGCGGCAACGGCATCTCGGGCGAGTACCATGTGATGCGCCACGCGGCGAACCTGGAGACGGTCAACACCTACGAGGGCGCCCACGACGTGCACGCCCTGATCCTGGGCCGCGCCATCACCGGCGAGAACGCGTTCTAGGCGGCGCGGAAGCCTGAACGGCGTAACCCCTCACCCTCCCGATCGCTGATCGCGATCGGGCCCCTCCCTCTCCCTCCGGGAGAGGTGGGATAAGTGGCTGATCCTGCGCCGAAAACCACCTCTCCCGGAGGGAGAGGGAGGGGCCCGCGGCCCTTGCGACCGCAAGGGACGTGGGAAGGTGAGGGGTTCCGCCCCCGCCGCGCGGCGGTCACCGCCGCTTCCGTAGTTCCGTCGGCCGATGCTAAGGCGTCTGCAGTCGGGAGGATTTCATGGTTGATGTGACGGCGGACGTTCCGGCCACCGAGACGAAGCGCACCTCGATGCGGACGGTGGTCGCGGCCTCGGCCGCCGGCACCGCGTTCGAGTGGTACGACTTCTTCGTGTTCGGCTCGCTGACCTCGGTGATCAGCAAGAACTTCTTCGCCGGACTGGACGCCACCGCCGGTCTGCTGGCGGCCCTGGCGCTGTTCGGCGCCGGCTTCTTCTTCCGGCCGGTCGGGGCGCTGATCTTCGGCGGCCTGGGCGACCGCATCGGCCGCAAGGCGGCCTTCCTGGTCACCGTCAGCCTGATGGGCGGCGCCACCTTCGCCATCGGCCTGCTGCCCACCTACCAGCAGGCGGGGGTGATCTCGCCGCTGCTGCTGATCCTGCTGCGCATCGTCCAGGGCACGGCGCTGGGCGGGGAGTACGGCGGGGCGGCGATCTATGTGGCCGAGCACTCGCCGCGCAACCGCCGCGGGCGCAACACCGGCTGGGTGCAGGCCTCGGCCGCGTTCGGCCTGGTGGGCGCCCTGGCGGCGATCCTGGCGACCCAGACGCTGATGGGCGACACCGCGTTTACCGCCGCAACCTGGACCGGCGGCTGGCGCGTGCCCTTCCTGCTGTCGGCGGGCCTGCTGGCGATCTCGATCTGGATGCGGCTGAAGCTGACCGAGAGCCCGGCCTTCAAGGCCCTGAAGGCGGCCGGCGAGGAGACCAAGGCCCCCTATTCCGAGGCCTTCGGCCGCTGGCCGAACCTGAAGCTGGTGCTGATCGTGCTGGTGGCGTTCATGAGCGCCCAGGGCGCGGCCTGGTACACCCTGTTCTTCTATGCCGAGCAGGTGTTCCTCGAGCAGTTCATGAAGCTGGACTCGGCCACCGGCCGGATGCTGCTGGTGTCGATCACCATCATCAGCGCGCCGCTGTACGTGCTGTTCGCCGCCCTGTCGGACCGGGTGGGGCGCAAGTGGGTGATGTGGGCCGGCATGACCCTGTTCGTGCTGTTCCTCTACCCCGGCTTCCGCATGCTCGAGAGCCTGTCGAACCCGGCCCTGGCCGAGGCCCAGGCGCGCACGCCGGTGACGGTGGTGGCCGATCCCGCCACCTGTTCGCTGCAGTTCGACATCACCGGCAAGGCCAGCTTCTCCAGCGCCTGCGACATCGCCAAGAGCGCGCTCGCCAACGCGGGGATCTCCTATCGCAACGAGGCCGCCCCGGCCGGCGCCCTGGCGCAGGTGCGCATCGGCCAGACCCTCGTCCCCTCGGTGGACGCCAAGGGCCAGGACCCGGCCCACCTCAAGGCGGCCAAGGCGGCGGTGGCGGCGAAACTCAAGGCGGCGCTGGTCGCCGCGGGCTATCCGGCCAAGGCCGATCCCGCGCGGGTCAACTTCCTGGGGCTGCTGGGCGTGCTGACGGTGTTCACCATCGCCTGCACGGCGCTGTTCGGGCCGATGGCCGCCTGCCTGGTGGAGACCTTCCCCACCCGGGTGCGCTACACGGCGATGTCGTTGCCGTACCACGTCGGCACCGGCTGGGTGGGCGGCTTCGTGCCGTTCAGCGCCTTCGCCATCGTCACCGCCACCGGCAACATCTACGCGGGCCTCTGGTACCCGGCGATCTTCACCGTCCTGTCGGTGCTGACCCTGCCGCTGCTGCTGAAGGAGACCAGCGGCAAGGTGCTGGACTAGCGTCGGTCCTCCGCTGGAGCCCCCATCCCCCGCTTCGCGGGGACTTCCCCCAATGGGGGAAGAGAACGGAAGTTGCGACACTGGCTCTCTTCCCCCTCAGGGGGAACGGCCGAAGGCCGGGATGGGGGCTCCAGCCGGACTCTAACCCCGCCGCCGGGCGATGCGGCGGCTGACGATCTCGGACACCAGCACCGCCGCCACCGCCAGGGTCGCCGACACGGCGCAGAGGACGATGGCGTGGCCTTCCTCGCCGGGCGACTGGGTGGCCTGGTAGATCGCCGCCGGGACGGTCAGGGTCTCGCCCGGAATGGCGGCGACGAAGGTGATGGTGGCGCCGAACTCGCCCAGGGCCTTGGCGAAGCCCATCACCGCGCCGGCGGCCACCCCCGGCGCGGCCAGCGGCAGGGTCAGGCGCAGGAAGCGGGTGACCGGACCGGCCCCCAGGGTGCGGCCGGCCTCGTCCACCTCGCGCTCGATGGCCTCGATGGAGAGCCGGATCGGCCGCACCATCAGCGGAAAGGCCATCACCGCCGCCGCCAGCGCCGCCCCGGTCCAGCGGAAGGCGAACACCACCCCCAGCGGCTCCAGCCAGCGGCCGATCCAGCCCTGGTGGCCCAGCAGCAGCAGCAGGCCGTAGCCGGTGGCCACGGGCGGCAGCACCAGCGGCAGGTGGGTGGCGGCGTCCAGCAGGCTGCGCCCCCAGAAGCGGCCGCGGGCCAGGGCCAGGGCGGTGAGGATGGCGACGGGCAGGCCGGCCGCCGTCGCCGTGACGGCCACCCGCAGGGACAGCGCCAGGGCCTGCAGATCGTCGGCGCTCAGCCTCATGCGTCGCCCGGCGCCGGCTGCAGGACCGCGAGCCCCAGGCCGGCGCGGGCCAGGACCTCCGTCAGCGCGGGATCGGTCGCCTCCAGCGCCAGGGCCACGGCCTGGCCTTCGGCGGCGCGCGCGGCGATGGCGGCGTGATCGGCAGGATCGACGCGGCCGGCGTCGCGGCGGGCATGGCGCGCCAGCAGCGCCTCGTCGCCGCCCACCACGTCGGCCTCGGCCAGCACGCGCGCGGCGCGCAGCGAGATCAGCTCGGGCGTCCGTGCGCCCAGCACGACGCTGACCCCGCCAAGGCCCGCGGCGCCCTCGGCGATGGCGCCGTCGAGCCGCGCCTCGGCCTCGGCCATGTCGCCGCGCAGGGCGGCCTCGGCGGCGGGGCCGGCGATCGCGCGCCGCAGGAAGGCCCGCCGCTGGACAAGATCGGGGAAGGCCTCGCGCACGGCGTCCTGGCGCCGCTGCAGCAGGGCGGCCAGCCGCCCGGCGCCGGCGGGCACCCGCGCCTCGACGTCGGCGCGGATCAGCGAGGCCAGCAGCGGCGCCGCGCCGCCGGTGCCGATGGCGGCGACCACCTGGCCCCGGTCGATCACCGCCGGGGTGTGGAAGTCGCAGAGCTCGGGATGATCGACCACGTTCAGCGGCACGTGCGCGGCGCGGGCGGCGGCGGCGGCGGCCCGGCGGGGCGCATCCTCGGCGATCGCCACGAACGCCAGGGCGGCGCCGGCGTAGGCGGCGGGATCGGCGGCGGCCTCGCCCTCCAGGCGCACGATCTGCGCCGGCGAGCCCTCGAACAGCCGCAGCTTGGCCTCGGCCGCCTCGCCGGCGCCGGCGATCACCACCCGGCGGCCGGCCAGGGGGAAGAAGGCGGGAAAGGCCTCCACGTCAGGACGCTCGGCGATCGGGCAGGCTGTGCATGCAGGGTTTCTAGCCTGATGCGGCCAGTGTGGCGACGGGCGGGCTGTACGGCCCGGCGAATGCGTCTTAACATCGTTCAGTTACTGCGTCGGGAGGGACAGCATGGCGACCACGCTCAACATCAACGGCCACGCGGTGAGCGTGACCGCCGCGCCGGACACCCCGCTGCTGTGGGTGCTGCGCGACGAGCTGCAGATGACCGGCACCAAGTACGGCTGCGGCATCGCCCAGTGCGGGGCGTGCACCGTGCATCTGGACGGCCAGGCGATCCGCGCGTGCCAGACGCCGATCGCCGCGGTGGGCGCCGGCAAGATCACCACCATCGAGGGCCTGGGCGGGACGCACCCGCTGCAGGCGGCGTGGGTCAAGCACGACGTGCCGCAGTGCGGCTACTGCCAGTCCGGCCAGATCATGTCCGCCGCGGCGCTGCTGGCGCAGAAGCCGCATCCCAGCGACGCCGACATCGACGAGGCGATGAGCGGCAACATCTGCCGCTGCGGCACCTACCAGCGCATCCGCGCGGCGATCAAGGACGCGGCCACGGGCGGCGCGGCGCAGCCCGCCGCGGCCACCGCGGCCTAAGGAAAGACCGGCTCATGAACGCTCCCGCCAAGGGTTTCGTCCCCTCGCGCCGCGAGGTGCTCGTGGTCACGGCCGCCACCGCCGGCGGCGCCCTGCTGGTCGGCTGCTCGCCGGCCGGCCTGCTGTCGATCGGCGCCAAGACCGACTTCGGCGCCTTCGGCCCCTTCATCAAGATCGCCCAGGACGGAACCGTCACGGTGATCTCCAAGCATATCGAGTTCGGCCAGGGCAACCACGCGGGCCTGTCGGCCATGGTCGCCGAGGAACTGGACGCCGACTGGGACAAGGTGAAGGTCGAACAGGCCGCCGCCAACGCCAAGGTCTATCAGAACCTCGGCATGGGGGTGCAGGGCACAGGCGGCTCGTCGGCCATCTCCAATAGCTGGCTGCAGCTGCGCCAGGCCGGGGCCGCGGCGCGGGCGATGTTCGTCCAGGCGGCGGCCGGCCGCTGGTCCGTGCCCGCCGGCGAGGTGACGGTGAAGGACGGCGTGGTCGGCCACCCCTCCGGCAAGTCGGCGTCGTTCGCCGAGCTGCTGGCCGATGCAGCCAAGGTCAAGCCGCCGGAAAAGCCGGTGCTGAAGGACCCCAGCCGTTTCACCCTGATCGGCACCGACCGGGTGCGGCGCAAGGACTCCCACGCCAAGTCCACCGGGACCGCGCGCTTCACCCAGGACGTCCACCTGCCCAACATGCTGACGGCGATGGTGGCGCACAGTCCGCGCTTCGGCGGCAAGGTGAAGAGCGTCGACGACAAGGCCGCGCGCGCGACGCCCGGCGTGGTGGACGTGTTCCAGATCCCGTCGGGCGTGGCGGTGGTCGCCAGCTCCACCTGGGCCGCGCGCCAGGGCCGCGACGCCCTGAAGGTGACCTGGGACGACGACAAGGCCGAAAAGCGCTCCAGCGACCAGATCCTGGCCGGCTACCACGCCATCGCCGCGGGGACGCAGGCGGTGGACGGCGAGGCCAAGTGGCAGCCGTTCAAGGCCGCGGGCGACGCCAACGCGGCGATGGGCGGGACGGTGGTCGAGGCGCTGTACGACTTCCCGTACCTGGCGCACGCCACCATGGAGCCGATGAACTGCGTCGCCGAGATCGGCGGCGGCAAGCACCGGCTGACCTTCGGCTCGCAGATCCCCACCGTGGACCAGCTCAACACCGGCAAGATCGTCGGCGCCCTGCCGGGGTCGGTGGAGATCGAGACCCTGTTCGCCGGCGGCTCGTTCGGCCGGCGGGCCAACTTCCAGTCCGACTACGTGTCCGAGTGCGTGCATATCGCCAAGCATGTGGGCGACGGCCGGCCGGTGAAGCTGGTGTGGACCCGCGAGGACGACATGACGGCCGGCTACTACCGGCCGATGACCCATCACGCGCTGAAGGTGGCCCTGGGCGCCGACGGTTTCCCGGCCCACTGGCGCCATCGCATCGTCACCCAGTCGATCATGAAGGGCTCGCCGATCCCGGCCGGCAAGGGGCCGGACCAGACGGCGGTCGAGGGGGCGGCGGAGTCGCCCTACCTGAAGGCGACGCCGATCGTCGACGGCCAGGTCTCGCTGCCGCCGGCCGGGGTGCCGGTGCTGTGGTGGCGCTCGGTGGGGGCGACGCACACCGCCTTCGTCATGGAACACACCATCGACCAGCTGGCCCGCAAGGCCGGCCAGGATCCGGTGGCCTACCGGCGCGCGCTCTACGTCAAGGCCGGCGCCAACCGGCACCTGGCGGCGCTGAACCTGGCGGTGGAGAAGGCCGGCAAGCCGACCGACGGCTGGACCCAGGGGGTGGCGGTGCACGAGAGCTTCGGCTCGGTGGTGGCGCAGGTGGCCGAGGTGAAGCTGGACGGCGGAACGCCGAAGGTCGGCCGGGTGGTCTGCGCGGTGGACTGCGGCGTGGCGATCTCGCCGGACCAGATCGCGGCGCAGATGGAGGGCGGGGTCTGCTACGGCCTGTCGGCGGCGCTCTTCGGCCAGATCACCCTGAAGGACGGGGTGGTGGAGCAGAAGAACTTCGACGCCTACAGGGTGCTGCGGATGAACGAGGCGCCGACCGTGGAGACGCATATCGTCCCTTCGGCCAACAAGCCTACCGGCATCGGCGAGCCCGGCACCCCGGTGATCGCCCCCGCGGTCGCCAACGCCCTGTTGGCCCTCACCGGCAAGCCGACCACCAGCCTGCCGTTCGTGAAGAGCTAGGAGACAGGCGCAAGCCTTCCCGTCTTCTCTATGCTGTCATCCCGGAATCCGCGCAGCGGATATCCGGGACCGCGGCAGGCGCCGACGCGCGGCAACGGCTTCATTCACCAGCGCTTCCGGCGGTCCCGGACAAGGCGCTGGCGCGCCTCTCCGGGATGACAGAAGGAAGGGGGAGCGGCGACCGGAGGTCAGCCGCCCGCCAGCTGCCCCGGGGTGTCGACGTCGAACAGTACGCCGTCGTCGGGGGCCTCGACCAGGGCGAGGGCTGGGCCCAGGGCGCGCAGGACGGTGCGGGCGCCCTCGTCGCCGGTGAGCGCCAGAAGGCCGGGGAACAGGGCGGCGGCGAACAGCACCGGATGTCCCCGCTGGCCGGCCCAGGTCGGGGCGGCGGCCGGGGCGCCGGCGGTCACGGCGGCGGCCAGCGCCGGCAGCACGGCCGCGGGGATGCGCGGCATGTCGCCCAGGAAGACGAAGGCCCCCGCCGCATCGGCCGGCAGGGCGGCGATGCCGGCGCGCAGGGTCGCGGCCATGCCCTCGGCGTGGTCCGCGGCGTGGACCAGACGCAGCCGCCGGGCCTCGCCCCGGGCCGCCGCGACGGCGCGGGCCGCGTCGGCGACCGCCGGATCGGCGCCCGTGACCACGGTGACGGCGCGCGCCGGCGCGGCGAAGGCCGCCGCCAGGGCCCCGTCGATCAGCGCGCCGCCGCGCCAGGCCGCGCTCAGCTTGCCGCCGCCGAAGCGCGCGCCGAAGCCGCCGGCCAGCACCACCGCCTCCAGCCGACCGGCCGGATCGCCCCCACCTTCGCCCCCGCCTTCGGCCCCAGCTTTAGTGTCGCCCCCTGTCGCCATCGCCCTTTCGCCCCTATGTTGCGCGGGCATGACGCCCTATGACCTCGCCCCGCCGCAAGCACGACGGGCCCGGCCCGCAGACGGCCAGGGCCTGATCGACGGCTTCGGCCGCCACGTCACCTATCTGCGCGTGTCGGTCACCGACCGCTGCGACCTGCGCTGCGTCTATTGCATGTCCGAGCATATGCGCTTCCTGCCCAAGGCGCAGGTGCTGACGCTGGAGGAGCTGGACCGCATCGCCTCCGCCTTCGTCGGCCTGGGCGTGCGCAAGCTGCGGCTGACCGGCGGCGAGCCGCTGGTGCGCAAGGGGCTGATGAACCTGGTCGAGGCGCTGTCGCGGCACCTGAAGTCGGGCGCCCTGGACGAGCTGACCCTGACCACCAACGGCACGCGGCTGGCCGAGTTCGCCGCGCAGCTGGCGGCGCACGGCGTCAGGCGGATCAACGTCTCCCTCGACACCCTCGATCCGGACCGCTTCGCCCGCCTGACCCGCGGCGGCGACCTGGCCCAGGTGCTGGCCGGCATCGACGCGGCCCAGGCGGCAGGCCTGGCGGTGAAGATCAACGCCGTGGCCCTGTCGCACGACAACGCCGCCGAGCTGCCGGCGCTGATCCAGTGGGCGCACGGCCGGGGCCTGGACATGACCCTGATCGAGACCATGCCGATGGGCGAGATCGACGAGGACCGCACCGACCAGTTCCTGTCGCTGGAGGCGGTGCGCGCCGAGCTGGCCAGTTTCTGGACCCTCACCGACCTGCCGCTGAACACCGGCGGTCCGGCGCGCTATGTGCGGGTGGCCGAGACCGGCGGCCGGCTGGGCTTCATCACCCCGCTGACGCACAATTTCTGCGAGGCCTGCAATCGCGTGCGGCTGACCTGCACCGGCACCCTGCACACCTGCCTGGGGCGCGAGGACGCCAGCGACCTGCGCGCGGTGCTGCGCAGCGGCGCCAGCGACGCCGAGCTGGTGGCGGCGATCCGCCTGGCGGTGGACGCCAAGCCCCAGGGCCACGACTTCCACATCGATCGCGGCGCCGCCCCGTCGGTGACGCGGCACATGTCGACGACCGGGGGCTGAGCGGTGGCGACGGTGCTGCTGTTCGGCCGCCTCAGCGACCTGGCCGGCTGGCGCGAGCGGGCGTTCGAGCCTACGCCGCCGCGGCTCTCGGCGCTGAAGGCGCTGATCGCCGAGGCCGACCGGGCGCTGGGCGAGGCGCTGGACGGGCCGGGCGTGCGCGCGGCGGTGGACAAGGTGCTGGTGCGCGGCGACGCGGCCCTGGAGGGCGCTGCGGAAGTGGCCTTCCTGCCGCCGATGAGCGGGGGCTGAGCCGGTGATCCGGCTCACCGACCAGGCCTTCGATCCGGGGGCGGAGCTGTCGCGCTTCTGCGCCGGGCGGCGCGAGACCGGCGCGGTGGCCAGCTTCGTCGGCATCGCCCGCGGCGAACAGGGCCAGGCGGCCGCCCTGGAGCTGGAAGCCTATCCCGGCTTCACCGAGGCGCAGATCGGCGAGATCGCCGACGCCGCGGTCAGCCGCTTCGGCCTGCAGGACTTCGCCATCCTGCACCGGGTCGGGCGCATCGCGCCGGGGGAGGCGATCGTGTTCGTCGCCGCCGCCTCGGCGCACCGGCGCGCGGCCTTCGAGGCCTGCGACCACCTGATGGACTATCTGAAATCCCGCGCGCCCTTCTGGAAGAAGGAGCACGGCCCGGATGGGGAGCGCTGGGTCGAGCCCACCGCCCGCGACCTGGCCGACGCCGCGCGCTGGGACTGAGCTGGAGCAGCATGACATGAGCGCCAACGTGACCCTGGCCCCTGGCGGGAAGATCAATCCCGATCGGCCGTTCACCCCGGTGCGGATCGCGGTGCTGACCGTCTCCGACACCCGCGACGAGGCCAGCGACACCTCCGGCCAGGTGCTGGCCGACCGCATCACCGGCGCGGGCCACGTGCTGACCGCCCGGCGCATCGTGCGTGACGAGGTGGCCGCGATCCGCAGCCAGGTGAAGGCCTGGACCACCTCCGGCGAAGTGGACGCCATCGTCACCACCGGCGGCACCGGCATCACCGGCCGCGACGTCACCCCCGAGGCGGTCGAGCCGCTGCTGGACAAGAAGATCGACGGCTTCTCGGTGATCTTCCACCTGGTCAGCTACCAGTCGGTGGGCCTGTCCACCCTGCAGTCGCGGGCGCTGGCGGGGATCATCGACGGGGTGTTCATCTTCTGCCTGCCCGGCTCGAACGGGGCGGTGAAGGACGGCTGGGACAAGGTGATCGCCGCCCAGCTCGACAGCCGCCACGGCCCCTGCAACATGGTCGAACTGATGCCGAGGCTGATGGAGCGATGAGCGGCGCGCCCAAGCTCACCCACCTGGACGCCGAGGGCCGGGCGCGGATGGTGGACGTCTCCGGCAAGGCGGCCACCGCGCGCGAGGCGCGGGCCACCGGCTTCGTGCGCATGACGCCGCAGACCCTGCAGCTGGCGCTCAGCGGCCAGGGCCGCAAGGGCGACGTGCTGGCGGTGGCCGAGCTGGCCGGGGTGATGGCGGCCAAGCGGACGTCGGACCTGATCCCGCTGTGCCATCCGCTGGCCCTGTCCAAGGTGACGGTCAGCGTCGAGGCCGCCGAGGGCGGCCTGGCGGTCACCGCCCAGGTCAAGACCACCGGTCCCACGGGCGTGGAGATGGAGGCGCTGACCGCGGTCTCCGTCGCCTGCCTGACGATCTACGACATGCTCAAGGCGGCCGAGCGCGGCATGGCGATCGAGGGCGTGCGGCTGCTGGAGAAGTCCGGCGGCGCCTCCGGCGACTGGCGGGCGGCATGAAGCTGCTGCCCGTCGAGGACGCCCGGGCGCGCATGCTGGCCGCCGCCGCGCGCATGCCCGGTGAGGACGTGGCGCTGGAGGATGCGCTCGGCCGGACCCTGGCCGAGCCGGTTGTGGCCGGCCGCAGCCAGCCGCCGTTCGCGGCTTCGGCCATGGATGGCTGGGCGGTGCGCGCGGCCGACTGCCCGGGGACGCTGGAGATCGTCGGCGAGAGCGCCGCGGGCCACGCCTGGACCGGAACCCTGGCCGCCGGCCAGGCGGTGCGCATCTTCACCGGGGCGGCGGTTCCGGACGGCGCCGACTGGATCGTCATCCAGGAGGACGCCCGGCGGGACGGCGCGCACGTGACCGTGCCGGCGGCGGCCGGCTCCAGCTACATCCGCCCCGAGGGCGGGGACTTTGCGGCCGGGACCGGCCTGCTGCCGGCCGGCGTGCGGCTGGACCCCTGGCGCCTGACCCTGGCCGCCTCGGCCGGGCGCGCGCGGCTGACCGTCGCCCGCCGGCCGCGGGTGGTTGTGCTGTCCACCGGCGAGGAGGTGGTCGAGCCCGGCGGCGCGCCCGGCCCGTTCCAGATCTACAACTCCGGGACCACCGCCCTGGCGGCCCTGCTGCGCTCGTGGGGCGCCGAGCCGGTGGCCCTGGCCTCGGTGGGCGACGACGAGGCGGCCATCGCCGATCCCGTCGCCGCGGCCGGCGGCGACCTGGTGGTCACCCTGGGCGGCGCCTCGGTGGGCGACCACGACCTGGTCAAGCCGGCGCTGGGGCGCCTGGGCCTGACGATGGCGGTGGAGAGCATCGCCGTGCGGCCGGGCAAGCCGACCTGGTTCGGAACCCTGGCCGATGGGCGCCGGGTGCTGGGCCTGCCGGGCAACCCGGCCTCGGCCATGGTCTGCGCCCAGCTGTTCCTGCGGCCGCTGGTGCTGGCCATGCAGGGCGCCGATCCGGCCACCCGCATCGTCCGCGCGCGGTCGGCCGCGGCGCTGGCCGCCAACGGGCCGCGCGAGCACTGGATGCGGGCGAAGCTGTCGTGGGCCGAGGACGGGGCGGTGGTCGCCACCCCGTTCCGCGATCAGGACTCGTCGCTGGTCACCGTGTTCGCCGAGGCCGACGCCCTGCTGCGCCGGCCGGTCGGAGCCTCAGCCGTCGCGGCGGGCGAGCCGGTGGACATGCTGATCCTGTCGCGGGCGTAGCGGATCGCGGTGATCTCGCCGAGCACGGCGACGGCCACCTCCCAGGGCGCCTTGCCGCCAAGGTCCAGGCCGATCGGCGCGTGCAGCCTGGCCACGTCGCCGTCGGACACCCCGGCCGCCAGCAGCGCGGCCTTGCGCTCGCCCACCCGCCGCCGCGCGCCAAGGGCGCCGACGTAGAAGGCCTTCGACGGCAGGGCCGCGGCCAGGGCGGCATGGTCCAGCTCCGCCTCGTGGGTGGCGACCGCCACGGCGGTGAAGGCGTCCAGGCCAATCGCGGCCATGGCCTGCGCCGGCTCGTCGCGGCTGTAGGCGAAGCCGGGCAGGGCCGGCGGCGCGCCGGGACCCTTGGGCCGCACCAGGGTGGTCTCGCAGCCCATCTGCCCGCCCAGGGTGGCGATCGCCAGGGCGGTGGGGTCCGAGCCCAGCACGATCAGCCGCAGCGGCGGTTCGTACACGCGGCTGAACGCGCCCTGCCAGGGCGCCGGGGCGTCGTCGGCCGGGCCGCAGGCGCGGCGCAGGCCGTCGGACAGCCAGCGCGCCGGGATCCGCGCGCGCTCCAGCGCCAGCAGCGTCAGGGCCGCCGGATCGTCGGGGGCGATGCGCTCCAGCAGGATCTCGATGCGGGCGCCGCACAGCAGGCGGATGTCCGGCCAGGGGCTGCCCTCGCCGTACACCAGCCGGCGCGGCTGGCCGTCGGCCAGGCAGGCGCGGGCATGGCCGGCGACGTCGCTTTCCAGGCAGCCGCCGGACAGGAAGCCCGAGACCACCCCTTCGGCCAGCACCATCTGCGTGCCGATCGGACGCGGCCCACCCTCGCCCAGGTCGACGATGGTGGCCAGGGCGGCGGGCCTGCCCGCCTCCAGCGCCGCCCGCAGCGCCGGGCGCGCATCGTCGGCGAAGCCGAACAGCGGCCATTCCGGCAGGGGTTCGATGGCGGCCGAAACGGTCGGCGGCGGCGGCGTGTCGGCGGGTTCGGACATGGGCTCGATATTGGCGCGGATTAACCGCTCGGCAATGTCCTGGATACGGGTTCTTTAGCATCTTGCCTGTAGGACGGAGGGACGAGTCGCGGAAACGCGCGCCGGTTGGGACACGTCCACGCCTGATGCATCCTCTGGTTTCCAAGCTTGGTCTGGGTACGGCCCAGTTCGGCCTCGACGGCGCCGCCGTCGGCCGCGGCCGCCCGCCCGAGCTTGAAGTTCGCGACATCCTGTCGATCGCCGCCCGCTCGGGCGTCAGCGTGCTGGACGCCGGCGCCGCCTCGCCGCACGCCGAGCAGATTCTCGGCCGCGTGCTGCCGCGCAGCCCGTCGCTGCGGATGACCATCAAGGCCGCCCGCGGCGACCGCGGCCCGGACTTCGTCGAGGCCGAGGCCCGCGCCACCCTGGCGCGCCTGGGCGTGCCCGGCGCCGACGCCATCGTCGTGCAGTCCGCCGGCGACCTGTTCTCGCCCTACGGCATGGCCATGTGGGAGCGCCTGTTCGCCATGCGCGACGCGGGCCTGTTCAACAAGGTCGGCATCTCGGCCTACGCCTCGGACGATCCCGCCGGCCTGGCCCGCCGCTTCCGCCCGGACCTGATCCAGGCCCCGGTGTCGCTGCTCGACCAGCGCCTGCTGGTGGACGGCAGCCTGGCGGCGGTGAAGGCCCTGGGCGTCGAGGTGCACCTGCGCTCGGTGTTCCTCAACGGCCTCCTGTTCCTGCCGCCCGACCGGGTGCCCAGCCAGTACAAGGCCGCCGCCGCCCGCCTGTCGCGGGCGCGCCGGATGATCGCCGAGGGCCGCTCCGACCCGCTGCAGGCCGCCCTGGGCTTCGCCCTGTCGCGACCGGAGGCCGACAGCGTCATCGTCGGCGCCGCCACGGCGTCCGAGGTCCAGGCGGTGATCGCCGCCGCGACCCGCCCGCCGCCGGACCTCGACTGGGACGACATGGCCCTGGACGACCACGAGATGGTCGACGAGACCGCGCGCTGGTCCGCCTCGGCGGCCTGATCGCGCTTCAGGCCCCTGATCGCCGCCCTCTTGCCTTCCCCGGCGCGCGGCTGGCACAGCGGCGCGCATGGAACTGATCCTCATCCGCCACGGCCTGCCGGTGCGCAGCGCCGAGACCGCCGATCCCGAGCTGTCCGACATCGGCCACGACCAGGCGCGCCGGGTCGCGCGCCGGCTGGCCGGGCAGGGGGTGGACGAGGTCTGGGCCTCGACCATGCGCCGGGCGATCCAGACCGCCGAACCGTTCGCGCAAGCGGCCGGCCTGGCGGTCAACACCCATGAGGACATCGCCGAGTTCGACCGCGGCTCGGGCGCCTATACGCCGATGGAAGAGCTCAAGCGCGAGGACTACGCCGCCTGGCTGGCCTTCGCCCAGGGCCAGCACGAGGTCGACATCGTCGGCTTCCAGGCCGCCGTGGTGAAGGCGCTGGAAGGCATCGTCGAGGCCAACCCGGGCCGGCGGGTGGCGGTGTTCTGCCACGGCGGGGTGATCAACGTCTGGACCGCCCACGTGCTGGGCATGGCCCCCCGCCTGTTCTTCGAGCCGGTCTACACCTCGGTCCACCGTTTCATGTGCGCCCGCTCCGGCCAGAAGAACCTGGTCAGCCTGAACGACGCCCACCACCTGGCCGACTGATCTCCGCGGGAGCCCCCTCCACCCCCTTCGGGGGTCCCCCTCCCCCAAGGGGGG
>NZ_JBMSEC010000008.1:0-223660 GCF_049446115.1 Caulobacter sp. KR2-114
CCACTTCGATATGCACGAGGGCGCCACCTGCAGCGCAGCCGCAATCTCGCGATGCGTCTCGCCCGCAGCCCGGCGCGCCATCGCCCGCGCCCGAAGATCCATCGAGTAAGGAGCCGTCATCCCAGCTGGCCTCCCCCAGCAGCCAGGGTGAATCAGCTCCCCGCTGATTTGGGAACCCCGATTCCGTCAGAAAGGAACCCGCTCTAGCCCTGCAGCACCAGCACGTGACGGCGGTTGTCGATCGACCAGGACTTGAAGTGGCGCAGGAAGCTCTGGCCCAGCAGCAGTGAGCCGCGCGCGTCGGTGATCGAGGCCAGCACGTCCTTCACTTCGTGCCCGCCGACCGTCAGCGAGTGCAGCACCACGCGTTGCGCCGGCACCCGCGAGCCGTCGGCCAGGATCGCCATGCCCACGCCGCGATAGTCGGCGCTCGACAGCTTGCCCATCCGCATCAGGGTGCGTGCGACGTCGCCCGGGATCACCACGTCGCTGGCGCCGCTGTCGACCACGAAGCGCAGGGTGATCGCCCCGTCCACCAGGGCCGGGACGTAGAGGGCGCCGTTCTCGGCCTGCAGGGCGACTTCAGGGGCCGGCGCGCCCACCGGACCCGCGGCGGCGGCCGGGCCGGCGGCGGCGAGATGGAACCGGGCGCGGATCTGGCTGGACTTGGCCGCGAAGTACGGCGGCTGGCCCTCGTCCTGCAGCGTCTGGTCGAAGCCTTCCAGCACGGTCAGGGCTTCCTGCACCTTGCCGCGCTTGACCAGCTGGTCGGCCAGGGCGCCGCGCACGTCCACCAGGTTGGGGACCAGCTTCAGGGCCGCGTAGTTCTGCTTGATCGCCTCGTCGGTCTGGCCGGTGGTGTCCAGGCTGATGGCGTAGTTGGCGAACAGGTCGTAGGTCGACACGCCGTCGGCCACCGCCTTCCTGTAGTAGGGCAACGCCTCCTTGTGCTGGCCGTCCTGGGTCAGGGTGATGGCCAGCAAGGCCCCGGTGTTGGCGTCGTTGGGGTACTTGCGCATGTAGGCGCGCAGGTCCGCCTCGGCGCAGTTGAAGTCGCGGTCGCGCAGGCAGGTCTTCGCCTCGCTGATGCTGGGGGTCGCCCCGTTGAGGCTGTCCATCAGCGCCGAGTGCGGGGCCAGCAGGGTGAAGCCGGCGAAGATCGCCAGCGCCGCGACCACGCCGCCCACCACCAGCACCGGGACGTTCACGCCCCCCATGCGCCGCGCCGGGCGAGGCGGCGCCGTGGATCTGATGAACAGCGATGGCTCGCGGCGCTCCGCCGCCGGATCCTGACCGCTCAAGCTCATGACGCACCCCCTGCGGCTGCAAGCTAAGCGGGCAGCCGCGCGCCGTCGAGAGCCTGTGCGGCTCACATCCTGTGCGGCATCAACCGCGCCTCTCATTTTTGTGAGTGAGTACTCACTTGCATTGCTTGAGACCGCGTCGTATTCCCCACCCGTCAACGGGGAATTGGAGACCATGACCCAGCTCAGAGACGCCTACATCACCGGCGCCGGCGCCTTCCTGCCCGGCCTGCCGGTGGGCAACGACCAGATCGAGGACCGCATCGGCCGCATCGGCGGACGTCCCAGCCTGCTCGGCCGCAGGGCGCTGCAGTGGAACGGCGTGAAGACCCGGCACTACGCCCTGGACGCCGACGGGCGGCCCACCGACAGCAACGCCGGCATGTGCGCCAAGGCGGTGCGGGCCGCGCTGGACGACGCCGGCCTGGGTCACGCCGACCTGGACTACCTGGCGGCCGCCACCACCCAAGGGGACTACCTGGTGCCCGGGCATGGCGTGACCGTGCACGGCGAACTCGGCGGCGGCGCGCTGGAGGTGGCCAGCTTCCAGTCGGTGTGCGGCTCGGCGCTGATGGCCGCCAAGGCCGCCTGGCTGAACGTGCGCGCCGGCGAGCACGACGTCGCCGCCGCCTGCGCCGGGGAGTTCTCGTCGCGCTGGTTCCGGCCCGCGTTCTACGAGGGCACCGCGCTGGTGGACGCCAAGGGTCGGCTGGCCGCCGAGGCGGATTTCCTGCGCTTCACCCTGTCGGACGGCGCCGGCGCGGTCGTCATCGAGCCCGCACCACGGCCGCTGGGCCTGTCGCTGCGCATCGACCACATCGACGTGGTGTCCCTGGCCGGGGCCTTCGAGCCGTGCATGTGGGCGGGGGCCGCCGCCGCCGAGGACCGCGGCGACGCCACGCATGCCTGGAGCCAGGCCGGTCCCGCCGCCGCGCACGCGGCCGGCGCCATCGCCCTGCTGCAGGACTTCGAGCTGCTCAAGCGGGTGATCCGCGCCTGGGTGGGCGTCTACCTGAAGAAGGTCGACGAGGGGCGCATCCGTCCCGAGGCGGTCGACTGGCTGCTCTGCCACTATTCGGCGCAGTCGCTGCGCGACGAGCTGATGGGGCTGCTGGAGCGGACCGCCGGCGCCATCCCGCCGGAGAAGTGGTTCTCGAACCTCGCCACGGTGGGCAACATCGGCTCGGCCTCGATCTGGGTGATACTGGACGAGCTGGTGAAGAGCGGGCGGCTGGAGCGGGGGCAGAAGGTGCTCTGCGTGGTGCCGGAGAGCGGCCGCGCCCTGGTCGGCTTCATGATGCTGGAGGCGGTGTGATGGTCGCCGCCGCCACCTTGCCGCCCGCCGCGCCCGCCCTCGCCGGCGGGAGCGACACCGCCGACGTCCTGCGCCGCCTGGCGATCGTCTTCACTGACTTCGAGAGCCGGCTGGCGCAGACGCCGCTGATCCGTCGCCTGAGCCGCGGCCGCTTCACCCTTGAGGACTATCGCGGATTCCTCTGCGGCCTGCGCCAGCAGGTGAAGGACGGCGCGCTGTGGATGTCGCGGGCGGCCTCCAACCTCGGCGAGGCGCGGCTGGAGCTGCGCTCGCGGCTGATGCGCCACGCCGTGGCGGAGCATCGCGACTTCCGCATGCTCGAGGCCGACTATGTGGCCGCCGGCGGCGCGCTGGCCGCGATCCAGGGGGCGGAGAAGAACATCGGCGCCGAGGCGCTTTCGGCCTGGATGTTCCACCAGGCCTCGCAGCCCGAGCCGGTGGGCCTGCTGGGCGCCATGTGGATCATCGAGGGCCTGGGCCGGTTCAAGGCGCTGGAATGGGGCCGCCTGGCGCAGAAGCGCCTGGACCTGCCGGAGGCGGCAGTGCGCTTCCTGGTCTATCATGGCGAGAACGACGCCGATCACATCGAGGAATTCGAGGCGATGCTGCGTCCCGTGCTGCCCGACCCGGCCGCGGCCCGGCGCATCGTCCGCACGGCGGAGGTCACCGCCCGGCTCTACGTGCTGCAGATCGAGGAGATGGCGTGATGCGCCCGCCCGACTTCGACCCCACCGCCGCCTACGACCCGCGCCAGCCCGACCGTTGGCGGGCCCTGTGGTTGGACCGCAGCCTGCCGCTGGCGGACGAGGCCAAGACGGCGCTGGTGTCCGGCGCGCGGTCGGGGTCGCGGCGCTGGCTGGCGCCGGCGATCCGGCCGGGCCTGTGGGCGTTGATGGTCGTCGCGCGCGGCCTGAGAACCCTGTCGCCGCGGCGACCGAACCTCAACGGCGTCCTGCACCGGCTGATCCACTGGGGCCTTCGCCGCTTCGCCAGCCCGCAGGCCAACCGGCTGATCCTGCGACACTTCCACATCGGCACGGAGCTGCTGGGCTTCATCGCCGCCAACGCCGGCCCGGTGCGGATCGACACCACGCCCCTGCGACCCCGGACGCTGCGGGCCTTGCAGGACGACGCCTTCCTGCAGCACGACCTGAATGTGTTCAACTTCGTGATCCAGCTGAACGCGGGCCTGCGCGAACAGGGTCGCGAGCTGTCGCCGCCGGCGCAGCTGGACTTCTCGATGATCTCCGACGGCCCGTTCGACCTGGAGCCGCTGCCGGCCGGCCCGCTCAACGTGATCGACGTGCAGACGGCGATCGAGGCCTACCTGCCGCTCTACGCCCTGATGCTGCCCCGCGACGACTTCGAACGGGCCGCCCATTCGCTGCAGCTGGACGAGACCATCGCCATCTACGTCGCGCGGATCCTGGGGTCGGACTACCACCTCAACTTCGTCAAGAACGGCTGCCCACTGATGCCGGCCTCCCCCTTCGGCGCGGCCCGCCGGCTGATGCTGCACGGGCTGGACTGCGAGGCGCTGCATGGCTGGCTGCGGCAGATGAAGGCGCGGCAGGCGGCCGGGCTGCCGATGGCCGCCTAGGGACCGGGCCCGCGCCCTACGGCGCCTTGGTGCGGAAGCTGACGTCGATCTGCAGCTTCTGGCCGAACACGTCGACATCGCCGCCCGTGGTCAGCCGCCCGGAGATCTGGCCGCCTTCGGCGTGATAGTCCTTCAGCGTGACCACGCCGGAGAGGGAGATCGAGCCGCTGGGGCTCTGCAGGCCGGAGTTGACCACGTCGACGCCGATCAGGCTGCCGTCCGGTTCGATCTTGGCGACGATCGCGTCGCCGAGCTTGCCGAACACCGCATCGAACACCGGCTTGGCGTGGCCGGCCTGGTCCTGGGACGAGAGCACGACGGCCGTCACCGGCTTGCCGTCGAACGGATCGTCGGCATAGGCGCCGACGAAGTTCAGCGATCCCGGCTTGCCGTTGCCGTAGAAGGTTCCCTCGATCGGCGGGCTGGCCGCGGCGCTGGCGGCGGGCGACGCCGCCCGCGCATCCTTGCCGGCAGCGCCCGGCGACGGCTTGGAACAGCCGGCCAGCAGCAGCAACCCCGCCAGTCCGATGATCGCCAGGCGCACGGCGCTTCTCCCCGACCCACTCTCCCCGTCCCGCGTGTCCGCGGTTGTCCGGGTGCTGAGATAACACGGTTCCCGCGCCCGGCGAAGCTTGCCGCGCCGAGGGGCTAGGCCGCCTGGTCCCCGAATTGGAGACGCGCCAGGCGGGCGTAGAGGCCGCCGCGGGCGATCAGCTCGCTGTGCTTGCCTTCCTCCACCACCCGACCCTGGTCCATCACCACGATGCGGTCGGCCTCCAGCACGGTGGCCAGGCGGTGGGCGATCACCAGGGTGGTGCGGCCGGCCATGGCGTCGTGCAGGGCGCGCTGCACCAGGCGCTCGTTCTCGGCGTCGAGGGCGCTGGTGGCCTCGTCGAGCAGCAGGATCGGCGCATTGCGCACCAGGGCGCGGGCGATGGCGAGGCGCTGCCGCTGTCCGCCCGAGAGGGTCTTGGCGCGTTCGCCCAGCGGGGTGTCGTAGCCTTCCGGAAGGGCTTCCAGGAAGGCGGCCGCCTCGGCCGCGCGGGCGGCGGCCTTGAGCTCCTCGACGCTGGCCTCCTCGCGGCCGAAGCGCAGGTTCTCCAGCGCCGAACCGGAGAACAGCGCCGCATCCTGGGCCACCAGGGCCATGCGCGCGCGCACCTCGTCCGGGTCGGCCTCGCGCAGGTCGACGCCGTCCACCATCACCTGCCCGGCCTGCGGATCGTAGAACCGCAGCAGCAGACGGAAGACCGTGCTCTTGCCGGCCCCGGACGGTCCCACCAGCGCCACCCGCTCGCCCGGCTGGACGGTCAGGTCGAAGCCATGCAGCGCCGGCAGGTCGGGCCGGCCGGGATAGGCGAAGTCCACGTGGCGCAGGGCCAGCGCGCCGCGGGCGGGCGACGGCAGCGGCGTGGGCGCGGGCGGCGCGGCGATCGCGGGTTCGGCCGACAGCAGTTCGGCGATGCGGTCCATGGCGCCAGCGGTCTTCTGCAGATCGCCATAGGTCTCGCCCAGGGCGCCGACCGAGCCGGCCGCCATCACCGACAGGAACACGAACTGCAGCAGGGTGCCGCCGCTCATGGTGTGATGCACGAACACCGCCACCGACGCCTGCCACAGCACCACGCCGACGCCGCCGGCGATCAGCACCATCACCAGGGCGGTCATGAAGGCCCGCGCGCCGATGCGCTTTAGCGAGGCCTGGAAGGCGCCCTCCACGGCGCCGGCGAAACGATCCCCGGCCCGCTTCTGGCGTCCGAAGGCCTGGATGGTCTCCAGGGCGTCCAGGGTCTCGCCCGCGTAGGTGACGGCGCCGGCGAAGCGTTCCTGGGCGTTGACGGACAACCGCCGGACCTGCCGGCCGGTGACGAACAGCGGCACGATCACCAGGGCGGCCAGCAGCACGACGAAGCCGGTGAAGGCTGGGCTGACCACGATCAGCAGGGCCAGCGCCCCGATCAGGGTGAGGAAGTTGCGCAGGGCCACGGAGATCGACGAGCCGACCATGTTCTCGACGATGGTCAGGTCGGTGGTCATCCGCGAGAGCACCTCGCCCACGCGGATGTTGAGGAACGCCGCCTGGTCCAGGGTCATGACGTGGCGATAGAGGGCGACCCGGATATCGGCCACCACCCGCTCGCCGAGCTTGGAGATGAAATAGAACCGCCCGGCGGTCGCCCCGGCCAGGGTCAGCACGACGGCGCCCGCGATCAGGAACCAAAGGCCGAGCTGGTGGGCGTTGCCGGAGGCGAAGCCCTTGTCGGCCAGCAGCCGCCCCGCCCAGGTCAGGCCCAGGCTGGCGCTGGTGGACAGCAGCAGAAAGCCGCCGGCGAGGAAGGCGTCGCCGCGGTGCGCGCGAACGAAGGGCGCCAGATAGCGCAGCGGCTTCAGATCGCGGCGCTTCTCGCGGCCCGCGGCGGCGGCCGCCAGGTCCGCCTTGAGGAGTTCCCCCGCGCCTGGCCGGCCCTCGGCCCGCGCGACATCGTCAGCCATACTTCGGTCCTTGCACTAAGACGCCTGGCGCGCGCGCCCCCTTGCACTCAGGGACCCGCCTCGTGTATAGGCGCGCGTTCTTCAGCGAGCCGTTCTTGATGACGGCTCTTCCGTCCAGCCTTCAAGTCGGTCCGACAGCCCCATGAAACAAGACACTCATCCCGACTACCACTTCATCACCGTGGTGATGACGGACGGCACGACGTACCAGACGCGCTCGACCTACGGCAAGGAAGGCGCGACGCTGAACCTGGACATCGATCCCAAGACCCACCCGGCGTGGACCGGCGGCAACCAGACGCTGCTGGACCGGGGCGGCCGGGTGTCGCGCTTCAACGCCAAGTTCGGCGCCTTCACCGGCAAGAAGTAAGCCGCCAGGCCCCTCGGGGGCCTTGCGGAATCGCAAAGGCCCGCGCCTGACCGGCGCGGGCCTTTTGTCGTTTCGTCGTTTGGGATTTGCCTGACGGTCAGCGCGCCCCCCTCACCCAACCCTCTCCCCCAATGGGGGCGAGGGCTTGGAAGCTGCAGGGTTCACGCGGGTGCAGCCCTCGCCCCGCTTGCGGGGAGAGGGTTGGGTGAGGGGCCTGCCCCTACCCCCCGAATGCGTCCTTCAGTCGCGCCATCTGCGCCAGCACCGGCGAGGTGGTGGGCTGGCTGTCGTCAGCCTCGACGTACATGCGCCGATCCAGGTGGCGTACGCGCTCGTAGAGCCGCTCGGACCGCTCCAGCAGCTGGCTGAGCGGGCTCGGCAGGGCTTCGGCCTGGCTGGAGGCGGGGGTCTCCCCGCCCAGGCGGTAGCTGGCGTCGCAGGCGGCCGTCGGCGCCATGTGGCCTTCGCGCACGGCGCGCTGCACCAGCAGCCAGCTGGCGACCTGCATCAGCCGGGTGGTCAGGCGCATGCTTTCGGCGGCGTAAGCCAGCGCGGCGTTGCGCGACAACAGCTTGGAGTCCTGGCGGCCGGCGCCGTCCAGATAGGCGGCGGTCTCTTCGACCAGCTCCATGCCTTCCTGGAAGGTGCGCTCGAACAGCTCCGAGCGCGCGAAGTCCTGGATGACCTCCGCCCGCCACTGGGCCGTTTCACCGACGCCTGCACTGCTCATTCGCACACCTCGCTCCGGCCCCACACGCGGCCCTACCCCGCGTCTGCAACCCCCGTGCCAGAGCCGATCCGTCCCGGATCGAACCAGCCGGGGCGCAACCTAATCTCTTTTTGAAAACAATGCATCGGCCGCCGCGCGGCCGGCCTGCTTGCGCTGCATCTGCGCACGCGAGCGGGCGATCTCGGCCTGCAGCGCCTCGATGCGCTCCTCCAGCTCACCGACGCCGTAGAGTTCGAGGTCCTCGCGGGCCAGGTCGATCAGCGCCTGTCCCCGCCCCCGCCGGATCTCTGCCGGTTCTTCCGCCATCCTGGCCTCCACGCGGTTTGCTCGCTATCTGACCCGCCAGACGCCGCACACGCAAGATCGGGAGCGCCCAGGATGAGCCAGATGATGACCGCCATTGCCGTCGAGGGCGGCAAGGGGCCCGCCGAGGCCCTGAAGGCCGAACAGATCGAGCGGCCGTCGCCGGGCCCTGGCCAGATCCTGATCCGGGTGAAGGCGGCCGGGGTCAACCGGCCCGACCTGATCCAGCGCCAGGGCTTCTATCCGCCCCCGCCCGGGGCGCCGGCGACCCTGGGCCTGGAAGTGGCGGGCGAGGTGGTCGAGGGCGCGGGCCGCTGGAAGGCGGGCGACGTGGTCTGCGCCCTGCTGGGCGGCGGCGGCTATGCCGAGTACGCCGTCTGCGACGCGCGCCACGCCCTGCCCCTGCCCAGGGGGTTCGGCTTCGTCGAGGCCGCCGGCCTGCCCGAGACGGTGTTCACCGTCTACGCCAACGTGTTCGAGGGCGGACAGCTGAAGGCCGGCGAGACCCTGCTGCTGCACGGCGCGACGTCGGGCATCGGCGTCACGGCGATCCAGATGGCCAAGGCCGCCGGCGCCAAGGTGATCGCCACCAGCCGTGGCGCACAGAAGGCCGCGCAGGCCAAGGCGCTGGGCGCGGACGTGTCGGTGGACGTCACGACCGAGGACTTCGAGGCCGTGGCCACGGCGCAAGGCGGCGTCGACGTGGTGCTGGACATGGTCGGGGGCGACTATTTCGCCAAGAACCTGGAGGCCCTGAACACCGGCGGGCGGATCGTCTACATCGCCTCGCTGGGCGGCGGCGCGGTGCAGCTGCCGATCGGCCGGATGATGCAGAAGCGCGCCACCATCACCGGATCGACCCTGCGCCCGCGCTCGGCCGACGAGAAGGCGCGGCTGGCGGCCGAGATCGAGCGGGTGGTCTGGCCCTGGCTGGAGGCCGGCAAGATGAAGACCATCGTCGACCACACCTTCCCGCTGGTGGAGGCAGCCAAGGCGCACGCGACGCTGGAGAACGGCGCCCACCTGGGCAAGGTGTTGCTGACGGTGGCCTAGGCAGTCGGAAAGGGCGGAACCCCTCACCCTCCCATGGCTGCGCCATGGGCCCCTCCCTCTCCCTGCGGGAGAGGTGAATTTCGCGCGCCAAGCTTCAGGCCGTCCTCTGTCTTCACCTCTCCCACCGGGAGAGGGAGGGGCCCGCGGCAGGCGCGAAGCGGCTGGCGTGGGAGGGTGAGGGGTTCCGCCCTGGCCGGTTCGCGCCCTGGACGCCTTGCCGGAATCGCTCCTGGCCCGCATAAGCCCGGCGTCTGCCGACAATGAGGAGTGCGCGCGTGAGGGGCATCGCCGTCTTCAGCGGAACTGCGCACCCGGCGCTGGCCGAGGCGATCTGCGCGGAGCTGAACATCCCGCTGTCGCCGACCAAGCTCAGCCGCTTCGCCAACGACTGCCTGGAGGTGCAGCTGCAGGACAACTGCCGCGAACGCGACGTGTTCCTGATCCAGCCGGTGGTGACGCCGGTGCAGGAGCATCTGGTGGAGCTGCTGCTGATGCTGGACGCGGCCCGCGGCGCCTCGGCCGGCCGCATCACCGCGGTGATCCCGCACTACGCCTATTCCCGCTCCGACAAGAAGGACGCGCCGCGCATTTCGATCGGCGGACGGCTGGTGGCCGACCTGCTGGTCACCGCCGGCGCAAACCGGGTGCTGGCCATGGCGCTGCACTCGCCGCAGGTGCACGGCTTCTTCAACATCCCGGTCGACCACCTGCACGCGCTGAACGAGCTGGCGGCGCACTTCCGGCAGCTGGACCTGTCGAACACCGTGGTCGTCTCGCCCGACCTCGGCTACGCCAAGGAAGCGGCGGCGTTCGCGCGCCTTCTCGGCACGCCGGTCGCTGCGGCGGCCAAGCAACGCTTCCCGAACGACGAGGTGCGCATCTCGGCCATCATCGGCGACGTCGCCGGGCGGGACGTGATCATCCTCGACGACGAGATCGCCAAGGGCTCGACGGTGATCGAGCTGATCGCCCGACTGCACGAGCACAAGGTGCGCTCGATCCGCGTCGCCTGCACGCACGGCCTGTTCGCCGCCGGGGCGGTTGCGCGCATCGGCGCCCTGAACGGGGTGTCCGAGATCGTCTGCACCGACACCGCGCCGATACCCCAGGGGATCCGCGGCGAGAAGCTGAAGGTGCTGTCGGTGGCCCCGGCGCTGGCCGAGGCCATCCGGCGCATCCACGACGGTGAATCCGTCAGCGCATTGTTCCAGCCCCGGTAGTTTTGACGCGGACACCCCATAGTTTTCCGCCCTGAAATCCCGTGAACCCATTGTCTCCAGGCACGTTACTCAAGCCGACGGGGACTAACGGAAACAGGACTTTCAGGGTGAAGACCATGAAGAAACTGATCATTGCTCTCGCCAGCGCCAGCGCTTTGCTGGGCGCCGGCGCCGCCTCTGCTCAACCTTATCACAATGGTTGGGACAACGATCACCGCTGGCACGACCGGGACTACCGCGCCTCGCACGACCGCGACTGGCACGGCCGGCGCGACCACGACGACGGGCGCTGGCGTCATCGCTACCACTATGGGTCGCCGTACTACGGCCACCAGGTCTGTTCGTGGCGCTACGGCGAACGAGTCTGCTGGTATCAGCGCTAGGTTCTGACCTAAACTCCCGCAAGGGACGTCGCCCCGCCGGCCGCAAGGCCTGCGGGGCTTCGAAGGATTGCCCGATGGCCCGCCCGTTTCTGCTGCCCAATTCCCTCAAGACGCTGATCGTCGCCCTGTTCGGCGTGTCCGGCCTCGTCGCCGCGCCACAGCTCGTGCGGGCCCAGGACGTCGGCGCGCAGCCGCCTTCCGTCCAGTCCGACCAGGAATACCGGTGCGAGCCGGGCGTGGCGCGCTGCGCCTATTTCCAGTGTGACCAGAACGGCGAGAGCTGCCAGCGCACCAGCGAGTGGGAGACCCGCGACTATAGCCGCGGCGTCGACGGCGACGCCCCGACCGGCGGCTACGACCGACGCTACGACGGCCAGGCCGGCGCGCCGGGCTACGACCGCCGTTACGACCAGCCGCCGCAGGCCGGCGGCTACGACCGGCGCTACGACAGCAGCGACGGCGAGGACGGATACGCCGCCGCCGGCGGGCAGGACCAGGTGGGGGCCTCGGCCCCGACGGCCCCCGGCGCCGGCTACGGGGGTGGCGGCTACGGCGGCGGCGGCTACTCCGGCGACAACTACGCGAACGCCTACGGACAGGGGAATGGCGGCCAGGACCCGTACGGCCAGCAATCTTACGGTCAGGGAGCCGACGGCCAGAGCGGCTACCGCCCGCCGGTGAACCCGCCGGCCGACGCCGAAGACGATGACGAGGATCAGGGCCAGGACTACGCCGCCAACCGTCCCGAGCCCCGGCCGGCCTACCGCTACAGCGGCCAGGCCCAATACCGCTGCGTCGACGACGGCGCCCGCTGCGCCTATTTCCGCTGCGACGCGAGCGGCGGCGATTGCCACCGGATCAGCAGCTGGTCCTCCCGCGCGGACGCCGACCGCCGGCCTGACTACGACGGATGGTAGGGGAGCGGCGGGTGTTCGTGCGGATGGTCGCAGGGCGCGATTGACGTTTCAAAATCGCCGGGGACGGCTTATAGAGAGTTCACACACCGCCCGGCCGAAAGGCCGGGCGCCGCTGTTTTAGGAACACGCCGGAAGAAGCGAAGGCGCCAGATGACCGATATCCTTATGCCCAAGGCGACCGCCGTCTGGCTGGTCGACAACACCTCCCTCACCTTCGAGCAGATCGCCGACTTCTGCGGCCTGCACCCGCTTGAAGTGAAGGGCATCGCCGATGGCGAAGTGGCGCGCGACATCCGCGGCGCCGACCCGATCGCCAACGGCCAGCTGACCCGCGAAGAGCTCGACCGGGCGCAGAACGACGCCAAGTACCGGATGAAGGCGCAGAAGAGCCGCCACGCCGAGCTGCTGAAGCCGGCCAAGAAGGCGCCGCGCTATACCCCCGTGTCGCGCCGCCAGGACCGGCCGGACGCCATCGCCTGGTTCGTGCGCAACCACCCGGAAGTCACCGACGCCCAGGTCAGCAAGCTGCTGGGCACCACCAAGGCCACCATCGACCAGGTGCGCAACCGCACGCACTGGAACGCGGCCAACATCAAGCCGGTGGATCCGGTGACCCTGGGCCTGGTGACCCAGCTGGAGCTGGACGCCCTGGTCAAGAAGGCGGCCGAGAAGAAGGCCAAGGACGACGCCAAGCGCGGCATCGTCGAGCCCGAGGGCCCGTCGCTGCGCCCGGCCTCCGAGGCGGGCCTCGCCGAGGACGACCACGACGACCAGCCGGATCACGGCTACGACGATCATCCGGTCGAAGCCGACCATTTCGACGACGACGAAGACTGAAGATCAGAAGACTGGCGATCCCATGCGGGGCCGGCGTCTCAGACGCCGCCCCGCTGGGTGAAGCCTCGCCAGACCGCCGGTCAGGGCGGTGGGCGATTCTAAGGCGTGTTCACTGGCCTGTCAGTGCATTCGGGCCTTGAGCGATTCCATCTGTTCCTTCAACCGGAGCTTCTGTCGCTTCAATTCCATGAGCCTGGCGTCATCACATGCCGGGCGTGTGCTCTCGTCCTGGATCTCGCGGTCGAGCGTCTGGTGACGCAGTCCGAGTTCGCGGATACGGGCTTCGATGGCCATGGTTGGCGGCTCCTCTTGCAAGTCCGACTGAGAAGGAAACACCCCTCTCGGGACATAGTCAGATCACATATAGTTTCACCGCGGTTCCCCAGGCGGGGCGCCGCCCCGGCGCCGCTTCGCGCCGCAACGGAGCCGTGAACGATGGCGGATGGCGAGCAAAGACGCCTGGTGGTTGGGATTTCCGGAGCCTCCGGCGTGCTCTACGGCGTCCGCGCGCTGGACGCCTGCCGCGCCCTGGGCGTGGAATCTCACCTGATTGTGAGCCGCGCCGCCGCCCTGACCCTGGCGCAGGAGACCGACCTCAGCCTGGCCGACCTCGCCGCGCGCGCCGACGTCAGCTACCGGGTGGGCGATGTGGGCGCGGCCGTGGCCTCGGGATCGTTCTCCACCCTCGGGATGATCGTCGCGCCGTGCTCGATTCGCACCATGAGCGAGATCGCCACCGGCGTGACCAGCTCCCTGCTCACCCGCGCCGCCGACGTCACGCTGAAGGAGCGCCGGCCGCTGGTGCTGATGGTGCGCGAGACGCCGTTCCACCTGGGCCACCTGCGCACCATGGTGAAGCTGGCCGAGATGGGGGCCACCATCGCTCCGCCGCTGCCCGCCTTCTATGCAAAGCCGCAGAGCCTGGAAGAGATGATCGACCAGTCGGTGGGACGGGCGCTGGACCTGTTCGGACTTTCCTGGGACGTTGTGCGCCGGTGGGGCGAGGGCCTGACCCCGATCACCGGGGACGGACCGAATCAGACCTCGTGAAGGACTGACGCTTGCGCCTCTGGGATTTCGCCACGCGCCTGTACGCCGATCCCCAGGTCGAGGCAGCCTGCCTGTCGCTGCAGGACGACCACGGCCAGTGCGTGTCGTTCCTGATCTGGCGGCTGTGGGCCCTGAAGGAAGGCCGCCCGGTGGACGCCCGGCTGCTGGGCGACGCCGTGCTCACCGCCCGCACCTGGGAGACCGCCGCCACCGCGCCGCTGCGCGCCGTGCGCCGGCGGCTGAAGACCCTGCCCTCGACGATCCCCGCCGACGGCCAGGGGCGGCTGCGCCAGGCGATCCTGGCCGCGGAGCTGGAATCCGAACGGCTGCTGCTGGAGGCGCTGGAGACGGCCACACCGGAGACCTCCGGTCTGGTCCCTGGCGCCGAGCGGGCGCTCGCCGCCGCCGCCCTGGCGTGGGGCGGGGCGAAGGCGCCGCCGCTCAAGCTGCTGAAGGTCCTGGCCGGCGCGATCGCCTGAAGGCCGTCACGCGCTTGCCGTGCAGGGGGTGTCTGCTACATCAGGAGCGCCACCTCGGCGCGTGCGAGAGCGTATGAACGACGACGAACCAGACCTTCAGTCCGAGGCCGCGGTCCGGGCTCAGATCGCCCATCTGCGCCAGGAGCACCAGGATCTCGACGCCGCGGTCTGCGCCCTGGAGGCCCAGCCCCAGGCGGACCAGCTGCAGGTCGCCCGGCTGAAGAAGAAGAAGCTGGTGCTGCGCGACCAGATCACCAAGCTGGAAGACGGCCTGACTCCGGACATCATCGCCTGAGGCGACGCGGCGCGGAACGCCGTTGCGCCGAAAAGTAGGCGCTGCGGCTTGCCCTTCGGCGCGAGAGCGGCGCAAATCGCGGCCTTCGGCGCCGGGGGCGGGAAAGCCGGGGGGCGAGGTACAAGGTTCATGGATCCGTTCGCGGCGCTGCACATGGCGGCCCAGGCGGCCGCGCTCTGGTCGGCGCTGCTGCTGTTGCTGATGCTGGTGTTGTCGCTGCTGGTGGTGCGCCAGCGGCAGACGCACAAGGTCGAGTTCGGCGACGGCGAGGTGCCCTCGCTGGCCCGGGCGATCCGCGCCTTCGGCAACGCCGCCGAATATGTTCCGGCCGGGATCGGCGGGCTGATCGCCCTGACGGTGGTGGGCGCCCCGCCCATGGCCTTGCACATCGCCGGCGCCATGCTGTTGCTGGGGCGGACCATCCACGCCGTGGCGCTCAGCCGCTCGCATGCGGCCTCGGCCCTGCGCGCGGCCGGCATGCTGCTGACCTGGCTGGCCTACATCTTCCAGATCGTCGCCCTGGTGATCTTCGCGCTCATCTAGGCTGTGCGGACCACCGCGACTTGCGGCGGCTGGGTGCATCGGCCATATCGCCGGGCATGGATCAAAACCTGTTGCAGGATGTCGTCGCCGCCGCGCTGAAGGCCGGCGCCGACGCCGCGGAGGCCGCGTTCGCCGAACGCCAGGCCCTGTCCGTCACCGTGCGCCTTGGCGAGCTCGAGGAAGTGGAGCGCGAGGAGGCGCGGGACCTCGGCGTGCGCGTGTTCGTCGGCCAGCGCCAGGCGTCGGTCTCGGGCTCCGACGTCTCGGCCGAGGGCCGCGCCAAGCTGGTGGAACGGGTGGTGGCCATGGCCCGCCTGGCGCCGGAGGATCCCTACGCCGGGCTCGCGCCGCAGGAGCGCCTGGCCCGCGGACCTCAGGCCGACCTCGCCGTCTACGACCCCACCGAACTCGGCGCCGAGACCCTGGAGGCGCAGGCGCGCACGGCCGAGGAGGCCGCGCGGGCGGTCCCGGGCGTGACCAACTCCAACGGCGGTTCGGCCAGCTGGTCGGCCAGCGCCTGGCGCCTGGTGACCAGCGACGGCTTCTACGGCGAGTACCGCGCCTCGACCTTCGGCCTGTCCGCCCAGTGCATCGCCGGCGAGGGCGCGGCGATGGAGCGTGGCGGCGAAGGCCGCGCCACCCGCTGGCGCGAGGACCTGCCTGGCCCTGGGAGCATCGGCGCCGAGGCCGGGCGCCGGGCCGTCTCAGCGCTCAACGCCCGCAAGCTCGCCTCCACCACCGCGCCGGTGATCTTCGAGAACCGCCTGGCGATGTCGCTGCTGAGCCCGCTGATCGGGGCCATCGCCGGCCCGTCCGTGGCCCGCGGAGTCTCGTTCCTGAAGGACAAGCTGGGCCAGCAGATCTTCGCCCGCGGCATCGTGCTGACCGACGACCCCCACCGCATCCGCGGCCTGGGCTCCTCGCCCTTCGACGACGAGGGGGTGGTCAACCAGCCGATGGACATCATCGCCGACGGCGTGCTGACCACCTGGCTGCTGAACTCCAGCTCCGCGCGGCAGCTTGGCCTGGAGACCACCGGCCACGCCTCGCGCGGCCTCGCCGGGCCACCCGGCGTGGGCCCGTCGAACCTGACCCTGAAGCCGGGCGACAAGGACCTGGCGGGGCTGATCAGGGACGCCGGGCGCGGCGTGCTGGTCAACTCGATGTTCGGCCCGTCGCTGAACGCCAACACCGGCGACTGGTCGGTGGGCTGTTCCGGCTTCTGGTTCGAGGACGGCGAGATCGCCTATCCGGTCAACGAGATCACCGTGGCGGGCAACCTGCTCGACATCTACGCCCGCCTCGTGCCCGGCGCCGACCTGGAGTTCCGCGGAGCCTCCAACAGCCCGTCCCTGCTGGTGGACGGCCTGGCGATCGCGGGCAAGTGAAGGAAAGCTCGCTCACAGACGACCTCGATCTGATCGTCGAGGCGGCCCGCGAGGCCGGCGTGCTGATCCTGGAGCATCGCGCCCGGGGCCTGTCGGTCGAGTACAAGGCCAACAACAGCCCGGTGAGCGACGCGGACCTGGCGGCGGACGCCCTGCTGAAGGAACGCCTGCGCTCGGCGCGGCCGGACTATGGCTGGCTGTCGGAAGAGACCGCCGACGATCCGGAACGGCTCGCTCGGCGACGGATCTTCCTGGTCGACCCGATCGACGGCACACGCGCCTATGTGAAGGACAAGCCCTGGTTCAGCGTCTGCATCGCCGTGGTCGAGGACGGGGCGCCGGTCGCCTCGGTAGTGCTCGCCCCGGCGCTGGACGAGACCTTCACCGCGATCGCCGGCGGCGGCGCCTATCTGAACGGCGAGCCGATCCGTCCCAGCGCGCGCACGGACCTGGACGACGCCGTGATGGTCAGCGAACAGGCGTTGTTCACGCACGCGGTGTGGGCCACGCCCTGGCCGGCGATGCGCTACCAGGACCGCAATTCCCTCGCCTACCGGATCTGCCTGGTGGCCTGTGGCGCCGCCGACGCGGCCGTGTCCTGGGGTGGCAAGAGCGACTGGGACCTCGGCGCCGCCGACCTGGTCGCGCGCGAGGCGGGCGCCGTGATCTGCGACTGGCGGGGCGAGCCTTACGTCTACAACCGCCCCGATCCCACGCAATCGGGGCTGCTGGCGGCGGCCCCCGGGCTTGCGCCGTTGATCCTGGAAAAGACCCGGCTTATCGAGAGGCTTCGATAGCTTTGAAGCATTTTCCGCCAAGCGTGGCTGCCGTTTGGCGAAGAAAATACTCAGGCTTCACAATTTGGTGGGCATGATCCGGCCGTAGCGCCGCATCGCGCTCGACACTCGAAGGGCCCTCGCATCCATGTCCGACCAGCTTCTGCACCTGGTGATCGGCGGTGAACTGAAGGACGTCACCGGCAGCGAATTCCGCGACCTGTCGAAGATCGATCTGGTCGGCGCCTACCCGAACTACACCCTGGCCTACCAGGCCTGGAAATCGAAGGCCCAGGCCACCGTGGACAACGCGCACATGCGCTATTTCATCATCCACGCGCACAAGCTGCTCGACCCCGACGCCGACCACCATCCGGATCACGATCACCATCATTGAGGGCCGCGAAGGTTCCTTCTCCTCCCCCGCGTGCGCGTGGGAGGAGAGGCGCCGCTCACTCCCGGCGCAGCAGCCGGTCGACCAGCAGCCGGCCCCACCAGTTGGCGCGGAAATGCGCCTTCATCGCCACCGGGTCGTAGGCCGGGCTCTCCACCCAGTCGAGGAAGCTGATCCCCTTGGGCTCGGCCTCGGTCAGGTAGCGCTCGAACACGTAGTCCAGCACGCCGGTCAGCCCGGCGCGGACGTGCAGGTAGCGCGGCGAGAGCTGGCGCAGCGCCTGGCGGATCGGCTGGCCCTCGTGGAAGTGCATGTACAGCACCGCCATCAACCCCGCCCGGTCCGCGCCGGACTTGCAGTGCATCAGCGCCGGGTACTCGATGCTGTCGAACAACGCCTTGGCCGCGCGGATCTGCTGCGCCGTCGGCACGTCGCGCGAGGCGACGGTGAAGTCGCGCAAGGTCAGGCCCAGGCGCGCGCAGGCGTCCTTCTCGAAGGCGTAGAAGCTGGCGCCGAAGCCGCCGCGCAGGTTGACGACGGTCCTCACCCCGCGCCGCTTCCAGGCCCGCAGCTGGAAAGGCCAGGGCTGATTGGCGCGGATCATCCCGCCCGGCAGGGGGTGGGCGTTGGAAAAGCCCAGCCGCAGGTAGGCGTGGTCGTTCCAGAGGTAGTCCAGACGGGCGCGAAGCCGGCCGCCAGGGGTGGAAAGGTCGAAGCGGGACATGGGCGGGCCGATAGGTAGGCCAGGTGGAGGTGGGGTGCAAAGACGCTTCTCTTCCCCCACTGGGGGAAGTACGGCCGAAGGCCGGGATGGGGCTCCAGCGGAAAACCGACACTTCAGCGTCAAGCTGGAGCCCCCTCCACCCCTTTCAGGTGTCCCCCTCCCCCAAAGGGGGAGGAGATCTAGCGCGGCCCCGCGCGCGGGGCCGCTTGACTTGCGTCCGCCCACGGCCGACCCCTGCGGCGATGGCGGCGGCACACCCTTCAGCTCCAGAGGCCCTGGCAGGCGCGGTGATCGGCCGACTGGCGCGGACCTATCTGGCGCCGCGGTGGCCGCTGCTGGCCCTGGCCCTGGCCGCGGCGGCGACGTTCGCCGGGCTACAGGGGCTGCTCCTGAAGCTGCTGCAGCCGGCGGTGAACGACCTGGTGGCGCATCCGAAGCCCGGGGCGCTGCTGCGCATCCCGCTGCTGCTCGGCGCCCTGGCGGTGGGCCGGGGCCTGGCCCAGGTGATCCAGGCGCTGGCCGCCAACCGGGTGGGCAACGGCGTGGTCGGCGACCTGCAGCGCGACCTGTTCGCCGCCCTGATGGGGTCGGACCTGGCGGATCTGCGCGGGGCGCATAGTGGCGGCCGGGTGACCAGCCTGATCTATGACGCCGGCCTGGTGCGCGAGGCCCTGCCAGCCGGCCTGGTGTCGCTGATCCAGCAAGGGCTGGCGCTGATCGGCGCGCTCTGGGTGATGGCGGTGATGGACTGGCGGCTGACGGCGGTGATCCTGCTGGGCGGACCGCTGGCGGCGACGGTGCTGCGCCGCTATTCGCGCCGCACGACGCGGGCGGCCAAGGGGGCGATGGACTCCACCGCCGACCTGGCGCGCGCGATCCTGGAGAGCCTGGCGGGCGTGCGGGTGGTCAAGCTGGAGGGCCGCGAGGCGGCCGAGACCGAGCGCATCGGCCAGGTGATCGCCCGGCGACAGGCGCATCTGGTCAGCGGCGACAACGCCCGCGCCACGGCGGCGCCGGTCTCCGAGACCCTGACCATGCTGATCACCGCCGCGGTGCTCGGCTACGAAGGCTGGAAGGCGAGCACCGGCGCGCCCGACGCGGGCGCCTTCGCGGCCTTCCTGGCCGCGCTGCTGGTGGCGGGCCAGTCGCTGCGGCAGCTGGCCAACCAGACCACGGTGATCGCCCAGGGCGCGGCCGCCGGCCGGCGGCTGCTGGCCGCGCTCGACAGCCATCCGACGATCACGGACACGCCGACCGCGCGGGCGCTGCAGCGGGTGGACGGTCACCTCGCGTTCGAGGCGGTGGACTTCGCCTACGAGCCCGGCCGGCCGGTGCTGTCGCAGGTCAGCCTGGAGGTGCGCCGCGGCGAGATGGTCGCCCTGGTGGGGCCTTCGGGGGCCGGCAAGAGCACCCTGATCAACCTGGCGCCGCGGTTCTACGACGTCGGCGCCGGCCGCGTGAGCGTGGATGGCCACGACGTGCGTGATGTCACCCTGGCCTCGCTGCGCGCGCAGATCGCCCTGGTCACCCAGGAGCCGTTCCTGTTCGACGACAGCGTGGCCGCCAACATCGCCTACGCCCGGCCGAACGCCAGCGCCGCCGAGATCGAGGCTGCGGCGCGGGCGGCGGCGGCGCACGACTTCATCGCCGCCCTGCCGGACGGCTACCAGACCGCTGTCGGCGAGGCCGGCGGGCGGCTGTCCGGCGGACAGCGCCAGCGCATCGCCATCGCCCGCGCCTTCCTCAAGGATGCGCCGATCCTGCTGCTCGACGAGGCCACCAGCGCCCTCGACAGCGACTCGGAAGCCCAGGTGCAGGCCGCCCTGCAGCGGCTGATGGCCGGGCGCGCCACCCTGGTGATCGCCCACCGGCTGTCCACCGTGCGCGACGCCGCGTGCATCCACGTGCTCGACGGCGGGCGCGTGGTCGAGCGCGGCGATCACGCCGCGCTGGTCCGGGCGGGGGGGCTCTACGCCCGGCTGGCCGGCGGTCAGCGCCTGGAGCCGGCCGGCTCATGACCGGACCGGCGGCATGAAGCGGTGGATGCGGCTGGCGGCCGTGCAGACCCTGCTGGCGGTGCTGACGGCGGGCTATCTGCGACTGCTGATGATCACCCTGCGCTGGCGGCGCGAAGGCCTGGAGGCGCGCGACGCCCTGCTGGCCTCCCCCGAGGGGCTGATCGTGCTGTTCTGGCATGGCCGCATCGTCACCGCCGCGGTCAGTCGCGGCCTGCTGGGCGACAAGCCGCGCTACGCCCTGGTGTCGCTGTCGCGCGACGGCGGCTTCATCGCCCGGGCGGCGGCGTGGGTGGGCGTGCCGACGATCCGCGGCTCCACCGCCAGGATCGCGGCCGGCGGCGACGGGGTCGCCTCGAAGGGCGGGGCGCAGGCGTTCTGGGCGCTGTTGCAGGCGGTGCGGGAGGGCGCCGCGGCTCTGGTCACCCCGGACGGTCCGCGCGGTCCGAAGCAGCGGATGTCGGAAGGCGCGGTGCGGCTGGCAAGGCTCACCGGCGCGCCGGTGATGCTGTGCGGCTTCGACAGCGCCCCGGCCATCGCCCCGCGCAGCTGGGACGCCGCGCGCATCCCCCTGCCGTTCTCGCGCGCCGCCCTGGTGGCCGACGGCCCGCTGCGCATCGCGCCGGACGCCGACGACGCCACGGTCGAAGCCACCCGGCAGGCCTGGGAGGCGCGGCTGAACGCCGCCCAGGCGCGCGCCGGCGCCCTGCTGGGCCGCCCGGCTTGAGCGACCGCCCGTTCAGCCTGGCGCTCTACCGCGCCGCCACGACGCTGGCCGCGCCGGCGGCCGGGCTGCTGCTGCGGGCCCGGGTGCGGCGCGGCAAGGAGGATCCCGCCCGACTGGGCGAGCGGCTGGGTCGCCCGGGCCTGGACCGCCCGCCGGGGCCGCTGGCCTGGATTCACGCGGTCAGCGTCGGCGAGGCCATCTCGGCCCTGGCGCTGGTCGACGGGCTGCGCGCCCGGCGCGCGGACATCAGCCTGCTGGTCACCACGGGGACGCGCACGGCGGGCGAGGTCGTCGCCGCCCGCCTGCCGCCCGGCGCGATGCACCAGTACGCCCCGATGGACACGCCCGGCGCGGTGCGGCGCTTCCTCGCCCACTGGCGGCCGGAGCTCGGCCTGTTCGTCGAGAGCGAACTGTGGCCGAACCTGATCCTCGGCGCGCGGCAGGCGGGCGTTCGACTGGCGCTGGTCTCGGCGCGGGTCAGCGAAGCCAGCGCCGCGCGATGGCGCAAGGCGCCGGCCGCGGCGCGGCGGCTGCTGGGCGCATTCGATCTCGTGCTGGCGCAGGACGAGGCCACGGCCGCGCGGCTGGCGGCGATCGGGCGGCCGGTCGACGGACGGCTGAACCTCAAGGACGCGGGCGAGCCTCTGCCGGCCGACGACGCCGCGCTGGCGGCCCTGCGCGCCGCGACCGCCGGCCGCTTCGTGCTGCTGGCGGCCAGCACCCACGCGGGCGAGGAGGCGATTGTCGCCGACGCCGTCGACAGGCTGCCGGCGCCCCGGCCGCTGCTGATCATCGTCCCGCGCCACCCGGCCCGGGCCGACGCCATCGCCGCCGCCCTGGCCCCGCGTCGCATCGCCCGGCGCAGCCACGGCCAGACGCCGGGAGCGGAGACAGACGTCTACCTGGCCGACACCCTCGGCGAACTGGGCCTGTTCTACCGTCTGGCCGACCTGGCCGTGGTCGGCGGCAGCCTGGTCCCGGGCGTCGGCGGTCACAATCCGCTGGAACCGGCCCGGCTTGGCCTGGCGATCGTGTCCGGACCGCACATCGGCAACTTCCAGGCGCTCTACGACGGCCTTGCAGCGGCCGGGGGCGTGGCGATCACGGGCGAGACGGCCGGCGAGCCTGGGCGAACCCTCGCCGCCCTGGTCGGCGATGAGACCGCCCGCCGCGCGCTCGCCGCCGAGGCCCTGGCCTTCGCGACGGCCCGCCGCGCCGCGCTGGCCGAGAGCTGGGCCGCGCTCGAACCGTTCGTGGCGGCGACATGAGGCTGGCCACGCCGCGCTGGTGGTACGTGCGCGAAGGCGCGCCGATGCGCGTGACCCGGCTGCTGGCGCGGCCGGCCTCGTGGATCTGGGCCTGGGCGACGGCCCGGCGGCTGGCCCAAGGGCAACCCGTCGACCCCGGCGCGCCGGTGATCTGCGTGGGCAACCTGACCCTGGGCGGGACCGGGAAGACCCCGGTGGCCCGCGCCCTCGCCCTGCGGCTGGCCGCCCGCGGATGGGCGACGGCGGTGCTGTCGCGCGGCTACGGCGGGGCGCTGAAGGGGCCGGTCAGGGTGGACCCGCAGACCCATACCGCCGCGGACGTGGGCGACGAGCCGCTGATGCTGGCCATGGGCGGCCAGGGCGGGGATCGGCTCACCGTCTGGGTGGCCCGCGACCGGACGGCCGGCGCCCTCGCCGCGGTGGCCGCCGGGGCGCAGGCGATCGTCCAGGACGACGGCTTCCAGAACCCGGCCCTGAGGAAGACCATGTCGCTGGTGGTGGTGGACGGCGAGACCCGGGACGAGGAATGGCCGTTCGGCGACGGCGCGGTGTTTCCCGCGGGGCCGATGCGCGAGCCGCTGGCGGCGGGGCTGGAGCGGGCCGATGCGGTGGTCGTGCTGCTGCCAGCCGACCTCGCGGACGCGGACCCGGCGCTGCTGAACCTGTTTGCCGGCAAGCCCGTGCTCACCGCCCATCTGCAGCCCGTCGGCCCGCCGCCCGCGGGGCCGCAACTGGGGTTCGCGGGCGTCGGCAAGCCGTGGAAGGTGGAAGCCGCACTCCGGGCGGCCGGCTGCCAGCTGGTGGACTTCGCCCCCTTCGCCGACCACCAGCGCATCCCGGAGGGCGTGCTGCGCTTCCTGGAGCGTCGCGCCGGGGCCTCCGGCGCGGGCCTTGTGACCAGCGAGAAGGACTGGGCGCGGCTGCCGCCGGCCTGGCGCGCGAAGGTCACGCCCTGGCCCGTGCGCGCGCGGTTCGACGACGAGGCGGCGCTGGATGCGCTGCTGACGGGCGCGGGGCTGTAGGGCAAAGGCCCCCGCCCCGATCCTCAGACCGCGCCGGCCTTCTGCGCGAACTTCCAGGCGGCGTCGCCCAGCATCGGCACCCGGTCGGCCATGGCCGCGGCCTGCGGGCTGTTGGCCGTGCCGTCGCGGGCGCGGCCGACGATGCCCTGGATGATCCCAGCCAGGCGGAAGATGTTGTAGGCGAAGTACCAGTTGAGGTCCGGCAGGCCGTCACGATTGGTCAGCCGGCAGTACTCGGCGACGTACTCGTCCATGGTCGGGATGCCGTGCGCCTTCAGGTCCGGGAGGGCGGCGATCGAGCCGTTGACCCATTGCATGAGCAGGTTGGTGAAGTCGGCGAGCGGGTTGCCGAGGGTCGACAGTTCCCAGTCCAGCACCGCGATCACCCGCGGCTCGGTGGGGTGCATGATCATGTTGTCCAGCCGGTAGTCGGCATGCACGATCGAGGTCGCATCGTCCGGCGGGCAGGTGCGCGGCAGCCACTCGATCAGCTTCTCGACGGTTTCGATGTGCTGGGTTTCGGAGGCCTTGTACTGCTTGGTCCAGCGGTCGATCTGGCGCAGCATGTAGTTGCCGGGACGGCCGAAGCCCTCGAGGCCGATGGCCTGGTAGTCGGTGTTGTGCAGGTCGGCGAGCGTCTTCAGAGCCGCCATGTGGATCGCGTGGCGCTCGGCCGGCTGGTACTGCGGCAGGGTCTGGTCCCACAGGATGCGGCCCTCGACCATGTCCATCACATAGAACATGGTGCCGATCACGCCCTCGTCCTGGCACAGGCCATAGGTCCGGGGCACGGGAAAGCCGGTGGGGCCGAGGGCGGAGATCACCCGGTACTCGCGGTCGACGGCATGGGCCGAGGGCAGCAGCTTGCCCGGCGGCTTGCGGCGCATCACGTACTTCTTGGCCGGGGTGATCAGCTGATAGGTCGGGTTGGACTGGCCGCCCTTGAACTGGCGCACCTCCAGCGGCCCGGCGTAACCCTCGACGTTCGCCTGCAGCCAGGCGTCCAGCCGGCTCTCGTCGAAACGGTGGCTTTCGGCGACCTCCTTGGTGCCGGTGTTCTGCTGCTCGCGCGCCTGTTCCGCCGCATCCGCCATGGCCGTCCCTCGTCTCTTACGCTTGTTTGAAATCACCTTACCGAGCCGGGTGACGCCTTGCCAAGCCGCTGCCCGGGCCGAACATACCGTCTTTCGAAATTTCCTACGCCAGCGCCCGCCAGCCGATGTCGGAGCGGCAGAAGCCGGCAGGCCAGTCAATCCGTTCGATGGCGGCGTAGGCGCGATCGCGCGCCTGCCGCAGGTCCTTGCCCAGGGCGCAGACATTCAACACCCGGCCGCCGGCCGAGACCAGGGCGCCGTCGGCGCGCCGCGCCGTGCCGGCATGGAACAGGGTGACGCCCTCCCCCAGGTCGGCCTCCGCGCCGCGGATCTCGTCGCCGGTGCGCGGCGCGCCCGGATAGCCCTCGGCGGCCAGCACCACGCAGATCGCCGCCTCGTCGCGCCAGACCGGCGCCGTCGCCTCGGCCAGCCGCCCGTGCGCGCAGGCCAGGAGGTAGGGCACGAGGTCGCTTTGCAGCCGCAGCATCAGCACCTGGCACTCCGGGTCGCCGAAGCGGACGTTGAACTCGATCAGCTTCGGGCCGTCGGCGGTGACCATGATCTCGCAGAAGATCACGCCGCGGTACGGCGCGCCCTCGGCGGCGATGCCGGCGAAGGCGGGCTCGATCAGGGTGCGGCGCGTGGCGTCGATGACGGCGTCGGACAGTACCGGCGCCGGCGCGTATGTGCCCATGCCGCCGGTGTTGGGGCCCCTTTCGCCATCGAACACACGCTTGTGGTCCTGGACGCCGCCGAACAGCAGGCTGGCGGCGCCGTCGCACAGGGCGAACACCGAGGCGATCTCGCCCTCGAGATATTCCTCGATCACCACCCGCGCGCCGGAGGCGCCGAAGCGGCCGCCCAGGCAGTCGTCGATCGCCGCCTCGGCCTCGTCCAGGGTCTGGGCGATCACCACGCCCTTGCCGGCGGCCAGGCCGTCGGCCTTGATCACATAGGGCGCCGTGAAGCCGGCCAGGAAGGCCTTGGCGGGGGCGGCCGCCTCGAACACCCCGTAGCGGCCGGTGGGCAGGCCGTGGCGGTCGGCGAAGGCCTTGGTGAAGGCTTTCGAGGTCTCCAGCTGACCGGCGTAGGCGCTGGGGCCGAAACAGGGAATGCCGGCCTGCGCCAGGGCGTCCGACAGACCCGCCGCCACCGCGGTCTCCGGCCCGATCACCACCAGGTCGGCGGCGATCTCGCGGGCCAGGGCGAGCAGGCCGGCCACGTCGGTCGCCTTGACGTCGCGCGTCTCACCGAGCGTCGCCATGCCGGGATTGCCGGGCGCGCAGACCAGGCGGCTCAGCAGCGGCGACTGTGCGATCTTCCAGGCCAGGGCGTGTTCGCGCCCGCCCGATCCGACGACCAGGATGTTCATGCGGCGCGTTTGACCCGCGCCGACGGGCCGGTCAAGCGCGAGCCGGTGGAACGGGGCCGTTCAGGCCGCCGCCTGCACCGCCGCGACGGCGGTGGGGAAGTAGACGGTGAAGGCCGCGCCGGCGCCCTCGACGCTCTCCACCATCAGCCCGCCGCGATGGCGGTTCATGATGTGCTTGACGATGGCCAGGCCCAGGCCGGTGCCGGAGCGTTCGCCGCCGCTCTTCTGGCCCTCGACCCGATAGAAGCGCTCGGTCAACCGCGGCAGGTGCTCGCGGGCTATGCCCGGGCCGGAATCGCGCACGGTCAACGCCACGTATTTCAGGCCGGCCGCATGGTCGGGGGTCAGCAGCGACAGGTGCGCGCCACCCGAGGCCCGCGGCGCGCCAGCCTCGGCGGCGTCCAGGTCCAGGCGCATCTCCAGGGTCACCTCGCCCCGGCTGGGCGAATATTTCATCGCATTCTCCACCAGGTTCTGGATCACCTGCAGGATCTGGTCGCGGTCGCCGCCGACAACCGCCACGCCGCGCGGCGGCAGGCTCTGGCGGAAGCTCAGGCAGCGCTCCGCGGCGATCGGGCCAAGGGCGTCCAGCACGTCGACGGCCGCCAGGGCCACGTCCACCTTGCCGGACGGCGGCACGTGCTCGTTCAGCTCGATTCGGCTCAGGGACATCAGGTCCTCGATCAGCCGGCGCATGCGCTCAGCCTGGACCTGCATGATGGCCAGGAACTTGTCGCGCGCGTTTTCGTCCTCGCGCGCGTGGCCGCGCAACGTCTCGATGAACCCCGCCAGCGACGCCAGGGGCGTGCGCAGTTCGTGGCTGGCGTTGGCCAGGAAGTCGGCGCGGGTGCGCTCGGCCCGGCGCACCTCGGTCTCATCGCGGAAGATCAGCAGCGCCAGCCGCGGGGCGTCCGGCTCGGTGGCCAGCGGCTGGGCCATGGCCCGCCAGATGCGATCCTGGGCGCCCCCGGGCTGATAGGCGGCCTCGCCGGTGACCGCGCCGAACAGAGCCTCGTCCACCGCCTCCAGCACCTCCGGCGCGCGCACCGCCGTGGCGAGGGGACCCGAGCCGCGGGTGATGCGGAAGAGTTCGCGGGCGGCGGCGTTGGCGTAGACGAAGCGGCGGTCGATCAGGTCGTCCGGATCCATCCCCGTCACCAGCAGCAGCGGATCAGGCAGGATCTCGACGGTGCGGTCGAAGGGCGGAACCAGATCCGCAGGCCGGGGCGCCTCGGCGACGGCCGGCGGGGCGACCGGGACGATCGGCCGCGAGGGTGGCCGCCGGGTCACCGTGACGAACACCGCCAGGGCCACGGCGGCGGCTACCGCCAGGCCGCCGATCCCGCCCATGTGCAGCGTCACGCCCAGCACCACGCCCGCTGCGGCGATCACCGCGGCTAGGCCGGCGCGCCAGGGCGCTCTGGGCTGGTCTTCGGGCAAGGGGGCGGGTTCGGACACGGCGTTATGATTCGCGAATCTCATTCCCCGGCGAAAAGCCTCACATCATTGAAAGATGTGTCGTGCGCATGACACCGGCAACGGCTTTTGCGGGAAAAGCCGAGCCACCTTGAAAGGCGCCCAATTGCGGTCGTAATAGGCGGGCCCCTCTTCGGGCCTGAGATGCGGCGAGAGAGAATCCGTTCTGATGATGCGTAGGTCCCTCGTCGCGGCAGTCGCCGCCGCCCCCCTGCTGGCCGTGCTCGGCGCCTCGGCGCACGCGGCCACCAGCGTGAGCAGTTCCACGACCACCCCGCTGGCCACGACCGCCGCGGGCGACATCGACATCGCCACCGGCGGCTCGATCAATCCGGCCAACAACACCGCGCCCGCCGTCACCATCGACAGCAGCAACAAGCTGACCATCGAAGGCTCGATCACCTTCAAGGACGTCGACAATGCGGTCGCGGTCCTGGCCAAGGGCGGCAACACCGGCTCGATCACCAGCACCGGCGTGATCTCGATCACCGAGACCTATGCGGCCACCGACACCAATTCGGACGGCGTCGTCGACGGGGTGTTCTCCAAGCAGACCGGCGGCAAGGGCATCGAGCTGGTCGCCGGCAGTGGCCCCGCCTTCACCGGCAACATCACCAACACCGGCACGATCACCCTGCAGGGCAACGGCGCGGTCGGCATCTCGATCGAGTCCGAGCTGAACGGATCGCTGCAGAGCTTCACGGTCTCGCCGCTGCCGATCACCTCGAGCAGCAGCAGCACCTACACGGCCGGCTCGATATCGGTCACCGGCAACAACGCCATCGGCATCGCCATCGCCCCCACCGGCAAGGTGGACGGCAATGTGACGGTGGCGGCGGTCTCGGCGACCGGCGTCGGCGCCACGGGCGTGTCGGTGCTGGGCAACGTCGGCGGCGCCGTGGTGTTCAACGGCGCGGTGACCACCACCGGCTATCGCACCATCTCGCCGACCACCACCACCGCGACCCTGGCGACCTATACGGCGGACGAACTGCAGCAGAGCGGCTCGGCGGTGGTCATCGGCGCCAGCGTCGGCCAGGGCGTGATCGTCGTCGGGCCGGTGAAGAACGCCGACTCCACCAAGCCGGACAGCGACAACAACAACATCCCCGACGCCAACCAGGCCGGCTCGATCCTGGTCTACGGCTCGGCCCCGGCGATGAAGATCGGCGCCCAGGGCGTCAACGTGACCCTCGGCAAGCTGACCTCGGGCGACACCAACTACGGCTTCGTCAACCAGGGCACCATCTCGGCCGCGGGGATCTACGACGTCATCACCACGCCCAACCTGCCCGGGCCGGTGTCGGCCACTGCGGTGGAGATCGGGGTCACCGGCGACACCACCGGATCGTCCGTGATCCAGGGCGGGATGCACAACACCGGCACCATCAGCGCCGCGGCGCTGGACGCCAACTCCACCGCCATTCGCGTGACCACAGGCGGCTCGGCGGCCCAGATCGTCAACGACGGCTCGCTGACCGCCACCTCGACCGACAGCTACACCACCGACCCGGGCGCGCGCCCCACCTCGACGGCGCTGCAGATCAACGCCGGCGGCAACGTGGCCAGCTTCACCAACTCCGGAGCCGTGATCGCCCTGGTGACGGGCACCATCGCGCCGACCGTTTCCGGCACCATCGGCTCGGCCTACGCCATCCGCGACCAGTCCGGCACCCTGGTCAACGTCGCCAACACCGGCAGCATCACCGCCAGCGTGCTGCAGACGATCAGCGCCTCGACCACCTCCGATCCGGTGGTGGCGTCCACCAATCTGACCACGGTGGCCATCGACCTTTCGGCCGGGACCCACGCCGAGACCATCACCCAGGCCCAGGGGCCGGACATCGTCACCGGCACGACGACCACCACGACCACGGCCGCCGCAGCGCCGTCCATCACCGGCGACATCCTGCTGGGATCGGGCGACGACACGGTCAACATCCAGGCGGGCAAGGTCACGGGCGCGATCGCCTTCGGGGCGGGCAACAACACCCTGACCATCGACGGCAGCGCCAATCCGGTAACGGGCGAGACCACGCCGCGGGTGACCTCGGTCACCGGCGCGATCACCGACACCGGCGGCACCCTGACGGTGAACCTTGGGCGCGGCCAGCTGAGCGTCACCAACGCCGCGGCGATCAACGCCACCGCGGTGAACGTCAGCTCCAACGGCACCCTGTTGTTCGCGGCGGACCCCGCCAACAACAAGAACACCGACTTCGTCACCACCGGCAATTCGGTGATCGGCGCCGGGGCCACCCTGGGCCTGACCCTGCAGAGCCTGCAGACCAACCTGACCCAGCAGTACACAGTGCTGGAAACCGCGATCGCGGGCGGGGTCAAGCAGGGCTCGATCAGCGCGTCGACCTTCAACACCGGCCAGCTGGCCAACGCCCCCTACCTGTTCTCCGCCACCGCCAGCTACCAGGCCGGCGCCACGGCGGCCGACGCCGACAAGGTGGTGCTGACGGTGAGCCGCAAGACGGCGGCCCAGCTCGGCTTCAACACCGCCGAATCGCAGGCCTACAGCGAGGTGTTCAACGCCCTGCTGCAGGACAGCGACATCCAGAAGGCGGTGCTGGCGCAGACCACCAAGTCTGGCCTGATCACCGTCTACGACCAGATGCTGCCCGACCAGGGCCAGGGGGTGTTCGACACCCTGGACCAGGCCACCCAGTCGGTGGCCGCCCTTACGGCCCAGACCCCGGACGCCGGCACCCGCGTGGCCGGCTCCAGCCTGTGGCTGCAGGAGGTCAACGAGCGCGTGAAGCGCGGCAGCGGCGCCACCCTCGGCTCGCAGAGCCAGTTGTTCGGCGTGGTCGGCGGCTGGGAGCACATGGGCGCCGGCGGCGGCGCGCTGGGCGTGACCTTCTCCTACCTGAACATCCAGGACCGCGACTCGGCCGCGGCCGTCGGCGAGCACACCGTAGGCTCGCTGCTGGAGCTGGGCGGCTACTACCGCCGGGCGATCGGCGGCCTGCGAATTTCGGCGCGCGGCGCTGGCGGCTACGCCTTCTTCAACGAAGACCGCCAGCTGGTCTACACCGGCGTCCAGCGGCGGGCGCTGTCCAACTGGGGCGGATATTTCGCCGACGCCCACGTGGGCGCGGCCTACGAGGTGCATCTCGGCCGCTTCTATGCCCGGCCCGAGCTTTCCGCCGACTACCTGTACCTGCGCGAGAACGGCCACACCGAGACCGGCGGCGGAGACGGCTTCGACCTGGCGATCAGCGCCCGCTCCAGCCACCGCCTGTCGGGCGAGGCGATCGTGACGCTTGGCACCCAGTTCGGCCGCACCACCTGGCTGCGGCCGGAAATACGCGGCGGCTATCGCCGGATCTTCTCCGGCGACATGGGCGACACCACCGCCCGGTTCACCAGTTCCTCGACGCCGTTCACCCTGACCGGGGCGCCGGACACCGGCGGCTGGTTCACGGTCGGCTTCTCGCTGAAGGGCGGCACCAACCTGTCGTACCTGGCGCTGGAGGGCGACGCCGACTTCCGCGACGGCGAGCAGCGCTACAACCTGTTCCTGTCCGGCCGCTCGATGTTCTGACGCCACGCCGCGGAGATCCGCGGCGGGAACCGGGCCATCGGGGCGCCGTTGCTCCCTCGTCGTCGACGGGAGCAGACCATGGCCGCCTCATATCTTACGGACGGACTGGGCGCCGCCGCGGCGCTCTGTTCGATGGTCAGCTTCGCCCCCCAGCTCACCAAGATCTGGCGCGAGAAGGACGCCAGCGCCGTCTCCCGGCGCATGTACCTGGTCTCCGTCGCCGGCTTCACGATGTGGACCACCTATGGCGTGCTGATCGGACGCTGGCCGGTGATCCTGTGCAATGCTGTCTGCCTGGCCATGTGCCTGGCGATCCTGGCGCTGGCCTGGCGCTACGGCGACACTGCGCCGGCTTAGGCGAACCTTAACCACGCCTCCTAACGCGGCCTCAAAGCCTGCGGCCTAAAGTGGGCGCATGAACGCAGGCGAGCCCCATCCGCGCATCCGCATCCTGGGCGGCGAGATCGACGTGATCACCCCGCCGGAGATGCTGCGCTTCGTTGATATCGTCGCCGGCGCCGGCGGCGCGGCCCTGGTCGCCAACCACAATCTGCACAGCCTGGCGCTGCTGCGCCGGCAGCCCGCGCTGCAGGCCTTCTTCGACGACGCCGACCTGATCCAGCTCGACTCAACGCCGATCGGCGCCTGGGCCAGGCTGCTGGGCCTGCCGCTCAGCGCGAAGCACCGCTCCACCTACCTCGACTGGCGCGAGGACTTCTGGCGCCTGGCCGACGCGCGCGGCTGGCGGGTGTTCTACCTCGGCGGCGCCCCGGGCGTGGCCGAGACCGCCTGCGCCAAGCTCGCCAAGGCCTGGCCGAACGTCTCCCTGGCCTGCCGAGACGGCTATTTCGACGCCGGCCGCAACAGCGCCGAGAACCGGCGCGTGCTGGCCTCGATCGCCGCCTTCGAGCCGGACATCCTGTTCGTCGGCATGGGCATGCCGCGCCAGGAGCAATGGATCGCCGACAACCGCGCCGACCTGCGCCGCGGCGTGATCTTTTCCGTGGGCGCCGCCTTCGACTACGAGGCCGGCGCCCAGGTGGCCGCGCCCCGCTGGATGGGTCGCGTGGGCCTCGAGTGGCTGTTCCGCCTGGTCAGCCAGCCGCTGCGCCTGGGCCACCGCTATCTGGTCGAGCCGTGGTCGCTGGTCGGGGCGGCGTTCGGCGATCTCGCCCGGGCCTTCGGCCGCCACCGCAAGGCCCCTGCCAGAAAAGCTCCTGTTGACGCTGGGCGCGTTTGGCCTCTCTCCTCTGCCAACTGATTTGGCCCCGCGGGGCTGGCATGATGAGAGAGGTGCGCCTTGGCGAAACTGACCGGATTTCGTTCTGTCGCCGTGACCACGGCGGTGGTGTTCGCCGCGACGGCCGCCCTGGCCGCGGGCCTCAACGCCGCTGACACGATCAAGGCGCGGCACGACCACTTCAAGGAGCTGGGCGGCGCCGCCAAGGCGATCGGCGACCAGCTGAAGTCCGGCTCTCCCGACGCCGCCATCGTCAAGGCCAACGCCGCCAAGCTGGCGCAGCTGGGCTCGGCCCTTCCTACGTGGTTCCCCGCCGGCAGCGGCCCGGAATCCGGCGTCAAGACCCGCGCCCTGCCGCTGATCTGGAGCGACCCGGCCGGGTTCTCGGCTGCGGCCAAGACCCTCGCCACCGAGACCGCCAAGCTGAACACCGTCGCCGCCTCCGGCAACATGGCCGGCGTCGGCGCGCAAATGCAGGCGGTCGGCGCGGCCTGCGGCGGCTGCCACAAGAAGTTCCGCGGCCCCGAGAACTCCTGATCCGGCCGAACCATGTCTGACGGCGGCAAGCCCAGCCTCTATGTCTGGGACGTTCCGACACGCCTGATCCACTGGGCGCTGGCGATCCTGTTCGCCTTCTCCTGGTGGTCGGCCAAGACCGATCACCTGCCCTGGCACCGGATCTCCGGCGACCTGATCCTCGGGCTGCTGCTGTTCCGGCTGTCCTGGGGGGTGGCCGGGAGCAGTTCGGCGCGATTCGCCGGCTTCGTGCGCGGTCCGCGCGCCATCCTGGGCTACGTGCGGGGCCAAGGCTACGCCGGGCCGGGACATAATCCCCTGGGCGGTCTCAGCGTGGTCGCGCTGATCGGTCTGCTGTGCGTCCAGGTCGGGCTGGGGCTGTTCAGCGTCGACGAGGACTTCATCGAGGGCGGCCCGATGTCACGGTTCGTCGACAACGACCTGGGACGGCAGATCGCCCACCTGCACCACCTGACCTTCAACATCCTGCTGGGACTGGTGATCCTGCACCTGGCGGCGATCGGCGTCTATGAGCTGCGCCGCAAGCGGCTGATCCTGCCCATGCTCACCGGGCGGACGCCGGCCCGCGCCGGCTGGTCCGACGTGCGGCGGGGCTCGCCCCTGCTGGCGCTGATCCTGGCGGCGGTGGTCGCCGTGGTGACCTGGTTCGTCGCCCACGGACTGAGATTCACCGGGTCGGTCTAGGCTCGCGGGGCGATCCGGTAGGCGCAGCGCCGCGCGCCCGCCAGGATGTGCTCCGTGCGCTCGACGTCGGCCACATCCCCCAGCAACTCGCGGAACATGGCCAGTTCCGAGCGGCAGAATCCCTGGCAGGCGCTGGCCGCCGCGCAGATGGCGCAGTGGTTCTCGGCCAGCACCAAGGCGCCGTCGTCCGCCGTCAACACCTGCGCCATGTAGCCCTCGGCCGTGCGCTGCCGCGCCAGGCGCTCGACCCGATCGGCAAGGCCTTCGGCGCCAGCCAGCGCCGCGCGATAGCCGGCCAGGCTCTGGCGCTCGCGGTCGGCGATCAGGGTGTCCAGCGCCGCCTCGCCCAGAGTGGCGCGCACCGAGGCGATCAGCCCCACCAGCGCCTCGGCATGTCCGTCCGGGAACACCGCCTGCCCCGCAGGGGCGAGGGTCCAGACGAACCGGGGACGGCCGACCCGGCCCTTCTCGGCCACGTGGGCGATCAGGCCCTGGGCCTTGAGCCGGTCCGCCTGCTGGCGCACCGCCTGGCGGCTGACGCCCAGGCGCTGCGCGAGCGCCTCGGTGGTCTGGGGACCATCGAGCTTGAGGCTGGTCATGAGACTGTCGGATGCTGGGGACAACCGCGGGCCTTTGGCAATTTCACCCTTGCGAAAGCCGGAACCCCGGCCTAGGTCTGCACCATAGTTTAGCAAGCGCATGATTGTCAAAGCATGACGGATACCCCGACGCCCCCCGCCTCCTGGCGGGACCTGCTGCACCCCGACCTTGCGGCGCGCACGGTGACCATCGTGCTGGGCGTGTGGCTGAACGCCGCCGACTCCCTGATCACCGCCACCATCCTGCCCAGCGTCGGCCAGAGCCTGGGCGGCTACGCCTATTTCGGCTGGGCGGTGGCGGCCTACCTGTTCGGCTGCATCGTCGCCGGCGCCAGCTCAGGCCAGCTCGCCGAGCGCGTGGGCCTGGCGCGGGCGACGTCGGTGGCGGCGCTGGTCTATGCCGCCGGCTGCGCGATGAGCGCCCTGGCGCCGTCGGCGCCGGTGTTCATGCTGGGCCGGCTGGTGCAGGGCGTCGGCGCCGGCTGGATCGCCGGCTTCTGCTATGTGGCGATCGGCGTGGTGTTTCCCGAGCGGCTGTGGGCGCGGATGTTCAGCATCCTGGCCGGCGCCTGGGGCGTCGCCACCGTGGTCGGGCCCTTGATGGGCGGCCTGTTCGCCCAGAGCGGCTTCTGGCAGGGGGCGTTCTGGACCTTCGCCGTCCAGGGGGTGGCGTTCGCCATCGCCGCCGCCTTCCTGCTGCGCAGCGCCCGCGCCGCCGAGCCGGATCGCCGCCGCTTCGCCGGCCGCACCCTGGCCCTGCTGGCGACGGCCATCGGCCTGATCGCGGCCGCCGACGTGGCCGGCGGCAAGCTCGCCCCGGCTCTGCTGCTGGGCGCCGGCCTGGCGACCCTGCTGCTGGCGGCGCGGGTCAACGCCCTGCCCGGCGAGCGCCTGGCCCCCGCGTCGCTCAACCGGATCGGCTCCTCGGCCGGGGCCGGCTACGCGATGATCTTCCTGATGGCGGTGGCCGCCGCCGCCTTCGGCGTCTATGGCGCGGCCCTGCTGCAGTCGCTCTACGGCCTGTCGCCGCTGGCCGCCGGCTATGTCGTCAGCACCGAGGCGGTGGGCTGGACCGCGGCGGCCTTCCTGGTGTCGCACCAGCCTCAGGAACGCCACGCCGGCCTCGTGCGCGCCGGCGCGGCGACCATCACCGCCGGGGTCGCCCTGCTGGCGGTCGGCTTCCACTTCGCCACGCCGTGGTTCGTCGCCCTGGCGGGAACGGTGCTCGGAACCGGATTTGGCCTCTCCTGGTCGCTGGCCACCCAGCGGCTGCTGCAGGTGCTGAGCGAGGACGAGCGGGCCACCGGCGCCTCGTCGGTGCCGACCATGCAGATGATCGGCGGAGCGGTCGGAGCCGCGGCCGCCGGGGCGCTGGCCAACCTGCTCGGCCTGTCGCACAACTTCTCGGTGGCCAGGGCCGCCGCTGCCGGACCGTGGCTGTTCGCCGCCTTCATCCCCCTCGCCCTGGCCGGCTGCTTCGCCGCCGCGCGGCTGATGCGCGGCACAGCCAGCCCTCCCCTTCATGGGGAGGGACAGGCGGCGTAGCCGCCAGGGTGGGGAACGCCCGCCTGGACAACGACGCCTTCGAGATCTGTGGCAGCGGCTCACTCCCCCACCCTGATCGCTTCGCGATCTGTCCCTCCCCACTTCGGGGGAGGGTGAAATTACCAACGCCGACCGCCGCGGGCGGCGTGTTCGGCCAGGTAGCGCATCGCCGCAGGGGTCAGCACCAGTTCGTCGTCCTCGCCGTAGTCCGCCTGATCCCTGTCGTCGTCGGACGGCTGGTCGTAGTGGAAGGGCTCGGACTGCAGACTGGCCGACACCCCAGTGGGGCTGGCGGCGCCGCCGTCCAGCACGCGGAACACCTCGTCCTCGCGCTCGTCCCAGATCACCGCCACGTCGCCGGCGCGCCCGAGTTCGTCCGCCAGCATCGCCTGGATCTCCGCCTCGGCCAGGCGCATCGGCGACAGCCGCAGCATCACCCGGCCGCCGCCCATGTCGTCGCGCAGGTCGGCGTACTCCAGCACCACGCTGATCAGCATCGCCGAGGGCGGCATACGGCGCCCGATGGGCGCCCGGGCCGGGGCGGCGGCGGTGGCGGCGCGCTGGCGGCGGGTGCGGTTCAGGTTGGCGATAGCGGCCATGGTCTTGGATCTCCGCGACCGGTCCCCGCCGGTCGACGAAGACACCATGGCTGGCCGATGCGTCAGAAACGGTCGTATGTTTGGGCCGTCACGATTCGGGAGTTCACATGCGCCACGAGAAGGCCTCCAGCCTGCTGGCCCTCGCCCGCCTGCTCGCCAGTTCCGCCGAGGGGCTGACCCTGGACGAGATGGCCGAGCGGATGGGCGTCGGCCGGCGCACCGCCGAACGCATGCGCGACGCCGCGCGCGAGCTGTTCCCGCAGATGGAGGAGATCGACGACCCGCCGACCCGCCGCTTCCGCATCGCCGGCGGCCTCGACGGCCTGTTCCTGGCCCCGGACGCCGATGAGCTGGCGGCCCTGCGCGGCGCGGCCGAGACTCTGGCCAGCCAGGGGGCGGTGGTGCGCGCGGCGGCCCTGCGCGAGCTGGAGCGCAAGATCCTGGCGTCCATGCGCGCCTCGGCCCGCCGGCGGGTCGCGCCCGACCTGGAGGCCCTGGTGCAGGCCGAGACCATCGCCGCCCACGCCGGCCCACGCCCCTACGAGGACGCCGGGGCGCTGGCCGTGATCCGCCAGGCGATCAAGGGCATGAACGCCCTCAGCTTCGTCTACGACGGCGGCTCCTCACCCGGCCGACGGCGCGAGGTGACGCCACTGGGCATCCTGTTCGGGCGATCGAACTATCTGGTGGCGTCGGAGGCGGACGGCCGCCCGCGCTCGTGGCGCTTCGACCGCATGCGCGAGGTGACCGCCCTCGACCGGCCAGCCCCGCCGCCCGAGGACTTCTCGCTGCAGGACTTCGCCGACGAGAGTTTCGGCATCTATCACGGCGCCCTGGAGGACGTGGTGCTGGTGATCGACGCCAGCCGGCGCGAGGACGCCCTGGCCTGGCGCTTCCACCGCAGCCAGACCGTCGTGCAGCTGGATGACGGCCGGGTGCGTGTGTCGTTCCGCGCCGGCGGCATGCTGGAACTGGCCTGGCACCTGTTCACCTGGGGCGACGCGGTGGAGATCGTCTCGCCGCCCTCGCTGAAGGCGGTGATGGCCGAGGAACTGAAGAAGGCCCTGGCCCGCTGCCAGGCCTGAGGGCTGCGATCAGCCGGCGGCGCGGGCCGCCCCGGGTTCGCCCTCGCCGTTCAGCGCCGGGGTCTCGGCGCGCACCAGCCGCGACAGCAGCTGCAGACGGTCGATCCGCTCGCCCGCCCCCAGGCAGACGTGAATCTCGTTGAAGCCGAGCTCCAGCGCCCGGGTCCAGGCCGGGTGATGCGGTCCGACCTCGCGCGCGATGTCCTGCGCCTCGCCGGCATAGATCAGGGTCAGCCGGCCGCCGTCGCGGGCGGCGAAGGCGAACAGGCCGGGCGCGCGCACGCGGGCGGTATCGTGCCGCCCCAGCACCGTGAATCCCATTCCCGCCCAGGACGCCTCGCGCATGGCCCCACCCTCATTCAAGAACAAAAGATGAACACTCATCCCCCAGCAGAGTCAATCGCTTGAGTCGGCCCCCTTCATCCAGGCGTTGACCGGCTCGTGCGACAATGTTGCTAACAGCCATGTCCCGCTCGACCCCCGCCACCCTCGCCCTCGGCAAGGCCGGCGTCGCCTTCCGGCCGCTGGTCTACGACTATGATCCGAATGCCGAGCGCATCGGCCTGGCCGCCGCGCAGGCCCTGGGGCTGGAGCCCGAGGCGGTGCTGAAGACCCTGATGACCCTGGTGGACGGCCGACCGGTGTGCGTCATCGTGCCCTCCGACCGCGAGATCCAGATGAAGGCGCTGGCGGCGCTGATGGGCGGCAAGAGCGCCGAGATGATGAAGCCCGCCGACGCCGAGCGCCTGACCGGCTTCAAGGTCGGCGGCATCAGCCCGTTCGGCCAGCGCAAGAGCGCCCCGGCCGTGCTCGAGGAGGACGCCCTGCTGTACGACGAGGTCTACATCAACGGCGGCCAGCGCGGCATGTTGCTGGCGCTCTCGCCGGAGGACGCCCGGGCCTTCCTGCAAGCGAAGGTGGGCGCGATCTCCGCCTGACGGCTGGCGCCGCGCTCTGGCTCCTCGCGGCAAAGCGGGTGTACCCTTTTGCTGTTCACGGGAATCAGCGCGCCCATGGCCCGATCCGCCTCCATCGCCTTCCAGGGCTTCCCGCGCATCCTCGATCGCGCCGACCTGCGCGCGGGCCGCTGGTTCGTGGCCGCCGAGGACATCCGCCCGGTGCTGTGCTTCGTCACCGAAGCCGTGGAGGGCGACGACCCCATCGCGCTGACCTTCTCCACGGCGCGGGTGGAGCAGGTGGACTTCGCCGCCATCGCCCTGTCGCGGATCCCGGCGCCCTATTGCACGGTGGAGGACGAGATCGTCTTCACCCCTGGTCTCGCCGCGCCCGGCCCGCTGCTGCTGGCGCCGGTGCGCCGGCCGTTCCGCAGCGGGACGCTGCTGCGCCTGCGCAACGGCGACCTGGGCGTCGGCTTCGCCCTGCGCTCGGGGGAACTGGTGCTGGTGTCGCTGGATTCCGGCGCGGTGTCCGAGGCCTACGACCTGGTGTTCGAGCGCTGGACGCTGTCCGTGCGGCGCGACGCCGTCACCCATGTGATCGGCCACTTCAAGCCGCTGGCGACCCTGGCCGCCGAACGCCGGCGCGGCGGCGCGGCGGCGTCGGCGGAGGGGTAGGCCCGGCCATGGCGCCGTCCCGCCGCATCCGCTAGCGTCGCGGCAAACAGGCGGGGGACGGACGATGGCGGGCAAGTGGGCGATTCTGGCGGGCGTGGCCCTGGCGACCCTGGCGACCGCCGCGCACGCCGAGACCTCCTCCGCCGTCCGGCGCCACGCCGACAGGATCGCCGGCCTGCAGGCGCCGGCCAGCATCCTGGTCGACCAGTGGGGCGTGCCGCACATCCGCGCCGCCAGCGAGCACGACGCCTTCTTCCTGCAGGGCTGGAACGCCGCGCGCGACCGGCTTTGGCAGATCGATCTGTGGCGCAAGCGGGGCCTGGGGCTGCTGTCGGCCAGCTTCGGCCCCGCCTATGCCGACCAGGACCGCGCCGCCCGTCTGTTCCTCTACCGCGGCGACATGGCCGCCGAGTGGGCCGCATACGGGGCCAAGGCGCAGTCGCGCGCCGAGGCCTTCGTCGCCGGGGTCAACGCCTATGTGGCGCAAGTCCGCGCCGGGCGGCAGCCGTTGCCGGTGGAGTTCACCCTGACCCACAGCCAGCCGGACGACTGGAAGGCCGAGGACGTGGTGCGCATCCGCAGCCATGCCCTGAGCCGCAACGCCGACTCCGAAGTCGCCCGCGCCCGGGTGGCCTGCGCCGCGGGCCCCGGTCCGCAAGGCCTGGCGGCGGATCGCCTGCGCCGCAAGCTGGAGCCCGCCTGGACCACCAAGGTCCCCGCCGGCCTAGATCCCTGCGTCGTCCCCGCCGACGTGCTGAAGGACTACGAACTGGCCACCCGCGACGTCAGCTTCGCCGCCCTGGGCAAGACCGCCGCGGCCGACCCGCCCACCGACACGGCGCTGGCGGCGATGACGGACAAGGCGAGCGCCGAGGGCTCCAACAACTGGGTGATCGGTCCGGGCCGCACGGCGACGGGCCGGCCGCTGCTGGCCAACGATCCGCACCGGTCGCTGGGGGTCCCCTCGCTACGCTACATCGTACACCTCAAGGCGCCCGGCCTGGACGTGATCGGGGCCGGCGAGCCGGCCCTGCCCGGGGTCTCGGTGGGCCACAACGAGGCCATCGCCTTCGGCCTGACCATCTTCGCCATCGATCAGGAGGACCTCTACGTCTACGACCTGAACCCGGCCAACCCGCGCCAGTACCGCTACGCCGGGCGCTGGGAGGACATGCAGGTGGCGCATGAGACCATCCCGGTGAAGGACGGTCCGCCGCGCGAGGTCGAGCTGCTGTTCACCCGCCACGGTCCGGTGGTTCGCCTGGACGCGGCCGGCCACCACGCCTTCGCCGTGCGCACGGTGTGGGGCGAGCCGGGGACGTCGGCCTATTTCGGCTCCATCGACTACATGGACGCCCAGGATTGGGCGGGCTTCCAGCACAGCATGGCCCGCTGGGGCGCACCGTCCGAGAACCTGGTGTTCGCTTCCACCGCCGGCGACATCGGCTGGATCGCCGCCGGCCGCGCGCCGGTGCGGCCGAACTGGGACGGGCTGATGCCGGTGCCGGGCGACGGCCGCTACGAGTGGAAGGGCTCGCTGGACGCCGGCCAGCTGCCCAGCGAACACGACCCGGCGCGCGGCTGGTTCGCTTCCGCCAACGAGATGAATCTGCCGGACGGCTATCCGATCGCCGAGCGCAAGGTGGGCTTCGAGTGGAGCGATCCCACCCGCATCCATCGCATCAAGCAGGTCCTGGCCGCCAACGTCCATGTCAGCGTCGCCGACGCCATGGCGCTGCAGATGGATCCGACCAGCGCCGAAGCCGGCCGCCTGGTGGCGTTGCTGAAGCCGCTGACGGCCAGCGACCCGGACGCGGCCGCCGGCCTCGCCCTGCTGCAGGGCTGGGACGGGGCCGAGCCGGTGAACAGCGCCGCGGCCGCGCTCTACGAGCTCTGGGCGGTGAAGGTGCTGGGCCCCGCCACGGTGGCGGTCGCCACGCCGCCCGCCGCCCGGGCGCTGGTAGGCGCGGGCTCGCTCGATGCGGTGATCACCCTGCTGGAAGCCCCCGACAGCAGCCTGGGACCGGACCCGAAGGCCGCCCGCGACCGGATACTGTTAAGCAGCCTCGCCGAGGCCGTACGCCAGACGCGCGGCCTGCTCGGCCCCGACCCGGCGCGCTGGAGCTGGGGCGCCCTGCACAAGGCGACCTTCCGGCCCGCCGTCGCCGCCCTGGCCGACCCGTCGCTGGCCGCGCAGATGAGCGTCGGGCCGCTGCAGGTGCGCGGCTCGGCCTCGACGCCCGCGGCGGCGACCTGGCGGCCCTCGGACTTCGCCGCGGTCGCCGGCGCCTCGTACCGGATGGTGGTGGATGTCGGCAACTGGGACGCCAGCGTGGCGGTCAACACCCCGGGCCAGTCCGGCGACCCCTTCAATCCGCACTACCGCGACCTGTTTCCGCTCTGGGCCGGCGGCGACTACTTCCCCCTGGCCTTCTCGGATGCCGCGGTCGACGCCGCCGCCAGGGACGAGTTCGACCTGACGCCCGGCGGGTGAGGGTTCATTTGAACCACGAACCACACGAACCACACGAACGGGTTCTCCCCCCATCCATTCATCCCGGCGAAGGCCGGGAGGTGGATTCTCGTTCGAAGTGCAACACCTGCTGAGAGAAGACCTCAGCGGGGGTGCGGAAGTCCAGGCACTGTCGGGGGATGTGGTTGGCGGCTGCTGCGGCTTGCAGGATGAGCCTTGGGTCGAGGTGGTCGAGGTTGGTTCGCCTCGGCAGGACGCGCCTGAAGCGGCCGATGGCGTTTTCCACGCCGCCCTTCTGCCAAGGGCTGTGGGGGTCGCAGAAGAAGGTAGGCAGGCCGAGGGGCTTTCGGTTGAGCCTGTAGTGCTCGGCGAACTCTGTGCCGTTGTCGAAGGTGAGGCTGCGCCTGAGGTCCGGCGGCAGGGGCTTGAGCAGGCGGCGCAGCAGCTTGGCGGTGGGCTCGGCCTTCCGGTCTGGTGTCTTCAGGAACAGGGTGAAGCGTGAGGTGCGCTCGTGCAGGGCCAGGACGCACTGGCCGTATCTGGAGAAGAGCATGAAGTCGGCTTCCCAGTGGCCGGGCTCCTGGCGATCGGCGGCGCTCGGCGGGCGCTGATCGAGGCTGATGCGGTGCTTGATGTGCAAGGCGGGACTGCCGCCTTTGCCGGGCCGGCGGCCGCGGCGGTACTTGGCCCTGGGCAGGTAGTGGCGCCACTGGCCCTGATTGGTCCGCGTCGCCTGGGCGTAGACGAACCGATAGATGGTCTCCACGCCGATCACCGTGTGACCCTGGTCGCGCTTGAGGCGCCCGGCGATCTGTTCGGGCGACCAGCCCTGGGTGAGAAGGCCCAGCACCTGGTCGCGCAGGGCGTCGTTGCGCTCCAGGCGTGAGCCGCTCCAGCGCCGGGCCCTGGTCTGCTGCTGGGCGTAGCTGGGCCTATAGGGCTCAGCCCGCGGCCCAGACCCCGTATTGCGCTTCAGCTCGCGACTGATGCTCGATGGCGAGCGATCCAGAGCTGCAGCGATTTGCCGGATCGATTGCCCGCCTTCATGAAGGCGGGCAATCGCACACCTCTCCTCCAGATCGAGCTGTGTGTAGCTGCGTCCCATCCCCACACTCCCACAAGGGAGTGTTGCACTTCGTTTGAGAACTCACGGGACCCAGGCATGACTCGCCCCGGCAGGATCCTTGGGTGGTCAGGTCGGACTCAACTCCAGTGAGCTGAAGCTTTTGCCTGGGTCCCGGCCTTCGCCGGGATGAGGCGGTGTTGTGTGTGTGTGTTCGTTCGTGTGGTTCGTGTGGTTCGTGGTCGAAAGACCTACGCCGCCGCCCGCTCCGCCGCCTCCAGCACAGCGGACATCGCCTGCAGCAACAGTTCGGCGCGGATCGGCTTCTCCACCACGGCGTCCATGCCTTCCCGGCGGTAGGTCTCGGCGTCGAGCGGGTCGGCGTTGGCGGTGAGGGCGATGATCGGGACGGCGCCGGCCGGGGACGGCATGGCGCGGATCCGCCGGGTGGCCTCCAGGCCGTCCATCACCGGCATCTTCACGTCCATCAGCACCAGGTCGAAGCGTTCGCCGCGCACGCGATCGACGGCCTGGGCGCCGTCCTCGACGCTGGCGAAGCTGCAGCCCATCATCTCCAGCAGGGTCTCGGCCACCAGCCGGTTGGTGGCGTTGTCGTCGACCACCAGCACGTGCGGCGAGTCGAGCGCGGGCGCGGCGGCCTCCAGGGCGGCGGGACGGTCGGCGGCCGGATCGGCCGCGGTCTCCAGGATGATCTCGAAGCGGAAGGTCGAGCCTTCGCCGAGGCGGCTCTCAACGCCGATCTGTCCGCCCATCTTCTCGACCAGCTGGCGGCAGATCGACAGGCCCAGGCCGGCGCCGCCGGCCCGCCGGCCGGCTTCGGTCTGGCCGAACGGGGTGAACAGGCGGTCGATCTGCGCCGGGTCGACGCCCGGACCGGTGTCGCGCACCTCACCCTTCAGGATGACCACCTCGCCCACGCCGTCGGCCGAGAGGGACACGTCCACGCGGCCGGCCTTGGTGAACTTCAAGGCGTTGCCCACCAGGTTGTTGAGCACCTGCTTCAGCCGCACGGCGTCGCCGAGCACCCAGAGGTCGTCCTCGCCGTGGAACAGGGTGGAGAAGGTCACGCCGACTTCGTTGGCGCGCGGCCGCCAGAGGGTCTCCAGGTCGTCCACCACCGCGGCGATCTGAAACGGCTCGGCCTGCAGCACCAGGCGCCCGGCCTCGGCGCGCGACAGGTCCAGGGCGTCGCTCAGCAGCCGCAGCAGGGTCTGGCCCGAGCCGAGGATGGCGCCGACGAAGGGGCGCAGGTCCTCCTGGCGCAGCCGCCGCTGGATCACCTCCGCCACCGCCAGCACGCCATTGAGCGGGGTGCGGATCTCGTGGCTCATCACCGCCAGGAACTCGGACTTGGCGCGCAGCGCGGCCTGGGCCTCTGCGGCATGGCTCTGGATGCGCGCGCTCTGCGCCTGCAGCAGCGACAGGGCGCTGCCGACCCCGGCGTAGCGCCCCTGGCGGGTGACCACGAAGCCGCCCAGCAGGTCGCGCGGCCGGTCCATCAGCCGCTCGCGCATGAAGTCGTCGATCGGCAGCGAGCCGTCCACGATCACCGGCGCGTCGTCCATGATCATGCTGACCGGCCGGCCGCCGAACACCGCGCGGCCGTACTGGCCGGCCATCTTCAGGGCGAAGGCGTTGCGTTCCAGCAGGCCCACCGGGACGCCGAAGTCGTTGACCACCGGGACCACCAGCAGGTCCGGATCGCTCTGGAAGCGATCATAGGCCTCGGCCCCCGTGACGCCGGGCCCGACAGGCTGCAAAGGGTCCGCCAGGTCGAACAGACACTTCATCGGCAACTCCAACTCCGCCGGGGCGGATCAATAGGTCGCCGACACCTAAGAATACTATAACTTGTTGTTTTTATTTCTGTTTTAATCCGCACCCGGACGATCTGGACAGGCGAGCACGATCGGGATTTGCCGGCTAAGCTATTGAGCGAGCGCCCCTAATCACCTCTCCCATAGGGAGAGGGAGGGGCCCAATCGCGATCAGCGATTGGGAAGGTGAGGGGTTGCGAGGTCGGCCACCGGGAACGGCGCACTTCAGGGACAGGGAACCGGCAAGGGCGAAACCCCTCACCTTCCCACGCCCCTCGCTATCGCGAGCGACGCGGGCCCCTTCCTCTCCCTAAGGGAGAGGTGATTTCCTCTGTGCTGGCGGCAGCTTACCGCCCCTCACCCGCCACCGTTGATGTTGATCTTCTGGCCGTTCGCATAGGGGTTGGCCGAGGACACCAGCCAGGTCACCGCCGCGGCCACGTCCTCCGGGGTCGAGACCCTGCCGAACGGCGAGCGGGCGTCGAGTTCGTGGATGTCCTGCACGCCGCTGGTGGCCTTGCTCAGGCGGATGCCCATCTCGGTGACGGTCAGGCTGGGAGCGACGATGTTGGTGCGGATGCCGTGCGCCCGCTCTTCCTTGGCCAGGGTCAGGGCCAGCGCCTCCATGGCCGCCTTGCCCATGTTGTAGGGCCCGCCCCGGCCGGCCATGCCCAGGGTGGCGACGGACGAGATCATGATGATGTCGCCGCGACCGAGCTGGCGCATGGACGGGATCACCAGCTTGCACAGATAGTGCGGGCCGAAGGCGTGCACCCGCACCACCCGCTCCATCTCCGCGGGGTCGGTGTCGGCCACCGACTGGCCCCGGCTGGCGATGCCGGCGTTGTTGATCAGGATGCCGATCGAACCGAAGTCGGCCAGCACCTCGGCGACCATCTTCTCGTCCTCGTCCCAGTTCTCCACCGAGGCGGAATAGGCCTTGGCCCTGCGCCCCAGCGCCTGGATCTCGGCGACGGTCTCGGCGGCCGCGTCGGCGTCGCGGCGGTAGTTGACGGCGATGTCCGCGCCGGCCTCGGCCAGGGACAGGGCGATGGCCTTGCCGATGCCGCGGCTGCCGCCGGTCACCAGGGCGGTGCGGCCCGATAGGTCGACTTTCATGATGTGCTTTCCTCAGGCGCCGGGGACGATGGCGTCGGCCAGCAGCTTCTGGGTGAACTGCTGGGCATTGGTCATTTTGCCGCTGATCTCGAAGCGCTGGATCATGCCCACGAAGATCAGGTCGTTCTCGAAGTCGACCCAGAACCAGGTGCCGGCCGCCCCGTCCCACTCGTAGGTCCCGCGGCCCACCGGCAGGCCGGCGGCCACCGGGTCGGTGAACACCGCCCCGTTGAAGCCGTAGCCGAAGCCCGGCCGGATCGCCATCGCGCCGACGCCGTAGCCGCCGTTGATCAGCGCGTCGGACAGGTGGTTGGTGGTCATCAGCGCGATCGCTTCCGGCGAGACGATGCGCACGCCGCCGAGCTCGCCGCGGTTGAGGATCATCTGGGCGAAGCGGGCGTAGTCGTCGAGCGTCGAGACCAGCCCCCCGCCGCCCGACGGGACCTTGGGCGGCGACAGGTGGTCGCCCAGCATCGGCGAGCGATCGAGGGACTTCAGTCCCGGCCCGGTGGTCGAGGAGCGATAGAGCCGCGCCAGCCGGTGCTTCTGGTCGTCCGGGGCGTAGAAGCCGGTGTCGACCATGCCCAGGGGCGCGAAGATCGTCTCGTGCATGAAGTCGGCCAGGGTCTGGCCGGTGAGGGCCTCGATGATCGCCCCCTGCACGTCCATGGCCAGGCTGTAGACCCACTTGCTGCCCGGCTGGTAGGCCAGCGGCAGCGCGCCGATCTTGGCGGCGAACTCGGCGAGGTTCGCCGAATTCCAGATGTTCACCGCCTTGTACAGCCGGTCCAGCGGCTCGTCGGTCGAGCCGTAGGTGATGCCGGCGGTGTGGGTCAGCAGCTCGCCGACGGTGGGGTCGTGGTCGGCGGGGACCGTCTGCGGCTCGCCATTGGCATCCAGCCCGGTGAACACCCGCATGTTCTTCCAGGACGGCAGGAATTTCGACACCGGGTCTTCGGGCGTCCAGAGGCCCCGGTCGTGCAGCACCATCATGGCGACGGCCGTCACAGGCTTGGTCATCGAGAAGATGCGGAACAGGGTGTCGGTCTTCAGCGGCCGGCCGGTGTCGCGATCGTCGACGCCCAGCACGCTGCGCCGCACGATCCGGCCGTGCCGCGCGACCAGAGTCACCGCCCCGGCCAGTTCGCCCTTGTCGATCAGGCCCTGCAGCCCGGCGTCGACGCCGTCCAGGCCCTCGGCCGAGAGGCCGGCGTCCGCCAGCGTGCCTTCCACCAGATCCCGCGCCATCGTCATCCTCCGCCCGGCGTCTTCGCGCGCCGCTTGTGTTTGCGCGCGACCTTGGCGGGTCGGCGCTCAGGCCGCAAGGGCGCCGTGGGGTGAATGGGCCGCAAGCGTCAGCGACACGGTGAGGCCGCCCTTGGAACCACGAACCACACGAACCACACGAACGGGTTCGCCTCCAGATCCGCTCATTCCGACAAAGGCCCTTCCCCCCGTCACCCCGGCCGTAGCGAAGCGCAGAGCCGGGGCCAGCCGTGCGGGCGCTTGGAGGACGGTGGTTGGCGACTCCCGGGCAGCGGCGCCTAGCTGGACCCGGGCTGAGCAGCGGAACCGCTGGCCCCGGATCGGCGCGCTAACGCGCTTGTCCGGGGTGACGAGGCAGGGGGGCCTCAGCGAACGAACGTTGAGCGCGAACCCGTTCGTGTGGTTCGTGGTTCAAAAAGAAAGGGGAGCCGAAGCTCCCCCTCCCTCAGACCTTGTCTCGCGCGCGACGTCACGTCGACGCGGTCAGTTCGGGCAGCCCCAGAATCCGCTTGGAAATGATGTTGTTCTGGATCTCGAACGAGCCGCCGTAGATGGACATCGCCTTGCCGCCCAGCCAGCCGCGCACCGTGCCCAGTTCCTCGGCCGTGAAGGCGTCGCCCTCCCAGCCCAGGCCCTGGTGGCCCATGGCCTCCAGCGTCAGTTCGGACCGGGTCTGGGCCACGTGGGTGGCCGAGTTCTTCAGCACCGAGGCGGCCGCCGTGGGGTTGCCGTCGTTCAGGCTCTCGGCCCGGGCCCGCGCCAGGGTCAGGGTGTGCGCCTGGGCGTCCATCAGGTGCTGGGTCAGGCGCGAGCGCAGGTTGCCGTCGGCGATGCGGCCCGCCTCGTCGGTCTCGACGTAGCGCTTGACCAGGTCCTGGAACTTCTCGGCCCGGCCGCCCCCGCCGCCGCCCGCGGCGCCGGTCTGGCTGGCGCGCTCGTGCTGCAGCAGGCGCTTGCCCACCGTCCAGCCCTTGTTCAGCTCGCCCAGGATCGAGTCCTTGGTGGCCGTGGCGTCGGTGAAGAAGGTCTCGCAGAACGGGCTGGCCCCGGCGATCAGCTTGATCGGCCGCGTCTCGACGCCCGGCTGGCGCATGGAGATCAGCAGGAAGCTGATCCCGTCATGCTTCTTGGCGGTGGGGTCGGTGCGCACCAGGGCGCCGCACCAGTCGGAATACTGCGCACCGGAGGTCCAGATCTTCTGGCCGTTGACCAGCCAGTGGTCGCCCTTGTCCTCGCACTTCATCTGCAGCGAGGCGAGGTCCGAGCCCGCGCCCGGCTCGGAATAGCCGACGCACCAGCGGACCGTGCCCTTGATGATCCCGGGCAGATGCTGCGCCAGCTGCGCCTCGGTGCCGTAGTCCAGCAGCGTCGGGCCGATCATGGTGATGCCCATGCCGAACATCAGCGGGTTGAACGCGCCGGCCTTGGCCATCTCCTGAGCCAGCACGCGCGAGGCCTTCACCGACAGGCCGCCGCCGCCGTACTTCTTCGGCCACATCGGCGTCGCCCAGCCCTTGTCGCCGATGCGCTGGCGCCAGAGCTTCAGGTCGTCGCTGGGCGCTTCACCGTCCTGCAACTCGTTGGCCATGCTCTTGCCGCGCAGGCCGGGCGGGAAGTTCGCCTCGATCCACTCGCGCGCCTCAACGCGGAAGGCCTCCAGATCGATCTCGCCAGCGTCGTCCGCCATGTCCAATCCTCCCGATGCAAATTCGTAAGCGCCTGACGGCGGAAATCCAAGGCGACTCCCTTAGCCACTTGACGCATGGGACGCCAAGCGCTGCCCCAGGGTCACCGGGCGATTGCGTTCGCTAGGGCGGCCGCGCCGTTCCGCCGCAGGGCGCCGCGTCGCAGGGACGGCCGGCCGCGACGCATGAGAGACCTCGAATACTCCCCGTTAAACAGTTCAGGCGTCCCATCCCGCCATGCGTCACCGCTTCCGCCGCCTCGCCTTCGGCGCCGTGCTGGCCGCCGCCCAGGTCCTCGCCGCCGCGCCGGCCCTGCAGGCGAACGTGTTCTCTCCCGATGGCTCCGATCCGCGCCACGTCCAGGCCCGCCTGGACCAGCCATTCAACGCCATCGGTGTGGTGGACACCGACGAGGCGGTGCCGATCGAGGTGGAGACCGGCCACTGGATCCACGAGCGCATGGAGGCGACCGCCTTCCTGGTCTCGCCGTGCTACGTGGTGACCAACTTCCACGCGGTGTTCGGCGACGAGCCCAACGCGGTGAGCGCGCACAAGCGCTATGGCGTGACCTTCCGGGTCGGGGCCGGGGCCAACGGCCGCGGCTTCACCACCGAACAGCACGGCCAGCCGGTGTTCTGGGGCGACATGGCCGGCGAACACGAGAGCGCCGACTGGGCGGTGGTGCGGCTGGACCGCTGCCTGGGCGCCGAAAGCCGGCTGAGCTGGCTGAACCTGGGCGCCACCTCCAGCATCGCCACCGGCCAGGCGCTGGTCTCGGTGGCGGGCTTCCCGGAAGGCAAGGACGAGGACGACCTGTGGCGCGCCGACGGCTGCCACCTGAACGCCCGTCCCACCGAGGTCGGGCTGTGGTCCAGCGATTGCGCCGCCTCGCCGGGCTCGTCCGGCTCGCCGGTGTTCGTGATGGAGAACGGCGCGCCCAAGGTCGTCGGCCTGATGGAAGGCGCCGAAGTGGACCGGCCCGACATCCAGCGGCGCTATGCCCCGGAACTGGCCAACCTGGTGGTCGACATCCAGGCGGTGGTGGGCACGCCGCGCGTGATGGCCGCGATCGAGGCGGACCGCAAGGCCAACGGCAGCGCCCGCGCGACTTAAGGGTCGGCGCGACCGCGGACTTTTTTACCACGAACCACACGAACAAGACGAACGGGTTCAGCCAACCCCACCCTCACCGCTCATCCCGGCGAAGGCCGGGACCCAGGCAAAAGTCTGAAATCACTGGGTTTCGCCCAGCCTGAGCGCCGAATTTCCTGCCGGAGGCGAGTCATGCCTGGGTCCCGACCTTCGTCGGGATGAGCGGAATTTGGAGGGCAACCCGTTCGTGTGGTTCGTGTGGTTCGTGGTTCCAAAAAGGGCCTACGCCGGGACCGCCCCGTCGCGCAGCGCCGCCGGGATGGAGTCGTAGATCGTCGCCGGCGTGATGTTCAGCCGCCGGCGGGCCTCGTCCAGCGGTTCGCTCATCAGTCGCTCGTAGTCTTCCCCCAGCAGCCAGCCGGCGGCCTTGCCGCGCTGGTAGCCCTGCCAGATCGCCTGGCGGTAGGGCTGCTTCGGCCCCTTGCGCGAGCGCAGGGCCGCGCCGGCGGCGATGAACGCCCAGCCGAGGCTGCCGGTCTGGGCGTAGGAGAAAGCCACCAGGCAGGCTTCGCCCAGGCCGTCGCGATGGTAGCCCGAGAGGATGTGCCACAGGTCGTGGATGTCGCGCGTGCGGCGGCCGAACCAGGCGTAGGGATGGCGGACCTCGACCTGGCCGTGGCGCTGGCGGCTGATCTCGGCCAGCCCCTCGGCGGACAGGTTCTCGGAGCGGATGAAGTCGCGGTAGGCGGCGCCGACCGTGCCAGGGGCGAAGCTGTCCAGCCAGGCGTCGTCCATCAGCCGCGGCGCCAGCTCGACGCGCTCGTAGGCCAGACGGCCGCCCTGCGGCGTGGAGATCAGCCGCTCATAGCCCTTCATGGTGGAATCGCCGTTCAGCGCCCCCATGATCTCGAACACCTGGCCGGTGTCCTCCTTGTCGTTCAACAGCCGGCGCAGCGCCTTGAACGCCGTCAGCCACTGACGGCGGGGGCGCGGCAGCGGGCGCGTGGCGGCCGGGTTGGCGGCGGGCGGGGCGATCAGGGCGTCGGTCAGGGACATGGTGAGGGCTCGGTCGGTCAGGCTTGGGGAGAGGGATCGGGGAATTCGGCCGCGTAGGTCTCGCGGCCCTTTGGGGTCAGCAGGGCGCCGATCATGTCGCGGATGGTGCGCCCGCAGGCCGGCAGATCCAGGGTCTCGCCCCACGCCACCTGCAGCACGAAGCCCTGAAACACGGCGATCAGCATGCGCGCCACCGCCTCGGGCTGAACCTCGGGGCGGATCTGGCCGGTGGCCTGGCCGCGGGCGACCAGCCGCTCGATGCCGAGCCGCACGCGCTTGAGGCCGCCGACCACGCTGTCGTGGATCGCCGGGCTGCGCATCGCCTCGGACCAGCCCTGCACCCCCACGCGGCGCCCGTCGATGCGGCGCGGATCGCCCAGGCCACGCCCGTGCAGGTCGACCAGGGTCAGCAGACCCTGCACCGGGTCCTGCTCGGCCATCGCCAGGGCGTCGAGGAAGGCCTCGCTCTGGTGGCGGTCGTCGGCCAGCGCCAGGATGATGTCGTCCTTGGTGGCGAAGTACAGGTACAGCGTGCCCTGGCTCACTCCGGACTCGCGCACGATGTCGGCGGTGGTGGTGTTGTGGAAGCCGTCCCGCGAAAAACAGCGCAGCGCCGCGTCCAGGATCTGCTGGCGGCGGGTCTCGCGCTGGGCTTCGGAAATCTTCGGCATCGGGCCCGTCGTTAAAACTGACTAGTCAGTCATTATAAAACATCGACGCTGGAGTCAAGCCACACCCCCTCCACCCTCCCCTTCATGGGGAGGGAAAGGCGGCGAAGCCGCCAGGGTGGGGAATGCCTGCCGAAACAATGATAATCACCCGTCTCAGCGGAAGTGTCTCACTTCCCCACCCTGATCGCTTCGCGATCTGTCCCTCCCCACGAGGGGGAGGGCGAGAGGGCCACAAGGATCAGCTCAGCGGAACCTCGAACACCAGGCGATTGCGGCCCGCCCGGCGGGCGTAGCCGGCGATGCGGCAGAGGCCCGCGATCAGCGCCAGGCCCGCCCCGCCTCCCCGTTCCGCGTTCGGGCCGTCGAACACCGCCGCGCGCGGATCGAACGGCTGGCCCGCGTCGCTCACCGACAGCTGCACCACGCCGGCCACCAGGCGCAGGCGCAGGAAGATGCGGGCTCCGTCCTGGGCTCCACCGTGCTCGACGATGTTGGCCACCCACTCCTCGACCACCACCGCCAGCCGGCCGGTCGCCGCCGGCTCCAGGCCCGCGCTGGCGGCGAAGCCGCGGGCAAGCCGCAGGGCGCGGGAGACCGCCCGCGCGTCCGATGGCAGCCTCGCGACAGCCTCGGCTTCCGATCGGTCGTCAAACTGGGCTATGGTCGACCCCTGTCGCGAGGAGGCTGGGATGCGCGGACGTGTGTGGGCAGGATTGCTGATGGCGGCCACCCTGTCGACGGCCGCCAGCGCCGTCGCCGGCGAGATCGGCCGCATAAAGTCGGTGACAGGCGCCGCCCAGGTGGTGCGCGGCAAGAGCGCCGCGCCTGCGGTCGCCGGCCAGCTGCTGCAGGTCAGCGACGTGCTGAAGACCGGACCCTCCGGGCGCATCGGCGTCACCTTCGTCGATAACAGCCGCTTTGCCGTCGGTCCGAACACCACCCTGGCGCTCAGCGAATTCCAGTTCGACGACACCACCCACGCCGGCCACGCCCTGACCACACTCGATCGTGGGACCCTGGCCGTGGTCTCCGGCCAGATCGCGCACGAAAACAAGGACGGCATGCGCGTGCGCACCCCCACCGCGGTGCTCGCCGCCCGCGGCACCCGGTTCGTGGTCGAGGTCGGACGGTGAGACCGCGCGCCCACGGAGCTTGGGCGCCCGTGGCGCTGGCCGTCTTGCTGGCCGGCTGCGCCAGCGCCGGCAAGGTGGGCCTGCTGAGCGGCGAAAGCGGCGCCGCGGCTGGCGCGGTGGCGGTTCTCGACCCGACCACCGGCGCCGAACGGGGCCAGCTGACCACGGCCGACACCCAGGCCGCCCTGGACACCAGGACCGTGAAGCCTCGCCCCTTGACCGGCGACTACGGCGCTCTGCTGTCGGCCATGCCGCCGCCGCCGCAGGTGTTCGTGCTGTATTTCGTCGAGGGCACGACGACCCTGTCGCCGGACTCGGTCCCCACCCTGGACGCCCTGCGCCACGCGGTGTCGGCCACCTCCGACGTGCAGATCACCGGCTATACGGACACGACCGGCGATCCGGCCAGCAATGACAAGCTGTCGCTGGACCGCGCCATCGAGGTGCGCTCGGCCCTGGCCGCCGATGGCCTGCCTGTGGCCAACGCCAAGGTCACCGGCCGCGGTCAGCGCGACCTGAAGGTGCCGACGGGCCCGGGCGTCAACGAGCCGGCCAATCGCCGGGTCGAGGTGGTGGTGCGATAGGGACGGCGGGGGCTCCAGCGCAGAACCGCCCCTACCCCTTCAGGCGCAGCGCCAGCACCGTCAGGTCGTCGCTGGGTTCTCCGCCCGCCTCGAAGGTCCGCACGGCGCCGACGAGGGCGTCCACCATCGCCGCCGCGCTCGCCGCCCCGGCGGCTGCCCGCGCCGCCGCAGCCAGCGCCTCGCGAGGCCAGAGCGTTCCCTCCGGATCCTGCGCCTCCGTCACGCCGTCGGTGAACAGCACCAGCGTCTCGCCGGGCCCGAGCGCCAGGGTCTCGACCGCATAGGGGAAGTCGGGGACGACGCACAGCGGCGGGCCGCCGCGCAGCGGCGTCTCGCGAACCTCGCCGTCAGCCGCGACCACCAGGGGGTTCTCGTGACCGGCGCAGCAGAGGTCGAGGCGGCCCCGTCCGGCGTCCAGCACCCCCACCAGCAGGGTCAGGCCCATGGCCTCGCGGTTGTCGAGCGACAGCTCGGCGTCGATCCGGCCGACCGCCGCCGCCAGGTCGCCGTCCGCCCGGCTGATCAGGCTGCGCGCCAGGGACTTGGCCAGGGCCATGAACAGGGCCGCCGGCAGCCCCTTGCCGGTGACGTCGCCGACCATGAAGCACAGCCGTCCGTCCGGCAGCAGGAAGGCGTCGTAGAGGTCGCCGCCGACGCTGCGGGCCGGCTGCAGCACGGCGTCGAGGTCGACGGCGGGCGACAGCGCCGCCAGATCGGCGCGGGGAACCAGCATGCCGGCCTGGATTTCGGCGGCGGCGGCGAGTTCCCCCTCGGTGCGCGCCGCCTGCAGCCGCTGGTCCTCCAGGGCGGCGCGCAGGCGGGCCTGCAGGGCGCGGCCCTCGACGAACAGGGCCGCCACGGTGGCGGCGGCGGTCGTCGCGGCGGGCAGCAGCACCGGAAAGGGGTCCAGCAGCAGCCCGGCCTGGAAGCCGGCCCAGCTGGCCGCAAGGACTGCGGCGGTCCCGCCGGCCGCGGCCGCGCCCACCGCCACCGGCGACAGGCGCGCGACCGCCAGCCCCGCGCCCAGGGTCAGCAGGACGCCGAGGGTCCACTCGCCCCAGGGGGCCCAGCGTGGCCGGCTGAGCCCGTCCCCACGCAGGATGGCGTCCACCGCCTGCGCCTGGACGAAGACGCCATAGGTCTCGCCGCCGCGCGGCAGGTGGACGACGTCGGAACCCCCGGCGCTGGTCAGCCCGACCAGCACGATCCGGCCCTTGAAGAGATCGTCGGGCAGGCCCCGGCGCAGCAGGTCCGCCGCCGGGACGGTGGGGATCGCGCGCCAGTCGCCGAAGCGCAGCGCCAGGCGCCCGTCGGCCGCGGCGGGGATGCGGCGTCCGCCCAGCCGCACCGCCGTCAGCCGGCCGCCGGCGGTCTCCAGCCCGACCTTGTCGACATCCTGCGCCACCCGCGCCAGCTCCAGGGCGAAGCCCGGGGTCGGGACCCCGGCGGCCCGGGCCACCAGCGGCACGCGGCGGACCACGCCGTCATCGTCCGGCGCGCCGTTGACCAGGCCATGACCGAGCGCCGCGCCATCGAGGATCGGCAGGGCGCCGACCGCCTGCGGATAGGCCGCGACGCCGGCCGGCAGCGGGCCGCTGAACTGCGCCTCCGGCGGCAGGGGCGTCGGCGGCCGATCGAGGGCGTCGAACGAGCGCGCGTCCGCCCCCGCCCGGGCCAGCACCACCGGGCTCCTGCCGATCACGCGGGCGAACACCGCGTCCATCGACGGCAGCTTTCGCACCTCGCCGGCAGAGGCCGGAGACAGCTCCGGATAGAGATCGGCGAACCGCGGCGGGTCCAGGCGGTCCGGCTCGGGCAGCAGCAGATCCAGGCCGACGGCGCTGGCGTCGCGGCGCGAGATCTCCTCGGTCAGCCGCGCCAGGTAGAACCGGCTCCACGGCCAGCCGCCGATCGCGCGCAGGGACTCCGCGTCGATCGCCACCACCACCACCTTGCCGGTCGCGGCCGGGGCGGGAGATAGGTTCTGCCAGAGATCGTACAGCGGCCGGCTGAGGCGGGCGCCGAGGGCGAGCACGACGGCGACGGCCAGCAAGGCCGCCGCGAGGCCGGCCAGTCGCACCCGCCGGCGGGCGGGCGGCTCCAGCTCCGCCAGCGGCCCCAGGCCGGCGCGGCCGCTCACCGCCGCACCGCCTCAGATCTCAATCTCGAGCCCGTCATAGGCGCAGACCACCTCCAGCGGCGGACGCTCTCCGCGCACGGATTCCTCGTAGCGCCGGGTGTCGTCGTACATCCGCTGGATGTCGTCGTCGGAATAGGCCGGCTCGTGGTGGAACAGGGCCAGCCGCTTGACGCCGGCCGCGTGGCACAGGTCGACCCCCACCAGGTTCGAGGAATGCCCCAGGTCCAGCTTCAGGCTGGCGGTGTCGCCCAGCGAGTACATCGTGTCCTTGATCACCAGGTCGGCGCCGGCGAAGAAGTCCTGGAAATCGACCTCGTCATCCATCCGCTCGGGCGCATGCTCGGCGTCGGTGGAATAGACCACCGCCTTGCCGGGCCGGTCGAAACGCCAGCCGAACGAGCCGTGAGCATGGCTCTGCGGCACGAGGCTCACCTCCAGCCCGGCCGCCTCGAACGCCTCCTCCGGGCGGTGCACGACGAACTGGATACGGGCCTTCAGCTCGTCGAACGACACCGGGAACGAGATCTCCTCCTGCTGGCGGCGCAGCGCCGCCTCGGCGTCCGCATGGCCGGCGTGGATGACGATCGTCGCCCCGGTCTCGAAGGCCGGCCGGAAGTAAGGAAAGCCCATGATGTGGTCCCAATGCATGTGGGACAGGAAGAAGTGGTAGACGCGCGGATGGCCCTCGGCGCAGCGGCGCAGGGCGGACAGGCCGAACTCGCGCAGCCCCGAACCCATGTCGCAGACCACGAAGGCCTCTTCCGACGCCTCGATCTCCACGCACGAGGTGGCCCCGCCGAACGAGCCATAGGTGGCGAAGTCCAGCTCGCGCCGGGCGAACGCCGCTGCGGCGGCCTCGCTGGCAAAGCGCCGGCCATCGGCGGCCACCAGAGCACGGGCGATCTTGGCCAGGGCGGCGTCGGCGCGCTGCGCCACCGGCAGGGAGCCGCGGGTGCCCCAGAATCGAACCTTCATCGGCGACCCTCTCAGCGCACCAGATCGACGTCGTCGACCACCGGGAACAGCATGTCGTAGCGGCTGATCGACAGGATCCGGCGCATGGTCTCGTTGGGGGCCGCCAGGTGGATGGTCACCGCTCCCTTGGCCTCGTTCTTGGCCACGGTCAGCGCCCGCAGGCCCTTGGAGGTCATGTACTCCAGCCGCGACAGGTCCAGCGCCAGCGGCAGCCCGGCGCGGATCGCCTCGGCGACCGCGCCCGACAGCTGGGCGCCGAAGTCCTTCCAGCTGTCCTCGTCGACCCGGCCGATCGGCGAGGCGATCAGGCGCTTGCCATCGTTGCGCAGCCGCCAGTCCATGTCCGCTCCCCGACTTAGCGTCGCGCGGACACTGCCGCGCCAAGCCTTGCCGCGCAACCGAAATGGGGATCGGCGTTCTTCAGAACCGGTCCAGATCGTTGGCGAAGGTCACAGGCCCTTTGTACGTCTGACCGATTGTGTGGGTCAGGCGGGCGATCTGGGCGGTATCGCCGGCGACAGCGCCGCCGAAGTGGGTCAGGACCAGGGCCTTCACCCCGGCCCCGGCCGCGAGTTGGCCCACCTGATCGGCCAGCAGGTGCTCCTTGGTGAAGTGGTCCTTCACGAAGCCGAACAGGACGCCCGGGATCTGCGGGTGCGCGCGCTTGATGGTCGCCAGGGCCGTGTCGGCGTCCATGATCTCGCTGACCAGCAGATCCGCGCCTTTGGCCAGGGCCTTCACCTTGTCGCTGGGGCCGGTGTCACCGGTATAGACGATCGCGCGGCCGGGCGTGTCGAAGCGATAGGCCAGAGAGACGGGCTTGGCGCCTTTGTCCTGCCAGAGGGCATAGTGGCTGTTCGAGGCGGCCGTAACGGTGACTTTGCCCAGCGCGATCCGGGAACCGTCATTCACCTCGATCACCTGGTAGGCTGGCGGTGGTTGCGGCGCCAGGGCGGCGGCCGGCAGCATGGCCTGGCGCAGGGTATCGACCATCTGCCTCGTGCCGGGCGGCCCATAGATCGTCACCGGTCCAGCGAAATTGCCGCCGCCCTGATAGCGCATGCCGAGGAATGCGAAGAGGCCTCCGGTGTGGTCGAAGTGCAGGTGGCTAATCAAGATGGTGTGCACGTCGTCCAGCTTCACATGCGCCTTGGCCAGCTGCTCGGAGGTTCCATCGCCGCAATCGATCAGGATCGCCTGCCCGTCGCTGAGCAACAGGTGCGCCGGCTCCGAGCGCACGCCCGACGGGATCGGCCCGCTCTGCGTGCCCAGCTCGATCCAGGTCGTCGCCTGGGACGCGCCGGCCTGGCCGACGGCGGCGTTGGAGGTTGCGACCTCAGGGCCATGCGGCCTGCCGCAGGAGGCCAGCGCAAGGGTCAGCGCGACAAGCGCCAGTCGGCAGGTGCGGGGCATCGGTTTCCTCCCAGGTCGTACGGCAGACTAGGGGGCGCGGCGATGCGGCGGGGGATGGCGGTTGCGCAGGGGTGATAACGCATTGGCATAGGGCAGCACGGCCCCTCACCTTCCCACGCGCCTTGCTTCTTGAGCCACGCCGGCGCTCCTCTCCCTGGAGGATGAGGAATTGCTGTTCCTCACGCGCCGCGGCTCTCCCTCGCCTCCCTTCAGGGAGCGGAATGCTGCCGCTGCTCCCGCGCCCGCACGTAGTGCATCGCCGCCCGCCGAAAGAGGTCGCCCAGATGTTCAGCCGCCGGGGTCAATGGCAACCTTGCCCGGGTCACCATGCAGATCGCCGCGGCGGGCAGGGGTTCGCGGATCTGGAAGGGGATCAGCATCTGGGGGGCGTAGGCAAAGCCCAGCCACTGTTCGGGGACCATGATCAGCAGGTCGGTGCTGGCGGCCGCCAGGGTCGGGGCGATGCCGGATTCGACGTGCATCTCGACCACCGGCTCGGGCAGGCCGTAGCGCTCGAACAAGGGGCCGAACTCGGCGCGGCTGTCGACCGTGACGGCGGTGGAAATCCATCGCGCGCCGGTCAGCTCGGCCAGGGATGTCGCCCCGGCCAGGGGATGGCCGTGACGGCCCATGATCACCCGGGTGTTCTCGAACAGGGTCTCGACGATGAAGTCCTTGGCCGTCGCCGTCTCTGGCAGTGGCCCAACGTAGAAGTCCAGCTCGCCGTCCTTGAGCGGCGTCTCCGTGGCGGGAAATAGTCCGGCGCGGATCGACAGCACCACCTCCGGATAGCGCTTGCGGAAGCCCGGCAGCACGTGCGGCAAGAGGGCGATCTGGGCGGCGCTGGAGAGGGCGACAGCGACCTGACCGGTGGAAAGGCCGCGCGCCTGATCGATCTCCTCGCGGGCGCGGCGCACCTCGCCCATCACGGAGACAGCGCGGCGCAGGAACAGCTCGCCCATCGGCGTCAGCACCACCCCCTTGGGCCGCCGCTCGAACAGGGCCACGCCCAGCTCGCGCTCGATCTCGCGGATCGAGCGGGTGATCGCCGGCTGGGTCACTCCCAGGTAACGGGCCGCCGCCCGCAGACTGCCCCGCTCGGCTACCGCGGCGACATCGCGCAGGTGGGTGAGTTTCATGGCGGTCAAGGTATCGGTGGGGGCGCGAAGCTCAAAGGCCGCCCCTGGGTCTGCACGCGCCCAGGCTCGCCGCGGCGATTGGGAAGGTGAGAGGGCGCGCCGGCTTCAACGCCCCGTCGCCAGCCTCAACACGTCCGGGCCGGGCCAGACCGCGCCACGCCAGGCGACGTGCTGGTCCGGACGGATCAACGCCAGCGACGCGTCGTAGAGCGCGGCCAGGTGTGGATCCTCCAGCCGCACCACGGTCAGCGGCACGCCCAGCGCGGCGGCATCCGCCTCGGCGGCGGCGAAGGCGGCGTCCGCGCCGAAGCCCAACAGGGTGAACCCCGACCCGAACGTGTCGAACAGAGAGCGACCGTCCCCCAGCCAGGCGTGCGGCGCGCGCGAACCCGGCCGCGCGGTGGGCTGGTAGTGGCCGACGGGCGTGTCGGCCGGCGCCTCGGGCGAAACCTCCGGCTCCTTCGCCACGATCGGCGAGCCCTCGTATCGATACCCCAGCATCACCCCCAGCGGCCGGAATTCGCGCAGCCGCGCCCTGGCGAGGCCCTCGCCGAGCTGGGCCCGCAGCGCCGCGCCCTCTTCGGTGTCGGCTTCCAGCTCGGGGCGGACCAGGTGCATGGCCAGGGTGGCGTGGTTGGCGACAGCCGCATCGATGACCTGCTGATGCACGGGTCGGCGCTCGGCCTCATAGCTCGCCAGCAGCCCCTCGCCGCCCCAGGCCTGCAGCCTCGCCGCCAGCTTCCAGCCCAGGTCGACGGAATCGCCGATCCCCATGTTCATGCCGTAGCCGCCAGTGGGCGGATGCAGGTGGCAGGCGTCGCCGATCAGGAACATGCGTCCGTTGCGGTACCGGTCGGCGATGAAGCGGGACGCGGCCCACTCGTCGGCGCTCAGCACCTCGTAGGGCAGGTCGATGCCGGTGGCGCGGCGGATCAGGTCGGCGGCCGCGGGCTTGTCGAGCCGCATCACGTCGGGCGCGCGGGCAGGCATGAAGCACCAGAGGTCGCCGGCGTCCATCGGCCCGATCAGGCCGGAAACCTCGGCGTTGATCTGCCAGTACATGATGCCCGGCCCATGCGGGTGCGCCTCGGCGAGGCCCGGCGCGCGGAAGACGATGTTGTAGGCGTGGGCCAGGCCATAGACGCCCTCCATCGTGGCGCCAATCAGGTCGCGCACCTGGCTCTTCGCCCCGTCCGCCCCGACCAGGTAGCCGGCCTGGATCTCCGACACCTCGCCGGTGACGAGGTCCTTCACTCGAGCCGTCACGCCGTCGTCGGTCTGGGCTGCGCCGAGGAACTCGCAGCTGAACCTCAGGCTCACCGAGGGCAGCGTCGCGGCGTGGGCCTTCAGCACCGCCTCGACCTTGTACTGCGGGATCCATTGGGCGTGCTCGGCGTAGAGGTCGTTGCGCGCCGGGGCGCAGTTGAAGGCGTCCTCGATGACCGCCAGCGAATGTCCGGAAAGCCGGGTGACGAAATGCACCCGCGAGGGATGGTCGATCCCGAACGGGGCCTCGGCCGCCAGCTTGTCGGCGATGCCCCAGCGACGCAGGTGTTCGCGGGTGCGGGTGTGGGTGGTCTTGGCGCGGGGGGCGTAGCCGACGCGGTCGTTGCGCTCCACCACCGTGCAGGCGACTCCGCGCTGGCCCAGCTCGATGGCCAGCGCCAAGCCTGTCGGCCCCGCCCCAACCACCAGCACCTGCGTCTCCAACCGCGCCATGCCGCCCTCTCCCCATCTCCTGTGAAAAAGGCCTAGCCGACGCCGCCGGCGGCGGCTGGATGGCAAATCCCGGTCAGCGATGCCGGATCGTCATCACAAGGCGGGCCGTGTCATCTTGGGCGTGGCGCCCCGCCCGCTAGGGTGCGCCCCCACAAGAGCGGGAGGACAGCATGGTTGAATCGGTCTCGGGCCAGGCCTACGGCGGCCTGAAGGACGCGAACGCCGGAACGCCGGTGATCTTCCACGATCCGCGCACCTTCGCGCCCCACGCCTTCGAGGAGCACAGCATCGACCTGGGCGAGGTGACGATGAACTACGCCACGGCCGGATCGCCCGACAGTCCGGCGCTGCTGCTGATCCCCGGCCAGACGGAATCGTGGTGGGGCTACGAGGCGGCGATGGGCCTGCTGGCCGAGGACTTCCAGGTGTTCGCCGTCGACCTGCGCGGCCAGGGTCGCAGCACCTGGACGCCCGGTCGCTACACCCTGGACAACATGGGCAACGACCTGGTCCGCTTCATCCTCAAGGTGATCGGCCGGCCGGTGATCAGCAGCGGCTGTTCGTCCGGCGGGGTGCTGTCGGCCTGGCTGTCGGCCTTCGCCCTGCCCGGGCAGATGCGCGGCGCGGTCTACGAGGACCCGCCCCTCTTCGCTTCCGAGGTCAGCCCGCTGGTCGGTCCGTCGATCAAGCAGTGCATCGGCCCGGTGCTCCGCCTGAACGCCACCTACCTCGGCGACCAGTGGCGGATCGGCGACTGGGAGGGCCTGCGCCAGGCCGCCAAGGTCGACCCCTCTCCCCTGTTGCGCATGATCCCCTTCCCACCCGAGCCGCCTCAGAATCTGAAGGAATACGACCCCGAGTGGGGCCGCGCCTTCTGGGAAGGTACGGTGAGCAAGGCTCTGCCGCACGAGACCCTGCTGGCCCAGGTCAAGGTCCCAGTCCTGCTGACCCACCACGCCCGCGCCGAGAACCCCGAAACCGGCCAGCTGTTCGGCGCCATGTCCGACCTGCAGGCCGGCTACGTCCAGACCCTGCTGAAGGCCGCCGGCGTGGCCGTGGAGTACGCCTCCCTGCCCGACGCGGCGCACGCCATGCACGCCGCCGATCCGAAGCGCTTCGCCGAGGTGGTGACGACCTGGGCCAAGGCCTTGCCGGCGTAGGCGGTCGGCGCGTCCCCTGGGCCGGCGTCAGACGAGGGACCGGATCGGCCCTTCCGGGTCGCCGCGGACGAACTGGTCGACATAGGGGTTGCCGGACCGGTCGAGGTCGGCCGCCGGCCCGCGCCAGACCACCACCCCGTCCTGGATCATCGCCACCTCGTCGCCGATGGTGCGCGCCGAGACGAGGTCGTGGGTGATGGTCACGGCGGTGCAGCCGAGGCCCTTCACCTGCTCGGTGATCAGGGCGTTGATCGCCCGGCCGGTGATCGGGTCCAGGCCCGCGGTCGGCTCGTCGAAGAAGATGATGTCGGGATCGCCGATCACGGCGCGCGCCAGCCCGACCCGCTTCTTCATCCCCCCGGACAGCTCCGAGGGATAGAGGTCGGCGAACTGGCGGGCGATGCGCACGCGCTCCAGCCCGGCCAGCGCCCGCTCGCGGGCCAGCTTGCGCGGTACGCGGTCGGCGTTGATCAGGCGGAAGGCGACGTTCTCCCAGACCGGCAGGCTGTCGAACAGGGCCGAGCCCTGGAACAGCATGCCGAACCGCCGCGCCAGGGCGCGCCATTCGCGGCCCTTGAGGTCCTGCACCGGCCGGCCGTCCATCAGGATCTCGCCGGCGTCGGGCTCGATCAGCCCGGCGGCGATCTTGACGGCCACCGACTTGCCCTGCCCCGACCCGCCGATGATCACCAGCGAGCGGCCGGGATCGACCGACAGGTCGAAGCCCGCGAGCACCGGCGGACCGCCGAAGCGCTTGTGCACGCCCCGCCACTCCAGCCGCGGCGTCACGGCGCCGGTCACCGGCTGAACGCCGAGGTCATCAGGTAGTCGGCGGCGAAGATCAGCACCGCGGCGCTGACCACCGCCTGGGTCGTCGCCCGGCCCACGCCTCGCGCCCCGCCGCTGGCCGTGAAGCCGTGGTAGCAGCCGGTCAGGGCGACGATGAAGCCGAACACCGCCGCCTTGATCAGGCCTGACACCACGTCCCACTGCTGCAGGAAGTCCCAGGTGTTGCGCACATAGACCGTGGGATTGAAGTTCAGCGTGCGCGTGGCCACCACCCAGCCGCCGCCGATGCCGATGATGTCGGCCACCGCGGTGAGCACCGGCAGGGTCAGCACCGCCGCCAGCAGGCGCGGCGCGATCAGATAGTGGAACGGGTCGGTGGACAGGGTCTGCATGGCGTCGATCTGTTCGGTGGCGCGCATCGCCCCGATCTCGGCCGCCATCGCCGCGGAGACCCGCCCCGCCAGCATCAGCGCCGCCAGCACCGGCGCCAGCTCGCGGGTGATGCCCAGGGCGACGATCTGCGGCATGATCTGCTCGGCGTTGAACCGCCCGCCGCCGGTATAGATGTTGAGCGCCAGGGCGGCGCCGGTGAACACCGCCGTCAGCCCCACCACCGGCAGCGAGAAATAGCCGACGCTGAGAATCTGCCGTCCGAACTGGCCAGGGAACCAGGGCGGCGCGGCGGCGGCGGCCACGCCGCGCAGCCCGAACAGGGTCACCTCGCCCGCCTGCCGCATGGCGCCCAGCACCGAACGGCCGAGCGAGCGGACCGGCTGCAGCACGACGGGAACGTCGCTCACGCCTCAGTCTCCCGACGGCTGGGCCGGGGCGGCGGCGCCCGGCTTTGCGGCGCTCGCCGGCGGGCGCAGGAACTGGCCGATCAGGGTCAACAGGTCCACCGCCCCCTGGGTGTTCTCGATCTCCCCGCCCGCCTTCAGGGTCTCGCTGGCGGCGCCGGGCTCGATCACCACGTGGCTTCCGCCCATCAGCCCGTCGCTGGTGATCTTGGCGGTGGAGTCCGCCGGCAGGGGGATGGCGGGGTCCAGGTCCAGGGTGGCCGTCGCCAGATAGGTCTTGGGGTCCAGCCGGATGCTGGCCACCGTGCCGACCTTCACCCCGGCCACGCTGACCACACCGCCGGGCGCCAGCGAGCCGATCTGGCCGAAGCGCGCGCGCACCTCGTAGCCGTGCGCGCGGACCGAGCCGCCCACGGTCAGCGAATAGGCCAGAAAGCCGGCGGCGGCCACGATCACCGCCGCGCCCACGCCCGTCTCCGCCCACTGTCCCTTGGCCATGTCTGCCTCCCGAAGCCCCGCTAGCGGTCCCTGGCCGCCGCCGGGCCTTGCGTCTGCTTCTCGAGCTGGGTGATCAGGGCGCCGACGTCGCCCCCGTGGTTGTCGATGGTCGAGACGAAGTCCTGCTGCTGGGTGATCGCCAGCCAGACGCCCGAGACCTCCACGTCCACCACCTTCCACTGCGCGCCCGCGCCCAGCACGCGCCAGGACACCTCGCCGGGCGGATTGCCGTCGTCGCCGGCGATGCGGGTGGCGACCACCACGTCGCCGGGCTTGCGCACCACCGAGCCGGTGACCGTCAGGGTGCGGCCGCGGAAGTCGGCCAGCTGGCGCTGGTAGACGTCCTGCGCATAGTCCCGGAACACCGGGGCGAAGCGCTGCATCTGGGCCGGCGTGATGGTTCGCGCGTACTTGCCGAGCACGAAGCGGGTGATGCGCGGCACGTCGGCGACCTCGTCCACGGCGGCGCGGAAGGCGCTGATCCTCTGGGCCTGGCCGCGTGACCGGTCCGCCAGGATCGAGACCAGCCGCGCGCCCTGGACCTGGACGAACTGCTCGGCGCCCGGGTCGCGCGGCGCGGCGGCGAGGGCCGGGGCGCCCGGCGCGAGCGCCAGGGCGGCGGCGAGCCCGGTCAGGAGGACGCGGCGGTCTGTGGCCAGGCCGGCGAAGCACTTCCGGTGGGTACGGGCGGGCGGCGTCATGGCGACGGAACTCCAGGGTCAGGCGAAGACTGCGGCTGAGGCGCGGACGGCGGATCGAAGTCCGGCAGGTCCTGGACCGCTGCGGCGTCCGGCTCGCCCCGCGCGCGCCGCACCATCTGGGCGCGCTGCTGGGAATAGGCCGCGCGGAGGGCCGCGTACGGGTCGACGAAGTCGCGGTTGAGGGCGATCATCTGCCCGTCGACGTCGACCCGGGCCTGCGCCGCGGACGTCCAGCGGCGTGCGCGCGAGAAGGTCGTGGTCAGGCCGCCGGTCGCCCACATCAGTGGATCGCTGAGCAGGTCGACGATCTGGCCCGCCCCATCGCGCGCGTCGCCCGGGCCGAACAGCGGCATGAAGCCATAGGGCCCAGGCCCGACGCCATAGCGTCCCAGGGTCTGGCCGAAGTCCGACTCGTGCCGCCGAAGGCCCAGTTGGCCGGCCGGGTCCAGCAGCCCGCCGACGCCGACGGTGGCGTTCAGCACGAAGCGCGCGCCGGCCGAGGCGGCGCGGCGGGGATGGCCCTGCAGCAGGTCGTTGCCGGCGATGCGCGGTTCGTCGAGGTTGTGGATCGCACGGCCGAGGGCGCCGGCCACGGGCGGCGTCGCCACGCGCAGATAGGCATGGGCCAGCGGCGCCAGCACCGCGCGGTCCAGCCGCATGCCCACGGCGAACGCCTTGCGGTTCTCCTTCTCCGCGGGGTCACGCAGCACCTGGCCGCCCGCCGCCGCGACCGGCGCCGCGGCCGTCTGCGCCAGGCCCGGCGGCGCGGCGGCAAGAACGGCGAGGGCGCCGACCATGAGCGCGCGCGTCCAGCGCGGCGCACCGCCGACGGAGCGGCCTGGTCGCGGGCCGACGGGGCGGGCCTGCGCCGCGATCGATGGCGTCGTCGTCGTGGCTGGCATGAAAACCCGGTCGGCGTGCGCTGAGACTGATTTGCAGAAAGCCATCCCCGCGCCCGCCGCGCCTTGAGCGAGGTCAACCCGGCCGGTCGTCGGCGCCGCCGCCCCCTCGGAAACCGCAGGCCCCGCCGACCGTTATGCGACGCAGTCCCGGCCGGGCCGACGCGCGCGCCAGCGCCCCGTCGCCCGGTCCCCTCGCCCGCAAAGGACCCCACCCTTGGACATCACCCAACTCATCCTCGACGACCATCAAGAACAGCGGCGGCTGTTCGCGATCCTGGAGCAGATCGACGACGGCGACGTCGAGACGCTGGCGGCGGTCTGGGGGCGGCTGGCGGCCTTCCTGGAGACGCACGCGGAAGCCGAGGAGCGGTGCTTCTACCCGGCGCTGCTGAAGCTTGGGACCGGCGCGGGCGGCAAGCCGACGGCCGCAGCCGAGACCACCGACGCCATCAAGGACCACAACGAGATCCGCGACGCCGTGGCCAAGGTGGCCCAGAGCAAGGTCGGCTCCAGGCCCTGGCGCGCGGCGGTGGCCGAGGCCAACAAGGCCAACGGCGACCACATGGCCGAGGAGGAACGCGAGGGCCTGACGGACTTCCGCCTGCACGCCCCGCTGCAGCTGCGCCACGACCTGGCCGTCGCCTTCGCCGCCTTCGAGGCGCGCCACGTCACCGGCGTGAAGCCGGTGGACAAGGACCCCGAGGCCTACGTCGCCGAACACGCCGGCGGGCGCTGAGGGGGCGGGGACGGGCGTACGTCCGGCTTCTGGCGGCCTGCGATCACCGATCGCAACCCTGAGCAGACGTCACTTCGCCATGCGGCGGGTCCGTCTGACCCTGGCTGCAGCCATCAACACCCGCTCGACGAGGGCATCGAATTCCTCCTTTCCGATGGCGTCCAGATCGCGATAGGGCGGGCTCAACGGCCACCAACCGTGAAAGCGTCCTTCGGCGTCGAGCGCGATTGCAGCAGCCTCGATCTCTTCAAGATAAGGGCGTCGGCCGATCCGTTCTTCTCTTGAGGGGGCCCGCACGTTCTTGGCCATTGCCGGATCGCAGACGTCACAGGCTTCGAAGTTCCGACGCGCCTCAGCGAGCGAAAGGGCGCCGTTCGGGCCGCCGCCAGCCGCCAGAAGCCGTTGGCGCCGTCGCCCAGAAGGGCCGCGAAGCAGGCGTCGGCGTCGAACCTGGGCCAGCACAGCCAGTCAATCGAGCCGCTTCGGCCGACCAGCGCGGCGGTCTCGCAGTCGCCGATAAGCGCGTAGTCGGCAATCTGGCCGGGGCCGTGACGTGCGCCGCCGTCAGCCACCGGTGGCGAACCCTGGATAGAGGGTCATGCCGCCATCGACGAACAGGGTCGTGCCGGTGACGTAGTCGGAGGCGTCCGACGCCAACCAGACCGCCGCCCGCGCCACGTCGTCGGGCTCGCCGATGCGCTTGTAGGGCACATGCGCCATCAGGTCGGCATAGGCCTGGGGCGTATCCCATGCCTTGGTGTTGATCCCGGTACGGATCGCGCCTGGAGCAATGCCGTTGACCCGGATGCGCCGGGGCGCCACCTCCTGGGCGATGCTGCGCATCAGCATCATCACGCCCCCCTTCGACGCGGCGTAGTTCGCGTGGCCCGCCCAGGGTATCTCCTGGTGGACCGAACTCATGCAGATCACCTTACCAGTGGCCAACGAGACCCCCGGGTCGGGCCCCTGCTGGTCGAATTGTCGGATCGCCGCGCGCGCGCAAAGAAACTGGCCGGTGAGATTGACCGCGATGACCTTGTTCCACTGGCCCAGGCTCATGGCCTCGAAGGCGCAGTCGTCCTGCAACCCTGCGTTCGCCACGGCAATGTGCAGCGCGCCGAACGTCGCCGTCACCTGGGCGAACATCGCGTCGACCTGCGCTTCGTCGCTGACGTCGGCCTGCACGGCGATCGCCCTGCGACCATAACCTCGGATGGCCTCCACGACCGCCCGGGCATCCTCCGGGCGGTCAAGAAAGTTCACTGCCACGTCGGCGCCGGCCTGGGCGAGACCCAGAGCGACGGCGCGGCCGATCCCGGAGTTGGCGCCCGTGACCAACGCCACCTGGCCGGGCAAAACGGGCTGATAGGCGATGTCGCCTCGGCGCTCGTCATCCAGCGGAGCATCGTTCAGCGGGTCGGAACTTGAGGACATCCAGGCTGCCATGACGTTGGGCGCGACGGGGAGCGCCGGTGGAGCAATTTGCGCCACTCCCAACCCCTCATCGGCCGATCGGTTGCAAGGCAGACCGCGAGATCGGCTTATATATCATATTGTGATCTACCTGGTGATAGGGGACTGCCCATAGGGTATTGTTGTAGATGGATAATCTCGCGGGCGACACTCTTCCGTCGCTGATCGATTTCACCCCTGGTGAACCTCCCGTGAGACGTCGCAACACGATGGCCGACGGCTCGTTGAAGTCAGGCGCGGCTTGGGCTGCGCAAGGCTTTGGGGAGGCCTGAGGTCTGCCAATTGCCGCCGATGTCGACAGGCCCTGGCCGCCGGCGCCGATCACACATCAACGGAGACCAACGATGAACCAATCCGCATTCCTTTGCGCCGCCGCCGTCGTCGCCTTCGCCGGCCTCGACGCCGCGACGGCCCGGGCAGAAAGCCGCATCTGGCCTGACTGGCGCACGATCGACCAACGTCAAGCGACCGATCAGGCGCGGATCGACGCCGGCGTCCGAGATGGATCGCTGACTCGGGCCGAGGCTGTGCGCCTGCGGGGAGAATACCGCGATATCGCTCGCCTCGAGGCGCAATATCGCCGGCACGGCATGAGCCGGCTTGAGCGCGCCCAACTCGATCGGCGGCTTGATCGCCTAGGCCGCCAGATCGCGGCCAACCGCCACGACGCTCAGACGGCGTCGAACGGGGCGGGGGTCAACGGGCGTATGGCCGAGATGAACGCACGGATCGCCGCCGGGGCCGGAGATGGATCTCTGACGGTCTCAGAAGCGGCTCGGCTGCGGGGCGAGATGGCGCAGGTCTGGCGCATCGAGGCGCGTTACAGGATGGATGGCCTGTCGGCTGCGGAGCGGTCGGACCTGAACCGCCGGCTGGACTACGTCAGCGCCGACATCCGCAATCAGCGCAGCGACCTTCAGCGCCGGTGGTAAGGGCTTTGCTCAACCCCGCGCGGGAATGGCGGCGTCCGCCCGTGACGCCGCCTGCAAGGCCCCGACGAAGCGATCGCGCCACATCTCGACGGTGTCCCGCGCCACCCCGTCCATGAGGTCGCGCCATCGCGACCGGCGCTCGGCCTTGGGCATGACGAGGGCTCGTCGGATGGCTTCCGCGGTATCCTCGCGGCTAAACGGGTTGATGATCAGCGCCGCCGACAATTGGGCTGCGGCGCCAGCAAATTCAGAGAGTACGAGGACGCCGGGATTGTCGGGGTCCTGCGCGGCGACATACTCCTTGGCCACCAGGTTCATCCCGTCCCGCAGCGGTGTGACGAGGCCCACCTGGGCGGCGCGGTAGATACCGGCCAGTTGGTCCCGCCGATAGCTCCGGTTGACGTAGCGGATCGGAACCCACTCGACGGTGGCGAACGCGCCGTTGATCCGCCCGCTGACGGCGTCCAGGCGCGCGCGAAGATCCTGGTAGGCATCGACGTCGTCGCGGCTCAGCGTAGCGATCTGCAGCAGGAACACCTTTTCCAGCAGATCTGGGCGGTCCGCCAGGACCTGTTCGTAGGCGAGAAATCGCTCTTCCAGCCCCTTGGAGTAGTCGAGGCGATCGACACCCAGGATCATCTTGCGGCCCGCCATGCTGCGGCGCATGCCTTTGAACGCGTCGAGCGCCAGGGGCGACGAGGCCGCGTGCTGGAAATCCACCGTATCGATGCCGATCGGAAAGGCGCCGATCCGGCTCTGCTTGCCAAATGCGCTCACCAGGCCGCTGCCGGTGACGACTCCATTTGTGGACTGAGTGAGGTAGCTGGCGAAGGCGTCGCAATCGTCCTGCGTCTGGAATCCGATCAGGTCGTAATCCAGCAAGGCCGAAACGAGGTCTTCGTGTCGCGGGAGCGTGGTGAAGACACGCCGCGCCGGCCAGGGAATGTGCAGGAAGAACCCAAGGCGATTGGTGATGCCACGCTGGCGCAGTTCCCGCGCCAGGGGCAGCAGGTGATAGTCCTGCACCCATAGGATGTCGTCGGGCTCGACAAGCGGCACCAGCGCATCTGCGAAACGCTCATTGACCCTGACGTAGCCGGCGTCGAAGGAGCGTTCGTAGGCCGCCAGGTCCATCCGGTAGTGGAAGAGCGGCCACAGCGTCTTGTTGGCGTAGCCGTTGTAATATTCGAGCCTGTCCTGCTCATCGAGGTCGACTGTCGCCACGGTCACGCCGCCGACGCGGTCGATGGAGAGCTGCCCCGTGTAGGTCTCCACCGTTCGACCGCTCCAGCCGAACCAGATGCCGGAGGACTCCCGCAGCGCGGCGGCGAGCGCCATGGCCAGACCTCCGGCGGTCGCAACGCCCGCCTCCGTGGGCGGACTCACGCGGTTCGACACAGCGATCAGGCGCGCCATTATTGAAGATCCTTCAGAGCGAACGCGCCTGCTGCTTGCGCCTGGGCCAGCCAGCGAAGCATCTCTTCGCGCTGCGCGATACGACCCAGCGCGCGGGTCTCGCGCGGCGGCCCCACCAGGATACCGATGCCGCATCGCCGACGAACTTCTTCGAAGGCCAGCTCATCGGGCGCGCCGTCGCCAAGATAAAGGGGTGTGAAGCCCTGGAACGGTGCTTCATGCATATAGGCGCGGACCGCGGCGCCCTTGTCGACGCGCGGTGTCCGCAGAGCCGCGACATGGTCGCCAAGGTGCAGCTCCAACTCGCTCTGGCTCGCCAGACGGCGGGCCATCTCGATCACCGCCGCTTCCGCCCGCGGAACGTCGCCATAGGCGATTTCAACGCTACAGCGCTTTCGCTCGACACGAAGGCGCCGTTGCGCCCGCGCGAAGGCCTGCATCACCGCCGCCGCTTCGGCGAGCCTTGGGTGAAGGTCCCAGGATACGAGCAAGCCGTCGGCGCGTCGGCGCTGGCGGCCATGGCGGCCCGCTACACAGCGTGCGGCCCCTAGCAGGATCGCATCGACATCGGCGACCGATCGCCGGCTGACGACGGCCAGGCGCCCGCAGAGCCGCCCGGTCAGGTCCAGCAGCAGCCGCGCCACACTGTCCTCGGCGACGTCGCGGGCCGGCGACGAGCCCCCGGGAACGAGTGTGCCATCCAGGTCAAGGAACAGGGCTGCCCGGTCGATCGGCAAGGTCACGCCAGCGGAGGCTTTGCGGCTCATGCGTGCCCCGCCACATGGCCGCCGGCGCCTTCAGGGAGCACCAGCTTCATGTGCGGATACGGTATCTCGACCCCCTCGCGGTCGAACGCCAGCTTGATACGGCGATTATATTCCCGGCCGACCGACCACTGCTGCAGCGGGACGGTCTTCAGACGCGCCTTGAGCACGACGCCGCTGTCAGCGAGGTCATCGACGCCGACGACCTCCAGGGGCTCAAGGATCCGGTCGCCGTATTCCGGCTCGCTTTGCAGCTCCGCGCCGACGTCGCGCATGAGTTGCATCGCCCGATCGAGATCGGCGCTATAGGAGACTTGCAGGTTGAAGACATAGCAGGAGAAGGTCTTCGTCAGATTATGGATGACCTGGGCCTCGCTGTAGGGGAAGACGTGCAGGGCGCCGTCGAAGTCCCGCAGCCGGATCGTCCTCAGCGTCATCCGTTCGACGAGACCGCCGCTCTGGCCGATCTTGACCACGTCCCCCACCGAGACGATGTCCTCCACCACGAGGAAGACGCCTGTGATGAAATCCTTCACCAGGGATTGGGCGCCGAAGCCGAGCGCGACGCCGACGACACCTGCGCCCGCGATCAGGGGGCCGATGTTCACGCCCACATCGCCAAGCGCCATCAGGCCGAAGGTGACGACCACGGCGGTTCGAACGATACCGATCAGCAGGGGCGCCAGGGTTCGTAGCTGCGCCTGACGCCGCAGATCATGGCTGCCGGCCGCTATACGACCCATCCCGTGGCCGATGAGCAACCCCGCGGCTTCGAAAGCCGCAGCCGCCACTAGGGCCAACAGGCAGAGGCGCAGGAGCAGCGCAACCACCCGCCCATTGAGCCCGACGGACGCCCAGGCCACGAGATCAAACCCCCAGGCTCGGCCGATCAGCGCCGCAACGGCGGCGACGATCAGGCCTCGAAGGAGCAGCACCATCAGATCGGCCAACTGCAGTAGCCGCGCGCCACCCACCCCGGGCGCATCACCGAAGAGGCGCCTGATCGTGAAGGCTTTCAGACGGCCTGCGCCGAGCGCCAGAAGAGCCCCGACAAGGACGATCAGGGCGCTCAAGCCGACATCGACCACCACCTGAGCCGCACTGAGATGGCTCAGCGGCGAAAAGCCCTGGCGGACGACAGACCAGATTCGCTCACTGGCGCTCATGAAGGCGGTAGCTCCTTTTCTCTCGGCGACGGATGGAGCCGGCTGGCTCTGGAACGCCACGTGCGACCGGCGGACGGGGCTCCCCTCCCGCCCGGCGGCGCTGATGCCCGACCGTCGGCTCTCTCGCGTGCCGAAGGCGGTCAGGCGGGCCCTGTCACCGCGCCGGCGACGGGCTGCTTGCGCCTCTCCCCGTGAGGGCGCGTCGCAGGCGTGCGACCTGATTGGGCCGTGCGCGCCAGCGGGACTCGTGCGGCGTCCGGGACAGTCGATCGGTGGCCTCGCTGAGGATCACCGATCCGACGCCCCAGGTGCGCATCAGATCGCGGGCAAATTCGACGGCGTTGCGCCGGCCGGTGGGCGGTTTGGCGACGACCGCCACGGTCGGAAGCGTCTGCGCTGCAAGCGCCATCGCCATCGCCGCCGTCGACGCCGGACCGATCACATGAAAGCCTTCCTCGAACAGTCTATCGCGTAATATCTCAGCCCTCTCCGCATCGCTGCAGACAAGAAGCACAATATCCAACAGACCATTCATTGTAGATCATCCCTCACAGCCCAGTTCGTTGCATGGATGTAATATGGATGGACTTGGCCCGAGCCTCAATTCAAGCTCGCTGACATCGGCGTGAGCCAGGTTTGAACACGAAGGACCCGCGACGCCCCTGGCGCTGCCACCCTGCGGCGTCCGTAGACCATCATCTTGCCGCCAAGGTGTTGATTTCACCTCGCAAACGCAGCTGCATGCGATTGGCGCGGCGTTGGAGACCAGCAGGGATCGAGCCCCGTTTACATCACAATATGATGTTCTTCGCCGCCCGGGGCGAACCTGGCGCGATCGCCGCCTCAGCGAAATCGACCTTCAGAACGGGAAGAAAAAGGGAATGATGGCCGCGCCAAGCCCCCAGGTGAGGAGGTTCAAAGGGACGCCGACCCGGATGAAATCGAGATAGCTGTAGCGCCCCAGCTGATAGACCAGCACGTTGGTCTGGTAGCCGAACGGGGTGGCGAAAGCTGCGCTGGCCGCCAGCATGACGGCGATCAGGAACGGGCGGGGATTGACCCCCAGGGTGCCGGCCAGAGCGACGGCGACCGGGGTCAGCAGCACCGCAACGGCGGCGTTTGACAGAACCTCGGTCAGGAAGAGGGTCGCTCCATAGAACAAGGCCAGCGCCATGCGCGGCCCCAGGGGTTTGACCACGGCCGCGAGCGCGTCGGTGGCGCGGGCGGCCAGGCCGGTCACCTCGAGCGACAGGCCGATCACCACCATGCCGGCGATCAGCAGCAGGATTTCGGGGCGTAAGCCCTTGTAGGCTTCCTCTGCGGTGATAACCCGCAGCAGCACCAGCGCGACTGCGCCGGTCAGGGCGGACGCCGCGATTGGCGCCCACCCCAGGGCGGACACCAGGATGACGGCCACGAAGGTCGCCAGCGAGGTCCAGGCGCGAAACGGTCGAAAGGCGCGATCCACCGGGAAGATGGTCGGGTCATCCCCAGCCGGAACGATCGCGGCCGGGGGCGCGGGGTCCGGGGCGACCTGCGCCGGTGAGCGCGCCAGCAGGCGGGCGCCGAAGGTGTAGAGGTAGACGCCACCGGCCGCCGCGACGATCAGGGCCACCGGCGTGACCTCGAACATGCCGAACGCCGGCTGGCCGGCCGTTTGCGCCATGTCGTTGACGAGCAGATTGGTGGACGTGCCGATCAGGGTGCAGGCGCCGCCGAGGATCGTGGCGTAGGACAAGGGAATCAGAAATCGCCGCGGCGACAGTCCCAGGGCCTGGGCGACATCCCGGACCACCGGGGCCGCAAGCACGACGATCGGCGTGTTGTTGAGCAGGGCCGACGCGCTCCCCGCCAGGCCGATCACGATCCAAAGACCGAGCGCGCCCAGCCTTGCGCACATCCGGGTTGCCGCCTGCACGATGGCGCCCAGGAGCCCAGAGAGCTCCATGGCATAGGCGATGACGAAAAGGGCGGCGAGGGCGACGATGGCGGGGCTGCCGAATGCCCCCTGTACTTCGACGGGCCGCACGGTGCGGGTCGCCAGGAGCACGGCCGCGCCGGCGAGGGCGATAATGTCGGACCGCGCCTTGCCCCAGATCAGCGCCGCGACGACCAGGATCAGCACGCCCAGCGCGATCGATTGGGGCAGGGTCACGGCGGCGCCAGCCACGCGCTTGCGGAACCGGGCGCGACCGTCCTTGCCATGCGATCGATAACTCCACCCTCACGCATTCAAGCTGCTAACGTACGCGCATGCCGGACGAAAGGCCCACCCCCAGGCGCACCCTGCTGACGTTCGTGGCGCCGATCTCCATCGCGTTGATCGTCGCGCTCATGGTTGTCGCCTCCGTCGTCACCCGCCGACCGCCGAGGACCGAGCCGCCGCCATCACCGATCGCGACGTCCGCGGCGCCGGCGACATCCGCCGCGGCGCCGACGGTCCTGGGCCGGACCGAGCTTATCGCGGCCGCCAATGCCGCTGCAGTCGCCTATGCTGCGGGCCTGGCGCCGGACAGGGGCAAGGACCCACTGGTCGGGCGGGCCTTCAGGTTAAGGATTCCGTTCGGCTGTGATGGTCCCCAGCTTGGGACTGGCTCCGCCCAGGCCCATTTCGAGCTCGACCCGACCAACGGCGCCAAGACCCTGGTTGCCCAGCCGAGCGAGTGGAGCGGCCTGCCGATCTTCCAGGGCACGCCGGACGTCGCGCGGGCGGAATCCGTGGAAGGCTTCTGGATCCCAAGACCTTGGATGATCCTCGACACCTGCCCGCCGCGGCGCGACGCGCCCCTGCCTGCGACACCCACCCCGCCGGCCAGCCAGACGCTTGGCCTGGCCGAGTTCTTCGCAAAGGGCTCGGCGCGCACGCAGCGTCATGCCTCGACCCCCTATCAGACGGTCTGGAAGCCCAAGGGGGAAGCTCCGGGAAAGGACGCCCCGACAAGCTTCGAGCTGGTGCTGGAAGGGCGCGTCGACGGCTTCGCCGACGGCCGCGCCCTGCGCTGCTGGAGCGAGTCGGCCGACCATCGGCCGATCTGCATCTTCGCGGTGAGCGTCTCACGCGTGGCGTTCGAGGACGCCGCCGGCCATCAGATCGCCGAGTGGCGACGCTGACGCCTCGTCTTCAGGGACCTGCGCGCGTCAGGCGGCGTGCGGCGCGTGCGCGGATTTCGACGGACCGACCAGCCGGCCGACCGTCAGGCCCTGGACCAGGACGGAGAACATCACCACGGCATAGGTCGCCATCAGCATGAGGTCGCGGATCGGCGATGACGGCAGCGAAAGCGCCATGGCGATGCAGATGCCGCCGCGCAGGCCGCCCCAGGTGAGCAGGGCGAACGCCGAGCGGAACGGCAGCAGGCCGCGCCACAGGGCCAGAGGCGGGCCGATCGAAAGCGCGCGCGCCAGCAGCACCAGCGGAATGCAGGCCAGCCCGATCGCGACGTACCGCGGCTTGCCGATCAGGGCGATCCCCTGCAGACCGATCAGCAGGAAGAGCGCCGCATTCAGGATGTGGTCGATCAGATCCCAGAACTTCATCAGGTGGTCGCGGGTGATCTCGGTCATCGCCTTGGTCACCGCGAAATTGCCGATGATCAGCCCCGCCACCGCCATCGCCACAGGACCGCTGACCTCCAGAGGCACAGCGATCGAATAGCCGCCCATCACGAGGGCCACCGTGATCAGCGCCTCGGTGACATAGTCCTCGATGGTGCGCATCATCAGATAGCCCACGCCGCCGATGACGAGGCCGAGCGCGGCGCCGCCCAGCGCCTCGCGTGCGAACAGCGTCGCCCCTTCCAGCGGACCGATCATCTCGCCGCGGGTGGCGGCCCCGAGCAGGATCGCGAACACCACCACACCCACGCCGTCGTTGAACAGGCTCTCAGCGGCGACGGTGGTCTTCAGCAACCGAGGCGCCGCCGACCCCTGCAGCAGCGCGATCACCGCCACCGGGTCGGTCGGGCTGATCAACGAGCCGAACACCAGGCACCAGGTGAAGGGCGCGTCCAGATGAAACAGGAGGGACAGGCCCTTCAGCCCGACGGCGACGATGACCGTCGAGACCACGACGCCAACCGTGGACAGAACGGCAATAAGCCACTTGCCGCGACGCAGGTCGTGCAGGTCGAGGTGAAGGGCCCCCGCAAACAGCAGGAAGGAGAGCATGACGTTGAGCAGCGCGGTCTTGAAGTCGACGTTGCTCAGGAAGCCGCCGATCGCCTTGCCGAGCCCGAGGCCCGGGGCGAGGTGGTCGGCAAGGCCCACGGCGATGGACACCATCGCCCCCGTCAGCGTCAGGGCGATGGTCTGCGGAAGCCTGAGGGTCACATGGTTCAGGTAGCCGGCAATCGCCGCGCCCACGATCACCACAGATGCGGTCTCGAACGGTCCCAGAGTCATTTCAGGATCGTAACCAACGCCCGCGCGGCAATCCAATGAAAGCGCGCTGGAAGGCCGTCACCGGGCCGCGGCCAGTCGCAGGGAAAGGCGAACGGGGTTGGCGGACGGGTCGGTGAGTTCCACCTGCGCCCCCGACCGCGCCCACGTTGTGCGCACCCGGGCGCGGCTCTGCCCAGGGCCGACGGCGACGCGGTCGACGCGAGTGCGACGCGGCTTACCGTAGGCGCGCGTCAGCCCCGAGACGACGTCGTTGTAGGCGTCGATTGAGGTACGCAGGCTGATCGCGGCAAGGCGCCCGTTCAGGAATTGATAGCGCACCCGCCAGGCCGGACGAGCTGGATACAGCCGGTGGGCCTGCGGCAGGTCGTAGGCGCCGTAGACATCGGCGTAGCGGCACGTCACCAACCCTCCCGCGCCTTGAGCGCAGGCGCGGGCGAGGTGCGTCGGTCCGGTCGTGGGCAGCGGAAGGGCTTTCCAGGCGGCGATCGTCATGCCCAGCCTGGCGCCGTCGAAGGCTCCCACCTCGGCGAAGGGACCAGCGCCGGCCGATGGTGCGGCGAGCCCGGTCAACGGCCACGACGCGACGAGCAAAGCCGCCGCGCCGAGAGCGCGTGCGGCCAGCCAGCGCGGCGATCTGCGAGGAAGCGGCATGACCTTAGGCGTCCGGCAGGGCGAAGCGCAAGGGGATCCGGATCCGCGCGCCGCCGACCGGCTCGCCGTCCCGGGTCATCGGCTTCATGCGGAAAGCGTGGCTCAGCTTGAGGGCGGCCTTGCCGAAGCCCGCGTCGGCTGGCGTTTCTGCGACCACCGCGCAGCCCTGCAACTCGCCCGACGTCGAAACGGTGCAGCTGATCGTGGCCGCGCCCGCCAGACCGATCCGCTGGGCGTGTTCGGGATAGAAGCGTGACAGATCCTCCGCGGAGGGCCGGCGGAGCCACTCGGGATTGCGCAGGACCGGCGTGCGCTTCGGTGCGGCGACCGGCGGCAAGGGCGCCGGGGGCGGCGCGAGGACCAGCCGCGGCGGCGCTGGCAAGGGACGGATTACCGGGGCGATCGGCAACGGTGCGATGATGGCCGGGGCGGGATTGACCGCGGGCCTGGGTTGCACGGGCGGAGTATGGCGATGCGGCCGTAGCGGCGCCCTGTGCTTCACCACAGGCTTCGGTGGAGGCGTCATCTGCGCCTTGGGGGGCGGCGGCCTGACGAGAGTCGCATCGGTCGCGGGCTCGCCGTACGACGCGAGCCGGTGCTCGAACTTGGCCTTCCAGAGATAGACCCCGACAGCGCCGTGGGCGACCAGGGAGAGAGCGATCGCGGCGACAAGGGCGGGGGATGGACGTCGCGGCGGTCCCTCGCCGATGCGATCAAGGTACGCGTGATGGGGAACCGTGGCGACGAGGCCCATGGTCTTGAACACCTCCGTGACGTAATTATATCATCATATGATATAATAAGCGCGCCAGCTTTTTCAAGGATTTGAACTCGGCTTGGCACGCTTTCGAGGCGGTCTGCGCCTAGGCGCCCATACCCTTCAGACGCCGCAGGGATCGCGCGAGCAACGGCTCCTGACGCAGCATTTCCTCAAGATGCAGGGAGGCCAGCTGCTCGAGCACCTGGCGGCCAAGGACCGTCAGGTGCAGCTCCACGCTTCGGCGGTCGACCTGCGAGCGGGTGCGCTCGGCAAAGCCGGCCTTGGAGAGCCGATCGACCAGCTGGACGGCGGCATGGTGCGTCAGCATCAACTGCTCCGACAGTTCCTTGACGGACATCGGCTCGCCAGGCTTGGCGCCGATCGCCAGCATCGCCTGGTACTGCTGCGGGGTGACGCCGGCATCGCGGCTGATGGTCTCGCTCGCCGCCAGGAACCGCCGCAACGCGAAGCGGAAGCCGGCGAGCCCCTCCAAATGTTCCTGGTCCAGAGTCATCGGGCCCTTTTTGGGCGCTTGCAGCGGCGCCTGTCGAGAGCCAGTTCAACTCAGGCCGGTCCAGCGGAACGCGCGCCGCAGCTCCGTGACGGCGTCACGCCGGTACCAGCGGCCATGCGCCAGGATCACGCGGACGGGGCCCCAGGCGACCATCTGCCGGGCGGCGTGGCGCACCTGGCGGCGGGCGCGCCAGAAGCTGAGCTGCATGTCGATCGGCGCCTGGCCGCAGGGGTCGACGGCGCCGCCAAGCCGCAGCACCGCCCTGAGCCAGCGCGAATGAACCCGCTCCGGCTCGAAGTTCTCGATGAGGTCCGCCAGGATGAGCGTCCGGCTGGCCCGGTGGAAGAACACCACCTCGGTCAGCGCATCGCCCCTGACGACCACCTGATCGATCTGGCCGCGCCAAGCCGACGGCGCATCCGGCGACAGTGTCGGCCCAGGTGGAAGCGGCTGCTTGGATCGTGCCGCCAGACCCGGCGCGAGGTGGACCACAGCGTCGGGAAAGCGGGCCTTCCACTCGGGTATCCACCAGTAGTGCAGCGTATTCGGCGCGATCAGATGGCGGACCGGCCCCAGTCGCTCCACGGCCGCGAAGAGCCTGCCCGTCGGTTGCACCGGCGAATGCAGCCACAGGCCGCCGTCGGCCAGGGCGAGGATCGTCATGCGGGTCGGAAATGGCCAGGCGAGCCCCAGGTAATGGAAGCGGATTTCCGGTCCATCCACGATCCACAGACCCCGAGCGATGCGTCGCGGCGCGTCCGGCGGTCCATAGGGATCGAACGCCGGCGCGACGCGGGTCATTGCAGCTCCTCACCACTTTTCGTGCACCTGGACCCATCGGACTTGGCCACGCTGCATGACGTCGTCCGACCAAGCGGCACCCGCGTCAGCCCTGCGCCTTGGCCATTTGGATGGGGACGAAGAACTTGCGATCGCCATGGGCCACCAGCAGCAGGACGTCCGAGCGGCCGAGGGCCTTGGCCTTGTGTTCCGCCGAGACGAGATCGGAGGGCGTGGCCAGGGGCGAGTCCCCGGCGCGCAGGATGACGTCGCCGCGTCGCAGTCCCTTTTCCTGGGCGTCGGAGTTTGCCGCCAATCCCTCGATGGTGAGCCCGCCGCCGGCCTTGGGCGCGAGGCGCATGCCGAGGGTCGCCGACGCATCGTCAGCGTCGCCGCCATCGGGCGCACCGTCGGCGCCGGCCAGCGAGGCCTCCGACGGTCGCAGCCCGGCGCGCAAGGTCACGGCCTGGGTGTGGCCGTCGCGCCAGACCTGCAGCCGCGCCGTGTCGCCGGGATGGATCATCGCCACCTGACGGGTCAGGTCGGTCGCCGAGGCGACGGAACGTCCGTCGATGGCCGTCACCAGGTCGCCGGACTTCAGACCGGCTTCGTCGGAAGGCCCGCCAGGTACGACCTCGGCGATCAGGGCGCCCTTGACGGAGCTCAGGCCCAGGCTGCCCGCGATGTCAGGCGTGACCGCCTGCACCGTGGCGCCGATATAGCCGCGGGTGACCTTGCCGTGGGCGATGAGCTGTTGCGTCACCCTGGACGCTATGTCTGCAGGGATGTCGAACCCGATGCCGACCGATCCACCGGACGGGGAGAAGATCGCGGTGTTGACGCCCACCACGCGCCCATACGTATCGAAAGTCGGCCCGCCGGAGTTGCCGCGGTTGATGGGGGCGTCGATCTGCATGAAGTCGACATAGTTTGAGCCGCTGACGTTCGGCCGGTCCAGGGCCGAGACGATCCCGGCGGTCGCGGTGCCGCCCAGGCCGAAGGGGTTGCCAACAGCCACCACCCAGTCGCCCACCCTGGGCTTGCCGCGGTCTTCAAAGCTCACAAAGGGAAAGCTTTTGCCCTCCACCTTGACCACCGCCAGGTCAGTGGCCGGGTCATGTCCCACCAGCGTCGCCTTCAGCGACCTGCCATCCTTGGTGCGCACGGTGATCTTCTGGGCATCCTCGATTACATGGTTGTTGGTGACGATGTAGCCGTCGGCGGAGATGAAGAATCCCGACCCGGTGGCCTTCTGCGGCGGCGCCTTGGCCCCGTCCGGGGCTTGCGGGATTAGGCGCCGGAAGCTGAAGCCGAAGGGATTGTCCTGTCCGTCGTCGCCGGGCGCGCCGCCAAACTGGAAGGAGAAGGGTCCTTGCCTCTGGAGGGCCACCTGGCTCGGGTCGGGCTTGCTCTCCACATCGATCGACACCACCGCGGGCGCAACGGTCTGCACGATGTCGGCGAAGGAGTGCTGGGCGCCCGGGCCGTTGGACGCGGCCGGCGGGTTCACCGCACCCGGCTCGCCAGCGCGGGCCAGCAAGCCACCGACCGTGGCCAGCACCGTGGCGGCCGCGGCGATCGCCACGCCGCCCATAAGCCTCTTTTTCGTCATCGAAAGTCTCATCTCTTGCGGTTCGGCCATGCAGCGCAGCCTTCGCCTGTCGGCGCTCTGCAAGCAGGACCGTCCGGCGGGGCCACGCCATCCCGCGGGCGCCCGGAGCGAGGATCGCCCAGGGGCCGGCGGCACGCCCGGAATCGATAGCACCATGCCCGTCCCCTCCCGAATTAATATCCTGTCATGATATAAAAGCGCCCTACTCGGACAAGCGCGATCGCTTCAAGTCGCCGTGAGCGCTCCGCGCAGCTCCCGGTCCAGCGCGTCGATGCTGAACGGCTTTCGGAGCAGGCGGACGGCGGCCCCCAGCCCTTGCTCCTCGGCAAGCGCCGCCCGCGAATAGCCGCTCATGAACACGACCCGCAGGTTAGGCCTCAGCTGCCGCGCCGCCAGCGCCAGGGCGCTGCCATCGATGCGCGGCATCACGACGTCGGTCAGCAGGACGCGGATATCCTCATGGCGGCGCAACTGCGCCAGGGCGTCATCTCCGTCCGCCGCTTCGACGACATCGTAGCCGAGGGCGGCGACGGCCTCGACGGTGAAGCGGCGCACGGCGCCGTCGTCCTCGACGACCAGGACAAGGCCCTCCACGGGACCATCGCCGGTGGGAGCCGTCGGCCCGGCTAGCGGCCGGCGGTCCGACCTGTCTCGCGGTAGGTGGAGGCGCACCTGCGTGCCGCGACCAACCTCGCTCGACAGTTCGACATAGCCGTTGGACTGCCGAACGAAGCCATGCACTTGGCTAAGGCCCAGCCCTGTCCCCCGCCCCACCTCCTTGGTGGTGAAGAACGGGTCAAAGGCCCGCTCCAGGACGTCGTCGACCATCCCGCTCCCGGTATCGGCCACCTCGACCACCACATAGTCCCCAGCTTCGGCTCCGGCGGTCGCGGCGCCGGCATCGAGCTGCAGGTTGCGCGTCGAGATGGTCAGTACACCCCCGGCAGGCATGGCGTCGCGCGCATTGACGGCCAGGTTAACCAGGGCGCTTTCCAGCTGTGGAGGATCGATCAGTGCTGTCCACAGCGCCTGATCCAGGCGTGTCCGGACGTCGATCTTCTCGCCGAGCAAACCCGTGAGCATACCGGACAGGTCGGCGACACACGCGTTGACGTCGAGCGGACGGGGAGCGAGCGGCTGCCGCCTCGAAAAGGCCAGCAGCCGTTGGGTGAGAGCCGCCGCGCGTTCCGCTCCCTCCAACGCGCGGCGGACGAGCGTCGCTCCGCGATGGTCGCCGGGCTTCAGGCGGCGTTGCAAGAGATCTAGGTTGCCGGCAATCACCGCCAGCATGTTGTTGAAGTCGTGGGCCACGCCGCCCGTCAGCTGGCCGAGCGCCTCCATCTTCTGCACCTGGCGAAGTTGCGCTTCGGCGCGGCCCCGCTGCTCGGCCTCCTGCAAAAGCGCTTGGTTGCGCCACGCAAGAGCCCGCGCGGTGCGATGCATTTCGAGCCACACGAAGCCGGCCAGGACGCCAGCGAGCGCCAGCGAGATCAAGGTCACGATAAGCAGCGCCGTACGCTGGGCGACGGCCGTTGCCATCCTGGCGCCGAGGATCTGGCGCTCGGCGGTGTCCATGGCCGTGACCATCGACCGGATCTTCTGCATCACCAGCCTGCCGTCCTCTTGGCGAACCTCCAGGGTCGCGTCGGCTCGTCGGCCACCACTGGCCATGGCCACGGACGACGTCGCCGCGCCCACCCTGGCGCGCACGAGCGTCGCCAGGTTGGAATACCGCGTGAGTTGTTCCGGCTGATTGGAGAGCAGGGTCCGCAGCCGCGCCAGCGACGGATCGATCCGCGACCGCGCGTCCTGCAGCGGCTGAAGGAAGACGGCGTCACCAGTCAGCAGATAGCCGCGTTGTCCGGTCTCGACGTCCTGGATGGTGGAGAAGAGGTCCGCAAGGCTTTGCCGGATCTGCTGGGCCTGGTCCGCCAACCGCTCTGCCCGGGCGGACGCGACGCCGACGATCACGGTTCCGCACGCAGCAAGCAGCAGCAAGGCGAAGCCACAGGCAATGGCCAAGCGCTGAAGTCGGCCCCGCTGCACGTCTCTGTTGTGGGCGGCACTCATACGCCCCTCCCGCTCGATCGGTTTGGCGGCGGACCGCAGCGGAGCCGCTCACGCAATGGCGCAAAGGCTTGCATATATCCCATAGTGATATAAAGGACAGCGCGGGGCGCGCAAGTCTTATTGCAAACTTGATACATGCGCGGCGCAGGCGCCGGGCGCCAATTCCGGAGAAGCCGCCATTTCCTCCCACGCGGAAAGCGCCGCGGTCGACGTCGACCAGCACCGAAGCTTGTCTCTGTTGCGCCTGTCCCTGCTTGCCCTGGCGCTTGGGATCGTCACGGGCGTGGGCGCATGGATGTTTCGCGACCTCATCGGCCTGCTGCACAACCTGTTCTTCGCAGGGCGCTGGGCGATTCGGTACGACTCGAACCAATTCACCGCCCCGGCCCCCTGGGGGGCCTGGGTGATCCTCGCCCCGGTGATCGGCGCGGTCGGCGTGACCTTCCTCGTTTCCACCTTCGCCCCGGAGGCCAAGGGGCACGGCGTGCCGGAGGTGATGGACGCGATCTACTATAAGAGCGGCGTCATCCGTCCGGTGGTCGCCCTGGTCAAATCGCTGGCGTCGGCCCTCGCCATCGGTAGCGGCGCGTCGGTCGGTCGCGAGGGCCCGATCATCCAGATCGGCTCGGCCCTCGGCTCCACATTGGGGCAATGGGTGCGCATGCCGCCCGGCCAACGCATTGCCTTGGTAGCAGCAGGGGCAGGCGCGGGGATCGCGGCGACCTTCAACACGCCGATCGGCGGCGTGATGTTCGCCATCGAACTTATGCTGCCGGAGGTCAGCGTCGAGACCTTCCTGCCCGTCGCCATCGCCACCGGTGCGGCGACCTTCGTCGGTCGGTGGATGTTCGGCGACATGCCAGCGTTCCAGGTGCCGCCCCTGCAGGCGGTGTCTTCCGATCCCCAGGCCATCGTGCAACTCCTGTTGTTCGCCATCCTCGGCGCCCTTGCGGGCGTGGCCGCCGCAGGTTTCATCCGCGGCCTGCACGTGGCCGAGGATCTCTTCGACCGCATCCCATCACGCTATGGGCGTCACATCCTCGGGATGCTGCTCCTCGGCATGCTGATGTACGGGCTCTACCGCGGCTTCGGTCAGTACTTCGTCGACGGTGTCGGCTACGGAACCATCCAGGCCATCCTTTCAGGACCAGGCATGGCCTTCTGGCTCCTCGGGCTGCTGTGCGTCTGCAAGGCCTTCGCAACGTCCCTCAGCCTTGGCTCCGGATCGTCCGGGGGTATCTTTTCGCCATCCCTGTTCATGGGCGCCACGCTCGGCGCAGGCTTCGCAGGACTGCTCAACGCAGTGGGCTTCCCCGAAACCCTGAGCGCGCCAGCGTTCGCCATGGTTGGCATGGGCGCGATGGTGGGCGGCGGCACGGGCGCGGTGATGACCGCCGTGACGATGATCTTCGAGATGACCCTCGACTATAACATCGTTATGCCGATGATCCTGGCCGTGGCGACGAGTATCGGTGTGCGCCGCGTGCTCTCGCACGAGAACATCTACACGCTGAAACTCGTGCGCCGCGGCCGGGCAATCCCGAAGGCCCGCCACGCGAACATGTTCCTGGTGCTCTCGGCCAGGGCCGTGATGGACACCGACGTCCAAATCCTGCCGGCGGACATGAGCTTCGACGCCTACCTGCGCGAGCCCGACCACTGCGGCCGGCTACGCCACGTCGTCGTCACGCGCAAGGACCGCATCGTGGGGGTGATCCGGGTCAACACCGGACTTCGGCGGGGCCTTGAGGCGACGGCGACGGGCGTGACCTTGGGCGATGTGGTCAGCCGCAACTTCGTGGTCGTGCGAGAGGGCGACGTCGCCTTCGACATCATTCGCCGAATGTGGCGCCGGAACGCCATCATGGCGGTAGTGGTGCGCTGCCGAGGCATCCCAGGCGCGGCGGACGTCGCCGGTGTGATCACCAAGGAGCATGTGGCCGACTCCGTCGCTGACAGCGTGAAGATCTATCCACGCTGAGGCCCCGGCCGCCCTATCCGATCCTGATCCGGGTCGGCGTTTCGAACACATAGTCCGGCAGGTAGAGGTTCTTCGGCGCCGGGCCGCTACGGATACGACCCGCCGTGTCGTAGACCGAGCCGTGGCACGGGCAGAACCAGCCATCGTAACGCCCCTGCTTGAACAGGGGTACGCACCCCAGATGGGTGCAGACGCCGATCAGGATCAGCCACTCGGCGTGGCCCGGCTTATGGCGCGAGGCGTCAGTCGCCGGATCGCGCATCGAGGCGTCATCATCAGCCACCGCCGCGGCGATCTCGGCGGCGGTCCTGTGCCGGATGAAGACCGGCTGCTTGCGCCAAAGGATGGTCACCTCTTGGCCGAGAGCGACCTTGGAAAGGTCGAACTCGACGCTGGAGAAGGCCAGGGTGTCCGCGCCCGGGTTGAGCTGATCGATCAGGGGCCAGGCGACGGCGCCCGCGCCGCCGATCGCCGCCGCCGCCGCAAGCACGTGGATGAAATCGCGCCGACTGGGCGCGGCAGACTCGTCAGGAAAGGTATCGGTTGTCGACATCTGCGCGCCTCCGAAGCGCCAGCCCCCGACACAGATAAATATCACACTTGGATATACAAGGCCGGAACGCGGGCTCTCCCCTGACCGTTGCGAATGACATCATGCCCCTTCCTGCCCAGCCCCCTGAGACGGTCCATTTCGAAGTCGCGGCCGACGTATCGCGCCGTCTGCGTCGCGCCGCCGCCGAGGCCCGCCGACGACGCGGAGCGCAAGGGCGGCTTTCGGCCGGTCTGGCCCGGGCGACGCGTCTGCTGCTTGGACCAGGCGCGGTCACCCTGGTCATTTCCGGCATCTGCTTGACGATCGTGCTCTACCTCGAGTTTGGAACCCATTTCGCCGGATAGTCGGTCACCCAGCAGAAGCTCCAGGCCCCGGCGAGCGAGGACCCCGCCTTGCGCTAGGCGTTCGGTGCTGGCTAGCTGGTCCTTCTCGCGGCGACGCTGCGATCTGGGTTTCCGACAGGAATGGAGCGTGCGATGGACGCCCCCACCGCCGCGCCGCGCCACGATCCGCCCGCCAGCACCTGGCGGCGCGTGGTCGGCATTCTGGCCTTCGGCATCGATCACGACCGCATTGCGACCGAAATCAACGACGGCGGCGCGCTGAGCGGCCGCTTCGTGATGATGAGCGTGCTGTCGGCCGCGATCGCCATCCTGGGCCTGCTGCTCTCGTCCCCGGCCGTCGTGATCGGCGCCATGCTGCTGTCGCCCTTGATGGGTCCGATCATCCTCCTGGGCCTGTCGTTCTGGATGGTGGACTGGCCGGCCACACGCCGCGCTGTGCTCAGCCTGGCGGTTGGCCTCGGCCTGTCCCTGGCTGTCGCAGTCGTCCTTACCTGGGTGTCGCCGCTTAAGGAGCCGACGGCGGAGATTCTGGCGCGCACACGGCCCAACCTCTTCGACCTTCTCGTGGCGGTGTTCTCCGGGCTCGCGGGGGGCTATGCGGTGATCCGCCAGCGCGGCGAGGCTGTCATCGGCGTTGCGATCGCCACGGCGCTGATGCCGCCGATCGCCACGGTCGGCTTTGGCCTGGGAACCGGCGCTTGGGCGATCGCCATGGGCGCCCTGCTGCTCTTCGCCACCAATCTGATCGCCATCGCCCTGGCGGCGGCCGGCATGGCCGCGCTCTACGGCTTTCGGCCGCACGCTCTGGTGGCGAAACGGGGCTGGCTGGGCCAGGGCGCTGTCGTGCTGGTGGTCATCGGCCTTTGCGTGCCGTTGACGCTGACGCTGAACACGATCGGCCTGGAGAGCCGCGCGACGGTCATGGTGCGCCACGAGGTCGGCGCGCTGTTCGGCCGCAAGGCGCGACTGACGTCGCTCTCGGTGCGAAGCACGCCCGGTGGCCTTGAGGTCGCCGGTCTTGTCGCGACGCCGGTGTTCGTCGACGAGGTGTCCCAGAAGTTGGCCCAGCGCCTGAAGTCCGATCTCGGCACGGTCGTCGCCGTCGACCTGGACCAGGTCGTGCTTGCCGATCCCTCGAAGCTCAAGCCGATCGAAGCTGCCAAATCCGTGACGACCGCGACGCCCCTCGACGAACTGCGCGCGGCGGTGGCCTTTCCGGTGCGCAGCATCAGCTTCGATGCGCAAAGTCAGCAGGGGGTCGTGCTCCTGGCGCGTACGGCCAACCTCGACATCGGCGCAGCGCAGGCGCTTGAGGCGGGGCTGCGCGCCCGTGGTGGTCTGGAGCGGACGGTTGTTATCCCGCCCGTTGAAGCCCTCCCGTCTGTGGGCATCCACCTGGACGACCGGGACGACGCCACCTTTGACGCAGGCTTTGGCGCGCAGGCCTGGGCGCTGCAACGCTGGGGCGTGACATCCGTCACCGCCACGATATGCGGCCTGCGCGCCCACAAGCAGGCTGCTGCCGTCGGGACGGCTGTGGCAGCGGCTCTCAAACCCATGCAAGTCACGATGCGGTCTGGCTCCACGGCGAACTGCCCGCCGGGCGTCGGCGCTTCAGTCCTGATCGCCCCGCGCTGATGGACGCTGGACCGCACGGCATGCGCCGGGCAGGCTTGATGCGCCGCCTTGGCCAAAGCCGGCGTCAGCCCTCCGCTGGCGCACCGGCCATAGCGGCCACGAGGGAGACCAGCGCCAGGACCGCGAAGGCGCCTTGCGCCGCCAGGCCGCCGACCTTCGTTCGGCGCGCAACGATCATCGCGAGACCGCATTGGGCCGCGTAGAAGATCGCAAACGCGCGCGACGCGACCGCAACGACGAGGAATGGATTCGTCAGCCAGACGACCGCGATTGACAACGCGCCAGAGGCTAGGAAGCCGGCTCGAACGCCCAGCCGCCCGCGCGTCACTTCGGCGGCGATACCGGCCGCGCCGATGGAATCGGCCACCGCAGCGCTGAGCTGGCTGGCCAGGGCCCCGACCAGCACCACGATCCCCATGAGCGGCGCCGCCAGATTCATGATGTCCAGGATCCCGGCCACGCCTTTGACCTGGCCCGCGGCGGCTAGGAACGGCGTCAGCAGCATGACGAAGGCCATGTAGATGGCTGACGAAAGCCACTGCGCATAGCGCATGGTCCGGATTCTCAGCGGCGCCTCGTAGCTGTGTCCAAGATAGCGTGACGTCTCGAAGCCCTGCACGGTCACCAGCAACCCCAGCACGAGCCCAATACTGCCGATGCTGAATTTGGCGGGCGGGACAACAGCCGACGCGTCCCAGCGCAGGAGCCAGTAGAGCGCCAAGGCTGTCAGCATGCCGGCGATCACCCCGATCTTCAGGGAAACCGTCATGTGCGCCAGTTGCTCCATCCGCCGATGGCCGCCACGCGCGGCGATGGCGGCGAACGCCAGGATCAGCAGAGTCACCACCCCCTTGGCGACGAGCGCATGCGCCTGCGGGGTGAGCGCGACCTCCTTCAGGGCAAACTCGGCCAGGAGCTTGAGGTAGTAGGCTACCGAGATCGAATAGGCGATCGCCAGCACCATCTGCGACGCGCGCGCCGCCCAGGCCAGTCTGTCGTGAAAGACCGCCTTGGCCAGCAGCGGTTCGAGATGCGCGATGTTGAACCGCAGCACCGCCCCCAGGGCGTAGGCGAGGGCGAGGAGCGCGGCCATCGCGAGGGATGCGGCGCCCCCGAACTCATGCGCCAACAGCGGGCCGCAAATCAGGAAGCCACTGCCGATGATCGACGCCAAAGGCGTGACGGTCGCCGACCAAGCCCGCGACTGGCTGGCGGGGCCTAAACCGAGGACCAGCGTTACCGCGAGAACGACGACAACAGCGGTAAGAAAAATCAGCATGGAATGAACTCGGCGCTGTCGACGAACTTGCACATGGACGGGTTGACAATGCGGCTCACGCGTGGACCTCGGGCGAAGTCAGGCGGCGGGCTGCGATCTGCGGAACGGGCCGACCCGTCCACACCGTCGAAAGCTCCGGCTGATGTTGAAAGGAGTATCCAACACCCGCGGCCGGCAACGGTGGGCGAGGCGATATGTTCGCCACAGGGGCAAATGTATCATAGCGCGATATTTTAGGCTCGGCAGCCATATTTGCGCCAACCGCGGTCGCGACGTTGCGTAGAAGATCAGCCGGAACACCACGGTGGGCCGAATTAACGCATTCAAGTTTGTGCTTTTCCCAGTTGGTCGACATGGCTATGACGCCAACATCGTAAAGCGGCTTTGACCATGAGCGCCCCCGATCCCATTGACGTTTCTGTTGGCGCGCGAATCCGTATTCGTCGTCGCTGGCTCGGATTGAGTCAGACGCAATTGGCCACGGGGTTGGGGATCACCTTCCAACAGGTCCAGAAATACGAGAAAGGCGCGAACCGAATTAGCGCATCCATGCTCGTAAAGGCGGCCAATATACTCGAAACAACGGTTGCAGCCTTGGTCGGGGAAGGCGAAGTCGCGGGGCTTGAAATGCCGGTCCTGGCAAACTTGGCCATGCCAGGCGCGCAAGAGCTGCTGGACGCCTTCGCCAGGGTGCCCGCCAACGACGCGAGACAGGCCATACTAACCTTGACGGCCTCCCTGGCGCAGCAGGACGGGGTATCGCGGCGTTCGCGCGGCGCTGCGTGAGGGAGCGGCAAGCTGCGTTGGCCTTTCTGTTCGTCTGGCAGGTAATGTCGGCGACGCGGCGAGGCTTCACTCGGTGTCGGCACAACTGCACGGCGCACTTTGAGAGTCTTGCGCTGTAGTCGGCGCGGGCGTGCGGCTCGCTGCGCACCTGGGGAAGCGGGTCGAAGAACCTCGATCCTGGCCGGTCGCCGACGATCGGATCATCGAGTGGGACGGCCGCCTGACGCTCTTGCGCGCGCCGGATACGCGCGTGGTCGGCGCCTTGATGATGTTCGGCTAGGGGGCGCAACGCGCTTCCATAAATATCATATTGTGATGCAGATAGCTGCAAGCTAGAGCTGACGGATGTCATGCCGCCTCGCCCGTGCGGGCGGCGGCGCGCCCGAGGCTTCCTATGGCGAATTCGCACTTCATGGCTCCGACGCTGGGCGCGGTCGCTGCGGCGGCGTGCGTCCTCTGGAGCACGTCAACACTCGCCCGCGAGACGGCGCAGTCTCCTGATCAGAGCTGGTCCGTCACCTGGTTGGCCAGCGCGGAGCCGCCGAGGAGCCCGCCCACCGTCCTCACCGACGAGACGGTTCGCGAGGTCGCCAGGGTCAGCCTGGGCGGCGGGCGCTTCCGGGTGAGGCTGACCAACGCTTACGGCGCCAAGCCGGCGGTGGTCGGTTCCGCCCACCTGGCGCGCGCCACCGCCGGCGCGTCGATCGTGGCGGGCAGCGACCGGTCTTTGACCTTTGGCGGCCGCCCCGGGGTGACGATCCCGCCCTACGCCAGCGTACTCAGCGATCCGGTCGACCTACCAGTACCCAATCTCAGCGACGTGGCGATCAGCCTCTATTTCCCCGGCGCCAGCGGCGACGCGACCAGCCACTTCTTCGGCTTGCAGGACGCCTACGTCGCCCATGGCGACGTCACCGGTCAGACCGACCTGCAACCCACCCGGACCCTGACCGAACGCCCGTTTGTCTCAGCGATCGAGGTGTCGACGGCTAAGCGCGCCAAGGTCGTTCTGGCGTTCGGCGATTCGATTACGGACGGCTTCGGGTCCACCCCGAACGCCAATCGCCGCTGGCCCGATCGCTTGGCTGAACGGCTGGTGCCGCGCCGCGGACCGACCTATTTCACGGTTGTCGACGCCGCGATCAGCGGCAACCGCCTGCTGCACGACTTCATCGGGCCGAACGGTCTGTCCCGCTTCGATCGGGACGTGCTGTCACAGCCGCGGGTCGACTATGTCGTCGTTCTGGAAGGGATAAACGATCTCGGCTTCCCCGGGGCCCGGAACCTCACCGAAGAGACGGTGTCCGCCGACGATGTGATCTTCGCCTACAAGCAACTGATCGCGCGCGCGCACGCGCACGACATCAAGGTGATCGGCGCGACGCTGCCGCCGTTCGGCCCCATTCCGGAACGCCCGGGCTTCTACAGCGAGGCGTCGGCGCAAAAGCGCGACGCCATCAACGCCTGGATCCGCACCAGCCACGCCTTCGACGCCGTCATCGACTTCGACGCCGTCTTGCGCGATCCGGCGCGTCCGACGCAGTTGCTGGCGGCCTACGACAGCGGCGATCATCTGAATCCCAACGATGCAGGATACCAGGCGATGGCCGACGCCATCGACCTGAAACTGTTCGATCGCTGAGCGCAGAGCAGCTCAGGACAGGTCCAGTTGCGACGCGAGCATGCCGCCGACAAGAAGCTGCGCGAACGCCGGCCTTGACGTCAGACGACTAAAGCCATTGCGAACCAAAAGGCCGAGCCGGGTCCGCGGCGCGAACCAGTCGGCGATTCGTAGCGCTGAGGCCTGCTTGCGCTCCACCAGAGGCCTTAGGCGCGCCTCGTAGGCCCTGAACGCGCCCCACGGGTCGCTTCGGGCTTGGCGCAGGCTGCTGGCGACCAGATAGGCGCCCGCCATCCCCAGGGATGCGCCCTCGCCAGCCAGCAGCGAGGGACAGTACGCGGCATCGCCGACCAGCGCGACGCGGCCTGCCGACCACGTCGGCGCCCGGACCTGGCTGACGCTGTCGAAGTAGAGATCCTTCGCCGCTTCTAGCGCGGCGAGGATCTCCGGGCATTCCCAACCTTCCCCGCCGAAGGCTTCCCGCAGGAGCGCCTTCTGTGTGGCGACGGCGCGAGGTTGAGCGCCCAGGCCACCCAGGCGGAAGACCAGAAAGAAGGCGCAGGCCCCGTCGCGCAGGGCGTAGCGCGCCACCTGCCGCCCCACCGTGGTATAGCTGACATAGGCGCCGGGATCGCGATGGCCGTAGCCCTTCGCGGTGAAGGCGGCCGCCCACAATCCAGTGGGAGACTCGCGCGCCTGGGGCATGGCCAAGGCGCGCACGCGGGAGTGAAGACCGTCGGCGCCGATCACCACATCGAAGTGCGCGTGGGCGCCACTCAGAAACCCGACCTCCACAGCGTTCTCGTGGGCGGTTAGCCACTTCACCGTCTCTTCGAAGCGCAGGTCAGCGCGCCCGTCGAGCTGTCGTAGCAATTCGGCTGCAAGCTCTCCGCGCTGGATGCTGAAGAACCGCTCGCCCATCGCCGCTCGAACGGCGCCGGCGCCAATGCGCGCCAGGCGCCCGCCATCAGCGCGCATCAGATGCAGTTCCTCGATCCCATAGCTGAGCGCCTTGAGCGCCGGCAGCATCCCCATTCGCTCGGCGACGTCGTAGCCCAGCCCCCAGAAGTCGATCATGTAGCCACCGGTGCGCGGGCCTGGCGCACGCTCGACCGCGGTGACCTCGAAGCCGAACTCCGACAGCCACCAGGCGAGGGTGGCGCCCGCGACACCCAGACCGCAGACAAGTACGCGACGCACTGGAGGCCGGCCGGGGGCGGAGCCCGCTCCGCGAAGGGACGATGCTCCGCCCACCCTCAGCGGGCTCCTTGCGTGATCGCCGTGTGGGCGTTGCGGTTCTTCGCCCAGGCCGCCTCGCTCGACGCGGGGTCGATGGGGCGCTCCTTGCCGTAGGAGATGGTCGCTATGCGGCTGGATGCGACGCCATGCAGGATCAGGAACTGCTTGACCGAATTGGCCCGCCGCGCGCCCAGGGCGAAGTTGTACTCACGCGTGCCACGTTCGTCCGCATTGCCTTCGATGCGCACCTGGACTGAGGGGTAGCGCACCAGCCAGGCGGCCTGGGCGGCCAGCACGGGCTCAGCGTCGGCGCGCAGATTGAACTGATCCAAGTCGAAGTAGACGCGATCCCCGACGTTGACAACGAAGTCCTGAACCGACCCGGGCAACGGCCGGCTCTCGATGGGCGCCGCCGGGGGCGCGGCGGCGCGCGGCGGCGGCGCTTCGGCGACTGGAGGCGCCGCATGCGACGGGGCGGGCAAGGGAGGTTTCGGATGGGACGCGCACGCCGCAAGGCATGCGAGGCCGGCCACGACGAGGGACAGTCTCAGCCTTCCGACGGCATTCGACTTTGTTGACGGCATTTTGTTTGACAGCTCCAATCTGCTCCCCAGCATAGCCATTATATATCCCGTCAGGATATATAACAGCCCGAACTATCGACTGTTGGGCATCTGAATGCTGCGTTGTCGGGCAATGTCTCCCAGCGACCGCTTGGGCTTCGTGACCGACACCGACCGGCCTTCAGGTCGCGGCTCCCGCCGGGGATCGAATCACAGCGATCGGCGTCGCAAGACGGCGAGGCCTGGCGGATCTGAGCGCGCGTACGGCGCGCTTAAGACCCCCGCTGCCGCGAAACCCCGTTTCAAACCCCGTTTCAATTCGAAAATTGCAACGGGGTCCGCTGACGCGGCTTTTCTAAGTGCCTGTTTTTTATGGAGGAAAGTGGCGCGCTCGGAGCGATTCGAACGCCCGACCCTCAGATTCGTAGTGTAATTTCATAGCATATCCGGGCTTACCCGTTTGCGCGACAGAGCTCTCCAAAGCACATATAAGCCAATATATTCGTTTGGTATTTCGTACCGAAGAGCTATTCTGGCGCGGCGACACCAACACATCCGTGTTGGCGCAACCACCGTTCTAACACCGTTCTAAAAATGGCTGTCGAGCGTATCGCATTCAGTGACAAGGTCGTCGCGGCGCTGCCCTTCGCGCGCAAGGGACAGATCATCGTCCGCGACACGGAGGTACCCGGCTTCTTCGTCAAGATCGGCACACGAACGAAGTCGTACATGGTGCAGGGCGACCTTTGGGACGGCAGCAAGCGCCAGTCGATCACCGTCAAGGTCGGCGAAGCAGGACGCCTGCCGGCGCGCGAAGCTCGCGCGAAAGCCAAGGTTCTGCTGGGGTCTATTTCCGATGGCGTCGATCCGCGGCCCAAGCCCGCGGAGCCACCGGCTGCTGTAGCGGCGTCAGGGAATCCGACGCTCCGGCAGGCCTGGATCGTCTATCGCGACAGCCATATGCGCCGGAAGAACCGCAGCGAAGGCACGATCGCGAATTACGCGGACCACGTCGACCGCCTGATGGCCGACTGGCGGGACGAACCATTGTCGAAGCTCGGCAACGATCCGTCGCTCGTGAAGGCGCGACACGACGAGATCACGGAGGAGAACGGTCCCTATATCGCGAACGGCTGCATGCGCAGTTTGCGGGCGATCTACAACCACGCGCGCAAGACGGCGCGCAGCCTTCCAGCCGACAATCCGACCCAGGCGATCGACTGGAACGTCGAGCATCGGCGCGATACGGCCATGGGCCTTCGCGACCTGCCCGCATGGTTCGCGCAAGCGGCTGCTCTGGAAAATCCGGTCCGGCGTGAATTCCACCTCTTCCTCCTGCTCAGCGGAAGCCGTCCCGACCCGATCAAGCGGGCGAAGCTCGAACACCTCGATCTCCACCGCCGCATCCTCCATGTCCCGAAGCCGAAGGGTGGCGTGGATCGGGCGTTCGACATTCCCCTGTCTCGCGAGATGATGCGCGCCCTGATCCGGGCGATCCGGCTAGGGCGAGCGGCCTATCCGCAGCAGGCCCGGACATGGCTGTTCCCCGCAGACAGCGAGACGGGGCATTTGGTCGAGCACAAGGAGGATCGAACCGAGCTCTCGAAGTGGGGCAACGACCTCCGACAGACCTACCGCACGATCGGACAGGCTGCCGGCGTCAACGAGGTCGACATGCACCTACTGATGAACCACTCCCTGCCTGGCGTGAACGCCGGCTACATCACGCGAAGCCGCCTCCTTGGCGATCATCTTCGGCGCCAGCAGCAGGCCGTCAGCGCGGTTGTGCTGGAGGCCCTCAAGCCAGTGTTTCAAAGGCCGACCCAGATCGGAGGCTGGCTACGGCCCCGCAGCCGATTCGAAGAACGCCGGCATAGGGCCCGCGCGGGAAGTTCTTTGAACGCGATCATCACCGCGAACTGAGGCGACCGGGCGCGCTCACACGGCCTTGCCGGCCAGGAATCCGCCATCGATCCCCACGACGCTGCCGGTGATGTACGAGGCGCGATCAGAGGCCAGATAGACGATAAGCTCAGCCACTTCTTCCGGCTGCCCCGCCCGCCCCAGCGGATGGCTGGCCGCCACGCGCGTACGCGCCTCCTCGGAGTTTGCCAATTGCGTCAGGTCCGTTTCAATCGCCCCGGGAGCCACTGCGTTGACGCGAATACCCTGGGCTCCGAACTCAAAGGCCATGATCTTGGTTAGGCCGACGACTCCGTGCTTCGAGGCGACGTAGGCCGCGCGGCCCGCCATCCCTGTTAGCCCCGCGACGGACGACACGTTCACGATCGAGCCGCCCGTCCCGCGCTCGAGCATCCGGCGCACCACCGCCTGGGATAACAGGAACACGCTGGTCAAATTGACATCGACTACGCGCCGCCAAGCTCCGGCTTCGAGCTCGAGGAAACCGTCCCGCTCGGCGATGCCGGCGTTGTTGACAAGGACGTCGATCGGCCCCAGCCGACGCTCGGCTTCGGCAACTGCCTCAAGGACGGCCTGATCCTCCGTCACGTCCGCGATCAGGGGCTCCGCGACCCCGCCCTCGGCGCGGATCAGTTGCGCCGTGCGCTCGGCCAGATCCGCCTTCCGATCAAGCACCGCTACAGAGGCGCCGCAACTCGCAAAGCGTCTGGCTGCGGCCGCGCCTATTCCGCGTCCGGCCCCGGTGACTAGCGCGACCTTGCGGCCGAAATCCATGTCGTCTGGCACTCGGGCCGTCCTCTTGAAATCAGGATGTCGTTCAACATTCAGAATGATGGTTTGCGTTTCGCGGTTTGGCAATTCCTGCAGCGCCGCCAACTTCGAAGACGAGCGCTCACGCCGGGTTGACTCTCAGCATGTCGATCGACATGCTGTTTGTGCTGCGGCGGCATCAACCCGAAGCCCTCAGCTCAGACCACCTGTCAAGTGAGCCATCATTTAACTGCGAGACCACGCATGTCTGAGATCAGCCTCGACGCCTTGAAGGCCCTTGTTGGACAGGAGATCGGCGTCTCTCGCTGGTTCGACGTCGGGCAGGACCGCATCGACAAGTTCGCGGACGTCACCGAGGATCACCAGTTCATCCACGTCGATCCCGAGCGCGCGAAAGCGACCCCATTCGGCGGCACGGTCGCGCACGGCTTCCTGACCCTGTCGCTGCTGGCGCCCATGATGTTCGATGGCCAGCCGCGGGTTCAGGGCACGCAGATGGCCGTGAACTACGGTTTCGATCGCGTTCGGATGATGTCCCCGGTCCGCGCGGGAAGCCGTGTGCGTGGCCGCTTTGTCCTCAACGAAGTGGTGGATCGCGGCCCGGGCGAAGTTCTGATCAAGACCCAGGTAACCGTCGAGATCGACGGGACGGAAAAGCCCGCGCTTGTGGCCGAGGCCCTTGGCCTCACGCGCTTCTCCTGAAGCTCGGCCCAAACCCATCACACCGACACGTCGTGTGAGAACACGAACAACGGCGCTGTTCGAGACTGAACAGCGCCCTTGTTCGGGATGCGCGATGCGAGTGTCTAGCCGCGGCATGCAGTTGCGACGAACGGCCGGCAGCCATGGGCGGCGCGATCGCGCCTCCTATGGCGCGCGATGAGGGGCAATCAGGTACTTCTCGCCCGTGGCGCGACGGGCATAGGCTTGCAGGACCACCGGATCGAGTGCGTCCGCCAGGGAGATTTCGGCCGTGTAATGGCTGGCGAACGTAGTCTTGAGTTCGGCGACCACTCGATCTCGCAGGCGCTTGCCGACGTCTGGTCCGGCCTTGGCCAGGAAAACGCCCAGCAGCCAACCGCCCATTCCCCAGGTCAGACCGAAGTTGCGGTTCACGATTGTCGGCGATTCGTCCAGGACACCGTAGATGTACACCTGCTTGAAGACTGACGACCCGTAGCGGCTGTATTCGCCACCCCGCCGGTTTGCCGCCACCTCCATGGCGGAGAGGATTTGCGACGCCAGGGTGCCGCCGCCGATGGCGTCGAAACCGAGCGTCGCGCCCGTCTCGGCGATTGCCGCGACGAGGTGTTCCCTGAAATCCGGCGCGCTGCTGTCGAGCACATGGTTGGCGCCCTGCGCCTTCAGCAGGTTCGCCTGCTCCGGGCTGCGCACGATGTTCACGAGCGGAATGTTGTCGGCTAGGCAAACCCGGTTGAGCATTTGGCCGAGGTTGGAGGCCGCCGCGGTGTGCACAAGCGCCGTGTGGCCTTCGTTGCGCATGGTTTCGACCATGCCGAGGGCGGTGAGAGGGTTGACGAAGGCGGAGGCTCCGTCCTGCGGCGAAGCATCATCGTTCAGAACCAAGCAGTCGCTTGCCCGCGCCAGCCGATACTGCGCGTACATGCCGCCGACGACCAGAGCCACCTTCTTGCCCATGAGGGCTTCAGCGCCGGCCCCGGCCGCGACCACCACGCCCGCGCCTTCGTTGCCGACAGGCATCGATTGATCGAGCCGCGCCTGGAGGGCGCGCAGGCTCTTCGGCGGCAACGGCGCGGTGAGACGCGGCCGATCCTCCGTTCCGCCGACCCGGATGGCGCTGGGGTCTGCGGGACCTAGGAGCAGGATCAGGTCGGACGGATTTATGGGAGCCGCCTCGACCCGTACGAGCACTTCACCGGCGCCAAGCGGCGGAAGTTCGACTTCTTCTAGGCTCAGTTCCAACTCACCGGCCCCGGTCACGCATGACCGCAGTTCGAACCCCTTTGTCGGCGTCATTTCCGCAAGCCTTTCCTATGGGAGCTGCCGGATCGCACCTGTGTGGGCCGGCGTTCGTCGTAGCGCTGCGGCGCGGCTCGGCGAGCCGCTACGCGAGCTCAGATGGGCGCAACCTGTCCCGCTTAGACGGCGGTCAGTCCGCCATCGATGGCGAGCGTTTGGCCGGTGATGTGCTTGCCCGCATCGGACACGAAGAGCAGGGCAGCCCCCTTTAGATCCTGATCGTCGCCCACACGGCGCAGGGGCACTGCATTGGCAAAGTAGTCGACCCCTTTTTCCTTGAAGGTTCCGGCAGTCATCTTTGAGGGAAACATGCCCGGCGCTAGCGCATTGACCGTGATCCCGTGGGGGCCCCAATCGGCGGCCAGGCCCCGGGTGAAGTTCACGACCGCACCTTTGGAGGTGTTGTAAGCAATCACGTTCGCCGAGCCGCGCAGGCCAGCGGTGGAGGCGAGGTTCAAGATCCGGCCGTAGCGGTTGGGGATCATCGAGCGCTTGGCGATCTGCTGCGACAGCAGGAAGAGGGCGCGGACATTGAGGTTCATCACCTTGTCCCAAGCCTCGATCGGATGGTCCTCTGCCGGCGCACCCCAAGTGGCGCCGGCGTTGTTCACCAGGATGTCCACCTTGCCCAACTGCGCAATCGTCTCGTCCGCCAGGCGCAGCACATCCGCGTCTTTGCTGTTGTCGGCGACCACGTAGTCGACGGTGATCCCGCGGCCTTGCAGATGGGCCTTGGCCGTCTCGAGGTCCGCCGACTTGCGCGAGGAGATCACTAGTCGTGCGCCGGCGTCGCCGAGCGCCTCGGCGATCTGCAATCCGAGGCCGCGCGAGCCGCCGGTGATCAGCGCCGTCTTGCCGCTGAGATCAAAGAGTTGGGTGGTGGTCATAGGGTCGTCGTCCTGAAGTGCGAGATCGCGAAGGGATTGGGCGGGCTTGATCAGAAGGCGTCCGCCGCCAGGGCCATCAGTCCGTCAGCGCCGGCCTTGGCTCGTCGGACAAGGCTCTCGACGGCCGGCATCTCGCGTTCGAACCAATATCGCGCGAGCACCAGTTTGCGCCGCAGGAAGACCGGATCACCCTGTCCTGCCGCCAGCTGAGCCTCGGCGGCCGCGGCGATGCGCAGCCAAAGCATGCCAAGCAGGACCACGCCAAAAAGGTTGAGTACGTCGTACGACGCCGCCCCGAGCGTCTCGGCCTGTTCCGGCGCACGCGTGCGCAACCAGGCCATCACATCCTCGATCGCCGCGCGCCCGCTCCTCAGCGTCGAGCCGTATTGGCCAAGATCTGACGAAGCCCAGGCGGCCGCCGTGACGACCGTTTCAAGCTCCTCGAAGAACGCCGCAACAGCCCGACCGTCCCCGGCCGGCAACTTGCGCGCCACCAAGTCGAACGCCTGGATGCCGTTGGCGCCCTCGTAGAGCTGGTAGATGCGCGCGTCGCGGACGAATTGCTCGACGCCATTCTCCCGGATGTAGCCGTGACCGCCGAAGACCTGGACCGCCGCGTTCACGGCCTCGAACCCACGATCCGTGAAGTAGGCCTTGATCACGGGCGTCAGCAGCTGGCCCAGCGCTGCGGCGCGCTCGCGCCGGGCCGCATCTTGGCCAGCCTGCTCCTCGTGCAGCAGCTCTGCGACCCAAAGCGCGGCCGCCCGGGCGCCTTCGACAAAAGCGCGCTGCTGCAACAGCATCCGCCGCACGTCGGGATGCACGATGATCGGATCGGCCGCGCCGTCCGATCGTGCCTCTGGCGAGGCGGCCCGGCCTGAACGTCGCTCTTGGGCATAAAGGGCGCTGTTTTGGTACGCGACTTCGGCCGCCGCGATCGCCCCAAGGCCGGTGCCGAGGCGCGCGTGGTTCATCATGTGGAACATGCCGCTCATTGCCGCGGACTTCGATCCGGGCGCGGCGTTGGCCTTGGTGGTCCCCAGCCGATAGCCGACCGCCTCGTCGAAGTTCAGCACGCAGGTGGCGCTGCCCTTCAGCCCCATCTTCTTCTCGATCCCGCCGACGCTGACGCCGTTGCGCGCGCCCAACCGGCCCGTCTCGGGATCCACCACCACCTTGGGCACCATGAAGAGGTTCACGGTGGCCAGGTCGTCCGAATAGCGCCCGTTCTCGTCCGGCAGCTTGGCCAAGACCAGGTGGATGATGTTCTTACTCAGGTCGTGGTCGCCGCCGGAGATGAAGATCTTGGTGCCGCTGATCCGGTACGAGCCGTCGGCCTGGGCGACGGCGCGCGTGCTCATGAGCCGCAGGTCCGTCCCACAGTGCGGCTCAGTCAGGCACATCGTCCCGCACCAGTCGCCGCTGACCATTCGTGGCGCCACGTGCTCCAGCATCCAGGGCGCGCCCGTCAGGGCCAGGCTCGAGAAGGCGCCGTTGGTGAGACCCGGATAGTGCGACAAGGAGGCATTGGCCGACGAAGCCATCTCGTGGACGGCGTGGGCGATGACGCCGGGTAGACCTGCGCCGCCGAACTGCTCGGGCGCGCTCAGGCGGTTCCAACCGGCGTCACAATACGCGCGATAGGCCTCGGCGAACCCGGCTGGGGTTCTCACGACTCCGTTTTCGAGGCGACACCCCTCCTCGTCGCCCACCTGGTTGAGCGGCTGCCACTCGCCAGCCAGGAACGCACCCGCCCCCTCCAGAATCTGCCGCGTAAACGCCGGTTCCAGGTCGCCGAAGCCGGCGATATCGCCGCGCGCGCCCACGCGCAGCACCTCGTGCAGCAGGAACTGGTAGTCGTCGATCGGCGGCGCGTAGCTGGGCATGGTCGGTGTCCGATTCGGCAAGAAGGAGTGGCGGTGGATCGTGGCCGCCCCCGTGCGAGCCACGATCCACCTGGCGGGGCCGCCATCGCGGCGGCCCCGGGTTCAGCGGCCCTGGAACACCGCTGCGCGGCGCTCGACGAAGGATTGGATGCCTTCCTTGGCGTCCTCGCTGTCGAGGACCTTGCCGCGGATGTGCGGGATGATGTCGATGGCCGCCCGTTCGCCGGCTTCGATGAATTTGCGGCCGGCCGCCCTGGTCACCTGGATTCCGAGCGGCGCATTCTTCGTGATGGCCTCCGCGATCGCCATGGCGCGGTCGATCTGCTCGCCGACGGGCGTGACCTCCTGCACGAGGCCGATGCGATAGGCCTCCGCTGCATTGAACTCGTCGCAGAGGAACAGGTGGTACATCGCATTGCCCCACCCGGCGCGGGTGAGGAATCGGAAGTGCGCGCCGCCCAGGGGCGCAATCCCGCGCTTGGACTCCATCTGGCACAGCCGTGCATCCTCGGCCGCCACCACGATGTCGCCCGCGAGCATGATCTCGATGCCGATGGTGAAGCAGACGCCCTGGATCGCGGTCACGATCGGTTTGCGGCACAGGTTTTCCAGGCCGAAGGGATCGATGTTGCCAGCCGGCCGGTCCATCTTGACCGCCGTCGGCCCGAAGAACTTCGGCATGTCCAAACCGGCGGTGAAGTGCTTGCCCTCCGCGCAGAGCACCCCCGCCCAAAGCTCGTCATCGCGGTCCAGCACCGTGAAGGCGGCGGACAGCTCCTCCATCATCTCGGGGCTGAACGCGTTCATCTTCGAAGGATTGTCGAGGATGATCTTGAGGACCCGGCCGTGACGTTCTTGACGGACGCGGCCGACCTGCACTTGCGCTTCACTCATGGCGCTTCTCCTGGTGTTTGAAGGGATGGGCCCGGGCCGCTTACGGCCGCCAATCGGCGAAGGTCTTGCCCTGATCGGCGAGGCGGGCCAGCAGAGGCGCCGGCTCAAGGCTGGTGTCGCCGTCGGCCGCCGCATAGTGCGCAAGGCGCTCAACGATGGTCTTCAAGCCGACTTGGTCGGCGTAGAACATCGGCCCGCCACGAAACACGGGCCAGCCGTAGCCGAAGAGCCAGACCACATCGATGTCGCCCGGCCGCGCGGCGATGCCTTCCTCGAGGATCTTCGCGCCTTCATTGATCATCGGATAGACGAGGCGCTCGAGGATCTCCGCGTCGTCCGCCTGGCGCATCGGCAGCCCCAGTCGCTCCATGGTCTGGCGAATGAGGGTTTCGACTTCCGGGTCGACGAGCGGCGCGCGCGACCCGGCAGCGTACTGATAGAAGCCCTTGCCGGTCTTCTGGCCGAGCCGCCCGGCCTCGCAGAGCGCATCCTCGATCGGGGCGCTTTCGCCATGGTCTTGGCGTGAGCGCCAAGCGACGTCGAGGCCCGCCAGGTCGGCCATCGCGAAGTGACCCATCGGCATGCCAAAGCCGGTCAAGACGCCGTCCATCTGCTGTGGCGCCACGCCCTGGTACATCAGCTTGGACGCCTGTTGCCCGCGCACGCCCAGCATGCGGTTGCCCACGAAGCCGAAGCAGACCCCCACCACCACCGGCGCCTTGGCCGCCTTGCGCGCCGCCACGGCAGCCGTGGCCAGCACATCCGGCGCGGTCTTGGCCCCACGCACGATCTCGCACAGCTTCATCACGTTGGCCGGGCTGAAGAAGTGCATGCCGACCACGTCCTGCGGGCGCGACGTCGCCGAAGCGATCTCGTCGACATCGAGATAGGAGGTGTTGGTCGCCAGCACCGCGCCGGCCTTGGCCGCAGCGTCCAGCTGGGCGAAGACCTCCTTCTTGACCGCCATGGTCTCGAAGACAGCCTCGATCACAAGATCCGCCTCACCGACTTTGTCGATCCCCACCGCCCCTTCGATCAGCTTGGTGCGCGCTTCCACCGCTTCAGCGGCGAGGCCCCCGCGCGCGGCGCTCGCTTCGTAGTTCTTGCGGATCACCTCAAGGCCGCGCTTCAGCGGCGCTTCGCTGAGTTCGATCAGGGTCACCGGCACGCCGCCGTTGGCAAAGGCCATGGCGATCCCGCCGCCCATGGTCCCCGCCCCGATGATGGCCACGCGGTTCAGCGGACGCGGACGCACACCTTCTGGAAGCCCCGCGATCTTGGCCGCCTCGCGCTCGGCGAAGAACACATGCCGTTGAGCCTTGGACTGGTCGCCCTTCATGAGCCGTTGGAAGGCCTCGCGCTCCTTGACGAGCGCTTCGTCGAACGGCAGGTCCAGCGCCCAACCGACCGCCTCGACGCAGGCGCGCGGTGCATCGAGGCCGCGGTTGCGCGCGGTGGCCGCGGTCGCGGCGTCCGTAAAGATCGAGCGGTCGGCCCTCGCCGCAGCAAGCCGGCTGTCGTCGTCGCGCAGGCGGCGCAGGGAACGACCCTCCGCGAGCGCACGGCGGGCGAAGGCTTCCGCGCCGGCGGTGGGGTCGGCGACGACCTCGTCGATCAGTCCGGCGGCGAGCGCCTGTTCGCCAGAGAGGGGCGCGCCGCCGGCGATCATCTTCACCGCCAGAGCCGGGCCCACGGCCCGTGGCAGGCGTTGGGTGCCACCGGCCCCTGGCAGGAGCCCGAGCGTCACTTCCGGCAGGCCCAGTCTCGCTCCGGCCGTCGAAACCCGGAAATGACAGGCGAGCGCGACCTCGAGGCCGCCTCCGAGGGCTACGCCGTGGATGCCGGCGACCACCGGCTTTGCGCTGTTCTCAAGCGCATCGATCACCACATCAAGGCTGGGCGCCTGGGCCGGCCTGCCGAACTCGCGGATGTCCGCGCCGCTGATGAATCCGCGGCCCTCGCCGACGAGCACGATAGCGCGGACGCTGTCATCCGAGGCAAGACGCCCCAAGGCCTCCGCCAGCCCTGCGCGGACGGCGTGGCCCAGTGCATTTACGGGGGGGCTGTCGATCCGCACAATGGCGATGTCGCCACGAAGGTCAGTCCTTATCACATCGCTCACTGTGAAACTCCGGCAGGCGCGCGGAAGGCTCGGAAGGCCGCACGCAACTCGTCGACAAAGATCTCGGGCTGCTCCCACGCGGCGAAGTGGCCGCCCTGGTCGACCTCACGCCAGTGGACAAGGTTGGGGAACGCGCGCTCGGCCCAAACACGCGGCGCGCGGAAGATCTCGCGGGGAAAGACCGTGAAGCCCACAGGCAGATCGACATTCGTGAAAGCGCCGAAGTCGTTGCCCCAGCTCTCCCAGTACATCCTCGCCGACGACCCGCCGGAGTTCGTGAGCCAGTAGAGGGTGATCTCGTCCAGCAGCTCGTCGAAAGGGGCGATGTCGACCCAGTCTCGCCCACCAGGGTCGTCACCGAGTTCGCCGGGGGTTGTGAACTTGTCGTACATCCAGGCCGCCTGAGCGACCGGCGAGTCCGCAAGGGCATAGGCGAGCGTCTGCGGCCGAGTGCGCTGCAGCTCCGAGTACGCTGACAGCCTGGCCACAAAGCGGGCCATCTGCTTCCGCGCCGATCGCTCTGGCTCGGTCGGCTCACCATCCATGGGAGGCGAAAAGAACGGCATGAAGTTCAGGTGGATGGCCCGGAGCCCTTCGGGCTTCTGCTGACCCATCTGCAATGTGACCGTCGAACCGAGATCGCCGCCTTGGGCGACGTAGCCTGAACCATACCCAAGGCGCGTCATGAGGACCGCCCATGCGCGGGCCGTACGCGTGAGGGTCCAGCCGGGCTCCGTCGGCTTGTCTGAGAACCCAAACCCCGGGAGCGCCGGGACGACCACGTGGAAGGCGTCCGAAGTTTGGCCTCCATGCGCCTCCGGGTCAGTCAGCGGGCCGATGACCTTGGAGAATTCCAGCACGGACCCTGGCCATCCGTGGGACAGGATGATCGGCAGCGCGTCCGCATGGCGCGAACGCACATGCAGGAAATGGATCCCCAAGCCGTCGATCGTCGTGCGGTGCGGCCCGAACGCATTGAGCTGCGCCTCGCAACGCCGCCAGTCGTACGGACCGGCCCAGTGGTTCACCAGCGCCGTCAGGCGATTGAGGGGAACACCTTGCGAATGATCTCGTGTCGTCTCGCGCGCCGGCCAACGCGTTGTCGCGATCCGGCTCCGGAGGTCTTCGAGCGCCTGGGCCGGAATGGCGATCGGGGCCGCTTCGACGGAATCGAGCTCGCTCACGTCACACTCTCGATGGGCGCCGCCAGGCCGTAGCGCTCCGGTGGAACCGCGTCCTGGCTGACAGCCTTGCTGAGGGCGCGTCGCGCCTCGTCGAACGACGTCCACGCCTGCGGGTCGTGGAGGGTGGGCCAGCAGACCATCTCGCCCTGGTCCAGCGCGCGGAACGCAACGTCGACGAGCGTCTCGGGCGACATGAACAGATGATCCGGGAAGGGCGGCGGCCGGTCCCCAAAGAACTCGGTCCGGACCGGACCCGGCAGCACCACCTGCACCTTCACGTTGGTCTTGGCGAACTCACTCTGCAGAGAGCGCGAGAAGTTGAGGACATAGGCCTTCGAGCCGCTGTAGGCGGCGGCGGTCGCTGACGGGATCACAGCGATGATCGACGCGATGTTGATGATCAGTCCGTCGTCACGCGCCGCGAACCTGGGCGTCGCGGCGAGGCAAAGCAGCGTGAGGGCCAGGACGTTGATCTTGACCAGGGTCTCCACCGCCTCGGGATCGGCCGACACGCTCGGCGCGCCGGCGCCCAGGCCCGCGTTGTTCACCAGGACACCGATGTCCTCGCGCGACCGCACGAGGGCTTCTATGCGGGCAAGGTCCTCAGGGTCTCGAAGGTCGGCCGGCTCAACTTCGACGACGCGGCCGTAGTCTTGGCGTAGGCGCGCCGCCAAAGCCTCTAGTCGGTCGCGGCGTCGCGCGACGAGGATGAGGTCGTAGCCGCGCGCAGCGAGGCGATCGGCATAGACCGCTCCGATGCCGGACGACGCGCCGGTAATGAGCGCGCTGATGCGGACGTCACTCATGTGTCCTTCCTCCCAGAGAGAGCCTCCGATGGCGGAAGCACGGGTCGCTGTTGGCTGCAGACCGCTTCCAGCGAGGCAGTCGATCTCGACGGCTCGTGGACGGTCGGCGTGCGGATGCGCGCCTCGGCTTCCGCAAGCGGCGACCGCGGCCAGCCTCGGGCCAAGTGCAATTGGCGGCCACCGAAGATTGGGCGTAGCCCCTGAACGCGGGTGAATAACCCGGCCGGATAGACGCTCGGATCCTCGGGCGGTGGCGGGCGCGCCTTCACCGACCGGCTGCTACGGCCGTCACGGGTGGCGTGCCTTCGGGGCGACCTGCGAGCCAGGCCTGCGAAGCTGCGAGTTCCTGTTCGAGGTAGCGCCCGACCGCCCGCGTCAGGGGGCGGAGATCGCTTTCGCGTCGCCGCAAGAGCCAGAGATCCACGAAGATGCCTTCGTTCGGAAGCACTCGGATGAGCCCCTCCGCTTCAGCAAATGGGGTCGCAAGGAAGGATAGGCCGAGGCCTTCGGCGACGGCGGCGTGCTGTGCCGCGCGGGGATGCACGCGCGTGCCGGCGGCCGCCACAGCGCCCTCCCATACTCGTTGAAACGCCGATTCGTTGGCCCTCAGCGACTTGAAGCCTGATGCCCCGACAGCTCCGCCGACGAGGTCGTGGTCGCACAAGTCACGCAGCGACGCCGGCGGTTGCCGGCGCGCCAGATAGGAGGCCCCAGCGAAGATGCCGAAGCCAACCTCGCCGACCCGGCGACCGACCAGATCGAGTTCACCGGGATCGCCGATACGGATGACGAAATCCAGGTCGCTCTCCGCCAGGCTCTGCTGCTGGACGCTGGCATCGACATGAATTGAGAGGCCGGGAAAGCGCCTGCGAAGCTGAGGAACGCGGGGAATGAGCCAGTGGCGCGTCAGGCCCTCAGTCGCCGAGATCTTCAAGAGCGATGAGCGGGCGGCCATCCGTCCACGGAACTCGCGCTGGAAGGACTGGAACGTCGCGTGCACGGCGCTTGCCGAGCTGAAGAGTTCCTCGCCTTCCTGAGTCAGACGCACGCCAGACGGGGTGCGGAAGAAGAGCGGCGCGCCAAGGCTGCGTTCGAGATCGCCGATCCGACGGCTGAGCGTTGGCTGACTCATGCCCAGCATGGCCGCCGCGCGGTTTACGCTTCCGGCCTCCGCAACCACGAAAAACAATCGGTAGAGATCCCAGCTGCCATTCGTCATCGCCGGGTCGCCAGTGTCGCGGAGGCGGCTCGCGTATGCGCCTTCTGTTCAGCAGACCGCCGCATCATTATCCTGCCCGCAAGCGAGATGGGTGGGCGCCTTCATGACCCTTCCCCATCGGGGTCCCGCGCGACAACGCCGTGGGCAAGGGCAGCGATCTCACCGCTCGGGGCGCGCAGTTCCGCGCGCATCAGGCAGTGATGCGATCCCGCGCTCATCATCCAGGCATCGGCCGCGAACACACCGGGTTCGGCGCTGGCGAAGTAGTCGAGCGACTGGGTGATCAGCCGGGCCCCGGTCTCGGGGCCGAGGGCCAGAATAGCCGCCCCAGTCATGACGTCGTCTAGGAGCGGGGCAAAGATGCCTCCGCGAAGAACGCCGCTCCCTTTTGCAAACTCGACTCCGATATGTGCGGAGACCGAGAGCCGGCGCGTCTCGATATCGAAGCGCACAGCCTGAAGCCCCACGCGCCGAAAGGTGGGCAGGTCGCAAGCGCCCAGCACGGCCAGGTGTTCCATTCGCGACATCACCTTCCCCACTCCCATGCGGTGAGCCTCCGCGGCTGGGTCCTCAGCGTCTGAAGAAGGCGGACGTCGTTCTTCGCGGAACCGGGAATGGCGTCGGCGAACTCCGGACCGCTGTCGCAAGCGGCAAACACGTCGGCCTCTTTGTCGATCCGTCGCACCACGCGACGGGCCAGGCGCACGGTCCCGGCTACAGCTACGGCACTGTCCCAACCACCTCTCTGCATGTTATGCCTCATGCAGTCACATCAACATGACGATCGTCATACAGATCGTCAAGCCGGGAGTTGGAGGCGGAGCGTGGGACATTCACAGGCCGAGAAGGCGCTGAGCCGAGAGCGAATCCTGGACTCGGCGGCCCAACAGATCCGCGAAGGCGGGCTCGACAGCCTCAGCATCGCCGAGCTGATGAAGGCCGCCAACCTGACCCACGGCGGATTCTACGGCCACTTCGGGTCCCGCGCAGAACTGATCGCGGCCGCGCTCGACCGTGCGCTTGAGCGCGGAGAAGCGGCGTTCGTGGACGCGAAGCCTGCGGCGGGCGACACCGTGAAATCGATCGTCAATCTCTATCTCAGTCCAGCGCACCGCGACAAACCCGGCGAGGGCTGCGCCATGGCAGCGCTCGCGGGAGACGTAGGCCGCGCGGAGGATGAATCCCTCCGCCTGCAGCTCTCGGCACGGCTGGAACAGAGCTTCGCGGTCCTGGCCCGCGCGATGGGGGGAGAGGCGCAGGCGCAGGACGCCGCCATCACCGCCTGGTGTGCCATGATCGGCGCCCTTACCCTCTCCCGGGTCTTCAGAGGAACGGATCGGTCCGACCAGGTCCTGCGCATTGCAAGACAGTCGATCCTCGATCTCGAAGCTCATGTGCGCGCGACGACCCAACCGTCTGAGTCGAAGAACTAGATGCGCGCCTACGCTCGGGTGCGACGCCCGACTGTTAGGCGACCGCCGAGATTGCCCCACCCCGCACCGCCGCCTGGGATTTGCTAAGCGGGCGCCCCGAGGCGCGTCGCCGGTAGACCGTGACCATGCGAGATCAAGGTGGCTCCGGAACTTGCGATCTGCGTCACGCACGCTTTCCTGCCGCCTCGAGGCTCGTCAAATTTTCATCCGGCCCGCCGGTGGCGATCGTCGGAAAGCCTCGACTGCCGACGACCGATCTCTAGTTAGTGCTATTTTACTACTAACATTGCGCTGGAGTCCATCCGAGGGAATGTCGACTCGCCCGGGTAGACGTCCCATGCCTCCCTAGGGCGCCGCAAGACGATGCTGCGTCTCGGGCTGGCGGCCTTTGGGCCGCGATCGCGCCACGAAGCCCATATCAGTATCTTTTTCACACTTGCTAAGACATCCCCAACGAGTCACTCTCATTTTGAGAGTTAGGGGAGGCCGACGGTGCGACCGAAGTCGTTCGCCGGGATGCGGTGCTCGGTCGCGGGCGCCCTCGAGGCAATTGGGGATCGGTGGACGATCCTCGTTCTGCGCGACCTATCGCTAGGACTTCACCGCTACGATGCATTGCGGGCGAGCACGGGCATTCCCACCACGACGCTGGCAAGCCGCCTGAGGAACTTGCAGGGCCACGGCCTGGTCGAGAGGGTGCGATATCAAAACCGGCCACCGCGCCACGAATATGTTCTGACGGAGAAGGGGCGGGGCTTCTGGAAGGTCATCACTGCGCTGCGCGAGTGGGGGGACCGGTGGGACCTCGCCGGCTGCGGGGCGCCGACACTCGAACTGTTCGACCAGGGAACAGGCCGCGCGCTGCGCCTGGCGCTGGTGGATTCAAGCACTGACCTGGCGGCGTCCCCGGCGCGGATCCGCTACCGGCCGGGACCCGGCGCAGACGATGCCGTTCGCGCCCTCATCGACAGTATCAACCAGGGAGCCAACGCATGGCCGCAACAATAGAGTTCTATTTCGATTTCCAGAGTCCCTACAGCTACCTGGCTCACAGCCAGTTGCCGAGCCTCAACGCGCCGGTGCGGCTCGTGCCGTTTTCCGTCCTGCCGCTGATGAAGATCGTCAACAATACTCCGACGACCATCACCTGCTCGGTGAAACGGACCTATGCGTCCAAGGACCTGGGTCGGTGGGCGGCGCGGTACGGTGTGCCTGTCATTCCCGCGTCGCGAGAGGGGCTAGACGCCGATCTGCTCCTTCGCGTGGCGACGGCCGCCCCGGAGGGCGCCACGCGCGCGACGGTCGTCGACGCCATCTTCAACGCGATGTGGGGCGGCCAAGGCTTGCCCACGCCCGAAGGTCTTGAGGCGGTGCTCGCCGCCCGCGGGCTGCCAGCCGCCGAACTGATCGCCGCGGCAGGACAGGAGAGCGTCGTGAAGGCGTTGGAGGCCGCGACCGAGGCGGCCGCGGCGCGCGGTGTTTTTGGCGCGCCGTCGATCTTCGTCGGTGACGAAATGTTCTTCGGGAACGATCGGCTCGAATTCGTGCGCGACTGCCTTGCGCTGAAGGAGGTGGCGTGATGGCCGCGACCAAACCCTTGGCGCTGGTGACTGGTGTTGGTCCGGGAACCGGCGCCGCTGTAGCCCGACGTTTCGCACAGGGCGGCTATCGAGTCGCAATGCTCGCGCGCGACGCAGATCGGCTGGCGGCCCTCGAAGCTGAGATTCCGGATTCGATCGGCCTCTCGTGCGATGTGTCCGACCCGGCTGCCTTGGAGAGGGTCATCTCGCAGGTGGGCTCACCCAAGGTCGTCGTGCACAATGCGGTGGGAGGAGCCTTCGGCAGCTTCCGCGACATCGATCCCTCCCTGCTGCAGCGCAACTTCGAGATCAACACGATGGCGCTCATGCACCTCGCGCAGCTGACAACGCCGGCGATGGTCGAGGCCGGAGAAGGCGCGCTGATTGTCACGGGCAATACCTCGGCTCAGCGCGGAAAGGCTTTTTTCGCGGGCTTCGCGCCGACCAAGGCCGCGCAACGGATCCTCGCTGAATCCCTGGCTCGGGATCTCGGCCCCAAGGGCGTCCACGTCGCCTACCTGATCATCGACGCGGCGATCGACGTGCCGTGGCAGCGCGAGCGGCTGAAGGACGCGGCGGATGACTTCTTCATCTCCCCGACTTCGATCGCCGCGGAGGTCTTCCACCTCGCCCACCAACCGCGCGATGCTTGGTCATTCCTGGCTGAGGTCCGTCCGTTCCACGAGGTCTGGTAGGACCTGATTGCGCCGCCGCGTCGCTCCCATGGCGACGCGGCGGCGCCATCTCTTTAGCGGCGAACGTCGACCAGCGTCCGCCCGCGCACCTCGCCCCGCAGCACCGCAAGGGCGACCTCCGGCACATCAGCAAGGCCGATCTCCGTCACCGTGCTCTCGAGTTTGTCGAGGTCGAGGTCACGTGCGAGCCGCGACCATGCTTCGATCCTCGCCGCGGGAGGGGCGTTGACGGAGTCGATCCCCGCGAGGGTCACGTTGCGCAGGATGAAGGGCAATACGGTGGCCGGCAGGTCGACGCCCTGCGCCAGACCGCAGGCGGCGACAACACCCCGGCAGCGCGTCTGCGCGAGGACACTGGCGAGGGTCTGGCTGCCCACGGAATCGATAGCCCCTGCCCAACGCTCTTTGCCCAGAGGCCCCCCGGGTCCCGAGAGCGTGGCGCGATCGATGACCTCCGTCGCGCCAAGCGCGCGCAGATAGCCTTCTTCTTGCGGCCGGCCGGTGGACGCGACGACGCGGTAGCCCAAACGCGACAGCAGTGCGATCGCGACCGACCCCACGCCGCCGCTCGCGCCGGTGACGAGAACATCGCCGCGCTCCGGGGTTACGCCGCCATGCTCCAGCGCGAGCACGCTCAGCATCGCAGTATAGCCGGCCGTGCCGATGGCCATCGCGTGACGCGTTGAAATCGTATCGGGAAGCTTGATCAGCCAGTCGCCTTTGACGCGGGCGCGCTCTGCGTAGCCGCCATGGTGGGTCTGGCTGAGTCCCCAACTGTTAACCACGACGCGCTCGCCGGACGCAAACCGTGGATCAGAGGAGGCTTCGACGGTCCCCGCGAGATCGATGCCTGGGATGAGCGGGAACGTCTGAATGACATTGCCGGCGCCGCTGATCGCGAGGCCGTCCTTGTAGTTCACCGTCGACCATTCCACGGCGATGGTCACATCGCCATCGTGCAGCTCGGTCTCCTCCATCGCCTCGACACTAGCCGAGATTGTCTTGTCGCTCTTGCGCGCCACCAAAGCCCTGAACGTCATGTGCTCTTCCTCGTCCAATTTGAAAGAGTTCTGATTTGGCACGTGCGATCAGTCCTGCAAGAAGGCACAATAACCGTCGGAACTATCATTTATGGAAGTGATGGAATGCGGCCGAGAAGATTGGATGGACGCAGTGATTGCGCGGTCGAGACCACGCTTTCTGTAATCGGCGGCTTGTGGAAACCGCTCATCCTCTACCACCTGATGGGGGGAACGAAGCGTTTCATGGAACTGAGCCGCCTCGTTCCGCGCGCCACTCAGCGGATGCTCACGCTACAGTTGCGCGAGTTGGAGGCCGACGGCGTGGTCACTCGCCAGGCTTTCGCCGAGGTCCCGCCACGGGTCGAGTATTCGCTTACAGACTTCGGTCGCACCCTCGCTCCCGTTCTTTCCGCCCTTCGCGGCTGGGGCGAGCGCTACCGTACCGAGCAGCAGGGACTGGAGCCGAGTGAGCCGTGCCCCGAGGTGGGCGGTGCGATCGGATAGATTGACCGGCTCGATCTTTTGCGATGGGTGTCGCGCGTCGTCACGCGGTGGGCAATGTGGCGCCTTGCGGGAGGCTCTTCGCCGCGCACCCATGTGGGCGTTGCCGCATGCCCCGCATGGTTCGCATTTAGCATCCACGCATAGACAGGCCATCGCCATAGACCTTCCGAGGCGTTGGCGATTGGGTGCTTGCGGCCGCGACCATCGCCACGAGTTGTTGCGGGTTGATCGGCTTGGGAGCCACGGCATCGAAGCCGGCCGCCATGAGATCGGTGTTAGCGCCAGCCATGGCGTCCGCCGTGAGCGCGATCACAGGCAGCTGACGGAGGTTTGGCCCGGCCGCGCGGATCTTCGCGAGCGCTTCGAACCCATCCATGATCGGCATGTGGACGTCGAGCAGCACAACATCGACCTGTTCACAGCCCAGTTTGTCCAGCGCGTCCGCTCCGTTCTCCGCAGTCACGAGAGAGGCACCGAACGCCTCGAGGATGGCGCGCGCGACTGCCAGGTTCACAGGGTTGTCGTCCGCCACCAGGACCCGCAAGCCCGCTAGGCTGACGCTCGACGCGTCGGGCGAGTCCGCAGGAGCGGGCTCTGTGACCGGCAGCGGCGCCCGCAGCGTAAAGACCGAACCCTCGCCTTCGCGGCTCGAAAGCCCGATCTCCCCGCCCATCAAGCTGGCAAGTTGTCTGCAGATCGCCAGGCCAAGGCCTGTCCCGCCGAACTTGCGCGCCGTAGTGGTGTCGACTTGCTGGAAGGGCTGAAACAGTCGCGCCTGCTCCGCCTCGGAAATGCCCAGCCCGGTGTCGGCGACGGCGACCTCACAGACATCGCCTTCCCCGGGACGGATCGACAGCCGAACTTCCCCCTTGGCCGTGAACTTCAGGGCATTGCCCATGAGGTTGTTCATGATCTGCCGCAGACGGGTGGGATCCCCGAGCACCCAACGCGGCGTTTCGGGCGCAAGATCATAGGTGAGGGTGACCCCCTTGGCGCGCGCGGCCTCGCTCCAAAGCGCATGGACCTGCTGCCCCAGGTCGTGAAGATCAAGAGCGATCGTCTCCAGCTCGAGTTTTCCAGCCTCGATTTTCGAGATGTCCAGAATGTCGTTCAAGATCACCATGAGCCCCTCGCCGGAGCGCTCCAGCATCTGCACGCGGCTCGCCTGATCTTCGTTCAGCTTCGTGAGCGTCAGCGCGTGAGCCATGCCCAAGACCCCGGTTAGCGGCGTGCGCAGCTCATGACTCATCATCGCCAGGAAGGCGGACTTCGACTGGTTCGCAGCGACGGCGGCCTGTGATTCGCGCACAAGGGCGTCTTGGCTTTCGCGCAAGGCCCGACGGTTCGCCAAGACCATGAGCGCAAGATACGTCAGGTGGACGAGCGCCAGCGCCTGGAACACGGCGACCGTCAGCAACTTCAGACCACTGGCAGCGCTCGCCCCGACGGTCAGGCCCACCATCATGAGGGCCGGCGGGATGGCGAACAGGGCCCCCGCCAGGGGCGAACGTAGTCCAAAAGTCTGCGCCGCAATGATCAGGCTCATCAGCAGCACCACGGCCATCACCTGAAAGGTCGGATCGCCAGAGGTCCAGTAGGGAAGCGCCATGAGCGTCCAGAGGACGCTGGTCGTCAGCATATCGGCGAAGCAATTGAGCCTTCGACGCGCGCCGCTGGCATGCGCGGGGGCGTCAGGGTTCCAGGCGACGTACTTCCAGAGGCCGGATACGGCCCCGGCCAACATCCAAGGGGCGGCCAGTTTCCAACCGAGATTTACCCCGAGGATGACGCCAAGCAAGACCGTGGAGGCTATGGTTAGAGGCGCCGTCCGGCGGACATCTACGGCGAGGTTGTTGAACTCCTCGTCCAGTTTTGAGGTGTTCATATTCACGGTCGAAGTCTCGAAATCTGCCTCTTGCGCAGATGAACTGAAGACCGCGGTGGTTAAAGACTACCTACTGGCGCCCGCGACACGCAGACGCAAAGGCCCTCGATACGGCAATCTCAGCCTTACAGGGACCGGCCCTTCACGCGGGGACGCCCCCTCGCAATCGGGCCTGGATCTTCGCCATGCCTCCGATCCAGTGGTCGTAGTTCTCGACCTTTCCACGCATGTAGTCGCGCACCACGGGGTGCGGAAGGATCAGGAAGGCCTCTTCTTCGATCCCCGCCAGGGCCGCCTTGGCGACCTCATCTGGGCTGAGAACGCCGTCCCCGAGCAGGAGGCCACCGGCTTCGCGCGGCAACAGCTGCGTGTCGACCGCTTGCGGGCAAAGCACCGACACGTGAACGCCGTGCGCGCGATGGGCGATAGCGAGGCTCTCGGCGAAGCCGATCGCGGCATGCTTGGTCGCCGAGTAGGTGGCGCTGCCCACCGCCGAGAGCACGCCAGCCGCCGAGACGGTGTTCAAGAAGTAGCCTCCGCCACGGGTACGCATGCGCGGCACGAGTTCTCGCGCGGCATAGACATGCGCCATCACGTTGACTTGCCAGCTCCGCTCCCAATGGTCGTTTGAGGCCCCAGCCACATTCTCACAGCGCATGTCCACGCCGACCATCACGCCGGCGTTGCTGCAAAATAAGCCGATCGGCCCGAGGCGCGCTTCGGTATCGGCAATGAGCGCCCTGACGTCGTCCTCGCAGGTGACGTCGCATTTCACGGCGACCCCGCCCACGCGGTCGGCGACCTCACGCGCGCGCTCGATGTCCAGGTCGGCGACGACGACCGAGCGGGCCTCCGCCGCATGCATCGCATCGCAGAGCGCTCTACCGATCCCGTTCGCGCCGCCGGTGATGACGACGACTTCCCCTCGAACCTGCACGCTCTTGCTCCCTCGGCGCCTGAAGCCGGCCCGACGGCTACGCTTCCCTGAACGCCCGCTGGCGAACCTAGGCTTCCGACCTTGGTGCGAGGATGGCCGTCTGCGCCCGGGTCTTGGCATTTCGCGCCATGCGGAGCTCAAACCGATCTGGAGGCGACGGCGCGCTCGCCCCGTGCCGCTGTCACCATTTCTCGGACCAGGGGCGTAGCACCACTTCGAACGCCCAAGTCGACCGATGCTGGCGATGGAGTTGCAGATAGGTCTCCGCAATACGATCCGGGTCGGCCATGTTGTCGTCGACGGTCGTTCCAGCCAGCCGATGGGCGCGACTCCCATCCTCCTGCGTCCATCCGATCGCGGCATCGATCGGTACGTTGGCGACGTGGATGCCCTGGGGCATCAGCTCGCGCGCCATGCTCTGGGCGAGCCCCGACTTCGCGTGGCAGGCCATGGCGAACGCTCCGCTGGTCGGAAAACCTTTGAGGGCGGCGCTGGCGTTCGTGAAGATGATGGTCCCCTTGCCGCCATTCGCCGCCACGCGATTGTTTCCCATCATCTTCGCGGCCTGCTGGCCGACGAGAAACGCGCTAAAGGCGGCGTTCCGAAGGGTCTCCAGGACCAGATGGGGCTCGGCCTCGACAATGCGTTTGCGGAAGATCCCATCCACGCGGCCATCGATGTTGTGCACGACCAGCGTGGGAGCGCCCAGGTCCTGCGCGACCTCCTGGAACAGCCGCGCTACCGCCGTCGGATCAGCAGCATCGCGGGCGTATAGATGCACTCCGTGAGAAGCCTCCAGCGCGCGAAGCACCGCCTTGTCTGGATAGCGGGCGGCGACGGCTACCCGCATGCCGTTTTGCGTGAAGAGCCGCGCGCAACTCGCGCTGATCCCCGGTCCGGCCCCAATGATCAGGGCGACGTCGGTTGAAGCGGCTTCGCCGCTGAGGGCTTCGAACTCGCTCATGTCATCCTCTCTCTGTCGATATCGCCGATCGGAGGGCCTGACGGCCCAATCCGGCGCGACCTCACGCCACGGACAAGACGATCTTGCCCGCGACCGAACGGGCTTCGAGGGCCTGATGGGCTTGGGCCGCCTCGCGGAGCGGGAAGGTCGCGCCGACCAAGGGTGAAAGGGCGCCTTCGCCGACGAGTCTCAGGACGGCGGCGAGATCCTGGCGGTAGGCAAGCGGACGCGCGTCTCGCCATGGCTGGCTCGAATAGGCGACGACACCTTGGCCTTTCGCAAACAGCCGCAGGCTGGAGAAGCTGGCGTTGAAGACCAGATCTGCGATCGCGCCCGGATTGACCCTACCATCCCGCGTCATGTCGTAGGCGCCGTAGACCACGCCGACGCCACCTGGACGCAAGGCCGCCATCGAGACCTTCTTGAAGTGCTTGCCGCCAATGTGGTCGAAGGCGGCCACGACACCACCCGCGCTCAGCGCGCGCGCCCGCTCCACCACGTCCTCGCGTCGGTAGTCGACCGGCTCTCCGCCGCGCGCCCGGATGACGTCCGCCTTGCTCGCCGAAGCGGTGCCGATGGTGCGAACCCCACTCAGCCTGGCCATTTCCAGCAGCAGGGTCCCCACACCGCCGGCGGCGCCGTGCACAAGCACCCACTCGCCGGCAGCCGGATTGGCGATGCGATGAAGCATCTGCCAGGCCGTAACGCCGTTCAGGACCGCCGCCACGAGCTTAGCGGCATCGACTCCTTCAGGCGCCGGCGCCAGCCATTCGGCCCTGACATTGCGCCGGGTCGCGTAGGATCCCGAAACGGTTACGCCGGCGACGCGCTGGCCTATCGCCAACCCATCGACGCCCCGGCCAACGGCCTCGACGCGGCCAACGAAATCGTAGCCCGGCGTCACCGGCAGGGACTGTCCCGAATAGACGCCCTGACGCATCATGATGTCCGCGTAGGCCACGCCAGCCGCCTCGATAGCGACGCTGATCTCACCGTCGCTGGGCGGGGGAAGGCGATGCTCCCGAACTTCCAGGACACTCGCCGCCCCCCTTTTCGGGACGTGCATTTCAACGGCGAGGTCACTCATCTCTCGGTCCTTGCTGTGTAGAGGGGCGCGGCGGCTAGGCCGGGAGCTTCATCTGCTTGCGCAGGCTCTTGTCGAAGGTGTCGGCTGGAACGAGTCGCCGCAGTACGCTGATCTGACGGGCGACCTTGCCGGCGGCGTAACGCCGACGCGGCCGCCTATCCGTCGCGGCGCGCAGGACGGCGTCCGCCACCCACTCCGGCGGATCTGCCGTCGACATGGCTTCCCGCATCACCTCGCGGGCGCTGGCCCGACTTTGATCGTACTCATGCAGAGCCGAGTCTGGATCGAGAGCATTCTGCTCGAAGACACTTCGCGTAAGCGCGGGCTCGATAAGGCTGACGCGGACATTGAAGGCTCGCACTTCGTGGTCCAGCGACTCCGAATAGCCTTCCAGAGCGTGCTTTGTGGCCGAGTAATGCGCCGAGTAAGGTGCCGGTATCAGCCCGAGCACGGAGCTGATGTTGATGATGCGCCCAGCCCCACCCTGCCGCATGATGGGAAGGACGGCGTTGGTGAGGCGCATCACGCCGTAGACGTTGACGTCGAACAGCGCCTGAACTTGGGCGATCGACGACTCTTCAGCCCCGCCCATCAATCCCAAACCAGCGTTGTTCACCAAGACGTCGATGCGCCCTGTCCTCGACAGCACGGCCGCTATCATGGCGTTCACCGACGCTTCGTCCGTCACGTCGCAGGCAAGCATCGAGACGTGCCTTGGCGTCATGTTGGTCGGTCGACGACTGGTTCCGAAGACGGTGAAGCCCTTGGCGGCCAGCGCCTCGGCCGTGGCTCGACCGATGCCCATGGAGGCGCCGGTGACAATCGCCGTTTTCCCGACGGGATGATTCATCTGCCCCCTTCCGGCTTTCGTTAGGCGCTGAGCCTTTGAATTATGGTCATACTATGAAATTATGTTCATACGCCAATAGGTCAAGCCTTATCGAGGGGCCATGCGCTACGAAAAAGGTCGCAAGGACGTATCGCGCCGACGGATCACGGAGGTGGCGGCCGCACAATTCCGCCGGCAAGGCATCGCCGCCTCCGGCCTGGCCGCGATCATGGAAGAAGCCGGGCTCACCAACGGCGCGTTCTACCCGCACTTCAAATCCAAGACCGATTTGATCCGTGAGAGCCTGGCGACCGCATTGGATGACCAGACAGAGCAGATGCGTCGGGCGGTGGCCGTCGGCGGCTTGGAGGCTGTGCTCTCCATCTACCTGTCGGCGGACCACCGCGATCACCCGGAAACGGGGTGTGCGGCGGCGGCCTTGCTGCCGGAAGTCGCTCGGCAGCCTTCCGAGACGCGAGACCTCTTCGCCGATCGGCTCGCATCGCTCGTGAGGGAGTTTGCTGACACACTTCCGCCGCGGACACGCGACCCGTCGGCGGTCGCGCTCGGGATCTATGCCGCCTTGATCGGGGCGCTGCAGTTGGCGCGCGCGGTGCCGTCGAAGGCGTTCTCAGACCGCATTCTCGCCGCTGGCGCGGACGCTGCACGCGCCGTGGCGCGAGCGGCGACTGCCGTCGAGGAGTAGTCCGACTCGCAGCGAACGTGGCGCAAAATGCCAATATGAAGGCGCGCCGGGTCATCCCCGGCCGAGCCCTCGCCGCCTAGTCTGACCCTTCCGAAGAGGCCATCCAAAGACGGATGGGGAGGTTAGACTATGGCCGATGGTTCGATCATGCAGTCCGCTGCGGAGCGCGCGCAATCCATCCCCTTGGAGGAGATTGACGTAAGCCAACTGGAGCTTTGGCGCACCGACAGCCACTGGCCCTATTTCGAGCGGCTGCGGCGCGAGGCGCCGGTGCACTACTGCCGCGAAAGCCAGTTCGGGCCCTACTGGTCCATCACCAAGTACAACGACATCATGGCCGTCGACACCAATCACCAGGTGTTCTCGTCAGAGGCGGCGCTCGGGGGCATCCTCATCGACGACCAAACGCCCGAGCTGAGCTTCCGCAACTTTATCGCCATGGACCCGCCCGACCATGACGCGCAGCGCAAGGCGGTCAGTCCGGCGGTGTCGCCGTTGAACCTGCAGCGGATGGAGCCGCTGATCCGGGAACGGGCCGGGCGGATCCTCGACGAGCTGCCGCGCGGCGAGACGTTCGACTGGGTTGACCGCGTGTCGATCGAGCTCACCACCCAGATGCTCGCCACCTTGTTCGATTTCCCCTTCGAACAGCGCCGCAAGCTGACCTATTGGTCCGACGTCGCCACGACAGTGCCGGGCCCCGGCCGCTTGGTCGAGACCTATGAGGAAAAGTTCGCTCAGGGCGGCGAATGCCTGGCGGCGTTCACAGAGCTCTGGAACCAGCGCGTGAACGCGCCCCCGGCCGGTGATCTGATCTCCATGCTGGCGCACAACGACGCGACCCGGAACATGACGCCCAGCGAATTCCTGGGGAACCTGATCCTGCTAATCGTCGGCGGCAATGACACCACGCGTAACAGCATCTCAGGCTCGCTTTATGCTCTGAACAAGAACCCCGACCAGTATCAGAAGCTGCGCGACAACCCGGCTCTCATCCCCTCCATGGTCTCCGAGGCGATCCGCTGGCAGACCCCGCTCGCCCACATGCGCCGCACCGCGCTCGAAGACGTCGAGTTCCGGGGCAAGCTCATCCGCAAGGGCGACAAGGTGGTCATGTGGTACGTCTCGGGGAACCGCGATGACGAGGTGATCGAGAACCCGAACGCCTTCATCATCGATCGCGAGCGGCCTCGTCAGCACATGTCGTTCGGCTATGGCATCCACCGCTGTGTCGGCAATCGCCTGGCCGAGCTGCAGTTGAAGATCGTCTGGGAAGAGCTCTTCAAGCGCTTCCCCTTCGTGGAAGTCGTCGGGGAGCCGGAGCGAGTGCCAAGCTCGTTCGTGAAAGGCTACGTGAACCTGCCGGTCCGCATCCCCGCCTGACCCGTTCCGCCCACTATCGTTACGCCCTCGGAGAACCGGCTTGCCCGTCATCACCTACATTGAAGATAGCGGCGCTGAGCACCGCGTGACCTTGCAGTCCGGCGTCAGCCTCATGCAGGGGGCCGTGGCCCACAACGTGCCCGGCATCGACGCAGACTGCGGCGGAGCCTGCGCGTGCGCCACCTGCCACATCTTCGTGGACCCCGCGTGGGGGCCCTTGGTCGGGCCGCGTAACGAGATGGAGGCCTCGATGCTCGATTTCGCGGACGGCGTGCAGGAAACGTCACGCTTGGCTTGTCAGATTCAGGTCAGCGACGCCCTCGACGGATTGGTGGTCCGCCTGCCCGCCGCGCAGCACTGAGGCGGCCGCCCCCTGGCTCAGGAGTTCCAGCGTACAGAGCCGTCGGCTCCGCCGGTTAGACCGAGGCGATGGCGAGATCTCGTCCCTTCATGGCATCTTGGCGCGATGGCCGAGTTCCTCGAACAGCTGCCGATGCCCTTAGCCTACTTCAGGCTCATCCTGCGCGGCTTCGGCGACACGCCGGCACGCCGCGAGGCGATCCTCGCCGGAACAGGTGTCAGCGAGGAGATGCTGCTCGATCCCTCGGCCGAGATCAGTCTTCGCCACCAGATCGTGCAGATTGAGAACCTCATCGGGCTGTTCGGCGAGGGTTGGGCGCTGCGCGCGCCGGCCCTTTGGAATAGCACCACCTCGCATGGCCCGTTGGGCGTTGCGGGCCTCGCGGCTCCCGACCTGGCGACCATGATGGACCTGATCGCCCGCTTCGGTTTCGTCCGCGCGCCGTTCCACAGAACCTCGCTCCGGCGCGGCGCAAATTGGTGCCAGCTCGACTTTGATCTGACCGTCGACATCGAGGAGCGCCTCTGGCGCTCAATGATGGAGATCGCCTTCATCGGGATACGGGCGGGGATCGGAGCCGTCCTAGCGGCCCCCCCGACGCAGGCCAGGTTCTTCTTCGCGTGCGCAGAGCCGGACCATGCGCGCGAGGTTCGCGCCGTCCTTGGCGACGGTGTGGTCTACCGTGCGCGCGGCAACGCGATCCGGTTTCCCGCCGCCTGGCTCAAGCTTCCTTCCCCCTTCGCCGATGCTGCGCTCTACGCCGTCGCCGTCCGCGAACTGCAGGAAGCCAAGGCGCGGATAGCCGTTCCGGTGGATTTGTTGGGCCGGGTCGAGCGAATCTTGAAGTCGCAGCCGGCAGGCCGCCTCGCCGCGGATGAAGTCGCCCGACTGACCGGCGTGTCGCGACGGACCTTGGTTCGTCGCTTGTCCGAAGCCGGCACGGGATATCGCGAACTCCTAGACCGAGAACTGCGGGGGCGCGCCGAACGGCTCCTGCAGGAGGACAGCCTGTCTCACGCCCGCATCGCGGAAGAGCTGGGCTACACCGATCCATCCAGCTTCAGCAGGGCCTGCCGCCGATGGTTCGGCCGCGCATCGCAAGTCAGTCGATAGACCGCTGCGCGCCTCCGTCTGAACCCTGGTGAGCAACGAAACCAAATCGCGCATCGCGCCAGAGGACCATCGACGGATGACCACGCAGGCCAAGATTATCGCCATCCTTACGGCAAAGCCCGCGAAGGCCGCGCAATTGGAGGCCCTGCTTCGGGATCTCGGCCGCGCCAGCCGCGCCGAGCCTGGCAACGTGCGTTGGGACATATGGCGCGACCGCGATGACCCGAACCGGTTCGTCTTGGACGAACTTTACCGCGACGCCGCGGCGGTCGACGCGCATCGTGCCGCGCCCTACTTCCAGGACTACCTCTCCCGTGTCGGCGCGCTTGCCGAACGCCTCGCGATCGTTGGGCATCCGGTCGATGTGACCTAAAGCTGCTCGATGTCCTGAGCATGATCGGCGGCTTGCCTTGGAAGCCATCGAGCATCGGGGCGCGCGAGCCGCCAGGTAGCCCAACCCTTTCGCAGTCCAGGTTCCGTCGTCGATCCGTGCGTCGGACCGTCGGTTTGCGTCCCAGCCGCTGCGCGCTTCGCGAAGCATTGACAATGAGGATGTCAATCAACATGCTGATGGCGTCGATCCCACAGATGAAGGGGTCAGACTGGCGGCCATGGGAATGCAGTCGACCTGTGCATACGCCGCTGCCGGCAACAGCTGACCGCTTGGTGACAGGAGCGCCTTATGAGCGACCGCCATCTGGACACGGGCACCGAGGAACTGGTCGCGCAGGTGCGAGACGGGGTCGCGATCCTTACGCTGAACCGGCCGCAGGCCCGCAACGCACTCTCGGATCGGCTGACGCCCGCACTGCGCGCAGCCATCGCGGCGTGCGACAGCGACCCTGAGGTGGGCGCGCTTCTGATCACTGGTTCCGGTGGGGCGTTCTGCGCCGGCGGTGATGTTAAGGATATGGGGTCCTCGACACCGCCAGCCCGCACCTCGCAACAGGCGCGAATATCGGATCTAGTCCAGCGGCAGCGGGCGTTGACGGGCGCCTTGGTTCAGTCCCGAAAGCCGAGCATCGCCGCCCTACCCGGGCCGGCCGCCGGCGCTGGTCTCTCGCTCGCGCTCGCCTGCGACCTGCGCCTCGCCGCCGCCAGCGCCTTCGTGCGCACGGCCTATGTGCGCATTGGCCTGCCCGGAGACTACGGCATCAGTTGGCTGCTGGTACGGGCGGTGGGGCCAGCCCGGGCGCGTGAACTGATGCTGCTGTCGGAAGATCTCGATGCTGAGCGCTGCCACCAACTAGGCCTCGTGAACCGAGTCCTGCCGGACGACGAATTGCAGACTGCCGCCTTCGCCCTCGCCGCACGCCTGGCCGCCGGGCCACGCCAAGCCATAGGTCTCATCAAGTCCAATCTGGACGACGCGACACGCCTCGACTTCCTCGGCTCGTTGGACGGTGAGGCGGTGCGCATGATTGCGCACGGCGGCTCGGCGGAGACGCGCGAAGCGATCCGCGCCTTCCTGGAACGACGATCCCCAAATTTCGAAGGAACGCGCGCCGCTGGGCCGGTCGGGAGCGGGCGCTTCTGGCTACTGGACCACATCTCGGCATGAGGTAACCAGTGACTTCCTCATCATGCCGGGGACTTCCAATTTCTAGTTATTGGTCCGTGAGCTGAGGTCACACCGGCCGAAAAAATGCCGACGGTTCTGTGGGAACCGCCGGCGAAGGTATTCCAGACCGTCCCCTGCTAGGCGCAAAGGGCGACCGGGGGAAAGGCGACGGAACGCCGGAGCCCGGCCGGTATCGTCCCACGATAGAGGATAGTCCGCAGACTCCGTCGACCGCCAGCCATCTGCATGATATTGAACATCCAGAAATTCAATGACCTCAAACGACGTCGCCGAGCCTAGCCGCTTGACCCTCCATCATCTCGACTTCGCGGGCCGTCGGCCGGGTGACACGGATGGCCACGTTCTTGTGGTACGGAGTCTTGGCGATGGGATCGCAGTCGTTGCAATCGGTGAGAATGTTCAACCGTGGCCCCACCGTCACCTGGCCGTCGGGAGTGTCGTAGATTTGGCCATAGCCATGGGGCAGCGAGGCCTGGCCCGGGCGGAGCTTGTCGTCGATCTCTGCCTTGACCACGATCCGCCCGATACGGGTCTCGACCACCATCCATTCGCCGGGTTGGCCACCTGCGGCGGCAAGATCGTCCGGGTGAAGGTGCAGCGCGCCGTGCGGGTCGGTCTTTCGCCAGCGCGGGTCACGGATGATCTGATTGGCGTTGTAGTTGCGCCGCTGGCCTCCGATCAGCATCAGCGGATAGTCCGGATCCGGCGCGACGTCGGCCGGATCGAGTCGCCGCAACCAGTCGAGCATTTCGGGGACAGCCAGGCGGACGCGGCGGTCCGGATGCTTCATGAGACTCCAGGAGCCCTCGTATCCTAGGTCACAGAAGGCGACGCTCGATCGTTCCCTCAGTATGGCCGCGAACAGGTTCTCGCCGAGTTCGAAGCCCTCGCCTTCGATGCCGGCGCGGCGGACGCTCTCGCTGAAGTCGGCTGCGAAGCGATGAGTGGGAAGCCACCACGCTGCGGCCGCGGCAGCTCCGTCCGGAAGCGTCGGGCCCAGGGTCTCGTAGAGGATCACCGCCGCAATCGCCGCATATTTCGTGTCGGCGCGGATCAACGCGCGGAACGCCTGCGCGAAGGCTTGGCGATCGCTCGCAGCCAAGGTCCGGAGTTCTGCGAGGGTCTGGTCGTCCGGCAAGTCGCCCATGGCGCGTAGGATCCGCGTGTAGATTTCACCCTCGACGAGGGTGCCCTCAAGGGGGGAGAACAGCGGGGCCCGGAGATGGAAGTAGTTGCGCGGGTACTCGTAGGTGAAGAGGGTGTTCTCCCACTTCTCGAACTGGTTGGCCGCAGGCAGCACATAGTCGGCCTGCCGGGCAGTCTCGGTCATGGCCACGTCGATCACCACCATCAGGTCGAGCGAGCGGAACGCCTGCTCGATCAGGGCAGTGTTGGTGGCGCTATTGGCTGGATTGGCGGAGTCCACGAAGAACGCCCGCAGCCGCTCGGGATGGTCCGTGAGGATCTGCGCGGGCAGCGTGTTGGGTGGCAAGAGTCCGGCGATCTTCAACTGCCCAGTCACCGGCGCGACATCGTCCGGCCGAGAGTGGCCCATGAGCGGCGCAAGCCAGGCATGGAGCCCGTTGGCGCCGCGCTTGGCGAAGTTCCCGGTCACCAGGAACAGCAGCTTTTCGAGATAGGAGTTAAGCGTCGAGTTGCGCGCCTGCTGCAGGCCCACGTCCACCCTAACGGTCATGGAGGGTGCAGCGAGGATCAAGTCCACTGCCGCTTCAACGTCGGCGCGCGGCACATCGGTGGCCCGGATCCAATCGTCCACCGGGATCCTCAGCAGCGCATGGCGCACATCGTCGAACCCGACAGTATGCTCGGCGATGAAGGCGCGATCTTCGCCGCTGCGGCGGACAATCAGGGCGAGGATGGCGCCCAGGAGGAATGCGTCAGTCCCCGGGCGGAGCCGTAGGTGAAGGTCGGCGTGCTCGGCCACCTCCGTGCGCCGCGGATCGATGACCATGAGCTTGCGGGCGGGATCTTTGCGGATTTCGGCGATCGCCTCGCGGGCTCGAGTGAAGCCGTTGGCCATCCAGGGGTTGCTGCCCAGCACCACCAGGAGGTCCGTGTGATCGACATCCTCCGCGGTATGGCAGTTCTGGGCTCCGAACACCTCCCCATTGACCCAGTAGTCGCCGGTCTTCTCTTGGGACAGGGCGTTGTAGAAGATCGAGGAGCCCATCGCCTTGGAGAGCGCCAGGCCGTAGGGGCCGCCCAGGGTGTTGCCCTGCCCGCCGCCGCCGTAGAAGCCGAAGGCATAGCCGCCGTGCTCGGCGCGGATGGCGTTGAGCTTCTCTGCTATCTCGCGGACCGCGGTGTCCCAGTCGATCGGTTCGAAGCCGCCAGCTGGCGTTCGGCGCAGCGGCGTCGTCAGCCGATGCGCCGTATTGTTGTTGTAGAAGGGGACACGCCCCGCCTTCTGGCAGAGATAGCCGCGGGACCTCGGATTGTCGCGGTCACCGCGGACCTTGGCGATCTGCCGATCCTGGATCTCAACCTCGAGGCCGCAGTTCACATAGCACAGGATGCAGGCGGTCTTGCGGGTCTCGGCAGCGCTCATCGCCATCCTCCAGGTCCATCGCCGCGCCGCTCACTGGCGATACGGCCCTCACGCAAGGCGGCCGAAGCGCCGCGCGACGACTAGCGCCGAGCGCCTTGCCGGACGACGGCCCCGGATTTTGAGGGGGCGCGCCCGAGCGGACCAACGAAGCGCGCAGTCTATCACTTCCCAAATCATAGTGACAACTTCCTATTTCATAGTTATAGATCTGCCTGAGGAAATTCAGCCAGAGATCTCCCATGAGCCTGAGCGACCATCCATCAGTGCAGCGTCATCGCAGCGCTGGGGCGGCGCCTCGCGCGAACGCGCCGCTGACCGAAGCAGAGGTGCTGCAGCTGTGCCGCGATTGTGGGGCCGATGACGTCGCGCTGCTTTCAGCGGACGACCCCGCCATCGCCGCTCAGAGGAACGAAATCGAGCGCATCTTCCCCGAGGCTCGTACGGTCGTGAGCTTCGTCTGCCAAATGAACCGTGAGCCGGTTCGCGCCACTGTTCGCTCGATTGCGAACCAGGAGTTCCACGAGACTTACGACAGCGTGAACGAGACAGCGCGGACATTCGTGCGGGAACTGCAGAACCGCGGCCACCGGGCTGTGAACGCCGTCGCGGCCTTCCCGATGGAGCAGGACAACTTCCCCGGCAAGAACTGGGCCTTGTCGCATAAGCCGATCGCCGTTGCGGCGGGGCTGGGCAAGATGGGGCTGCACCGCTGTGTGATTCACCCGAAGTTCGGCAGCTTCGTTCTGCTCGGCACCATCCTGCTCGCGGACGAGGTCCGGGCCGAGAAGCGCGTGCTGGACTACAACCCCTGCCTGGAGTGCAAGCTGTGCGTGGCTGCCTGTCCCGTCGAAGCGATCGGCGTCGACGGCAGCTTCAACATGCTGTCCTGTTACACGCACAACTACCGGGAGTTTCTCGGCGGTTTCGGCGACTGGGTGGAGACGATCGCCGACTCGAAGTCGGCCGATGAGTATCGCGAGCGCGTCCCGCTGAACGAGACGGCCTCGATGTGGCAAAGCCTCAGTTTCAAGCCCAGCTACAAGGCGGCCTTCTGCATCTCGGTCTGCCCGGCGGGCGAGGACGTCCTCGGCCCCTTCCTCGAGGATCGAGCCGCCTTCGTGGACCGGTTCGTCAAGCCGCTGCAGGACAAGTCGGAGACGATCTACGTCCTGGACGGGTCCGATGCGCAGGACATCGTCGCCAAGAAGTTCCCAAACAAGAAGGTGAAAACCGTCTCCTGGATGAACGTGGAGCCGACGGGCCCAAGTTTGCTCTTTGGCATGCGCCTGAGTTTTCAGCGCCGGCGGTCCAAGGGCCTCGACGCCACCTTCCACATGCACTTCACGGGGCCGCGTGCGATCTCCGGCACGGTCAGCGTCCGCCGTTTGGCCGTCGACTTGGACTTCGGTCTCAAGGGCGTCGCCGACGTGGTGCTGCGTGTCTCCGGTCCCACCTGGGTTGAGCTCCTTTCACGCAAGCTCTCCGTGCCGGACGCGATGGCCGATGGCCGGCTGGAGGTGGAGGGTGACGCGGAACTGGTGACCCGTCTCGTGGAATGCTACCCGCGCTATGGGCGTGTGGCGCAGGATGGATCGGTCGCGGAGCCGGCGTGACGCGCCGATGAAGCAGGCGACAGGAGGCGAAGCGGATGCGATGGGATGAGGTCGCCGACCTGCAGTGTTCCGTGGCGCGATCGCTCGCCATTCTTGGCGATCGTTGGACGATGATGCTGATCCGCGAGGCGTTCCTCGGGACGCGCCGATTCGACGAGATGCAGGTGCTCAGCGGCGCCTCTCCCCAAGTGGTGGCCACACGGCTCTCACGCCTGGTCGAGGCGGGTATCCTTCGCAAGATCGCCTACCAGCAGCGGCCAACGCGTTACGAGTACCGTCTCACGGAGATGGGCCGCGAACTGCATCCTGTGATGGTCGCTTTGATGACTTGGGGGGACAAGTGGCTCGACGATGGCCAAGGCCCTCCGAATCCGCTCCGCCATGCCACATGCGGCGCCATCACGCGGCCGAAGATGATTTGTGACCAATGCGGCGAACCGGTTTCGGTCAATGACCTCGTGAGCGAGCCATCGGAACGCATGGCCCGCCAACGACACGAGATGTTGGCCGCCGCCAAGTCTTCCTCGTGAACGCTTGTGTGCGGAAAGGCGACATCGCCGTCCGCAAGGAGACGGCATTCAGCAATCGCGAACGGCGGCGTGCCGGCCGTACAAAACCGAACTGAGCTGGTGGGATCTCCGCCGGTCTTGAAGCAACTGAACCCGCGCGCGTAGATCCTCGTGAGCCGGCATCGCCACAACAGGATTTCGGAGACGCGATCAGTTGCATCGCCCGGCTCCGCATTTCGGACGGGCGTTCTCTTGTCAGCCGCGGCTGAGGTGGCTCTTGTGGTGGCAGAGGCAGGTAGCTTCAGCGCTGCGGCGAGAAGACTGGGGCTCACGCAGTCGACCGTCAGCCGCCAAATTCGACACCTTGAAGACCAGGTCGGTCATTCGATTTTCGAGCGGCGTGGAAGTGGCGTTCGCGCGACCGATGGCGGCCAGCATTTCATCATGCGGCTGCTGCAGTTGCGCGGCCTCGCCCTGACGACGATGGGAGAAGCCCAGGAATTCGGATTGGCCATAGAAGGCCGCTTGCGGATCGGCTTTGTCGGATCGTTCGCTGCTTCACCCGCAAAGGATATCCTGGACCTCCTTCGGCGACAGCACACGCGCCTCAAGATCCATCTGACAGAGACCGGAGCGGCGGATCTGGTCCGGCAGGTGCTTTCCCATGAACTCGATTGCGCGTGGATCGCCAGTTGGCGCTCGCCCGACCCCGCCCTGATTGTCGAGCGACTATGGTCGGAGTCGCTCTATCTCGCGCTGCCAAGTGGGCCGTCGGAGCCCCGGTTGGCGCGCTGGAGCGACCTCTCAAGGCAGGTATTGCTGGCGCGGCCCGAAGCGGAGCTTGATTTGTTGTTTCCGGTGCTGGCCGCGGCCGGCGTGACCGCGCCTCAGGTGCAGATTCATGACTGCTCGCGAGAAAGCCTCATGGCGCTTGTGGCCACGGGACACGGCGCGGCAATCATGCCGGAAAGCTTTGCCAGACTTAGGCGAGAGGGCGTCCGCTTCGTCCGCATTGCGGAGCCCGAAGCGGACGTCGCCGTGCACGTCATCCATCGCCGCGATCGTGACAACCCGGCGCTTCGTCGTCTTTTGGCTGTCACGCGCGAGTGGATGAGGGGCCGGAAGACGGAGCCCTTCGCCCCTTCGTGAAAGCACGGTCGGTCGCCATGAACCGCGCCAGCATGGGCGCCACCAGACGGTTCGGTTCGACCGGCTGACCGGTTTCGCGCGCCATCGCCTCGGCATAGGCCACGAGCATGCGATGGACGTCGGCGGGTAAGTCGATCGCAATCCGGACCGGTTTGTCGTCCAGGACCGCCGAGAGCTTCAACTTGGGCATGGGTCAGTTCCGAGAGGGTTCGAGCACCAGGTCGCGCGTGATGATCACGCGCACCGGAAAGCCCGGACGGACGGTGAGCGTCGGTTGGATGTCGAGGCTCTTGCCGACCACCTGCTGGCCCACCTGATTGACCGAGTTGGCCGCGCCTTGCCGGAGCGCCCGAACGACATCGCTGTCGTCGCTGCCGGCACCCAGTTCCGCGCCCACGCCCAAGAGGGTGGAGAGCACCGCGGCGGAGGCCAACTGCTTCCAGTGCCGGTCGACTTGATCTTGTAGGCCGGCGAAGCCCTGGGCGTTGCCCGCTGGCTGGCGGTCCAGCACGATCGACCGGCCGTCCGGAAGGATGAGGCGCGTCCAGGCCAGCAGCAGGCGGCTCTGTCCGAACTCGACCTGGCTGTCGTAGAGCCCGACCAATTTCGCGCCCTGCGGAATGAGCAGGATCCGACCGGTCGGACTGTCGTAGACGTTCTCGGTCACCTGGGCGGTGACCTGACCCGGCAGGTCCGAGCGGATGCCGGTCATCAGGGCCGCGGGGATGACTGCGCCCGCCTGCAGGACGTAGGGCGAGACCGGCGCATCGAGCCGGTGGGAACTGGCTGTCTGGAGATCGGCCGGCGCCGCCAGGAAGGCCTGTTTGCGATCCGGCGCGGCCGGGGCGCTCGTCGGTCCGGGCGGCGGGAGAGCGAGCGCCGGGCTAGCGGCGCCTTCTCCCTGAGACCCACCGCCGGGATCACTGGCCGCAAACAGCCGGCTGGTGCGCGCAGCCTGTCGTTCCTGGTCGCGCTGCTGGCTAGCCGGATCCGGCGACGGCGGCGCGCCCGCCGCCGAACCGGCCATGGCCGGAGGACCTCCGGGACCGGCACCTTGTGCCGCCAGGATGGGCCGCCCGAGGTCGCCCGGCAGTGGCGGGCCGAGCCGGGGCGTATCCTTCGGCAGTCGGGCATAGTCCTTTGGCAGGGCCGCGAGGGCATCGGCCGGCGGCTTGGCGTTGGTGCCGAAAAGCTCGGCCCTCGGTCCCCTCTCGGGATGATCTCGCATCGCAAAGGTGATCGCGCCGGCAACCGCCGCCACCGCGCCGGTGCCCAGGACCATCAGGGCCCTGCGGGACAGGCGGGTGACACGGGGCGGGTCGCCGCGCAGACGCAGCTCGGCCGCAATAGCCTTCTCGGAATCCTGATCCGGGGTCATGGCGGTCACGGCCTCATGCTGCGGATGATCCGCACGCGTTGCTCGTCGCCTTTGCCGCCCAGCCGAAGCTCGGCGGCGGCAAACAGCCGGTCGACGATCATCCGCCGGCCGTGGACCCTGTAGTTGACGAGGTCAGCCTCGCCGCCCTTGCCGCCGAGGATGAACAGGGGCGGCATCTCGTCTTGGCCGACCTGCGGCGGGAACTCGATGAAGACCTGCCGCCCGTCGTCGAACACGCGCACCGGCCGCCACCGCGCTTTGCCCTCGATCCGGTAGCCGAAGTCGAGCTTGTCGAGATCGACCCCCTGGAGGACCGGCGCGGCGTCGGTGCGCGCCTGGACCGCCGAGGCCAGCGCGATCAGTTCGTCTTGCGGATAGCGCCAGGAGACCGACGCCATGTAGGTCTCCGGCGTCGCGCGCAGCTCCAGGTGATAGGTCCGCCGGTCGGTGTTGATGACCAGGTTTGTGACGAGCTTGGCGTCGGTGGGCTTGACCAGGATATGGACCTGGCGGCCCCCGCCCTCCCCGCTCTCGGTGTCGCCGATGATCCAGCGCACCGTGTCGCCCGCAGCGACCGGACCGGAGCCGGCCAGATGCTCGCCGGGCTGCAGGGCGATGTCGGTGACGCGGCCGGGCGAGGCGTAGACCTGGTAGAGGGCGCCCTCGGTCCACGGATAAACCTGCACCGCGTTGATGTAGCCCGATTGGCTGGGCTCCACCCGTGCCGCCGCATTGGCCGCAGCCACCCGCGCGGCGGGGAGCCGCGGATCGGCCGGCAGCGTCGGGGCCGGTGGCAAGGGCTTCAACTGGCCGGGCAGCGGCAACGGCCTGGGGACCGGCACGATCAGCAGCGGCCGGGGCGGCTCGGGTTGCAGCACGGCAGGCGTCTCCGCCGCGAGCGCGGGTCGCGGATGCAGCATCGCGCAGGCCGAGAGGCCCGGCAGCGCCACGGACAGCAGAAGGAGGGAGGACGGGCGCATCAGCTGAGCTCCTTTGACCAGTCGAGGGCGTGGACGAAGATGCCGAGCGGGTTCTTCCGCAGGCCGTCGGCGTCGTGAGGGGGTTGCAGGACGATGGTGAGGATGGCGGTCCAGTGCTCGGTCGCAGCCAGATTGCCGTCCTCGTAGCGGCGCTCGGTCCAGGCCACCCGGAAGCTGGTGGGCGAGGCGCGAATCACGCTGGAGACGTCGACCGCAACCTGGATACGGCCGATCTTCCCGAACGGGTCGGCGGCGCGGGCATAGTCGTTGAGCGCCTGGGCGCCCTTGTCGGTCGTGTAGTCGTAGGCCCGCAGCCAGTCCTGCCGCAGCACCACCGGGTCGGCCGGGATCCCGCGGACGTCCTGGATGAACTGGGCCAGATGCCAGGCGATCTGCGGATCGGCCGGCCGGTAGCCGTAGCTGGCCGGCTCCACCGCCTGGGCCTGCCCCAGCCGGTCGACTTGCACGACCCACGGCGTGACCGTGCCCCGGGCCGCCTGCCAGAGGAGCCCGCCGGTCGTGGCGGTGGCCAGCGCCAGGCAGCCGAACGCCATCAGCCGCCAGTTCCGCGCCTGGACGCGGGCCGAGCCGATGCGCTCGTCCCAGGCCTGGCCCGCCCGCTGGTAGGGCGTTTCGGGTTCGGGCGTGCGCCCGTAGCGGACGTCGGATCTCTTGAAGAGGGTCATGGTCATTCCTCGGACAGGGAGACGGAGGCCGAGCCGCCGGCTTGGTCGCCGGAGCGCACCGCATGGGCGGCGGTCCCGACCCCGTGGGTCATGGCGCGAAGGGTTTCGAGTCGGCGGGCCCAGGCGGGCGCCTCAACACGCGACGCCGGTTCCGGCGGGCCGGCGGGCGGCGAAGGGGTCCCGCCGCCCTGCGGGCGCGGCGCATTTCCAGCCGGCGGCGCACCGCTCGCCGGGCCGCCGCCCAAACCGCCGGTGGGGCCCGGCGGTGGTGGCGGGCGCGAACCTCCAGCTCCCGACCCGGTCGGCCCGGGACGCATGGCCGAGGCGCCGGCCGCGGCCGCCCGGACGGACCCGGCGGCGCCGACAGCGGCGCGGACACCCATGACGCCAGCCATACCCAGGCCGCCGACGGTCAGAGCCGTCCCGACCGCAGCCCCAGCGCCGAGCTGCGGCGCGCCGGACACCAGGCCCGTCGCGATGCCGGGCCCGAAAATCCCGAGTCCGAGGAGGCAGATGGCGGCCAGGGCCGTGGCCAGCACCTGCTCGAGGCTGGGCTGGGTACCGGAGAAGGCCTGCACGAACTGGCTGAACAGGGTCGAGCCGATGCCGACGGTAATAGCCAGCACCAGCACCTTCACGCCCGAGGCCACCACATTGCCGAGCACACGCTCGGCCAGGAAGGCGGTCCGGCCGAAGAGGCCGAACGGGACGAGGACGAACCCGGCCAGGGTGGTCAGCTTGAACTCGATCAGGGTGACGAAGAGCTGCACCGCCAGGACGAAAAAGGCGATCAGCACGATCACGAAGGCCAGCAGCAGCACGGCGATCTGGATGAAGTTCTCGAAGAACCCCGGGAAGCCGGCGAGCTGGCCTGCGGCATCCAGCATCGGCTTGCCGGCGTCGATGCCGGCCTGGGCGATCTTGCCGGGATGCAGGAAGTCGCTCGGCGACATGCCGGCGCCGGCCGCCTTCAGGCCCAGGCCCGAGAAGCTCAGGTAGACGATCTTCGCCAGGCGATTGAAGTTGCCGATCAGGAAGGCGAAGAACCCGACGTAGAGGGTCTTTTTGACCAGCCTGGCCAGGATGTCCTCGCCCGGGGCCCAGGCCCAGAAGAGCGCGGCCAGGATCACGTCGATGGCGACCAGGACCTGGGCGAGCGCCACGACGTCGCCGCCGATCAGGCCGAAGCCGGAGTCGATGTAGCGGGTAAAGACCGCAAGGAACTGATCGACGACGCCGGTGTCGTTCATTGCCGCGCCTCCGACCTGACCCCCAGGAAGCGCTCGCGGCTCTCGCGCCACGCGTTCCGGCACGCGCCGTCGTCCTGCGCCGCCGCGCCGAGGGCCCGGCAGCGGTCCAGTTCCGCCGACAGCGACGTCGAAGCCGCCGCGGCCGATGCGGGCTGGGCGTGGGGCGCCTGCCGGCTGACGGCCAGGGCCGTCGCCAAGACGCCCACCACCGCCAGGCCGATGGCCCCGACGCGCGCTAGCTTGGAGGGGTCGAGCCGGCTCACGGGTAGAACATCTGGACGGGTTGCGGCTGGTAGGTTTGGCCGGTCCCCAGAAAGCGGCGCAGCCGCTCCCTGGCCTCCGCGGCGGTCTCCGCCTGGCGAGCTTGCTCCAGCGCATCGGCCCGCCCTTGCGCCGCCGTCAGGGCGGTCAGATCGGCCAACTGCTTGGACTGCAACGCCAGCAGCTGGTTGCCGGCCTGGGTGGCCTGCAGCGCCCCGGCCGCGCCCTGGCTCTGGCCGACCAGGGCGCCCGCCTGGCCTTGGGTAGAAGAGAGGGTCCCGACCACGCCGGCCTGGATGTCCAGTACGTGCTGGAAGGCTTCGAGCGAATTGAGCCAGCGGGCCTGGGCCGAGGCGGTCATGGACTGGTCGGTGGCGCTGGCGCTGAAGGTGGCCGGGTAGTTCTGCTGGAACTCGCGCTTGATCGCCTGGACGTCGTAGGCGACGCGGCTCGCCTGGCCCAGCAGCCCGGTGATCTTGCTCATGTCCTGCTGCAGGGCGGTCAGGGCCGAGAAGGGCAGCTGCTGGAGGTTCTTCGCTTCGTTGAGCAGCATCGTCGCTTCGTTCTGCAGCGAGCGGATCTGGTTCTGGATCTGCTCCAGGGCGCGGGCCGCCTGGAGCAGGTTCTGGGCGTAGTTGGTGGGGTCGTAGACGATCCCGCCGAGCGCCATCGCCGGTGGCGCCGCAAGGGCCAGGGAGAGGACGGCGACGCCGGCCAGCAGGGCGCGGCGAAAGGGACGATGGGTCATGGCTCAAGCTCCAGGGACAGTTCGGACGACGGGGACGGAAGGCGCGGGCAGGAGGTCGGCGGCCCAGGGCAGGCCGCGGCGGCGCAGCCAGGCGGCCGCGAAGCCTGCGGCGCCGTGCTCGGCGAGGGTGTCGGCGATGGCGGCCTGGTCGGTCTTCGCCGAGGCGGCGCAGAGCGCCAGCGCCACGGGGCCGAGGCCCAGTTCGAAGAGGCGATTGCCGCGGCGGGACTGGCAGTAGTAGTCGCGCTTGGGCGTGGCCCGGCTGAGGATCTCGATCTGCCGATCATTCAGGCCGAAGCGCCGGTAAATGGCGGCGATCTGCGGCTCCAGCGCCCGCTCGTTCGGCAGGAAGAGCCGGGTCGGGCAGCTCTCGATGATGGCCGGCGCGATGGCGCTGGCCTCGATGTCGGCCAGGGACTGGGTGGCGAAGATCACCGAGGCGTTCTTCTTGCGCAGCGTCTTCAGCCACTCGCGGAGCTGCGCGCCGAAGGTGGCGTCGTCCAGCGCCAGCCAGCCCTCGTCGACGATGACCAGGCTGGGGCGACCGGTCAGGCGTCCTTCGATGCGGTGGAAGAGGTAGGCCAGTACCGCCGGAGCCGCGGCGGAGCCGATCAGGCCCTCGGTCTCGAAAGCCTGGACGTCGGCGTCCCCGACCCGCTCGGTCTCGGCGTCAAGCAGCCGGCCCCACGGGCCCGCGACCGTGTAGGGCTGCAGGGCGCGCTTCAGCGCCACAGACTGCAGCAGCACTGACAGGCCAGTGAGGGTCCGCTCGGACGCCGGCGCCGAGGCCAGGCTCCCGAGGGCGGACCAGAGATGGTCCTTCACCTCCGGCGTGACCGCCACGCCTTCGCGGGCCAGCACGGCGGCCAGCCACTCGGCCGCCCAGCCGCGCTCGGCCGGGTCGTCGATGGCCGCCAGCGGCTGGAGCGCGACGCCCGTTTCCCCGACGTCCGACAGCGCGCCGCCGAGGTCGTGGAAGTCGCCGCCCATAGCCAGGGCCGCAGCGCGGATCGAGCCGCCGAAGTCGAACGCAAACACCTGAGCCGCCGGGTAACGGCGAAACTGGAGCGCGACCAGCGCCAGCAGCACGCTCTTGCCGGCGCCGGTCGGGCCGACCACCAGGGTATGGCCGACGTCGCCGACATGCGTCGACAGTCGGAATGGCGTCGAGCCCTCCGTCCGCCCATGGAGCAGAGGCGGCCCGTCCAGGTGCTCATTGCGCTCCGGTCCCGCCCAGACCGCCGACAGCGGCATCATGTGGGCGAGGTTGAGCGTGGAGATCGGCGGCTGGCGGACATTGGCGTAGGCGTGACCGGGCAGTGACCCAAGCCAGGCGTCGACCGCGTTCACCGTCTCCACCATGCAGGTGAAGTCGCGCCCCTGGATCACCTTCTCCACCAGGCGCAGCTTGGCGTCGGCGGTCGCCGCGACACCGTCCCAGACCACCACGGTCGCCGTCACATAGGCATGCCCGACCAGGTCGGCGCCGAGGTCCTGCAGGGCGGCGTCGGCGTCGAGCGCCTTGTTCTCGGCGTCGGTGTCGAGGAGCGCCGACGCCTCGTTGGTCAGCACCTCCTTGAGGATCGCGGCGATCGACTTGCGCTTGGCGAACCATTGCCGGCGGATCCGACCGACCAGGCGGGCCGCGTCGGTCTTGTCGAGGCAGATTGCTCGCGTCGTCCACCGATAGGGAAAGGCCAGGCGGTTCAGCTCGTCGAGCAGGCCAGGCCAGGTCTCGGTCGGAAACCCGCTGATGGTCAGCACCCGTAGGTGAGAGTCCCCGAGCCGGGGCTCCAGGCCGCCGGCGAGCGGCTGGTCGGCCAACAGCACGTCGAGTTGCATCGGCGTCTCAGGGACGCGCACCTGCTGGCGATGGGTCGAGACGGTGGCGTGCAGGTAGCTCAAGGTCTCGCCGTCGGAGAGCCAGGCCACCTCCGCCGCGAAGCCTTCGACGAGGGCGAACACGCGGTCGGTGCGGTCGATGAAGCCGCGCAGCACCTCGCGCCAGTCGACCTGCCGCCCCTCTGCGCCGTCGTAGAGCCAGCGCTCGGCGGTGGCCGTGCGCTCGGCCGGCGGGAGGAACAGGAAGGTCAGGAAGTAGCGGCTCTCGAGATGGGCGCCGGCCTCCTCGAATTGCGCCCGGCGCTCCTCGTCGACCAGCTGCGATGCCGGATCGGGAAAGCGGCCCTGCGGATAGGTCTCGGCGGCCGTGCGCTGCGCCTCGACGAACACCGACCAGCCCGAGCCCAGGCGGCGAAAGGCGTTGTTGAGCCGCGCCGCCGCGGCCACCAGTTCACTGGCGGTCGCGGAGTCCAGGTCAGGGCCGCGGAAGCGGGCCGTGCGCTGGAAGCTGCCGTCCTTGTTGAGGATGACGCCCTCGGCGACCAGCGCCGCCCAGGGCAGGAAGTCGGCGAGGACGGCGGCTTTGCGTCGGTATTCGCGCAGATCGAGCATGGCGGACTCAGAGCGAGAGGTGTGAGGGCAGCCGCACGTGGCGGCGGGCGACTTCGACAAAGTGCGGATCGCGGCGGGCGGCCCAGACCGCGGCGGCATGGCCGACCAGCCAGACGCCGAGGCCCACGAGCCAGAGCCGCAGGCCCAGGCCCACCGCGGCGGCCAAGGTGCCGTTGAGGATGGCGACCGACCGCGGCGCGCCGGCCATCAGGATCGGCTCGGTCAGCGCCCGGTGGACGGGCGCCGTGAAGCCGGGAATGTCGTGTGTGGGGGCCATCAGACGAGCGCCCCGCCGCCGAACGAGAAGAAGGACAGGAAGAAGCTCGAGGCCGCGAAGGCGATGGAGAGGCCGAAGACGATCTGGATCAGCCGGCGGAAGCCGCCGGAGGTGTCGCCGAAGGCCAGGGTCAGGCCCGTGACGATGATGATGATCACCGCGATGATCTTGCTGACCGGACCCTCGATTGAGTTGAGGATCTGCTGCAGCGGCGCCTCCCATGGCATGGACGAGCCGGCGGCGTAGGCGGGCGCAGCGGCCAGGATGCTGAGCGCCGCGGCGGTCAGGGCGATGCGCGACGCAGTGGAACGCAAGGACATGGAGGGTCTCCGGGGAGGTCAGGGGTGGATGGGGATTGCGGGTCGCAGGCGGTAGTCGCCTGATCGCGTGAGGCCCTCGACGAGCGCGAGCTCGGCCAAGCGCCGCTCGGCGCCCCGGCCAGAAAGGACGGCGATCAGATCGATGGTCTCGGCGATCAGCGCCCGCGGGACCGTGACGACGGCTTCCTGGACGAGCTGTTCGAGCCGGCGCAGCGCGCCAAGGGCCGAGCCGGCATGGAGCGTGCCGATCCCGCCCGGATGGCCCGTACCCCAGGCCTTCAGGAGATCGAGGGCTTCAGGCCCTCTGACCTCCCCAATCGGGATCCGGTCCGGGCGCAGCCGCAAGGCGGAGCGCACGAGGTCGGACAGGGTCGCGACCCCGTCCTTCGTGCGCAGCGCCACCAGATTGGGCGCAGCGCATTGCAGCTCGCGGGTATCTTCGATCAGGACGATCCGGTCGCTGCTACGAGCGACCTCGGACAGCAGCGCGTTGACCAGGGTGGTCTTGCCGGTCGAGGTGCCCCCCGCCACCAGGATGTTGCGTCGCTCGGCCACCGCGTCGCCGAGAAACGACGCCTCGTCCAAGGTCATGGTCCCCGCAGCCGCGTAGTCCGCCAGGCTGAAGACCGCGACGGCCGGCTTGCGGATGGCGAACGCTGGCGCGCCGACGATCGGCGGCAGCAGGCCTTCGAAGCGCTCGCCGGTTCCAGGCAGCTCGGCCGACACCCGCGGGCTAAGCGGATGCACCTCGGCGCCGACATGGTGGGCGACCAGTCGGACGATCCGCTCGCCGTCCGCAGGGCTCATCCGCCGCCCGGTGTCGGCCAGCCCATCGGTCAGACGATCGACCCACAACCGGCCGTCCGGGTTGAGCATGACCTCGACGACGGCGGCCTCTTCCAGCCAGGCCGCAACATCCGCGCCCAGCGCCGTGCGCAGCATGCGCGCGCCACGGCTGGCGGTTTCAGTCGGGAGGGGAAGGACGCTCACGGGGTGTCTCCGGCTGTGCGGAGACAAGGAGAAAGAGCCCGATCAGTGCGGGATCAACAACCGTGTTGTCGGGGTAGTGCAGTAGCGAGCGAAGGCAGGGATCAGGCGGAGTCTTCTCGAACGGCGGGGGGCTCGCCGGCTAAGGCTGCCCCCAAAGATCGTCGATCTGCGTTCGAGCCCAGGAACGGGTAAGCTACGCCAAATCACCGCCGCCTTCCCCCGTTCCAGTGCGGGAGCCTACGCCAGCCCTAGGCCGCCGTTGCGGGCAGCGCGCCGAGGAAGTCGCGCTTGCCCAGGTGGACGCCGCGGGCGCGCAGCAGGTCGTAGGCGGTCACCGCGTGGAAGTAGAAGTTCGGCAGGGCATAGCCGGTCAGGAAGCTCTCGGCAGTGAAGTCGCGCCTCATCTCCTTGAACTCGAAGCGGACAGGCTTGCCCACGAAGCCGTCGACCTCGGTTGGATCGAGGGCGGCGAGGTCCCGCTGCGCGGCGGCGACCTTGTCGCGCAATTCGGTGAAGGTCCCCGGCGGCATGGCGAGGCTGGGCGTCGCGAAGCCCTCGCGGACGGCCAGGATCGCGCCGATGGAGTGTTCGGCGGTCGACTTCACCTGGTAGGTGAACGGCAGCATGTCGGCGATCAGGCGGGCGGTGATGACCTCCTCCGCCGGCGTCCCCGTCTCGGCGCACCAGGCCTCGGCCTTGTCCACGAGGCGGGCGACCGAGCCCAGGATCTGGAGGTAGGGCGGGATCGTCGCGGCGTGCAGCGAGAAGGTCATCAGGGTTCCTGTGAGATTGCGGCGCCAAGCTAGAGCGTGCGCCGACGGGCCGCTACCAGCGCCATCAGGAAAAGATCGGAAAAGAACCGCCCGGCCGGCCGCGGCCCGGTGCGGCGGCGGGGTCAGGTCCTCGGTTCAACAACGGGCTCTGGGTCACCCCCGGGGTGGTCTTCTGCCGCTTCGCGCGCGAGCGTCCGGCCCGCCGCGAGCCGCCGAGCCAGCGCATCTATGAATCCCTCGTAGCGCTCCCTGCCCTTCGTCTGGGCGGCGGCTTGAGCCGCCTCGGGCAGCGGCGGGGTTGCCGTGAGCCAAGCCTTCACCAGCAGCGCCACCGCTTCATTTCCGATCGTGACGTCACGCTCCAATCGCTCGATTTGGCGGCTCATGCGGTCAAGACGGCGAGTCACCGCGGCCTCCATCCGCTCTGAGCCGTCGGGCGACAGGAACGAAGCGACCGCAGCGCGGACCACTTCCGACTTTGGGCGGCGAGTCCGGATCGCCATCTCGTCGAGTGCGCGTGCCAGGTCGGCCGGGAGGTAGACTTTGGTTTCGATCTTCATGGCGCAGCTCAGAGCGGAATACCGTCGTCAGGATCGAGTGAGGCTTGTCGGGCCGTCTGGCGTATGCGGCTGCGCAGCCGCGCAGCAGCCGCCGTTTCAGGGTCGGCGTCCTCCTCGACAAGGGGCGGCTCTTCAAGGAACGCGGCCTCCGATGGCTCGACACTGTCGGGCGGTTCCAGCTCGGGCTGGCGGCGCAGGCCGCCCTCCGCCTGATCGTCCGCGGCACCCGCCGTTGAGCTCGCCTTAACCGGGCGAACAGACCGCTCCCATCCGGACGGCGGCGGCGAGGCAACCGGGATCACCGACGGCGCAGGCGGCGCCAGGATGCGCCCCTTCAACCGCCCGTCCTCGAAGTAGCGGACTTTTCTCGCGCGGATCGGGGGGCAACCGGAGACCAGCACCAGCTCGTCCGTGGCAGCCAGTTGCATCACCTCGCCTGGCGTCAGCAGCGGCCGCGCCGTCTCCTGCCGACTGACCATCAGGTGGCCGAGCCAAGGTGAGAGCCGATGGCCGGCGTAGTTCTTCATGGCTCGCAGCTCGGTGGCGGTACCCAGGCTGTCGCTCACCCGCTTGGCGGTGCGCTCGTCGTTGGTCGCGAAGGCCACGCGGAGGTGGCAGTTGTCGAGGATCGCGTTGTTGGGCCCGTAGGCCTTCTCGATCTGGTTCAGACTCTGAGCGATGAGGAACGCCTTGAGGCCGTACCCAGCCATGAAGGCGAGCGCGCTTTCGAAGAAGTCGAGCCGGCCCAGCGCGGGAAACTCGTCCAACATCAAGAGCAGTCGATGGCGTCGGTCCTTGGCGGCCAAGTCCTCTGTGAGCCGCCGGCCCACCTGGTTGAGGATTAGCCGGATCAGCGGCTTGGTGCGGCTGATGTCGGAGGGCGGGACGACGAGGTAGAGGGTGGCTGGCCCCGCGCCCGCCACCAGGTCGCCGATCCGCCAGTCGCAGTGGGCGGTGACCTTCGCCACCACCGGGTCGCGGTAGAGGCCCAGGAACGACATGGCGGTCGAGAGGACGCCGGAGCGTTCGTTGTCGCTCTTGTTGAGCAACTCGCGGGCGGCCGAGGCCACGACCGGATGCGGGCGGTCGCCCAGATGCCGCGTCGCCATCATGGCGCGGAGGGTCGCCTCGATCGGCCGGCGCGGATCAGAGAGGAAGGCCGCCACGCCGGCGAGGGTCTTGTCCGGCTCGGCGTAGAGGACGTGCAGGATGGTCCCGACGAGCAGCGAGTGGCTGGTCTTCTCCCAGTGATTGCGTCGCTCGAGCGCGCCTTCTGGGTCGACCAGGATGTCGGCGATATTCTGCACGTCGCGGACCTCGGCGTCGCCGCGGCGGACTTCGAGCAGAGGGTTGTAGGCGGCGCTCGCCGCATCGGTCGGATCGAATTTCAGCACCCGGCCGAACCGCGCCCGCCAGCCGGCGGTCAGCGTCCAGTTCTCGCCCTTGATATCGTGGACGATGGCCGAGCCCGCCCAGGCCAGCAGGGTCGGCACGACCAGGCCCACGCCCTTGCCGCTGCGGGTGGGCGCGAAGCAGAGCACGTGCTCTGGCCCGTCGTGGCGCAGGTAGTCGCCGGCCAGGCGACCGAGCACCACGCCATCCGGCCCGAGCAGGCCGGCCCGCGCGACTTCCATGCGGTTCGCCCAGCGCGCCGAGCCATAGGTCGTGACGTCCTTCGCCTCCCGCGCCCGCCAGACGCTCATGGCGATGGCCACGACGATGCAGACGATTCCGCCGGACGCCGCGATGACCGCGCCTTCCAGGAAAATCCGGGGCGCATAGGCGTCGAAGGCGAACCACCACCAGAAGAAGGCCGGGGGCGGATAGACCGGCCAGCCGAGAACCGTGAGCCAGGGCGCGCCGAGTTCCGACTGGAAGGCCAGGCGCCAGGCCGTCCACTCCGTGGCGGCCCAAACGAAGCCTAGGGCGATCAGGCCGACGACGAGAACTTGGCCCCAGAGGATTCTGGTGGCGGACATGAGGGCGCTCCGGATCAGAGGGAGAGGCCGCGTTTGCGGCCGAGGGTCCATTCCACGCCACCGCCGGGGGTCAGCGTGCCGGAGACGGTGTCGCCCAGGTGGCGTTCGAGCTGGCGCGACCAGGGGACCAGCTGGAAGCCGAGGCCATCGTCGATCATTGCGAACCGGCCGGATGCGAGGTTGAGGCGCTGGCGATACTGCCCGGTGATCGGGTCGCCCTCCGCCGTGGGTTTCCAGGCCAGCCCCGACTCGGCGGAGAGCCTGGCCGCGACGGTGGCAAGCTCGCGCGTCCTGAGCGTCTGGATGAGGTCCTTGGCGAAGACCCACCCCGAGCCGGTGGGCCGGGCGAGCCCCTCGCCCCCCAGATGCTCGGCGCGTGCCTGGAGCGCCGCGCGCACCTCGGCCCCGAAGCCCGTGTGCGCCAGCGGCGCGGGCTCACGCGCGACCAGTTGCCGGTCGAGCCAGGTCGCGCCGTCCGCCTTCACCTGACGGGCCAGGCCGAGGTCACTGCGGTGGAGGAGAAGGCCCTGCGCCTTGGGCTCGCCGGACGGGCGGAACTCGACCAGACCGCCAACGGGCGTATCTCCTGTGGCTTCCAGACTCGGAACCCTCACGTGGTGGGCGCGGCCGTCGGCGCTGTCGATGACGACGAAGGCCTCGCCGCCGACCTCGTCGTGCAAGCCCCGGCCCGCCAGGCGACCCAGGATCGGGTCGGCCGACTGCTCGCCATGCGGTGCCAGCTCGGCGGCGCCTCGCTGCTCGCCCATCGCCCGGTGCAGGATCTTGATGATGTCGCCGCGCTCGCCGAGGGCCCGGAGCGTGCGCTCGTGGTCGGGCCTGAGCCGCCAGACCGCCGGTCCCTCGGGCTCGGCCAGGCCGAGCCGCTCCAGGACCTGGGCGCGGCCGATCAACAGCCGGCGGGTGTCGCTGTCCGGGTCTGGCGCGCCGGGCCGCAGGTCGATCTGCCCATCGTTTTGGTCCGCTAGGCGAAGAAGCGCCTGATCGAGCCCGGTCCAGCGCTCCGAAGTGACTTGCCGTTCGAGCCCGGCGTTGACCTCGCGCTCCGATCGCGGCCCCAGTTCCAGGGAAACCAGCGCCTCGGCCCGGGCCCGCAGCCCGTGGCTGATGTAGTCGCGGCTGATGACCAGGTCGGTGCCGTCGTCCGTCACGCCACGCACGAGCACATGGACGTGCGGGTTGTCGGTGTTCCAGTGGTCGACGGCGATCCAGTCGAGCCGCGTCCCGAGGTCCCGCTCAGCCTGCGCCATCAGGTCCCGCGTGGTCTCGCGCAAGCTCTCCAGTTCGCCGGCGTCCTCAGGCGATACCATGAAGCGGAAGTGATGCCGGTCGTCCTCGCAGCGGGAAGCAAAGGCGCGGTCGTCGGCGGCGTCTGAACCGGCGTCGAACATCCGGGCGTCCCGGCCCTCCCGGTCGACGCCCTCGCGCTTCAGGTAGCGCAGGTGGAGGTCCAGGGGAGCGGCGCGATAGTGATTGCCGCGGTGGCGCACCACCCGGGCCTTCAGCGCCACGCGCCGGTTAGGATTGCGCAGCACCGAGGCGATCGCCGCGCCGCGGCCGCGTCCGAAGCGCGACCCGGCCGATGGCTTGCGTCCGTGGGCCTGGCCGCCAGCCCGGTTCGCCGCCCGCAGCACCTGGCCGACAAAGCTCCTGGCGCGGGCGCTCGCGCGCCCGCCGCCATGGCGTATGCGGCCAGGCCGAATCCGAAAGTCCTCGTCACGGCGCATGGCGCGCTCCACGGCGAATGGTCCTGGAAAACCCCTTGAAAGGATTGGGAAATGTCCCGCGGACGGGACCGCCGCGCACCGTAGGGCCGGGAAAAACTCCAACACCCACAACAGGTTGCCGCCGATCCGGCCCGCGACTTTTATCTTGCCATCGTCTGGAGAGTTTAGGGTTCCGTCCTTCCAGCCCTGCCACTTCGACCGTCGCGATGAACCTGAGTTGGTGCCCGGTGCGGATCACGGCTGCACCCCAACCGCCGAGGACGGCGTGAGAAGCGGGCTCGGCCCTCGGACGAAGAGACCCGATCGGCGCCAGTCGGGCAGAGCCGACGGCGTGTCGAATGACGGCGCGCCACCGCTCAGTCGCGGAGCCACGTTGGCCAGGTAGGTCCGCGTCTCCGCTGGCAATGGCCGACCCGTCGCGAGGTGCTCAGCGTATCGTCCCGGCCCCGCATTGTAGGCGGCGATGAACCCTGGGACGCCGAACTGGTCGATCAACGCGCGCAGATAGCCAGCGCCGGCGAGAATGTTGTCGCGGATGTCGAAGGGGTCTCCGCCGAGGCCGAGCCGCAACCGCCATTCGGCCCAGGTCGGGGGCATCAGTTGCATGAGCCCCATCGCCCCGGCGCGGGAGATGGCGCGCGGATCGAAGCCACTCTCCGCGCGCATCACCGCCCGGATCCAGGTGGGCGGAACGCCGAACCTCCGCGAGGCCTCTGCGATGGCCGCGTCGATCGGGCCGGTGATTTCAGCGCGCCCAACGGTCAGGACCTGGCCAACCGCTGGCGCCGGCTCGGCTGCGAGGTCGCCCGGTGTCGACACAGTGGCGGTCGCGAGGACGCCGGCGGCGAGCAGCAGGCGAGCACCCGTCCGTGCAACCCGCAGGCTGCCGTGGCGCTCGCGGCCGTCCAGGGCAAGGCGCGTCTGCGCCGGCGCTTCGCACCGCCCTGGACCGCCGCTCCGCGCCGCGGCGGGCGGGAAGTTGGCCGGGACGGGGAAATGACCGTGCTTCCAACCGAACAGGGAAATGGCGCGGAAGATGGTAGGGGCTGGCATCTCAGCGCTCCTTCCACGTCCAGAGGAGCGTCGCACGGCCGAGCACATCCCCAACTTCGGTCGGCCCGAAGTAGCGTCCATCGAAGCTGTCGGGCGCAGCGGGATTGAGGAGGAAGACCTCGCCGACCGCGAGCCGCCGGCAGCCCAGCCAGGTTGGCAGAGATCGCCCGAGGCGATCGCGCTTCCTTGCCCGCGCCGTTGGACGGCCGTCGACGGTGACGATATCGCCAGTGCGGCAGACCCGTTGCCCCGCGACAGCGGCGACGCCCTTCAGCAGAGGCACTCCACGGGGCAGATATCCCGCGTCATCGAGCCACGTCGCGAGCGGCTCCGGCGGCCCGGCGATCACTAGGTCGCCGACGTCGAGGCGGCCAACCGGCCGCACGCGATAAAAGCCGATCGGTGCGCTGGCCGTGGTGTTCCAGAGCACAGCCGGCAACGGCGAGATCAGCGCGGTGAAGGCCAGCGGGACCGCCGCGCCGAAGGTGGCGGCGATCGTCTTCCAGCGGTCGGTCATGACCAGAACCTCCGCCGAAGCCGCCAAGCTCGGTGACGGGCCGGCGTGTAGGGACGAGGCGCCTGACCGGCTTCCAGGCGCGAGGCCACATGCCGCCAATGTTCCGGGGCGGCCTCGCAAGGATCGACCCCAGCCTGTTCGACGGCGTCGATGGCTTCCAGCACCCGCTGGACCTTCGGCCAGCCACCGATGTGCAGGAACAACTCCCCACCGGGCGCCACGAACGGCACGGTGGAGAACGCCTCGCGGTGTGCGACGGCCCGCAGGATGTCGATCCGCGACGCGGCCGTGCCGAAGTCGTTCGCCTGCCAGCGGACCAGCGCAAACATGGCGCCTGGCGCGAACCCAACGACACGCCGACGCCGATCGATGATCCGCTCGCTGGCGGGCTGGCCGAAGCGCAGCCAGCGCTCGATCTGCCCTTCCAGCCACAGGAGTTCGACTTCAGTCTGCATGGCGGCGGTCCGTCAGCGGACGCCGCGCGGCGCATAGGCCGGCGAGATCGCCGCATGCCGCTTGGCGGGCAGGACGCTGTCGGCCGTGGCGTCGCTGGTGGAGGTCTTGCTGCCGCGCTCGGCCCAGACTTGGAGGTCCGCCAGCGCATAGACCACCCGCCCGCCGATCTTGCGGTACGTCGGGCCGGTGCCATAGGTGCGGTGCTTCTCCAGCGTGCGGCCGGAGAGGCCGAGGAAACGCGCCGCCTCGGGCGTGCGCAGGTATCGCGGCGGGAAGCCGGCGAGGGGATCGGACATCGGGGGTCTCCAGGGGATCGGGTCGCGCCGAGCCTTGGTCCCAGCGCTTGGCGGCGACCCTGGCGCAGCGCCGGTCGGCAGGCTGATGGTGATCTTCGGCGCCCCGAAAAGCGCCACCCCTCAGGGTTCAGCGACGCTTGCGCAGCAGGGCCAGATAGCCACCCCGCATGAGGCGAACGGCGCCGCGGCAGAGGCGGATCGCCACGTCGCGGGCCGACGATGTGCGCCAGGCGGAAGAGTCGGTTTGCACCTCGCCGACGAGGTGCTGGGCCACGTCGCGATAGCTGGCCGTCGCCGTGCGGCCATCGAGCGCTCGCAGCATCTTCTTGAGCCGGGCCCGACGTTGGCCGGTCAGCGCATCGGGCGGCATCCGGCCGCGTGTGGCCAGCGCGTGGAGCGCCTCGGTGGCCGCCAAACGCGCCGGTAGGTCGGCGTCAAACGGTAGGACGACCGCCAGCGGATCGGCGAGCGATGCGCCGGCGAGCAGCAACAGTTGGAGGCCGCTTCGCAGCACGACATGCGTGCCGTCGGTGGCAGCCCGCGCGTCGAGCGCCACGCCCGTGAGGTCCAAGGTTCGCGCCGGCGGCGCCACGGCCGGCGCCAGTTGGACGACAACCGCCGGCGCGACGTCAGCAAGCCAGAAGCACTTTGCCGCGGCGGCCTCGACCGTCGGATCGGCCGGGAAACCGCAACCCCCATCGGGGCGGAAGCCCGCCTCCCGCCTCGGGCGCGTCAGGACCGCCGCCCCGAACGGCAGCCCGATAGTCGGATTGATACTGTGGATTGCGCCTCAGGAATTCCCACGCCAGGCCGGACAGACCCAGGTCGTCGACGTGATCGTAGTCGGACTCCACGCGCCAGTCCCGCGGCGGCATTGCTGTCTCCGTGCGACGGCCCAAGGAAAATGGGAACATCCCAGACGCGCAGTCGAACTAAGCACAACTTGGCTCGCAATTGCGGCATTCAAGGCAGCGCTGGCGCAGAGCCCCATGCGCCGGGCGCATGGCCTAGCCGCGACCGGACTTCAGCAGGTCGAGATAGCCCTGGTCGGTCATCCATCGCGCGCGCGACAGGTGCGTCTCGTAGCGTAGACGGGCCCGGTCGCGTTCGCGCGCGGGATCGATCGCCAGCAACAGGGACGTCACCTCGTCCCAGGCCACCCGCTCGGCGTCCGCATCAAGCAGACGCAGGTAGAGCGTCAGATGTGCGCGATCGTAGTCGGTGACCGACGGTTCCGTCGGTGCCTGGTCGGCAATGGTAGACGTCAACCGGCGGCCCTCCACGTCGGTAGCCGACCGTAGGCGCGTGGCGCCTGCGAGTCACTCGACCGGGAGGTGCGGCCTGCGATCGCCGGCCAATCAGCGAGCGGGGTCGTCGCGCCTAAAAAACTCGGCCGGATCGATGCTGAGAACCTCGGCCAGCTTTTCGAGCATGTCGACCGTTGCCGCGTGTTCCTCGCGTTCCAGCATGCCGACGTAGTTTCGGTTGATCTGCGCACGGTCCGCCAGATCCTCCTGCGACAACCCGCTGTCGTTCCGCAGACGTCTCAGGTTTCTGGCGACAATCCCTCGCAGTTTCATGCGGCGAGGGAGCCGCGTCACCTAATATACTGCCACCTAGGATATTAGGTATTCGAGCACGACGAGGCAACGCCCCGCCGGCGCTCGGGGCGTTGCCAAGCGCCCCTCTCCTCAGGCCGGCTGCAGCCCGTGCAGAAAGTCAGCTGCGCGCTGCGCGTGCGCCGCGGCCGCGAAGATGAAGCGCTTGTCGTCTTGCAGCACCTGCAGCCAGGTCTCGATATAGGCGGTGTGATCTTCGCGCGGAGTCAGCTCCAGCCCCAGATCAGCACAGAGGAACGCCGCGCCAAGTTCGGCGACGAGTTCTTCCTGAGCATAGCCGCCGTCACCCCAGCGTTTGCGGCCGAAATCACGGTTCAGCCGCGACGGATGGCGCGTCCAATGCGTCGTCTCATGCGCCAGGGTGGCGTAGTAGCGCTCCGGATCGACGAAGGTCTCGAAGGACGGCATCTGCACGTAATCGGGATGAACGGCGTAGTAGGCCTGATCCCCGCCATGTCGGACGTCGGCGCCGGTCGCAGCGAAGAAGGCTTCGGCGTGGCCGATCCGCTGGACGGCGTCGAGCCTGGGCTCTGCGACCGCGTAGAAGGGCGCCGGCAGGCCTTCGACCTGCTCGACGTTGAAGACAGTGTAGGCCTTCAGAAACGGGATCTGACGTTCGACATCCTGGCCGTCGTCGCCAGTCTCTGTGCGGCTGAACTTGTTGGCGTAGACCACGGTGGCGCCGTGCTCGCCCTTGCGGATGTGGCCACCCAGCGCGAGCGCCTGGCGGAAGGTGATCCAGATCGGGGCGGCATAGCTGCGGGCGACGGCTTCGGCCCAGAGCAGGATGACGTTGATCCCGCTGTAGGGTTCACCCGTCGATCGCAGCGGTCGGCTGATCCGTCCGGCCAGGTGTTCGGCAGACCAGGGCTTGGTCCAGGGGCGCACGCCGCGCTCAAGATCGGCGACGATGGCGTTCGTGACCCGCGTATAGAGGTCCGGGCGTGAAGTCTCGTTGAGGCGCGACATGGCGGCCTCCTCTTCATTCGAGATTGTCTGGGAAGCGGCGCCCCGCCGGTCGGCGGGACGCCGTGCGGGAGGTCAGTTGGCGCCGTTGGGGCGGGACCAGATCAGGCTGTAGCCCTCTTCGGCGTCGACCAGGCTGGCGTAGATCGGGGCCGGGAAGCTCGGGTCGTCCAGCTTGACCGAGAGGTAGTGCCGGTCCTCGCGCGAGGTCTTCTTCCAGGCGGCGCCGAATTCGGTCTGGCCGGAAAAGATGCGGAAGTCGGGGGCCTTGTCGTTGTCCTTCTCGACCTGCCGGAAGGTGGCCTTCTTGACGTCGAGCGTCAGGGTTTTGATGGAGCCGTTGTAGTTGCCGGCGTCGTCCTTGGTGAAGGTGCCGATGGTCGCCATGGTGAAGTCTCCTGGTTCCTCGGACCGCGCCCATCGCGGCCTCGATGGCGATCCCCAGGTCGAGGGGCGACGGCCGCCGCAGCCTTCAGGCCCGGAGCGCAGCGGAGGACACCGGCGACGACTTGTTTGGTGCGCGAGGAATGGCCGAAGGCCAGGGGAAAGAAGTCGCTTGAGCCGGTGTTGCGGCGGACGGCGGGGCCCGCTTGGGCCCGAACCTTTCGGCCCGATCAGGCCAGAGAGGCGGCATGGGGCGGTGCGAAGATCGCGGGGACGTCGATGGCGGTCCTCCCCCCTGGAACCACGGCGCCGGCGCCCTCAGCGCGGGAGAAAGGGCCGCTCACCCTTCGACGGACGGCGTCCCGGGTTCGAGACGGCCGCAGACGCGGCGCGCGCGAAACTGCGTCTTAGGTCAGGCCCAACTCGACCGCCGGCCCCCAGGGCTCAGGCTGGGCAGGCACAGGCTTGGGCAACAGGCTGGGCAACCGACCCTTCCCGGTCAGCAGCGCCTAGGCCCCTGCCGGCCTGAACTGGCGCTCCAGGAAGGGCGGCGATGTGGCGCGAAATACCAACACAAAGGCGCATCGAGACATACCCCAGGGGCGGCGGGCGGCCTACGGCTATCGATCAGAGTGGCCGATAGACTTCGGACGCTCCCCACGACCCGCCAGGCCTGGACCGGGAATGGTCTTGGCTGCGACCGGTTCGACCTCGTTCTTCGCTGTCTTGCGGGGCCGGCTGGCGCTGCCGGCAGAGGCGGCCGAGGTCAAGAAACAGCGTTTGAATTCGGCTCCGCCGCGAGGAACGACATGGCTTCCGATCTCCTGTTCACGCCCTTCGACCTCAAAGGCCTTACGCTTCCCAATCGCGTCGTCATGGCGCCCATGACCCGCTACTTTTCGCCGGGCGGCGTGGCGAGCGAAGACGTGGCCGCGTACTACGCCCGGCGGGCGAAGGACCAAGTGGGGTTGATCATCACCGAGGGCACCGGCGTCGATCGGCCGGCCTCGCTCAACGATCCCAACCTCCCGCGCTTCCACGGCGAGGACGCGCTCGCCGGCTGGAAAGGCGTTGTCGACGCCGTCCATGCCGAAGGCGGCCTGATCGCGCCGCAACTCTGGCACGTGGGCTCCGTGCGCGGACGCAACGCGGACTGGGCGCCCCCCGGACCCTATGACAGCCCCTCCGGCTATTCGAGGCCAGGCAAGAGGTTCGGAGAGGCCATGACCGAGGAGGAGGTCGCGGATGCCATCCGCGCCTTCGCCGACGCCGCCGACGCGGCGAAATCCCTCGGATTCGACGCCGTGGAGCTGCATGGCGCTCACGGCTACCTGATCGACCAGTTCTTCTGGGACGGCGTGAACCTGCGCGAGGACGCCTATGGCGGCGCGGATATCGGTGGCCGGGCCCGGTTCGCCGCCGATATCCTGAGGGCCGTGCGAGAGGCTGTCGGTCCAGACTTTCCCGTGATCATCCGGGTCAGCCAGTGGAAGCAGCAGGACTTCGCCGCCCGGATCGCGGAGACGCCTGAGGCGCTGGAAGCCTGGCTCGGCGCGCTGGTCGACGCCGGCGCGGACGCCATCCACTGCTCGCAGCGCCGCTTCTGGGAGCCGGAATTCGAAGGCAGCGACCTGAACCTCGCCGGCTGGGCCAAGAAGATCACGGGCGTTCCCACCATCACCGTCGGTTCGGTTGGCCTCACCAACGACTTCATCTCGGCCAATGGCGGGGAAGCGCCGGAACCCGCTTCGCTGGACCGCCTGGAGGAGATGTTGGATCGCGGCGACTTCGACCTCGTCGCCGTCGGCCGCGCCTTGCTGCAGGACCCGGCTTGGGTTGTGAAGATCCGCGAAGGCCGCCATGGCGAGCTTGCCGCGTTCGACCGCTCTGCGATGGCGACCCTCTATTAGAAGACGCTGACGCCCAGCCTCCGCGATTGGTCATCAAGGTCGCCGTGGTAGGCGGCGTGCGCGGCGCAAGCCGCCGCCGCAACGCCGTCACCCGGCGCCGTCAGTTGCGGTAGAGATTGGCTCTCCGCCGGACCTGGCTGTCGGTGACCCCTGGCGGCCAGGCCAGTTCCGCCGCCCAATGGAGACGCCGACATGCCGGGCATGGCCATGCGACACGACGGGCGATGTCCTTGACGGGGGTCCTGTGCCCGCCGGCTCTGAGGGTTCGCAGCCGGTCGATGATCCGCTCGGGGTCGTAGCCGCGCGCCCAAGCGCAAGCTCCGCAGGACAGCATGACGTGGCAGAGCGGATAGCGCCGATGATCCTCCAAGCGCGCGTCGCCGGACCCGGGAATGATCTTGAACTCGGCCCGGGTCATCGGCCGTCGCGTCATCCGAACCGACCCTCGACCTGGCGGAGGAACGTCCAGCCGCCCCGGTGATCCCGCTCGATGGCGAACCAGGCGCTGGCGCCCTCGAACGCCGGAACCTGGGAGGGTTCGAAGAACGTGTGCTGTCGCCGACGACTGCCGCTGTAGATCATGAAGTAGAGCGTTCGCCCTTCAAGGTCGGTGCGGCGGTGGACTTCGTAGTTCAGGACGTGGCTCGCCATGTCACGCCACCGGCCGGGGCCGGGGTCGAGGCCGGCCGGCAGCGAAGATCGGAACGATGAAGGCGCGCCTCTGCGGCGCTGCGGCCGGCGCGGGTTGGTTGTCGTTGGCAGGCATGGGCAGACCTCCGAAGTTCGAACAAAAGCAGAACATCGGATAGTTGGCGACTCCGCCCTGGTTGTGACCGGCCACGACCTGCCAGGAGAGCTGCAACGCAATACGCCGCCGCGCGAGGCGCGGCGGCGCTGATGCATAGGGACCCGGCCGCCAAAGCGGCTGCCCCTAGGCGGCTTGCTCCGTCGGCGTCGGCGCCAGCCGTTCAAGCCGGGACTCGGGCTCGACCGGAACAGGCTTGCGCAGCAGGCTGGGCAGCCAGCCCTTCCCAGCCAACAGCGCCTCGGCCTCGGACGCCATGTCGGGCTTCTTCAAGCCGCCGATCCGCTCGGCAGCCTCGCCCGAGACCGCTTCGCGCACCGCCTCGCCGATCCGGGCCTTGGTGACGCGGCCCAGATAGCTCGCCACGGTGGCCGTCCAGTAGCCGCTCATGTCGAGGTCCACGGCCTGCGCCAACCGATCCGCATGCGCCCAGGCGCCGGGCCTGCGGTCGAAGGGCGCTCGCACTGCATTGACCGTCAGGCTGGCACAGTGGGCCAGCAGGTCCAGCAGGTCGGTGACCGGCAGGTCCACCACGAAGGCCCAAAGCTCGTCCGCTTCCTTGGGCACACGGCTCGCCCAGGCCGCATGCCGTTCAGCGACGCCGCGCCCCGCGCGGGTGTCGTCGATGCCCGGCGCATGGCCGTCGAGGTAGGCGGACACGCCCTTGATCTCCAGGCAGGTGGGTCGCTCGTAGGCCGGGTAGAAGGCGAACAGGGCCAGGGCATGGACCACCGCCGAGAGCGCCACGGTCGCGTTTCCCGCCAGGGCGTCGCGCAGCGCCAGGGTCCGGTGCGCCGTCAGGTCGAGGATCAGGCGCTCCGAAAGCGGCGCACCGGCCTCTTCCTCCGGCTCCTCGGCTTCCGGGCGGGTTTCGTCCTCCGTGTCCCCCTCCGTCCGGGCCTCGGCCTCGCCGATCTCAGGTTCAGGCTCCGGCGTGGGCACGTCCTCGGGCCGGATCAGCCCGCGCTCGATGCGGGCCACCCCATCCTGGCCGAGGATCACGAACACCCCGCCGCGCGCGATCTCGTCGGGGTCGTAGGCCGTGCCGTCGCCGAAGGCTTCGAGGTCCGCATCGATCTCGGCGAACCGCGCCTCGACCTCGGGCGGCAGGTCCTCGACCGCATCCCACTCGCTCACCAGCGCGTCGTATTCCTCGGAAAGGGCGTCGATGCTCGCCTTCTGCTCCTCCGAACGCTCCACCGGGTGCGGGTAGACGCGTGCCAAACCGAGTGCGCGCGGGAAGTCGATGTGCGGCTCCGCCCACTTCCAGCCCTCGCCGTCGCGAACCTCGCGCGCAATCCCCGCCAACTTCTCGGCGACCAGCCGGTCCAGCAGCCCGACATCCTCGAACCAGCCGCCGCCGTCCTCGGTGAAGAGGTCGCGCAGGATCGTCCCGCCCGCCTCGCCATAAGCTTCGGCGCCGATGAAGATGGCGCGGCGGTCGGTGGCCGACACCTTGGCCTCGGTCATGGCGCGGCGGATCAGGTAGGGCGGACGGTGCCCGCCCAGCTGGTCCAGCACCTGCTGCTGGCGCGCATGGTCCTCGCTGACCGCGAACGCCATCATTTGGTCGAGGTTGAGGTCGCCCGCCCGATAGAGCTCCATCAGCGCCGGATTGACGGCGCCCAGGCGAAGCCGCTGACGCACCACCTGCGCCGAGACGCCGAACCGGGCGCCAATCTCCTCGGCGCCAAGGCCCCGCCGTTCGGCCAGTTCGCGGAACGCCTCGAACTGATCGGCCGGGTGCATGGCGGTCCGCGTGACATTCTCATCCAGGCTGATCTCGTGCGGGTCGTTGTTCAGATCGACCACGCAGCGCACCGGCTCGGTCTTCTTGATCGCCTTGCGCTGCGCGCGCAGGCGCTGCGCGAGCCGCCGGCCTTCGCCGATGGTCACCAAATAGAAGCCGGTCGGTGCGCCCTCGCCGTCGGTCTCGGGCTCCACCACCGGCGCCTGGAGGATGCCCTTCGCCGCGATGCTGGCGGCCAGGGCCTCGATGTCGGCGGGGGCATGCGGGGTCCGCCGCGCATTGCGCGGCGACTTCTTCAGCTTGTTGAGCGGCACGTCGATGACGTCGCCGTCCTGGTGAACGATCTCGACCTGTTGGGTCATGGTACTGCTCCTTGGGGCATGGCTTGCAGGCGCAAGGCGCGCCTGCAGCCCTGCCCGTCGGCGAGACCGGGGGTGCAAGCGGAGCGGGCGGCTTCGCGGGGAACCGGCTGCAGGGCTTCAGAGCCCTGCGGTCCTGCCGGTCCTGCCCAGCCCGAAGCTGGGCGGAAGCCGCTCCGAAGCGCGCCGGGGGCGGAGCCCCAAGCCACCGCCGCGCGCCAGTGCGGCGCAAGGAAAGGCTGCAAGGAGCCTGCGCGCCGAAGGCGCTGCACGGCGGGACGCGCCGTCGAGCGGCCGGCGGCGCCGAAGCGCGCCCAAGGCGTCACGCCCGTAGGAGCCGCGCCCGGCGCGGCGGGACCGAGCGTGACCGCCGGCCGCTCTCCGAATTCTCCCCGGGGCGTTGCGGGGCCTGTCCCGCTGGAAGGGGTCGGGCGAGACCCGGGGGCTCGACCGCAGGGGAAGGCTTTCCCCAACCGAGACTTTACCAACTTAACGTAATTGACGAACCTAACGCAGAGGCTCACATTCGGGCCGAAAGGATCCACGCCCATGGCCCAAGCCAAGTCCGTGGCGAGCAGCACAAAGCCGTCCAGCCGGACCGGGCCGAAGTCTGCAAGCGTCAAGACGTCGCCATTCAAGGTTTTTCTATCTCATCAGACCGCCTCCAAGCTCGCGGACCGAAAACTCAAGCTGAGCGTCGCGGCGCTGATGGAAACCCTGGGCGAGCGGATCGCCGAGAGCGAGGCGAGCGGCCAAGCCACCAGCTTCGTTGTCGAAGTCGACGCCGATGGCCGACCGCATGTGCGTGGCGCCGGTGAGCCGGCTGCGCCAAGCATCACCCAGTCCGCGACACCGGTAGCGGTCGACGACGAGCTTGAGCAAGCCTTGACGGCCGCCCGCGCCAGGGGCCGCCACCGGGCGGCCGAAATCCTCGCGGGCGAGGAGATGCTGAGCGCCGACGCCTTCGCCGAGCTGCTGGGCGTGTCACGGGTGACGGTCAACGCCAAGCGCCAGAAGCACGAGGTCCTGGCCTTGGAAGGCGCCCGCCGCGGCTTCCGCTTCCCGGCCTGGCAGCTGGACGAGAACGGCCGGCCCTTCGCCGCTCTGCCGCAGATCTTCGACCGGCTGGGCGACAGTCCGTGGACGGTCTATCGCTTCCTCGTGCAGCAGCATTCCGAGTTGGACGGTCAGAGCGCCCTCGACGCCCTGCGCCGCGGACGGGACGACGAGGTGATCGAGGTCGCCGAGAGCGTTGCGCGTGGCGCGTTCGCCTAGGTGGGCTCGCGCGAGCCGACACCCGCATTCGCGACCGCCAAGCTCGACCTCGCCCGGATCAAGCCAGGCGAGGTCTTCGGCCGCATCTACCATCAGCGCTTCCCCGACCCGCTAGGGTACGGAAAGACCCCCAGCCGGTTCAGCGATCCCCGTCGGCGCATCGCCACCAACCGGTTCGGCGTGCTCTATCTCGGTTCGTCGCTGCGGGTCTGCTTCCTCGAGGCGGTGCTCCGCGACGAGCGCGATGGCGTCGTCGGTGACTACCTGATGGATGAGCGCGAACTCGATAGCCGCCTCTATGCCGAAATCGAGGTCGCGACGGAGTTGAAGCTCCTCGATCTGCGCAATGGCCACTCAATCCGTATGGGCATACCGACCGACGTGGTCCGCGGATCCAAGCAGGGGCTCGCTCGGCGTTGGTCGGTGGCCGTCCACGCGCACCCTGAGCAAGTCGATGGCCTGATCTATCCGTCACGTTTGAACGGGGAAACCAATCTGGCCCTCTACGACCGTGCGATCCTGAAGCTGACGTCGACGCGTACGACCGTGCTCAAGCGCGCGTCGGGATTGGCCGCCGCGCTAGGCGAGTTCGAAGTGGCGTTGGTCTGAGCGAGATATTCCTCGCCAAAGGCAAAGCCCCTGCGCGGAACTGTCGACCAACAGGCGGTCGCGCCAGCCGTGGCCGTGGTGACCCGACCGAAAGAAGCCGCAAATCAGGGCGCCGCCTCAGTCGCCGTGTCCGGTCGAGCGCACCCCCCGCAGCAACGCCTCCAAGCCGGCGGCGGCGATCGTCCGCGGATCGTCTCCCTTCATCACGCTCGGCCTCGCCAGGTACAGCGAGGCCGTCCCATGCGCGAGCGCCCAGCAGAGGACGCCGAGACCGCCGGCGCCAGAGCCTTCCGCTTCGGCGTCCTCAAGCACCTGACCCGCACGCGTCAGGACACCGTGAAGCCGGCCAGTGGCGGCCTCCTGCTCCGTGCAGGGCTCCGCCGGACCGGGCTCGAAGCCGAAGATCAACCGATAGGCGGCAGGCTCGTCCAAGGCGAAGTCGACATAGGCGGCGAACACGCCACGCGCCCGAGCGTGGCCGCACCCCGGGACGTCGAGCGCGCGCTCGAGACGGTCCGCAAGCCGATCGGTGGCCAGGGCGCGCAATGCCGCCAGGATGGCGGCCTTGCTGGCGAAATAGCGATAGGGGGTCATCGCGCTCATGCCCGTCGCCTCGCCGAGCTTCCGCAGGCTCAGGCGCGCGAAGCCGCCTTGTTCGAAAAGAGCGACGGCGGCTTCGCAGAAGCGCTGACGGAAGGCGGCGACCTCGGCTGGGGCGACTTCTCGCGGCATGTGACGGGGTCCGGGGTTTCGTGCGTCGGCTAGCAGATCGATCCGCGAAAATCGAGTACGATTTTGACACTTACAATAAACGCCACCTCATAGGATTCCCTTGAGCGGCCCGCCATTTCCTCATGAATTGCCGATAGATGTCCCTGAATCGGAATGAACCTTGACGTCATAAATCGAAACTCGGCATGATCTCCTCCAGCTTCCGGAGGCGCCAATGGCCCGTCTCGTCCTCGCCAATGTCGCCGCTCCGCGCGACGGGCGCGCCTGACCGTTGGGGAGGGCGCATGCCGGATTTTGTCACTATCGACACTGGGGAAGTCAGGATCCGGGCCGCGATCCAGGGCGACGGCCCGCTGGTCATCCTCGTCCACGGGTTCCCCGAGAGCTGGTGGTCATGGCGCCACCAGATCGGGCCGATCGCAGACGCCGGCTACAAGGTCGCGGCGATCGACGTGCGGGGCTATGGCGGGTCCGACAAGCCCCCCGCAGTGGATGCGTATGGACTCCAGGAGCTCTCCGAGGACGTCTCACAGGTCCGTCAGGCGTTGCAGCCGAACTCACCGGCAATCCTCGTTGGCCATGACTGGGGCGCGCCGATCGTTTGGACCACGGCCCTGACGCGACCGGACGAGTTCTCAGCGGTCGCTGGCCTGTCGGTGCCTTGGAGCGGGGTTCCCACCCGTCCGTTCAGCGACATCTACACCGAGACCTTCACCTCTCGGGGTCAATTCTTCTACCAGGCCTGGCTTCAGAATGTCGGCCCCGCCGAGGCGGAAGCCGAGCGGGACGTGCGCGGCTTTCTTCGCAAGTTCTACTACGCCCTCAGCGGCGACGCCCCGCAGGGAACTTGGCCGCAGAAACGTCATGGCGCGAGCTTGCTGGAGGGGCTTGCCGACCCGACCGCCTTCCCAGCCTGGTTGAGCCCCTCGGACCTGGACTACTACGTGAGTGAATTCGAGCGGTCAGGCTTCCGAGGCCCCATGAACCGCTACCGCAACCACGAACGCGACTTCGCCTGGCTCCAGGCCTTCAAGGGGCGGCGGATTGAGCAGCCGTCCTTGCTGATCGGCGGGGATCGGGACATCGCCTTCACGCTGTTCGGCTTCGCTCCCGACCCAGAAGGCCTCATGCGCCAACATGCGAGCGACCTTCGCGGCGTGCACACCCTGGCCGCAACCGGCCACTGGACCCAGCAGGAGCGGCCTGCCGAGGTGACCAAGCACCTCCTCGACTGGCTGGCGGGGCTCTAAGACCGTGTCGTCGGCCAGAGGCTCCGAAAGGGGGCCGGCGCGGGCCTTGGCCGCCACGCCGACCGATGCGGCCTTGGCGCGGACCTACCACCATGGCGACCTGCGGCGCGCGCTACTCGAGGCGGCGGGCAGGATTCTTGTGGAGCGAGGCGTCGTAGGACTCTCGTTGCGCGCCTTGGCGCGCGAGGCGGGCGTGAGTTGCGCCGCGCCCTATCACCATTTCGCGGACAAGGCCGATCTCATCGGCGCCGTCGCGCAGGAGGGGTGGCGACGCCTGAGGCAGGCGCTGGTCGACGCAGGGGCAGCGCCATCGGTCAACCGGCATGCGGCCATCGCCGAGGCGTATTTCCGGTTCTCGCGGGAGAACCCGGCGCTCTTCGGAGTCATGTGCGACGACGCAGCTGCAGCGCGCTCCGCACCAGAACTCCTCGCCGCCCACAAATCCGCTTGGGCGCCGGTCTTCCCCGCAGGCTCGGATAACAAACCGGACCTCGGCGTCTTGGTTGCGCTGTGCGCAGCCCACGGCCTTGCCGAGCTCTCGAGGTTCGCGGCTTTTGATGCGGTCAGGTCGGATTTCGGCGACGACGCCGCGCTCTTCAGCGCCTTCTTCGCCACGGTCGCCGGGCTCGGAAGCGAGGCTCGTGCCGCCTCGCCCGGGAAGGCTAGTCGGCCGGCGACTAGCGGCCCCGTGGGGCTTCAGCACCTGAGACCCCAGGCGCAGGGCTGAGCGGTTCCAACCTCACAGGCCGCGCATCAGAAGCCGTGCGACGGCAAACTGGCTGGGCCAGTAGCCCTCATGCCTTGGCAAGTCGTCGACCGCGTCGGCGACCCGCCTGTCGTAGAAGATCCGCATGCGTGGCGGCGGAAGCAGGTCCTGGCGCGCAAAGTTGCGTGCGGGGATGAACATGATCTTCGCAGGACCCGCGCCCGCGACCTCGATGGCCGGCTTGCCGCAGCGTCGACATGCGCCACGGCGGATGTTCGGTGGCGGACGGTAGGTCCTGAACACGACGTGGTCCGTGTTCACCAGCGTCACATCCGCGCCGCGGACCACCGTGACATCGGAAAAGAGCTGTCCCGTGAAGGTCTGGCAAAGGGTGCAGTGACAGATGAACCGCGCCTTCGGCGGCCGCTTCACCGTAAAGGCGCAGACGCCGCATTCGCACGAGCCACTGAGCATCGTCATGTGGCCGCGCCATGGTGCTCTTTGCTGCCGGCGCCCGCCAGCCGCGTGATCTGGAACACGTTTTCCGGCGTCACCTGGACATAGTCGTTCAATCCGCCGGCGCGCATGATCGGATAGGCTTCGGCCGTCTGGTAGACGCCCCCCTCGAGCAAGGTCTCGTCGATATAGACCGCCACCACCTCGCCGAGCACCAGCCAGCCACCGACCTTCTCGCCATCCCGGTTCCGGAACTGGACGATGTCGACGACCTTGCATTCCATGGCGGCCCGGCTCTCGCCCACGCGTGGCACGTTGACGACGCGCCCCGGTACGGCGGTGACGCCGGCGAGCCCGAATTCATCCACGCCGCGGGCCACCGGCGCGGACGTTGCGTTCATCCGGTCGCCGAGTTCGCGCGTCACCAGGTTCCAGACGAACTCACCTGTCTCGGACGCATTGCGGACGCTGTCCTTCCACGCGATCGACGAGAAGCCGATGATCGGCGGGTCGTAGTTGAAGGCGTTGAAGAAGCTGTAGGGCGCGAGGTTCACCCGCCCCTCAGCATCTCGCGACGAGATCCAGCCAATCGGCCGCGGCGCGACGAGCGCGTTGAGCGGATTGTGCTTCAGGCGGTGGCCCTCGGACGGCTCGTAGTAGTGGAACTTCATCAGCGCCTCGACAGGAACTTCGCGTTCTTCAATTGCGATGTGCAGCTCAAGGGGGCAGCAGATCCGGACGCTCGGTCAGCACTGCGAACGTCCGATCCCGTGCGAGAGGGCATCCCGACGCGGGATCGGGGGGCGCCCGTGCTTAGGCCGGGACGGACGCGCGCGCGGCCGCGACGCTGGCGTCGAGAAGGCCGGTCAGGCGCGCGCGGACAATGGCCTCGGCTTCCGCCATCACACGATCCAGGAGTTCCTGCACGGTCGGCACGTCGTGGATCAGTCCCACCACCATGCCGCAGCTCCAGGCCCCTGCGTCCATATCCCCCTCGCGCATGACCCGCGGATAGACCCCCGCCACTTCCGGCGCGATGTCCTCGAAGGTGATGCTCTGGCCGAGACGCCGCTCCTTTTCGATCAGGCGCTCAACACCCGCGTTGATCAGCACCCGTTCGGTGTTCCGCAACGGCCGCATGATGATCCGGGTGTCGAGTTCGGTGGCGGACAAGATCCCCTGCTTGACGTTCTCATGCACCGGCGCCTCGCGCGTCGCGATGAAGCGCGTGCCCATGTTGATGCCGTCGGCGCCGAGTGAGAGCGCGGCCACGAGCGAGCGGCCATCGGCCATCCCGCCCGAGGCGATGAAGGGGATGGAGAGCTCGTCCGCGGCGCGCGGCAGCAGGATCATGTTGGGCGTGTCGTCCTCTCCGGGATGGCCGCCGCATTCGAAGCCGTCCACGCTTACGGCGTCACAACCGATGGCTTCGGCCTTCAGCGCGTGGCGAACGGACGTGCATTTATGGATCACCTTCACGCCCGCTTCCTTGAGGAAGGGCAGCCACTTCACCGGATTGTTGCCGGCGGTCTCAACCGCCTTGATGCCTTCGCTGATGATCACCTCGACGTAGCCGGGATAATCGGGCGGCGCGATGCCGGGCAGGAAGGTCAAGTTCACGCCGAAGGGCTTGTTGGTCATCTCGCGGCACCGGCGGATCTCCTGGCGCAGGTGCTCCGGCGTCGGCTGCGTCAGCGCGGTGATAATGCCTAGACCGCCGGCGTTGGAGACGGCCGAGGCAAGCTCGGCCAAGCCCACATAGTGCATGCCGCCTTGGATGATCGGACGTTCGATCCCGAACAGCTCCGTGATCCTCGTCTTCATCGCCGCTTCCTCGCCGCACCTCGCGCCTCCAGTTCGGGCGCATAGTTCTATTATCGCACTCACTCGGCATCCGCAATGCTCGGACGAGATCCTCATCCACCGCTCGCCTACATGACGCCTTCGCCGAGCGGTCCGGAAGCTCGGGCGCATGGCAGGCTTCTATTTCGGAACTCTTCCGCACGCGCGGCGCCTAGCGACCCGGCAAGGCCTTACACCGCCGCCCTCGGATTGATGCGGCGTGCGCTCAGCTGCCCTGCAGGCGATCGAGAAGGCGGCGCAACGCGGCCGCCATGTGCTGCTCCGCCTCAACGTCGCCCATCATCCGGCGCGCCTCGGCATGGCCGAGGAAAAGGCTGCGCAGCTCGAAATAGGCGTCCCTGGCGACAGCTTCCGACAAGGGCGGCGACCTCAGGGTCCGAAGTGCGGCGCGGGCGCTGCGGCGGAACCGCTCCAACGCGCTGCGCAGGTGCTCGCGGGCTGCGCCGGGCCGGTCGTCGAGTTCCGCGCTCAGCGCGCGCAGCGGACATCCACAGTGGGCCCAGGTCTTGGTCTCCCAGGCCAACCAGGCCTCGACCAGGGCCTCGAGCCGCGGGCGGCCTGCCGCCGCCGCAGCAGCAGGCGCCCAGACGGCGCCGAAGAAGCGACGCGTCGCCTCATCCACGATGGCGAGGTCGAGGGCCTCCTTGGCGGTGAAATGCCGGAGCACCGCGCTCTTCGAGATCTTCGCCTGTCGCGCCAGGGCGCCGAAGGTCACCGCCGCCAACCCGTCGCGCGCAGCCGAGCGCAATGCGCAATCGACCAGGCGATCCCGGGTCATCTGGCCTTTCGGCGTCCGACGAGGCTCGGGCGCAGCCGCTGTCAAATCCCCCGCCGTGGCGCCTGGCCCGGTCATCGGTCGGGCCGTCCGAAGACGAGACTGGTGTTGACGCCGCCAAAGCCCAGGCTGTTCGAGACCGCGAAGTCTGTTGCAAGGCGTGTGGCGCCGGGACCGGCGAGGTTCAGGCCCGCGGCCGCAGTGATCGGCGTCTGCAGGTTGAGGATCGGCGGGGCGAGCTGGTCGCTTAGCGCCAGGATGCAGAAGATCGCCTCCAAGGCCCCGGCCGCCCCAAGGAGATGGCCTTTGGCGGATTTGGTGGCGCTGACAACCGGACCGGCGTCGCCGAAGACGCTTCGGATGGCGTGGGCCTCAGCTTTGTCGCCGAGGGGCGTCGAGGTCGCGTGGGCGTTCAGGTGGCCGATCTCGGCGGGACCGATCCCGCTGCGCGCGAGCGCCAGCCGCATGGCCTGGGCAGCGCCTGCGCCATCTTCGGGCGGCGCGGTGATGTGGTGGGCGTCGGCGGTGTTGGCATAGCCTGCCAGGCGGGCTCGAACCCGCGCGCCGCGCGCCCGTGCATGTGTCGCAGATTCCAGCACAAGGATCGCAGCGCCCTCCGCCAAGACGAAGCCATCATGGCCGACATCGAACGGGCGAGAGGCCGCGTGGGGCGTCTCGTTGAAGCGAGCCGCCAGGGCCCGCGCCGCGGCGAAGCCGGCGAGGCTCACCGGGTCGATACACGCTTCGACACCGCCACAGACTACAACGTCCGCCTCGCCAGCCCGGATCAGGCGCGCCGCATCGGCGATGGCCTGGGCGCCGGCGGCGAAGGCGTTGGCCGGGGCGCTGATCGGACCCTGCAGTCCATGGACAATGCTGACGACGCCCGCGGCCTGGCTGGCGAGCGCCGTGGGGATGGTGAAAGGGGAAAGCCGGCCAAGCCCGCTCGTCCGCGCCACCCGGGTGGCCTCTGTGATCGTACGGAGGCCGCCGAGGGAGGTGCCGATGACCGTTCCGGTGCGCTGGCGCTCTGGCTCGGCCCCAGGGCTCCAATCGGCCATCGACAGCGCCTCGCGAGCTGCCGCCAAGGCGAAGAGGCTGACGCGGTCGCGCCTACGGATCGATCTCGCGTCGCCAGCGAGCTCCGCGCAGAACCCGGCCTCGGTGTCGGCGTCGCGCCCCGGAACGCGGCCGCCGATCTTCGCCGGAAGCGACGCGACCAGGTCGTCGGGCAGACGCGTTACCCCGGAAACGCCATCAAGCAACCGTCGCCACACAGCCTCCGCGCCACAGCCGAGCGGCGAGACGACGCCCAGCCCTGTCACCACCAGCTCGCATGCCGCCAAGGTCACGACCGGCCCTGGGGGTTGAGGCGCGGCGGCATCGCCCAGCCACGCTGCAGGTTAGATGGATCGATCACGTGCGCAGCGACCCTCGTCCTCACCGGTCAGGTCGCTCGCCAGAGGGAAGGCCCAGAGCGTCTCTCAATTGGCGGCGCGCGGCAGACAGAAGGGCGCCTTGTTTCGACGGCGATTGAGCACGAGCGAAAGTGATAATTCCGATCAGCTCGGCCACCAGTAGGGCCGCCGCGCTTTCGGGGTCCTCCGCGCCGAGCTCCGTGAGTAGCCCCTGGATCTGCCCGGTAAGCTGCGAAACCGCCGTGCGCACGACCTCGCCCGCCCGGGCGGGTAGGTTGTCCACCTCCGGCAAGGCGATCGGCAACAGGCAGGCTCCGCGCGAGCGCTCGCACTGGGTGATCGACAGGTATCGATCGAGAAATTGGCTCAACGCCAACGCTGGCTCGGCGGCGGTGCCCGCGAGCCCCGCAACACCGCGGCTCTGCGTCCAGATGCGCGAAAGGGTTTCAGAGATGAACTCGTCCTTCGATTCGAAGTGGTGGTAGAACCCGCCGTGCGATAGGCCGACATCGGCCATGCAGCGGGGAATCTGGACTGCCGAAGGACCGCCTTCCCGGAACCTCTGCGCAGCCGCATCGAGGATGCGATCGCGCGTGGCGGCCTTGTGCTCAGGCGGGTAGCGCAAAGGGATTGCCCCCCAATGCGGCGTCACGTTCCGCCGCCGCACCCGCCAGGCCCGAATCCACGGCAGAGCGCCGCTGGGGCTCGCAGGGTCGGCTGATGGCCAACAATCCAATTGACGGCGCCATTCTCCAACTCTAGTAAGTTCTTAATTAGAACGCAATGACCCAATCTGCTGGTGACGCCTCAGCGGGACACGTTTGGCTGAGGCCGGCCGGGCGAGCGCTCGGGAAGGCGTCACAGCAGGTCTCGGGCCCGTCGGGAGGACGTGATGAGCCAGCCGCTGGAGCTTCAGGATGAGGCCGATCTAGGATTCGCCCCGCCGGCAGTGGAGGTCAGCTACCTCGCCGATGGCAGCCTGCTCCTGCGCTCGCCGCTCGCGGTGGGCGAATACCGCCGGCACATTTGTGAGTATCTCGCCCATTGGGCCGCTGAGGCGCCGAACCGCACCTTCCTGGCCGAACGGGACGCGGCTGGCGAATGGCGTCGCATCAATTACGCGGATGCGTGGCGCTGCGCACGGGGCCTGGCCCAGGCGATGATCGACCGCGGTCACGGGCAGGCCCATCCGATCGCGGTGTTGACGGGCAATTCGATCGAACACGCCCTCATCACCTTCGGGGGCATGCTTGCCGGTACGCCCGTGGCGCCGATCTCACCCGCCTACAGCGCCCATCCCGATGGGGTTCGGCGCCTCGCCGAGATCGCCGAGACCCTGAGGCCGGCGATGGTCTTCGCGCAGGCGGCCGCGCCGCTCGCGCAGCTCCGTACCCTTGCGGGGTTCGCCAACGCCGAGTGGATCAGCGTCGCGCCGGACCCGACGGCGACGGCCTTCTCGGCGCTGGCGGCCGTCGAGGCCACCGCAGAGGTGGATGCCGTGTTCGCGAGTTCGGGTCCGGACGACATCGGCAAGATCCTCTTCACGTCCGGCTCGACCGGCACGCCGAAGGGCGTGCCGCAGACCCAGCGCATGCTCTGCTGCTGTATCCACACCGCGAGCCTCCTGGTGCGGAGCTCGGAAGCGCCGGTGATCGTCGACTGGATGCCGTGGCATCACACCATGGGCGGCAACAACACGCTGCACGGAACGCTGCGCGAGGGCGGGACGCTCTACATCGACGATGGACGCCCGACGCCCCAGCTGTTCGGTCGGACGCTGCGCAACCTGAAGGAAATCTCCGTCACGTCCTGCCAAAACGTGCCTGCTGGCCTGCAGATGCTGGTGGACGCCATGGAGACCGACGACGAACTGCGCCGCAGCTTCTTTCACCGGATCGAACGGGTGATGTATGCCGGCGCGGCCTTGCCGAGGGATATTTGGGAGCGATTCCAGGCGCTGGCCATTGCCGCCACCGGTCGCGAGATTCCGCTGGTTTCAGGCTATGGCACCACGGAGACCGGCCCCGGCATCTCGACCACGCACTGGCCTGCCGAGGGACGCGGCGAGATCGGCCTGCCGTTCCCCGGGGTGGAGATCAAGCTGCTCCCCTTTGGCGACCGCTACGAGATCCGAGTCCGAGGCGAGAACGTCATGCCAGGCTATTTCCGCCGGCCAGACCTCACCGAGGCCGCGTTCGACGAGGATGGGTTCTACCGGATCGGCGACGCGGTGAAGTTCGCCGACGCGGCCGACCCGCGAAAGGGTCTACGCTTTGCCGGACGGCTCAGCGAGAACTTCAAGCTTCGCAACGGCTCGTGGGTGCTGACCGGCGAGTTGCGGGGCCTGGTGCTGGCGGCCGCGCCGTCGGTCTCGGAGGTTGTGATCGCAGGGCACGACCGCGGCGACGTGCGCGTCCTCGTGTGGGCCACAGAGAGCGCCCGCGCGGAGCTTGCGGGTGCGGGGTTGAACGGTCCCGATCTTGAAGGGGAGCTGCAGCGGCGCATCGCGCAGGAACTCGCCAGCCACAACCAAGCGAATTCGGCGGCGACCCGGCGGATCGCCGGCTTCGCGATCCTCAACCAAGCTCCATCCCTCGGCGCCGGTGAGATCACCGACAAGGGCTATGTCAACCAGCGCGCCGTCCTGGCGGCGCAGGCGGACCTCATCGAGGACCTCTACGCGCCATCGCCGTGCGCACGGGTCGTCGTCCTCTAGGGACGCGGGACAAACCTCATTCGCCTCTCGTCTTCCCAACGACGCGTTCCAAATTCGTAGAGACGAAATCATGACTATAATCGCGGTCACTCGAGAGACGCGAACGAACGAGACTCGCGTCGCGGCCACGCCTGAGACCGCCAAGAAACTGATCGCCGCCGGATTCCAGGTGACCGTCGAAGCGGGCTCCGGGACGGCGGCCTCCTATCCCGACGCCGACTATGAGGCGGCGGGCGCGACCCTCGCCAAGACCGCCAAGGCGGCCATCGAGGGCGCCGACATCCTGTTCAAGGTCCGCGCGCCCGTCGACGAGGAGATCGCGGCCCTGAAGAGCGGCGCGATCGTCGCCGCGGGCCTCAATCCCTATGTCGAGAAGGCGGCGCTGAAGGCCCTGGCCGACAAGGGCGCGACGGCCTTCGCGATGGAGTTCATCCCGCGGATCACCCGGGCCCAGGTGATGGACATGCTGTCCTCCCAGGCCAACCTCGCCGGCTATCGGGCGGTGATCGAGGGCGCGGAGGCCTATGGCAAGGCCATGCCGATGATGATGACCGCCGCCGGCACCGTCGCCGCGGCCAAGGTGTTCATCATGGGGGTCGGCGTCGCCGGCCTGCAGGCCATCGCCACGGCGCGGCGGCTGGGCGCGGTGGTCACCGCCACGGACGTGCGGCCGGCGACCAAGGAGCAGGTCGAGAGCCTGGGCGCCAAGTTCATCGCGGTCGAGGACGAGGAATTCAAGAACGCCCAGACCGCCGGCGGCTACGCCAAGGAGATGAGCGCCGAATACCAGGCCAAGCAGGCCGAGCTCATCTCGGGCCACATCGGCAAGCAGGACATCGTGATCACCACGGCCCTGATCCCGGGCCGCCCGGCGCCCAAGCTGGTCAGCGCCGCCCAGGTGGCCTCGATGAAGCCGGGCTCGGTGATCGTCGACCTGGCGATCGAGCAGGGCGGCAATGTCGAGGGCGGCAAGCTCGGCGAGGTCGCCGTCACCGCCAACGGCGTGAAGCTTCTCGGCAAGCCGAACCTGCCCGGCCGGATCGCCGCCGACGCCTCGGCCCTCTATGCGCGCAACCTGTTCGCCTTCGCGGGGCTCCTGCTCGACAAGGAGGGCAAGTTCGCCCCCGACTACGAGGACGAGATCCTCAAGGCCGCGATGGTCACCCAGGGCGGCAAGATCCTTCGTTCCGAACTCTTCGCATGAACGTCATCGAGTTTCCGATCGAGCGGACCCGCCCGCCGGCTAGGCCCCGTGAGCCCCGAGAGGCTTGGGTCCCCTGGTTCATCCGGCATTGGCCGCTGATGATCTGCTGCGCCGCCCTAAGTCTCGGTGTCGCCGTCGATGTCGGGCTGAACGAGATCCTCATCACAGAATTCAGGAAGCTCCAAAACTGATGGAAGCTGTCGATCCCACCGTCTTCCGCCTGGCCATCTTCGTGCTGGCGATCTTCGTCGGCTACTACGTGGTCTGGAGCGTCACGCCGGCCCTGCATACGCCGCTGATGGCCGTGACCAACGCCATCTCCTCGGTGATCATCGTGGGGGCCCTGCTGGCCGCCGCGGCGCATAGCCCGGGCGGCGAGCTCACCGGCTCGATCCTGATCTCCAAGGGGGCCGGCGCGGTCGCCGCCGCCTTCGCCGCGGTGAACATCTTCGGCGGCTTCCTGGTCACCCAGCGCATGCTGGCCATGTACAAGAAGAAAGAGCCCGCGAAGAAGGAAGCTTCCAAGTGAACGCCAACCTCGCGGCTATCCTCTATCTCGTCTCCGGCGTCCTGTTCATCCTGGCGCTGCGCGGCCTTTCCTCGCCCACCACCAGCCAGGCAGGCAATCGCAACGGCATGATCGGCATGACCATCGCCGTGGGCGTGACCCTGGTCACCCTGTGGAGCCAGGGCAAGCTGGACCCCCTGACCCTGGCCCTGATCGGCGGCGGCGTGGCCGTCGGCGGCGGGGTGGGCGCGCTGATCGCCCGCCGGGTCGCGATGACCTCGATGCCGCAGCTGGTGGCGGCCTTCCACAGCCTGGTGGGCATGGCCGCCTGCCTGGTGGCCGTCGCCGCGATCCATACGCCCGCGGCCTACGGCATCCTGGATACGGCCACCGGCCAGGTGCACCTGAACTCCCTGGTGGAGCTCAGCCTGGGCCTCGCCATCGGCGCCGTGACCTTCACCGGCTCGGTGATCGCCTTCGCCAAGCTGAACGGCAATATGAGCGGCGCGCCGATCATCCTGCCGGCCCGGCACCTGCTGAACATCGCCATCGGCCTGGCCATCGTCGCCCTGATCGTCATCCTGGTGATGAGCGGCGGCTCGGCCATCTGGGCCTTCTGGGGCATCTTCGCGCTCTCCCTGCTGGTCGGGATCACCCTGATCATCCCCATCGGCGGGGCCGACATGCCCGTCGTGGTGTCGATGCTGAACTCCTATTCGGGGTGGGCGGCGGCGGCCCTGGGCTTCACCCTGGAGAACGTGACGCTGATCATCACCGGGGCCCTGGTGGGCTCGTCCGGGGCGATCCTCAGCTACATCATGTGCAAGGCGATGAACCGCAGCTTCATCTCCGTGATCCTGGGCGGGTTCGGCGCCGACGACAGCGCCGCGGCGGCCGGCGGCAAGGTCGAGACCCGGCCGGTCAAACAGGGTTCCGCTGACGACGCGGCCTTCATCATGAAGAACGCGTCCAAGGTGATCATCGTCCCCGGCTATGGCATGGCGGTCAGCCAGGCCCAGCACGCGCTGCGCGAAATGGGCGACAAGCTGAAGGAAGAGGGCGTGGAGGTGAAGTACGCCATCCACCCGGTGGCCGGGCGCATGCCGGGCCACATGAACGTGCTGCTGGCCGAGGCCAATGTCTCCTATGACGAGGTGTTCGAGCTGGAGGACATCAACGCCGAGTTCCCCACCGCCGACGTGGCCTTCGTCATCGGCGCCAATGACGTGACCAACCCGGCCGCCAAGACCGACCCGTCGAGCGCCATCTACGGCATGCCGATCCTGGACGTGGAAAAGGCGCGCACCGTGCTGTTCGTGAAGCGCGGCATGAGCTCGGGCTATGCCGGGGTCGAGAACGAGCTGTTCTTCCGCGACAACACCATGATGCTGTTCGGCGACGCCAAGAAGATGGTCGAGGGGATCCTCAAGGGGCTGTAGTGGGAGGCCCATTTCGTGCAGCCCGAAGAAGGGCGGCTCGCCCTCAACTTCGTCCAGGCTGGCGGCATCTCTCGCTAGGGGCCGAGTTTGAGGGTCGAGCTCGGCGCCCTTCCCATAAGATTGAGACGGCGGCCGCGGCGCAACAGCTGAAGGTCGGCTGTCGACCATGAACGCAATGGCTCGCGCGCGAGGGCAAAGCTCGCGAAAGCTGCGGAGGACTTGGCGGCGTACGCCCGCAACCAAGTCGGCCGATCGCTGATATTGCGACCGACCGTGCGCCGGTCGGATCCGCGTCTCAGCCTGCTGCGGCCGGCACGAGCCGTGCCTTCAGGATTTCTTCCTCGACGTCGCGCAGGCGGTCCTTGCCGAAGAAGAGTTCGGAACCGACCAGGAAGGATGGGCTGCCGAAGGCGCCCGCGTCGACGGCGGCCTGGGTATTGGCCAGGAGCTTCGACTTCACCGGATCGGTCTGGGCCAGCCGAAGGATCTCCTCGCGCGGCAAACCAGCCTCGTCCAAGGAGGCGGCATAGACTTCCGGATCGTCCATCTTTCGCCCGCGCACCCACATGTCGTCGAAGATCCAGCTGACAAAGGCCTCGAACACCCCCGCCTCCTGGGCGGCGACCGCGCCCCGCATGAGTTGCAAGGTGTTGATGGGGAAATGGGGGTTATGGCGGAAGTCGCCGATCCGATGCTTGGCGATGAACCGCTGCATTTCGAGCCGGTCGTATTCCGGCTTGTTCTTGATGCCCGAGAAGGCCGTCGCCGGCGACTGGTTGCCGGTCAACTTGAAGACGCCGCCCAGCAGGATCGGCTCGTAGACGAACGCCGCCCCAGTCCGCGACTGGATCTCCGGGATCACCCGGTGCGACAGGTACGCGTTGGGGCTTCCGAAGTCGAAGAGGAACTTGACGGTCATGCCCAGCCTTTCGTGAGGTTTGTAGAGTAAGTGTTGATTTATTACTGACACGAACGTCGGCTCTTTTCAAGCCGCTCGCCGCCCCAGGGCGTTCTTTCTCACGCCAGATCGGGGCAGGTCCATCCTGACGCTCCCCAGGCGCGGACCAGGGCACGGCGACTGGCGCCGAGCTCGAAACTTTCAAGTTCTATTTTCCAACTCACTATGTTAGACCGCCAGCCAACCAAGAGCGGGAGCTTGAGATGGAACTCGCATTCGGCGCGCAGGACGAGGCGTTCCGCCAGGAGGTGCGGGCGTTCCTCGCCGAGAAGCTGCCGGCCGAGCTTGCCGAGCGGGTGCGCCACGGCAAGACCCTCGGCAAGGCGCAGACCGAGCGCTGGCAAGCCATCCTCAGCGAGCGGGGCTGGCTGGCGCCGGACTGGCCGAAGGCCTACGGCGGCCAGGAGTGGACGGTCACCCAGAGGTTCATCTGGGACTACGAAGCGGGCCTTGCGAACGCACCGCCGGTCATCGCCTTCGGTCTGAAGATGCTGGCGCCGGTGCTGCTCAAGTACGGCTCCGAAGACCAGAGGCGCTATTGGCTGCCCCGCATGTTGAACGGCCAGGACTGGTGGTGCCAAGGCTACTCGGAGCCGGGCGCGGGGTCCGACCTGGCCGGCGTCAAGACCACGGCGGTCCGCGAGGGCGGTGAGTACGTCATCAACGGCCAGAAGACCTGGACCAGCTACGCCCAGCACGCGAACATGATCTTCTGCCTGGTGCGCACGGACGCCAGCGGCAAGAAGCAGGACGGCATCTCTTTCATCCTGGTGGACATGGACCAGCCCGGGGTGGAAGTGCGGCCCATCATCACCCTGGATGGCGAGCACGAAGTCAACGAGGTCTTCTTCACCAACGCCCGGGCGCCGGTCGCCAACCTGGTCGGCGAAGAGAACAAGGGCTGGACCTACGCCAAGTACCTGCTGACCTACGAGCGCACTCAGATGGCGATGGTCGGGGGCTCGTCGGCGTCGCTCGAACTGCTGCGCGAGATCGCCCAGACCGAGACCAAGCGCGGCCGCCCGCTGGCGGAGGACCCCTATTTCGCCGCGCGCCTCGCCAAGCTCGAGATCGAGCTCGAGAACCTCAAGACGACGACGCTGCGGGTCGTGGCCGCGAGCGCGGCGGGCGGCGGCCCCGGTCCGGAAAGCTCCATGCTGAAGGTCAAGGGGACGGAGATCCGCCAGGAGATCCTCAGCCTGACCCGCCGCGCGCTCGGCCCCTACGCCGTGCCCTACCAGCGCAAGGTCCTCGAGCCCGGCTCCAACACCGAGCCAGTGGGGCCTGACTACGGGGTCGGCGTCACGGCGAGCTACCTCAATGCGCGCAAGCTGACGATCTACGGCGGCTCCAACGAGGTGCAGCGCAACATCATCACCAAGGCCATCCTGAAGCTCTGAGGCACGCTCCATGGACTTTCATCTCAGCGACGAGCAGCGGGCGCTCTCCAACACCTTGGCGCGCTTCTTCGCCGAGCGCCTGCCCCTGGAGCGACGGCTCGCCCTCGCCGCCACCGCGCCCGGCTACAGCGTCGAAGCCTGGCGCCAGGTCGCCGAGCTCGGCGCGCTCGGCGCGCTCTTCCCCGAAGTTCTGGGCGGCTACGGTGGAACGCCGGCCGACATCCTGGCGGTCTTCGAACCACTCGGCGCGGCCGCGGTGGCCGGCCCGTTCCTGCCGAGCCTGATTTGCGGGCTGCTGCTGGGCGCGACCTCGACTGACGGGGCCGATCACCTCCTGAATGAGATCATCGCGGGCGATGCCGTCGTGACGCTCGCGCACCAAGAGCCGGGGAGCCGCTACGAGCTTTCCCAAGTGTCGGCGCGCGCCGAGCGGGTCGGCGACGGTTGGTCGATCTCCGGAGCCAAGGCCCATGTGCCTTGGGGCGAGGCCGCTGACCATTTCATCGTCTCGGCCCGGTCGGCCGGCGCGGACGCGGACGAGGCCGGCCTGACATTGTTCGTGGTCCCGGCAGGCGCCCCCGGGCTCTCCCTGCGCGGCTATCTGGGCGTCGACGGATCGCGCTGGGCCGAGCTCAGTCTCGACAACGTAGACGTCCACGACGACCAACGCCTGGGCGGCGCGGATACGGGCTTCCGCCTGCTCGAATCCGCGGTGGCGGCCGGCGTGCTGGCGATCTGCGCCGACGCGCTGGGAGCCCTTGGCGTGGTGCGGGACAGCACCGTCGAGTATCTGCGCACCCGCGTTCAATTCGGGCAGCCGATCGGCGCCTTCCAGGCACTGCAGCACCGAATGGCCACGCTGCTCGTGGAGATCGAACAGGCGCGCTCGGCCGTGATCAACGCCGCCGCCGCTTTCGATGACGACCGGCGTGAGCGCGAACGCGCGATCGCCGCGGCCAAGTACACGGTCGGACGGGTCGCCACCCTGGTCGCCGAAGAAGCCGTGCAGCTACATGGCGGGATCGGCATGACCTGGGAGCTGCCTCTGTCGCACTCGGTCAAGCGCCTGATGATGCTCGACCACCTCTTCGGCGACGTGGACCACCACATCGAACGCTACATCCAACTCGGACGCGCGGCCTGACCTCCGCGCCGAACACGTCTGGCGCACACCGCCGGCCGACCAAAGGGAGTCCCATGTCAACGCCAGCCCAATCGCCCACGCCCCGTAACGCCACCGCCGTCGTCGTCGGCGCCGGCGACTACATCGGCGCCGAAATCGCCAAAAAGTTTGCCGCGGAGGGCTATCTGGTCTTCGTCGGCCGTCGGCAGGCCGAGAAGCTCGAGCCGCTCAAGGCCGAGATCGAGGCCTTCGGCGGCCGCGTGGTCGCGCGCGGACTGGACGCGCGCGACGAGGACCAGATGAGCGCCTTTTATGCGGAGGCCGAGGCCGCCGCCCCGATCGAGGTCTCGGTCTTCAACATCGGCGCCAACGTCAACTACCCCCTGCTGGAAACCACCTCCCGCGTCTTCCGGAAGGTCTGGGAAATGGCCTGCTACGCCGGCTTCCTCAGCGGCCGCGAAGCGGCGCGGCACATGCTGCCGCGGGCCTCGGGCTCGATCTTCTTCACGGGCGCGACCGCCGGCCTGCGCGGCGGCGTCGGCTACGCCGCTTTCGCCGCCGCCAAGTTCGGGCTGCGTGCGGTCGCCCAATCCACCGCCCGCGAACTCGGGCCCAAGGGCATCCATGTGGCGCACCTGGTCATCGACTCGGGCGTGGACACCGCATGGGTGCGTGAGCGGATCCAGCAGGCGCAGCAAGCGGGCCAGACGGGCGAGCGGGTGCTCATGCGGCCGGCCGCGGTCGCGGAGGCCTATTGGGCCCTGCACCAGCAGCCGGCGGACGCCTGGACCTTCGAGCACGAGATCCGCCCTTCGGTGGAGCCCTGGTAGCGAGACCCGGCCCGGCGCGGCCGGTCCCGAGCCTCACGCGCAGCCCGGGCCGTCGACGATGCCGACAACGACCGGGCGCCCCCCTCTTGAGGAGCTAAATGATGCGGAACAACGGCGTTCAGAACTTTCCGACCATGGACCGGGTCGTCTTTGGCAAGCCGGCCAGTGAGGCCCTGCTCGAGGAAGCCGAGCGCGTCGGCGCCCGGCGGGTGTTCCTGGTGGTGAGCCACACCCTCAACACCACCACCGACGAGATCGAGGCCGTGCGCCGCAAACTCGGCGAGCGCTTCGCCGGCGACTTCGACCGGGTGCCGCAGCACACGACGCGAACCAACGCCGTGGCGCTCGCCAAGGCGGCTGCGGATGCGGGCGCCGACCTCCTGGTCGCGATCGGCGGCGGGTCGGTCGTCGACGCCGTGAAGATCGCGGCCGTGTGCATGGAGCACGAGATCTTCGAGGAGGACGGCCTCGACGGCTATGAGGTCAACCCCGTCCCCGGCGCCATCGGCGCGGCGGCCAAGACCTTCCGCGCGCCGCGCGTGCGCGCGGTGGTGGTTCCCACCACCCTCAGCGGCGGCGAATACAATGCCGGCGCCCTGGTCACCGACACCCGCCGCGACTGGAAGCAGATCTTCCATCATCCCTTGATGATGCCGCTCGCCATCATCCTCGACCCCGCCATCTCCCGACACACGCCTGAGACCCTTTGGCTCGGCTCCGGCACCCGGGCGATGGACCACGGCATCGAGGCCCTGTGCTCGCCGCTGGGCACACCGCTCTCCGATGCCGTGGTGACGGAGGGCCTCACGCGGCTGGCGCGCGGCCTTCGCCGCTGCAGGGCCGACCCATCCGATCTGGAGGCGCGCCGCGAGGCGCAGTTCGGGTCCTGGCTCTCAGCCTTCGGGCTGCAGACCCGCGTACCCATGGGCGCGAGCCACGCCATCGGGCACGTACTCGGCGGGACCATGGGTGTGCCGCACTACCTGATCACGCCGGTGCTGATGCCGCGGGTGCTGCGCTACAACCGCCCCGCCACCGAAGAAGCCCAAGCCCGCATCGCTGCGGCCCTGGGCGGGAGCGGCAAGAGCGCGGCCGAAGCCCTTGAGGACCTCCTCGATGACCTCGGCCTGCCGCGCCGCCTGCAGGAGGTGGGTGTGAAACCCGCCGACTACGCCCGGATCGGCGAGGTCGCGGTCAAATCGATCTTCGCCCGCGCCAATCCGCGCCCCCTGACGACGGCGCAGGAGGTGGTCGCGCTCCTGGAGATCATTCCCGAGGCTGGCGTGGCCTCGGCCGTCCAGGCGGGCGCCTGATGAGCGAACATATCCAGGTGCGGGATGCCGGCGGCGTGCGGGAGATCACCTTCGCCCGGCCCGAGAAGAAGAACGCCCTCTCCACCGCCATGTACCGCAGCGCGCGCGAGGCCCTGGAAGACGCCCAGGTGAGCCCGGACGTGCGGGTGGTGCTTTTCGCGGGCGAAGGCGAAGCCTTCACCGCCGGCAACGACCTTGCGGACTTCGCCAAGGCCGCGGCCGGCGAGGCCAGCGAGCCCGAGGCGCATCGCTTCATCGAAGCGCTCGCCGTTGCGCAGAAACCGATCATCGCTGCGGTTCCCGGCCTCGCGGTCGGCGTCGGCATGACCATGCTGCTCCACTGCGATCTGGTCTATGTCGCGGACACGGCGAAGCTCTCCGCGCCTTTCATCAATCTCGGCCTGTCGCCGGAAGCGGCGTCCAGCCTGTTGCTGCCGGCCCGCATCGGCCATGTGCGCGCCTTCGCCGCGTTCGCCCTGGGCGAGGCGATCTCCGGCGTGGAGGCGGTTTCCCTCGGCCTGGCCAATCGGATGACCTCGCGCGACGACGTGCTCGAGACCGCCCGCGCCGCGGCGCGGACCCTGGCCGGCAAACCCCTCGGATCTGTGATCGCCACCAAACGGCTCATGCGGGACGCCGCGGCGCTGGCGCGCCAGATCGAGGCGGAAAGCCACGTCTTCGCCGAACGGCTGACCAGCGAGGAGGCGCGTGAAGCCTTCCGCGCCTTCGCCGAAAGGCGGCCCCCGAACTTTGTGCACCTCAAGCCGTGACGCACTGGTGCGGCTCGATCGTCAGGATCGAGCCGCACGACGAGTGTGCGCTCTCCCGGCTCCTGCGGCGCTTGCAGCGCGGTCCGGCCAGGCCGTCGGGCGGCGCCAGCCGTCGCGCGCCCCGCACTTCGGTGACGCGCTCGTGAGAAGCGTCCGCGGAGCGGTCGTCGTCGGGAAGGGAGGTGCTCACCGCCTCACCTGGCCCGATCATTCCAGTGGGCGATGAGCACGCGAACCGTCGCGATAAGCCCGCCGGTGATCAACAGCAAACCTCCGACCAGGAAGATGTCGGCCAGACCCCCGCCGCGCGCCACCAGGTCGCTGCGACTGGAGCCCGCAAGCGCCGCGCCGAGGACCAAGGCGACCGCAGCACGAGAGAGTGGGGCTTCCGGGTCTTCCGCCATGTCGGGATAGGCCCTCTCAGCTCGGCCTCGAGCTGAGGCCGGTCCGAAACGCCGCTCGCGGCCAATGAAGCCTCATCGTTCTTGGGCGAAGCGCGGACGCGCGTCAGAAGATCTCGAAGAGGCCAGCCGCGCCCATGCCGCCGCCGATACACATGGTGACGACACCGTACTTCGCGCCGCGGCGCTTGCCTTCGTACATCAGGTGCGCGGTGCAGCGGGCGCCGGTCATGCCGTAGGGGTGGCCGATCGAAATCGAGCCGCCCGAGACGTTGTACTTGGCCGGGTCGATGCCGAGCTTGTCGCGGCAGTAGATCACCTGGGAGGCGAAGGCTTCGTTCAGCTCCCAGATGTCGATGTCGTCGACCTTCAGGCCGTTGCGCTCCAGGAGCTTTGGGATCGCGAAGACCGGGCCGATGCCCATCTCCTCCGGGCCGCAGCCGGCGACGGCCATGCCGCGGTAGGCGCCCAGGGCCTCCAGGCCGCGCTTCTCGGCCTCCTTGCGCTCCATCAGCACCACGGCGGCGGCGCCGTCCGACAGCTGGCTGGCGTTGCCGGCGGTGACGAACTTGCCCTCGGCGACGTAGCGGCCGCCCTTGAACACGGGAGCGAGTTTCTTGAGGTCGTCCAGCGTGGTCTGCGGGCGGTTGCCTTCGTCGGCGGAGAGGGTGATCTCCTTGTCGACGGTCTCGCCGGTCTCCTTGTTCACCAGCACCTTCATGACGGTGGTGACCGGGACGATCTCGTTGTCGAAGCGGCCCTCCGATTGGGCCACAGCCGTGCGGCGCTGGGATTCCAGCGCATACTCGTCCTGGTTCTCGCGACTGACGCCATAGCGCTCGGCCACCACCTCGGCGGTCTCGATCATCGACGTCCACAGCTCCGGCACGTGCTCGTTGAGCCACGGGTCGAAGGCCATGAAGCGGTTCGACTTGTCGTTCTGCACCAGGCTGATCGACTCGACGCCGCCGCCGATGGCGACCGGGGCGCCGTCGTTGACGATGTACTTGGCGGCCGTGGCCACGCCCATCAGGCCGGAGCTGCACTGGCGGTCGATGGTCATGCCCGAGACGGTGTTCGGCAGGCCGGCGCGCAGGGCGGCTTGCCGAGCGATGTTGTTGCCCGTCGTACCCTGCTGCATGGCCGCGCCCAGCGCGATATCGTCGATCTCGCCCGGATCCACGCCGGCCTGGGCCACAGCCACCTTGATCGCTTCGGCGGCCAGGGTCGCGCCATAGGTGTTGTTGAAGGCGCCGCGATAGGCCTTGCCGATGGGGGTCCGCTTGGCGGCGACGATGACAGCTTCGCGCATGGGTCTTCCTTCCGGTCTCGGCAACATCGAGCGTCGGGCGCTATTAAGTATGAAAAAAGAACTTATGCAAGCGCCCTGCCATCGGACGCGTCAACGCCTCGCGGTCAGTGGGGCTTCGCCGTGGGCTTTTGCGACGGCGTCCAGGTCCGTCTGATGTGCGTCGCGATGGCGGAAGGTCCCATGCCGGACACGGGTTGGCGTGGAGGGTGCGCCGGATAGAGCGCTTCGAGATCGATCCGCATCAGCGCCGGAAGCGCGAGCAGGCCCAGATAGCCATGCGCAAGCGGTTCGGCGGCATCGAGCTGCAACGCCGCGCGAGAGAATAGTCCGACCTCGGCGCCGCGGCCGGGCAAGACGCCGGCCAGTTCGGTTGGCAGGGCGCGTTCGGCCGCCTCCGGATCAGCAAGACAGGCGCCCGCATTGCGAGCGATGCCGGCCTGCAACGCGGAATGGGTCGAGCTGGCGCGCTCGAAGCGCTGCGCTTGCAGATCGAGTTCCTTCTGCAGGGCCGGCACGAGACGGGGATCGTCGAGTCCGATGGCCAGCAGGCCGAGCGCGGCATCGAAGACCCGCAGCGGCTGCCCCGCCAGCGCCATGGCGCGAACATAGCGTTCGACCACTGCTTCGCCGAAAGCGGCCGCCTGTTTGGCGCCGACCGCTGCGAACCACAGTGAGCGCTCGAGGACGAGAGGCATGCTCGGCGTCCAGTCGACCCAGGTGAAACTTCCCGCCATGTCGACAAGCCAAGGCCGCGCGTCCGGCGAGGCGGCCAACACACTGAGGTGTCCGCTCGCCAAGACCAGTCGCCAGTAGGTGAGCAGAGACGCCCTCGCCCCGGCCTCGTCGCCTGTCCCCAGAACGAGCAGATCCCGGCGCAAGTCTTGGAGGACGTGGATGCATCGGGTCGAGAACCTGTAGGCCGTATGCTCCAGGAGCGCCGAGCGTTGTTGCAGGCTCGCCATGAGGCGCCGGGTGGGATCCTGGCCGCGCTGGAGAAGGGGGCGCAACATCTCCTCGGCGCGTCGATGCGCCGAGGTTCGAGCTTGCGCCGTCTCGAACCTGGCAAGGGCTGCCTTGTCCTGCCAAAGGCGCTGATGGAGATCGACGCGATGGCTCGCGGGCTCCGCCGCGCGGACGAGACGCGTCTGCGGACCCTTCAGCACGGCCCACACCTCCTGCGGCCCGAGCCTGATCGAGAGCGGCTCCCCGGGGCGCGCGCCGGCTTCCGCGCGAAGCCAGCTGCGAAGCGCGGCGTCATCCTCCAGAGCCAAGGCAGACGCCAACTGGCCAGCCATCTCGGCGAGGTCGCCGGCGAGCGCCTCCTGAGCGTCCTGACGGCTGGCTAGGCCGTGCAAGGGCTCAGGCGCGGCCATTGGGTCCGATAGCCTTTCGCGCGTGCAGGACCCCGCCGTTAGGCGCCTTGTTACCTGGGACAGCCTCCGACCGGGACCTCCGCGCGACGCGCACCGTCACCACCACTTCCCCGATAAGTTCTTTTTATTTACTTATAGTGCCATCGGCGCAAGAACAACCTCGCCGGCAGGAGGAAAGGCCTCCGATCAGGGTAACGGGTCGCGATGCCTAGCTCGGGGCGGCGTCCGTCATCCACTGAGCCGAGCCGATCTCCTCAGAGGACAGGTGTCCTGTAGAGGGCGTCACTATTCGGGAGATCGCGGTTCGGGCGGGGCGCTCCTCGGCCGCGCTCGACGTGTACTTCCCGCACGAGGAGTGGCGACGTGATCCTGCGTCCACGTCTTGATCGCCGCAAACAGCGGCGTCAGGGCGCGCCCCTTATCCGTCAGCCGATATCCGTGCCGTGCAACGTCCGCATCGCAGCGCTCCAATATCCCCTCCTCGACGAAAAGCTTCAGCCGATCGGCGACGATTGATCTGGAGAGACCGTAGCGACGTTGGAGCTGGTCGAACCGGGCGGTCCCGGCAAGGCACTGGGACAGCAGGTGCAAGGCCCAACGATCCCCAAGCACGGCCAGCGCCCTCGTCTCTGGATCATCCGCATCGCGTAGCTCAGACCACCTCAAGGGACCTCCGATGCGCCAGCGGACGCCCGATGCCGGGTCGAGCCTACCGCCTGCGCCCCCACCGGTCCACATGACGAGTGGCAAAAGTGAACGCACTCGCCGTCACGCCTAGCCTAGTGATGCTCGCCGCGTTCATGCGTTCAGCGCCGCCCTTACGAAGTCGGAGCATCGTTCGCCGATCATGATACTCGGAGCATTCGTGTTCCCTGAGACGAGGTCGGGCATCACGCTCGCATCAGCCACCCAGAGCGCGTCCACGCCGCGCACCCGCAGTCTGACGTCCACCACGCTTTCGGGATCGCCGCCCATGCGGCAGGTGCCGGCCGGGTGATAGACCGTATCAGCCCGATCGCGGATCAGCGCGTCGAGCACATCGTTGTCGTCTATGTCGATGGGATGCCTGTCCCGCGGCTGATAGGCGCTCAGCGGCGCGGCGGCGACGATCCTGTGCATGAGCCGCACGCCTTCCCGCAGCGTCGCGATGTCCCGGGGATCATCGAGAAGGTTCGGATCGATGAGCGGCGCCGCGGCCGCGTCTGCCGACTGCAACCGAACAGACCCGCGGCTCTGCGGACGGAGCACGCAGGCGTGACAGGAAAACCCATGGCCGCGAACCCTGACGCGTCCGTGGTCCTCAAGGGGAACGGGGAAGAAGTGGAACTGCACGTCTGGCGCCGGCAAGTCCGGTGAGGAGCGCCAGAAGCCGCCCGCCTCGGAATACGGCGTCGTCATCATGCCGGTGCGCCGGATCCGATGCTCCACGAGCGCGGCGACCATGCGCCCGAGCCCGGCCAGGCTGTCGCCGAAAAACGCCTCGGGCCCGGTTTGCCAGCAGCCCACATAGTCTGGATGATCCTGAAGGCCTTCTCCGACGGCGGGGCGGTCTACACACACGTCCACACCATGGTCGGCGAGATGGTGCGCTGGCCCGATGCCGGAGAGCATCAGAAGCTGAGGACTTCCGAAGGCGCCGGCTGACAGCACCACCCCGCCGCGGGCCCTGAGCATCTGCCGGCGACCGTCGCCGCGGACTACGATGCCCGTGGCCCGTCCAGCCTCGATGAGAATCTGCTCCACGAGGCCGCCGGTGTGGACGGCAAGGTTTCGCCGGGGAGAGAGATAGGCACGCGCCGCCGTCCAGCGCTCCCCCCGCCTTTGGGTGACCTGATAGAGGCCAAAGCCGTCCTGCTTAGGGCCGTTGAAGTCCGGGTTCGCGCCGAGCTGCAGGCTGGCGGCACTCGCGATGAAGGCGAGGCTGCCCGGGTTGGGCCAGCGCTGGTCTTCGACGGAAAGGGGGCCTTCGGCGCCATGCAAGGCGTCGCCGCCGCGGGCATTGCCCTCGGATCTCATGAAGTAGGGAAGGACCTCGGCGAAACTCCAGCCGGCGCAGCCTGCCTCGGCCCACCGGTCATAGTCCGACGCCGCCCCGCGGATATAGACCATGGCGTTGATCGAACTCGAGCCGCCGAGCCCCCGGCCTCGCGGCTGGTAACCGCGTCGCCCATTGAGGCCGCGTTGGGGAATGGTCTCGAAACCCCACTTCGCGGCATTGGGGATAAAAGGAAGCAAGCCTGGCGTTCGGACGAAGACGTTGTCGTTGCGCCCGCCCGCTTCGACAAGGCAAACGCTGCGACGCGGATCCTCGGCAAGACGTCCCGCCACAGCGCAACCGGCGCTGCCGGCGCCGACAACAATGATGTCGAACTCGTCCACGCCGCCCCCGCTTCCTGAGTGGACTCCAGTAAGTACTAAAATGGTACCCATAGGACAATGCGGAACGTGCGGGCGTGCTTAATAGGCGTGCGCTCAGACCGAACGCGCTCCAGCCAGCCTTGAAGGGCCCGGCCTCGGTCGATCGGGTTGCAAATGCTCAGCCGATTGGCGGGCTCTTCCCGCGGTCCGCGCGCGCTTCTCCGCCGCCTGGCAGGCCGCAACGATCGAAGCCAAGGTGACAGGCTTGGGGAGGACGCCGTCGAACCACGACGGCAGCGCCCTCAGATCGGTCGTCCAGGCCAGCACGTGGTGATCGGGCCTCAGCCGCGCGGCGACCTCGTCGCCAGAGAGCCCGGGCATGTGGCGGTCGAGGCAGATCAGGTCGAAGACTTGGTTCTGTGCGACCTTCAGCGCGTCGCCGCCGTCGGCGACGGCCCAGACCTGGCAACCCAGCTGCGTGAAGAGTTCGGACAGGATCAAGCGGTTGACGGGATGATCGTCCGCGACCAGCACACGCAGGGTCAGCTCGATCATGTCGATTCCCCCAGGCTCGGCTCACGCTCCCGAGCGCCGGCACACGATGGCGCAGCAACTTTGTCCAAAAGTAAAGAAAGAGAACCCACATGAGGGCCTAGGCTGCCTGCGCCTGTGGATCGTCAGCGCGCGGCGCGAGTCGTGTTGAAGTGCTCCTTCACCTGCGCAACGAACGAAAGACTGCCCTAGCAACGCCACGAATACCCAGCGCCCGTGGGGACGTGGGGTGGGTGGCGGATTTCTGCGACGCGGACTATATTCGTTCATATTTGGCATCGACCTTCACGTCGGGTTGGCGTTAGGAACTTTGCATGCAGTGGAACGAACTCGCAGATCAGCCGTGCTCGGTCTCCCGGACGCTGTCCGTGATCGGGGATCGTTGGACGCTGCTGATCCTACGGGAATGCTTTCTGAAGGTGCGTCGGTTCGACGATTTTCATGAGCGCCTCGGCATCGGCAGGCCGATCCTGACCGACCGCCTGAACAAGCTGGTCGAAGCGTTCGTGCTCACAAAGGTGGCCTATCAGACCAATCCGACACGGTACGAATACAGGCTGACGCCGAAGGGGCTCGACCTCTACCCGGTGGTCATGTCGATCGTGCACTGGGGCGACGTGCATATGGTCGACAAGAAGGGCCGACCCCTCCTTCATCGCCACATGGACTGCGGTCATGTCTTCGACCCGGTCATGGTCTGCTCCGAGTGCGGCGAGCCCCTCAACCCACGTCATGTGCACGTTGAGCGCGGGCCAGGCGCCAAGGGCCTCAACCATCTGCCGATGGCGGAAGAGACGAAGACCCGCTCGGTTCCAAAAGTGGCGGCTGCGCGACGGCGGAACGCGAAGGCGAGCGCCTAGGGCCGACGCCGCGCCGCCAATCGCGGCCCGGCGCCGGCTCTGCCTTACGCGGCGTCGCGGCGAATGAGCGCCTTCACCTCGACGAATTCCTGGAACGCCATGGGACCCCATTCGCGGCCGTTGCCTGACATCTTGTAGCCGCCGAACGGGGCTGCGGGATCCTCGCTGGCGCCGTTGATGTAGACCATGCCGGCCTCCAAGCGTTCGGCGACGACCAAGGCCGCCTCGTCGTCCGCTGCCTGCACATAGGCGCCTAGGCCGTAGTCGGTGTCGTTGGCGATGGCCACCGCCTGGTCCACGTCCTCGTATCCGAGGACGCAGAGCACCGGGCCGAAGATCTCTTCGCGCGCGATGGTCATGTCGTTCGTCACATCTGCGAAGATGGTCGGCCGCACATAGTAGCCCTGCGACAGCCCCTCGGGGCGTCCCTCGCCGCCAGCGACCAGCGAAGCCCCTTCCTCCACGCCCTTGCGGATGAGCTCCTGGATTCGGGTCCACTGCCGCTTCGAAACCACCGGACCCATATGGACGTCGCCATTGGGGTCGCCGACGGTCACACCTTGAACGACCGCGGCGGCGATGGCCTTGGCCTCCGCCAGGCGTGCGTTCGGCACCAGGAGGCGGGTCGGCGCGTGGCAGGTTTGGCCAGAGTTCATCATCAGGCGATAGATGTTCTCGCCGACCGCCTTCTGCAGGTCCGCGCCCTCCAGCACGATATTGGGGGACTTGCCGCCGAGCTCCTGATGGATGCGCTTGACGGTCTCGGCGCCGCGTCGCGCCACGTCGATGCCGGCGCGGGTCGATCCCGTGAAGGAGACCATGTCCACCCCGCGATGGCTGGAGATCGCAGCGCCGACGGTCGGACCATCGCCGTCCACCAGATTGTAAACGCCCGGCGGCACGCCCGCGTCGTGGAGGATTTCCGCGATGATGTGGGCCGTGAACGGGGTCACTTCCGACGGCTTGTGAACCATCGTGTTGCCGGTCGCGAGCGCCGGAACGAGCTTGCACATGACCTGGTTGATCGGCCAGTTCCAGGGAGTGATCATTCCGATCACGCCGATCGGCTCGCGACGGACGACCGTGCGCGAACTCTGCTGGGTCTCGAACGCGAAGCTCTTCAGGACCTCGATCCCGGTCGCCAGGTGCAGGAAGCCGGTCCCGACCTGGGCCTCGAGCGCAAATTTGGCCGGGGCTCCGAGCTCCTCGACCAGCGCGTCGGCGAGATCCTGACGACGGGCCGCGAAGCCAGCCAGGACCGCGTTGAGCAACGATAGGCGGTCCTCCCGCGTGGTGCGGGAATAGGTCCGAAACGCGCGCCGCGCGGCGTCCACCGCCCGGTCGACGTCTGCTGCTGTCGCGAGGGTGATGTGACCGGCGACGCCCTCGGTCGCAGGATTGACGATCTCATGGCTCCGACCGCCCTGCGGCTCGCTCCAACATCCGTCGACGTAGATCTTCCGGTAGTCCCGCATGGCTAGATCCTCCTGATCGCGGTCGGGCGAACGCCGCCCCACTCCGCGGCGCTCCGCGGCAGGCGCGCAGTGCCGCCGGCGGCACCCTCCAGACCCAGGTTCGGCGCCCCCGAGCAAACTGCCGGTCATCATATATGGGTGTCAATTCAGAACTTATCGTCCAGGCGCAACTCCGCCGAGGTGGCCCGAATTCACTCGTTGCTCGGAGATGAATTTTGTCACTTCCGTTTCACCTCTCCATAGGTTAGTTCTAATATACAACGTATATCAAAGACGCCGAACGGAGGGCCGCATGGCGGAAAAGATCATCAACAAGCGGGTCTGCGCGGAGATCGACGGCGAGTTCGTCGTCTTCCTTCTCGGGACGAAATTCGTGAAGCCCTGGAAGTTCTGGAAGTGGGGCCTGGTGGCGAAATCCATGAAGCGGATGCTCGAGGAACTGGCCGAGCACCCTGAGTTTGGAATGCTCCATTCCGAAAGCTATGGGCAGCCTTTTGGCAAGAACGTGACGGTCCAGTACTGGCGCACCTTCGAGCATCTGGAAGCCTACGCGCGCAACACCGACAACGAGCACGCGCCTGCCTGGAAGGCGTTCTTCAAGATCGTCGGCCTCGATGGCGACGTCGGCATCTGGCACGAGACCTACGCCATCGCGCCGGGACGCTACGAAAGCATCTATGGCTCGATGCCCCCGATGGGCCTCGGCAAGGCCGGCCGGATCGTCGACGCGGTCGGCGCCCGCCAGGACGCTCGGCAGCGCATGAAGGCCACGGCCGCGGCCTAGGCGAACCCTTCGCAAGCCTGCCGCATGGCGCCTTGTCAGGCGCTGCGATCACGATCGTATCGGAAAGCTCGGCCTTCGGGTCGAGCTGCGTCGCGCGATCCCAACACCGAAGGACGAGCCCCTCGTTCGGCGGAAAAGCGCCGGCGAGCCGACGCTGGCCCCAGCGTAGCGCTCCATGCAGGGGCGCGAAGAAGCGCGCCGGCGGCAGGCCTGGCAAATCATCGCGGCGACATGGGCGGGGTCCCCGTGCGCGAGCCCGACCATGGCGCTGTGCATCAGGGGCCGCCCATGGGCCGGTGCAACCGGTCGCGGATCTTGGCCTCGCCCGCATCGTCGAAGAACACCGCATTCTGGTCGGGCGCGAGCTTGGCCGGCGCGCGCGGCGCCTCGCCATCACGGCGATGGGCGGCAGCCCATGGCGACCGCCCATCCAGCCTGGCTCCGGGCGCAGATGGGCTTCGCGGCGGCGTTTCGACTTGGAGAGGCCGCCAAGAGGCGCGAGTTCACGGTGCGGGCGGCCAATGCACCGTTGCCTGGCCCCGGAGGCCGGCGTCAGCTGGTTTTGTGAAGCGCCGCATCGCATGACGCGAGGTCACGCGAGAGCCGTGGGCGCGCTGCATTTGCCCTAGGTGCAGAGCGCGGCTCGGCGCCGAGCGGCAGGGATCATGAGGTCGTTGCCCGTCGCCATTGGCCCCGACTTGGTCCGCGACGACGCTTCGATCGCTTCGGACGCCCCGGCTCCTCCGCCCGATTTCGGACGGACGGGCGAGGCCCTCCACGCGCTCGGCAGGCGATGGAGAACCCACTCGCCTCGCCACGGGTGGCCTTAGCGCGCCCGGCCCGCCAACAACAGTCGGCTTAGTGGTTCCACCATGGCAGGCTGGTGAAGGGGCGAAGATCGAGCTCGTGGGTCCACGCCGAACGATGCTGGTGCGCAATATGAAAGTACGTGTTCGCGATTTCCGCGGGCACGAGGATCTCGTCCTTCCCGTTGCCCATTTGCTCTTGGATGGCGCGGTATCGCTCCTCGCCCAGCAGCTTGCCCACCGTGTCCGGCGCATCGATCATGCCATCGATAATCACATGGGCGACGTGGACGCCCTTAGGGCTGAATTCGGCGTTCAGGGACTGACAGAGCATTCGGCGGCCGCCCATCGCAGCCGCGTGCGAATGCTGCCCCCTGTTACCCCGGACCGCGGCGGTCGCCGACGTGACCAGCAGCGTGCCTTTGCCGCGTTCTTCCATGCGCGGGAGCAGCGCCGAGGCGAGGCGGAACAGCGCGAACGTCGCCATGCGCCAACCCAGCTCGAAGGTCTTGAGCGAGGTCTTGGCCAGCGGACGATCGCCGATCTGTGCGCCAAGGTTGAACAGGACCACATCGATCGGTCCGATCCCACTTTCGACCTTCTCGACGAGGTCCTCGATCGCGCCATCCCGGGTCGCATCCAGCAAGAGGCCCGTCGCCTCACCGCCCCGGCCCTTGATGTCGGCGACGAGCCGGTCGAGACCTTCCTGGTCGCTGCGGCGGCAAAGGACGGCGTGATAGCCTTCCGTGGCGAACCGCGCCGCGACGCTGCCGCCGACACCGGCCCCCGCGCCGATCACCAGACATATTTTGCTCATCACGGTTCTCCGGTCCGCTAAGTAAAAAAGGCGATCCGCTCAGTCGCGGGGGATCCTGAGCGTCTTGGCGTCGATCATCGCCTGCTGCCGGGCCTCGTCGTAGCCAAGCTCCGCCAAGATCGAGCGCCCGTGCTCGCCCAGGCGGGGCGCGGGACCGGAAATCTCGCTCGGCGTCTTGCTAAAGCGAGCGGGTGGAACTGGCTGTCGCACCTCGCCGAAGCCGGCATACTCGGTGCGCGAGATCGTTCCATTCGCCACGACTTGAGCGTTGTCGAGAAGCTCGGTCCGATTCAGCAGCGGCGCGCTGGGGACACCTTCGGCTTGGAACCGCGCGAGGATCTCGGCCGACGACCATGCCGACACCGCGTCGGCGACGATCTTCTTGCGGACATCCGCATTGACGATCCGGGCCATCGACGTGGCGAACCGTTCGTCGTCGATCAGGTCTTCCCGCCGCAGGGCCCGGCACAAGCCGGCCCATTCCTTGTCCGAGACGGTGCCCGCGGTGATATGCCCATCCTGGGTCTCGAAGATCAGGTCCATCGTGCCCTGCTCTTTGCGGACATCGAATTCGCGTTCCGCATAGACCAGGCCGCCCATGCCCTCCGGCCAGAAGAAGCTGATCATCGCGTCGAGCATCGAAACCTTGATCGCCTGGCCCTCGCCCGTTCGCTCGCGGTGGTACAGGGCGCTGGCGATCGCCTGGGCAGCCGTCAGGGCCGCGACCTTGTCGGCGATGATGATGCGAAACATCGCCGGCCTGCCGGTGGTGCGATCGGCCTGGATGTCGGTTGCGCCCGACAAGGCCTGGATCACGGGGTCGTAGACGCGGCTTTGCGCGTAGGGCCCCTGCTCGCCAAATCCGTTGATCGAAACCGCGATGATGTCGGATTTGAGCGCGCGCAGCGCGGCCTCGCCGAATCCCATCCGCTCGATCGCGCCGGGCCGGAAATTCTCGATCAGCACGTCCGCCTGCCGGACAAGGTCGCGGAGGACGTCCTTTCCCTCGTTCGACTTCAGGTCGAGTGCGATCGAGCGCTTGCCGCGATTGCACGAGAAGAAGGTCGCTGGCACCCCGTTGTGCGGGGCGCCCATGAAGCGCATCTGCTCACCCTGGATCGGCTCGACCTTGATGACGTCGGCACCCTGGTCGGCCAGGATGGTCGCTGCGACCGGCCCTGAAACCATTGCCGTCAGATCGACGACGCGAATGCCGTTAAGAGGTCCCATGGTCGCTCGCTTTCATGACGTAGTTCTTGTTCATCGCCCGCTGATAGGCGGGACGTTCGGCGATCTTCGCGCGATAGCGGTCGAGACTGCCGGGCAGCCCGACGTCGTAGGACTTGGCCCAATCGAGGCACGAGATGAGGAGGATGTCGGCGAGGCTGAAGCCTTGCGGCATGATCGTCGCTGCCGGATCGAGGCCATCCGCCAATATGGCCAGTTGGCGGACCAGATATTCCCGGCTGGACGTTAGGGCCGCCGGCGCATCACCGAAGATGTGCGCCAGATCTCGATGTCGGCGCATCACGTAAAGCGCCGTCTCGTCGAGTTCGCCGTAGATGTAGCAGCACCATTCATCCAGCTTGGTGCGCTCTTCCAAGGTTTCGGGACGCCAGATTCCGGCGACTGGAAACGCCTCGATCAAATACCGGCAGATCGCCAAGCTCTCCGAGAGCCGGACCTGCCTGTCGGACAGGAAGGGAACCTTCTGCTTTCGGTTCAGCGCCGTGAAGTCGGCGGTCTGGGTCTCTCCCGTGCGCGGTCCAATCGCGCGGATCGCATAGGGCGTGCCGACTTCTTCCAGCACCCAGATCGGGCGGAATGTGCGCGGCGTCCCAATGCCCCACAGCTCGATGGTCACGACGGTCCTCGCAGTCACTGCCTTTCAGGCGAGGGCAAGCTAGCGAGTTTGCCGGCATTCAAGAAATGATGTTACTTTCCAATCGATATGAAAAATCGGAATATGCGCGCCAGCCCAAGGCTGTCGTCTGGCGACCTCAGCATTTTGGCCGCTATCCGTTCGACCCGCAGTATCTCGCGGGCGGCGGATCAGCTGGGCATGAGCCAGCCTACGGTAAGCAAGAAGCTTGCCCGGATGGAGGAACTCACCCGGCATATTTTTTTCCATCGCTCGCACGCGGGATTGACGCCGACGCCAGTCGTCGACGCCGTGCTCGACCATTTCGAAGTCGTGCACGGTCAACTGGCGCGGATCGATCACTTGCTCGACCAGCTTGCCGAGCTGGAAGGGGGCGATGTGACGATCGGCGTCGGCCCGATCGTCGAACAGTTGTTGCTGCCGGCCGTCTTGCAATCGTTGCTGGTCCGCACGCGCGCGAACCGCGTCTCGGTGGTGACGGAGGAAGCCGCGACCCTCGTGCGCGGCCTGCGGGAGGTCGATCTCGATATCATCGTCGGTCCGTTCGACACCGATGATCCGCAATTCGGAGACCTGGCGGCGAAGCACCTGGCGACAGAACGAATAGTCGCCGTCGCCGCAACGGGGCACCCCGAACTCCAAAACCCAGACGCCAACCTTCAAAGCTGGCAGCGCTATCCGTTGGTTGCGCCCAGGATGCAGGGATCGATCTCCAACCAGGGCGGCATCGGCGACGGTTGGAGGTGGCTCTCCTGCAATAATTACGCGGTCATCAAGCCGATGATAAATCGCGGTGAAGCCGTCTCCGCAGGACCGAAATCAATATTCCGGAGAGAGATCGAAAGCGGCGCACTCGTTGTGCTCGATATCCTACCATCGCTCCACTGGCGTTCCGCCTGCCTTGTCCGACCGGAAACCAAACACGTTCCGCTCGTGGCCTTCATCATCGAGGAATTTGTCCGAGTGGCCCGGTCATATGCTTTACTCGCCAAGTAGGCGCCTGATGGCAAGCGCATCTCAGAGCACTCGTCTCACGCCCATGACCGAACCGATCGATCAGGCGCATCGCGGGCAGCTTGTCAGGTGAGCCGACAAACCCGCCGCACCCGGCGCGAAGCGCCACCAGCGGATGCACGGAACCTTTCCGCGAAGGACCTCTGGAGCCAGGTCCTCAAGCGCCTCTCTGAGCATCCGAACGCGACCTTGCAGGACCCGGATTACGATCCGGAGCCCGATCGGCAGAAGCTTCGCATCGCAATGCGCGACGCCGGTTGGACCGACGACCAGATCGATAGCCTCCTGCAGGCTCAGGAAGAGCGAATTGCGGCGGCCCCCTCGACCAGCCCCGGTGTAGCGCCGCACGCCGAGTTCATATTCGGCAAGCTCTGCGACGATGTTGAAGCGGCGATGACTCGCCTCGGAATGGACTCGCATGGCCGCGTCGCCCGCGGGATCGAGCCGCGTCTGGGCCCATGGGCGGCCAAGACCAACGTGATCATGACCGACGAGAGCATCGTGACCGTCGGGGCACAGCTATTTCGGTTCTGCGGAGTCGTGGCACGCGCGTTCACTCGTACGGTGATGCTCGACCCTACCGCTTGGGAGAGCGCGAACTATCGCCCCGAGGACGGCGTCCGTCGAATCCGCTCCCGGCCCGACCTTCTCAAGTACTGGCTGCAAATCTACCTCTCGTACGCGGTGACGGGCATGCACGTCCTCGTGCCATTTCGACCGTCGAGTCCTTTCGAGGCCATCCTGTTTGAGCAGGTCGCCCGGGCGATGGAGCTCTTCGCCACCGCCCACGAATTCGGGCACCACCATCTCGATCACGGGCGCGCCATCGATGTGACGGCAGCTCGGCGCGAGGAGTACGAAGCCGACCAGTTCGCGCTCAGGATTTGCCGCGAAATCGAGAAGCAGCCTGTATTGCTTGAGAACCCCTATCTCTCTTCGGGGGCCGGCGGCCTGATCCTATTACGAGCTATGCGGATGCTGGGCCGGTTCGAAGCGAAGCTGGACGGTGTTGCTGAGCGAGTGACTGCCCATTGGGAGACGATTGATCTAGGGCCAACTCGCGGGCGATCGGGTCCACTAGCTTGACAGCGATCCCGAGGCGGCCACGCGGTCAAGCTCAGCCATCGTCGGCATGCGACCAAGATCGACAATCTTTCGCAGAACCTTGACGAGGAGGCCGCTCGCGAAGTCGTAAGCCGACGAAAGCGCGGCCTGATCCATCCCCACGCCGTGCACGACCTTAGAGCGTGCGGCATAGGCCTTCTTCACCGCTTGATAAGTCGCCATTTTCTCATCGGGCGTGCCGTCCAATAGGATCGCGGCGTGCAGGGCGATCCGGCGGCTGATTTCAGCGTCGACGCCGAGCAGCCCTTCGATGCCGGCCCACAGCAGCATGATCTTGGCGTCGTCATCGAACAGGTCGTGCGCATTGTTGTAGTAGCGCTGCGCGGTCCGGAACCGCCGGTCGGCCAACACAGCGTCAAACCGCCCCACACTGGCGGCCGCCCAGGCTAGGGACTCAGCAGCGGGCTCCAACACCTTCGGGCGCGGCCGGATCATCAGGTTGCGGTTCGCGACCGCGAAGCCGCGTCCCTTCGCGTAGCTGTAGAGGGGAATGATCGGCGCCCGAAACGCCAAGCTGAGCAGGCTGAAGAGCCAAAGGGCGTTCCACGCCTTCACCGCCAGCGCCTCGCCGCCGTCGGAATGCTCGATCCGTATGGAAAAGTCGGCGACTGTCTCCATCACCAACAACGCCGCATGGGCGGGCAACTGGCTGACGGTCGAGCCGAAGGAAGCGGTCTGACGGGGGACTTCCGGCGTCAGGGTGATCCCCGGCGACAGTTCGAACTCATCCGCGATAGCCACCCCGTGACCTGTGATGAACACGCTGCCGCCCGTGCCGACCGCGATTGAGACCATCGGGGAATCCTGCTTGCGTTGGGGCCAACCCCGTCTCGGGGAGGTGTCAGGTGAGATGCATCTTCTGTAGGATAGAGTCGTCCGGCTCCCGCAGCGTGGAGCACATCCTCCCGGAATCCCTGGGCAACTCCAAGCTTGTGCTGCCGAAGGGGGTCGTTTGCGACAAGTGCAACAACTACTTCGCCAAGGCCGTGGAGAAGCCGTTCCTAGAGGCTGATGCGGTCCGCCAGATGCGATTCCACGAGGGCCTGCCGAGCAAGAAGGGCCGCGTGCCTTCGATCATCGGACTGCTCGATCCCGACGTTCCGGTCCAGCTGTTCCGCGACGCCAAGGACGGGTCGCTCTCGGCGGCGGTGCCGACGGAGCACTTCAGCCGTCTCGCAGCACGGCCCGAAGGCCGACTTCTGATGCCCATGGGGGGCGCGCTGCCCTCCGGCGCGGTCCTATCGCGGTTCCTTGCGAAGGTGGCCGCCGAGTCCATGGCTGCACGGCTGATCCACGATGCGGGGCTCCTCGAGCAGTTCATCGACGATCCGCAGCTCGACCCTTTGCGCAATCACGCGCGCCGGGGGCAGCCCATGGACTGGTCTGTACACGTTCGAAGAATCTATTCTTCGAACGCGCGGACGCTCGGCGCCGACGGTTCGTGGCGCCAAGTCATGCATGAGTCGGATTTTCTCGTGACGCCGGGCCAGGAAATCTATTTCGCGCAGGCGATCTTCGGGGTCGAGTTCGCAATCAACATCGGCGGCCCCGACGTGGACGGCTATCTCGCGTGGCTAGACGCCAACAACCAAGCGAGTCCGCTCTACGCGCCAAAGAACCTGGAGCTCTACGAAATGCCCGCCAAGCCCTGACTCGACTAGGCGATCCGGCGCGCGTCCGCTTCCCAGCCGAAGATGCTCCGACCGCCATATCGGCCGGACCGGACGCGTTCTTCGGTCACCACCTTCTCGAAGCTGATCGCGGCCGCCACGCTCTCCAGCCGGCGCGATTCCGCGTCGAGGCGCTGCAGGGCGTGGAGCTGGTCGTCCTGTCCCAGCTTGGCGTTGCTCACTGCGCTCTTCAGCACCGAGATCGTCTGGTCGTAGACGTGAATCGGCACCGGAAACGGGTGGCGATCCTTGCCGCCATGGGCGAAGGCGAACCGCGCGGGATCGCTGAAACGGCAGGGCGCGCCGTGCATCACCTCGGCGACGAGCGCGAGCGCCCGCACTGTCCGGGCTCCGACGCCCGGGACCTGCAGGAGTTCGGTGAAGTCCACGGGACCCCGCTCGGCAGCCGCGGCCAGGTTGCCCTGGAGACGAGTCATCACGACGTCGTCCGGCCGAACGTCGTGGTGCGCCGGCAGGCTCAAGTGGGGCAACATCATCTGGGGCTCCGGAGGCGGCGCGGGGGCCTCTGCGCGCTCGATCGCCGCGACTTCGCGAGCCACCCCCTCGGCGCCCAGCGTGTTCAGCAGTTCGATCTGCGCGCTGCGCGAGGCACCGGCGCGCAGATCCGTGAGGTTCAGGATGTCGCCTTGGGTCTCACCGTCGATCCCGACATGGGGGGCATCGACGAAGCTCTCCAAACCCTCCGACAGCCAATGATAGCGGCGCGCCTGGCCGGCCTCGCCCTTCATCCCTTGCTGCACCACCACCCAGCGCGCGTCGTCACTGACGATGAACCCGTGCAGGTAGAGGTCGAAGCCGTCCTGCACCGCGGCGCTGTCGACCTTGGCGATAAGCCGGCTGGTAGTCGCCAAGCCGGCGCCGTCAAACCCGAGGCGATCGCCGAGCGACACGAGCTCGTGTGGCGTCTGGCGAGAGTGTTTGCCGCGGCCGCCGCAAACATGGACGCCAAGGTCCTTCGATCGTGGCGCGAGGCCTCGCTTCAGGGCTCCGAGCACGCTCGTGGTGATGCCGGACGAGTGCCAATCCATCCCCATGACCGAGCCGAAGGCTTGAAACCAGAACGGATGCGCCAAGCGTCGCAGCAGCTCGTCGCGCCCATAGTGATGGATGATGGCCTCGCATATGACGACGCCCAGCGCCGTCATCCGATCGGACAACCACGCGGGCACGCGGCCGCCATGTAACGGCAGATCGGCACTCCCGGTGCGTTGGCTCAAGACTCAGCCCTTCGTTCTCGTCTTGTTCTATCATAAACGTGACGGCCGAACAGGCGTTGCATCACCGCCCCGCCAGGAAAGCCAGAACCTTGTCTCGCAGCTCTTGTACGGGGCGATCACCATCAAGTCTGAGATCTGCGGCGTTGCGTAGACCTTCGTAGAGGTCCCGTTCTGCCGGGTGGCGCTCGTCCTCAAGGATTTGTTCTAGGGTCTTGCCGCGGGAGGCGACGCGCGCATGGCGGACGTCGACCGGGGTGTCCAGGTAGACCAGGACCGTTGGGTCGTTCAGCTCCCGAGCCCGCGCGTGCAGCGCGGCCAGGATCTTCAAGTGCCTGACGCCGTCGAGCACGAGTTCACCCGCCGGGTGATGGCCGGCCCATTGCAAAGTGTCGTCCAGGAAGACGCGGGCGTCGGTCTCGACTCGCTCATGGCCAACGTCCTGGAGGACCGTGCGGTCGTTCACGTCGAGGCCGCGCTCGTCAACCAGGTGCCGGACATAGCTGCCAAAGCTGGCACATCGGGACTCGCGGACCGCGGCCAGGGCGTTGGCCAAGGTGCTCTTGCCGCTGCCAATGGCGCCGGCAAGTGCGATGATCATTGGAACGCCAACTGCGGCTCGCGTTCCGGGCGGCGGTCGATGATCACCCAGCCTTGCCGGTCACGCTTTGGGAAAGGCAGCGGCGTGACTTCCGCTGGATCGTTGAGTTCGATCAGCGTTGCGTACTGCTTTTCCGCGCGGCTCTCCCAGAACGCGTCGTCCAGGGCGAAGAGCTGGCCGGCGAACTGTTCGCGGATGTCGGAAAGCACGCGCGGGGAGAGCTGGTGGAAGGTCGCAGCGCCCGCCTGGGCTACGCCGACGATCGGACCCCCACTCCGCTTGATAAGGATGATGTCGTTCGGATCGACACAGCGGTAGGGCGGACGGCGATGGACGCCGAAGCGCGACTCCACGGTCTTACGGCCATCGAGGACCGCCGAGAGAAAGGGTTCAACGAAGATCGCCAGATGGACGCCGACGCTGATCTCGGTCTGGGCGAGTAGCCCGCTCAGCCGGCGGCCCCAGCCAGAGTTCGCCGGAACGTGGCCGCGGAGCCGTTCAAGAATCGCGCGTCGTTCGCAGCCCGGTCCCAAGACGACCCTCCAATCAGCGCCACCGAATGCGCAAGGTCGCGCGCAGCGATTCGCGCAAGCTCGGCAACCAGATGAATCGGGTCAATCGGCGTCGAATCTTGGGCCTCGGTTCGCGCCGGATCGAGTCCTTTTGGCCACAGGTCGTGCTCGGCTGCGAGGAGCTGCAGGGCGGCAAGGGTGGCGGCCGGCGGGCAGCTGAAGGCGCGGTTGCCGCTGGTCCAGAGATTGGCCCGCGCGCGGCCTGGCGTGCGGGTGCTGACACTGGGGAACACCTCGCCGTTCACGAGAGGCGCGATGCGATCGAGCCCCGGCGCCGGCTGCGCCAGCAGTCGCAGACGGACGCCGTGCAGCGTCAGCTCGAAGGCCGGCGGCGCTGGCGGGAGTGGGGGGCCGACACGGATTTCGGCGCGGCGGAATACCAGGAGATCGCCACGGCGCCATGTCGGCAGCCATAGGTGGAGGCCGGCGGCTTGCATGGCGGCCGCTTCGAAGGCGGGCGTGCGGTAGGTCAGGGCCTCAGAGGCCTGCTCGACCAAGGTGAGGCCAAGGCGACCCGCGGTCGCGAGGAGCTCCTGGCGCTCCATCTCCGACGTTGGCCGTACGCCCAAAGGCGGCGTGCCAACAAAGATCGCAGCGTCCAGGCTGCAGGCCGTTGCGGCAAGGCCGAGCAGGCCCGCAAACACGGGGGGATACCAAGGCGGGTCGACGATCGCGGCCGCGCAGTTCACCGCGACTCGATCCTGGAAGCGCGGGTCGTCGCCGAGCCGCGCCGCTAGTCCGACGCCGATGATGTTGTCCTCGCAGGCTACGCAGAACCGACGATCCGCTGTGCTCTCAACTGCCGCCAGGATCACGATCGGCACGCCCAGCAGGAGGATCTTGTCGCCAGGCCGGGTCGCAGCGACCGCTTGGCGCACCAGGGAGCGCGCCGTCTCAGCGCAGAACCGCCACTCGGCGTCGAGCGGATGGGGCAAAGCCAAGCCCTCGCCTTGCTGCAAGGCGGGCGTGAATAGCGGCACGGCACCGGCCTCGCCGGCCAGCCGCTGCGCGCCGGCGCTCTGCTCATCGCGAAGGTCCGCCAGCAATTCGATCGGGTGACGCCCTTTGGCCGCCGCCACCAGCGCCGGAAACGACGGCGGCCGGGGCGCTGACTGGCTAGCCGCCGCGCTCACGGCCGCGCCCTCAGCGGCACGTCCACGACGGCGCGCGCGCGCTGACCGGCTGGATAGCGCCGCTCCAGCTCATTCATCCAGATTGCGATGGCGGCCTCCTGCACCGGCGCTGCGGCCTCGAAGCGGGCCTGGCCACCGCGGGCGTCACGCTCCCGGGTCGGCGAGAAGTTGCCGATTTCGAGAGGGATCACGCGCAACGGCAGGTTCGGATCCAAGGATTGTAGGCGATCGAGCAGGGTCGGAACGCCTCGGGCGGCCGCCGCAACGTCCGGACCTGTCAGGGTAACGTAGCCGTAGAGGTCCAGGCCAAGGTCGAGATATCGGCCGAACCGCTCGAACTGGGCGTCGTAGTCCTCAGGTTGGGCCGTGGTGTTGAAGGCGAACGAGGCGGCGTCGAAGCCCTTGAAACAACAGACGCGGCCATAGTTGCGGTACGCGGTAAGACGTTCGCGCTGGGCGTCGGAAAGCTTTGTGAAGACGTAGTCCGTGCTGAGGTTGTCATCGGACCACAGGTAGGTGGCCTCGGCCAGCCCGGCCGCCTCCAGCGCGTCCATCATCCAGACGATCCACTCCGGCGTGAGGTCGGGGGATCCGCCGGATAGGTCGATCACCTCCGGACGATCGGCTTCGGCCGCGTAGAGCGACACCAGTTGCTCGGCGGTGCGCCAAGCGCCGTTAGCGGCGTTGCCCGTGAGCATGGCGAACGGGACGAAACAGTACCAGCAGCGCCACCCGCAGGCGGCGTTCTGGAACACCTGGGCGCGGACCATGTCTCCGGGCGCCTGGCCAAGCGCCCGCGCAGCAGGATCGATGGGCAGCGGGTTCTGCGGCCAGCCGGCGGGCGTCGCCCGGCGGAAGTGGCGCACGCGCCCCAGGCCGTCACAGTTTGGCGGCACGGTGAGGTCGGCCTGTTGGTCCGAGCCGGCCAGCCGGCTGATCAAAATCTCGCCGGACGCCGGACGCACGATCTTGGCCCGCATCTGCGCCGTGAAGGCCTCGGTGTCGATCGGCTTGGGCATCAGTGCGCCGCTCCCGGCGGCTGCGACGCCGGGGGCGAGATCATTTTCGTGACCAGATCCGGCGAATCCCCGGCGCCAGGCGCGGGCGCCATCAGCTCCACCATGCGCTGATCGAGATAGGCCAGCACCAAACCCGCGCAGTAGTCGAGCTCGGCCGAGGTCAGCTCACGTCCTTGCGGGATGTCGTGCCAATACTCGAGACACTTCCGGCAGCACGTCGCGGTCGCATGCTGGCCGAAATGGATCGCGCTTTCGCCCTTCGGCGTCTGCCGGCCGTCCCAGGCGATATTCGCCTTACCGATCTTCTTTTCCAGATAAGGGCGCACCCGTTGGCGCAGCGCTTGCCGCCCCAGCTTCGCCGCCTGCTTGCGGGACTTCTCGTCAAAGGGCGCGTGGAAGAAGACGTGGCGGATCAATTCGTGCTGTAGCTCCGCGAACACGCCCTCCACGTCGCGCAGATCGCGTTGCTTCACGCGATCCCAATCGACCAGATTCACGCCACATTCCCGGCACTGGCCTTCGTAGGTCTTGGCCCAGTCCCTCTTTCGCTTATCTGGGCTGAAGGCGTGGCGGCCCGTCGCGCAGTCGCTGTCCTTGCACTTCACGTTCAGCGGCGCGAACGCCTGCTGGTTGAACTCCGGATCTTCAGCCATCGGCGGCCTCGTCGTGGAGAGCCAGGGTGAGGAGATCCAGCTCGCGTTCGCCAAGGCTCTCGAAGGCGAAGCGCTGGAAGAAGACGTCCCGCGCAAAGACCAGCGGGTCGTAGGACGTGTCCTGCATGTTGGCCGCGACGCCCCACCAGTTCACTTTCTGGAGCGACAACCGATGGGCGGCGTAGTTGGCCAAGGCCGAGACATCGGCGCCGAACCGATCAGCCACGGCAGTCACTGCGGTCTTCAGGCGGCGAAGGTCGCCATCGGCGTGCGCGATGGCCGCCTCGACCAGCGATTCCGCCTTCCCATCGAGTGTGACCTGGCCGGCAAACCAACTGCAGAGCTGCTCGTCGTGGGAGGTTCGGCGCTCATCAGAGGTTTCCTCCCCTTCGACCACCTCAAACTCGGCGGCCTCGGGATGATCGGCCGCGTGCCGCAGCTCATGGATCAGGTCGAACAGCCAACGCGCCGGGTAGCGATGCGCCTGCTTGAGCACCACGACGTTGACGTGGTTGATCCGCCAGCAGGCGCCGTGGAATGCGCCCGGGTCGTTGAGCGGCAGCACCACAACCCCAAGGTCCCAGGCCATGTCCAGGCAGGCGCGGAAATCCACCCCGCCATGCTGATGCACGAGCGCGTTCCGGAACACATGCCACTCGGTCGGGATCGTGGACCGCGGCCGGTCCGCCATGGCCTTCGCACACAGTGTCGCCAGGTGATACGCGTAGGCCGCATAGATGCTGGCGGACCGGGCGTCGCGGCCCTTGGGCATCTTGAAGCGGGCCGTGGCGCCGCCGAGCTGAGAGGGGTCCAGAGCACCGGGCCCAAGGATGTCGCGCGGTGCCCAGTCGAAAATCGCGCCCACCCGACTCGCCATCACGCCCAGCGACTCGCGGTCGCGACCCAGATCGAGGTCACGCGTAACCCGGCGCTTCAGAAAGCCTTCGTCCAGGCCGATAGCCGACAGACGCTTCACCACGGCTTGCGGGTCGCCGGGCTCGATCAGCTCCAGTCGCTTGTTAACCGCCAAGCCGATGGCGTCGGCGACGTCGACCATGCGGCTGAAGCTGGCGCCATCGTAGAGCGTGGCCTCATAGCGCTGGATCTGCTGCTCCTTCAGGCTCAGCCGGTCGGCGAGCTGGCGCTGGGTCAGGCCGGCGGCGATCCGCGCTTGGATCAAGACCTTCGGCAGGTCGGCCAGGGAGTCAGTGTCAAAGCTGCGAACCGCACCGTCGCGCAGGCGCTCGAACTCCGCGATCTCTGTCTCCAGGATCGTCAGATCGGTGCGCACCGAATCGATCTGTGCGGCCTTCAGGCGCGGATCGAGGTCGGTAGAATTCAGGCTACCCGCGTCCAGGGCCGCAAGAGCCGCGCGGAAGCGTTCGGCCTGCGCCTTGGCATGGGCCAGCTGGCGGTCGGTCACGATCACGGCAACGCCCTCACATCCAACAGAACCACGCCCTTGGCGCGGCCATCGCGGTCCTTCTGGAAGAAGTCCGCGTAGATCATTCCCGTCGCCTCGCAGGCGACATGCCCCCAAGGGAAAACCTCCCCGAGGTACTTAGCCTTCATGGCCTTGCGACCGTCGGTGTGGCGCAGCAGCACCGGGTCGACGAGCGCGCCGTTCATCCCGTTCGGATCGAAAGCCACATCGAAGTCGCCCGGCCGTTCCTTTGCCGTGACGTAGCTGCCGTCCACGATCGCCGCGCGGCAGCCGGCCATCTTGAGATTGACCAGCGCCCGATACAGGCCGCCGGCCAGGAACGCCCGGCGCGAATTCCAGGCGAACGCCGCCAGAAAATCCACCCAGGTCCAGGGATGGACGCCCATCGGCAGGTAGCCAGTTTCGGGATCGAACGGGACGGCCATGAGACAACACTGACGTTGTGTGCCGAGAGAGTCAAAGACACAACACACATGTTGTGTGCGCGGCGCATATCGTCGTTCGTTAGCCCTGATGTGGTGGCAAGGTGGCGCTTGTTCAAGACGAGCACCGCAAAGCGCGGACGCAGACGTGGACAGTCTTGGACCGCAGCTGCATCAGCATAGGCTCTGTTTTGTGCGAGCTTATGCGCACCCATGCTAGCCTAGCGGCTGGTCAAACCCGTGGCAGAGACTTCATTCAAGGGGCGGGCGAGGATTGTCAGCATCTAACATCAACCGCGGGCGAGGGCGGATGTTGCAACCGTCGCCAAGGAGCCAAGTGCGGCCTCAGCCTCTGGCAAAATGCAGGCGTTCGGCGGTAGAGCGACAGGCTTTGGCCCCGGGCGTCGCCTTGATCGGAGCCTGTTGCGCGAACACAACCCAAACTTCACCCTGCATCAAAGGCTTGAGTTGAATCGATGTCGGTCGATGGCTCTGCTTGGCGACGGAGCGCCCAGTGTATCTAGAGAAACTCGGGCTCAAGAACTTCCGCTCCTTCGAGGAAGCGGAAATCCCGCTGTGCAAGGATCTGACGATCCTTGTCGGCGAGAACAACGGCGGCAAGAGCAACGCGATTGACGCGATCCGCCTACTGACCCAGCCCTTGGGCGGGCGGCGTGAAATCTACTGCGAGACGACGGACATCCGTTTCGGCAGCGCCAAACGGATGTTCGAGCTCAGCGCGGCTTTCACCGACCTGAACCCCGGCCAGCGTGGGCGGTTGATCACCGCCGCGACCGACTCCGCCATTTCGGGTTGCGCGTTTGGCGTGAAGTACGACGAGACCACGGGTCGCTTTCCCGTCCGCCCCCAGCTATGGGCCGGCGCCCAGCGGGGCAACCCCGAACCGGGGTGCCATGAGAGCGTGCGCCACGTCTATCTGCCGCCCTTGCGGGACGCCAAGCGCGCCCTTGCTTCGGGCAACCCCACCCGCATCTACGCCTTGCTCAACCACTTCTTGGAAGGCGGGGCGCCCGAGGACGTGGCCAAGGCCCTGCGCCGAGGGGCAGACGCCGAAATCCTGACGAAGGTTGGGGGAGCTGTTGAGATCGGCCTCTCGGCCTTGACCGCTGGCGTCCGGCGCCAGTCGGCCTCCCTTGGCTTCGCCAATGATGAGAAGCTGATCGATATCGCCAGAGACCTGCGGTTCAAGCTCGCCGACCACGGCATCGAGCCCGAAGACCTGCGCTACTCTGGGCACGGCTACGCCAACCTCCTCTACATGGCCACGATCGCCGTCGAGTTGGAGAAGGTGAACGACGCCGACCTGACCCTCTTCCTGGTCGAGGAGCCCGAGGCCCATCTGCATCCGCAACTCCAGGCGGCGGTCCTGAGTTTCCTGGATGAACAGGCGACCAAGTCGCGGCTGCCGCGGGAAGGTCACCAGGGCCCGGCGGGCGAGCTACAGATCATTGTCGCCACCCACTCCCCGAACTTGTCGGCCTGGGTCGAGAGCCGCAAGCTCGTGTTCTTCCGTTCCCACCTGCCTCCACCCTCTGCCGGGGCTGACGCGCCTGCCGACGAGGGGCCGGCGGAGCCTCTGGCCGGGGTTCCCGCCGAGATCTTGCCGGAGATCGAGCCGAACCCAGTGATCGCGGCCGGACGACGGCGACGGGTTACGCGCTGTATCCCGCTTGCCGCGCTCAAGCTCACCGACATCGAGCGCCGGAAGATCGACCGCTACCTCGACGTGACTAAGTCAGCGTTCCTCTTCGGCGGCCGCGTCCTTTTGCTGGAGGGCATCGCCGAGGCGCTGTTGCTCCCGGTGATCGCCAAGAAGATGGTGCTGAAGGATGATGTCGAGAAGCTGCGCCTGTTCCGGTCCGCCGTCTTCGTACCAATCGACGGGGTCGACTTCGAACCCTACGCGAAGCTGCTGCTGACCCCTTACGAGGAGGTGCGGATCGCCGACCGCCTTGTCGTCCTCACCGATGGCGACGGCGGCGGCGTGCAGCCCGGCGGGGAGACGCCGGGCGCGGGACGCAAACGGCGGCTGACGGCCGCCGCCACAGCGCTGGGCGCGCAGGAGCTGCTGGATGTCATCGTCAACGACTACTCCCTGGAGAGCGAGCTGGTCCGGGCCGGGAACGCCGACATCATGAAGACCGCGTACCTGGCGCTTCACCCTAACTCCGGCCCCAGGTGGGACGCCGCCGTCGGTCAGGCGGGCGCCGCGCAGGCGGTTGCGGTCCAAGAGCTGTTCGAGACCGCCCGCAAAGGCGACTTCGCCCAGGTTCTGGCCGACGCGATCAATGAGGGCGGCGCGTTCAAGGTCCCGCCCTACCTCAAGCAGGCCATTGAGGCCCTTGTGGTGTGAGCGCCAAGCCGTTCATCCCGACGGATCAGCAGAAGCGGATCATCGAACACGGCGGATCGGCGTTCATCTCCGCGTGTCCCGGCGCGGGCAAGACCCAGGTCATGGTTGAGCGGGCGCGTCGGGACCGGTCTGGGCCGGGGCGAGGGCGCGGCGTCGCCTTCCTGTCCTTTACCCTTGCGGCCGCCTCGGAGCTGGAGGACCGGCTTCGCCGCGAGAGTCTGATCGACACGCCTCCCTTCCCTCACTTCATCGGCACGTTCGACTCCTTCCTGTGGCAGTTGCTCATCGCGCCGTTCGGCGTCGATGGATGCGCCGATAAGCCCCGCCTGATCCCGGACAAGGACGCCAGGGATATCCAGCCCTACGATCGGGCCCAGGTCTTGAAGTTGGAGTGCTTCGACCGGAAATCCGGTGCGGCCATCGAGGACAAGCTGAGGCGCGCCAATTTCCGCGGCAGCGTGAAGGCGCACGAAACCGCTGCGCGGAATCTGCGCCAGAGGCTGCTTGATCGGGGCGAACTCGACTTCGCCGATGCCCGCGAGATCGCGTTGGCCCGTCTGCTCGATCCGGTCTCCGGAGCGGTCCTGGCCTCGGCCCTTGCCGGGCGCTTCGAGGAACTCGTGGTCGACGAGGCGCAGGACTGCAATCCCGTCGACCTTGAGATCATCACTTGGTTCCGGAGCGCAGGCACCTCCGTGAAGGTCATCTGCGACCCGAACCAGGCCATTTACAGCTTTCGCGGCGGGGCGACCCAGGAGCTGACGGCGTTTGCGGCGACTTTCACCGCCGACGAGCGCTTGCCGATGTCAGGCAACTTCCGATCCAGCCAGCACATCGCTCGGGCGATCGTGGCACTCCGCCCACCGCGGGAGCGGGCGCTCATCGACGACGCCCTGGGCGAGTTCCGCAACGAGCCTACGCCGGTCCAGATTCTGTCCTACACCGGCAAGGGCGGTGTCCCCGCGGCTATCGGGGTTAAGTTCCATGAGCTGACCGACGCCATGGGTTTGGTCGCGGAGGACTGTCCTGTGGTGGCCGCCACCCGCCGAACTGGGGCCAATGCGCTGGGCCATCCCCCTGATGGCGGGGTCCAGGACCTGAGCTACCGCCTCGCCGCCGCGATCAGCGACTTCCATTTTTCCTTCGAACTTGGCGGCCGCAAGGAGGCGCTCGAAGCGATCCATCGGATCATGCTGCAGGTCGGGGACCGGCTGGGGCCGAGGACCTATCACCAGTACCTCAGCGACACGGCGACGGAGGCCAACGATTGGCGGCCCGAAGCCCTGGCCGTGGCCGACGCCCTAAGATTCACCAGCGACCGTTTCGCAACGGCGCAGCTTTGGCTCGACCATGCTCGACGCCTCCTTGAGCCCCTGCTCGCGGCCGATGGCGGGACGATCAAGCAGAAGCTCAAGTGGAACGACGGGCTTGCGGCCGCACTCGCGGCCAATCCGACGAGCGGTCATCCCGCACGTACCATCCATAGCGTGAAGGGGATGGAGTTTCCGGCCGTTTGCGTGGTGATGACGACGGCGACGGCCAAGGGGATCCTCGACACCCTGTCAGCGGTCGGCTCGGGCGACGATAACGAAGACGCCCGAAAGATCTACGTCGGCGCGTCTCGTGCGCAGCGCCTGTTGGTGCTCGCCCTCCCCCGCACCCAGGCCGATCGGATGCGGTCCCTGATGACTGGCGTAGGCGCGGCCGTGGTCGTGACCCAGATCTAGGGCGCCGAGGCCATCTCTCCCAACGCCGTGGGCAAGAACCACTCGCGCCAGACGTCCTCGTAGGTCTTCGGCAGCAGGGACAGCTGGCGCCAAAGCTCGAAGACGTCGAGCTTCTCGAAATGGGCTGTCAGGGCGGCCGCGTCGAACCCCTCTGGCGTCTCCGCCGGCCGTTTGACGAAGCCAGGTTGCCCCGTTTCCATGAAGCGCCGAAGGCCCCCGGCATCGTAGGGTATCAGGGGGCACATCTCTGTGTCGTCCCAGAAGTCGTAGGCGGCGATGCGACGGCCGAAGTAGTTGGCGAGACCTCGCCAGTCGCCGTCCGCGGCCCACTGCAGCTCGGAATATTGGTAGGTGAATCGCTGGAAGGCGGCCAAGAGCTTCGGCCGCTTGGCGTACCAACGCAGGGCGATCTGACCCACCTCGCTGCCGATCTCGTTGCGCACGGGCACGTGGATCGTCCGGCTCGCCTTGTCGCGATAGTCCGCATGGCGCGGGATCAGAATCTTGTCGATGTAGTCGTTCAGGCAGACGAACGAGCAGCGTTCGTTGGTCAGATCGGCGATGACCAGGAGCACGGGCACGCCGATGCCCATCCGCTCCACGGTCACGAGCTCGGAGGTCTCCAACGAGAAGCGGTAGGTGTCGACGTCCGCCACCTTGTCCTCGCGGTCGAGCTGCTCGGGGGCCTTCTCGACATTCCCGCGCCCATAGAGGGTCAACGGTGCCGGGGTCGGCGCCGCCACGCTCTTCAGCTGGACGAACACGTGCTCGCCCAGCGTTTCGTAGGTCTTCAGCTTGCCGTCCGCCGCCACCCCGGTCTTGAACGTCTCGATAGTGAAGTCGAGGCCGTAGTCCGGCCGGTAGTCCCGCAGCAACCAGTGTTGCGGCAGCTTTGCGCGCAGAAGCTTCTCGCCGTCGCGGTCGATGATGTGCTGCTCAGACTGTTTCTTGGCGTCGGCCATGCCCTGGGTTCTACCCGTGCGGTCATCCTGGCGGAAGCGGCGCCGTCAGCCGAGCCCGTCGTCGTCCGACGGGTTCGCGGCCCAGCTGGGCTGCCCATCCTTGCGGTCCAGGAAGTCGATGACCGTGGTCCGTGACCAGAGCACCCGTATCGGGCCGCCTTCGAGGTATTCGCCGTCGGCGATGCGGACATGGCCGATGCCGGGGAACAGGGCCGGGTCAACCGGGTGCAGCGCGTTCGGATTGTGGAAAAGGATTAGTTCGTCCGTCCAGCCCTCCTGATACGCCGGGCTCTCGACGTCGATCTTGAAGCGCTTTTCGGATCCGAACCGCTGCGGGTCCACGAGCACGCCTTCGCGCACCAGGCTGACCCACGCATCGCCGAAGCCGGCGCGCACGCCCATCCGGTTGAATTTCGCCAGGGTGCCGGCGTTGGAGAACAAGATGCCGGAGACGTTCTCGGCGCCCGGCTGGGCGAAGAAGTTCGTCGGCACCCGCTTGTCGCCGACGACGTGGTCGTCGCCGGGGATGAACATCTCCATCAGCTGGTTGTCGGCATCCGGCGTGTAAACCGACTTCAGGCCGAACAGGTATTGCGGCAGCGCGCCGGCCGACCAGCGCATCGAGCCGGGTGCGTGGAAATCGGCCAGGGCCAGGAGGTAGGGGTGGCCGTCGACGTGGGGCTTTTCCCAGTCGCGCTTCTTCAGCTTCGAGAAGAGCGGCGAGCCGAACTTCTGCGCCATCTCGTGCTCAAGGTAGGTGAAGAACGGGTCGGGAGGGGCCTTTGGCGGGCCGGGGCCCATCGAGGTGGTGAAGGGCTCGTTGGCGCTGACCGTCGTCGCCTCGACGTAGAGGCGCTGGCCATTCTTGATGAGGGCAAAGTCCGGCACGGCCGATCCGTAGTCGAGGTCGAAGTCTAGCGCGCGGAACGCCGTCCAGAGGTAGAGCTCCCAGAGCCGGGCGCTGAAACCGGTTGTCTGGGTTTCCCGCACGAAGTGGCCGTCGAGGTCGGGGAACCAGCGCGCGATCTCCTGCAGCATCTCCTTGGCGGCGGCGTGGCTGAAGCCGTCTCGCAGCAGGATGTATGCATCTTCGTATCTGGTCACCCCGTCAATCGCGGCGAAGAGATCGATCCCTGGCGGCTGGCCCGGCAGGTTGGCGAAGGCCGGCGTCTTGGCCAGCAGCTGCCGGCCGAAGTCACGGGAGATGGCCTCCTCGGCCGCCCGCGCGCTCGGGAAATAGACCGACCGCTCGAACCCCCGCCACCGTCCGGCGCTGTCCCGAGCGAAGGCGACGCACATGAACTCGCGGGTCTTTTTCAGGTGCAGCACCGCGACCGCCACCCGTTCGTCGGCGTCGGTCATGGCCGAGGCCAGCAAGGTGTCGGCGCGCATCGCCGGCGGCATGCTCCATTGAGCCAGGGCGCTGAACCGTTCCAGTGTCATGCGTCTGAACAGCGTGTGACGCCGGCCCACCCGCGCCTCGAGATGGCCGCTCAGAGGTTCGTTCGCCGTCGTCATCGCTGCCTTGATCCGTCGCGAACCGCTCGCCCAATGGGTCGACCCTCGCCCTGTTGAAGCAGCAAAAAGCCCGGCTTGCAGCCCTAGAAGCGGGGCGCGCCGGCCCAGACCGTCCCGAGCGCCTGGAAGGCCAGCTCGGCCACGTTGTCGGCCCCGTCGCTGCGATGGTCTGCGAAGACCGCCTTCGCCGCCGCCAGGCGGTCGGCCAGGGCCGGATGGGTGGCGGTGGTCTGCCAGTTGTCCTTGCCGACCAGGGCGATCGTGAAGAGGCCCAGGTAAATGCCGAGCTGGCGCTTCTGCCAAACCTTGTCCTCGGCCACGTGATGCTGCGCGGCGTAGTCGCCAATCCGTTCGGTCAGATGAGTCACCGAGAGGCTTTCGGAAGCGGTCCTTGAGCTATCGTGTCGGCCCGAAATCGCGCGCCGACGCGTTTCCTGGATGGTCCAACGATGTTGGACGCCGCCTGCCGAGCAGGGCGATTGCCGGCTATCGAGCGCAACCACCGTTCTAAACACCGTTCTAACCGCCAAAGTTAGAACGGTGGAAATCCACTAAGTCATTGAAAAATTGGCGCGCCCGGAACGATTCGAACGTCCGACCCTCAGATTCGTAGTCTGATGCTCTATCCAGCTGAGCTACGAGCGCGCGCCGCCTGTTCGGCGAAGGCGCGGAAACTAGTCGCGGGCGGCGCAAAGCGCAAGGGGGCAAAATCAGTTCGCCGCACCTGCCGCGTCGCGCCGCCGCAAAGCCTTACGGGATAACGCTTCCCAGGCCGCCGAGGCCGCCCATGAAGCCGCCGTGCTTGGGCTTCTGCTGCGGTTGCTGGCCCTGGTGCTGGCGCCGGTCGCCGTCCTCGCCGCCCATCATCCGGGCCATGTCCATGCCCACCAGGCCGCTGGTGGCCGCGCGATAGCGGACCTTGACCTGCCATTCGATGTTCCACGGCCGCGGCGCGGGCGGACGCGGCGGATAGGTGATGTTGCTCTCGCCGCCATAGGCGATCAGCTGGAAGAAGCCGGCGTCGCCGGCCGCCCGCACGGCCTCGGCCGGGATGGTGCAGCTGGTCTGCGAGGGCGGCATCAGCACGTGGTTGTTGACCAGCCGGGCGATCTCGCCGTCGCTCAGGTATTCCGGCACCCCGAACATCGAGGCCTGGGCGACGCTGGAGGTCCACATCACCACCTCGTCCTCGCCGCGCGCACCCATCATGGTGGCGAAATAGGCCTGGGACCCGTCCACCGGCCGCCAGGCGAGCTGGCCCGCGCCCTGCGGGTCCTTCTCGTTGGTGGTGATACGGAACGGCGGCAGGAAGTCCTGGTTGGCGCTGAGGTCGAAGTCGATCTGCGGGCTGTAGTTGCCCTTGACCGTGTGGTGGCCCTGCAGCGAGCCGTCGGCCGGCACCTGGGTGCGGGTGCGCTCGTTCGGCCACTCGCCATAGGTGGCGTTGCGGGTCGGCGAGGGCCCCTGCATGTACTGGATGCCCATGTTGCGCATCAGGCCGGAGAACTGCTGGGCGCCGGCGGCCGAGCCCAGCTTGGCGAAGTCGATCACATAGGGCTGGTTGGGCCCGGCGTGCTCGCCGCAGCCCCAGAAGATCAGCATCCGCCCGTGCGGCTGGCGGTACTCGGCCGGCGGCGCGGGCTCGCTCTCCTCGTACTTGGGCTTCACCGGCGACAGCAGCGGCAGCACAGGGCCGGCCCCCAGCGTCTGCGGCGGATCGTGCTCGGCTTCAGGGCCGCCGCCGCCCGGACGCTGCGAGGAGCCCAGCTGCAGGATCAGGCTGTGGCTGACGGCATTGGGATCGGGCATGCCGCCGCCCATCATCATCGCGCCGAAGCTGGGTCGGCGACCACCACCGCCGCCCATGCCGCCCATGCCGCCCATGCCGGTGACCGTCGAGGCGCTCATCCAGTAGCTGGCGACCGGCCCGGTGACGACCTGATGGCCGCCACCGCCACCGCCGCCTGGCGCCGGCGCCGGATGACCCGCCGGGGCCGCGTGGTGCGCCGGCGCGCCGATCGCCTGCCCCGCAATGGCCGCCGTGGCCGCCAACAGCACCAGACGCCCCACCTTCATCGCCGCTCTCCTAACGTTGTTCATCGAACGACATAGCAAGAGCGAAGACTGTGCCGCTAGGGTGTTTCCGACTCGAAATAGTGAACTGCGGGGTAAGGCTGAGCGCGGCGGCTCAGAGGTCGCGCCAAGCCTTCGCCTCGCCGCCCGGCCAGGCCGTCGCCTCGAACACGCCGCGCGCCACCGCCCGGGCCAGGCAATCGGCCGCCAGGGCCCCGAGGCGGGTGAGGTTCAGACCCGCCGGCTCGGCCAGGGGCCGGCGTCCGGTGGCCAGGGCGAACACCACGTCGCCGTCGGACTGGGCGTGCACCGGCCGGATCGCGCGGGCCAGGCCGTCCTGGGCCATGATCGCCAGCCGCCGGGCCTGGGCCGGGGTCAGGATGGCGTCGGTGGCGACGCAGGCGATGGTGGTGTTGACCCGCTCGGCCGCCGCCGCGGCGGCCTTGGCCGGGCCCCAGTCGTCGGGCGCGGCGCGCAGGCCGTCCGGCGGCAGGCCGCCGAACTCCGCGTCCAGCTCGTACGGCGTCGCCCAGAAGGTCCGCCCACCGGGCGCCAGCACCGAGCCGAACGCGTTCACCGCCACGATCGCGCCGACGGTGAAGCCGTCGTCGGTGACCACCGAGGCCGAGCCCAGGCCGCCCTTCAGCGTTCCGGCCATGGCCCCCGTGCCGGCGCCGGCATTGCCCAGGGCGAAGTGGTCGGACGCCGCCTGGGCTGCCGCGACGCCCAGCGCCCGGTACGGCGGCTCCAGCCCCCAGGCCTTATCGCCGCCATTGGCCAGGTCATAGAGGATCGCCGCCGGGATCACCGGCGACAGCGGCACGCCCGGCCGGCTGACCATGCCATAGCCGCGCCCCTGCGCCCCCAGCCAGGCGGTCACCCCGTCGGCGGCGCCAAGGCCGTAGACCGAACCGCCGGACAGCACCACGGCGTCCACGGCGTCGACCAGGTTCTCCGCCGCCAGGGCGTCGGTCTCGCGCGTGCCGGGCGCGCCGCCCCGCACATCCGCGGCGCAGACCGCCCGCTCGGTGGGCACGATCACCGTCACGCCGGTGCGCACGCGCGCGTCATCCGCCTGTCCGACCAGCAGGCCGGGCACATCGGTGATCAGGTTCCTCATTCCGGGTCTTGCGGACATCCTCTGGCAGTCGCACAAGGCCAAGCCCGTTGTCGAGCCACGACCCGTCTGGTCATCCGACAACGGCTGTCTCGCCACTGGCGACGCCGGCCGCGCCGTCACCTGTCTGTGGGGTTGTTGAAGTCCATGCGTCCTGTCCTGGCTCTGCTCGCCGCCGTCGCCGTCGTCTGTCTTCCCGCGGTCGGCCTTGCCAGGGCCAGGCCCGTCCATGCGCCGGCGCCGCCCCCCGCCGCGGCCGCTTCGCCCGGTCCGCACAGCATGGTCGCCGCCGCCAATCCAGCGGCGGTGGAGGCGGGGCTGAAGGTGCTGCGCGCCGGGGGGACGGCGGTCGACGCCGCGGTCGCCGTGCAGGTGACCCTGGGCCTGGTCGAACCGCAGAGTTCCGGCCTCGGCGGCGGCTCGTTCATGACCTTCTACGACGGCCGGACCCACAGGCTGACGTCCTACGACGGCCGCGAGTTCGCCCCGGCCGGCGCGACGGCGGACATGTTCATGGATGGCGGCCGGCCGATGTCCTACCCGCAGGCGGTGCTGTCGGGCCGCTCGGCCGGCGTGCCGGGGGCCATCGCCATGCTGTACATGGCGCACAAGCAGCACGGCGTGCGGCCGTGGGGCAGCCTGTTCGGCGACGCCGAGCAGCTGGCGGAGGGCGGCTTCACCGTCGGCAAGCGGCTCGAGACCATCCTGAACTCGCCCTTCCCGCCGCAGAACAGCGCGCCCGACGTGCTGCGCTACTTCACCAAGCCCGACGGAACCAAGGTCAAGGCCGGCGACAGGATCCAGAACCCGGCCTACGCCGCCACCCTGCGGCTGATCGCGGCGCAGGGCCCCGACGGCCTGCTGAAGGGCAAGGTCGCCGCCGACATCGTCAGGCGGCTCTCGGAGGGCCCGACGCCGGGCAGCATGACCCTGGCGGACCTGGCGGCGTACAAGCCGATCGAGCGCCAGGCGATCTGCCGCCCGTACCGCGCCTATACGGTCTGCGCCCCGGGCCTGCCGTCCGGCGGCTCGGCGACCCTGGAGGGCCTCGGCCTGCTGGAGCACACCGACATCGCCAGCCGCGGCCCCACCGACGCGCAGGCCTGGCTGGAACTGGCCCAGGCCGAGCGCCTGATGTACGCCGACCGCGACCGGTACATCGGCGACCCTGGCTTCGTCGACGTGCCGCTGGAGGGCCTGCTGAGCCCCGCCTACCTGGCGGACCGCGCCAAGCTGATCGGCGAGACCGCCGGCCCGGCCCCGGCGCCCGGCAATCCGCCCGGCGCGAAGATGGCCGGCATCGACTCGACGCTGGAGCCCGGCGGCACCACCTCGTTCGCCATCGTCGACAAGTGGGGCAACGTGGTGTCGATGACCACCACGGTGGAGAGCATCTTCGGCGACGGCCGGATGGTGGACGGCTTCTTCCTCAACAACCAGCTGACCGACTTCGCCTACAACCCGGTGGACAAGGACGGCCGTCCCGCCGCCAACGCGGTGGCGCCGCGCAAGCGGCCGCGCTCGGCGATGTCGCCGCTGATCATCCTCGACAAGGACGGCCGGTTCTATGCCGCGATCGGCTCGCCGGGCGGCCCGTCGATCATCTCCTATGTGATGAAGGCCACGGTCGGCCTGCTGGACTGGAAGCTCTCCATCCAGGACGCCATCAACCTGCCCAACCTGGTGGCCCGCGGCGACAGCTTCTCGTCCGAGCCGCAGCGCTATCCGCCCGGCGTGGTCGACGCCCTGGCCGCCAAGGGCGTGGTGTTCCGCCAAGGCTTCGGCGAGGATTCCGGCCTGCACGGCATCGTCGTCAAGGACGGCCACCTGGAAGGCGCCGCCGATCCCCGTCGCGAAGGGGTGGCGAAGGGGTTCTGAGGGCTCGCGGAGAGGGCGTAACCCCTCACCTTCCCACGCGCCTTGCTATCGCAAGCCACGCGGGCCCCTCCCTCTCCCTATGGGAGAGGTGAAGTAAAGGGGCGATAGGCGGCAACTATCCCGCTGATCACGCTGAGAAAATCACCTCTCCCATAGGGAGAGGGAGGGGCCCGGTCGCGATCAGCGACCGGGAGGGTGAGGGGTTCCGCCCTGTCGGCGAAAGCCCTCAGGCCAGCGCTTCGACCGCCTCGCGCACCACCGCCGGCTTCTCCACGATCACCATGTGGCCGGCTTCGGGCACGCTGACCAGCTTCGAGCCGGCGATCGCCGACTGGAAGGCCGGACCGTAGACCGGCGGGATCAGCCTGTCGCTTTCGCCCCAGACGATCACCGTCTTGGCCTTCACCCGGTAGAGCCGCTCGGCCAACCCACGATCAGGGATCGGAAACAGCAGCTTGCCGGCCATGCCCATCTGCCGGGCGTTCCTGATCAGGTAGTCCTGCAGGAACTTCGGGTCGTCCATCTTCAGGCCGGCGGTCATCAGGGCCGCGCCCGCCTCGGCGTCGTGGAACAGGTACTTCGGCATCTCGAACGGCAGCAGCGAGAACATGTCGACGATCGGATGCTCGTCCAGCCACAGCCCCGCCGGGCAGATCAGAGCCAGGCGCGAGACGTCGTTGGGGGCCAGGGCGGCCATCTCCGCGGCGATCATCCCGCCCATCGAGTGGCCGACGAGGATCGGGTTGCTGATCCCAAGCGCCTCGACCACGTCCCAGCCGTGCAGGGCGAAGTCGAGCATGTCGCGCAGGCTCTCGCATTCCTCGGTCTCGCCGTAGCCCGGCAGGAACGGGGCGTAGACGTGGAAGCGGGACGACAGCTCCTGGAGGATGGGGTCGTCCGCGGTCATGCCCCCGGCGCCGTGCAGGAACACCAGGGGCTCGCCCTGGCCGCCCTCCAGATAGCGGATGGCGGCGTGGCGGGTTTCGACGGTCTTGGTTTGCATCGCGCCCGCTCCTATTCGGCCGGAACCGCGGCGCGGGCCGGAGCCCCGCCCGGTGCGCTGGTCGGCGGCGCCGGCAACGAGCCGGGCACGGCGCGCTGGTTCATCGGATGGCACCAGAAGCGGTCGTCGTCGGCATAGTCCGGGAACATGTTGCGCAGGTGCGGCATCACCTTCTCGGCGAACAGCTTGGACGAATACATGCACTTGTCGGCCGGCATGTTGCCCACGTGCATCAGGCAGAAGATGTTGCCGACGTGCAGGCCCTTGATCAGGTCCTCCATGCGCTGGCGCACCGTCTCCGGCGAGCCGGCGATCACGTGGCCCTGTTCGGTCAGGTCCTTCCAGGTCAGCTGGGTGTAGCCGCCGCGGGGCGGCGCGTACTGGCTGAGGGCGCCGGTCTGGATGGTCTTGATGGTGCGATAGCCCGGCGCGTCGGCGAAGCCCGGATAGACGTGCAGACAGCGGTTGTAGAAGTAGCTGACGTGCTCGGAGTACAGCCGCTCGGCCTCCTCGTCGGTGTCGGCCACGCAGATGGTCTGGGCGAAGCCGGCCCGGTAGGGCGAGGTGTCCGGCGTGTTGCGCGCCGCCACCCGGTCCCAGTAGCCCTGCATCAGCGCCTTGGCCCGCAGGTAGCCGGAGAAGCTGAGGTAGGAATAGGAATAGGTGTTGTCGATGCAGAAGTCGTAGGTCTCCACCGAGCCGCCGCCGGGGATGTGGATCGGCGGATGCGGCTGCTGGATCGGCCGCGGCCAGATGTTGACGTGGCGCAGCTTGTTGTAGCGGCCGTTGAAGGCGAACGGGTCGCGCTCGGTCCAGGCGCGGATGATCAGGTCGTGCGCCTCGGCGTACTTCTCCCGGGTCAGGGCCGGGATCTGGCCGTAGCAGTAGTTGGTGTCCATCGAGGTGCCGACCGGGAAGCCGGCCACCAGCCGCCCGCCGGAGATGCAGTCCAGCATGGCGAATTCCTCGGCCACGCGGACCGGGGGATTGTACAGGGCGATGGAGTTGCCCAGCACCACCAGCGCCGCGTTCTTGGTGCGCCGCGCCAGGCCCGCGGAGATGATGTTCGGGCTGGGCATGATGCCGTAGCCGTTCTGGTGGTGCTCGTTCACCCCGATGCCGTCGAAGCCCAGGGTGTCGGCGTACTCCAGCAGATCCATGTAGGTGTTGTAGACCGCGTTCGACTTCTCGGGGTCGAACAGCCGCTGGTCGATATCGACCCACACCGAGCGATGCTTCTCGCGGAAGTCGTCCGGCAGATACGGCCAGGGCATCAGGTTGAACCAGGTGAACTTCATGGCGTCCTCCAGCCCGCTGTTGGCCGCGGGTTCATTATCGACGGTTAGTCGTCTCGAACCCTAAGGCGCCTGATCGCGCGGGCGCAATCGCTGTTCTGTGAGGAAAGGGCGGGTTGTTTTGCGATACCCTTTCCCGCTCATCCCGACGAAAGTCGGGACCCAGGCAAGATTCTCCGCAAGGCAGGAGGCCTCCTGAAAGCTCTAAACCCGCGGGTGGACGAGAAGCTGAAGCTTTGGCCTGGGTCCCGACTTTCGTCGGGATGAGCGGGTGTGGAGATTGCCAAAAACTGGCCGCCACGCTATAGCGTACAGCGTAAACTAACCAAGGGAGATCCGGCATGGCTGACGCGCGCGAGTTCGAGGTGATCGTCTATGGGGCCACGGGCTACACCGGCCGGCTGGTCGCCGAGCACCTGCTCAAGACCTACGGCGCCAGCGGCGACCTCGCCTGGGCCATGGCCGGCCGCAGCCAGGCCAAGCTGGAGGAGGTGCGCGGGCTGATCGGCGCGCCGGACAGCCTGCCGCTGGTGATCGCCGACGCCGCCGACCCGGCCTCTCTCGCGGCGATGGTGGGACGCACCAAGGTGATCATCACCACCGTCGGCCCCTATCAGCTGTACGGTTCGCCCCTGGTGGCCGCCTGCGCTGCGGCGGGGACCGACTATGTGGACCTGACCGGCGAGTCCAACTGGATCCACCAGATGATCGGCGCGCACGAGGCGGCGGCCAAGGCGTCCGGCGCGCGGATCGTGTTCTCCTGCGGCTTCGACTCCATCCCCTTCGACCTGGGCGTCTGGTTCGCCGAGAAGCGGGCGGTGGAAGCGTTCGGCGCGCCGGCGCCGCGGGTCCGCGGCCGGGTGCGGGGCATGCGCGGCGGCCTCTCGGGCGGCACAATGGCCAGCGGCATGGCGACCATGGCCGCCGTGCAGCGCGACCCGTCGATCGGCGCCCTGCTGGCCAATCCCTTCGCCCTGACCCCCGGCTTCACCGGCCCGGCCCAGCCCGAGGAGAAGGTCTATGAGGACACGGTCACCGGGTCGTGGGTGGCGCCCTTCATGATGTCGGCGATCAACACCAAGGCGGTGCATCGCTCGAACTTCCTGCTGGGCCACCCCTGGGGCCAGGACCTCAAGTACGACGAACTGCTGATGATCCCCGGCCCGCCGAAAACCGGCGAAAGCGCCGGCCCCGGCTTCGAGATGGGCGGCGGCCTGAAGCCCGGCGAGGGCCCGACCAAGGAAGAGCGCGAGGCCGGCTTCTACGACATCATCTTCATCGCCGAAGCCGCCGACGGCCGCACCGCCCGCGTCGCGGTGAAGGGCGACATGGACCCCGGCTATGGCTCGACCTCGAAGATGCTGGGCGAGAGCGCCGTCTGCCTCGCCCGCGACGTCGACCGCTCCGTCACCCCCGGCGGCTGCTGGACCACCGCCTCGGCCATGGCCGAACCGCTGGTGAAGCGGCTGGAGGCGAACGCCGGGGTGCATTTCACGGTGGAGAGCTGAGGGGCCGCGCCGAACTCGCCCTCCCCTTCATGGGGAGGGAAGATCGCGCAGCGATCAGGGCGGGGAAGTGAGACGCCGTACAACAGCGGACGAGCTTGGCCTGTGCGCCGGCAGGCGTTCCCCACCCTGGCGGCTTCGCCGCCTGTCCCTCCCCATAAAGGGGAGGGCTGACTCAGCCCCCGCCGGCCAGCCTCTCCGCCAGCGCCTTGAGCTCAGGGTCGCGCTTGCGCCGCAGCAGATCCGCCGCCGTGCGCCCCTCGGCGTCGGGGATGTCGCCCCGCGCCCCGTGGCGCGCCAGCATCTGGAAGTGGGCCGCCTCACTGCCCTTCCTCAGCATGTAGTGCAGCGCGGTCATGCCCTTGGAGTCGCGCACGTTCGGGTCGGCGCCCAGCCTCAGCAGTTCCTCCGCGGCATCGAAGTGGCTCCATTGCACGGCGCCCAGGAACGGGCTCTCGTCCACCGAGCCGTCTTCCAGGTTGGCGCCGTGCGCGACCAGGAGGCGGATCGCCGCCAGATCGCGGTTGAAGGCCGCCGCCCAGAGCGAATAGTTCGGGTCGGCGCCGCGCTCCAGCAGCCAGGTCGCGAGGATCAGGTTGCGGCCGCGCGCGATGCAGAACCACACCGGGGTCGCCTGCCAGGCCCCTTCTGTGAAGGCTGCGCCGTCCAGCGGCAGGCCGGCCGCCAGGAGCGCCTCGGCCGTGCGTACGGAGGCGTCGGCGTCGCGGCCGGCGCCGGCCAGCGGCGTGGCGCAGGCCAGGTGCAGCCAGTTGCGGCCCCGTTCGTCGCGCCACGCCAGCAGGTCGGGGCTCTCGGCCAGGGCGGCCGCCACGGCCGGGGCGTCGAAAGCCTTCACCAGCGCCTGCATCCGCGTCTTCGACACCATCGTCCCGCCGCGCCCTCACATCGCCGCGTGGTATTCGAAGTCGACGAGGAACACGCGCTGGCCCGAACCATGCTTGGCCGTCTTCAGCAGGTCCACCACGCCGGCGAAGCCCGAGCGCCGGGCCAGGTCCGGGGTGATGTCGGCCAGGGTGATCTCGCGGATCGAGGTCACCTCGATGGCGCCGTCGCCCAGCGCATAGTGGCCACCGACCTTCACGCGCGGTGACTGCCAGATGCGCACGCTGCAGGTCACCTCGCCGCGCATCACCGGATCGCGCAGCCGCTTGGTAAAGGTCATGGGCGTCCTCCAACAGGCGGAAAGACTACCCAGGCTGGCCGCGCCGTCCAGAGAACACCGCCAGAGAACACTGTTTGCCAAGCCGCGATTCCGGCGTATGAAGGCGGCCCCATTGGAGGACGTTCCGTGATTGTGATCATCGACGGCTGATGCCTGTGCTGCGGCCCGGACGGGCTGCGCCATCCGCCCCCTGACGATCATTTCGGCCGTCGGCGCCTCAGATCCTGAAGGTCTGCGCCCGCGCGAGCCATCCGGAACACATCATGCCCCATTCCCATTGCGCCGCCCCCGCGGGCGCGAGCGCCATTGCATCCGCCACGCCCTTTCCCGAGCTCAACGACGTCCTCGCCCGCCTGGTCGAGGACGTGCGCGACGTGCTCGGCGAGACCTTCGTCGGCGCCTATCTGCACGGCTCCTTCGCCCTCGGCGACTTCGACGAGGCCAGTGGCGTCGACGCCCTGATCGCCGTCGCCGAGGACGTGGCCCCCGAGACCCTGCCGGCGCTGCAGGCGCTGCACGCCCGGATCTTCGCCCTGCCCTCGCCCTGGGCGCAGCGGCTGGAGCTGTCGTACGCGCCGCTCGCCATCCTGCGCCACAAGGACGGCCAGCCGCGCGACCCGCCCGGCGAACCCCGCGCCGACGACTGGGCCGATCCGGCGACCAGCGGCCTGCCGCCGGCGGTCTATCCGTTCTGGTTCCTCGGCAATGCGACCCAGGCCCTGGTCCGCTCGGAGCACGACAACAGCCAGGTGGTGCGCTGGGTGACCCGCGAGGCCGGCGTCGCCCTGGCCGGGCCGCCCGCGGCCGAGCTGATCGATCCGGTGACGCCCGAGGCCCTGAAGGCCGAGGTGCGCGAGACCCTGGCCAAGGTGCTGCGTCTGGTGCTCGACGACGGGCTGGCGCTGGACCAGCAGTGGCTGGCGGCCTTCTTCGTCACCTTCGCCTGCCGCGCCCTGCACAGCCTGGAGAGCGGTCGGGTCACCTCCAAGCCGGCCGCGTCGGCCTGGGCGGCGCACACGCTGGGCGAACGCTGGAGCGGACTGATCGAGCGGGCGCTGCAGAGCCGGCTGGAGCCGCAAGCGGTCCGCGAGGCACCTCCGCACCCGGCGGAGGTCGAGGCGACACTCGCCTTCCTGCGGGCGGTGCGCCAGCGCGCGGTGATCGAACGCCAGCTGGCTCTGAAGCGCGCCGCGCACGGCGTTCCGGGCGCCGGGCGCGCAGGCCCGAGGGCCGGCGGCGCAATCGGCGGCAAACCCTCCCGCGGACCCGCGCCGATCCGGCCGGGAGGTCGCGGGCGACGAGGCTAGCGAGGGGCGGGGGCAGCAAGGGTCGGAACCCCTCACCCTCCCACGTCGCCCGCATACGCGAGCGCCGCGGGCCCCTCCCTCTCCCTATGGGAGAGGGGAAGGAAATGGGCGCCGCGGGAAAATAAAGCTCTGATCCTGCACTGGAAAAACACCTCTCCCAGAGGGAGAGGGAGGGGCCCAGGCTCGGCGCGGCAGCGCTGAGCCTGGGAGGGTGAGGGGTTCCGCCCCTCCCGCAAAATCCCCGCTAGATCTGGATCTCTCGGTCGTTCCTGCCCGCCGCGCGCTGCTCGTCGTAGCGCGCCTCCATCTCGGCGAAGTCCTTCCGCTTGGGCCCCAGGTAGCCGAACAGGAAGGCGGCGACCTTGCGCATCTGGATCTCTTCGGAGCCTTCGGTGATCCGGTAGCGGCGGTGATGGCGGTAGATGTGCTCGAAGGCCTTGTGCCGCGAATAGCCGATGCCGCCGTGCACCTGCATCGCCCGGTCGGCGGCCTCGCAGCACAGCCGGTTGCCCCAGTAGTTGCACATGCTCACGCGGTCGGAGATCTGCCGCTCGACTTCCTTGTGCGGCAGTTGGTCCATCTCCCAGGCGGTCTTGCGGATCAGCAGGCGCAGCATCTCCGCCTGGGTTGCCAGCTCCACCAGCGGGAACTGGATCGCCTGGTTGTCGGACAGCGGCTTGCCGAACGGCTTGCGAAGGCGCGCGTACTTGACGCTCTCGTTGATGCAGTAGACCGCCGCGCCCAGCGACGAGGCCGCCTGGCGGATGCGGTTCTGGTGCACGAAGCTCTGGCCGAGGCCCAGGCCCCTGCCCTCCACGCCCCAGATGGCGTCTTCCGGCACCCAGACGTTGGTGAAGCTGACCCGCGGGTGGTCGGTGGGCATGTTGAAGGTCCACAGCCACTCCTCGATCTTCACCCCCGGGTCGTTGGCCGGGACGAGGAACACGGTGATGCCGGTGGCGTCGCCGTCCTCGCCACTGGTGCGGGCGAAGCACATGCAGTGGGTGGCCACGTGCATGCCGGTGGTCCACATCTTCTGGCCGTTGATCAGCCAGCCGGAGACGCCGTCACGGTCCTGGCGCACCGCCCGGGTCTCCATGTGGGTGGCGTCCGAGCCGTGGTTCGGCTCGGTCAGGCCGAAGGTGGCGCGAATCTTCCCGCTCAGCAGGTCGTCCGAGTACTTCTCGTACTGGGCGTTGGTGGCGAACTCCTTGAACATTAGCACGAACGGGTTGTTGCCGACGATCGAGTGCTCGTTCTGCAGGTCGTTGTGCAGGCCCAGGCCCTTGGCGGCCAGGTGCTCGCGGATGATCGCCATCGACAGGTTCGAGCCGCCCTTGCCGCCCATCTCCACCGGCCAGGCGTAGCGCAGGTGCCCGGCGTCGTCGGCCAGCTTGCGGGCCTGCGCCAGCAGCGCCTCCCACTCGTGGCGCGGCAGGCCGTCGTTGTCCCAGTCGGTGCGGGCGTGTTCGCGCCGGTGGTCGAAGAAGCGGATGTTGTCGTCCTGGTTCTCCAGCGGCTTGATCTTGGCCTCGATGAAGGCGTCCAGCTCGGCCAGATAGTCCTGCAGGTCCTGCGGTACGGCGAAGTCCATGGCTTAGTCCTTTGCTCCGGCGCGCTCGGCGAGGCTGGCGCGGTAGGCGGCGTAGGTGGGCTGGTCCACCGCCAGCTTGGCGAGGGTGGTGGCCCACAGGTGGTCGGAAAGACCGGGGGTGGAGAGGTCCATCTCCCCGGCGGCCAGGCGGCGGGAAAGCTCGGTGTTGAGGGCCAGCAGATCGCCGTCCTGACCCAGCAAGGCCTTCAGGCGGATCAGCTCGGCGGCGTCCTCGGCCGGCGACAGGGTCAGGTCGCGCTGCATCATCTCCAGCGCATTGGCCGCGACCCGGGCCTGGAACGACAGGGCGCCTGACGTGCCGGGCACGACCTGGGTCTTCAGGAACTGGGCGACGGCGCCGATCACCTCGGCCGGCGTGGGTTGGTCTTGCATGGGTCTATCGTCCTGGCCGGCGCGGGGCTGAAGCCCCCTCCACCGCCTTCGGCGGTCCCCCTCCCCCAAGGGGGGAGGAGAAGAGGGCTTGCAGCGTCGTTTCTCTTCCCCCTCTGGGGGAAGTACCGGCGAAGCCGGGGATGGGGGCTCCAGCAGCGTGCATCGCGTCCATCAGCTCGCCAGCAGTCGCAAAAGGTCGATCTCGTTCTCGGAGGTGCGGCGGGCGATCACCGCCCGCTCCACCGACGGGTCGGCGCCGCGGAAGGCGGCCGTCATGCCGGCGCACATCACGCCCCAGCGCATCGAGCCGTAGACCTCCCACCAGTGGGCGTGCTCGCGCTTCACCGGCGCGCCGCCGGCGGCCTCGTAGCCGGCCCACAGGTCCTCGCGCTGGCCGAAACCGCCGACCGGCTTGTCGATCGCCCCGAACCGCCAGGGGTTGGTGCAGATCCAGCCCAGGTCCTCCATCGGATCGCCGACGTGGGCGATCTCCCAGTCCAGCACCGCGCGCACGCCGTCCGGGCCGATCATCAGGTTGCCGTTGCGAAAGTCGCCGTGCACCAGCCGCATCTGCGCCGGATCGGGCGGGCAGTTGGCTTCCAGCCAGCGGAACGCCAGGTCGAACACCGGCCGCGGCCAGGCGCTGGCCTGGTAGATGGCCTTGTATTGCGCCACCAGCTCGGCCGGCGTCTGGCGCCGGAGGTTGGGGAACTCGGCCGGGTCCATGGTGTGCAGCCGGGCCAGCACCTCGCCGCACTGGTGGGCCAGGAAGGTGCGCGCCTGGGCGAAGTCCTCGGACTTGACGATCCGGCCCCCGAGGGTCTCGCCCTCGACGAACCCCATCAGGAAGCCATGGCCGAGACCGTCCTCGGGTTGCAGCACGTAGCGCACCGCCGGAACCGGCACGCCGACGCGCCCGGCCGCCTCGAGTAGCTGCGCCTCGGTCTCCAGGCCGATGGCCGTTTCCGACACCCGCGTGCCGCCGGGCGCCCGGCGCAGGATGATCGGCGTCGGGCCGCCCGCCTCGTCGAGCTCGAAGCGCCAGACCTCCTGCGTCGCGCCGGCGGTCAGCCGCTTCAGGCCCCCGATGCCGCGCGCGTTCAGCCGCCGGCGGGCCACCTCGCCCAGCAGGTCCTCGAGTTCGCTCAAGACCGGCGCGCTCCCAGCACGCACGACCATCGGGCCGCCGCCATCGACGTCTCTCCCTGACTTGTTTTGCGAAGCCTATCGCAGCGGCCGCAGCCCTCCAACGCTGACCCCACGGCAGCGCAAGCAATAATTGGAACGCGTTGCGGTTTCCTCACCTCCCCCGAAGTGGGCGGACGAATTCCGTTGCTTCGTCTCGAAATTCTGATATTTCTGTCACTACAGAAATTCCAGGAATGAGCGATGCGCCTGTCGCCCGCCATGAACCGCTACATCGTCCACTGGGGCGAGATGGGGCAGCGCTGGAACGTCAACCGGACCGTCGCCCAGATCCACGCCCTGCTCTACCTGGCCGAGGCGCCGATGGCCGCCGACGAGATCGTCGAGACCCTGGGGGTGGCCCGCTCGAACGTCTCCACCTCGATCAAGGAACTGCTTGGCTGGGACCTTGTGCGGCTGGTGCACATCCCGGGCGACCGGCGCGATCATTTCGAGGCGCGGCAGGACCCGTGGGACATGCTGATGACCATCGTCGAGGGCCGCAAGCGGCGGGAGATCGACCCGACCCTGGCGATCCTGCGCGAGTGCGTCGCCGCCGCGGACGCCGACGGCGAAACCCCGCCGGCCGTGCGCGAGAAGCTGCGCCGGATGCTCGACCTGACCCAGAAGCTGTCCGCCTGGTACGAGCAGATCCGCAACGTGCCGCGGCCGGTGCTGATGAAGCTGCTGGGACTGGGGGCGAAGATCACCGCCCTGGTGGGACGCTGAGCGTGGCCGGCGCGGTCACCCTGCTGCGGCGGCCGGCGGCCGTCCGGGCCCATTCAGTCCAGGACCGCGAGCCTGACTTCCGCGCCCTGCTGGGCGAGACGGCGTGGGCCCGGCTGCCCGGGGCCGTGCAGGCGCGCTTCGCCCTCGGCGGTCACGCCGAGCCGCTGGTCTACCCTGGCCGGATGACGGTGCGTGCCTCGGCGGCCGGCTGGATACTGGGCCAGGTCTGCCGCCTGCTGGGTACGCCGCTGGCCCCATGGACCGGCGAGGACGTGGCCGTGGACGTGACGGTGGGGCCTCATCCGCGCGGCGGCATCGACTGGTCGCGGCTCTACCGCTTCGCCGGCCACGCGCCGGTCCGCGTCGCCTCGCGCAAGCTGGTGGACGAAACCGGCGCCCTGCTGGAGGTGGTGCGCGGCGGCCTCGGCCTTCGCCTGGCCGTGAACGAGGAAGACGGCGCGCTGGTGTTTCGCAGCCGCGGCTACGTCCTGCGCCTCGGGCGCCGCACCCTGCCGCTGCCGACCCTGCTCAGCCCCGGCTTCGCCTGGGTGGAGCACCGCGACCTGGGCGGCGGCGCCTTCCGCTTCTCGCTGCGCTTCCAGCATCCCTGGCTGGGCGAGACCATCTTCCAGACCGGCGTGTTCCACGATCCGGTCTGAGCCGGGCGCCGTCACCCGGCCAGGAGTTGCTGGGCCAGGGCCTCGAAGCGCGCGGCCAGCGGGTACATGTGCCGGTACTGCAGGATCTGCTTGGCCACCAGCTTCAGCCGTGTGCGCAGGTCCAGAGCCGCGAACGGGGGGATCAGCGGCTGGTTGAAGGCGCCGATGTCGCCGCGCTGGAACTCCAGCGCCATGCTGAGCCGCGGGTGTGGCGCGAACCGGCTGGCCTCGCTGCCCCAGTGCAGCACGGCCTGGTTCCAGCAGAAATAGTCGCCCAGCTCGCCCGGCAACGCGCGGATCGAGGCGGCGTTGATCTGCCAGCGCCCCTCGTTCTCGGTGTTGTAGACCGGGTCACGGTTGGCCGGCAGGACGTACATGCAGCTGGTCAGCGGCGTTGCCGCCGACAGCGGCGCCCAGACCGTCAGGGACAGGGGCGCGCCGTTCGGCGCCAGCGACATCCGCCCCTTGTCGCGGTGCGGCCCCCAGCCCGCCTGGCCCGCGGCGCCGTCGACGCGCCAGGTCCAGAAGTCCGGCAGCATGCGGTAGTCCGGTCCCAGGAAGCGTCGCAGCATCGGGTCCAGCGAGCGGAAGCAGGCCCAGGCCTCGTCGAACAGGAAGATGAAGGCCGGCGGAATGTCCATCGCGGCGCAGGCGCTCACCGCCTCGCCCAGAAGCGGCGCCAGGCGCGCGAACGTCGCGTTGCGATCCTGGAAATAGCCCTCCTCAGCCAGGCGCGCGGCGAGGGTGCGCTCATCGGCCTCGCCGGCGGCGCCTGGCGCGGGGTCAGCCGCGGACGGCGTCGCCTCCGGCAGGGTCAGGGCCGGAAAGCGCTCGCGCCAGAACTCGGCGCGAAGCATGTCGCCGGCCAGGGCGCCCGGCGCCAGGATAGCGCTATCGGCCATCATCCCTCCTCGCGGCTACCGCCCCTTGAGGCGCCCCCGCCCCCGTGGTCAGGCGATCAGGCCCGGTTCGGCGACCTTCGGCGCCCACGCGGCGTCATACTCGGCCCACATCGGCGCGCAGTCCACCATCTGGCCGGTCTCCTGCGCGCGGTCGATGGCCATCACCGTCAGGCCCGCCTCCAGGGAATCCTGCGGCGTGACCGGGAAGGCCGCCCGGCCCTCGAGCGCCGCCAGCAGGTCCAGCGCCATCGCCTGGTCGGCGCCGTTGTGGTTGTCGTCGGTGCGGTTGGCGTAGTCGATCCGCTCCGGCTTGGCCCGGCTGAGCCCCGGCCGGATCATCAGCTTGTTGCGCACTAGGTCCGCCAGCAGGGTCCCGTGCGTGCCGGAGACGTACCAGCGGCGCTCCTGCAGCGAGACGTGGCTGTTGGAGTGGAACGACAGGCGCAAGCCCGAGTCGTACTCGACGATCGCCACCTGGTGGTCGGTGACGTCCATGTCGGAGTGGAAGGCGTCGTTGGCCCCCATCCAGCCGGCGTCGCGCATGGCGTAGGCCGCCTCGCCGTCGCTCCAGACCGTGGGCGGATCCACGCGGCCGGCATGGAAGATCGCCCGCCCCCCGAAGCTCGCCACCCGCGCGGCGCGGGCGCGCGACATGCGGCCGAAGATATCGAAGTCGTGGCAGACCTTGTCGAGCATGAACGAGCCGCCCCATTCCTGGCGGCGACGCCAGTTGCGGGCCAGGTAGCCGCCGTGCTCGGGCGGCAGGTGCTCGGTGGCGTCCATGGAGACCAGCGTCCCGAGCTCGCCGGCGTCGACCCGGGCGATCACCTCACGCACGATCGGCATCGAGCGCATCACCAGGCCGATATAGAGCGGCGGCGTCTTCACGTCGGCCAGCTGCCGCGCCAGGGCGAAAGTCTCCGCCTCGGTCCGAACGATCGGCTTCTCCGCGAAGATCGGACAGCCCGCGGCGAACGCGGCCCGCAGATGCTCAAGGTGCAGGTGATTGGGCGAGCCGATCATCACCAGGTCGTAGGGTCCGGCGGCCAGCAGCGTCGCCGGGTCGGCGAAGTTTCGTCCCATCGGGATGCCGGCGTCGGCGAGGATCGGCGCGCCGACCGGCGCCGGGTCGACCTGGCCGGCGACCTCCAGCGACCAGCCGACCTCCTTCATCGCCGCCAGGACGTGGGCGATCCGCTGGCCAAGGCCGATCACGGCGATGCGGTAGGTCTTCATGCGTGAGCACTCCTGCGCGATGGCGCGAAGCGCGCCCGCGCGGCTGAACTATTGCCAGAAGGACTTCAGGGTCGTCGACAACGCGCGGCCCTGGTCCAGGCCGGCCTGGGCGGCGGCAGGGCGGTTGCGGGGGTTCATCAGGTTGCCGGCGAAGGCCGCGCTGCTGGCCTCGTTCGGCACGATCAGCTCCACGGCCCCGCCGGCGTCGCGCAGCGCCTCGATCTCGCGGGTGACCGGGGCCATCATCCGATCGCCAATCTCGCCCGCCAGCAGCCGCACGGCGATCACCACCGTGCGGTCGTGCCCCTTGGCCAGATCGGCGTTGGTGGCCGAGCGCATGCCGCCGTCCATGTAGCGACGCCCGCCGATAGTGATCGGCGGGAACACGCCGGGCACGCTGCAGCTGGAGGCCACCGCGCGCGAAAGACTGACCTTGGAGTCTGCGTTCCAGACGATGAATTCGCCGGTCTCGGTGTCCACCGCGGTGCAGGCATAGCCGCGGCCCGGCCAGACGCCTTCGCCGGCGGACGCGAGCTGGCGACCGAAGCCGCCGAGGAAGCTCTCCTCGTCGGCGGTCTGGGCGGAGAGGGCGAATTCGCCGATCTCCCGTCGCACGGTCACGGGGTCGCGCTCGCCGGCGGCGACCTCCGCCATCTTCTGCATCAGCAGCATCATGTTCGGCGCGCCCGGCCGGTCCTGCGCCGCCTGCTGCGGGATCTCACGCGGCCTCGCGGCCTCCGCGAGGATGGGGCCGGCGATGTCCGCCGCGGGCCGGCCCAGCGCCAGCAGCGCCCCGACGACTGACCCGGCCGAGGTGCCGACGATGAAGTCCGCCGCGGCCAGGTCCACGCCACCCTCGGCGAGGCCGGCCAGCAGGCCTGCCTCCCAGGCTATGCCGACCGGGCCGCCGCCGCCGAGAACCAGGGCCTGTGACATCGCCGCCTCCTGCCGTCGCGACCCGGCAGGTCGCCTGTCGCGTTGCTATTGCTTTGGCACATAGGGCGTGACGTTGAGAACCCCCTGCCACGGCAGGCGGCGCACGGAAATCAGCGGACCGGCCGGATCCTTGGTGGCATGCGCGTCCTCGTAGATCACCCGCGCAATCAGTGACTGATCGGTCAGCAGGGTGACGACGCAGCCCAGGCGGAAGGTGCGCGCGCCCTGGGTCCAGGTCCCGGTGTTCTGACCGGTGGCGCAGGGCACGGCGCCAACCACGATCTTCAGGGTCTGGGTTGCCCCCGGGCCTTGCGCCGTCGACGTGCCCGCAACCTCGATGGCGTAGGGGCCCGCGGTCATCTCCGGGATGATGCACTGCGCCTCGGCCGGGCTCACCACGTGGCACAGGCCGGGCGTGATGTCGTGTTGCAGGTAGGCGTCGAACGCCCGCGGCAAGGGTCGCGTGGCGGGCTGAGCCATCGCCGCCGGGGCGGCGAGCGCCAGGCTGGCGATGGCGGCAAGGCGGGCCGGGACGGAAGGGCGCATGGGCGATCGGCTTTCCTGGGCGGGCGCAGCTCACGGAGCGTTGCCATGAATTCGTCCGGGATAGACCGAGTCTGGGGCGCAGGCTCGCCGCTGGAGCCACCCGGCCGTGGGCTGTCCACAAGTGTCGCAGCCTGGGTGGGCGGTGGTGGAAAAGAAATCGGCCGGCCTGGAGGTCCAGGCCGGCCGGGTCTTTGGGTGGAATGTGTCCGCCGTCAGGCGGCGTTGGCTACCACTGGTAGCGGACGCCGAGGGTGACGGAGGTGTCCTGGTAGCGGGACTTCCACTTCACGCCGGAGTTGAGGAAGGCGGAGAGGTTGTTGCCGACCGCGAACAGGTTGGCTTCGCCCTTGATCTCGCCGTAGACGCCGTTGATGTCGTTGAAGTTGTTGAAGATGCCGCCCGCGGAGAGGGCGGTGTTGGTCTTGCCGTCGAACTCGTCCCAGACGCGGCCTTCCAGGGCCACCTTGACCTTGTAGTACTGGAAGGAGGCGGTGGT
>NZ_JBMSEC010000009.1:0-204897 GCF_049446115.1 Caulobacter sp. KR2-114
CGTATTGCGCTTCAGCTCGCGACTGATGCTCGATGGCGAGCGATCCAGAGCTGCAGCGATTTGCCGGATCGATTGCCCGCCTTCATGAAGGCGGGCAATCGCACACCTCTCCTCCAGATCGAGCTGTGTGTAGCTGCGTCCCATCCCCACACTCCCACAAGGGAGTGTTGCACTTCGTTTGAGAACTCACGGGACCCAGGCAAAAGTCTGAAATCACTGGGTTTTCTCCACGGGCGGCATGACGTGGCCCTGCCAGCGGAGGGTTGTGCCTGGGTCCCGACTTTCGTCGGGATGAGAGGAAATGTGTTGCTCGCCCCGCAGCGCTTGTGCCGGCCCCGGCCGCGCCCTACGTTAGGCCCCGGCGGGTCTTGCTGCGGCTCGCGTCGAAGGCACCAAATCCCGGGGACCTTAATTCACTCGTAAGGGAGCTGTCCCTGACCGGAACCGTGGTTCCGGACACACGGCGCCCACCTGGTCTACCAGGTCCGAGGGGATTTAAACCGCCTTCACGGTTCTACGCGGCGCCGCCACCCGTTTTGCGAGAGGCTGTCCTGGCTTCCGACGCGCTCCCGCACGATCTGCCGACCGGCAAGCCGGGCTTGCGACGCATCCTGCGCGCGCGCCGGCGCGCCCTGGCCGTCAGCGCGCCGCAGGCCGCGGCCCTGGCGGCCGCGGCGTTGCCTACCGCCCTCCTCGGCCGCTTCGCCGTGGTCGGCGGCTACCATGCCCTGGGCGCCGAGATGGACCCGGCGCCGCTGATCGCCCGCCTCGCCGAGCACGGCGCGCTGACCGCGCTGCCGGCCGCGGCGCCGGACGCGCCGCTGGTGTTCCGGCTGGTGCGGCCGGGCGATGTTCCGGCCCCCGACGCCTTCGGCATCCCTTCGCCGCCGCCCCAGGCGCCCGAGGCGGCGCCCGACCTGTTGATCGCCCCGCTGCTGGGCTTCGACGCGGCGGGCGGGCGGCTGGGCCAGGGCGGCGGGCACTACGACCGCACCATCGCCGCGATCCGCGCCGTCAAGCCACTGTTCGTCCTGGGCCTCGCCTTCGCCGGCCAGGAGGTGGCGCATCTGGACATGGAGCCGCATGACCAGCGTCTGGACGCCATCCTGACGGAAACGGGTTATAGGGAAGTTCGAAAGGACTTCTGATGCGTATCGCCTTCTTCGGGGACATCGTCGGCCGCGCCGGCCGCGACGGCCTCGCCGAACACCTTCCCGGCCTCAAGCGCCGCCTGGACCTCGAGTTCGTCATCGTCAACGCCGAGAACGCCGCCGCCGGCTTCGGCATCACCGAGAACACCGCGCGCGAGCTGTTCGCGGCGGGGGCCGACTGCCTGACCCTGGGCAACCACTCGTGGGACCAGAAGGAGGCGCTGACCTACATCGTCCGCGAACCCCGGCTGATCCGGCCGCTGAACTATCCGGTGATGGCCGACGCGCCGGGCCGCGGGGCGCAGATGTTCACCACCGAGCGCGGCCACAACGTCATGGTGGTCAACCTGCTGGGCCGGGTGTTCATGGACGCCCTGGACGACCCGTTCGCCGCGGTGGAGCGCGAGCTGAACGCCTGTCCGCTGGGCCTGGCCGCCGACGCCATCGTCGTCGACATGCACGCCGAGGCCACCAGCGAGAAGATGGCCATGGGCCACTTCTGCGACGGCCGCGCCAGCCTGGTGGTCGGCACCCACAGCCACGTGCCCACCGCCGACGCCCAGATCCTCAACGGCGGCACCGCCTACCAGACCGACGCCGGGGCCTGCGCCGACTACGACAGCGTGATCGGCAACGACAAGGAAGAGCCCCTGCGCCGCTTCACCACCCGCATCTCCGGCGGCCGCTACAAGCCCGCGGAGGGCCCGGCGACCGTGTGCGGCGTCTACCTGGAGACCGACCCCCAGACCGGCCTCGCCCGCCGCATCGAACCGATCCGCATCGGCGGCCGCCTGGCCCAGACCGTGCCGGCGGTGGAGATGGCGGGGGCCTAGCCGGCGGCCTCGCAGGCCCCTTCCACCATTCGACCTTCGGCCGAATGGTCCCCCTTCCCCGTTTCACGGGGCAGGAGCGGCAGCGTCGCCGCCTCGTCTCCTCCCACGCGTAGCGAAGCGGAGCGGGGGAGGGGGACCGTCGGGCGAGAGCCCGATGGTGGAGGGGGCCGCAGGTTGGCGCCGCCCCTACCGCATCCCATCCGCCACGTTCCAGCAGTACACGCAGCGGTCCAGGCCGATGGCGATCTCCAGGACCTTGACCGCCAGTTCGCGCGTCCCGCCGCCCTTCAGCGGGAAGCTGACCGTCTGCGGGAAGTCCGTGCGGCGGGAGATCGAGGCGATCTCCATCCACTTGTCCCCGTTGTCGACCTCCACATCCATGGTGATCTCGGAATAGGCCGGCAGACGGTCGGAGGGCACGATGCGTGACGGCAGGCCGGTCATCGCCCCGATCATCCGGCGCACCGGCTCCAGCGCCGCGGCGTGGTAGTCGTTGGCGGTGTCGGCGGTGAAGGCGCACTGGAATTCCATCTGCCAGAATTCCTTGAGCCGCATGTGCTTGGTGGCCTGGTCCTGTTCGCGGCGAAACGACTTGCCCGCCTGCCACACGCAGAACGGCGGCCGGGCCGGCGGATGGCTGGCCAGCAGGTGGCGCATGTAGGCGTAGGTCGCCGGGGTCGTCTCCGGGCGCAGCACCAGCTCGACGTCGTGGGGCGACAGCTGCTGCTGCAGGAACACGTCCTCGGGGCCGTAGGCGGCCGAGATCAGCTCACGCGGCACCAGCTCCGGCGCCTCGACGCGGCGGACGTCCCAGGCCGGATTGGCAGCCTTGAGGAAGTCGGTCACCTCGGCGGAAAAGTGCGCGATCATCATCTCGCGCAGGCGGATTTCGCGGGCGGTCCAGGCGACCAGCCCATTGGCGTTATAGAGGGAAAGCACGAAGACCTCGCTTCGATCGGATTGTCTTGGGGAAGGGGCGGGGGCTTTACGTCTCCGGGCCGCCGGAGGGCGCCGGCGCCACTCCGCAGGGGTCAGCCGGAGACGACGAGACCTCGGCCCCCGAGCGCGCGGGCGCTGGTGGCGGACAGACGATCGAAGATGGCGCGCTGGCTGGCCATGGCGGCGCTTCTAGCGGTTCGGACGCCGGCGAACAAGGTTCAGCCTCAGCGCTGGCGTTCGCGCACCTTCAGCTTGCCGACCACCAGCTCATCGATCTCGACCTTGCCGAACCGGGCCGAGCCGACGCTGAGCCGGCCGAGCGCCAGGGCGCCGATGGCCACGGCGCCCACGGCGACCGCCCCGAGGGCGAACGCCAGCGCCAGGCCGCTGCCCACCGCCACACCCCCCGCCGCAGCGCCCCCGGCGGCGATGCCATGCCGCGCGTGCGAGCGCTCGTACCGCGGCCAGGTGACGACCGGGCTCGGCAGCTCCTCGGGCTCGTTGAGGTCGATCGCGTTGGCGTCGGGGGTGAAGTCGGGCATCGGGTCGGGCCTTTCGTGCGGCGCCTGCTCGCAACGGCGGGGGCAGCGGCCGGTTCCTGTCGACCGGCGCTGACGATCCTGGCGCCGGCCGCTAGAGGTGCGCCATGATCTATCTCATCCGCCACGGCCAGACCGAATTCAATCGCGACCACAAGCTCCAGGGTCGCATCGACTCGCCGCTGACCGCCCTGGGCGTCGACCAGGCGCGGCAGGTGGGCGCCTGGTTCGCGCCGCGCATCGCCGCCGGCGGGGCGTGGCGGATCGTGGCCAGCCCGCTCGGCCGCACCCAGGCCACGGCGCGGTTGATCGCCGAGGCGGCCGGGCTCGGCGGCGGCTTCGACACCGACGAGCGGTTGATCGAGCTGTCCATCGGGTCGTGGGAAGGCCTGGCGCGGCCGCAGATCGAGGCGCTGCGGCCGGATCTCGCCGGCCAGCCGTTCTTCATGCATTCGCCGGACGGCGAACCGTGGCAGGCTGCGGCCGCGCGCCTGGGCGACTTCCCGGCCGAACACGCGGCAGGCCCCGACAACATTCTCGCCGTGACCCACGCGGGGGCCGGCAAGGTGATGCGCGGCGTGCACCTGGGCCTGACCCTGGAAGAGGTCCGCCACCTGGATGTGCCGCAGGACGCGGTGTTCGCGCTGACCCCGGGGGCGATCGAGCGGTTCGACTGCTAGCTCCGGGGGTGCGCCGGCCGGCCGCGTCGCCGGACTGGCGATTTGCCCCGGGCGCCGCGCGGCGGTAGAAGCGCTGCCTCCAATTCAGACGTCCCGCGCGAGACCCATGGCCGGCCACTCAAAATTCAAGAATATCCAGTTCCGCAAAGGCAAGCAGGACAAGGTCCGCTCCAAGCTGTTCTCCAAGCTGTCGCGCGACATCACCATCGCCGCCAAGACCGGCCTGCCCGACCCGGCGGCCAACGCCCGCCTGCGCCTGGCCGTGGCCAACGCCAAGGCCGAGTCCATGCCCAAGGACAACATCGACCGGGCGATCAAGAAGGCCGCCGGCGGCGAGGCCGACAACATGGAAGAGATCCGCTACGAGGGCTTCGGCCCCGGTGGGGTCGGCCTGATCGTCGAGGTGCTTACCGACAACCGCAACCGCACCGCCGCCAACGTGCGCGCCGCGTTCGCCAAGAACGGCGGCAATCTGGGCGAGACCGGTTCGGTCAGCTTCATGTGGAACCGGGTCGGCCAGATCATCTATCCGGAGTCCGCCGGGTCGGAGGACAAGCTGATGGAGGCGGCCATCGAGGCGGGGGCCGACGATGTAGAGAGCGATCTCGGCGAGGACGGCGAAGGCCACGTGATCACCACCAGCTTCGAGAACCTCTCGTCGGTGGCCGAGGCGCTGGAAGCGGTGCTGGGCGCCGCCAAGTCCACCCGGGTGATCTGGAAGCCGCAGACCGAGACGCCGATCTCCGGCGATCCGGCCGCGACCCTGCTGAAGCTGATCGACGCCCTCGACGACGACGACGACGTGCAGAACGTCTGGTCCAACGCCGACATCCCCGAGGACGAACTGGCCAAGCTGACGGCCTGATCCATTCCCTGTCATCCCGGAATGGGCGCCAGCCCATATCCGGGACCGCCGGAAGCGCTGAGGGTTGCAGGAGTCGCGAGCGCTCGCGCCTGCCGCGGTCCCGGATATCCGCTGTGCGGATTCCGGGATGACAGTGGAATTGGGGCCCACCCTTACCGGTCCCCTCGCGCCCTGGTAGACAGCGGGCGGACCGGCGCGAGGCTTCCATGGCTCCCCTGCACATCGACACCGACGGCGGGGTGGACGACGCCCTGGCGCTGGTGATGCTGGCGCACGCCGGGGCGAAGATCGCCGCGGTCAGTTCGGTGTTCGGCAACACCTGGGTCGACCAGGCGGCCAGCAACGCCAACATGGTGCTGCGCCAATCGTTGTGCGTCACCGAGGTGTTCGTCGGCGCCGGGGTCGGCCTGTCCGGCCTGGCGCCCGACCGGGACCAGCGCGGGCATGGCCAGGACGGGCTGAACGGCCAGGGCGGCTCGTTCCGACGCAAGTTCCCGCCCCTGCAGCGCGCCCACGGCTTCAGCCGGCTGGCGATGGCGCAGCGCAGCGGGATCCAGGGGCTGTTCCTCGGCCCGCTGACCAATCTCGCCCTTGGCATGCTCGACGATCCCGGGGTGTTCCGCGGCTGGGCGCCGGTGGTCATGGCGGGCGCCTTCGCGGTCGAGGGGCGGGGCGCGGACGGCGCCGACTTCAACACCTGGAGCGATCCCGAGGCGATGCAGCGGGTGCTGCTGAACGGGGTGACGCCGCGTCTCGTGCCGCTGGACATCACCAGCCAGGTGCTGCTGGAGCGCGCGCCGTTCATGGCCGCCGCGCAGGCGTCGACCTGGCCGCTGATGCAGCGCCTGGCGCGGGCGGCGGGCCCGTACATGGACTTCCACGCGCGGGTCTGGGGCGGGGACGGCTGCCGGCCGCACGACGCCGTAGCCGCCGCCGCCGTGCTCTGGCCGGAGCTGTTCGAGTTCGAGGCCGCGCGGGTCGTGCTCGAGGCCGAGCGGCGGGGGCGACTGCGACGGGGCGACGGCCCGGCCAACGCCGAGGTCTGCGTCGCCGTCGACGCGGCGGCCGTGCGCGAGCGGATGCTGTCGGCGCTATTCTCGCCGGCGCCGGCCGGCGCGGCTGGCGTCGGCGCCGAGGGATGATTTAAACCGGCTGTTAACCCTCCAGGGCGCGGCTTCCCCTATGGATCGCCGCGCGCGATGCTGGCGGAACACATGACGAACACGATTCGGATTCTTGGCCTTGATCCCGGGCTTCGCCGCACCGGCTGGGGGGTGGTGGCGGTGGAGGGCTCGCGCCTGACCCACATCGCCCACGGGGTGATCGCGCCGGCCGACAAGGCGCCCCTGGCCGAGCGGCTGCTGGCGGTGTTCCAGGCGGTGGCGGCGATCATCGAGACGCATCGGCCACACGAGGCGGCGATCGAAGAAACCTTCATGACCGCCAATGGCCAGTCGACCCTGAAGCTGGGGCATGCCCGCGCGGCCGCCATGCTGGCCCCGGCCCAGGCCGGGCTGCCGGTGGCCGAGTACGCCGCCAAGGTGGTGAAGAAGGCGGTGGTCGGCACCGGCGGGGCGGAGAAGGACCAGGTGGCCTTCATGATCGCCCGCCTGCTGCCGGCGGCCGGGAACCCCACGGCCGACGCCGCCGACGCCCTGGCGGTGGCCATCGCCCACGCCCATGGCCGCACCCTGCTGCGCCAGGGCTACGGCGGCCAGGCCAACCAGGCGCGCGTGCAGGCCGCGGCGCTGGCGGCGTCCGAGGCGCCGCAGACCCCGGCGGCGGCCCGACTGGCGGCGGCGAGACGGTTGGCGCGGAGCGCGGCGACCCGGAGCGCCGGGCGATGATCGGACGGCTGCGCGGGGTGGTGGCGGAGGTCGCCGAGGAGGATGCGCTGATCGACGTCGGCGGCGTCGGCTATGTGGTGCGCTGCGGGTCCAGGACTCTGGGCCGGCTGCCGGCGCCTGGCGACGAGACCCTGCTGCATGTGGAGAGCCAGTGGGCCGAGGCCACCGGCATGCGGCTATACGGCTTCCTCACCCGGGACGAGCGCCGCGCCTTCGTCATCCTCCAGAGCATCCAGGGGGTCGGTCCCAAGGCGGCCCTGGCCGTGCTCGACGTCCTGAGCCCCGGCGAACTGGCGCAGGCGGCGGCGCGCGAGGACAAGGCCGTGGTGGCGCGGGCGAACGGCGTCGGGCCGAAGCTGGCGCTGCGCATCGTCACCGAATTGAAGGGCAAGCCCCTGGGCGACGGCGCCGTCGCCGCCTTCCACGCCACGGCCGCGCCCGCCGGCCCGCCGCCGGTGTCCGCCGCGGGCGAGGCGGTGGCCGCACTGATGGGCCTGGGCGTCGCCGAGGTCACCGCCCGCCGCGTGGTCGACCAGGCCGCCATCCGCCTGGGCGAGGACGCCCCTGAGGCGGCGCTGATCAAGGCGGCCCTGCAGGAGCTCGGGCGATGAACGGATACGCTCAAACCCCTCCCCCCTGCGGGGAAGGGGCAGAAGGGAGCGGAGCATGAGCCGGCTCGTGTCAGGCGAGGCCGGGGCCTTCGAGCCGACGGACCGGGCGCTCAGGCCCCAGACCCTGGCGGAGTTCGTCGGCCAGGAGCAGGCCAAGGCCAACCTGAAGATCTTCATCGACGCCGCCCGCGCCCGCGGCGAGGCGCTGGACCACGTGCTGCTGTTCGGCCCGCCGGGGCTGGGCAAGACCACCCTGGCGCAGATCGTCGCCCGCGAGCTGGGGGTGAACTTCCGCGCCACCTCCGGGCCGGTGCTGGCCAAGGCCGGCGACCTGGCGGCCATCCTCACCAATCTGGAAGCCAACGACGTCCTGTTCATCGACGAGATCCACCGCCTGGCCGCCAATGTGGAGGAAATCCTCTACCCGGCCATGGAGGACCACGCCCTGGATCTGGTGATCGGCGAGGGGCCCTCGGCGCGCACCGTGCGCATCGACCTGGCGCCCTTCACCCTGGTGGCGGCGACCACCCGCGCCGGCCTGCTGGCGACGCCGCTGCGCGACCGCTTCGGCATCCCAATCCGGCTGGAGTTCTATACCCCGCAGGAGCTGCAGCGGGTGCTGACCGGGGCGGCGCGCAAGATGGGCGCGAACCTGTCGGACGACGGCGCCATGGAGATCGCCCGGCGGGCGCGCGGCACGCCGCGGGTGGCCGGACGGCTGCTGCGCCGGGTGCGCGACTTCGCCGACGCCGAGGGCGCGGCGGTGATCGACCAGGCCTGCGCCGCCCGCGGCCTCGCCCGGCTGGAGGTCGACGCCTCGGGCCTGGACAGCCTGGACCGGCGCTATCTGAACGCCCTGATCAGCAACTACGGCGGCGGGCCGGCCGGGGTCGAGACCCTGGCCTACGCCATCGCCGAGGCCCGCGACGCGGTGGAGGACGTGATCGAGCCCTTCCTGATGCAGCAGGGCTTCATCCAGCGCACCCCGCGCGGACGCCTGGCCTGCGCCAGAGCCTACGAGCACCTCGGCCTGGCCGCGCCCGCCGAGGTAGTGGTCATCCCGCCCGCCCGCCGCCAGGGCAGCCTGTTCGACGAGGACAGCTGATGAACTGGCTGCGCACGCACTGGATCTGGCTCGTCGGCCCGCGGGACTTCACCCTGACGACCAGCCTGAACCCCGCCGCCTGCACGGCCCGTCTGAAGCCACAGGTCGGCTCGTGGATGTGGCCATTGACCGATGCGGCGGTGGTGGGCTGGGTGGGTGATGGCGAGGCGCGGCTCAGGCGCCGACTGACGGTCTGGCGAAATGATTTTCGTCCCGAGCTTCACCTAATGGTGCTGCCCGACAGCGCCGGCTCACGGGTGCGCTGCCGTCTCGGACTGGGCCGCGGCGTCTGGATGTTCGCCGTGGTCTGGGTCGCCGTCATGTCGCTCGGCGGGATTCTGCCGATGGCGTCGCACACCCTGGGTTTCCGGGCTGCGGAATTCGCCGCCCCCCTGGCCTTTCTCTATCTGCTTGCACTCGTAGGCCGCCTCACGTCGCGCGATGACGATCGCTTCCTGCTGCGCTTCGTGGCCAATCGGCTGGACGCGACCCCTGTCGGAGGGCGAGCCGATGCTTGAGACTCCCACCGCCGGCGTGCTGGAGGGCCGCGAGCATCGGCTCCCGGTCCGGATCTATTACGAGGACACCGACTTCACCGGCCTCGTCTACCACGCCAACTACCTGCGCTATTTCGAGCGGGGGCGAAGCGACTACCTGCGGGTCGTCGGCATCGACCACACCACCCTGCTGGAGCGACCCGATCCCTGCGCCTTCGTGGTGACGCGCGTGGAGCTGGATTTCCGCAAGGCGGCGCGGGTCGACGACGCCCTCTTGGTGCGCACCACCTACGACGAGATCCGCGGCGTGCGGCTGATCATCGGGCAGCGCATCGAGCGCGCCGGCGAGCTGATCGCCGAGGCCGGCGTCACCGCCGCCTGCATCACTCCGGATGGTCGTCCGCGCCGTCCGCCCGCCGAACTCGTGACGCGTCTGCGGCCCCTTCTGGCCGTTTCAGTCGCGCCATAGTTTCACCATCCCCGTTCCCGTAAGACGCACCCCATGGAACCGACCGGCAGCATCTCTCCCGACCATCTGAACGCCCTCTATGTGATCACCCACGCCAACATCGTGGTTCGGCTGGTGCTGGCGGGGCTGGGCATCGCCTCGATCTGGTCGTGGACGGTGATCATCGAGAAGGCGGTGCGGTTCACCGGGCTGAACAGCTTCGCCAACCGCTTCGAGAACGAGGTCGGCTCGGGCCGCTCGCTGGAGGACATCGCCGCCGCAGCCGGCGACGCCCCGCGCCAGGCCCTGCCGCGCATGCTGCAGGCGGCGCTGCGCGAATGGCGCGACGCGCGGGCCAAGGGCCTGCTGTCCGGCGGCAACGCCGAAGCGCAGACGGCGTTTCTGATCCAGCGCATCGACCGGGTGCTGGACAGCGTCATCGCCCGCGAGTCGCAGAAGGTGGAGACCGGCCTGAGCCTGCTCGCCATTGTCGCCACGGCCTCGCCGTTCATCGGCCTGTTCGGCACGGTGTGGGGCATCATGAGCTCGTTCCAGTCGATCGCCACCGAGAAGAACACCAACCTGGCGGTCGTGGCCCCGGGCATCGCCGAAGCCCTGTTCGCCACGGCCATCGGCCTGGCGGCGGCGATCCCGGCCTATATCGCCTACAACAAGTTCTCCGGCGACGCGGCCAAGTACACGGCGCGCCTGGAGGGCTTCGCCGACGACCTGGTGACCGCGATCCAGCGGCGCCTGGCCGAGCGGGCCTAGACGCATGGCGCTGGCGGTCAACGACTCCATCGGCGGCGGCCGTCGCCGCGGCCGGGCCCGGCGCGCGCGCCGCGCGGCGCTGTCGGAGATCAACGTCACCCCGCTGGTCGACGTGATGCTGGTGCTGCTGATCATCTTCATGATCTCCGCGCCCCTGCTGACCGTCGGCGTGCCGCTGCAGCTGCCCAAGACCGAGGCCGGGGCGATGCAGGACCAGACCGAGCCGCTGACGGTCTCGGTCAAGGCGGACGGCGCCATCTTCCTCAACGAGACGCCGGTGCCGTTCGAGAACTTCTCGGCGACGCTGCGCGACATGTCCGGCCAGGGCTTCAGCCGGCCGATCTATGTGCGCGCCGATGGCCGCGCGCCCTACGCCATCGTCGCCCAGGTGATGGCCAGCCTGTCGTCGTCGGGATTCTCCTCGATCAACCTGATCACCGACACCGGCGGCCCGTCCTCGGGCGCGCCGCAGGGCGGCGCCGTGAAGCCGGTGGGGCCGCAAGGACCCGCGGGAGGAGCCGGCCAGCCGTGAACCTGGCGATCCCCAGCCGCACGCGCGACGACAGCTGGCTGCCGGCCCTGGCGGCGGCGGTGGTGCTGCACGTGCTGGTGCTGGCGGTGGTCGCCATCTTCGGGCTGCCCAAGGCGAAGATCGGCGGGACCGCGGTGCCGATCAACATCGTCGCCAACGCGCCCGAGACCCATGCCGCCGAACCGGCGCCGCAGACCCAGGCGGCGCAGACCGAGACCCCGGTTCCGCAGGCCCCGCCGGAGCCCACGCCGCCGGTGCAGAGCACGCCCGCGCCGCCGACCCCGGCGCCGCCGAAGCCGCGGCCCGCCCCGCCGCCGCCCAGGCCGACGCCGGCCAGGACCGTCACGCCCGCGCCGACGCCCAAGCCGGTTCCGACTCCCGTCAAGCCCGCGCCCGCCAAGCCGCAGCCGGCGCCCAGCTTCGACCTCAACCGGCTGCAGAGCAGCATCGACACCGCCCTGCAGCACGCCAAGGCCGCGAAGCCGTCGTCGGCGCCGCGCGGGCCGTCGCGGCCGTCCACCGCGCCTCGGCCGCAGCCCGGCAGCAGCGCGGGACCGACCGCCGGCGACGTCGAGGGCCTCGGCCAACTGCTGAACCGGCTGTGGAACCCGAACTGCGCCGCCGATCCGGTGGACGTGAACCTGTCGATCGACGTCGACATGAACGGACGCATCCGGGTGGACACGGGCGGCGCCGACAAGTCGTCCGACCCGGCCGTGGCCGCCTCGTACATCCGCGCCGTCTCGGCGGTGCACAAGGTCGAGCCCTACGATCCGAAGTTCCGCGGCCAGCACATCCCGATTAGATTCATTGCCTCCAAGGCCTGCGCCAACCGCTAGGAGATAAGGGTGTTTCGCACCATGAAGCTGTTTTCCACCCTGTTTGCGCTCCTGGCGGGCCTCCTTCTGGCGGCGCCGATGGCCGCGCGGGCGGACATCGTCGTCAACGTCGACCAGGGCATCACCCAGCCCCTGCCGATCGCCATCCCGGCGTTCGGCGGCACCTCGGTGGGGCCGCAGGTCTCGCAGGTGGTGTCGGCCGACCTGCAGCGCTCGGGCCTGTTCCGGCCGCTGGATCCCAGCACCTTCGTGCAGCAGCGCCTCGACGTGAACCTGCAGCCGCAGTTCGACCAGTGGAAACAGATCAGCGCCCAGGCGCTGCTGACCGGCCAGGTCACCAACGACGGCGACGGGCGCCTGCGCGTCGACTTCCGCCTGTGGGACATCTACGCCGGCGAACAGCTGCTGGGCCTGCAGTTCACCACCACCCCCGACAACTGGCGTCGCCTGGCGCACAAGATCGCTGACGCCGTCTACGAGAAGCTCACCGGCGAGAAGGGCTACTTCGACACCCGCGTGGTGTTCGTCGCCGAGAGCGGCCCGAAGATAAAGCGCGTGCGGCGCCTGGCGATCATGGATCAGGATGGGGCCAATCCGAGTTATCTCACCGATGGCTCGTACATGGTGTTCACGCCCCGGTTCTCCTCCAACAGCCAGGAGATCACCTTCATGGCGCTGAGGCCCACCGGCGCCAGCATCTACCTGCTGAACATCGAGACCGGGCGCCAGGAGGTGCTGGGCCACTATCCGGGCATGGTGTTCGCACCGCGCTTCTCGCCGGACGGCCGCAAGGTGGCGTTCTCGGTCGAGCGTGGCGGCAACACCGACATCTACGTGATGGACCTGGGCAGCCACTCGACGACGCGCGTGACCACCGACCCGTCGATCGACACCTCGCCCTCGTTCTCGCCGGACGGCGGGCAGATGGTGTTCACTTCCGACCGTGGCGGCTCGCAGCAGCTGTACGTGATGAGCGCCGACGGGTCGGGCGTGCGCCGCCTGTCCGGCGGCGGCGGACAGTATTCGACCCCCGTCTGGAGCCCGGACGGCAAGCTGATCGCCTTCACCCGGCAGGACGGTGGGCAGTTCCACATCGGGGTGATGAACGCCGACGGCTCGGGCGAGCGGATCCTGACCACCAGCTTCCTCGACGAGGGGCCGACCTGGGCGCCGAACAGCCGGGTGCTGATGTTCTCGCGCGACACGGGCAGCGGCTCGAAGCTGTGGACCGTGGACGTCAGTGGCCGGATGGTCGCCCCGGCGCCCTATCCGCTGTCCGCATCCGATCCGGCGTGGTCGCCGTTGCTCAATTGACAGGACCAAGCAGGTAAAGACGCCACGCCCGACACACTTTCGACAACGCCCGTGTGGATTGACGTGGCGGAGGGGGCGCAAGCCGGGCCAATATAGACACCGAGTGAACTTGGATATCTGAGGAGTAAGGCGATGAAACTTCCCTTCGGTCCCGCCACAAGACTGGCGCTGGTGCTGCTCGCGACCGCCTCGCTGGCGGCGTGCGCCTCGACCAAGCCGCAGGGTCCGGTGGCGCCCAGGGGGCCCGCCGAACCTGAAGCGCCCTACCGCCCGCAGGAATCCTCGCCGCCGGTGACCCAGCAGCAGGCGCCCGGCGTGGTGCCCGGCTCGGTGCAGGACTTCGTCATCAACGCTGGCGAGCTGGTGTACTTCGACCTCGACAGCATCACCCTGCGGGCCGACGCCAAGCCGGTGCTCGACGCCCAGGCCGCGTGGCTGCGCCGCTGGGGCGCGGTGCGGGTGCGCATCGAGGGCAACTGCGACGAACGCGGCACCCGCGAGTACAACTTCGCCCTGGGCGCGCGGCGCGCCAACTCGGTGAAGGAGTATCTGGTGGCGCACGGTGTCTCGGCCAGCCGCATCGACACCATCTCGTACGGCAAGGAACGGCCGATCGATCCGGGCTCCAACGAGGAGGCCTGGGCGCGCAACCGCAACGCCCGCACGGCGATCACCGAGGGCGCCCGCTGACCGCCATGGGCTCGCGCCGACTTTCCCTGACGCTGGCCGCCTGCGTCGCCGCCCTGGCCTGGGGCGGCGTCGCCCTGGCGCAGACCTCGCTGGACGATCCGCTGGACGACCACTCGGCCAAGCGGCTCGACCGCATGGAGAAGGTGCTGCGCGAACTGCGCGCCATCGTCTTCCAGGGCCGCGAGACCGGCCAGCCGATCGTGGTGCAGCCGGCCGACACCCAGAACCAGATCGCCGCCCTCAGCGATCGGGTGAACGACCTCGACCAGACGCTGCAGCGGGTGAACGGCCAGCTGGACCAGGCGACGCACGCCCTGGACGAGTCGCGGCGCACGGCCCAGGCCCTGCGCACCGAGAACGCGCAGCTGAAGGCCCGGCTCGACCAGCTGGAACAGCGCGTCACCACCCTGGCCAGTCCGCCGCCCGCCCCGCCCGGGGCGGATGGCGGCCCGCCGCCGGATGGCGGTCGCGCGCCGACGCTGAACGACGACCGCGGCTCGCCGCCGGCGCAACTGTCGGACGACCCGGCGACGGCATTCCAGGCGGCCAAGCGCTCGCTGTTCGACGGCCACTACGACCAGGCCGAGGCGCAGTTCAGCGATTTCGTCGGCAAGTACGGCGACAGCCCGCGCGGGCCCGAGGCGCGGTATTACTACGCCAAGACCCTGCTGGCGCGGAAAGCCTATTCCGAGGCCTCCCTGGCGGACATCGCCGCGATCCGCGGCTGGCCGCAGACGCCCTGGGCGCCGGACGCGGTGTTCGACCTGTCGCGCGCGCTGATCAATCTGAAGCGCAACTCGGACGCCTGCGGCATCCTGCAACAGCTGTCGATCCACTATCCCAAGGCCAACGCCGACCTGAAGGCGCGGGCGGCGGCGGCGCGCACCACCGCGCAGTGCCAGTAGGCCACCCGGCCGGCGACCTCGCCCCCGTCCTGGACGCCCGCCTGCAGCGGGGCGTCGATGCGCCACTGATCGTCGCCGTCTCGGGCGGCGGCGATTCCCTGGCCCTTCTGCTGATGACCGCCGCCTGGGCCGCGGCCGCGGGCCGACGCCTGATCGCCGCCACCGTGGACCATCGCCTGCAGGCCGCCGGGGCCGACTGGACCCGGTGGTGCGCCCAGCGGGCCGCCGCTCTGGGCCTCGCCCACCGCAGCCTGGCCTGGGACGGGGAAAAGCCCGCGGCCGGCCTTCCCGCCGCCGCTCGCCGCGCGCGGCACGCCCTGCTGGCCGAGCTGGCCCGCCGCGAGGGGGCCGGTGTCGTGATGATGGGCCACACGGCCGACGATGGCCTTGAGGCCGCGGCGATGCGCGCCGCCGGCTCGACCACGCCCTCGCCCCGCGAATGGGCGCCGTCGCCCGCCTGGCCCGAGGGGCGCGGGGTATTCGTGCTGCGCCCGCTGCTGGCCTGGCGCCGCGCCGACCTGCGCGCCTGGCTGTCGGCGGGCGGCGAGACCTGGATCGACGATCCGGCCAACGCCGACCCCCGCTTCGCCCGCGCGCGGGCGCGGGCCGCGCTGAGCGGGTGTGGCGCGAGATCGCCGATCAAGCGTCCTTCTCCCCTTGCGGGAGAAGGTGGCCCGCGTAGCGGGTCGGATGAGGGGTGGGTCGATCCCGGGGCGGACTTTCCGACGCTTGCGTTGAGCGATCGGGAGGACGGCGCCCTGGTGTTCCGGCGCGGGACTCTCGACCGCCACAGCCTCGCCGCCGCCGTGCTCAGCGCCTCCGGCGGCGTGCGTCCGCCGCCCGGCGCCGCCGTGGACCGGCTTGCCGCCCGGCTTGCGAAGGGGGAGGCCTTCGTCGCCTCCCTCGCGGGGGCGCGGCTCATGGCCGCCGATGACCGCATCGTGATCGCGCGTGAGGCGGGTGAGTTTCGCCGCCGCGGCGCGCCGGTGCTGGCGTTGCCGGCGGGAGAGACCCGGATCTGGGACGGCCGTTTCGCCCTCACCGCCGCCGGGCCAGACCTTGTCGCCCGCCCCCTCGGCGGCCTCGCGACACGGCTTTCCGCGCAGGAAACCAAGGCCTTGCAGGCCGTGCCGGCCGCCGCGCGGGCGGCCCTGCCGGCGGTGGTGGACGGCGAGGGGCAGGTCAGTTGCCCGATCCTTGCACAGGCCGGTTCCGTCGGGGCGGAGAGCCTGGTTGCGGCGCGGTTTCTCGCCGCAGTCGGCGCCATCCCGGACGAGGAGACGTTGTGGCGCGTGGCGAAAGCCGACAGGACGTCCTAAATTGTTGGCGTAAGGCGCTTAGAGGCGAAGTTTCATGAACCTACGCAATGTGGCGATCTGGGTCGTCATCATCGTGGCCCTGGTGGCCGTCTATGGTGTGATGAAGGGCGCATCCCCGAACGGGGCCACCCTGCCCGTCCAGTATTCGACCCTGCTCAACAAGGTCGATGCAGGCGAGATCACCTTCCTGAAGATCCATGGCCAGAGCATCGAGGCCACGGACAAGACCAAGCACACCCTCAAGGCCACTGGCCCGCTGGACACCGGGGAGCTGCAGAGGCACCTGGAAACCAAGAACGTGCCTTACGACTTCGACCCGCCGGGTCAGCTGACCATCGTCGGCATCCTGATCCAGATGCTGCCGATCCTGCTGCTGATCGGCGTGTGGATCTTCTTCATGCGCCAGATGCAGGGCGGGGCCCGCGGCGCCATGGGCTTCGGCAAGTCCAAGGCGCGCCTGCTGACCGAGAACAAGAACCGCGTGACCTTCGACGACGTCGCCGGCGTGGACGAGGCCAAGGAAGAGCTGACCGAGATCGTCGACTTCCTGAAGGACCCGGCCAAGTTCCAGCGCCTGGGCGGCAAGATCCCGAAGGGCGCCCTGCTGATCGGCCCGCCCGGCACCGGCAAGACGCTGATCGCGCGCGCCGTGGCCGGTGAGGCGGGCGTGCCGTTCTTCACCATCTCCGGCTCGGACTTCGTGGAGATGTTCGTCGGCGTCGGCGCCAGCCGCGTGCGCGACATGTTCGAGCAGGCCAAGAAGAACGCCCCCTGCATCATCTTCATCGACGAGATCGACGCCGTCGGCCGCCATCGTGGCGCCGGCCTGGGCGGCGGCAACGACGAGCGCGAGCAGACCCTCAACCAGCTGCTCGTCGAGATGGACGGCTTTGAGTCCAACGAAGGCATCATCCTGATCGCCGCCACCAACCGGCCGGACGTGCTGGACCCGGCGCTGCTGCGTCCGGGCCGCTTCGACCGCCAGGTCGTGGTGCCGAACCCGGACATCAACGGGCGCGAGAAGATCCTGCGCGTGCACATGCGCAACGTGCCGCTGGCCGCCGACGTGGACGTCAAGATCATCGCCCGCGGCACGCCCGGCTTCTCCGGCGCCGACCTGGCCAACCTGGTCAACGAGGCCGCCCTGATGGCCGCGCGCAAGAACCGCCGCATGGTCACCCAGCGCGACTTCGAGGACGCCAAGGACAAGGTGATGATGGGCGCCGAGCGCAAGTCCATGGTGATGACCGAGGACGAGAAGCGCATGACCGCCTACCACGAGGGCGGCCACGCCCTGGTGGCGCTGAACGTGGCGGCCACCGACCCGGTGCACAAGGCGACGATCATCCCGCGCGGCCGCGCCCTGGGCATGGTCATGCAGCTGCCGGAACGCGACAAGCTGTCGATGAGCTACGAGCAGATGACCTCGCGCCTGGCCATCCTGTACGGCGGCCGGGTGGCGGAGGAGATCATCTTCGGCAAGGAGAAGGTCACCTCCGGCGCCTCGTCCGACATCGAGCAGGCCACGCGCCTGGCCCGGGCGATGGTCACCAAGTGGGGCTATTCCGAAGAGCTGGGCATGGTGTCCTACGGCGAGAACCAGGACGAGGTGTTCCTGGGGCACTCGGTGTCGCGCACCCAGAACGTCTCGGAGGACACGGCCAAGATCATCGACGCCGAGGTCAAGCGCCTGACCAAGGGCGGCTACGACGAGGCCAAGCACATCCTCACCACCAAGCTTGAGGATCTGCACGTCCTGGCCAAGGCCCTGCTCGAGTACGAGACCCTCACCGGCGACGAGATCACCAACGCGCTGAAGGGTGTCGCGCCCAACCGCGACGAGCCCGAGCAGAACGCGCCGGCCGGTCCGCGGGTCTCCGTGCCCCTGGCCCCGCGCCCGGACCCCAAGCTGGCGTAAGGCGCAGGTCTCCCTCCCCCTCGTGGGGAGGGACGACCGCGTAGCGGTCAGGGTGGGGAAGTGCGATGAAGCCCCCGATGCGGACGGCTTGCGACTCCCCCACGCGACTAGGCCCCACCCTGCGAGGCCCTGCCTTGCTGTCCCTCCCCGTGAAGGGGAGGGCGTCTTTGTGACCCGTCCCCTGGTCATGGGCATCGTCAACGTCACCCCTGACAGCTTCTCCGACGGGGGCAGGGGCGTGGACGCGGCGATCTCCCACGCGCGCCGACTTCTCGCCGAAGGCGCCGACGTGCTCGACATCGGCGGCGAATCCACCCGCCCGGGCGCCGATGCCGTGCCGCCGGACGAGGAGATCGCCCGGGTGATCCCGGTGATCGCCGCCCTGCGCGCCGAGACCGGGGCGCCGATCTCCGTCGACACCATGAAGCCTGAAGTGGCCCGCGCCGCCGTCGCCGCGGGGGCGAGCCTGTGGAACGACGTGACGGCGCTCGGCTTCGCGCCGGACAGCCTGGCGGTCGCCGCTGAGCTCGGCTGCGACGTCGTGCTGATGCACATGAAGGGCACGCCCCGGACGATGAACGCCGAGGCGCGCTACGGCGACGTGGTGGCCGAGGTGCTGGCCGCCCTTCAGGCCCGCGCCGAGACGGCGATCGGCGCCGGCGTCGCCCGCGAGCGGATCTGGCTCGACCCGGGCCTTGGCTTCGCCAAGACCGCGGAACACAGCCTGGCGCTGCTGCGGTCTCTGGACCGGCTGGTCGCCCTGGGGTTCCCGGTGCTGCTGGGGGCCAGTCGCAAGAGCTTCCTCAAGGCAGTCGATCCCACCGCCGCGACCGCGGAGGATCGCTTGGGCGGCTCGCTCGCCGCCGCCCTGCTGGGCGCCCGCGCCGGCGTCGCCGCGGTGCGCGTGCACGACGTGCGCGAGACCGTGCAGGCGCTGGAGGTGTGGGCGGCGGCGGGCTGACCCGCCGCCGGGCGCGCTGACCTAGGCGCGGCTGAGATGGGTTGGCGCAACCGCGTCGGTGAGCCAGACGCCGTTGTCGGTGCGATGGAACACCGCGCCCTCTGCCGCCATCGCCGCCGCGTCCACAGCCAGGATCACGGGCTTGCCGCGACGGGCGCCTACCCGGGTCGCCGTCTCGACGTCGGCCGACAGGTGCACATGGTGCCGGCGCATCGGCTTCAGACCCTCCGCCAGGATGGCGTCCAAGAAGCGCTCGACCGTGCCATGGTAAAGTACGGCCGGCGGCGGCTGCGGCGGCAGGTCGAGGCTCACCTCAACCGAGTGTCCCTGTCGCGCGCGAATCCGGTCCAGGTCCGCGCTGAACTCGTAGCGCTGCTTGTCGTTGGTCTCGACCACCGCCAGCAGGCGGTCGAAGTCGATGCCGAACCTTCTCGCCAGCTCGGCCATGACGGCATCGGTCGGCGCCCAGCCCTGGGCGTCGAGGGTCAGCCCTGCCTCCTCCGGCCGGTGCCGGAGCCAGTACGACAGGGTCTTGGAGATCGTTTCATCTGTAAGTTGCTTCATGGCGCGGGCCATTGCCACAAAGCGACGCTTGCCGCGATGGCGCGGAAGCCACAGCCGCGATAATCCATCGCGATGAGTCATCCGCCATCCCCCGCCGCCCTCGGACGCGTGCTGATCATCGCCGGCTCGGACAGCGGCGGCGGGGCCGGGATCCAGGCGGACATCAAGGCGGTCACGGCGCTGGGCGGGTTCGCAGCCACGGTGGTTACGGCGATCACCGCACAGAACACCCTGGGGGTGCATGGCGTCTGGCCGGTCCCGCTTGAGGCCGTCACGGCGCAGGGCGAGGCGGTGCTGGACGACATCGGCGCCGACGCGATCAAGACCGGCATGCTGGGCGATGCGGCCGTCGTGCGGGCCGTGGCGGCGCTGATCGACCGCGCGGGCGGCGCGCCGGTGGTGATCGATCCGGTGATGGTGGCCAAGGGCGGCGCCAGCCTGCTGGCCGCCGAGGCGGTCGCCGCGCTGAAGGCCGAGCTGATGCCCCGCGCGAGGCTGCTGACCCCCAACGCGCCGGAGGCCGAGGCGCTGACCGGCCTGACGGTGGTCACCACCGACGACCTGCGTCGGGCGGGCGAGCGACTGCTGACGCTGGGCGCCAGGGCGGTGCTGATGAAGGGGGGGCATGTGCCCGGCGAATCGGTCATCGATGTGCTGATGACCGCCGACGGCGAAACCACCTTCGAGGGCCCGCGCATCGACACGCGGCACACCCACGGCACGGGCTGCACCCTGGCCAGCGCCTGCGCCGTGGGCCTGGCGCAAGGTCTTTCGCTGGAGGCGGCCGTGGCGCGGGCCTGGGGCTATGTGGCCGAGGCGATCCGGCTCGCGCCGGGTTTCGGCGCCGGGCACGGGCCGCTGGATCACGCCTGGCCGGTGCGAAAGGCGTAGGGGAGGGCGATGAGCGATCTGGAAGCCAGGCTGGATGCGATCCTGCGGGCTGCGCCCGGGCTGATGCACGTGATGCGCACGGCGCGCGCGCTCGACCTGCCGGACTGGATGATCTTCTCGGGGGCCGTCTACCAGCCGGTGTGGAACCACCTGACCGGTCGCGACGCCGCCTACGGCATCAAGGACTACGACCTGGCCTACTACGACGCCGCCGATCTCAGCTACGAGGCGGAGGACGTGGTGATCAGGCGCGTCGCCGCCGCCTTCGAGCCGCCGTTCGACGCCCTGGTGGAGGTGCGAAACCAGGCGCGGGTGCACCTGTGGTTCGAGCCCAAGTACAACGAGCCCTATCCGCCGCTGCGCAACAGCGCCGAGGCGATCGCCCGCTTCACCTCGCCGGCGTTCTCGGTCGGCGCGCGGCTGGAGGCCGACGATCGCATCACCGTCATCGCCCCCTTCGGCCTGGAAGACCTGTTCGCCATGCGCATCCGGCACAATCCGAACCGCCGCACGCCAGGCCTGGCGCGCACGGCGCAGAACGCCATCGGCCGCTGGCCGGAGCTGACGGTGGAGCTGGACTGATATCGCTTCCCCTCACGGGCGTCCTTGGGCCAAGCCGCGAAGGCGGTTGTTTTCGTCCTTCTCCCCTTGCGGGAGAAGGTGTCTTGCGTAGCAAGACGGATGAGGGGTGGACGAGGCCTTGGCGGTTGGCGACGCGCCAGGGGCCGCCAGTTCATCCCGAATGATCATCAACCCCTCATCCGACCCGCTGACGCGGGCCACCTTCTCCGCAAGGGGAGAAGGTTCGAACACGCGGGCCCACGCCTAGGACGTGCGAACTTGCGGGTCCGGGGAGCGAGGCGCCGCCGCCCGATAGACGTCCGGCGTCCAGACCTCCATCCACTTCTCCACGCCGCTCAGCGGCGTGAAGCCGTACTGCGCATAGAGGCCGTGCGCGTCGCGCGTGGCCAGCATCAGGCGGCGCAGGCCCTGCAGGTCGGGGTGGGCGCGGATGTAGGCCATGATCGCCTTGCCGAGGCCCGCGCCGCGGTGCGCCCGGTCGACGAACACGTCGCCGATCAGGCCGAAGGTGGCGCGATCGGTGACCACCCGGGCCATCGCCGCCATCGCCCCCGTGGGGTCGTAGACCCCGATCGTCAGGCTGCCGCGCACGGCGCGCTCGAAGGTCTGGAGCGGAATGCCGCCGGCCCAGTAGCTGTCGCCGCTGATCCAGGCATAGCCGCGGGTCAGGTCGAAGCGGGCGGGATCGTCGCTGACGGCATAGGGGCCAAAGGCGGTCTCGACGGGCATCGGCAGGTCCTGACTAGACGAAGGCGGCGGCGGTCTGTGGGGCGTCCTGCACGGCGGCGCGGACCACCTCCAGGGCGCGGGCGAGGGCGTTGCGGTCGGCGGGGCCGCCCAGGCACACGCGCAGGCCGTCGACGGGGATCCCTGGCAGGAACGGGGGGCGAGGGGAGGTGACCTCAACGCCCTGGCGAAGGGCCTGGCCGGCCACCCGCTCGGCGTCGAGCTCGGACATCGGCAGCCAGACATGCGAGCTCGCCGGCCTCGTCATCGGCTCCATCGCCGGGCCGAAAATCCGCCGCGCCAGCTCCAGCCGCGCGGCCAGTTCGGCGGTGACCTCGGCCTGCACCTGGAAGGCCTCGCCGCGCTCGATCCAGTCCGTGGCGATCGCGTTGCCGAAGGTCGGGGCGCCGAAGGCCAGGGCGCGCAGGCTCTCCAGCGAGCGGTCGAAGGCGCTGGCCGGCGGCACCAGGTAGCCGGTGCGCAGCCCCGGGGCCACCGCCTTGGAAAGGCCGGAGGCATAGAAGGTCCGCTCCGGCGCATGCGCGGCGATCGGGGCCAGGCCCAGGTCGGTGACGTGGCCGGCGAACAGGTCGTCCTCCACCAGGCTGAGATCCAGACGGCGCGCAGTCTCGGCGATCTCCCGTCGGCGCGCCGCGCCCATCAACCGCCCGGTGGGGTTCTGCAGCGGCAGCACATAGGCGGCGCGCGCGCCGCTGTCCTGCGCCGCCCGCGCCAGGCCGTCCGGGGTCAGGCCCTCGCCATCCATGTCGGCCGCGATCAGCCGCAGGCCGACACGCCCGGCCAGCAGCCTGACCCCATAGAAGGTGGCCCGTTCGACGATCAGGGCGTCGCCCGGCCGGCAGACGGTGAGGATCGCGCTGGCGATCGCCTGGTGTGCTCCCGACGTGCAGATCACCCGCTCGGCGCTCGCCCCGTCCCAGTTGGCGGTGCGCGCGATCCACGCGGCGCCGGCGCGGCGGGCCCCGTCCAGGCCGGCGTTCGGGGCGTAGGCCAGGCAGGCCGCCAGGTCCGCCCGGCGGGCCAGCCGCGGCAGCGACCGCGCCAGGGCCGCTTCGGCGGGCGCCATGGGCGGCAGGTTACGGGCCAGGTCCACCGGACCGCCGGCCGTGTCGGTCGTCGCGCCGGGGAGGGCCAGCGCGTCGGCCACGAAGCTGCCCGCGCCGACGCGCGCCGTGATCAGCCCACGCGCCTCGGCCTCGGCATAGGCGCGGGTGATGGTGCCGACGCCCAGAGCCAGGTCTTCCGCCAGCCGGCGATGGGTCGGCAGGCGCTGGCCCGGGGCCAGGGCGCCGGCCGCGACGTCGGCGGCCAGGGCGTCCACCAGCCGCAGGTAGGCCGGGGTGTCGCCGTCGGGCAGGTGGGGGCGCCAGGACAAAAGCTCGATCTCTCCAAGATTGTCACTATGACAATATAGAATTTGACTCGCGTTTCAATCGGGACAATGAGGCGATCATTGCTGGTCGGAGTCAAGCCATGACCGTTCCTCCCGAGATCTGCGCCGTCGCCCTGGAAGCGGCGGGCGTGCGCCTGGAGCCGCTGGGTCCGCAGCACCGCGAAGGCCTGGCGGCGGCCGCCGACCACGAGGTCATCTGGGCGCACATGCCGGCGCCGGCGCATGGCGACAACTTCGGCGTCTGGTTCGAGGCCGCCCTGGCGATCGCCCGCGCCGGACGGGAAGCGGTGTGGGCGGTGCGCACCCTGGCGGACGGGGCCCTGGTGGGCTCGACCCGCTACCTCGCGATCGAGCCGGCGCACCGGCGGGTCGAGGTCGGCCACACCTGGTACACGCCCGCCGTCTGGGCCACGGCGGTGAACCCGGCCTGCAAGTTCGCCCTGTTCCGCTATGGCTTCGAAGTCCTGGGCCTGAACCGCATCGAGCTGAAGACCGACAACCGCAACACCCGCTCGCAGGCGGCGATCGCCAAGCTGGGCGCCACGCGCGAAGGGGTGTTCCGCGCGCACATGGTCCGCCGCGACGGCTCGCTGCGGGATTCCGTCTATTTCTCGGTGGTCCGGTCCGACTGGCCGGCCGTCCGCCAACGCCTGGCAACCCGTCTCGGGATCGCCTGCCCCGCGCTTTCGGAGTGATCAGCATGCGCCAATGGACCGTGGACGCCTTCGCCGCCGCCCCCTTCAAGGGCAATCAGGCCTGTGTCGTCGAGCCCCTCGACGCCTGGCCGGACGCCGCCTGGATGCAGGCGCTGGCGGCGGAGAACAATCAGGCCGAGACGGCCTTCCTGCTGAAGACGGGCGATCCGGCCCGCTTCGGCCTGCGCTGGTTCACGCCGGCGGTGGAGGTGCCGCTGTGCGGCCACGCCACCCTGGCCAGCGCCCACGTGCTGTTCGCCGAGCTGGGCCTGACCGCTGGGGCGGTGGTGTTCGAGACCCTGCAGTCCGGCGCCCTGACCGTCTCGCGCGCAGGCGAGGGCTACGAGATGGACTTCCCCGCCAATCCGCCCCGCCGTATCGAGACGCCGGAAGGCCTCGCCGCCGCCCTCGGCGCCGAGCCGGTCGAGGTCTGGGCCGGCCAGTATCTGGTGGCGGTGCTGCGGGACGAGGCGGCGGTCCGCGCCCTGTCGCCGGACCTGGCGGCGGTCAAGGTGATCTCCACCGACTCCACCGGCGGGCGCGGCAACATCGGCGTCTCGGCCCTGGCCGACGCCGGGCGGCCGTACGAGGTGGTCAGCCGCTTCTTTGCCCCGGGCTCGGGCATCCCCGAGGACCCGGCGACGGGCTCCTACCATTGCATGGCCTCGCCGCTGTTCGCCGACAAGCTCGGCCGGCCGACGCTGCGCTTCCATCAGGCCTATCCCGGCCGCGGCGCGGACCTCGAGTGCGTACACGCCGGTGACCGCGTGCTGCTGCGCGGTCGGGCCGTGACGGTGCTGGAGGGGACACTCCGGGTGTGAGGTTGCGCCCCGGCGGAGCCCCCATCCCGGCCTTCGGCCGTACTTCCCCCAGAGGGGGAAGAGAGGCAGCGTTCTAGCCTGGACACCCGTTCTCTTCCCCCTTTGGGGGAAGTCCCGCGAAGCGGGGAAGGGGGCTGCCGCGCGCCGCGCTACGCCGCCTTCGCCTGGCTTTCCCCGGCCAGCGCCCGGTTGAGCGCGTCGTACAGCTTGGCGATCTCGATCGGCTTGGAGACGTGGCCGTCCATGCCGGCGACCAGGTATTCCTCGATCTGGTGCACCATGGCGTTGGCGGTCAGCGCGAGGATCGGCGTGCGGTGGCGGCCCTCGCCGGCCTCGGCGGCGCGGATGGCCCTGGCGGCGGCGATGCCGTCCATGACCGGCATCTGGATATCCATCAGGATCAGGTCGTAGGCGCCCTTGCGCCAGGCTTCCACCGCGGCGCGGCCATCGGCCACGATGTCCAGCTCGACGTCCATCGGTTCGACGATCGCCTGCAGCACCTTCTGGTTCACCGCATTGTCCTCGGCCGCCAGCAGTCGGACGCTGCGGCCCTCGATCTCCTCGGCGGGGGCCGGCGCTTCCGGCGCGGCGGCGGCGTGGCCCTGGCTGAGCGGCAGCTCGGCGTAGAAGGTCGAGCCCTTGCCCTCCTCGCTGACCACGCTGATCGAGCCGCCCATCAGCTGGGCCAGCTCGCGGCAGATCGCCAGGCCAAGGCCCGTCCCGCCATAGCGGCGCGTGGTGGAGGAATCGGCCTGGGTGAACTTCTCGAACAGGCCGGCCATCTTCTCGGCGGGGATGCCGATGCCGGTGTCCGAGACCGACAGGCGGATGCCGCCGGCGTCGGCCGGCTCGAAGCGCGCCTTGACCTCGCCTTGCGACGTGAACTTCAAGGCGTTCGACACCAGGTTGGTGACGATCTGGCGCAGGCGGTCGGCGTCGCCGCGCCACACGCCGGCGGCTTCCGGCGCCACCTCGACACTGAAGCCGACGGACTTGCCCGCCGCCACGGCGTTGAAGGTGTCGCGCACGCTCTGGGCCACGCGCTCCAGTTCGAAGTCGCCGACCTCGAGGTCCAGCTTGCCGGCCTCGATCTTGGACAGGTCCAGCACGTCGTTGAGCACGGCCAGCAGCTGTTCGCCGGACTGGCGCACCACGGCCAGGCGCTCGCGCTGGGCAGGGGCGAGATCGCCGCGGTCCATCACCTCGGCCATGGCCAGCACCCCGTTCAGCGGCGTGCGGATCTCGTGGCTCATGTTGGCCAGGAACTGCGACTTGGCGACGTTGGCGGCGTCGGCGGCGTCGCGCGCCTCCACCAGGTCGGCCATGGTCTCGTGCAGTTCGCGATGGTTCTTGTCCAGCTGCGCCAGCAGGGCGTTGAAGCTTTCGGTCAGCCGGTGGAAGACGTCGTCCTCGGTCTCCTCGGCCACCGGCTTGAACTCGCCGCTGGCGGCCACTTCGGCCATGGCGTTGGACAGTCGCTCGACCGGGGCGGCCACGCGGCGCGCCAGCCCCTGGGCGACGAACAGGGCGATGCCGCTCGCCCCGAAGAACAGGGCGCCGGTCAGCGCCAGGAAGCGGGGCAGCAGCGCGGCGAGCGACGGCTCGGCCGATCGCATCTTCAATTCGCCAACCCGTGTGCCTGCCCAAACCACAGGCTGGCGAAACAGGTCTTCCTTCTGGCCGATGGTGTCGCGCGAGGGCGGCGGCGCATATCGGGCGACGAGCTGACTGTTGCGATCAAGCAGCTGGGCCTCGATCAGGCCCTTCTGGCTGCCCGCGGCCTCCAGCGTCTTCTCGGCGCCGCGGATGTCGCCGGTCGCCAGGGCGGGCGCGGCGGCGTTGGCGACCACCTGCGACAAAGTCGTATAGGAGTGCTTCGCCTCTTGGCGCGCGACGCTCCACTGTTGCAGCATGAAGCTCACGCAAGCCGCCACCAGCACCGCGACTGTCGTAACAATCGCGACGCTTGCGACACGCGCCTGGAATGGCGGGTGAGTAGCTTTGCGCATTTGCTGCCCGATATTAACCATAAGGTCGCGGATAAACGCGTTCCTGGTGTTTAATACCTGCGCATTCCTAACGCTTCGCTTCACAGGCGAAGACACGATGAATCTTTTCCCTGGACACACCTTAAGGTTTCGTTTACCTTGAGGCTTCCCATAAGGGGTTATCGGAGGGTGTTCCGTGGAAAAAGTGTTTGTTGCTCAACGCGTTGCTACGAAGCTCTTCGCGACCGAGAATGCGGTCGACGCGGCCCTGGCCGAAGCCTCAGAACTGATGGCTGACATGCTGCAAGCGCGGAAGGACCTTGGTCTGTCCGCGGTTTTCGGTGACACCGCGGCTGCCCGCGTCGTCGATGCGATCTCGGCGCTCAGCACCGCTCGCACCGCGATGGTGGCGGCCCACAACGAGCTGAACGAGTCGAAGCTGCGCATCGGCATCCGCGCCAAGATGGCCGGCTTCGAAGACAAGAGCAGCCTGTCGGTGGACCAAGAGCGTCCGACCATGCGGGTCGCCAGCTAATCAGATAAATCTCCGCAGCCACGGTTGCGGAAGATTAACTTGTTTCACGCCTCTGATGACTGTCAGAGGCGTGATTCATGTTTGGCACCATCTATTCGCAAATCGGTACAATTGTACTGATAGCCGCATTCGCCTTCGCGTTGTGGAAGGGCGATGCGGCTGAACGCGTCGGCGGCGGACTGAATCTGGCCGCCGGCCTGTTCGCCATGTTCCTTCACCCTCTTCTCAGCCCGGACATCCAGCCGGTGGCCCTGCTGGGCGTCGACGCCGCCCTGGCGGCCGGATTCCTGTTTCTCGCCATACGCTTCGCCAGCCTGTGGCTGGGTGCGGCGATGATGCTGCAGGCGGTGCAGTTCAGCCTGCACGCCTACTACATGGTCGCCGAAATCCCGCACAACCTGCTGTTCGCGCGCATCAACAACATCGACACCCTGGGCATCGTCATCGCCATCGTCGGCGGAACGGCGGTTTCCTGGCGCCGGCGCGTGCGCAAGCGCCGGCTCGAGGCGCAGAAGGCGGCCGCGGCCGCTTCCGAGGGGTGATCTTCCGCCGCGGCGGATGAGCGCAAGCCCGCGGGGCGAAAAATTTTCCGCTTGTGTTTGGGCGAGAACGGAGGCTTTTGCGCCCCGGGCCACGCCCTCCCAACGGGGCGCTGCTCATCTGCAAGGATGGGAGACATCGCTATGACGACCCTCGCCAAGCCGGCCATGCGTCCGGCTCGCCCCGAGTTTTCTTCCGGCCCGTGCGCCAAGCGCCCCGGCTGGTCCCCTGAAAATCTGCGCAATGCGGTGCTCGGCCGCTCGCACCGCTCCAAGCTGGGCAAGGGCAGGCTGCAGGCCGCCATCGACCAGACGCGCGCCGTGCTGCAGGTCCCGGACGACTACCTGATCGGCATCGTGCCCGGCTCCGACACCGGCGCCCTGGAGATGGCCCTGTGGTCGCTGCTGGGCCCCAGGCCTGTGCAGCTGCTGGCCTTCGAATCCTTCGGCAAGGACTGGGTGACGGACGTCACCAAGCAGCTGAAGCTCGACGCCGAGGTGCTGGACGCGCCGTACGGCAAGCTGCCCGACCTGACCAAGGTCCGCCCGGACGCCGACCTGGTGTTCACCTGGAACGGCACCACCTCGGGCGTGCGCGTGCCGAACGCCGACTTCATCGCCGCCGACCGCCAGGGGGTCACCATCTGCGACGCGACCAGCGCCGCCTTCGCCCAGGACCTCGACTGGGCCAAGCTGGATGTGGTGACCTTCTCCTGGCAGAAGGCGCTGGGCGGCGAGGCCGCGCACGGCGTGCTGATCCTGTCGCCGCGCGCCGTGGCCCGCGCCGAGAGCCACACCCCGGCCTGGCCGATGCCCAAGCTGTTCCGCATGACCAAGGGCGGCAAGATCAGCGCCGACATCTTCGAAGGCGCGACGATCAACACCCCCTCGATGCTGTGCGTCGAAGACTATCTGGACGCCCTGAAGTGGGCGGCGGGGATCGGTGGCCTGGCCGAGCTGAAGCGCCGGGCGGACGAGAACCTCGGCGTGCTGGCCGACTGGGTGGCCAAGACCCCCTGGGTCGACTTCCTGGCCGAGGATCCGGCGATCCGCTCCAACACCTCCGTGTGCCTGAAGGTGGTCGATCCCAAGGTCACCGCCCTTTCCGCCGACGCCCAGGCCGACTTCGCCAAGAAGCTGGCCTCGCTGCTGGAAAAGGAAGGCGCGGCCCTGGACATCGGCGGCTACCGCGACGCCCCTCCCGGCCTTCGCATCTGGTGCGGCGCCACGGTGGAGGCGGACGACCTGACCGCCCTGACGCCGTGGCTGGACTGGGCCTTCGCCCAGGTCTCCGCCGAACTGGCCGCCGCCTGACACCCTGACAACGCCCGGGCCTGAAGCGCCCGGGCGAGCTCCCCCCCTCACGCCCGCGGACCCTCTGGAGGGACGCGGCCCGCATACGGACATATCCCCATGGCTCCTCGCGTCCTCATCGCCGACAAGCTTTCGCCCGCCGCCGTCGAGATCTTCCGCGCCCGCGGCGTCGACGCCGACGTCAAGACCGGCCTTTCCAAGGAAGAGCTGCTGAAGATCATCGGCGACTACGACGGTCTCGCCGTCCGCTCGGCCACCAAGGCCGACAAGGAGGTGATCGCCGCCGCCAAGAACATGAAGGTGATCGGCCGCGCCGGCATCGGCGTCGACAACGTCGACATCCCGGCCGCCACCGGCGCCGGCATCGTGGTGATGAACACCCCGTTCGGCAACTCGATCACCACCGCCGAGCACGCCATCGCCATGATGTTCGCCCTGGCCCGCCAGCTGCCCGCCGCCGACGTCTCCACCCAGGCCGGCAAGTGGGAAAAGAACCGCTTCATGGGCGTGGAGCTGTACGCCAAGACCCTGGGCCTGATCGGCGCCGGCAACATCGGCTCGATCGTCGCCGATCGCGCCAACGGCCTGAAGATGAAGGTCGTCGCCTACGACCCCTTCCTGTCGCCCGAGCGCGCGGTGGAGATGGGCGTCGAGAAGGTCGAGCTGGACGAGCTGCTGGCCCGCGCCGACATCATCACCCTGCACACCCCGCTGACCGACAAGACCCGCAACATCCTGTCGGCAGAGGCCCTGGCCAAGACCAAGAAGGGCGTGCTGATCATCAACTGCGCCCGCGGCGGCCTGGTGGACGAGGCGGCGCTGCGCAAGCTGCTGGACGAGAAGCATGTGGGCGGCGCGGCGTTCGACGTGTTCGTCGAGGAGCCGGCCAAGGAAAACCCGCTGTTCGGGGCCGAGAACTTCATCGCCACCCCGCACCTGGGCGCCTCGACCAACGAGGCCCAGGAGAACGTCGCCCTGCAGGTCGCCGAACAGATGAGCGACTACCTGCTGACCGGCGCGGTGAGCAATGCGCTCAACAGCCCCTCGGTCAGCGCCGAGGATGCGCCGAAGCTGAAGCCGTTCATCGCCCTGGCCGAGAAGCTGGGCGCCTTCGCCGGCCAGATGGTCGACGTGGGCCTGAAGGGCATCGACATCGCCTACGAGGGCGACGTGGCCGCGCTCAACGTCAAGCCGCTGACGGCCACCGCCCTGGCCGGGGTGCTCAAGCCGATGCTGGCGCAGATCAATATGGTCTCGGCCCCGGCCGTGGCCAAGGAACGCGGCATTACCATCTCCGAAAGCCGCCAGGAAACCAGCCCGGTCTACGAGACCCTGATGCGCATCACGGTGACCACCGAGATGGGCCGCCGCGCCTTCGCCGGCACGGTGGTGGCCGGCGCGCCGCGCATCGTCGAGGTCAAGGGCATGGAGCTGGACGCCGCCTTCGCCCCGGCCATGCTCTACGTCAACAACCTGGACAAGCCGGGCTTCATTGGCGCCCTGGGCGGTCTGCTGGGCGAGGCGGGGGTGAACATCGCCACCTTCAACCTCGGCCGCGTCTCCGCCGGCGACGACGCCATCGCCCTGGTCGGCATCGACCAGACTCCCGATGACGCCCTGGTGGCCAAGATCCGCGCCCTGCCGCACGTCAAGGAAGTGCGCGCGCTGACCTTCTGAAGACGGCAAGCGGCCGCGCCGGCGCGTGCGCCGGCGCGGCCTCAGCTCACGTATCGGGTCGGCGGGGCGCCGAAGCGGCGGGTGAAGGCGATGCTGAACGAGTTGGCGCTGCGGTAGCCCAGCTGTTCGGCGATCTCGCCCAGGCTGCGGGACCGGTCGCGCAGCAAGGTCTTGGCGGTCGCCATGCGCCAGGCGGCGAGATAGGCCATCGGCGCAACCCCGACCACGCGGTGAAACCGCTCGAAGAAGGCCGACCGCGACAGGGCGGCCTCCCGCGCGAGCTCGGCCACGGTCCACCTGTGCGAAGGCGCTTCGTGAATCCGCCGCAGGGCCTGAGCCAGGCGCTCGTCGGCAAGCCCCTGCAGCAGGTTCGGGGCGGTCGAGACGCAGGCGGATGACCGCAGCGCCTCGATGAACAGCACTTCCAGCAGCCGCTCCAGCACGGCGTCGCGGCCCGGCCGCTGCACCCCCAGTTCCTCGCTGACCAGATGGGTGAGCATCGCCAGGCGCGTCTCGCCCCGGGCGTGCGCCAGCCGCGGCAGCAGCGACAACAGGATGTCGGCGTCCGGCGAGGCGAAGGCGCAATAGCCGGTCAGCAGACGGGCGTCCGGTGATCCGTCGATGCGTCCGATCCGGCACTCGCCGGTGGGCAGCTCGATGGCGGTTTCATCGAGGGTGTCGGGCGTCGCGTCCGGGCTGGACAGCAGGAAGCCGTCCGCAGACGGCACCAGGGCGAAGTCTCCCGCCTGAAGGATCACCGGCGCCTCGCCGTCCACGGCGAGCCGGCAGGCGCCCTGCAGCACGACGCAGAAGTAGGGGCGTCCGACCTCCTCGCGGCGAACGCCCCACGGGCCCGCGCCGTCCACGGCATGGGCCTGGGGCGACACGGGCTGCAGCAGGCGGACGATCTGGGAGAGAGGGTCCTGCAAGGCTGGACTTTCGTAAACGCATTGCGGACTTCGACCTATAGAACGTCCGGCTCCGCGCCACTAGGTCTGCAGCCTCAGACCCAAGGATCTCCGCCATGAGCCAAACCTCGCCCGTCGCCCTCGTCACCGGCGCCAACCAGGGTATCGGCCTGCAGATCGTCAAGGACCTGGTGGCGCAGGGCTTCGAGGTCTATCTCGGCGCGCGCCGGCTCGAGCGGGGCGAGGCGGCGGCGCAGGCGATCGGCGCGGGCGCCCATGCGATCCAGCTGGACGTCACCGACCAGGCGTCGATCGCGGCGGCGGCCGAACGCATCCGGGACGAGCAAGGGCGACTGGACGTCCTGATCAACAACGCGGCGATCTCGCGGCCGGCGCGGGCGCCCGACATGGACTACGCCGAGTATACCGCCCAGTCGAAGGCCAGCACCGTCCGCCTCGACGACGTCCGGGACGTCTGGGAGACCAACGTCTTCGGCGTGCTGGCGGTCACCCAGACGATGCTGCCCCTGCTGCGCGCGACGCCCGGCGCCCGCATCGTCAACGTCTCCAGCGGCCTCGGCTCGCTGACCGTGGTCTCCGATCCCAAACAGCCGCTTCGGAGCGAATATTCGCCCACCTACGCCGCCTCCAAGACGGCGATGAACGCGATCACCGTGGCCTTCGCCATCGAGCTCGAGGCGGAAGGGATCAGGGTCAATGCCGTGACCCCCGGCTTCGTGAATACCGCCATCAACAGCCACCGCGGGACCGAGACGGTGGAATCCGGGGCCGCGGAAGCGGTGCGCCTCGCCCTGCTGGGCAGCGCGGCGCCGACCGGCGGCTTCACCCACGCGACCTTCGGCGCCATCCCCTGGTGAGGCAGGGCCAGCCTCAGGGCTCGCCCAGCGCCCTGGCCATCTGCTCGACGTTCGCCCGGATGCGTTCCGAGCCGGGGGCCTTGGCCAGGGCCGCGCGGCCGAACGCCAGCGCCTCGCGCCGGTGGCCCAGCCGCCAGCCGCTGATCGCCGCCAGGTCCTCGGGCAGCACCGCCGACCAGGCTTCCGCGCCATAGGCCTGGGCCTGGTCGGGCAGGGCGGTCGCCTGGCGCGCTGCGGCCCAGCAGGCCTCCCAGCGCTCGGCGTGATAGTGGGCGCAGGCCAGGTCGGTCCAGGCGCCGCGCAGGGTCGGGTTCTCCTCGGCGGCCTGGTGGCACAGCCTGAGGGCGCGTTCGGCGTCGCCCCGGCCCCGCTCGCACTCGGCCATAAGCCGCAGGGTGGCGCTGCGCTCGGCGTCGAACATCGCCGGCGGCATGGTCAGGTAGCGCTCGAACATCGCCACCGCCTCGGCCAGCCGGCCGTGGAAGGCGTACTCGCGGCCGAGATAGTGCAGGCTGCGCCGGTCGTCGGGCCGCTCGGCCACGGCCATCTCGAGCAGCGGCAGGTACTGGGTGCGGGGCTTCTCCAGGTCCATGAACTGTTCGACCACCAGGTCGGCGGCGGTGGCGGGGCGGGCGGGGCCTCCGACCGGCGCCAGGTATTCGTGGCAGGGACCGGTCCAGCGGAACCCGCTGCGGGCGTGGATCCGGTTGTCGAGGAACCGGCGAGGCGCCCCGTCCGCCGTCCGGGCCCAGAGCGAGGTATAGTTGAGCTGGTTCACCGGGCCGACGAACGCGCGCTCGACGATGTCGCGCCATCCGGAGGGCAGCCGGTTGTCCAGATCCAGCGACACGCAGACATCCACCTCGGCCGGCACGAGCGCCAGGGCGGCGTTGCGCGCGTCGTCGAACCGCCAGGGCAGGATGCGGATGTCGTGCAACTGTGCGCCGAGAGCGCGGAACCGCTCGCCCGTGCCGTCCGTGGAGCCGGTGTCCGCCATCACCACCAGATCGGCCTCCGCCGCGCAGGCCATGTAGCCCTCGACGTTGTTCGCCTCGTTCAGGCAGATGCCGTAGACGGCGATCTTCAACTGTCGCCCGGGCGCGGCCTCAGGCGTCATAGAAGAAGGGCGCGTGCAGGCCGATCAGGGTCTTGTCGCGCGGTGTCCCGGCGCGGGCGGCGGCCTCCGGGGTGACGTGGCTGACCTCGCGGGTGGTCAGCACGCGCTGGGCGATGTCCCGGCGCGCGTAGTGCGCCTGCAGGAAGAACCGGCCGTAGCCGGGCTGGGCCGGCGTGCCGCGATGCCAGGCGTCGGACACGAACAGGATGGCGTCGCCGGCCCTGGCCGGCAGCAGCTGGATGCCGCGGCCTTCGAAGGTCAGCGCCATGCCCTGCTCGTCGGCGTCGCGCGGCGGCGAGCGGCCCGAGCGGTGCGAGCCCGGCAGGATGCCGGTGGGGCCGGCCTCCAGCGGGCAGTCGATCAGGAACAGGTGCATGCCGATGGCGAAGATCGGATAGGGGATCTCGTCCGGCCAGGGCACGCCGGCGGGGCGCGGCACATGCGGGCCGGCGTCGGTGTGCCAGCGCCCGCCCTGGTGGCCGGCGACGTTTCGCCAGGCGGTGTTGGCGATCACATGGCAGTCCTCGCCCAGCAGCGGTTCGATCACGTCAAGGATGGCGCGGCTGGCGATCGCCTGCTGCGACAGGGCCGAGCGGTTCAGCATGCCGTGCCGGAACTCGCCCAGGGTGTCCTGCGGCCGGTCGGCCTCGCTGGTCTCGAACACGCCGGTGATCTCGGCGTGCAGGGCGGCGACCTGGGCCGCGTCCAGCACATCCGGGAGGTGCGCCCAACCCTCCCGCTCGAGGTGGGCCGAGGCCTCGGGCGCCGGGTCCTTGCGCAGCGCGAGGTTGCCGTATCGACGAGTGATCATGCCTCAAGTATGGGCGCCGGATCGGCGGCGGCTCAAGACCTCTTCCCCCGCTTGCGGCGCCGCGCTCCGGGATCCACGGCGTGCGGCGACAGCTTGTCCTTCTCCCCTTGCGGGAGAAGGTGTCTTGCGCAGCAAGACGGATGAGGGGTCGACAAACGAATCCGGTTGGCGCGAGGCCGGCCTCTGTCTCGAACGGATCGTCCACCCCTCATCCGACCCGCTGACGCGGGCCACCTTCTCCCGCAAGGGGAGAAGGTCAAACTGGCATCCTGCCGGCTCTGCGGTCGGCAAATGCGCGGGCGCTACCACGCATCCACGAACCGCCGCCGCGGGCCGTGGCGGGGGCGGCTAGCCTTCAGCCCCTGGGCGATCCACTGGCGGGTGTCGGCCGGGTCGATCACGGCGTCGATCTCCAGCATGGCGGCGACGTTGATCGCCTTGCCGACCGCATAGAGATTGCCCAGCAGCTTGTCGAACAGGGCCTTCTGGGCCTCGGGATCGGTCTGCGCGGCCAGCTCCTTGGCGTAGCCCAGGCGCACCGCGCCCTCCAGGCCCATGCCGCCGAACTCACCGGTCGGCCAGGCGACGCAGAAGGTGGGGGCCAGGGTCGAGCCGCCGGCCATCGCCTGGGCCCCCAGGCCGTAGGCCTTGCGCAGCACCACCGAGAACATCGGCGTGCCCAGCCGCGCGCCATTGATGAAGAACCGGCTGGTCTTGCGCACCGCCGCCTGCGCCTCGCTGTCGGGACCGACCATGAAGCCGGGGGTGTCGATCAGCGACAGCACCGGTAGGTCGTAGGCGTCGGCCAGCTGCATGGCCCGCGCGCCCTTGTCCGAGCCGTCGCAGTCCACCGCGCCGCCCAGGTGCATCGGGTCGTTGGCGATCAGCACCATCGGCCGGCCCTCGATGCGGACGAAGCCGGTGATCAGGCCGGGGGCGAACGCGCGGCGCAGCTCCAGGAACGAGCCTTCGTCCGCCAGGGTCTCGATCACCTGGCGCACGTCGTAGACCCGAAGGCGGTTCTCCGGCACCGCGCGCCGCAGCTGGCGCTGGTCGGCGGCCGCCCAGGTCGGCAGCGCGCCCTGGAAATAGGACAGCGCCTGCTTGGCGATCACCGTGGCGTGGGCCTCGTCGTCGGCCACGACATCGAGCACCCCGTTGGCGGCCTGCAGGTCGACCGGGCCGATCTGTTCGGGGGTGAACACGCCCAGGCCCCCGCCCTCGATCATCGCCGGCCCGCCCATGCCGATGTTGGCGCCCTTGGTGGCGATGATGATGTCGCTCATGCCGGCGAACGAGGCGTTGCCGGCGAAGCAGCGACCGGACACCACGGCGATCTTCGGCACGATACCGGCCAGGCGGGCAAAGGCCTTGAAGCTGGGGGTGGCCAGCCCCGAGGCGCCGCCGCCGTCGGTGTCGCCGGGGCGACCGCCGCCGCCCTCGGCGTACCAGACCACCGGCAGCTCCTCCTGCTCGACGATCTCCAGCAGCCGGTCTGTCTTGCGGTGGTTCATGCCGCCCTGCGTGCCGGCCAGCACGGTGAAGTCGTACGCCAGCGCGGCGCAGCGCGCGGCCTCGGCCCCGAACAGGGCGCCGTTCACCTGGCCGACGCCGCAGACCAGGCCGTCGGCAGGGCTGATCTTCATCAGATGCTCGACCGGGTGACGCCGGCGCTGGGCGGCCAGGGCGAAGGCGCCATACTCCAGGAAGCTGCCGGGATCGACCAGGTCGTCGATGTTCTCGCGCACCGTGCGCTGGTTTCGGCTGCGGCGGCGGGCCACGGCCTCGGGCCGCGCCTCGTCGCGGGTGATGCGCCAGCGCTCCAGCGCCTCGGCGAGGTCGGGACGGATGAAGTCGAGGTCGACAGCCTCCTCCTGCAACGCCTCGGCGCCCTCGACCTCTTCGGGAACGACGAACAGGATCGGCTGGCCCTTCTGCAGCACGTCGCCCCGGGTCGCGGCGATCCGGGCGACACGGCCGCCGACGTCGGCGGTCACCACATGCTCCATCTTCATCGCTTCGAGAATGGCGATGGCCTGACCCGGACGGACCAGGTCGCCTTCCGCCACGTCGACCGAGCCGACGGTGGCCTGCAGCGAGGCGACCACCGGCTGGGCGCCGTCCGGATCGGGGATCGCCAGGACCGCCGGCTGCGGCGGCGCGTCGACGAGGGGCGCGGCGGGGGCGTCGGCGAAGATGCGCTGGCCCAGGGTCGCGGCCTTGGCCAGCAGCGCGCGGGCGTTGGCCTCGACGAAGCCGGTGGTGGCGCGGCCCGCCAGCACCTCGGGCTCGGTGAGGATGGCGCGCAGCAGGCCGATGTTGCTGTCCGCCCCCTCGATGCGGAACTCCGCCAGCGCCCGCTCCGTGCGCGCGGCCGCCTCGGCCAGGGTCTGCGCGCGGCCGATCACCTTGGCCAGCAGGGAATCGTAGTTGGGACTGGTCAGGTAGCCGGCGTAGCCGTAGCCGTCGACGCGGACGCCGGGGCCGGACGGCGGTTCGTAGGCGATCAGCAGCCCGCCGCTGGGCAGCGCCTCGCCGTCGGGCGTCAGGGTCTCCAGGTTGACCCGCGCCTGGATGGCGTAGCCACGGGGCCGAGGCGTCTCGGCCAGGCCCAGGGCCGCCAGGCTGGCGCCGCCGGCCAGCTGGATCTGCGCCTTGACCAGGTCCGCGCCGGTGACCTCCTCGGTGATGGTGTGCTCCACCTGCAGCCGGGCGTTGGCCTCGATGAAGGCGAACTCGCCGTGCTCGACGTCGACCAGGAACTCCACCGTGCCCAGGGTGCGGTAGCGCACCGCCGCGCCGAGCGTGGCCGCCGCGTCGTGCAGCCGCGCGCGCAGGGTCTCGGTCAGGCCGGGGGCGGGGGCGATCTCGACGATCTTCTGGTGGCGGCGCTGCAGGCTGCAGTCCCGCTCGCCGAGCGCCAGCACCCCGGTCCGGTCGCCGGCGATCTGCACCTCGATGTGCCGCGCCCGCTCGATGAACCGCTCGGCATAGAGGGCGCCGTCGCCGAACGCCGCCTCCGCCTCGCGGCTGGCGGCGGCATAGGCGGCGTCGAGCTCCTCCACGGTACGAACCACGCGCATGCCGCGCCCGCCGCCGCCGGCCACGGCCTTGATCATCATCGCCGAGCCCTTGGGCAGGCGGGCGAAGAAGCCGTGCATTTCCGAGGGCGAGGCGCCGCCCGCCGTGCCGTCGATCACCGGCACGCCCTTCTTGGCGGCGAGGGCGCGGGCCTTGGCCTTGTCGCCGAACGCGTCCAGGGCTTCGTGCCCCGGGCCGATGAAGGTCAGACCCGCCTCGCCGCAGGCCTGGGCGAAGGCGGCGTTCTCCGACAGGAAGCCGTAGCCGGGATGCACCGCGTCGGCGCCGGCGGCGCGGGCGGCGGCGATCATGGCGTCGATGTCGAGATAGGCCCGCGCGCCGGTTCCCGGCAGGGCGACGGCCACGTCCCCGGCCTTGACGTGCAGGGAGCGGGCGTCGTCGACCGCGTGCACCATGGCCGTCTTCAGGCCCAGCTCCCCCGCCGCCCGCGCGATACGGATGGCGATCTCGCCGCGGTTGGCGATCAGCACGCTCGAAAAGCCCATGCGTCCCTCAAAATCGAACAGTCGTTTGAGCCAGCATAGGGCGCCCGGCCGGGGATGGAACCAGCGCTGTCAGGCGAAGGTGTGTGTGGCTTCGCCGCCCGACCATGCGCCGGAGGCTCCTACCCGGCGAGCGCGGCGAGAAGATGGTGCAGCAGGAGGTCGCGCACGAACAGGCTGGCGTGTCCGACGCCCGGCAGGGGGTCGAACACCACCCGCGGCGCGCGCGCCTGGCGGGCGAAGGCCTCGGTTTCGCCGGGCGGGGTGTGCAGATCCTCCGCGCCGGGAAGGAAGATCAGCGGCGTCGCGAAATCGCCGAGCGCCCAGGCGTCGAAGGCGGCCAGTTCGGGCTTGAGGCGGGCGTAGGCGGCGGTGGCGACGGCGCGGACGTCGTGCGCCGGCTGGCCGTGGGCGCGCCAGGCGCCGCCCGGGGGCGCGGCGGCGAGGGTCGGTCCGAGCGCCGCCAGCGCGGCGGCTTCCAGCGGGGTCGGGGCGTTGGCCAGCTGGCCCTTCAGGACGTCGGCCTCGAGGTCGACCCACGGGGGCGGGCCGAACCGCTCCAGCGCCGCGACGGACCCGACGTCCCCGGCGGCGCGGGCGCGGTCCAGGATCAGGCGATAGCTCTGCGCCTCCTGGCGCGCCCAATGGACGATCTGTCCGGTCCCGACGAAGGCGCTCACCAGATCCGGGCGCTGGCGGGCCAGGCGCAGCCCGATCACCGAGCCGCCGGACGAGCCCAGCACGATCAGCCGGCGGTGGCTACCGCGCGCCAGGACAGTCTGCGCCACCGCGGCGGCGTCCAGCATCAGCCGGTCCAGGCCGTAGTCGGCGGGCGGGCCGTTGCGGCCGTAGGTGGCGCCGGCGAAGGGCGCGTCCCAGTGAGCCAGGGTGAAGTGCGCCTCCCAGGGCGCGAACCAGGGGGCGAGGCCGCTCAGCGCCACGCCGGGACCGGGCAGGATCAGAAGCGGCGGATTGCGCCGGTCATCGCCGCGCAGCGCCAGCCACTGCGGCTCGCCGCGGACTTCGACGAAGGCGCCGTCGTCGACGCCACGCGCGGCGCCGCGCGCCCCGCTGCGGGGATCGGCCATGGGAGGCTCCTGAACGGGACGGGGGACGGGAACGGCCAGACAAAAGCCCCGTCGGCGGGGCCGGCGGGGCGAGGCTTGAAGGGTGTTCTGGTGGGGCGGCGCTGTCAAGCGGGCGAGCCACGATCGACGGCCGACGGCGGGTTCAATGGAAGTCGCGGCTGCGCACCATGCGCGGGCTGGCGGTCGTGGCCGACGGTGGCGGCAGGTCGACGTCGGCCTTCAGTTCGGCCAGGCGATCGGACAGGTCGGTGAAGCGTTCGGCGACCACGTGGATCACGTCGCTGGCGATCTGCAGCCGGCCATGCACCACCAGGAAGGCCGAGCTCATCACCTGCCGGCGGTTGCTCTGGAACACATCGCGCCAGACCACGGCGTTGGCCGGCCCGGTCTCGTCCTCCAGGGTCAGGAAGATCACCCCCTTGGCGGTGCCCGGCCGCTGGCGCACCAGCACCAGGCCGGCCACGGTCACCCGCGCGCCGTTCCTCAGGCGCCCCAGCTGGGCGGCGGGGGTCACGCCCATGCGGCGCAGCTGTTCGCGGAAGAACTGGCAGGGGTGCGCCTTCAGCGACAGGCCGAGCGTGCGGTAGTCCTCGTGCACGTGGGCGGGCAGGGACATCACCGGCAGATCGGCGGCGGCCTCGGCCTGCGGGCCCATCAGCGCCAGCAGCGGCGCCTCCGCCTCGGCCTTCACCTCCGGCGCCAGGGCCTTGACCGCCCACAGCGCCTCGCGCCGGTCCATCCCCAGCGAGCGCAGGGCGTCCGCCTCGGCCAGCAGTTCCAGGGCGCGCGGCGACAGCTGGGCGCGCACGGCGATCTCCGGCAGCGTCCGGGCGCCGGCCCGCCGCGCGGCGACCAGCCGCTGGACCTCCTCGTCGTTCAGCCCGCCGATCTGGCTGAAACCCAGGCGAACAGGATGGGGCAGAGGCGCAGGCGCATCTCTACCCTCCCCCTTGTGGGGAGGGACAGCCCGCGCAGCGGGCAGGGTGGGGGACTCCGACGCCGCCAACGGAGGGGGGGAGGGAGGAGGCGACGCTTCCAGTTTCGTGTCCCAGTCGCTGTGCAGGATGTCGGGCGGCAGGACGGTGACGCCGTGTTCGCGGGCGTCGCGCACCAGCTGGGCCGGCTGGTAGAAGCCCATGGGCTGGCTGTTCAGCAGGGCGGCCAGGAACACGTCGGGGTAGAAGCATTTGATCCAGGCCGAGACGTAGACCAGCTTGGCGAAGCTGACCGCGTGGCTCTCCGGGAAGCCGTACGAGCCGAAGCCCTTGATCTGTTCGAAGCAGGCGGCGGCGAACTCGCGGTCATAGCCGCGCTCGATCAGCCGGCTGACGAACTTGTCGCCGTATTCGCCGATGGTTCCCAGGTTGCGGAAGGTGGCCATGGAGCGGCGCAGGCCGTTGGCCTCCTCCGGGGTGAACTTGGCCGCGGTCATGGCCAGGTTCATGGCCTGCTCCTGGAACAGGGGCACGCCGAGGGTCTTGCGCAGGACGTTTTCCAGCTCGTCCGGCGGACCGTGTTCGGGCGAGGGGCGCGGATAGGTCACCCGTTCGATCCGGTCGCGGCGCTTCAGGTAGGGATGCACCATGTTGCCCTGGATCGGGCCGGGGCGGACGATCGCCACCTCGATCACCAGGTCGTAGAACTTGCGCGGCTTCAGGCGGGGCAGCATCGACATCTGCGCCCGGCTCTCCACCTGGAACACGCCGACGGAGTCGGCCTTGCACAGCATGTCGTAGACTTCGGGCGCCTCCTCGGGGATGTCGGCCATGTCGTCCAGGTCCAGGCCGTGGTCCTGCGCCAGCATGGTCATGGCCCGCTTGATCGCGGTCAGCATGCCCAGCGCCAGGATGTCGACCTTCATCAGCTTCAGGGCGTCGATGTCGTCCTTGTCCCACTCGATGAAGGTGCGGTCCTCCATGGCGGCGTTGCCGATCGGCACGGTCTCGTCCAGCCGCCGCTTGGTCAGCACATAGCCGCCCACGTGCTGCGACAGGTGCCGCGGAAAGCCCAGCAGGATGGTGGCCAGGGCGGTGGCGCGCTTGATCTGCGGGTTCTCCGGATCCAGCCCCACCTGGCGGATGTGATCGTCGGGCAGGTCCTCGCCCCAGCTGCCCCACACCGTGCTGGCCAGGGCGGCGGTGACGTCCTCGGTCAGGCCCAGGGCCTTGCCGACGTCGCGGATGGCGCTGCGCGGCCGGTAGTGGATCACCGTGGCGACGATGGCGGCGCGATGCCGGCCATAGCGCTCGTAGACGTACTGCATGACCTTCTCGCGCCGCTCGTGCTCGAAGTCGACGTCGATGTCCGGCGGCTCGTCGCGCTCGCGCGAGATGAAACGCTCGAACAGCACGTCGTGGTCTTCCTTGCAGGGGTCCACCGCCGTCACCCCCAGGCAGAAGCACACCGAGGAATTGGCCGCCGATCCGCGGCCCTGGCAGAGGATTCCCTGGCCGCGCGCCCACTTCACCACGTCGTGCACGGTCAGGAAGTAGTTGGGGAACGCCAGCTCCTCGATCAGGGCCAGCTCCTTGTCGAGCAGGGCGGTGACCTTGTCGGGCACCCCTTGCGGATAGCGCCACCTGGCGCCCTCGCGGGCCAGGATGGTCAGGTGCTCCATGGCCGTGCGGCCGGGCGGCACCGGTTCGTCGGGGTATTCGTACTTCAGCTGCGAGAGATCGAAGTCGATGCGGTCGGCGATCTCGGCGGAGCGCTCCACGGCGCCGGGCCAGGCGGCGAACAGGCGGGCCATTTCCGCCGCCGGCTTGAGATGGCGCTCGGCGTTGGCTTCCAGCCGCAGGCCTGCCTCCTGGATCGAGCATTTTTCGCGGATGCAGGTCAGCACGTCCTGCAAGGGACGCCGTTCGGGCCCGTGGTAGAGCACGTCGTTGGTGGCGACCATCGGCGCGCCGGTTCGCCGGGCGAGGTCGTCCAGCACGGCGAGGCGTTTCTGGTCCTGGGCGGCGTAGGGCCTGGCCGCCGCCAGCCAGACCTGGCCGCCGAAGTCCCCCGCCAGGCTTCGCAGCGTCGCCTCGAACCCCTCGTCCGGCTGCGCCGGCGGGACGGCGAGCATCAGCTGGCCCTCGGCGTGCTGCAGCAGGTCCGTCCAGGTCAGGTGGCATTCGCCCTTCGGCGCGCGGCGCTGGCCGAGAGTCAGCAGCCGGGTCAGCCGGCCCCACGCCTCACGGTCGGCGGGGTAGACGAGCACGCTCGGCGCGCCGTCCATGAAGTCCAGCCGGCAGCCGCTCAGGGTGCGCTGGCCGATGTCCTGGCCCTGCCGCCAGGCGCGGACCACCCCGGCCAGGGTGTTGCGGTCGGCAAGGCCGATCGCCCCGTGCCCCAGGGCCTTGGCCGCCAGCACCAGCTCCCACGGGTGCGAGGCGCCGCGCAGGAAGCTGAAGTTGCTGGTGGTCTGCAGCTCGACGTAGCGCACCGACAGCCCCTAACCGAACAGGCCGTGCAGCCACCATTTCGGCGGCTCCTGCGGGTCGTAGAGGCCGGCGCGGAAGATCCAGAAGCGGGCGCCGGTCTCGTCCTCCACCCGATAGTAGTCGCGCACCTGATCGGTGCGGACGTCGGCGAACTGCTCGTGCCGCCACCATTCCTCGGCCAGGCGCTCAGGCCCCTCGGCGCGGGTCACCCGGTGCAGGCGTCCGCGCCAGCGGAACCGCCGGGGCGGGTCGTCAGGAACGGGGGCCAGAACGTCCTCGATTGGCTCGGGACGACGGAACAGGCGCACCGGCCGGGGGCGCTGCGGATCCCAGCCGCCGGCGCCGGCCTGGACGCCCAGGGCGGGGGCGGCGGGCCTGACCGGCGCCAGCGGGGGGCGACGCTCCACGGCGCGTTCGGGCAGGTGGCTGGGGAAGGGCTCGGTGCGCCAGATGCGATCCTCGCCCAGGCGGTTGGTCAGGCGGTCGGCCAGGGGCGCCAGCCCCTCCTCGGGCGCCACCTCGCGGCCGGCGTCCAGCCGCGCCTGGCGTTCGGAGACCGCTTCCACCTCGGCCGCCGCCAGGGTCACCGCCTCCAGGCCGAAGCCGGGGTCCACCGTCTCCAGCATCGGGGCGAACAGGCGGGCGATGCGAACGGCGTCGCGCCCCGGCAGCGACAGGCCGATCGTCAGGCGCAGGGCCTTGCCGTCCAGGCGATGGAACGCCAGCTCGAAGCGCCGTCCGCCCCGGCCCTGGGCTTCCAGCCGGGCGCAGAGCTGGACGGCGATGTCCCGGCTGGCGCGGGCGAGGTCGTCCGGGGCGCTGATCGGCTCGGCGAAGGCCAGGCGCGCGAACCAGGGCGTCGCCGGGCGGCGGAAGCTCAGCGCCTCCTCGGTCCGGCCCAGGGCCTGGTCCAGGCGCAGCACCACCTGGCGGCCGAAACGGCGGGTGATCTGGTCGCGGGGCAGCCGCGCCAGGCGTTCGACGGTCAGCAGTCCCAGCCGGCCGATCTGGGCGGCGGCCTGCGGCTCCAGCCGCAGGGCCTGCACCGGCAGCCGCGCCAGCAGCGGCCAGGATCGACCCGGCGCGGCGATGGTCCCGGTCTCGGTGAAGCGGGCCAGGGCCCAGGCGGCGCCGGGCGTATCGGCGATCGCCGCGCGGATGGGCAGGCCGTTCCAGGCCAGGCGCTGGCGCAGGTCCGTCAGCATCGCCGCCTCGCCGCCCCACAGGTGGTCGACCCCGCTGATGTCCAGAAACAGCCCGTCCGGCGGGTCGAGAGCCACGGCGGGGGAGAAGCGCACGCACCAGTCGGCCAGGGCCTCCAGGGCCGCGGCGTCCGCCTCCGGCTCGGCGTCGGCGGTGATCAGGTCCGGGGCCAGGGCGGCCGCATCGGTGGCCTTCTGTCCGGCAAACAGGCCGAGCGCCGCGGCGCGGTCGTCCACCGCCGTCAGCCGCCGCACCCCCCGCTCCGTGGCGAGCAGGGCGAAGGGCCGCGCCGCCGCCGCCGGGCCGTGGTCGTTCGCCGCCAGCCCCTTCGCCGGCTCCCCTCTCGCCGGTTCAGCCGGCGAGGCGGACGGGTTGCGCCGGCGCCAGTTCGCGATCGCCCAGATCGGCGACCAGACGCAGAGGATGCGCGCCATCGCTCTTCTCCATCAGCCAGGTTCCGGTACGGCCGCCCCGGCAGCGTTCCAGGGCCACGGTCCAGCGCGACGGGCCGAGCCAGGGCATGCCAACGCCAGGCGTTCCGGGGTCGCTGGGGGCGGCGGCGATACGCCAGCGGGTGGCGCAGAGCGACCCGGAGAGGGCCCCGCCACGTCCCGTCTTCGCCGAAGCGGCGCCGCCGAACGGCCGGCGGCGGATCAGAAGACCGGTGGCCCCGTGCCGCTCGCAGGCCAGCTGCAGCCGACGGCCGGCGACGAGGTCCGCGCCCTCGACCTCGCCGACCACGGCGCTGACTCCAGCGGTCCCCAGGGCGTCCTCGACCGCCGACAGGGCCTCGGCCTCGTCCTTCGCCAGCACCTGGATCAGCCGCTCGGCAGGGAACCCCAGGCCGGCCAGGCCGGGGGCATAGAGATCGTCGCGCCGCATCACCCACACCGTCGCCCCGCGTCCCGCCAGGGGCTGGATCAGGGCTGCGGCGAAGGCGGCGGCCACTGCGCCGGTCTCCGCCTCCAGCCCCTCGCCCAGAACCTCGTGCCAGCGGCCCAGCGGCAGGCCGCCCCCCGGCAGCGCCGCATCGATCCGCGCGTCGCCGAAGGGCAGGACGCCATGCGCTGGCCCTCCGCCGGCTTCGATGGCGGCGATGCTGGCCCGCACGGCCTTGAGCTGTGCGGCCTTCTCCGGGCGTCCCGCGGGGGACATGGGTCGGACTCCTTTTGTTCTCTTTTTGTTCTAGTCCGTCCTTCCCCCGAGTCAAGCGGGCCCTGGGCCTGAGCATCATCGCCGAAGGGGTGGACCTCGGACCAGCGCGAGCGGCTGGCCGCCGCCCGGGCGTCCGGAGGCGCAGGGAATCCTGTCAGCCGCCCGTCGCAGCGCTGTCCGCGCCCGTCGCAGGCGGTCGATATCTTCCGGCGCTGGAACCGGCGGCCGCCTGAGCGGCGCGCCGCCGGAGGCAGGCTCAGCGCGGCGTGGCGTAGGCCGAGCTCATCCAGCCGCGATTGCCGTTCTCGTCGTCGACTTCCATCCACACGCCGTTGCGCTGACCGGTGGGATAGACCAGGGCGCCGGCGTGCACCGTGTAGCGGATACGGGCGCTGGTGGAGGGACCTTCGCGCAGCTGCACTTCGGTGGTGGCGCGCTGGGCGGCGATCGGCGCATTGGCCTGCTGCGCGCCCGGCTGCTGGTTCTGCATGTAGTGCACCAGATCAACGAAGCCGTTGAAGTAGGCCTGCATGATCACCTTGCCGATGTCGGTGTTGGTGTAGCCGGAGCCTTCCAGGCCGCCGAACCCGCCCCAGCCGCCACCCCAGCCGCCGGCGCCGAAGCCGACGTCGGTCTTCTTGGCGTTGCCTTCGGCGATGTACAGCTGCTCGGTGGTGCGCGCGTCCACCAGGGTGATCAGGGTGTTGGCTTCCTTGCTCTGCACGCTGATCGAGCCGGCGAAGGCGCCGAAGCCGCCGGGCAGGAAGTGGCCGGCCATGCCGCCGAAGTTGCCGCCGCCCGAGTTGGAGTTCTGCCGGGCGATGTCCGGGATCAGGAAGAAGTCGGCCGCCAGCACCTGGCCGCGGCCGATGTTGGAGCCGCGCTGCAGGTCGCCGCTGTCGTTGAGGCCGCGCTCCTGGTTGCGCATGGCCAGGCCGCCGTTGCGGTCGACCATCCGCAGGCACCCGGACTTCAGGGCGAACAGCTTGAGCACCGCCTCGGGGTTGGACAGGCCGAGCGGCGTCCACCAGTCGCGGTCCGGCTCCTTGACCGCCGCGGTGCCCAGCGGGCGGTCGCAGTGCGGCAGCTGGTCGGAATTGACCGCCTGCCCGTTGGCGGCGAAGGCATTGCCGGCGACGCCGGTCGCAGCCAGTCCAAGCGCCATGGCGGCGGCGAAGATCTTACGCATGTCGTGTAGGCCCCATCTGGTTCTGCAAGCGAGACTAGCCGCTCGCATAGCACCGTTCAATGAGGGCGAGGGGCCTGAATGGGGAATGAACGGGGGCGTCCGCTCTTCGCTGGAGCCCCCATCCCCGGCTTCGCCGTACTTCCCCCAGTGGGGGAAGAGAAACGACCCTGAAGCCTCATCTCCTCCCCCCTTGGGGGAGGGGGACCGCCGAAGGCGGTGGAGGGGGCTCCAGCGAAGAACCGGACCTACTTCAGATCCTGGAAGCGCTTGCCTTCGGCGGCGAGCTTTTCCAGCAGGGCCGACGGCTTGAAGACGTCGCCCATCTGGGCCTGGAATTCCTTCATCTTGGCCAGCACCTTGTCCAGGCCGACCAGGTCGCCGTACCACATCGGGCCGCCGCGATAGACCGGCCAGCCGTAGCCGTTCTGCCAGACCACATCGATGTCGGAGGCGCGGATGGCCTTGCCTTCCTCGAGGATCTTCGCCCCCTCGTTGATCATGGGATAGATGCAGCGCTCCAGGATCTCCTGGTCGGAGATCTCGCGGGTGTTGGTCCCCTGCTTGGCGGCGAAGTCCTTGATGATCTTCTCGACCACGGGCGAGGGCTTGGCGTTGCGGTTCTCGTCGTAGTCGTAGTAGCCGGCGCCGGTCTTCTGGCCGCGGCGGTCCATCTCGCAAAGTACGTCGCGGATGGTCTCGCCCTTGGACTTCTCCTTCACCCAGCCGATGTCCAGGCCCGCCAGGTCGCTCATGGCGAACGGCCCCATCGGGAAGCCGAAGTCGTAGAGCACGCGGTCCACGTCCCAGGGCATGGCGCCTTCGAAGATCAGCTTGTTGGCCTCGCGCTGGCGCTGGCCGAGGATGCGGTTGCCGACGAAGCCGGGGGTGACGCCGACCAGGACGGCGATCTTGCCGATCTTCTTGGCCAGCTTCATCGAGGTGTTGATCACCTCCTTGGAGGTGTGGTCCGCGCGCACGATCTCCAGCAGCTTCATGACGTTGGCCGGGGAGAAGAAGTGCAGGCCGATCACCGCCTCGGGACGCTTGGTCACCGAGGCGATCTCGTCGATGTTCAGGCCCGAGGTGTTGGTGGCCAGGATCGCGCCCGGTTTGCAGATGGCGTCGAGCCTGGTGAAGATGTCCTTCTTGATGTCCATGCGCTCGAACACGGCCTCGATCACCAGGTCGCAGTCGGCCAGGGCTTCGAGGTCGAGAGCGCCGGTCAGGCGGGCCATGCGGGCTTCGGTCTCGGCGGGCACGGCGGTGCGCGAACGCTCATAGTTCTTGCGCACGGTGGCGATGCCGCGGTCCAGGGCCTCCTGCTTGACCTCGACCATCACCACCGGGATGCCGGCGTTCATGAAGTTCATGGCGATGCCGCCGCCCATGGTGCCGCCGCCGATCACGCCGACCTTGGCGATCGGCAGGACCGCGGTGTCGTCCGGCACGTCGGGGATCTTGGCGGCCTGGCGCTCGGCGAAGAAGGAATAGCGCTGGGCGGCGCTCTGGCTGCCGGTGATCAGCTCGCCGAACAGCTTGCGCTCGACCTTCAGCCCCTCGTCGAAGGGCAGGTTCACCGCGGCTTCAATGCACTGGATGTTGTATTCGGGCGCGAGGAAGCCACGGAACTTGCGGGCGTTGGCCTTGCGGAAGTTGGCGAAGATCTCCGGATGGCCGCGGTCGGCCGAGGTCTTGTCGTCCAGGTCGCGCACCTTCTTCAGCGGACGGTTCTCGGCGACGATCTTGTTCGCGAACGCCAGGGCGCCCTCGCGCAGCTTGCCTTCCTCGACCAGTTCGTCGACCAGGCCCATCTCCAGGCAGGCCTTGGCCGGCACGTGCTCGCCGGAGGTCATCATCTCCAGGGCGCGCTGGGCGCCGACGATGCGCGGCAGGCGCTGGGTGCCGCCGGCGCCCGGCAGCAGGCCCAGGTTCACTTCCGGCAGGCCGCAGCGGGCGGAGGGGACGGCCACGCGGTAGTGGCAGGTCAGCGCCACCTCCAGGCCGCCGCCGAGCGCGGTGCCGTGGATCGCGGCGACCACCGGCTTGGTGGACCCCTCGATGGCTTCCTGCACGTCGAACAGGCTGGCGCCCTTCTGGGCGCCGCCGAACTCGGTGATGTCGGCGCCGGCGATGAAGGTGCGGCCTTCGCAGATGATCACCACCGCCTTGGCCCCCGCGTCGGCGATCGCCGCGGCCATGCCTTCGGCCAGCCCGTCGCGCACGCCCGCGGACAGGGCGTTCACCGGCGGCGAGTTCAGGGTGATGACGCCGACCTCGCCCTCGCGGGTGTAGTCGGTCACGGCGTTGATGGCGGTCATGGCGTCTTCCTCGGAAAGTCTCTAAGGGCGCGGCCATTCGCGGCCGGGCCGGGGTCTTTCAAACGGGCGTTATAGGCCCCACGCGCCGCGGGGCCGTCAATGGGGACGCAGCGTAACTTGGGCTAAGGTCGCCGCCGCGTGTCGCGTCGCCAGCCAGTTTCGCTCTTCCGTCGAGCACGGAGAAGTTGTCCTGCAATCGGCGGCAGCCATAGTATTTGACGCGACGTTGGGCATTCGCTGGAGAGGCCGCCGTGACGGAAGAGGGCGCAGCGCGGACATTGAACGTCGTCATGGCGACGTTGCTGGGCTTGCCCCTCGCCGCGTTCCTGGTTTGGAACGCCGCCACCGCGTTCACTCCGGTGAGCCAGATCTATGGAGGGCTTAGCGAGCACCAGCACGCCGAGATCAACCGCTTCGTCAGCAGCGTCGCCATACTGCCGATCCTGCTCTCCTGGATGGTCGGTATCGTATGGCGACGATTCCGGCGGGCCTGACCACCGGCGTCTCAGCGTCGGCTAAAGCACCAGGCGCCAGCTCTCGCTCTCGATCTCGGGGCCGAAGTCGGCGTGGAAGTGGCTTTCCTCCAGCACGAAGCCGCGGCTGGCGTAGATGGCGCGGGCGGTGGTGAGCACCGTGTGGGTCCAGAGCACCATTTCGCGGTAGCCCTCGGCCCGGGCGAAGGCGAGGCATTCATCGGTCAGCCGCTGGCCCAGCTTCAGGCCGCGCGCCTCCGGTTCCAGCAGCAGCAGGCGCAGCCGCGCCACGCCGGGCGCCTCCGGCTCGGGCACGCAGAACACGCAGCCCACCCGGCGGCCCTCCAGCTCGGCGATCCAGCCCCGCGCGCCGGGCTGCTGCAGGGCGCGCACCAGCTGGGCGGCCATCTCGGCCACCACCGCCTCGAACACCGGGCCCCAGCCATATTCGCGGCCGTAGAGCACGGCATGCCGCTCCACCACCCAGCCGAGGTCGCCCGGCGCAGGCTCGCGCAGGGTCACGGCGGCGGCGCGGGCCGCGCGGTCGGCCTGCGGATCGAGCGCGCCGCGCACGAGCGCCATGGCGGACGCCACATCGGCGCGCTGGCTGTCGCTGAGGCTCGACAGCATCTCGCTCCAGCGGGCGACGGTGGCGCGGTTCAGGGTCTCGAAGCCGTCTCGCCCGGCCGCGGTCAGCTCGAGGCGGGTGCTGCGCCCGTCCGCCGGATCGGGCGTGCGCGCGATCAGCCCGGTGTCCTCGAAGCGGCGCAGGATGCGGCTCAGATACCCCGCGTCCAGGTCCAGCGCCTCGCCGAGCCGCTTGGCGCTCTGGCCGGAACACTGCGCCAGCTCGTGCAGCACGCGCGCCTCGCCCAGGGTGAAGGCGCTGCCCAGGTGGGTCTCGTCCAGCGCCCCGACCTTGCGGGTGTAGAAGCGGGTGAAGTCGCGCACGGCGGCGACGGTCTCGGCGAGCTCTGGCGGCATCGTTGGTCCTCCCGAGACGGAAGGTTCCGACGGTTAGTTGCCTGAGTCAAGTATATGCGGCTTGAGCGCGGCCCCTCACCTTCCCGCGCCCTGACGGGCGCGGGCCCCTTCCTCTCCCTGCAGGGAGAGGATTCAGCTGGTGCGACGCCGTTTCGAATTCCTCTCCCTCGAGGGTGTTCAGACCGGGGACATCGGTGACAGGTGTTCGGGGACATCCGTGACACATGTGGATGATGTCAGTCGGACTGGTTGAGGTCGATGGTTGCGATGCGGTTGGTTCGGAAGAAGACGTCGTAGAGGCCGTCGGTCTGGGTCGGCCTGACGGCGACGAGCTTTCCGTTGAAGGCCTTGGGCACGCGCCATCGGCGGCTTTTGAAGCTGATGCGGGCCTCTGGCGGGACGCGGCGGAGCTGGTCGTCTGGTCCGTGGTCGAAGGGCCGGGGCTTGGGCTGATAGGCTCTTGGGCTGACGGCGTAGCGCTCGGCGGGGACGCCCATGCCGATGCCTTCGTGCGGGCGCTGGGTGTTGTAGACGCCGCGCCATTGCTCGAGGTGTCTGGCGGCGTGGTGGAGGGTCTCGAAGGGAGGGCCGGTCAGGGCCTCGGCCTTCAGGGAGCGATGGAAGCGCTCGTCCTTGCCCTGGGTCTGGGGGTGGTATGGCCTGGAGTGGCCGACGCGGATGTCCTGCTCGATGAGCCACACGCCTAGCGGGGTGTAGGGATCGCCAGGTCCGTTGCCCCAGGGCGCGCCGTTGTCCATGGTCATGCGCCAGGGCAGGCCGTAGCGCTCGAAGGCCTTGATCAGGTTGGCCTTTACGGTCGAGGTCTTCTCGTCGGCGCAAGCGGCCAGCACCAGGCAGAAGCGGGAGTGATCGTCCAGGACGGTCAGCGGATGCAGCCGGCCTGAACGCATCGGCACATGGCCCTTGAAGTCCATCTGCCACAGATCGTTGGGCGCGGGATGCTCGAAGCGGGTGAACGGCGCATGGCCGCCGCCGAAGGTCCCCAGCGCCACGCCGTGGCGCTTGAGGACCTGCGTCACCGTCGAGGGTGACGGCGCCGCCAGCCCTTGCCGCTCCAGCCGCTTGGCGATCTTGCGCCCACCCCAGGCCGGATGCTCCGACCGCACCGCCAGAGCCGCCGCCTCCACCGCCGCGGCCGTGCGCCCAGGACTGCTCAGCGGCCGGCGCGAGCGCTCATCCAGCCCAGCCTCACCCTCCTGCCGATAGCGGGCCAGCAGCCGGTACCCCAACGTCCGGCTCACCCCGAAGCGTCGGCAAAGCTCCGACCGGTTGCACCCCTCCACCAGAGCCAGCCGCACAAACTCACGCTTCTGATCCATCGCAGACACCCCCGTGAATGCCATCTCCGACCTCCCTGCGAGATCGGACATGTGTCACGGATGTCCCCGAACACCTGTCACCGATGTCCCCGGTCTGAACAGAGGGAGAGGAAGGGGCCCGGTCGCGTAGCGAGCGGGAAGGTGAGGGGCCGCGCCGGCCCGCGGGCTAGATCGCGGCCGCCGCCCGCGCGCAATCTTCCTCGCCCGCCAGCACCATCTCCAGCGCGGCGTAAAGCCGGCCGACCTCGATCGGCTTGGCCACCACCGCGTCCATGCCGCAGGCGTGGTAGGCGTCGGTCTGATGCGACATGGCGTTGGCGGTCAGGGCGATGATCGGCGTGCGCCGGCGGCCGCTGACCGACTCCTCGGCGCGGATCGCGGCGGCGGCCGTGGGGCCGTCCATCACCGGCATCTGGATGTCCATCAGGATCACGTCCCACTCGCCGTTGCGCCAGGCCTCGACCGCCTCGGCGCCGTCGCCGACCACGGTGGGGTCGACGCCCGCCTGGTGCAGCAGGGTCTTCAGCACCAGCTGGTTCATGGGATTGTCCTCGGCCGCCAGGATGCGCAGCGAGCCGCCCGAGGCCGTCAGGTCCGGCTCGGCCGCCTCGATGCAGGGCGCGGCGCGGCCGGCGTCGGCCAGCCGTGGCAGGGGGAGCCAGACGCTGAAGGTCGAGCCCTCGCCCACCGTGCTCTCGACCCGCACGTCGCCGCCCATCAGCTGGGCCAGCTCCTGGCAGATGGCGAGTCCCAGTCCCGTCCCACCGAACTTGCGGGTGGTGGAGGCGTCGGCCTGGACGAACTTGTCGAACAGGAACGGCAGGCGCTCGGGGGCGATGCCGACGCCGGTGTCGCTGACCCGCACGGTGAGGATTCCGTCCTCGCGGTGGACCCGCACATCCACCTGGCCGGTGGGGGTGAACTTCAGGGCGTTGGAGACGAGATTGTAGAGGATCTGGCGCAAGCGGGTGGCGTCGCCGCCATAGACGCCGCGCGCGGCCTCGCTCACTTCCAGGCTGAAGCCGATGTCCTTCTCGGTCGCGAGGGTGGTGAACGCCTGGGCGACGCCGCCGGCGATCTCCTCGATGTCGCACTCGCCGTCCTCAAGCTCCAGCTTGCCGGATTCGATCTTCGACAGGTCCAAGAGGTCGTTGAGGATCGCCAGCAGGGCGGCCCCCGCCTTCTGGATCACCTCCAGCCGCCCCGCCTGCACCGGGCTGAGCTCGTCGCGGGCCATGGCCTGGACCATGCCCAGCACCCCGTTCAGCGGCGTGCGGATCTCGTGGCTCATGGTGGCCAGGAAGGCGCTCTTGGCGGCGCCCCCGGCCTCGGCGGCGTCCTTGGAGTCGATCAGCTCGCGCTCGGCCTGGATCAGGCCGTCGATCAGCCGTTGCTGGGCGTCCTCGGCGGCGCGGTGGCGCGAGATGTCCACCAGCATGTTCACCCCGCCGATCACCTGGCCGAACTCGTCGTGCAGCGGCGTCGGATAGGGGGCGAAGGGGGTGCGCACCCCGTCGGGGCGCTCCAGCACAGATTCGACGTCGCGCACCGGCAGGCCGGTCCTGAGCGCCACGGCCATCGGGCAGTCTTCGGCCGCCAGGGGCGCGCCGTCGCTGTCGTAGAGCTTCCAGCTGCCGCACCAGCGGGTCTCCAGCAGCGGAGGGCGCTGGCCCCACAGCTCGACGGCGGCCTGGTTGTAGAAGGTCAGCCGTCCTTCGGCATCGGTGGTGTAGACCGCCTGCGGCAGGGCCTGCAGCAGTTCGGACAGGCGCCGGGCGTTGTCGCGCAGGGCCGCTTCGTTGCGCTTGCGGTTGCTGACGTCGCGGGTGACCGACAGCTGCACCTGGCCCCACAGCGGGGTTTTCAGCGGCACGGCGTGGGTTTCCAGCCAGCGCCGGCGGCCGTCCAGTCCGACGACCTCGTATTCCCAGTTCAGCGAGGCGCCGCGGCAGACGCGCAGATGGTTCTCGCGCCAGGTGGCGACGTGCGCGGGATCGAGGAACTCCAGCACGTTGGCGCCGGTGACGTCGGCGGGGGTGTTGGCGCCCACCATGCGCGCGCCGGCGGCATTGATGCGCAGCACCTCGCCGTCCTCGGCCACAACCTTCACGCAGTCGGGCGTATGGTCGTAGAGCGCGCGCAGCAGCACGTGCTGCTGGTGGATGGCGGCCTCGGCGTCCTTTCGCTCGGTGATGTCGCGCAGCGCCATGATCGCGCCGCTGACCTTGCCCTCGCCGTCGCGCAGCAGGTTGACGTCGGCGATCACGCAGAACCGCGGGACGCCCGGGCGGTCGATCCAGACCTCGCGGTTGCGGACCGGAAGGCCGGTGCGCAGCGCCAGGGCCACGGGCGTGTCGCCCGCCGCCATCGGCCGCCCCTCGGCCGAGAAGATGTTGGGCGGGGCGCTTCCCAGCGGGCCCCACAGCTGCGCGCCCTCGCGGTTGCAGCGCACCACCACGCCGGCCACGTCGCAGATCAGGACCGCCGTCGGCAGCAGTTCAAGGCGCGCGTCGTCGGGCAGGTCGATGGACGGGGGCGCGGCGCCGGGGCCGGCTGACAGATCGGACGCGGTCACTCCCTTCAAATCCCCACCTGACTGAAGCGTTCTGGACCACCGGTGTTCTCCGGCCGTCCGTCAGGCTTACCGCAGGTTGGGCGAACAAAAGGTTGAAGATCGCCTCTGGCGTGCGGACTTCTGTGGTCAAACCGACCTGAGCCAGGGGATAAGCCGGGCGTTGACCTCCGCCGGGCGCTCCTGCTGGGTCCAGTGGCCGCAGCCCGGCAGCACGTCCGCCCCACGAAGGTCGGTCATCTCGGCCTTCATCATCGCCACCAGGTCGCCGCGGCCGAGCATCGACAGCACCAGGTCGCGCTCGCCGCCGATGAACAGCGACGGCTGCTCGATCTTGCGACCCTTGAAGCCCTGCAGCCACGCGAAGTCGGCGTCGTGGTTGCGATAGCGGTTCAGCGGTCCGCGGAAGCCGGACGCCTCGAACTCGCCGACGAAATAGTCGAGATCCGCCGGCGTCAGCCAGGCCGGGAAGGGGTCGGGATCCGGCAGCCCCTTCAGCAGCGGGTCGCCGTGGGCCTTGTCGTTCGGCCAGTTCGAGGCTCCCTCGCCGGAGATGGCGTAGTAGAACCGTCGCAGGCTGTCGCGGACGTCCTTCTCCAGCTCGGCCTCGGCCACGCCCGGTTCCTGGAAATAGGCCTGGTAGAAGAACTTGCCCTGGCTGGTGAACACCGCCTCGAACACCTCGCGGAACGAGCGGGTCGGTATGCCGGTATAGGGCACCGACAGGCCGGCCACCGCCTTGATCCGATCGGGGCGGGTCAGGGCGGTGTTCCAGACGATCGGCGCGCCCCAGTCATGGCCCACCAGGATCGCCTTCTCGCCGGGGGCCAGGGCCTCGACCAGGGCGGCGACGTCGCCCGTGATGTGCTGCATGGAATAGGCGTCCACCGGATGCGGCTTGTCCGAGCCGCCGTAGCCGCGCACGTCGATGGCGCAGGCGGTGAAGCCGGCCTCGGCCACCGGGCCGATCTGGTGGCGCCAGGAGTACCAGCTCTCCGGAAAGCCGTGCACCATCACCACCAGCGGGCCGGAGCCTTCGATGGCGCAGCGCAGGGAGACCTCGCCGGCCTTCACCGTTCTGAATTCAGGCATGTCTTGTCTTCCTCGCTTGGCGCCCGCAGCGTCACCGGGTTCTTGTAAGCAATTGACCGGCGCGTAAGCCAAGCCCCGCTGCTCGCGGGCGGTATCCAAGCCGCGCCGTCAGCGATAAATGTATGTTATCAGCGTTCAGGAATTCGGCCGCGAACGGCGGCCACGCGCTTCGGAGGAACAGGCCATGGAAGACTTCAAGCTTTTGATCGGTGGCGCGCTGGAAGCCGGCGACTCCACGATGGACGTCATCAACCCGGCGACCGAGGCGGTGCTGGCCCAGGCGCCGCGCGCCTCCAAGGCGCAGCTGGACAAGGCCGTCGCCGCGGCCAAGGCGGCCTTCCCCGCCTGGAGCGCCACGCCGATCGAGGAGCGCAAGAAGGCGCTGCTGGCCATCGCCGACGCCATCCAGAACAACGCCGCCGAGCTGGCGCGCCTGCTGACCCAGGAACAGGGCAAGCCGATCGGCGACGCCACCGGCGAGGTCTACGGCGCGGCGGCCTTCTTCCGCTACTTCACGGCCCTCGACCTGCCGGTGAAGGTGATCGACGACAGCCCGAACCGCCGCGTCGAGCAGCGCCGCCGCCCGCTGGGCGTGATCGGCGCGATCGTGCCGTGGAACTTCCCGCTGATCCTGATGGCCTTCAAGGTGCCGGCCGCGCTGCTGGCCGGCAACACCATCGTGCTGAAGCCGGCGCCGACCACGCCGCTGTCGACGCTGCGCATCGGGGCCCTGATCAAGGACCTGCTGCCGCCGGGCGTGCTGAACATCATCGCCGACAACGGCGATCTGGGCGCGGCGCTGACCGCCCACCCGGACGTGCGCAAGATCTCGTTCACCGGCTCGACCGAGACCGGCAAGCGGGTGATGGCGGGCGCCGCCGAGGCGCTGAAGCGCATCACCCTCGAGCTGGGCGGCAACGACGCCGGCATCGTGCTGGCCGACAACGATCCCAAGGTGGTGGCGCCCAAGCTGTTCCAGAGCGCCTTCCAGAACTCCGGCCAGGTCTGCATCGCCATGAAGCGGACCTATGTGCACGAAAGCATCTATGACGCCGTGTGCGACGAGCTGGCGCGCCTGGCCAACGAGGCCGTGGTCGGTGACGGCCTGGAACAGGGCACCCAGTTCGGCCCGCTGCAGAACAAGATGCAGTACGACAAGGTGATGGGCCTGATCGAGGACTCCAGGGCGCACGGCAAGGTGATCGCCGGCGGCGTGCCGGTGGAAGGCAAGGGCTACTTCATCAAGCCGACCATCGTGCGCGACATCACCGACGGGACCCGCCTGGTCGACGAGGAACAGTTCGGCCCCGTGCTGCCGGTGATCAAGTTCGCCGACGACCTCGACGCCGTGGCGCGGGCCAACAACTCGCCCTACGGCCTCGGCGGCTCGATCTGGTCGTCGGACCTCGACAAGGCGCACGCCCTGGCCGAGCGGATGGACACCGGCACGGTGTGGATCAACAAGCACGCGGAACTGGCGCCCAACATCCCGTTCGGCGGCGCCAAGTTCTCGGGCCTGGGGACCGAGCTGGGCGAGGAAGGCCTGGCCGAATTCACCCAGCTGCACATCATCAACATGGCGCGCTGATCGCTTCGACACTGAGACACCCGACTTCCGGCGAGCGATCGTTCGCCGGAAGCGGGGTCCAGTTGCAAGATTTGTGAAATATTGTTGTCGGTATCGGGATCCCGAGATCGCCAAACCGGCGCGAACGTCGGGTATCCGACGCTGTTTTCACTGGCGTTTTCCTGTTCTCGCGCTCAAGGTCACGGCAGCGGAGGCTGTTCCGTGGTGGGCCAGAGGGTCAGAACTGTTCGGGCGCTGCGGCGCCGGGACGGGCCGGTGAACGATGAAGACCTTCACCTTCCTTTGCGTGCGCGCCGACGGCGGCATCCCGGCCATGGAGCTGTCGCTCTGGCCGGATGAAGACGCCGCCCGCCTTCGCGCCGACCAGCTGCTGGTCGAGCACACCAGCTGTAACGCCGTGGAGATCTGGGACGACGAGGCCCTGTATGCGCAGGTGAGCCGCAGCCAGGAGCTGCGCGCCTGAGGCCTTCCCCCGCTTGCTTGCGAGGACGTGTCCTGCCCCTTTTCGTCACCCCGGCCGGAGCGCAGCGCAGAGCCGGGGCCGGCGGTTCCGTGGCTTAGAAGCGCTCCAGCTTGGCGCTGCTTGGGCAGGGCGCTTTCACCATCCTCTAAGCGTCCGCGCGGCTGGCCCCGGGTCTACGCTGCGCTTCGCCCGGGGTGACGAGGCAAAGATGCCCCATCGTCGCCCGCTACGCTTAGCCGACACCTCCCCGTTCACGGGGAAAGGAGACCTTACGTAGCGACCTACCCCCGGGGCACGGTTGCAGGTGTCGCGGGCCTCGGCGTATCCCTTACGGCAACAAGAAATTCGCGCCGTCGAAGGACGCGGGACCTGTCAGTGTCGGGGAGGGATGTGGCCGCTTGCGGCCGCGCATCGCCGCCGTTCCGACCCGCCCGAATGTCTCCGTCGCCGGCGCAGCCATGAACGGAGGAAGAGCGATGGCGGGATTGTGCGAAGGCCGGGTGGCGATCGTCACCGGCGGCGGGCGGGGAATCGGGCGCGAGTACTGCCTGATGCTGGCGGCCGAGGGGGCCAAGGTGGTGGTCAACGACCTGGGCGGCGCGCGCGATGGCGAGGGCGCGGACCTGGGTCCCGCCGACGAAGTGGTCAACGAGATTCGGGCGATGGGCGGCGAGGCGGTGGCCAACGGCGCCGACGTCTCCAACTGGGACCAGGCCAAGGGGATGATCGACCAGGCGGTGTCGACCTTCGGCAAGCTGGACGTTCTGATCAACAACGCCGGCATCCTGCGCGACCGCATGCTGGTCAACATGACCGAGGCCGAATGGGACGCGGTGATCAAGGTGCACCTGAAGGGCACCTTCGCCCCGTCGCACCATGCGGCCAACTACTGGCGGGACCTCAACAAGGCCACCGGCGAGAGCGCCAACGCGCGGCTGATCAACACCTCCTCGGTGTCGGGCATCTACGGCAACATCGGCCAGACCAACTACGGCGCGGCCAAGATGGGCATCGCCGCCTTCACCATCATCGCCTCGCGCGAGCTGCGCCGCTACGGCGTGACCGTCAACGCCATCGCGCCGGGCGCGCTCACCCGGCTGACCGAGGATCTGGGCGGGCCGATCACCGAGGAAAGACGCGAGTCGGGCGATCCGAAGTGGGTGGCGCCGATCGCCGTGTGGCTGGCCAGCGAGCAGTCCGCCGACGTCAGCGGCCGGATGTTCGAGGCCAGCGGCAACGTCCTGGCCATCGCCGAGGGCTGGCACCGCGGCCCCACGGCCAAGCCGACCAAGGACCCGCACGAGATGGGCGCCCTGGTGGCCGACATGATGAGCAAGGCGCGCAAGAACGCCGGCATGAACGGCATGGACCTGGACTGACGCCATGTACCTCGCCGACCACGCCCGCCTGACCCCGGACAAGCCCGCCATGATCTCGGCGGACACCGGGGCCCAGGTCACCTACGCCGAGCTCGACGAGCGTTCCAACCGCTTGGCGCAGTACCTTCATGCCCAGGGCTTCCGGCGGGGCGACCACATCGCCGTGCTGATGGAGAACAACCTGCGCTTCATGGAGCCGGTGTGGACGGCGTTCCGCTCCGGCTTCTACCTTACCTCGGTGAACCGCTACCTGCCGCCCGACGAGGCCGCCTACATCATCGGCGACTGCGGGGCCAAGGCGCTGATCACCTCCTACGCCAAGCGCGAGACGGCGCAGGCGCTGCTCGAGCTGATCCCGGACTGCCCCGTGCGGCTCATGCTGGACGGGACGATCGACGGCTACGAATCCTATGAGGACGCCCTGGCCTCCGCCTCGCCTGAGCCGCTGGCACAGGAGTGGATGGGCGATTCCATGCTCTACAGCTCCGGCACCACCGGCCGGCCGAAGGGCATCCTGCGGCCGCTGCCGGACATGACCCCGGCCGAGGGTTTCGCCGCGCGCCAGCTGGTCAACCGCTACGGTCTGACGGCGGACAGCGTCTACCTGTCCCCCGCGCCGCTCTACCACGCCGCCCCGCTGGCCTATGTGCTGAGCGTGCAGTCGTTCGGCGGCACGGTGATCATGATGGAGCGCTTCGACGCCGAGCAGGCGCTGCGCCTGATCGACCAGTACAAGGTGACCCACAGCCAGTGGGTGCCGACCATGTTCGTGCGCATGCTGAAGCTGCCGGAGGAAGCGCGCGGGGTGCACGACCTCTCCAGCCATCAGGTCGCCATCCACGCCGCGGCGCCCTGCCCGGTGGAGGTCAAGCGGCAGATGATCGAGTGGTGGGGGCCGATCCTCTACGAATACTACGCCGGCACCGAAGGCTCCGGCTCGACCTTCATCACCAGCGAGGACTGGCTGCAGCATCCGGGCTCGGTGGGCCGCGCGGCGCTGGGCGTGCTGCACGTCTGCGACGACGACGGGAACGAGCTGCCGGTGGGGGAGGCGGGGCTGGTCTACTTCGAGCGCGAGACGGCGACCTTCGAGTACCACAACGACCCGGAGAAGACCCGGGCGGCCCGCCACCCGCAGCACCCGAACTGGAACGCCCTCGGCGACGTCGGCTACCTGGACGCCGACGGCTACCTGTACCTGACCGACCGCAAGGCGTTCATGATCATCTCCGGCGGGGTGAACATCTACCCGCAGGCGATCGAGGACGCCCTGATCACCCATCCCAAGGTGGGCGACGTGGCGGTGTTCGGCGTGCCGGACCAGGAGATGGGCGAGGCGGTCAAGGCGGTGATCGAGCCGGCGCCGGGCGTCGAGCCGACCGACGAGCTGGCGGCCGAACTGCTGCACTTCGCCCGCGAGACCCTGGCCCACTACATGGCCCCGCGCTCCATCGACTTCATCGCCGAGATGCCCCGGCTGCCCACCGGCAAGCTCTATAAGCGGCTGCTTAAGGACGCCTATTGGCAGGACCGGGCGATCTGAAGTTGCTGAAGCGGGCGCAAAGCCCAAAGCGCTGACGCCGCGGATTTGCTATGAAGCTCCCCAAGAGGAGCCGCACCATGGACAAGTCCCGCAAGCGCGAGATGCTGCAGGCCTATCGTGAGGAGAAGCGGCCGGCGGGGATCTTCGCCCTGCGCTGCGCGGCGACCGGCCAGGCGTGGGTCGGAACCTCGAAGAACATCGGCCAGCAGCAGAACAGCGTCTGGTTCACGCTGAAGCTCGGCTCGCACCCGAACAAGGCGCTGCAGGCGGTGTTCAAGGCCCAGGGCGCCGACGCCTTCGCCTATGAGGTGCTGGAGGAGGTCGACGGCTCGGAGATGTCCGCCCTCGGCCTGACCGACGCCCTGAAGGCCAAGCAGCACGAATGGCGTCAGGCGCTGAACGCCGACGCGGTGGTGGGCTGACGGCCCGAACTAGACGCCCTCGAGCCTGAGCGCCCGGATCGCCCAGGCCAGCGCCGGGCCAAGCTGCTCGCGCTGCACCCGCCGCACGAACGGGGCGTCGGGGATGTCGGGCAGGCCGGCCCGCGCGGCGAAGAAGCCGCTGGTCCAGGCGGCCACCTCCGGCGCGTCGGGCAGGATGGCCTCCGGCGGCGGCCCGCCCTCGAAGGCCAAGCTGGGCAGCCAGAAGCCGAGATCCAGCCGCGGGTTGGACAGGCAGGCCGCGGCCCAGTCGATCAGCCGCACGCCGTCAGCGTCCAGGCACAGGTTGTCGCTGCGCAGATCCAGGTGGCAGGGCGCGTTCCCGGCGGTCGGGCAGGCGGCCTCGGCCTCGATCAGGGCGGGCAGGGCGCGCGCCAGCCAGTCCGCCGAGACCAGGCCCAGTCCGAGGAAGGCGTCCGGATCCGCCGCCACCGCTCCCCAGCCCGGTCCGTTGTCCGCGTGCGCCTTCGAGAAAGGCGGCAGGTCGGCCGTGGCGGCGTGCAGCGCCTCGATCGCCGCCACCACCGCGGCGACGTCGCCATCCCGCCACGGCGGCGGCCAGTGCGCCGCGCCCAGGTCCTCGGTCACCAGCAGCGGCGCCGCCGGATCGTCACGCCAGCCGTGCGCACGCGGCATGAACGGGCCGGACAGCGCCGCGTAGGCTCGGATCTCCCCGCGCAGCATCCGCGCGGTCAGCGGCGTCGTCGCCAGCTTGACGAACGCGCGCCGCCCGCTATCCCCCGCCACGCGCCATCGCGCCGCCGGGGTGTAGCCGCCATGGGCCGGGCGCCACTCCGCAGGGCTCCAGCCGAGGATGTCAGCGACGCGGGCCCGGGTGTCCGCGCCGGGCCCTGCGGATGTCATCGCATCCTCAGGCCTCGATGCCGCCGGTGGCCGGGGCCGGGCGGGCGCGCTGGTTGAACAGCAGCTTCTGGCGGCGTTCGCGTTCCTCCGGCGACAGGGCGGCGAAGTCCTCCGTGGGGCCGGCGGTCACGGCCATGCCCTTCTGCACCGCCGGCCGTTCGTTCAGCTCGTCGAACCAGCGCTTGAAATACTTGAAATCGTTGATGTCGGAGCCCTGTCCGGCGATGTTCACGGTCCACGGGTAGCAGATCATGTCGGCGATCGAATAGGCGTCGCCGGCCAGGTAGCGGTGGTTGTACAGCTGGTTGTTCAGCACCCCGTACATGCGGTTCACCTCGTCGGTGAAGCGGCGCACGGCATAGGACTGGTCGCCCTGGGTGTCGCCCAGCCGGCGGAAGTGGCCGCATTCGCCGCTCTTGGGCCCCTGGTTGGCCATCTGCCAGATCAGCCACTGGTTCACCTCGTAGCGGCCGCGCACGTCCTGCGGATAGAATTTCCCAGCCTTTTCCGCAATGTACATCATGATCGCGCCGGACTCGAAGACGCTGATCGGGGCGCCGCCGTCGGCCGGCTCCTGGTCGACCAGGACCGGCATGCGGTTGTTCGGATTGATCTTCAGAAAGTCGGCGGTGAACTGGTCGCCCTTGCCGATGTTGGTCGGTACGATGCGGTAGGGCAGGCCGCATTCTTCCAGCAGAATGGTCACCTTCTTGCCGTTCGGCGTCGGCCAATAGTGCAGGTCCAGCATGTCGTCCTCCCTTGCGCGGTTGGCACAGACCCTAGTGCGGGCGGCGGGCGGCTCAATCGACAATTTCTCATAAGGACCCACCCCGCTCACAAGCCGGGGAGGGGGCGGGACGTCCCGGCGCGGCGGTGCTAGCCTCCTGGGCCATGGAAGAGATGCGCCCCCACCTCGTCTATTTCGCCGACCCGATGTGCTCCTGGTGCTGGGGCTTCGTGCCGGTGATGGCCCTGATCCGCCGGCGCTTCGGCGACGCGCTGCCGATCCGCCTGGTGATGGGCGGTCTCCGCCCCGGCACGGACCGGCCGATGACCGAGGCGGCCAAGGCCGACACCCGCCACCACTGGGAGCACGTGCAGCAGGCCTCCGGGCAGCCGTTCGACTGGAGCTTCTTCGAGCGCGAAGGCTTCGTCTACGACACCGACCCGGCCGCCCGCGCCGTGGTGCTGGCCCGGCGGCAGGACGCGACCCTGGCGCTGGCGCTGCTGGTGCGCATCCAGGGCGCCTTCTATGCCCAGAACCAGGACGTCACCGATCCGGCCGTGCTGGGACGGCTGGCCGGAGAACTCGGCTTCGACGCCGGCCAGTTCGAAACCCTGCTGGGCGACGAAAACCTGAAGATGGAGACCTGGGCCGACTACGGCGTCTCGCAGCGCGCCGGCGTCACCGGCTTTCCGACCCTGGTCGCCGGCCCCAGCGCCGAGGGGACCTACGGCCTCGTCACCCGCGGCTTCAACACCCCGGACCTGGTGCTGCCGGCCGTGGAGGCCTGGTTCGAAGGGGTGGGGGCGGCGTGATTGCCACCCTCCCCTTTATGGGGAGGGACAGCCGGCGAAGCCGCCAGGGTGGGGAACGCCTGCCGGGACAAAGAAATCATCGGGTTCGGCGGGAGCGTCGCATCTCCCCACCCTGATCGCTGCGCGATCTGTCCCTCCCCATAAAGGGGAGGGTGGAAGACACGGCGGCGCTCACAGCAAGTCCCGCGCGACCTCCGCCCGCGTCTCGCGCTCGAACACCAGCGCCCCGTCCTTCCAGGCCTTCACCGACTCCACGAGGTGAAACATCGCGTCCGTGGCGGTGAGGTCGTAGGCCGCCTCGACCGTCGCCTCGAACCCTGCCCCTTCGAAGCGCGTGCGCGCGGTCTGCGCCCAGTGGGCGCTGGCGGGGTCGCCCGGCGTGATCTCGCTGAGGCTGGTGCGCTGGCGGGTGACGGCGACGTCTGCGCCGCGGGGCCGGGTCGTGGTGGCGGGCGGGGCGTCGGCCAGGACGTAGCGGCCGTCGGCGCCCGGCGCCTGGGCGATCGAGCGCGCCTCGCCCGGTCCCCGCGGCAGGATCGGGATCGGGAAGGGGGCGGGCTCGGCCTCCGGCGGGCGGACCGGCAGGTCCAGGCGGCAGCCGGCCAGGTCGAGGATCAGGGTCGCCGGCTCCGGCGAGGGCCAGACCAGGGGCCAGAGGCTCTCGCTGATCGCCAGGCGGATGCGCTGGCCGCGGCTGAAGCGGTGGGCGACAAAGGCCATCGGCAGGTCGACGTCGAACACCTCGCCGGGGGTTAGCGGCGTGGGTTCGGCGTGCGAGGCCCGGTGGGCGAGGTTCCTGAGGCCATAGGCCACCAGCCAGGAGGCGCCGTCCGGGTCGACGGCGCACAGCCGCACGGCCGCCTGGGCGACGGGGCGGTCGGCGGACAGGCGCAAACGGACCGTCGGCGCGCCGAGGATCTCGAGGTCCTCCGCCAGGGGGCCGGTGTCGAACACCACCGAGCGGGCGTCGTCCGGGGCCTGGTCGGCCGGCAGGCGGTCCAGCCATTCCGGTTTGCTCAGGCCGACGACCCGCGCGCCGTCGACGGCGACCGCGCCGGCGTCCGGCGCCGCCGCCAGGCTCAGCCCGCCGCGGGCGAGGTGGAGGCGGCGGCCGGGGTGTTGCGAGGGCGGCCAGACGGGCTCGGCGATCCAGCGGCCCGTCGCGGGCGCCGGCGCGGCCTGGGCGGTGGTCTGGCCGGGCATGAACGCCCGCAGCATCGGCTCGTCCATGATCCCGGTGGCTTCGCCCATCAGCCAGTGTCGCCACCAGCGCACCTCTTCGTGCGCCCAGTCGAGGCCGACATTGCTGGCCCAGGGGTAGGTGTGCCCCCAGGGTCCGACCAGCCCCTTGCGCGGGACGGTCAGGCTGCGCAGCAGCCGGTCCACCGCGTTGACATAGGTGTCCGCCCAGCCGGCCACGACGTAGGTCGGGCAGGCGATGGCGCCCGGGTCGAGCCGCACCGAGCCGCGCCGCCAGTAGGCGTCGAAGCGTTGGTGCGACAGCCAGCGCTCCAGGATCGGCGGCGTCGCCGCCAGCCGCTGCCGCCAGGCGTCCTCCCAGCCGGCGCCGAACACCGCCGGGTTCGGCGGGGCGGCCATCACCGTCTTGAAGCCCACCCCCCACTGGAAATTGGCCCGCGCCAGGGCGCCGCCGAGGTAGTGGGCGTCGTCGGTGAAGCGGTCGTCGCAGGTCCCGAACGGCATGATCGCCTTCAGCGCCGGCGGCCGGCGCGCGGCCACCTGCAGGGTGTTGATGCCGCCCCACGAGAGGCCGCGCATGCCCACGGCGCCGTTGCCCCAGGGCTGCGCCGCCAGCCAGGCGATCAGCGCCTCCCCGTCGGCCAGTTCGGCCTCGGCATACTCGTCGGTCAGCACGCCCCCGGAGTCGCCGGAGCCGCGGACGTCGGCGCGCGCATAGGCGATCCCGCGGCTGGCCAGCGCCGCGCCCCAGGCGTCGTCGTGGCCGCGGTAGAGGTCGTGCTTGCGGTAGGGGATCATCTCCAGCACGGCCGGCGCCGGACGGGTCTGCGGCAGCCAGAGGCGGACCGACAGGCGCACGCCATCGGCCATGACGACCTGCACGTGGTCCAGGACCTCGAAGGGCTGGGCGTCCGGCAGGGTCCAGGGCGGCGTGCTGGCGAGTGACATGCTGTTCCCCCCGATCTTTGGACTGCACCCTAGTGGTCCTTCTCCCCTTGCGGGAGAAGGTGTCTTGCGCAGCAAGACGGATGAGGGGTCGACAAGCGCCTCCGGTTGGCGCGGCGCGGGTGTCGGCAGGCTAGGCACAAGGGGATCATCGACCCCTCATCCGACCCGCTGGCGCGGGCCACCTTCTCCCGCAAGGGGAGAAGGATGAGATCGCCATGCGCGTTTGCAGCCCTTGACCGCATCCTGCTGCGGCCTTCCACTCCGTCCAGGCGCCCCGTTCCAGAGGGCGCGGGAGGCACGTCCATGCTCGTCGAGCGCCTGGCCCCGATCGTCAGCTCGCTGCAGCCCAGCAACCACCCCTATCTCAACGGCGCCTGGACGCCGCTGATGGAGGAGGTCAACGCGACGGACCTCGAGGTGATCGAGGGGGCGATTCCGAAGGACCTGGACGGGGTCTACCTGCGCAACACCGAGAACCAGATCCACCAGCCGCTCGGCCGGTTCCATCCGTTCGACGGCGACGCCATGGTGCACCAGATCGACTTCCGGGAGGGCCGGGCGAACTATCGCAACCGCTTCGTGCGCACCCGCGGCTTCCAGGCGGAACAGGAGGCGGGCGGCTCGCTGTGGGGCGGACTGGCCGATCCGCCGGCGCTGGCCCTGCGCCCGGGCTTCGGTGCGCATGGGGCGCTGAAGGATGCATCGTCCACCGACATCGTCGTGCACGCGGGCAAGGCGCTGTCGACCTTCTACCAGTGTGGCGAGGGCTACCGAATGGACCCGGCGACGCTGGAAACGATCGGGGTCGAGGGCTGGGTCCCCATCGACGGCATCTCGGCCCACGCCAAGGTCGACGAGGCCACCGGCGAGCTGATGTTCTTCAACTACTCCAAGCACCCGCCGTACATGCACTATGGCGTCGTCGGACCGGACAACCGGCTGAAGACCTACATCCCGGTGCCGCTGCCTGGGCCGCGCCTGCCGCACGACATGGCGTTTTCCGAGCACTGGTCGATCCTCAACGACCTGCCGGTGTTCTGGGACGCCGAGCTGCTGAAGCGCAACATCCATGCGGTGCGCCTGCACGAGGGCCTGCCCTCGCGCTTCGCCCTGGTGCCGCGGCACGGGCGAACGGAGGACATCCGCTGGTTCGAGGCGGCGCCGACCTATGTGCTGCACTGGCTGAACGCCTATGAGGAGGGCGACGAGGTGCTCCTCGACGGCTATTTCCAGGAAGAGCCGATGCCGCGCCCGCGGCGCGACGCCCCGCCCGGCTTCGAGCACATGATGGCCTACCTGGACGAGCACAGCTTCCGCTCCAAGCTGCACCGCTGGCGCTTCAACCTGAGGGACGGGACCACCCGCGAGCAGCGGCTGGACGACCGGGTGCTGGAGTTCGGCATGTTCAATCAGGCCTACGCCGGGCGGAAGTACCGCTACGCCTATTCCACCACCACCAAACCCGGCTGGTTCCTGTTCAACGGCTTCGTCAAGCACGACCTCGAGACCGGAGAGAGCTGGTCGCTGACCCTGGACGAGGGGCGCTACGCCAGCGAGGCGCCGTTCGCGCCGCGGGTCGGCGCGGTGGCGGAGGATGACGGATATCTGGTGAGCTTTATCACCGACGAGACCGCCGGCCGCTCGGAGTGCCTGATCCTCGACGCCCGGCGCATCCAGGACGGCCCCGTGGCCCGCGTCGCCCTGCCGCACAAGATCTGCAGCGGCACGCATGCCTGCTGGGCGCCGCGCAGGCTGCTGTACCAGGCCTAGGTCCGCTGCCGGACTACGACGGCCACGGCTTGTGCCCGGATGCGGATCAGGCAAGCGAAGCCGTCGGTCCGGCATCGCCTGTTTGGCGCTCTTGCTCATGGATTTGCGCGCAAGCCAAGGAACCGCCCACCTGATCGTGTGTTGTCTTCCCACGACGACATTCCGGGTGTGCTGACCCGCTTGGACCAAGGGTCCGGGATTGGCTGTCTCCCGCGTCGAATACCTGATCAAGGAGCCAATCATGACCATCAATACTATCGCTGTGATGAAGCGTGGGGTGATGGGCCTGGCCGCCGGCGCCTTCAGCCTTGGCCTCGCCGCGATCCCGGCGCACGCCCAGGACGACGGCTACTACGACAATGGCTATGCCCCGGCCTCGAGCTATGACGACAACAGCCGCTATGTCGACGAGGAAGGCCTGACGGTCACCGCGCCGCGCCACCTGGGGCGCTCGGCGATCGGCGCGGACATCGATCTGGTCTCGGCCTCGCGCACCGTGCGCTACGACGACCTGGACGTGGACACCGGCTACGGCGCCCACGTGCTGAAGGCCCGCATCGAGCGCGCCGCCCGCGACGCCTGCGACCAGCTGGATCGCGACTATCCGTACGACGCCGACAACGGCGCGCGCGATTGCTACGCCGACGCCGTGCGCCACGGCCTGCACGATGCCGCCTACCAGATCGGCTACACGCCGGGCGACTGGTAGGCCGGACCTGACTGAGAACGTCCCAGAGGGAGAACGCTCATGACCGGCTTCAATCTCTCGATCCTCGGTGAGGCGTTGTGCGGCGCGGCCGCCGGCGCCCTTGCCCTGGGCCTGGCGGTGACGCCCGCCCGCGCGCAGGACGTCCGCGACGGCGACACCGTCGAGGGCGTGGTGGTGGCTCCCTATGGGGCCCACACCGACGGGCATGACGGCCGCGCCAACATCGGCGGACCGATCGAGGAGCGGCCCTATCAGGTCTCCAGCGCGCGCCTCGTGCGCTATGCCGAGCTGGACCTCGGCTCGCGCCGCGACGCCTATCGGCTGAAGGCGCGGATCGAGGACGCCGCCCGGTCGGCCTGCGACCAGCTCGGCGCCCGGCCCCAGGCCGAGGATGAGGACGGGGCCTACTGCTATGCTGACGCGGTCCGCGATGGCATGCAGCAGGTGACCTACGACATCGGCTACACCCCGCGCGGCTGGTAGTGGACGCCGCTGCGCGAGGCGAGAGGCCCGGCTGCATGGCCGGGCCTCTTCGTGCGCTGGGCCGTTGGCCGGTCAGGCCTTTTTCGGAAACGTCAGGCCTTTTTCGGGAACCAGGGGATGAACCCCGAGGTGCGGGCCACGTATTCCTCATAGCCCGGCCGCGTGCGCCGCAGGCGGCCCTCGACGGTGGGCACGCCGCTCCAGCGGGTCAGCAGGAAGGTGATCAGGATCGGGCCCGGGATCGCCCAGATCCCGTAGCGGGTCTCCAGGCCGATCAGGAACAGGCCCCACCAGACGCAGGCGTCGCCGAAGTAGTTTGGGTGCCGCGTGAAGCGCCACAGGCCCCGGTCCATCACCTGACCCTTGTTGGCCGGGTCGGCCTTGAAGCGGGCCAGCTGCCAGTCGCCCACCGCCTCGAACAGCAGCCCCAGGCAGGCCACCGCCACGCCGGCGACCCCGACCGGGCCCAGCCGCGCGTCATCCGGCGCCAGCTGCCCCAGTTGCACCGGCAGGGCGACGATGAACTGCAGCGGCGCCTGCAGGGCGAACACCAGCAGCAGCGACGCCTTGGCGAAGCCCCAGCCGCGCTCGCTCTGCGCCTTGCCCAGCATGGTCACATAGCGCCGGTCCTTGCCCTGGGTGCGCCAGCGCCACAGCAGGTGGAAGCCCAGCCTCAGGCTCCAGGCGGCGGTCAGGCAGACCAGGGCGAACTTGTGCGGGCTGGCCGGCCAGGTGACGAGATAGCTGGACAGCGCCAGCACCAGCATGCCGAACGCCCACCAGGCGTCGACGAAGGTGACGTCCTTCAGCGCGACCCCGATGCCCCACAGGGCCAGGAAGCACGCGGCGGAAACCCCCGCGTTGATCACCAGCAGCTGCGCCAGTTCGCCCATGCGCGACCCCCTTCGCCCCCTGGTACGCGGCCGCCCCGACTGCGGATCAGCGACCGGTGAATTCGGCTGGCCGCTTCTCCATGAAGGCGCGCATGCCCTCGGCCGCATCGGCCGTGCGCACCAGCGGCAGGAGCTGCAGGAAGACGTGGTGCACGTGGTCGTTGAAGGTCTCCTCCAGGCCCATGCGCATCAGCTTCTTGGAGGCCTGCACCGCCAGCGGCGCGTTGCCGGCGATCTCGAGCGCCAGCTTGCGCGCGGCCGCGGCCAGGTCGGCCTCGGGGATCGCCGCGGAGGCCAGGCCCATCTCGACGCACTCGTCGGCGGTCAGCGTGCGGCCGGTGAAGATCAGCTCGGCGGCCTTCGACCAGCCCACCAGCCGCGGCAGGAACCAGGTGCCGCCGCTTTCCGGCACGATGCCGCGCTTGGTGAAGGCGGCCGCCATCTTGGCCCCCTTGGCCATCAGGCGGATGTCGCAGCCCAGGGCCGTGTCCATGCCATAGCCGGCGGCCGAGCCGTTGAGGGCGCAGATGGTCGGCTTGCCCATGTTGAACAGCACGGTCGGCGGGGTGTTGCGCAGGTCCAGGTCGTTGAAGCCGCCGCCCCCGGCGCTGGACAGGATGCCGTCGGAGCCCTTGGCGCGGGTCGCCTCCGACAGGTCCAGGCCGGCGCAGAACGCCCGGCCCGTGCCGGTCAGGATCACCACCCGGACGTCCTTGTCGGCGTCGGCCTTGAGCAGATGCTGGGTCAGCTGGTTCAGCATCGGGCCGGAGATGGTGTTCATCCGCTCGGGCCGGTTCAGGGTGATGGTGGCGACGTGGTCGGCGACCTCGTAGAGGACCTCCGCGCCCTGATCCGTTTGCGTGCCGGTGCTGGCTGCGGTGACGCCGTCGGCCATGGGGACCTCCCGATCCTCGTTGCTTGTTTACACTGTATCGGGCCGGCCAAAGCGGGCCGTTGTCAATCCCGACGCCGCCGATAAGTTGCCTGTCCCAAGGGGAGCGAAGACATGGCCGAGCCGCTGAACGTGCTGTTCATCACCGCCGACCAGTGGCGGGGCGACTGCCTGTCGGCGCTGGGGCATCCGATGGTGCGCACGCCGTATCTGGACGCGCTGGCGGCCGAGGGCGTGCTGTTCGCCAATCACTTCGCGAACACCGCCCCGTGCGGCCCCAGCCGGGCCTGCCTGCACACCGGCCTCTATCTGCAGAACCACCGGTCGGGGACCAACGGCACGCCGCTGGACGGGCGGCACACCAACTGGGCGCTGGAGGCGGGCAGGCTCGGCTACGACCCGGTGCTGTTCGGCTACACCGACACCAGCCGCGACCCGCGCGAGCTGGCCGAGGACGATCCCTGGCTGCGCACCTACGAGGGGCCGCTGCCCGGCATCCGGGTGATCACGGCGATGGACGGTCGCCCCACCGCCTGGACCGACTGGCTGAACACCCAGGGCTACGAGACCCCCGACCATCCGGGCTACGCCTACGGCCTGCGCGCGCCGGGTCCCGAGTACGAGGACGGCGCGCCGCACCCGCGGCCGCTGGCCTTCCCGGCGCAGGTCGACGACACCGCCTTCCTCACCGACCGGCTGATCGACTACATGGCCGCCGCCAAGGCGCCGTTCGTCGCGCACCTGTCATGGCTGCGCCCGCACCCGCCGTTCGTGGCGCCCGAGCCGTACAACGCCCTCTACGACCCTCGCGCCGTGCCGGGTTTCCGGCGCGCCGCCAGTGCCGACGAGGAGGCCGCCCAGCATCCCTGGCTGGCCCACCAGCTGTCGAAGCGCCAGTTCCGCGCGCCCGAGGACGAGCTGAAGCTGCGCCGGCTGAAGGCGGTCTACTACGGCCTGATGAGCCGGGTGGACGACGAGGTGGGGCGAATCGTGAGCTTCCTGCGCGCGTCCGGCCTGATCGATCGTACCCTGATCATCTTCACGTCCGACCACGGCGAGCAGATGGGGGACCACTGGCTGCTGGGCAAATGCGGCTATTTCGACGGCTCCTACCGCATCCCGCTGATCGTCCGCGATCCCCGCGCCAGCGCCGACGCCGGACGGGGGCGGGTGGTGCGGGCGTTCAGCGAGAACGTCGACATCATGCCGACCCTGCTGGCGGCGATCGGCTCGCCGGTCCCCGTCCAGTGCGACGGCGCCGATCTCGGCCCGTTCCTGCGCGGCGAGCCGGCCCCGGCCGCGTGGCGCGCCGAGGCGCACTGGGAATACGACTTCCGGGACGTCACCGATCCCGCGGCCGAGGCGAAGCTGGGCCTGACCCTGCATCAGTGCAGCCTGAACGTGATCCGCGACGGCCGCTTCAAGTACGTGCATTTCAACCGCCTGCCGCCGCTGCTGTTCGACCTGCAAGCCGACCCGGACGAGCTGAACAACCTGGCCGGCGATCCGGCCTATGCCCCGGTGATGCTGGACTACGCCCAGAAGCTGCTGTCCTGGCGCATGACCCACGACGAGCAGACCCTGACCCACCTGGCGCTCACCGACGACGGAGTGATCTCGCGCGCGGCGGCGCGGTACTAGCACATCCCCCGTCACCCCGGGCGGAGCGCAGCGCAGACCCGGGGCCAGCCGAGCCGATCCATAGACGACGGCGGCTGGCCGCCGACCCGTCAGCCCTGCGCTGGACCTCGTCCCGGTCGCGGAGCTGCCGGCCCCGGATCGGCGGGCGCTGTCGCGCCCTTGTCCGGGGTGACGAATGCGAAGGGCGGGGGATTTGCTGATCGACCAACGGCCGCTACGGAAATGGTGATGACCACCCAGACCCCCCCGTCCGGTACGCCGGCGGCCGAGATCGCCGTGGATGCGGCGCTGGCCGGGCGGTTGCTGGCGGCGCAGCATCCGGACCTGGCGGACCGGCCGATCCGCTTCCTGGCCTCGGGCTGGGACAACGCCATCTTCCGGCTGGGCGACGACCTGCTGCTGCGTCTGCCGCAGCGTGCGGTGGGGGCGCGGCTGATCGCGCACGAGCAGCGCTGGCTGCCCGTGCTGAAGGACCGCCTGCCGCTGGATATCCCCGCGCCGGTGCGGATCGGGGAGCCGGGCGAGGGCTTCCCCTGGCCGTGGAGCATCACGCCCTGGCTGGAGGGCGAGACGGCCGACCTGGCGCCGCCGGACGACGATCAGGGCGAGGCGCTGGCCGGCTTCTTTCGCGCGCTGCACGTGCCGGCTCCCGACGCGGCGCCGCACAATCCGCTGCGCGGCGTGCCGTTGGCCGAACGGGCCTTCGTGTTCGACGATCGCCTACGAAAGCTGTCCGGCCGGACGGACCTGGTCACTCCGGCGATCCACGCGATCTGGGCCGACGCCCTGGCGGCGCCGGACGACGCCGCGCCGACCTGGATCCAGGGCGATCCGCATCCGCGCAACGTGCTGGTGCGGGGCGGCCGGCTGAGCGCGGTGATCGATTGGGGCGACATGGCGCGCGGCGACCGGGCCTCGGATCTCGCGGCGGTCTGGATGCTGCTGCCCCGGGCGCGGACCCGGACCCGGGCCGTCGCCGCCCTGCCGGAGGTCTCCGCCGCCACGTGGAGGCGTGCGCGGGGCTGGGCGGTGCTCTATGGGCTGATGCTGCTGGACGCCGGCCTGGCCGACGATCCGCGGATGGCCGCCATCGGCGCCTGGACGCTCGAGCGCCTGCAGGACGGGCCGTGAAGACAAAGGGGAGTGATTGTATGGCCGCACCAACGAAGGTCGGGGGGGCGAAGGTCGAGCTGGGGATCATCGAGGGCTACTATGGCAAGCCGTGGAGCTGGCAGGCGCGGCGCGACCAGGTCAGCGGCCTGGCCCCGCACGGCTACGGCTTCTACATCTATGCGCCCAAGGCCGATCCGTACCTGCGCAAGCGCTGGCAGGAGCCGCATCCCGCCGAGTACACGACGGCGCTGAAGGACCTGGCGGCGCACTGCGCGGCGCACGCCGTAAGGTTCGGCGTCGGCCTCAGCCCGTTCGAGATCTACCGCGACTTCGGCGACGAGGCGAAGGCGGCGCTGGGGCGAAAGCTGGACGAGCTCGATGCGCTGGGCGTCCAGGACCTCGGCATCCTGTTCGACGACATGCGCGGCGACCTGCCGGGGGTGGCGAAGACCCAGGTGGAGATCCTGCACTGGATCGCCGGCCGCACGAAGGCCAGCCGGATCATCGCCTGCCCGACGTACTACAACGACGACGTCGGCCTGGACATCGCCTTCGGCCGGCGGCCGGAGGGCTATCTGGAAGAGTTCGGCGCGGCGCTGGATCCCTCGATCGAGGTGTTCTGGACCGGCGAGGAGACCTGTTCCAAGGAATTCAGCCCCGGCCACCTGCGGCGGGTCGCCGGGCAGCTGCGACGCAAGCCGTTCCTGTGGGACAACTACCCGGTCAACGACGGGCCGCGGATGTCGCCCTATCTCTACATCCGCCCGTTCACCGGCCGGCCGGCGAGCATCGCCCCGCACATCGCCGCCCACGCGGTGAACCCGGCGCTGCAGCCGGCCCTGACCCGGATTCCGGCGATCAGCCTGGCCGAGAGCTACCGCCTGGGCGAGGACTACCAGTATCTGGCGGCCTTCCAGAAGGCGGCGGCGGAGGTGATGGGCCCCGAGCTGGGCGCCATGCTGCAACGGCACATCGGGGTGATGAACGACACCGGCCTCGACGCCCTGGCTGACGACGTCAAGGCCCGCCTGCGCGACCGCTATGCGCCGCATGCCGACGTGCCCGCGGCGCAGGAAATCCTCGACTGGCTGGACGGCGCCTGGCGCATCACCCGGGAGATGATGGAAGCGGAGATGTACGGGTAGGGGCTAGGCCTGCCCTGAGGCGGCGGAACCCCTCACCTTCCCACGCGACTTGCTCACGCAAGCCGCGCGGGCCCTTTCCTCTCCCTATCGGAGAGGTAATTTCTTTAGCATGGCCAACAGTTTAGTTCACCTCTCCCATAGGGAGAGGGAGGGGCCCAAGGTCGACGCGACAGCGTTGAGCTTGGGAAGGTGAGGGGTTCCGCCCCCCGCTTGCGACCCGCTAGCGCGGCAGCATCATGCCGAACCAGATCGAGCCCAGGTCCGGCAGGCCGAGCTCCAGCTGGGTCCAGCCGTAGGCGCGGTAGAACCTGAGCCCACGAGCGTTGGTGGTGGCGACGCCCAGGTGGGCGCCCGGGGAGCCGGCGGCGGTCATCGCGCCCAGCCAGGCGTCCATCATCCGCCGGCCGACGCCCTGGCCCTGCAGCCGCGGCAGCAGGTTGATGTGCAGGTGGCTGGGATAGAGGGCGACCACCCGGCGCGGCGCGGGATGCGGATGGTGGATCTGGTAGGCGCGGGTCTGGTCCGCGGTCCAGGTGTCGGGCGACTGCGTGTCCGGATCGGTATAGCGCCCCCGCAGCGCGGGCCACCAGGCCTCCTCGCAGCGCGCCTCGAACGCCCGCGTGTCGACGGCGCCGACGATGTAGCCGGCGACCCCCTGGTCATCCTCGGCGACGAACGCCGAACGCGGCTCCAGCTCGCCATAGGGGGCGGCGTAGATGTGCCCGACCAGCCTGGGGTCGCGGTAGAGATGCGTGGCGTCGTCCCCGGCCTCGCCCGTCTTCAGGGCGATGTCGTAGAGGGCGTCGAGATCGCCGCTCTGGTACGGGCGAATGCGGGCCAAGGCGGTTCCTTCCTGCGCGCGCACTTGAGAACCTTGACCGTAGCGCGTCAATCCGGGTTTCCCGCAGAATGGGGACCCGCTGTGCTCGCCTGCGGTCAGCGTCCCGGCAGCTTTGGCGGCGAAACCGGCGGCGCCTGCTCCCAGCCGCCGCCCAGCGCCTGGAACACCGCCACCTGATCGGCGGAGATCGCCTGGTCCGAGGCGGCCAGCTGCTGGTCGGCCGACACCAGGGTCTGCTGGGCGGTGATCAGGTCCAGGAAGCTGGCGCTGCCGGCCTGGTACTGGATCTGCGCCAGGCGCAGCGCCTCGGCGGCGTGCTGGCGCGCCAGCGACAGGGCGGCGTGGTGGTCGAGCTCGGCGGCATAGGTCGACAGGGCCTGCTCGGTTTCCTTCAGCGCCTGCAGCACCACCGAGTCGAAGCTCGCCAGGGCGCCCTCGGCCTGGGCCCTCGCCTCGGCCACGTGGGCGTGCGCCAGGGTCACGTTCGGAAAGCTCCAGGTCACCAGCGGCCCGCCGGTGTAGGCGGTGGTGGCGGCGCTGAACAGCTGGCCGACGCCGCCGGCGGCGCTGGACACCGAGCCGCCCAGGGAGACGCTGGGGAAGTATTCGCTGGTGGCGACGCCGATGCGGGCGGTCTGGCTGGCCAGGGTCCGCTCTGCCTCGCGGATGTCCGGCCGGCGCTGCAGCAGCGCCGCGCCGTCACCCACCGGCAGCGCCTGCGCCAGCTTCGGCGGCGTGGCGCAGGTCTGGGCCGCGACGGGCGCCTCGGCCGGCGTCTTGCCAACCAGCGCAGCCAGGGTGAACAGCGCGGCGCGGCGCTGACCCTCCAGCGGGCCGACGGCGGCCCTGGCCTGCTGCAGCAGCACGCCCTCGCGCGCCACGTCGAAGTCGGAGAGGGCGCCGGCGTCGCGCTGGCGCACGGTGATGTCGTAGGCCTGCTGCACCAGGTCCACCGAGCGGCGGGCCACGCTCAGCTGTTCGCCCAGGCCGCAGACGCTGGCGTAGGCCGAGGCGGTTTCGGCGGCCACCGTCACCCGCACGGCGTCCTCGGCGCTGCGCGAGGCCTCCGCGTTGGCGCGCGCGGCCTCGATGGTGCGGCGGATCTTGCCGAACAGGTCGACCTGGTAGGCGGCGGTGAAGCCGGCCGAATAGGTCCAGTGGGCGTTCGCGCCGGCGGCCGCCTCCTGGGCGGACTTGCCGTAGTTGGCGCCGGCCGAGAGGTCGGTGGACGGATACCGCCCGGCCTTGGCCTCTTCCACCAGCGCCTGGGCGTAGGCCAGGTTCGAGGCGGCGACCTTGAGGTCCTGGTTTTCCGCCAGGGCCTGCTGCACCAGTCCGTCCAGCACCGGGTCCTGGTACAGCCGCCACCAGTTGGCCGGCAGGGGCTGATCCTCGGCCACGCCGGCCTGGGTGGAGACGAACGGCTGGCTGGCGGTCGCCGGCGTGGAGGGGGCCTGGTAGCGCGGGCCTACGGCGCAGGCGCTCACGGCCAGGGCGCCGGCGGCGATGGCGCAAAGGCGGGCGGCGATCCTCACGGCACGTCCTCCGGCCCCGGCGGCAGCAACTGGCCCTGCAGCGGCGTCTGCGCCGACGTCGCGGCCTGTTCGTGACGGCTCTTGCCCTTGGCGGGCTTGGGCAGGACGGCGGAGACCTTGCGCATCACCACATAGAACACCGGCGTGAAGGCGAGGCCGAAGGCGGTCACCCCGATCATGCCGAAGAACACCGCCACGCCCAGCGCCTGGCGCATCTCCGCGCCCGCGCCGACGGCGAAGGCCAGGGGGGCCACGCCCAGGATGAAGGCGGCGGAGGTCATCAGGATCGGCCGCAGGCGGGTGCGCGCCGCCTCGGCGGCGGCCTCGTGCGCCTCCAGCCCGTGGTCCAGCTCGCCCTGGCGGGCGAACTCGACGATCAGGATGGCGTTCTTGGCGGCCAGGCCGATCAGCACCACCAGGCCGATCTGGGTCAGGATGTTGTTGTCCATGCCCCGCAGGTTCACGCCCAGCATGGCCGCCAGCAGGCACATCGGCACGATCAGGATCACCGAGAAGGGCAGGGTGACGCTCTCGTACAGCGCCGCGAGAAGCAGGAACACGAACACCACGGCCAGGACGAAGACCAGGGCGCCCGTGTTGCCGGCCAGCTGCTGCTGGTAGGCGAGGTCCGTCCATTCGAAGCCGTAGCCCGCGGGCAGGCGCTCGCGCGCCAGCTGCTCCATGGTCGCCATCGCCTGACCGGTGGAATAGCCGGGCTTGGTGTCGCCGATGATGTCGGCCGACGGATAGAGGTTGTAGCGAAGCACCCGATAGGGGCCGGTGATATGGCTGATGTTCAGCACCGAGCCGATCGGCACCATGGCCCCGGTGGTCGAGCGGGTGCGCAGCTCGCCGACGCGCGACTCGTCGTTGCGGAAGTTCTGGTCGGCCTGCGCCAGCACCTGGAAGGTGCGGCCGAACAGGTTGAAGTCGTTGACGAAGGTCGAGCCCAGATAGGTCTGCAGGGTGTTGAACACCGAGCTGTCGCTGACCCCCAGCATCTCCGCCTTGGTGCGGTCGATGTCGGCGTAGAGCCGTGGGGTCCTGGTGTTGAAGCTTGTGAAGGCCCCCGTCACCGCATCGGACTTGTTGGCAGCGTCGATCAGGTCGTGGGTCACGGCCTCCAACTGCTGCGGCGTTGCCCCGGTCTGGTTCTCGATGATCATCCGGAAACCGCCGGTGGTGCCGATGCCGCGCACCGACGGCGGGGCGATGATGCGGATGTCGGCGCCGTCGATGGTCGACAGCCGGTGCTTCAGGTCATCGATGATGCCCTGCTGTGTCAGATGATGCTGGGCCCGATACTCGAACGACTGAAGGATCAGGTAGATCTGGCCGCCGTTGGAGGCCGTCGAGTTGCTGGTGGCGTCCACCCCGGCGTAGATCGATGCGGCCTTCACGCCGGGCGCAACCAGCACCCGCTTGCCGATCTCGCGCATGATGGCGTCCGTCCGCTGCAGCGCAGCGCCCGGCGGCAGGGAGGCGGATATCAGCAGGTTGCCCTGGTCCTGCGGCGGGATGAATCCCCGCGGCGTCGCTGCGAGGCGCCACCCCGTCAGGGCGATCAGGCCGACATAGATCACCAGCATGATCGCGATCATGTGCACCAGCTTGTGGGTGACGCGCGAGTATCGGTCGCTGAGCTTGTCGAAGCCGTGGTTGAACAACTGGCCGAAACGCTGGATCGGGTGCCGCCGCCAGGTGATCCTGTGCGCCTCGACGTCGTGAGCGCGCATCAGCAGGGCGGCCAGCGCCGGCGACAGCGTCAGCGAGACCACCAGCGAAATCAGGGTCGCGGTGGCGATGGTCAGGGCGAACTGCTTGTAGAACTGGCCGGAAATGCCGCTGATGAAGGCCGTGGGCACGAACACGGCGGCCAGGACCAGGGCGATGGCCAGCAGGGCGCCGCCGACCTCGTCCATGGTCAGATGCGCGGCCTCCCGCGGAGACATGCCCTGGCGCAGGTGTCGCTCCACGTTCTCGACCACGACGATGGCGTCGTCGACGACGATGCCGATGGCCAGGACGAGGCCGAACAGGCTGAGGTTGTTCAAGGAGAAGCCGGCCGCGGCCATCACCGCGAAGGTGCCGACCAGCGAGACGGGGATGGCGACGATCGGGATGATCGCGGCGCGCCAGCTCTGCAGGAACACCATGACCACCAGCACCACCAGGATCATGGCCTCGAACAGGGTCTTTTCGACCTCGTCGATGGAGGCGCTGACGAATTCGGTGGGGTTGTAGATGATCTTGTAGTCGAGGCCGGGCGGGAAGTTCTTCTTCAGCCGCTCCATGGTGGACTTGATGGCCTCGGCGGTCTCGACGGCGTTGGAGCCGGGCTGCTGCAGCACGCCCATGGCCACCGCCGGCTGGACGTTGAGGTAGGCGTTGGTGGTGTAGTCGGCCGCGCCCAGCTCCACGCGCGCCACATCGCCGATCCGGGTCGGCTGGCCGTGGGCGTCCGTCTTGATGATGATGTCGGCGAATTGCCCAGGCGTCGAAAGTCGCCCCAGGGCCTCGATGTTGTACTGCAGGGCGCTGGAACCCAGCCCCTGTGGCGGCTGGCCGATGGCGCCGGCAGCGACCTGCACGTTGTGGCTCTTCAGTGCGCCGGTGATGTCGTCCACCGTCAGGCCGCGGGCGGCGGCGCGGTCAGGATCGATCCAGATGCGCATTGCATAGTCGCGCGCAGCCCGCGAGCCGACATCCCCGACGCCCGGAACGCGCAGGATCTCGTCCTTGATGTGCAGGCCGACGTAGTTGGCGATGTAGCTCTGGTCCAGCGAGCCGTCGGGTGAATAGGTGTGGATCGCCAGCAGGAAGTCCGGCGAGCTCTTGCGCACCGTGACGCCGGAAGCGACCACTTCCGGCGGCAGGTGCGGAGTCGCCGTCGCCACGCGGTTTTCCACCAGCACCTGGGCGGCGTTCGGATCGGTGCCGAGCTTGAAGGTGACGGTGATGTTGACGTGGCCGTCGGCGGTCGACTGCGAGGACATGTAGAGCATGTTCTCGACGCCGTTGATCTGCTCCTCGATCGGGTCGGCGACGGTGTCGGCCAGCACCTCGGCGGAGGCGCCCGGGTAGGCCGCGCTCACCGAGACGGTCGGCGGGGCGATCTCGGGATACTGGGCGACCGGCAAGGCGGGGTAGGCGATGGCGCCGACCAGGGTGATCAGGATCGCGACCACGGCCGCGAACACCGGCCGGTCGATGAAGAAGTGGGACAGCCGCATCAGGGCGCCGTGATCTGGTCGGGTGGCGTCGCCGACGACGGCAGGGGCGCTATGAAGCCTGCGCCGGGACCGGCCGGCGGGATCGGTTCGACCGCGATGCGGCCGTTGCGGAGAGAGACCTTCTGGCCGGGCTTGGCGCGCTGGATGCCGTCGACGATTACCCGGTCGCCGGGCTGCAGTCCGGATCGGATCACGCGCAGGCCGTTGTACAGCGGGCCCTCCACCACCACGCGCTCGGCCACCACGCGGTCCGGCCCGACAACGTAGGCCACCTGGCGCGACAGGTCGGTCGTCAGGGCGGCGTCAGGCACCAGCAGGGCCTGGTAGGGCTGCGAGCCCATCAGGCGCATGTGGCCGAACATGCCGGGCGTCAGGAAGTGCTGCGGGTTCGAGATCACGGCGCGGCCGCGGATGGCGCCGGAACCGGGCTGGATGGCGTTGTCGACGAAGTCCAGCTTGCCGTTCCAGCGATAGGTCGGCTCGTCCTGCAGCTTGATCTGCACCGGCGTCGCCGCCGTGTGCAGGCCGCCGCCCTGGCCGCGCTGGTACTTCAGGAACAGGGCCTCGGAGCCGGTGAACTCGAAGCGGATCGGGTCGAGGTTGACGATGTTTGTCAGCACGGTGGTGTCGGCGGTGACCAGGTTGCCGGGCGCCACGCGCCGGTCGGAGATCTTGCCGCTGAGCGGGGCCGTCACCCGGGTGAAGCCGACGTTGAGGGCCGCGGCGTGCACGTTGGCCTGGGCCGACAGCATGTCGGCGGTGGCCTGCCGCTCGGTGGCGACCAGGGTGTCGTAGGCCTGCTGCGAGATGGCCTTGGCGGCCAGCAGGGTCGCGCCCCGGGCCGCCTCGGTCCTGGCGTTGGTCAGGGCCGCCTGCGCGTGCGCCTCGGCGCCCTTGGCCTGGTCCAGGACCGCCTGGTAGGGCCGCGGGTCGATGACGAACAGCACCTGGCCCTTGCGGACATAGTCGCCGTCCTTGAAGGCCACAGACTGCAGGTAGCCGGTCACCCGCGGGCGGATGTCGACGCTGTCCACGGCGATGAACTGGCCGGTGTAGTCGTCCCAGTCCACCAGGGTCTGTTGCAGCGGCGTCGCCACGGTGACCACGGGCGGGGGCGGCGCCGGCTTGGACTTGTTCCCGCACCCTGCCAGGGCGATCGCCAGGCAGGCTGACAGCAGGAACGGCGCGGCCTTCGACATTCAGCCCCCTTCAGGCTCACAGTTTTGGTGAACCGGCCAAGGCCGATCCGCCGGAGAGCCCCGCGACTTCAGTCGTCTTTTGAAGGCGTTCCGGGCTGGTGATTGCGATCACAAGCCGCCGCGTCAAGTGCCGCGAGCGACGAGGCGCCGGCTTAGAGGAATCGGATTGCGCCAATGCGTACGCTTCGCATCCGCCTGGAAATGTTCGGGATCGCACGAAAAATCCCCCCGCCGTGGCGCTCTCGGCCGGGGGGAGAAAAGTCATCCGGCGGCGACAAACCGCATGGAACCAAGCCCTTGCGGCTCAGGCGTCGCTGTCGCTGATGCGGCTGACGCGGGTCGAGACCGGCTCGCCCGAGGCGCTTCGCGCGGTGTCCTGCGCCCCGGCGAAACCGGCCGGGCGCACGCGAAGATTATTCTGCACGTGCTGCACGCCCGACACCCGTTCGGCCAGATCCTCGGCCCGCCGCTTGTCGCCGCGGTCGAGGATGAAGCCGTTCAGCGTGACCTCGCCGTCCTTCACCAGCACGTCGATGTCCGTGGCGTCGAGATAGGGGTCTTCGGTGAGCCTGTCGTTGACGTCCTCGTGGATGCGCCCGTCGGTGCGCTTGTAGCTCTTGGGGCCGCGCCCGGCGTGTCGCGCGTCCGCCGTGCGGCGGCGCTCGGCCCCGCGGTCGCCGAACCAGGAGGCCACCTCGTCGCCGGCCATGGCCCAGAAGCTGCGACCGTCGTCCTCGCCGCGGCCTTCGCGCGGATCGGGCGCAGGCCGGCCGGAGTCATAGTCGCCGCGTCCGCCGCCATAGGTCGCGCCGATGCTCGATGGCCTCGCGCCATAGGCCCGGCGATAGGCATCCATGCGCTCGGCGTAACGCGAGGCGGCGGACGGCTCGGCGGAGCCCTGGTAGGGCCCGCGGTCGTCGTAGGGATAGCCGCCGAGGGTGCGGTATTCGCGGTTCACCGCGCCTTCGCCGAAGCGGCGCTCGTCGTAGGGGCCGGCCGGTCCGCGGTCGCCAAAGCTGCGCGCCTCGTCGGCGCGGGCGCCGTCGAAGCGGTCGTCGCGGCGGTAGGCGTCGCTGTCGGGGGCGTAGCGCTCCTGGGCGTAGCGCTCCTGGGCGTGGCGGCCGCGCGGGCCGCGGTCGCGGTCCTCCCAGCCCATGCGGTCCCATTCCGGACGACGGTCTTGCCAGGGGCCTTGGTCAGGCATGTCGTTTCCTCCTGCGCCGCAAGATGCGGCGGTTCTGCAGGGGAACGGCTGGCCGACCGGTCAGGTTTCGGCCGGCCTCAGGCCGCCTGGCGTCGCTCCGTGCGGCCGGCCGTCTCGCCCAGCTGGAAGCGGGCGACGTGGTCGGCCAGCTGCACGGCCTCGGCGCGCAGGCTGGCGGCGGCGGCGGTGGCCTCCTCGACCATGGCCGCGTTCTGCTGGGTCACCTGATCCATCTGGTTCACCGCGCTGTTCACCTGATTCAGGCCGGTGGCCTGCTCCTGGGAGGACAGGGCGATCTCGGCGATCAGGCCGTCGATCTGCGCGACCTGGGTGACGATGGTCGACAGGCTCTGGCCGGTCTCGCCGACCAGCTTCACGCCGGCGCCGACCTGGGCGGTCGAAGCCGAGATCAGCGCCTTGATCTCCTTGGCGGCTTCGGCCGAGCGCTGGGCCAGGGCCCGCACTTCGGAGGCCACCACGGCGAAGCCGCGGCCCGCCTCGCCGGCGCGGGCGGCTTCCACCCCCGCGTTCAGCGCCAGCAGATTGGTCTGGAAGGCGATCTCGTCGATCACCCCGATGATCTGGCTGATCTGCTGCGAGCTCTGTTCGATGGCCCCCATGGCTTCCACCGCCTGGCGCACCACCTGGCCGGACCTTTCGGCGTCGGCTCTGGCGGCGCTGGCGACGCCGGAGGCCTGCTTGGCGCCGTCGGCGCTGCGGCGGACCGTGGCGGTGATCTCGTCCAGGGCCGCGGCGGTCTCCTCGAGGGCGGCGGCCTGCTGTTCCGTGCGGCGCGAAAGGTCGTCCGACGCCTGGGATATCTCGTCGCAGCCGCTGCGCAGCGAGCCGGTCGAGCCGGCGATGGCGCTCATCGCGGCGCGCACCGCCTCGACCGCCTGGTTCAGATCGTCGCGGATGCGGGCGTAGTTCCCCTCGAAATGGCCGTCGACCCTCGCCGTCAGGTCGCCCTGCGACAGACGGCGCAGGCTCTCGGCCAGGGCGCAGACCACGGCGTTCTGCTCCTCAGCGGCGCGCTCGCCCTCCGCCCGGGCCCGCTCGTACTCCTCGCGCACCGACTGGGTGATGTCGGCGGCGAACTTGATCACCTTGTAGGGACGCCCGGCCTCATCCAGCACCGGATTGTACGAGGCCTGGATCCAGACCTCGCGCCCGCCCTTGCCCAGGCGGCGGAACTTGGAGGCGATGAACTCGCCTTCGTTGAGCCGGCGCCAGAAGGCCCTGTACTCGGGGCTTTGCGCCTCTGCGGGGTCCATGAACATGCTGTGGTGGCGGCCGATCACTTCCGAGGCGGCATACCCCACCGCGTTCAGGAAGTTGTCGTTGGCGGTGATGATCGTGCCGTCCAGCTGGAACTCGATCACCGCCTGGGAGCGCATCAGCGCGGCCAGCTTGGCCACCATCTCGCGCTGCGCGCTCTGCGCAGACGCGGCCTTGCCCGGCTTGCGGTTGAACATCGTAGGCCCCTCCGGAACACAGGCGGCGGGTCCCTCTCCCGCCACGGTTCGACCAGAGGATGTGTGTCCTGGCCTGAAGGCTTGGTTAACGGTCGCCCGTGGCGAGGGAACGCCTTGTCTTCAAGCTCGCCGGTGAATGCTTGTATCGACGGCTTTCGCTGGCGCCGGTTGCCGTTGCGGAGAAATCCGATACGGCGTCTCGCCCAGATTCTGTTCGTCCGAAGAGGCTCGGGGACTGGATCGACCTGGCGCGACGGCGCCACGAAGTCTGGATCTGCAACACAGTTGCATAATTTGCCGAGTCGCGCCGTGTATTCGCCGGGCGCGGCTCCCTCTCAATTGAAATCCCGATCGCCGGGCGAGTGTGCGCGTCCTGGCTGTATTCAATCCTGAAGTTCGCGGTGGATGCGGTCGGCAAGGGCCGCGTCGGCGCCCGCCACTTCGATATGGAAAACCTTCAGCTGCTCGCCGAGCTGGAACCAGCTGAGAAAGGCCAGGGCGTCATCGACCTCGCCGGGCGGTGGCGGGTTGGCCTTGTCCGTGGCCCCGCGGGAGGCGCGCAGCAGCAGTCGGTCGTTCTCCGACAGGCTGTCCTCGTCCACGCGGATGCACACCGTGGCGGCCGCCTCGTCGCCGATCGACGCCCGGATCCGGGCCACGGCCACCTGGGCCTCCACCTTTGTATAAGGTCCGAGCTTGATCATTAATCGCCACACAGCACTGTTCGCGCCGGCTATACCACCAACCGGGGGTTCAGCCGCAATCCCGCCATCTATCCGCCACAACAAAACACCGAATCCGCCCGGTTCGGCGCCGCCGCGTCAGTTCGGCAGCAGCGGCAGGCGCGCGATCGCCTGAGAGGCGGCCGTCATGAAGGCGCCGACGTTGGGCGAGGCGAGCCGGGTAGGCGGATGCACCAGGCTGACCGGGATCGGGGCGGGGGCGAAGGCCTGTAGCACCAGGGCCAGGCGGCCCGCCGCGAGACCGTCCAGCACCTGGTAGGACAGCGCGCGGGTGATGCCGAGGCCGCGCTCGACCGCGGCGACCGCAGCGTCGGCGCTGTTCACCGAGAGCCGTGGGCGGGGCCGCACGCTCTGGCGCCCCTCGCCGCCGAAGCGCCAGTCCAGGGTGGCGTCCACGCCCTCGAAGGCGACGATGTCGTGCCCTTCCAGGTCCGCCGGCGTCGCCGGGGCGCCGCGCGCCGCGAGATAGTCCGGCGAGGCGACCAGAACCCGCTGCACGGCGCTGACCCTGCGCGCCACCAGGGCGCTGTCGGCCAGTTCGCCGATGCGCAGGGCCACGTCGACGCCTTCCTCGACCAGGCTTACCTGCCGGTCCGACAGCATCAGCCGCACGTCCAGCCGCGGGTGGCGTCGCATCATCGCCTCTACGACGGGCAGCACGTGCAGCCGGCCGAACAGCACGGGCGCCGAGACCGTCAGAACGCCGCGCGGATCGGCGTCCTCGCCGCGGGTCAGCCGCTCGCCGTCGTCCAGGTCGGCGAGCACCCGCCGGCAGGTCTCCAGATAGACCGCGCCGCGCTCGGTCAGGCGCACGCTGCGAGTGGTGCGCGCCAGCAGCATCAGGCCCAGGCGGTCCTCCAGCTGCGCGACGGCGCGGCTGGTCGCGGCCGAGGACAATCGCAGGCGCCGGCTGGCGGCCGCGAAGCCCCCGGCTTCGGCGACCGCGACGAACACGCGCATGGCGTCGAGCTGGTCCATGATTGTTGCCAATTCTGAAGCAATGAACTGCTGGAAAGCGCTATTACCATTCTGCGGGCGTGGGTGCATGTATCGCGCCCGGCCGGTTTGGCCGTGGGCAGGGCGGGACGCGTCATGAGCTACGGATTTCTCGACACCCTTTCGACGCCTTCGGTGAAGGCCGCCCAGGCGGCCAACGGGGTCGCGCAGATGTGGGAACGCTTTGCCGGTGATCGCAGCTTCGACCGTTTCACGCCGCGCGAAGCCGAGTTCATCGCCGAGCGCGACAGCTTCTACATGGCCACGGTGTCCGAGAGCGGCTGGCCCTATGTGCAGCACCGCGGCGGCCCGCCCGGCTTCATCAAGGTGCTGGACGAGCGGACTCTCGCCTTTCCCGATTTCCGCGGCAACCGGCAGTACATCAGCGTCGGCAACCTGGCGGCGGACGACCGTGCGGCGCTGATCCTGGTGGACTATCCCAACCAGGCGCGGCTGAAGCTGCTCGGGCATGTCGAGACGGTCGGCCTGGACGAGGATCCCGAGCTTGCGGCGCGGCTGGCGCTGGAGGGGTACAAGGCGAGGCCCGAGCGGGCCATCCGCCTGACCTTGCACGCCTTCGACTGGAACTGTCCGCAGCACATCACGCCGCGTTTCACCCAGGGACAGATCGCCGAAGCGCTGGTTCCGACCATGAGCCGGCTGAAGGCGCTGGAGGCCGAGAACGCGGACCTGCGCAAGCGCCTCGCAGAGATCTCAGGCGGCGGATGAGCGACGCGGCGCGCCGGCCCATCCGCGCGCTGAAACGCTACTTGCGCAGCAGGGTCTTGGGCGGGGGCGCGGTCAGGCGGCCGATGGCTTCGTCGACGCCGGCCAGTTCGGCCTCGATGGAGGCGCGGCGAGCGGCCAGGCGCTCCAGGGCGACGGCATTGCCGGCGCCGCGGTCCTCATCGGCCTCGATCACGTCCTGGATGTCGCGCAGGCCCAGGCCGGCGCCGCGCAGCTGGCGGATCCAGCCCAGCCGGCGACGGGCGGTCTGGTCGTAGAAGCGGCTGTTCATGCGGTCGCGCCGCGCCTCGATCAGGCCGCGCTCCTCGTAGTAGCGGATCGCCCGCGCGGTCATGTCGAACAGCTTCATGGCCTCGCCGATGCGAAGGCGCGGCAGGTGACGGATGTTGTCGTCGGTCATGGGATGGGTCTTCCGGCTGTGGCCCGTGGGGCAGGGGCCTGGGGACATCGTGGAGCTGGGCGCACTAGTGAAGTTGAGCAGACTCTGTGCAAACCGGCCCCCCGGCGGCGCGGGCGCATTCAGCTTTGAATTTGCGTGATTTTCAAACGAGAACGTGCGAAGCCTTCACACCGCGTCAGCCCCCGTTTGTGAAATTGTAAAATGGACTACAAGCTGTTCGTCGGCCCGACGGTCCGCGCGCTGAGGGAAGAGCGCCGCTGGAAGCTCGAGGCCTGCGCGGCGCGGCTGGGCATTTCCGTCAGCTACCTGTCGCAGATCGAGGCCAACAAGCGGCCGGTCACCCAGCGGGTGATGCTGGCCCTGACCGAGGTGTTCGAGGCGCCGGCCGAGACCTTCGACGCCGACACCACCCAGCTGCTGGTCTCCGACCTGCGCGAGGCGGTGGCCGACGCCGGCCGCGGGGCCGATCCCGTGCCGCTCAGCGAGCTGCGCCAGGTGGCCCAGTTCGCCCCGACGCTGGCGCACCGGTTCCTCGACCTGCAGCGCGCCAACCAGCATCTGCGCGAACGGCTGCGCGTCACCGAGGAAGCGGTGGCCCTGGACGAGACTACGGCCGCCAGCTCGCTGCTGCCCTACGAGGAGGTGCGCGACTTCTTCCACTACAAGGACAACTATCTGGACGGCCTGGACCGGGCGGCCGAAGACCTGTCGCGGGAGATCGGGCTGGAGCCGGACGCGCCGGCCGAGGTGCTGCTGGAGATGCACCTGCGCGAGCGGCTGGGCCTGACCGTGCGGCGCGCCACCGCCGGCGACCTGATGCGGCGCTACGATCCCGTCGCCCACGAACTGACCCTCAACGCCGCCCAGCCGGCGACCACCCGCGCCTTCCAGATGGCCTTCCACATCGCTGCCACCACCCTCGGCGACCTGATCGAGGGGGAGCTGGCGCGCGCCCGGTTCCGCAGCCCCGAGGCGGTGGACGTCTGTCGCGTCGGCTTGGGCAACTACGCCGCCGGCGCCCTCTTGATGCCCTATCGCCGCTTCGCCCAGGCGGCGCGGGCGCGGCGTCACGACGTGGAGCAGCTGGCGCTGATGTTCGGCGCCAGCCTTGAGCAGGTCTGCCACCGGCTCAGCACCCTGCAGCGTCCGGGCGACCGTGGCGTGCCCCTGTACTTCGTGCGGCTGGACTACGCCGGCAACATCACCAAGCGCCACAGCGCCACGCGCTTCCAGTTCGCCCGCTTCGGCGGCGCCTGCCCGATGTGGAACGTGCACGAGGCGGTGGGCGCGCCGGACCGCTTCCTGGTGCAGCTGGCCGAGATGCCCGACGGCGCGCGCTATCTGTGCATCGCCCGCAACGTGGTGAAGAGTTCGGAATCCTACCTGACTCCCGACCGCCGCTATGTGCTCGGCTTCGGCTGCGAGATCAGCCACGCCCACGAGCTGGTCTATTCCGAGGGCGTCGACCTGAAGGGGCCGGCCACGCCGATCGGGGTCAGCTGCCGCATCTGCGAGCGCGACGACTGCGCCCAGCGCGCCTTCCCCCCGGTCGACCAGGGCCTGCACGTCCCCCGGCACGAGCGCCGCACGGTGCCCTTCCGGCTGGGGCGCAGGGGCTGAGCCGACCCGCTTCTCGCGAACGCGGAACCGGGTTCAGTCCGACCTGTTCCGCAGGCCCAGGGTGAAGAACCGCGCGATCTCGCGGCCGATCGCCTGAGCGGGCCGGTTGTCGCCGGGCGGCAGCCACTTGGAGAGGTAGCTGAACGTGCCTGCGGAGGCCATGGACACGGCCTCCAGGTCGTAGGCGCGCAGGGTGCCGTCCTTGATGCCTCGCCGGCCGATGGCGACCGACCGGTCCGCCAGGCGGCTGGTGCGCGCGGTGAACGCCTTGCGCTGGTCGTCAGTGAACATCTCGAAGCCGGTGGAGAGCGAGATGGGGTGAAGACCCTCGATCTGGGCCTGGACGTTCAGCTCCACCGCGGTCATCGCCGCTTCCAGCCCCGTGGCGCAGGCCCCGGCGGCGGCCATCAGGCGGTCATAGAGATCGAAGGCGCGGGCGTAGCAGAAGGCCACGAACGCCAGCTTGTTGTCGAAGTGGTGGTAGACGAAGCCCTTGGTCGCCCCGACCGCGGCGGCCACGTCGTCCAGCGAGACGCCGTCGATGCCCCGCTGGTTGAAGAGCCGTGACCCTTCCCGACCCAGGGCTTCCAGCTTCTGGTCGAGTTCGGTCGGCGCGGCCGACGGCGGGACGGCCTGGGCGAGCGAGGCGGTCGCTTGCGGCAGGGGCGCGCCCGGCGCGGCGACCCCGTCCGCCACGAGGGTCGGGATCGCGGCCGCCATGCGGATTGCGAACAGCTCGTCCGGGTTCTCGGACCAGCCGCGCGACAGCGGCGTCCACGACAGGATGCCGAGGATCGACTGGCAGGCCAGGTCCACGTCGCACGGGCGGATCGAGCCATCCTCGATCCCGGCGCCGATCAAGGCGCCAAGGCCGGCGATGTTGCGCGCCCGCGCCGCCAGCACCGGCGCCCTCCGGTCTGGCGAGAGGAAGGCGATCTCGCTCAGCACCGCCATCGGCGCGTGGTCGAGGTCCAGCGCCAGGCGCAGGAAGCTGACCACCCGGTCCAGGCCGGTGGCGGCCGACAGGCCGGCGCGGCGCAAGTCGGCGTCGGTCAGGGCGCAGGCGCGCAGATACGCCTGCTGCACCAGATCCTCGCGGTCAGCGCAGTAGTTGTAGAGCCCGGCGCGGCTGATCCCGACCCGCTCGGCGATGTTCGCCAGGCTCGCCCCGGCGACGCCCGCGCGATTGAACTCGATCGCCGCCTCGTCCAGCACCGCCGCATGCCGCGCCGCCTTGGCCGCGCCTGCCAGTGATCGCATCCGCACCTCGTCCCGCGGCCCCACCACAGCATGCCGAGTGATGGCCGGTCACGTCATACCCCAGGAACAATCCCATTGACACTTGAGTATGACGCCGAGATACATACGCAACTGTCAGCAAAAGCTGCAATCAAGAACGACAGGGGGAAACATGTCCGGTACGGCATCCAGGCGGGCTCGGCCCGCGGGCGGTGGGCGCATGCGCCTGGTCCTGGCGGCAGGGGTTTCGGTGCTGGCGTTCGCCGCGGATGCGGCCGTCGCGGCCGAGGCGCCGCCGGCCGGGACGGATCAGGCCATCGGCGAGGTGGTGGTCACCGCCTTCAAGCGCGAGGAGCGGGCGCAGAATGTCGGCGCCACCATCACGGCCCTCTCGGCGGAGAAGCTGCGCACCTCCCGGGTCGCCGACCTCAACGACCTGTCGTCGTTCGCGCCGAACGTGGACATCAAGGAGACCGTGCCCGGCGCCCTGCCGACCGTGACCATCCGCGGCATCGGCCTTGACGACTTTTCCACCACCAGCAGTCCGGCGGCCGGCATCTACATCGACGAGATACCGCTGAGTTCGCCCGGCCTGATGAGCGGCGACTTCCTCGACCTGGCGCGGATCGAGACGCTGAAGGGCCCGCAGGGCACCCTCTACGGCCGCAACACCACCGCCGGGGCGATCAACATCATCTCCGCCCGGCCGGCCAAGGACGTCGAGGCCTTCGCCAAACTGGGGTACGGCAACTACCAGGCCTTCGAGGCCGAGGGCATGGTCAACCTCCCGCTCTCCGACCGGGCGCAGCTGCGCGCCAGCGGCAAGACCATCCAGCAGGGCGAGGGCTATTGGCACAGCGACCTGCTGGCCGACGGATCGCCTGGCGCGCGCGACATCGGCTCGCGTGACGTCTGGCTGGGCCGCCTGCAGCTGGCGCTGCAGCCGACGCCTGACCTGTCGATCAACCTCAAGCTCGAGGGAGAGCGCTCGCGCTCGCAGATGGGCGTGCCGCAGAGCTACGGGACCTTCACCCCCGGCATGCCGTTCGCGCCCTGCGCCCCGGTGCTGGCCGGCCGGCTCGACAACAGCCAGTGCGCCGACGCCTACGGCTACCAGAACACCCACGCCGACCCGTTCCACGGCGACTGGGCGGGGACCTTCCCCTACAACATCGACCAGTACGGCGTGACCTCGACCATCAACTACACCCTCGCCGGGGTGCAGCTGACCTCGATCACCGGCTACATCAACTTCTCGCGCCTCTACCACATCGACGTGGACGCCACGCCGCTGCACGAGTTCGACTTCATCGAGGACGAGGCCGTCCGCCAGGCGACCCAGGAATTCCGGCTGGCCAAGGACACCCCCCTCGTCGACCTGATCGGCGGCGCCTTCTTCTCGTGGGACCACGTGCTGGGCGACAACACCAACCTCACGGAACAGTGGCCGCTGCTGCTGGTGGGCGCCGCGAGCGGCGCAGGCAAGACCACCTACGACCAGATCACCCGTTCGGCCGCGGTCTATGGCAACGCCACCTGGCATGTGCGCCACAACCTCGATCTGGTCACCGGGCTGCGCTACACTGGCGAGGATCGGCACTATGTCGGCGGCACCACCTTCGACACGCCCTCGCCGCTGTTCGGCATCAACGACACCTTCCTCGACGCCAGGATCCACGACCACAACGTCACCTGGAAGCTGGGCCTGAACTACCGGCTGCAGCCGGACGTGCTGCTCTACGTCTCCGCCTCGCGCGGGGTGAAGAGCGGCGGCTTCTTCAGCGGCTTCACCAACAACGAGGGCCAGTTGCTGCCGTACAGGCCGGAGTCGCTGCGCGCCTACGAGGTCGGGGCCAAGACCCAGGTGATCCGCAACCTGACCTTCAACGCCTCGGTCTTCTACTACGACTACGGCGATCCCCAGACCTTCGTGCGCTATGTCGATCCGGCGACCGGCCTGTCGGTGCAGAAGGTGGGCAACGTCGACAGCGCCACCGCCTATGGCGCGGACATCGACGCCAGCTGGCGGCCGATCCAGGGCCTGACGCTGAGCGGCGGACTCGGCCTGCTGCACACGCGGCTGTCGTCCTTCACCACGGCCGCCGGGGTGGTCCCGGCCGGCAACCGACTGCCGAACGCGCCCAGCGTCAGCTTCTCCGGCTCGGCCCGCTACGAGTGGCCGATCCTTGGCGGGCGCCTGCATGCGGCGGTCCAGGGCGAGGCGCACTATTCCGGCGCCGTGTTCAAGGACGCCGGCAACGATCCGCTGATCGCCGCCGGCGACTACTGGCTGTTCAACGCCCGCGTGGCCGTCTCTTCGCCCTCGGCGAAGTGGGAGCTGGCCCTGTGGGGCAAGAACCTGGCCGACACCCGCTACGAGGTGCAGGGCACGGACCTGGCCTCGTTGGGCATCGTCAACCGCAACTACAACGCCCCACGCACCTTCGGCGTGGAGCTGTCCTACCGCTACTGACCGGGAGCAGAGAGCCTTGAGCGCCACCGTCATCGAGGTCCACGGCCATTGCGCCCCGGCCTTCAGCGCCGTCCGCGCGGCCTTCGCCGAGAACCTGGCCGCCCGGGACGAGGTCGGCGCCGCCGTTTGCCTCAGGCTGGGCGGGGAGGTGGTCATCGACCTGTGGGGCGGCTGGCGCGACGGCGCGCGGACCCGGCCCTGGACCCGTGACACCCGGGTCAACGTCTGGTCCAGCACCAAGGGGGTGAACGCGGCCTGCTTCGCCATGCTCGTACAGCGCGGGCTGGCCGGCTACGACGATCCCGTGGCCCGCTGGTGGCCGGCGTTCGCCGCCGAGGGCAAGAGCAAGGTCACCCTCGGCGACCTGCTCTCGCACCAGGCCGGGCTGTGCGGTTTCAGCAGCCCGGCCACCGTGGACGACCTCTATGCCGGCGAGGCGGCGGCGGAGCGGCTGGCCGCCCAGGCGCCGATCTGGCCCCTCGGGACCGGCTCCGGCTACCATGCCATCAGCATCGGCATCCTGTCGGCGGCGCTGTTCCGGCGCATCGAGGGGCGCACGATCCGCCAGTTCGTGGCTGATGAGATCGCCGGGCCACACGGGCTGGACCTGTCGATCGGCCTCGACCCGTCGCTCGACGACCTGGCCGCCGAGATCGTCGCCCCGCCGGCCATGGCCTCTTCCTCCATCGGCGCCATGACCGCGGCGCAGGTCGCGGCCCTGGCCAATCCGCCGCTCGACCCACGCCTGCCGAACACCGCCGCCTGGCGCGCCGCCGAGCTGCCGTCGGCCAACGGCTTCGCCCATGCCCGGTCCCTGGCCGGGGTCTACGGCCTGCTGCTGGCGCCGGATGCGCCGCTGGTCGGGCCTGAGGTGCTGACCCAGGCCACCGCGCCGCGCACCGCCGGCGTCGATCTGGTGCTGAACCTCTTCGCCCGCTGGGGCGCCGGCTTCCTGGTCAACGACGACGGCCTCTACGGCCCGGGGCCGCGCACCTTTGGCCACTCGGGCTGGGGCGGGTCGTTCGCCTTCGCCGATCCCGACCGTGGCCTGGCGATGAGCTATGTGATGAACCGGATGGGCGAACAGTTGCGCGGCGATCCGCGCGGCGCGGCCTTGATCGCGGCGGCCTACGCCGCCGTCGGCTAGAGACCCGGCGGGGCCGGTGCGCCGTCCTCCGCCCCATGGTCGTGCAGCGGCGGCAGCAGGGCGCTGGTCGTGACCAGCTTGATCTGCAGCACGCCGCGCACCCTGCGCAGGTCGTCGCACAGCTGCTGCAGCCGGTCGGCGGGGCCTTGCACAAGCAGCACCTCCAGCGAGCGGTCGTCCTCCAGGAAGACGTGCTGCGAGGAGATCACCTCCTTCAGATAGGTGAGCTGGGTCTGGGCCAGGGCGTGGCGCACCCGGCCGCTCTCGGCGCGATAGATCAGGGTGATTGTGCCGGCCAGCAACGGGTCCGCCCGGCGACGGTCGTGCTCGGCCAGCTCGTGGCGCACCAGCTCGGCGACCGTCTGCGAGCGGCTGGGATGGCCGCGCTCGAGGGTCATGGCGTCGAGCTGTTCCAGCAGGCCCGACGGCAGGCTCAGGCTCAGCCGCGCGAACTGGGCGCCCACGTCACGCTCGACGTCCCCGCTGTCGTCCTCCGGCACGGCCAACGCGCGCTCCTTCACCTCCGGCGCGGCGCCGGCGGGGGACGATGCCACAGCCCGGCCCTGCGCCAAAGCCGGCCCTGCCTCCCGGCGCGATGCGCAAGCGAAAGGCGCCGGCGGTCCTGGTTTGCCCAAATCTCATGAGCGGCCGCGTTTTCGTCGCCAGTTGGCGAATTTCCTTCGGCCAGCGCAGGAGGACTTATTACGTATTGTCCAGTTCGTAACACTCGTTCTTCGTGGTCAGCGGCCCGCCAGAGGCCTCGTCCGCGGCAAGGCGCGCCGGGAAAGCTCTCCTCATTTCGCCTCCTGTCGAAGGATCGAGACGTCATGACTTCGCGCGCGCATCGCCGGTTCGGCGCCATCAGCACCCTGGCCCTGCTCGCGGCCGTGGACCTGGCCATGGCCCACCCGGCCCGGGCGGCGGACGCGGCGGCCGACGCGGCCTCGTCGACGGAGTCCTCGACGGTGGCCGCGGCCGGGACGCTGTCTGAGGTGGTGGTCACCGCCGCGCGCCGCCAGCAGACCGCGCTTTCGACGCCGATCAGCATCTCGGCCGTCACCGGCAATGACCTGGAAAAGGCGGGGGTGAAGGACTTCCGCGACCTGTCGCGAACGGTGCCGGGCCTGGTCTACAACGGCGGCTCGATCCGCTCGGGCGGCGCCACCAACAACTTCGTGCTGCACGGCCTGAACCTGGACGACGTGTCCAACAGCGGCGACCAGCCGCTGCCCACCGTGGCGCCGGTGTCGGTCTACGTGGACGAGACGCCGTCGTTCGTGAACCTCAAGCTGGCCGACGTGCAGCGCGTGGAGGTGCTGCGCGGACCGCAGGGCACGCTGTATGGCGTCGCCTCGATCGCGGGCACCGTGCGGGTGCTGTTCAACCAGCCCGATCCGTCGAAGTTCTCGGCCGAGCTCAGCGGTGAGGTCAGCGACACCAAGCATGCGTCCGGACCAAACTACAGCCTCGACGGCGTGATCAATGCGCCGCTGAACGCCGACACCGCCTTCCGCCTCGCCGCCGGCTACGAATTCGACAACGGCTTCATCAACGCCCCGCACCTCTTCCAGCTGGACGCCAACGGCGCGCCGGTGCTCGCCAACCCCGCGGACCCGATCCACAGCCTGCCGGTCTCCACCTCGAAGAAGGACATCGACGACGCCAGCGTCTGGTACGTCCGGCCCATGCTCAAGTACGAGCACGACAAATTCTCGGTGCTGTTCACCTATCAGCACCAGCACGAGCACGCCGACGGCGACGACGTCGACAGCTATCCCGGCGGCCCGGCGCCGACCGCCTATTCGTCGACCGGCGACCCGAATTCGTCGCCCGGCTTCCAGAACGACGGCTTCGACGCCGCCTTCCCCTCGACCTTCCGGCAGTACGAGAGCGGCCAGTTCCTGCTGACGCCCTACAACCGCGACGTCGACCTGGCCTCGGTGGAGGCGTCCTACGACCTGGGTTTCGCCACCCTGACCTCGGTGACCTCCTGGTACCAGAACACCAGCCAGGCGACCTCGGACAGTTCCGGCTTCTACCAGGCCAGCCTGGGCTTCCTGTACGAGGGCTATCCGCGGCTGATGCTGGCCAGCCACCGGCACTACACCGACCATGCGGCCATCGAGGAGGTGCGGCTGGTCTCCAAGTCGTCCGGCCGGCTGAACTGGTCGGTGGGCGCCTTCTACATGAACCAGACCAACCACCTGCTGCAGGATGACGTGATCCCGGGCTTCGCCGACTACTCGGCGGCGCTGGGCGTCCCCACCGGCACGGACCTCGCCTACCAGTACGACCGGCACATCCACTTCGAGGACCTGGCCTTCTTCGGCGAGGCCACCTACCACGTGACGCCGAAGTGGCAGGTCACCGGCGGGGTGCGGGTGTACCGCCAGGACCTGGACCTGAATTCCACCATCGAGCTGCCGATCTGCGGCGTGTTCTGCTCCAACGACGGGGTGAACCCGTTGGGCCTGTCCGGCGGCGGCAGCCGCGAGATCGTCACCAAGGCCCTGTTCAAGGCCAACACCTCGTACCAGATCACCGACAGCCTGCTGGCTTTCGCCACCTATTCGCAGGGCGAGCGGCGCGGCGGCGCCAACGGCGTGCCCACCCAGGGCATCCTCGGGGCCAGCCCGGAATTCCTGTTCTTCAAGCCCGACACCGTCGACAACTACGAGGTCGGCCTGAAGGGCCGCCTGGGCGGGCGGTTCCAGTTCTCGGGGGCCTTCTACTGGATCGAGTGGCACGACCCGCAGGTCAACGTCTCCACCCCGGTGGGCGCCTTCCCGGCGGTGGTCAACGGCGACCGGGCGCGCTCCCGCGGCGTCGACCTGGAGGCCAAGGCCCAGGTCACCGACGACATCGTGCTCAGCGCGACCTACAGCTACAACAAGGCCGAGCTGCTGGACGCCATCGTCGTCGGCGGGGTCAGCTACGGCGCGGCCGGCACGCGCCTGCCCGGCACGCCGGCCAACACCTTGAGCTTCGGCGCCGACTACGAGCATCCGGTCCTGAACGGCCTGACCCTGACCCTGCACGGCGACGTCAGCTATCGCAGCGGCATGACCACCTCGCTGACCCCGTCGATCAACACCAACCTGCCGGGCTTCGCCATCCTCAATGCCTCGATCGGCGTCAGCAAAGGCCCGATGCGTGTCTCGCTGTTCGCCAACAACATCACCAACGAGCGCGGTGTGCTATCGTCCAACAACGTCGCCTCCTACGATGTGCGGGCGATCGACAACCGTCTGTCGCGGCCGCTCACCGTGGGGCTGCGCTTTGGCTACAAGTACTGATGACCTCTAGCGGCGGCCCGGTCCGGGCGGCGTCCAGCGATCCGGTGGCCGAGGCGCTGGCCCAGTGCCAGGGGCTGCTGCGCGCACGCCGTCCGGCCGAGGCCCTGGCGCTGGTCGCGCGCCTGCCGCCCGGGGCGCGCGGCGATCCGCGCGTGGCGGCCCGCGTGGCCTATGCGCAGGCGCTGCTGGGCCGGTTCGCCGAGACCGCGACGGCCGCCGTCTCGGCCCTGGCCGATCCGGCGCTGGACGCCGCCTCGCTCGATCTCGCGGGCAACGCCCTGACGCTGGCCCAGCGCCCCGGCGAGGCGCACGCCGCCTTCACCCGCGCCGCCGCCCTGGCGCCTGGCCAGCCGGGGGTGCTGTTCAACCTGGCGACCACGGCCCGCTTCCTCGGCCGCGCCGCCGAGGCGGAAGACGCCTACGACCGGGTGATCGCCGCGGCGCCCGACGCCTGGGAGGCCTGGCGCAACCGCTCGGAGCTGCGTCGCCAGACGCCGCAGGCCAACCACGTGGCCGAGCTGACCCGGCTGCTCCATTCGGGGCGCATCCCGCCGCCCGGGCGGGTGCAGCTGGAGTTCGCGCTCGGCAAGGAGCTGGAGGACCTCGGCGACCACGACGGCGCCTTCGCCGCCTTCGACCGCGGCGCGCGCCTGCGGCGCAGCCACATGCGCTATGACGTGCGCGAGGACGTGGAGACATTGGCGCTGATCGCGCGGACCTTCGACGCCGCCTGGTGCGCGCCGGGCCGCGAGGTCGGGACGGGGGCCTCGGGGCAGGGGCCGATCTTCATCCTGGGCCTGCCGCGCACCGGCTCGACCCTGCTGGAGACGATGCTCGGCCGCCACAGCCAGGTGCAGCCGCTGGGCGAGCTGCAGACCTTCGGCGCCGCGGTGGTCGCCGGCGCCCGGCGTGCGGCGCCTCAGCCGCCCGCCGGCAAGGCCGCCCTGATCGCCGCGAGCGCCCTGGCCGATCCCTCGGCCATCGGCGCCGACTACCTCGCCGGCGTGGCCCCGCTCCGCGACGAACGGCCCCGCTTCACCGACAAGCTGCCGATCAACATGCTGTACGCCGGCCTGATCGCCCGGGCGCTGCCGCAGGCGGCGATCGTGCACATCACCCGCCGCCCGCTCGACGCCTGCGTGGCGATCTACAAGACCCTGTTCGCCGAGGCCTATCCCTGGTCCTACGACCTGGCCGAACTGGGCGCCTACCACAGGGCCTACGACGCGCTGATGCAGCACTGGCGCGCGGCGCTGGGCGCGCGGCTGATCGAGGTGGCCTACGAGGACCTCGCCGCGGACCCGGCCGCGACCCTGGCCGGGCTGATGCCCCGGCTCGGCCTGGCGATAGAGCCGCAATGCCTGGATGCCGCCGCCGGAGACGCCCCGGTGATGACCGCCAGCGCCTCGCAGGCGCGCGCGCCCGTCCACACGCGCTCTGTGGGCGCGGCGGAGCGCTACCGCCGCCACCTCGGCCCGCTGGTCGCCGCGCTCGGGCAGGGCTGACCGCTTGCCACAATTGGTCTGGCGGCGCCCATGCGCCGGGCAGGCGCTGGCTACGTTCCAGACAAAACGTATGATTTTCGAGGTGTCCGGCGGGCATTTTCGCCCACCCCCTTTCGCGGGCGCCCGCGCGGGCTTTTCCTCCGCTGGCTTGCAGTTGGAGAGACAGCATGAGCGCCGCCACCGAGAGCCCGGCTCCTTCCGAAACCGGCCCAACGGCGGAGATGGGCGCCAAGCTGATGGCGTTCTCGGCGATCCCGGTGATCGACATCTCCGCCCTGCGCGGCGATGACCAGGCCGCCATCGACGCGACGGTGGCGGAGATCGGCAAGGCCTGCGAGGAAGTGGGCTTCTTCTACATCAAGAACCACGGCGTCCCGGAGGCGCTGATCCAGCGCACCTATGAGCTCTCGCGCCGGTTCCACTATTCGCCGGTGGAACAGAAGGAGCGGGTGCACATGCGTCACTCGCCCGGCACCCGCGGCTGGGTGCCGGTGTCCAAGGACGACGACGACGGCGATCCCGAGTTGTACCGCCTGGTCGAGCCCAATCCCGATCACGACTACCTGACCCATCCTCGCCTGCACGCCGCCTTCGACGTGGCGCTGGAGCTGCCGGACGACGACCCCGACTTCCTTGCCGGCAACCTGATGCTGGTGCCCAACCAGTGGCCGGACTGGATCCCGCAGTTCCGCGAACAGGTCATGGAGTACTACGACGCGGTCACCGAGGTGGGCCGCCAGCTGTTCCACGCCTTCGCGCAACGGCTGGGCCTGGAGCCGGACTTCTTCGACAGGCTGACCACCAAGGCGCCCTCGCAGCTGCGTCTGCTGCACTATCCCGAGAACGACCTGCCGATGGACAACAAGAACCTCGGCATCGGGGCCCATTCCGACTTCGAGTGCTTCACCATCCTCAACCAGCTGGCGCCCGGCCTGCAGGTGATGAACGCCGCCGACGAGTGGGTGGCCGCGCCGCCGATCGAGGGCACCTTCATCGTCAACATCGGCGATCTGCTGGAGGGCTGGAGCAACGGCCGCTTCAAGGCCACCCAGCACCGCGTGGTCAACACCGGCAAGGAACGCTTCTCCATGCCGCTGTTCTTTGCCGTCGACTACCACACGGTGATCGAGCCGCTGCCGGCGTTCGTCAGCGAGGACAATCCGCCGAAGTACAACCGCATCGTCGCCGGCGACCATCTGGCCGGCTTCAGCGTCAACGGCGCCAAGCACCTGCGCCGCAAGATCGTGCGCGGCGAGATCAAGATCGACTTCCCGATCCACAAGGAGAACCCGTTCAAGCGCAAGGCGGTGAACGAGTTCCAGGAACCCGCGCCTGAAGCGGCCCCGGAAAAGGCCGAGGCCTAATCCCCGCCTCACAAGCCTTGATCTCGGCGGGCCGGCTCCACCGCGCCCGGCCCGCCGACTTTTTCGCGCCGAGCGGGTTGCGCCTCTGCTAGGTTAAGGCGCCGGCTCCTCCCTGGGCCCCCTCCACCATTCGTCCTTCGGCCGAATGGTCCCCCTCCCCCGTTTCACGGGGGCGGAGCGCAGTGTCGAGGCCGCCTCTCCTCACCCGCGCAGCGAAGCGGAGCGGGGGAGGGGGACCGTCGGGCGTCAGCCCGAGGGTGGTGGGGGCCTGCGAACACTCTGGCCGGCAGGCCGGGGAGGAACTTCGCAACGCTCATCGGCCGACGGCGCGGCCGCGCCCGCCCAGTAATACGAATTGCCCAGAACGTAGTCGCGGGCCATCGGCGGGGCGCCCATCGTGAGGGCAAACGCCGACGCCTTGCGGGCGCCTCGTCGCCGGGGCTTGGCCGCGCCGCGTGGCGCGCGCCGAGTGTCCAGGCAGCAGCACCGGAGTTCATGCATGCAAGGTCCAGACGACGGCCGGGACAAGCCCCTTCCAGCCCGCGATCCGCGCTGGAGCCGTCGTGGACTGATCCTGGGCGCCGGCGCCTCGGGGCTGCTGGCGGCCTGCTCGCCGGCCGGGGGCGGGGCGGGCGGCGGACGCACCCTGCGCGTCTCCGCCTACGGCGGCAACTTCGAGCGGGCGATGTCCGCGCACATCTATCCGCTGTTCGAACAGAAGACCGGCATCAAGGTCGTCTCGCAGGCCCAGCCCGCCGGGGTGCAGTTCCTGCTGCAACTGATCGAGGCCAACAAGGCGGGCATGCCGCCGATGGACGTCTGCATCGCCGCCTCGGAGGATGTGCTGCGCGGGCGTCAGGCGAACGTCTGGAAGATCCGCGACCTCAAGACGGTCCCCAACGCCGGCAACCTGCCCGACCAGTACATCGCCCGCGGCCCGAACGGCGTCGACGGCATCGGCGCGGTGGGCTGGTTCCTGGTGATGGTGATGAACCCCAAGCTGGTCCACCCCGTGCCGGACAGCTGGACGGCGCTGTGGCAGCCCGGCTTCAAGGACGCCTGGGGCCTGTCCGGCGGCGGCGGCAGCGGCATGTTCGAGATCACCGCCGGAACCTATTTCGGCGGTACGCAGATCCTCGAGACCGAGGATGGCATCCGCAAGGTGGTCGCCAAGATGGCCGAGCTGAAGCCCAACACCAAGCTGTGGTGGGACTCCGAGGGCACCATGCAGACCGCGCTGGAGAACGGCGAGGTCAAGGGCGGCACCTATTTCCGCGACGTGGCCAAGACCATGGCCGACAGCGGGGTGTCGGTCCAGGCGGTGTTCCCCAAGGAAGGCGCGCTGATCGACTACGGCTGCTGGTGCCAGCCCAGCGCCTCGAAGAAGACCGCCGAGGCCGAGGCCTTCATCGACTTCATGTGCACCGCCGAGGCGCAGAACCTGCTGGCCTCCAAGGTCAACGTCCCGCCGCTGATCCGCAAGGAACTGCTGACCCTCTCGCCGGAGACCGCGGCCCTGGTCACCAGCCCGAACGAGCCGATCGCCACCAACCTGGCCGCCCGCTCCAAGCACCTCGACTTCATGGTGCAGCAGTTCAACCAGATGGCCGCCAGCTGAAGGAAGCCAAGCGATGTTCGGTCTCGCCCTCGATCGCCTGTCCAAGCGCTACGACGGCCAGATGGCCGTGGACGATGTCAGCCTGACCATCCCGCATGGCCAGTTCGTCTGCTTCCTGGGGCCCTCGGGGTGCGGCAAGACCACCTTGATGCGGATGATCGCCGGGCTGGAGGAGCCCACCGCGGGCACGATCAGCCTCAACGGCCGCGACATCACCCAGGATGCGCCGAACGTGCGGCGCTTCGGCATGGTGTTCCAGTCGCTGGCGCTGTTTCCGCACCTGTCCGTTGGCGACAACATCGGCTTCTCCCTGAAACTGCAGGGCAAGCCGGTCGCCGAGCGGCGCGCGCGGGTGGCTGAGCTCCTGTCGCTCGTACGCCTGTCGGGCCTGGAGAAGCGCGCGGTGAGCGAGCTCTCCGGCGGTCAGCGCCAGCGTGTCGCCATCGCCCGCGCCCTGGCGCAGGAGCCACAGGTGTTCCTGTTGGACGAGCCGTTCTCCGCGCTCGACGCCAAGCTGCGCGACGAGATGCAGGCCGAGCTGCGCCAGCTGCAGGAGACGCTGAAGATCACCACCATCCTGGTCACCCACGACCAGCGCGAAGCCATGACCCTGGCCGATTCCATCGTCGTCATGGGCGAGGGGCGAATCCAGCAGCATGGTCCCCCGGCGCAGATCTACCGCGCGCCCAGCAACCGCTTCGTCGCCAATTTCATCGGCCTGTCCAACCTGCTGGCGGTCGAGGTGCTGGACGGTCAGACCGTACGCCTGGGCGAACGGACCCTGGCGGTGCCCTCCACCGCCAACCACGCCAGCGGCGGACAGGCGATGCTGTCGATCCGTCCGGAAGAGGTGCGCCTCGCCGCCGGGCCGGCGGGCGGCGCGGACGGCAACACGGTCGCCGCCCGGATCACGCGGGTGCGCGACCTCGGCTCCAACGTCGAGGTGCAGCTGGAATTCGAGGGGCGCAGCCTGCTGACCGTGCTGCAGCCGCGCGACTGGTCGGGCGGCGACGCGGGCGACGAGGCCCAGGTCTGGCTGCCCCGGGACCACTGCCGGGTGCTGGCGGCGTGACCGGGATCGTGGCCCCGCTCGCCGTGCCGGCCGCCGCCCGCCGCCTGCGCCGGGAAACCCTCGCCCAGGCCGCGATCCTGGCCGCCCCGACCCTGTTCCTGGCCGCCTTCTGCGTCACCCCGGTGCTGCTGCTGCTGCAGATCAGCGTCGCGCACCACGCCGAGGGGGGGCTGTGGAGCCCGGCCTTCGAGCTGTCCCAGTACGCCCAGCTGGCCGACCCGGTGTTCCTCAAGGTCTCGGCCTTCTCCCTGGGTCTGGCCGCCTGCGCCGCGGTTCTCACCGTCTCGATCGCCTTCCCGGCCGCCTATTTCATCAGTCGCATGCGCCGGCGCGCGCAGGTGGCCTGGCTGGTGTTCATCCTCGGCGCCCTGTCGCTGTCGGAGGTGCTGGTGGTGTTCGCCTTCCAGGTGCTGCTGTCCAGCGGCGGGGCGCTGGTGAAGACCCTGGTCGACCTGCATGTCATGGCCTCGGCGCATTCGCTCTACCCGAACATCGGCGCGGTGCTGGTCTGCCTGGTCTATCTGGTGCTGCCGTACGTGATCCTGTTCCTCTACCCGGCGGTGTCGAAACTGGACGAGGAGATGCCCCAGGCGGCCGCCACCATGGGCGCCTCGCCGATGCGCGGCTTCTTCCTGGTTACCACGCCGCTGATGCGCGGGCCGCTGGTCTCGGCCCTGGCGCTGGTGATGATCTTCACGGTCAGCTCCTACCTGACCCCGCTGGTGCTGGGCCGGCCGGCGCAGTGGACGGTGGGCGTGCACCTCAGCAACACCGCCATGGAAGCCGGCAACCTGCCGCTGGCGGCGGCCCAGGCCGTGGCCCTGGTCAGCGCGATCGCCGCCCTGCTGGCGGCCGTGCGCTGGCTCGGCCGCTCGCGGCTGGCGGGAGCCTGACGCCATGCGCAACACCGCTTCGCACGCCGTCAGCCTCTGGGCCCAGCGCGCCTTCATGACCCTGGTGGCCCTGTTCATCGCCGCGCCGCTGGTGGTGGTCGCCGGCGTCTCGTTCAACGCCACCAGGCGGATGAGCTTCCCGCCCCGCGAGTTCAGCCTGACCTGGTACAAGGCCTTCTTCACCGATCCGGACTGGATGGCCTCGCTGCGCGCCACCCTGACCATCAGCACCGGGGCCGCCCTGCTGTCGGTGGCCATCGCCCTGCCGATCGCCTACGCCGTCTGGCGCTACGGCTCGCGCCTGTCCAAGGCGATGGCGGGCCTGGGCGCGGGCCTGTTCCTGCTGCCGGGGGTGGTGGTGGCGGTGATGTTCAGCGCCTTCTGGGGCTTCACCGGCCACGTCGGCCGGCTGGAGAACGTGGTGATCAGCCACGCCGCTATCTTTCTCGGCATCCCGCTGACCCTGCTGGCGGTCGGCTTCGAGAGCATCGACAAGGGGCTGCTGGAGGCCGCCCGCACCATGGGCGCGGGCGAGACCGACGCCTTCCGCATGGTGATCCGACCGGTGATGACGCCCTATATCGTCTGCGCCCTGGCCTATGTGTTCGTGCTGAGCATGAACGAGTACCTGATCGCCTACCTGGTGGCCGGCTTCACCATCCCCACCCTGCCGATCCGCATCTTCTCCAACATGCGGTCCGGCTACGAGCCGACCATGTGCGTGGCCGCGGTGCTGTTCATGACGGTGGGCTTTTCGGTGTTTGGCCTGCTCGCCACGATCGGCGATCTGCCCAAGCTGATGGGCCGTGACCGGCCGCTGCGCAACTGACCGCGAAGGACCGCCTGACATGACCCCCGCCGTCCCGCCCGTTCCCGAACCCAGTCGCGGCCTGTGGCGCCGGGAGGTGATCACCGCCCCGGGCTTTCGCGACGAAACCACCCGCGTGCTGTGGCTGCAGACCGAGACCTGGTACGCGGACATCCGCGTGCCCATCGACCGCCCCGGCCCGCAGGGGGAGGGCTTCGGCGCCTATGCCGACGCCGAGCTGATCACCCTGGCCCGCATCCAGGGCTTCGCCGGCCAGCTGGCCGTCGATGGCGACACCTTCTTCTGGCGCCGCGATCTCGACGTGCAGCCGGCGTCGGGCGACCGCGACGAGGCGCGCTGCTCGCAGGATGGCGAGGTGCTGGTCGAGGACGGCCTGCACGCCGACTACCAGGAGATCTGGCGGCGCGAGGCCGCCAGCCGTTCGCCCCAGGCGGCCTATCGGCTGGAGGGGGCCGATCGCGAGGGCCTGCTGGTGATCGGCGGCGAGCACCTGATCGAGTTCGTCGCCCGGCCCGGCGCGGCGCCGGTCGGCCCATCGCTGGCGGTGCTGGTCGAGGCCGAGCTGGCGGCGGGCCGGCGAGCGGCGGCCGAGGCCCTGCTGGGCACGCGCATCCGCTACGCCCGGCGCAGCGAGGGCGGCGCCTGGATCACCCGGCTGTCGTCGATGCCCTGGCTGGAAGGCCGGGCGATGCTGCCGGCCGGCGCGGAGCCCGCCGAGATCACGCCGGACGGCGGGGGGCGCTGGCGGCGTCTGGACGTGCTGGAGGAGGCCGCGACATGAGTGGCGGAACATTGATCAGTCCCCTGCCGGCATGCGACCATGCGGCTTCGTTGCCGATTTCCCCGGACGCCATGAAAGCGCAACCCGACGCCTCGCAGCTCGCCCGGATCGGCATCAGCCTGCCCAAGAAGCTGCTGGACCAGCTGGACGCCATGGTGGCCGAGCGCGGCCTGCCGGGCCGCTCGCAGCTGATCGCCGAGCTGATCCGCCACGAGCTGGCCGACCCGGAAAACGGCCTGGAAGGCGACGTGCTGGCCGGCACCATCACCCTGATCTACCGCGCCGAGAGCGGCCGCGTGCGCCACGCCCTGGCCAAGCTGCAGAGCGAGTTCCTGCCCGAGGTGATCTCCTCGCAGCACGTCTTCCTGGAGGAGGACAAGTCGCTGGAGGTGCTGCTGGTGCAGGGCTCCACCGAGCGGCTGCGCAGCCTCTGCGACCGGCTGCGCTCGGTTCGGGCGGTGCAGCAGCTGAAGCTGGTGACCACCCAGTCCCTGCTGCCGCCCCTGCACGCGCACGGCGAACTGCCCGAGCCCGAGGCGCCGCGGAAGGCGGGGTAGGGGGGCTCCGCTCCCCTGCGCTCTCTCTTTTTGTCATCCCGGAATCCGCGCAGCGGATATCCGGGACCGCGGCAAGCGCTGGCGCCTGCTACGGCGCTCACCATCAGCGTTTCCGGCGGTCCCGGATAAGCCGCTGGCGCGGCTTTCCGGGATGACAGACGAGGGGGATGACGGAAGAGGGCAAGGTGATGGACGCCCCCCTCAAAGCCCGGCGATGTACGCCCGCCAGCCGCCCAGGGCGGTGATGTCCTTCGCGCCGGTGATGGCGCGCGGTTCGGCGACGAAACCCTTGACCGTCGAGCCGTCCTCCAGCGTCACCGAACCGATCGCCAGGGGCGCGGGGACCTCGACCACGAAGCTGCCGAACGCTTCCACGCCCAGGTCATACACCTCCACCTCGATGCCGGCGCCGTCGGCCTCGCCGGCGTGGATCAGGGCGGGCTTGGGGGGCTGGGAATTGGCCATGGCGTACAGGCGATAGACTGGCGCGGTCTTCGTGCGGGCCACGAGGCGGGCGTCGCGCGAGGTCAGCTGCCAGTGCAGCGGCATGCCGGCCAGGTGGGCGCCGACCACGGCCAGCTTCACGGTCTGCGGCTTGCCATTCGTATCGGGCGCGGGGGCGTCGGGCATGGGGGCGATCTCCTCATAGCGGCGGGCCAGATCCAGCAAGGCCCCGTCGGCCCAGGCCGGGCCGATCAGGGTGACGCCGAAGCCGGTGGCGTTGCCCCGCCAGCCGGCGGGGACGGCGATGGCGCTCATGTCCAGCAGGTTCACGAAGTTGGTGTAGAGGCCGAGGTTGGCGTTCAAGGCGAAGGGCTCGGCCAGCAGCTCGGCGATCCGGTAGATGGTCGGCGCCGTGGGCAGCAGCAGCACGTCGGCCGCCGTCCAGATCGCCTCGGCGGCGCGGGCGAAGGCCTGCAGGGCGTAGAGGCCCTTGAAGGTCTCCACCCCGCTGACCGCGGCCCCGCCCTGGACGATGGCGCGCACCACCGGATGGATGGCGGTGGGATTGTCGCGGAGCAGATCCTCCAGCGCCGCCGTGCGCTCGGCCACCCAGGGGCCGCTGTAGAGCAGCCTGGCCGCCTCCAGCAGCGGCTCGATGTCCACCTGCACGGGCTCGCCGCCGGCCTGCGCCAGGCGGCGGACCGCGCCGGCGTACAGCTGCTCGCTCTCCGCATCGCCCAGGAACCGCAGCTGGTCGGGCCGGGCGACGGCGAAGCGGAAGCGCGCGGGCAGGGCGGGCGGCGGCTCGGCCGGGGCGCGCCGGGAGAAGGGGTCCTCGGGGTCGAAGGCCGTCGCGACCTGGTCCACCAGGGCGGCGTCGGCGGCGTCGGCGGTGAACACCGTCACGCAGTCCAGCGAGCGGCAGGCGGGGACCAGCCCGCGGGTGCTCCAGCGGCCCTTGGTCGGCTTGAAGCCGATCAGCCCGTTGAACGCCGCCGGCACCCGGCCGGAGCCCGCCGTGTCTGTGCCCAGCGCGAAGCTCACCAGGCCCGCGGCCACCGCCACCGCCGAGCCGGACGACGAGCCGCCGCTGACGTAGGCGCGGTTGGTGACGCAGGCGGGGACGCCATAGGGGCTGCGCGCGCCGACCAGGCCGGTGGCGAACTGGTCGAGGTTGGTCTTGCCCATCAGCACCGCGCCGGCGGCCTCCAGCCGGGCCACCACCTCGGCGGTGCGCTCGGGACGATAGGCGAAGGCGGGGCAGGCGGCGGTGGTGGGCAGGCCGGCGACGTCGAGGTTGTCCTTCACCGCGAAGGGCGCGCCCGCCAGCGGCAGGACCTCGCCGGCGGCGACCTGGGCGTCCACCGCCCGGGCGCGGGCCAGCACGGCCGCGGGGGTCGGGCGCTCGATCCAGGCCTGCGGCTGGACGGCGTCGTAGGCGGCGATACGCGCCAGCGCCTCGCGGGCCACCGCCTCGGCGCTGCGCCGGCCGGCGGCGACGTCGGCCGCGATGTCGCGGGCCAGCTCGCCCTCCCGAAGCGCCGCCATCACGCGGGCTCCCAAAAGGCAGGTTCAAGGGCGATCATCGGCGCGCCGGACGAGATCGTCTGGCGCTCGGCGGCGTAGACCTCGCGCACCACCCCGGCGGCGGGGCTCGGCACGTCGCACTCGGTCTTCATCGCCTCGATCACCGCGATCACGTCGCCCTTTTCGACCCGGTCGCCGGCCTTGACCAGCATCTTCCAGACGTTGCCGCCCAGGGGGGCCTCGACCAGTTCGGCGCCCTCGGGGGCGACGATCACTTCGCTTGTTGCGTCGGCGGAGAGCTCGGCCGACAGGGCCTCGACCCGGGCGAACTCGCCCCGGGCCTCCCAGTCGGCGCGCTCGGCGTCGAAGGCGGCGCGGCGGGTGGTCTCGAAGGCGCCGATGCTCTCGGCGTTGTCGGCCAGGAACCGGCGGTACTCCGAGAGGCGGAACACCGAGGGCTCGATCTCGATCTCGCGGCGCCCGACCAGGAAGTCGCGCCGCCACTCGGTCAGCTCGTCGGCGGTGACCGGGAAGAAGCGGATCTGGTCGAAGAACCGCAGCAGCCACGGTTTGCCGGCCTCGAACGGGCCGGTCTGGCGCCAGGTGTTCCACACCTGGATGGTGCGCCCGAACAGCTGGTAGCCGCCCGGACCCTCCATGCCGTAGATGCACATGTAGGCCCCGCCGATGCCGACCACGTTGGGCGGGGTCCAGGTGCGGGCGGGGTTGTACTTGGTGGTGACCAGGCGGTGGCGCGGGTCCACCGGGGTGGCGACCGGCGCGCCCAGGTAGACGTCGCCCAGGCCCATCACCAGGTAGCGGGCGTCGAACACGATGCGCCGCACGTCCTCCTCGGAGGCCAGGCCGTTGACCCGGCGGATGAACTCGATGTTGTCCGGGCACCAGGGGGCGTCGTCGCGCACCACCTGCATGTACTTGTCGATGGTCTGGTAGATCGCCGGGTCCTTCCAGGACAGCGGCAGGTGGACGATGCGCGAGGGGATCTCGAAGCCGTCCAGGCCGCCGAGCCGCTCCTCGGCGCCGGCCAGGGCGTCCAGCAGCCGTGACTGGCTGATCGCGCGGCTGTCGTAGTGCACCTGCAGCGAGCGGATGCCGGGGGTGATGTCGATCACCCCGGGCAGGTCGAGGCGCTGCAGTTCCTGCATCAGGGCATGGACCCGCAGGCGCAGCTCCAGGTCCAGCACGATCGGCCCGTATTCCACCAGCAGGTGCCGGTCGCCCTGACGGCGGTAGACCACCTCGGGCCGCTGCCCCTGCGCCGCGATGCGGGTCAGGATCGGGCTGGCCGCCGGCGCCGCCGGCTTCGGTTCCGGCGCCGCGGCCAGGGTGGCCACCAGCCGGTCCTGCGCCCGCTCGGCGTCCGTCGCGGTGTCGTCGGCCACCGCCTCGAACATCACCACGTCGTCCGGCGCCAGCTGGCCCACCTTCCAGAGGTCGGCCTGGATCACCACGAACGGGCAGACGAAACCGCCCAGCGACGGGCCGTCGGGACCCAGGATGATCGGCAGGTCGCCGGTGAAGTCGACCGCGCCCACGGCATAGGCGTTGTCGTGGATGTTCGACGGGTGCAGCCCCGCCTCGCCGCCGTCTCGCCTGGCCCACTGCGGCTTGGGCCCGACCAGCCGCACCCCGGTGCGGTTGGAATTATAGTGCACGCGCCATTCGGTGGCGCGCAGCATGGCGATGTCGTCCTCGGTGAAGAAGTCCGGCGCGCCGTGCGGGCCGTAAAGGACGCGGAGGGTCCAGCGCTTGCCGATCGCCGGCTGCAGGCTGCCGGGCAACGCCGGGCCCGGCGCGCCGTCGGCGGCGCCGGCGGTCAGGCGCAGCACGTCGCCGGCGCTCAGCGCCCGCCCGGCGTGGCCGCCGAAGCCGCCCAGGGTGAAGCCGGCCCGGCTGCCGAGATACGTCGGCACGTCGAAGCCGCCCTTCACCGCCAGATAGGCCCGCAGGCCCGCGCCGCGCACCCGGCCCAGCTTCAGGGTCTGGCCGGCCTCGGCGCGGAACGGGGTGAACGGGGCGATCGGCGCGCCGTCCAGGGTGGCGTCCAGCGCCGCGCCGGTCAGGCACAGCAGCGCCGGGGCCTCGAAGGCCAGGGTCGGGCCCTGGGCGGTGATCTCCAGCCCGGCCAGGCCCTCGTCGTTGCCCAGCAGGCGGTTGGCGAGCCTCAGGGACAGGGCGTCCATCGGCCCCGACGGCGGCACGCCGACGTCCCAGAAGCCCAGGCGCCCGGGATAGTCCTGCACCGTGGTCGAGGCGCCGCCGGTCAGCACCCGCACGGTCCGCGGACGATAGGGAATCTCGGCCAGGGCGCGGGTGGAGACCTGGCCAGTCTCGAACATGGGGGTGGCGGCGACGTCGCGCAGCCAGGCGAGGTTGGTCTCCAGCCCCTCCAGCCGGGTCGCGGCCAGCGCCTGGCGCAGGGCGGCGACGGCGGCCGGCCGGTCGTCGGCCGTGACGATCAGCTTGGCCAGCAGCGGGTCGTAGAAGGCGCTGACCTCGACCCCGTCGGCCACCCAGCCGTCGACCCGTGCGTCGGCAGGGAAGCGCACCTGGGTCAGCACGCCCGAGCTTGGCCGGTAGTCCTGGCCGGGGTCCTCGGCATAGAGCCTGGCCTGGATCGAGGCGCCGCGCGGGACCGGCGGCGGGGCGTCCAGGAACGCAAAGTCGCCGGCCGCGCCGCGGATCATCCATTCCACCAGGTCGACGCCGGTGACCTGCTCGGTGACCCCGTGCTCCACCTGCAGGCGGGTGTTGACCTCCAGGAAGAAGAAGTCGTCGCGGTCGGGATCGTAGAGGAACTCCACCGTGCCGGCCGACTGGTAGTTCACGCCGGCGGCCAGGCGCACCGCGGCGTCGATCAGGGCCGTGCGGGTGGCGGCGGGCAGGTTCGGCGCCGGGGTCTCCTCGACGACCTTCTGGTTGCGCCGCTGCAGCGAGCAGTCGCGTTCGCCCAGCGCCAGCACCTTGCCGGCGCCGTCGCCGAACACCTGCACCTCGATGTGCCGGGCGCGGCGCACATAGCGCTCCAGGAAGACGCCACTGTCGGAGAAGTTGGCCCCCGCCAGCCGGGCGACGCTGGCGAAGGCCTCCGCCACCGCCCCGTCGTCCTCGCAGACCCGCATGCCGATGCCGCCGCCGCCGGCCGTGGCCTTCAGGATCACCGGGTAGCCGATGTTCGCCGCCGCCGCGCGCGCGGCCGCCGCATCGGTCAGCAGGTCGGTGCCGGGGGCCAAGGGCACGCCGTGCGCCTTGGCGAGGTCTCTGGCGGTGTGCTTCAGGCCGAAGGCGCGGATGTTGTCCGGCGTCGGGCCGATGAAGGCGATGCCGGCCGCCGCGCAGGCCTCGGCGAAGCCGACGTTCTCGCTGAGGAAGCCATATCCGGGGTGGATCGCCTGCGCGCCCGTGGCCTTGGCCTTGGCCAGGATGACGTCGCCGCGCAGATAGCTCTCGGCCGCCGGGGCCGGGCCGATGCGCACCGCCTCGTCCGCCTCGCTGACATAGGGCGAGCCGGCGTCGGCGTCGGAATAGACGGCGACCGAGGCCACGCCCATGCGTCGCAGGGTGCGGATGACGCGGCTGGCGATCGCGCCGCGATTGGCGATCAGGACCTTGGAAAACACGCTGTACCCTTCGATCAGGCGGCGACGATCATGCGCACGGGCGTCGGGTTGAAGCCGTTGCAGGGATTGTTGATCTGCGGGCAGTTGGAGACCACCACCGTCAGGTCCATCTCCGCGCGGAGGTCGACGTAGAGGCCGGGGGCCGAGATGCCGTCGACGATGCCCAGCGTCCCGTCCGCCTCCACCGGCACGTTCATGAACCAGTTGACGTTGGAGACCATGTCGCGCTTGCCGCGGCCGTAGCGGGCGTTGCCCTGCAGGAAGTTCTCGACGCAGGCGTGCTGGGCCTTGGTGTGGTGGCCATAGCGCAGGGTGTTGCTCTCGCAGGAACAGGCCCCGCCGATGGTGTCGTGATAGGCCACCGAGGTGCCGGTCAGGGTGGCCATCGGCCGGCCCTCGTTCGAGCGCAGCACCGACCCCGTGCGCAGGAAGATGTTGCCCTGGGCGGCGATGGTGTCCTGCGCGCTGTAGCGCTCGGCGTCGTCCTCCAGGGCGTACATCAGGAAGTCGACCGCCTGGTTGCCCTCCAGGTCGACGATGCGCAGCGTCTGGCCCTTGCGCACGACCGCGGTCCACGGCGCGCGGGCGGGGACGACTTCATCGAGCACGATCGCGCCCGCCAGGTCTGGGGAGGAGCTCATCGGCGCAGATCCTCTTCGGTGTTGAGGAAGGCGCGCAGGCCCTCCGGCGTGGCGTTGCGGATCGCGTCGTCAGCCGGCGTCGGCGCGCCGCGCCAGGCCAGCGCCCGGGCGGCGGTGACCGTGTAGTCCGGCCGCGGGTCCAGCACGTGCGGGCAGTTGGCCAGGGCGACGATGACGTCCATCTCGGCGCGCAGGGTGATGGCGGCGCCCGGCCCCTGCGCGCCGTCGAAGCGGGTCTCGCCGTCCGGGCCGATGGCGACGCCCTTGAACCAGCTGACGCAGGGGTGGATGTCCCTGCGCGACAGGCCGAACTTGGCCGCCGCCAGCAGGAAGCGATCGCGGGCGTTCGGATGCGCCCCCCAGTTGTCGCCATCGCCGTAGCGGGCGGCGTTGCCGGCGGCGTTGGAGCAGCCGCAGAAGGCGTCGTGCCGGCCGGAGGTGTCTTCCGTGATGCTCATCAGCACCTTGCCCATGTCCGAGAGCAGCAGCGACCCGACCTTGAGGTAGGCGTTCCACTGCACCTTCTGGGTGTCGGCCACGTTCAGCCGCTCGATCGGCCGCTCGGCGTTGAACACCAGCATCGAGACACAGGCGTCGCCCTTCAGGTCGGTCAGCCGCAGCCGTGCGCCGCGGTTCAGCCGCTTGGCCGCATAGCCGCCGGGCGCGATGGTCTCGTCCCAAAGCACGCTTTCGGCGTCGACGCCGGCGGGCAGATCGGCGGCGTCGGTGGCCGGCACGGTGGGCATCCACTCGACCCGGGTCCCGCTCATCGCCCGGGCGTGGGCGCGCGCGCTGGCGGGGTCGGCCGTGCTGGCCAGGGTGTCGCTCATGGCGTCTCCTCCGGGCGGTCGTTGTCCGCCGCCGGCACGCTGGCCGGCGCGGAGGCTGTATTGGAGTGGGCATGCAGCGGGGGCAGCAGGGCGGTCGCCGTCACCAGGGTGATCTGGTGGATGCCGCGAATCTGCCGCAGCCGGTCGCAGAGCGCCTTCAGCCGCTCCGACGGACCCTGCACCAGCAGCACCTCTAAGGACTGGTCGTCCTCCAGGAAGACGTGCTGCGCCGAGATCACCTCCTTCAGGAAATCCGACTGCGCCTGGGCCAGGGCCTGGCGAACGCGGCCGCTCTCGGCGCGGTAGATCAGGGTCACAGTGCCGGCCAGCACCACGCCCGGCATCCCCTCGGAGTGCTCGGCCAGCTCATGGCGGATCAGCTCGGCGATCATCTGCGAGCGGCTGGCCAGGCCGCGCTGCGCCACCATGACGTCCAGCTGGGCCAGCAGTTCCGCCGGCAGGCTGACGCTCAGGCGCGCGAGCGGGGGGAAGGGCGCGAGGTTCATGCGGTCTTCATAGCAGTATTACGATTTGATCCAATCGTAATACTAGCGCCGGCGGCGCTGGCCTGAGCGGCGCCCGCCCCACGACCATCGGCGCCCCTTTTTTGCCCTCCAGGGTGGTTGGTGTAGTTTGCCCTATGCGCTCGCGGATCATGTACATCGAGGACAAGTCGGGCGGCCTAGTCGGGCCGTGCCGGATCGGCCGAGTCACCTTCTCAAAGACCGGCGCCACGCTGCGATACGGCGGTCGGTCCTTTCAGAGTCTCAAAGGGCACGGCTTCAAGGCCAACTACATCGACATCGACTCGGGCCGGATTTTCTGGATTTCCGGCCCCCGGCGTGACGGCGTCGACGGCCTCTACGGCCGCATAACCCAGCCGCAGGACGTCGATGCGGACGTGGCTGAGGAATACTGGCGCCAGATCCGAGGCTGCGCAGCCGTGGCTGACGGCGGACCGCGCCCCTCCGAGCCGTTCGGCGAGGGTGAAGCCCCGCCGCTGGCGCCGGGTCGCAAGGCGGCGCGGATCGCAAGCACGTCGATGGCGGGCGCCTCCGGGCGCTGAACCGGCCTCGCGGCGTCAGCCGTGCGCCGCGCCGCCGTACAGACTTCTCAGGGCTCCCACGGGCGGAAAGGCGGCCACGTGACGCTGAGCCTGCCAGACCTCGATGGCGTAGGGATGATCGACCGCGCCCGCGCAGTCGATGGCGTCGTCGTCGCTTTCGAAGTCCCGCAAACGCTCCTCCTGGAGCGCCCCGGCCTTGTCCATGAGCCTGATGCAGTAGCGGGCCATGCGCGAAACACTAGGCGCATCGTCCGCCCACCGCCTTGCGCCGGATCAATCGCGCGCTGCGCTCGGGGCGCCGCGAACGGGCGCCGGCAGCGCCACACTACCCTATTTGGAGAGTCGGGTTCCGCCCGCGCGCCGGGCGTTTGACGTCGATCAAGGTTGGAGGATTCAAACGGCCGTTTAAGGCCCCCCAAGCGGTGTCAGCCGCCCATCAAGAAGGGGATCTTCTATGTCCAAACGTCTCGCCGCCGCGTTCAGCGTGGCTCTGCTGTCCACCATCACGCTGGCGCCGATGGCGCATGCGGCCGATGAAGTGACCGTGGGCAAGCATGCCGGCGCCATCATCGTGAACCTGCGCGGCACCGTGGTCGATCCGGTCGGCTCCTCGCCGATCCTCACCGCCGCCGGCGGCGCAACCGGCCTCAGCGCCACCGCCGACAGCAGCGTCGTTCCGTCGCTGGGCATCAGCTACTTTTTCACCGACAACATCGCCGCGGAGCTGATCCTGGCCACGTCCGAGCACTCCATCTCGGCGGTGAGTTCCAGCGGCAGCACGCTGGTGCACAAGACCTGGGTTCTGCCGCCGGTGGTTTCGCTGCAATACCACTTCGCGCCGCACAGCCAGTTCAGCCCCTACGTCGGCGCCGGCGTGAACTACATGATCTTCTACAGCGGCAAGGACTACAACGGCTTCACCGTGCGTCCGCACGACGGCTTCGGCGCGGCGGTCGAGGGCGGGGCCGACTTCGCGGTGAACAAGCGCGTGAACGTCAACGTCGACGTCAAGAAGGTCTTCTTCCGCACCGACGCCGACATCAACGGCGGCGCCTTCAAGTCGCATGTCCACCTGGATCCCTGGGTCATTTCCGCGGGTCTCGGCGTGAAGTTCTGACGTTCCGGCGGTTTGATCCTGGTCAAGGCGGGCCCTCCCGTCCCACGCCAGGATCAGCCAACGCCTGGAAACCAACGCCATGTCCTTCGACCGCCTGGATGATCTGCCGCCCGACCCCAACAACGCCGGCCGCCAGGAGCGCGAGAGCGCCATGCTGGTGATCTGGGCGCTGCTCGGGTTGCTGCTGACGGTCCTGTTCTCCCTGGCGCTCTGGTCGTGAGGCGGGCCGCGCGACGGGCGGGGGCGTTGCTGCTGGCGGCGCTGCTCCCGCTGGGCGGCTGCGCGGACCTGGGCTGGCGCAAGCCGCAGCCCGATCCGGTGGCCACGGCGGGGGCGGGCTTCGTGGCCCGCGCCTGCGCGGGATGCCATGCGGTCGGGACCAGCGGCGCGCCGCGCGATCCCGCCGCGCCGAATTTCCGCAGCCTCGTGGCCCGACGCTCTGACAGCGAACTGCAGCTGGCCGTCTCCCGCGTCGCCCAGCACGGCCACGTGCAGATGCCGCCGATCTACATGACCGACGACGAACAGGCCGCGGTCCTGGCCTATTTCAGGTCGCTCAGACGGCAGACCCTGCCGCACGCCTGAGCCGAACGGCGCTGCGACACCGCAAACCTTGAAGCTTACTGCGACCGCGACTAGCGTCGCGGCCATGTCGGCGACCCCTGACCTCGCCTCTGACCACGCCAGCCGCCTCCTGGCCGCCATCGTGGCGTCGTCCGACGACGCCATCATCAGCAAGACCGTGGATGGCGTGGTGACCTCGTGGAACGGCGGGGCGGAAAGGATCTTCGGCTACAGGGCCGAGGAGATGATCGGCGCGCCGATCAACCGCCTGGCGGTCCCCGGCCAGGAAGCCGAGATGCCCGACATCCTGCAGCGCCTGCGGCGTGGGGAGCGGGTCGACCACTTCGAGACGCGCCGGCGGCGCAAGGACGGGGCGATCGTGCTGGTCTCCCTGACCGTCTCCCCGATCCTCGACGAGTCCGGCGCCATCATCGGCGCCTCGAAGGTGGCGCGCGACATCACGGCCCAGAGGGCGGGCGAGGAGGCCCTGAGGCAGGCCCATGAACGCCTGCGCGAACAGCAGATCGAACTGCTGCATGCGGCGCGCCTCAGCGAACTCGGGCAGATGGCCGCCACCATGGCCCACGAGGTGAACCAGCCGCTCAGCGCCATCGTCAACTATCTGCGCGGCGGCCAGAACCTGATCGAGACTCTCGGGCCGGCGGCCCTGCCCCGGGTGGCCGACGCCCTGCAGCGCGCCTCCGACCAGGCCCTGCGCGCCGGCGAGGTGGTGCGCCGCCTGCGGGCCTTCGCCCGCCGCGACGAGGGTGAGCAGACCGCGCAGTCCCTGAACCAGATGCTGGAGGACGCCGCCGCCCTGGCGACCCTCGACGCCGGCCAGCGCGGGGTCACCGTCAGCCGCACCGGTCCGGTCCCGCAGGATCTGGTGATGGCCGATCGCATCGAGGTGCAGCAGGTGCTGCTCAACCTGATCCGCAACGCCCTCGACGCCATGGAGGAGCGCCCGCGTCGCGAGCTGAAACTGTCGGCGGCCCGGGACGGCGACATGTTCGAGGTGGCCGTGGCCGACACCGGCTGCGGCCTGACGTCCGCCGTGCGCGAGCGGCTGTTCGAACCCTTTGTGTCCACCAAGCCCCAGGGTGTCGGCATCGGCCTGTCGATCTGCAAGCGCATCATCGAAGGCCACGGCGGGGCCTTCTGGGCCAACGACAATCCGGACGGCGGCGCCACCTTCCACTTCACCCTGCGCGCGGCGCAGAAGGCCGCCATCAACGGCTTCTCGCCGGCCTGAACCGCGGCCGGCTTGCGGCAGATCAAGGCCCGCAGACCCGCCAGGTCCATGCTCCCGGCGCGCGCCCCGGACCTGTCTCCGGGCGCCGAGCGGAGATTCCCATGGACGCCATCGACGCCATCTACCGGCGACGCGCCATCCGCGACTACGCGCCCGACCCGCCGGCGCGCGGGGAGCTTGAGCGCCTGGTGGAGATCGCCGTCCAGGCGCCCAGCGGCATGAACCGCCAGCCCTGGGCCTTCGCCATCGTGCTCGGCCGCGAGCGCCTGGCGCAGGCGTCCGCCTTGGCCAAGGCCGCGCTGGCCCCCTCCGCCGCCGACCTCGGGCCCGAACTGGCGGCGATGCTGGCCAGTCCCGAGTTCGACATCTTCTACAACGCCCCGGCGCTGATCGTGGTCTGCGCCACCGAGGCGGGACCGATGGCGGTGACCGATGCCTGCCTGGCCGCCGCGACCCTGATGATCGCCGCCGCCGACAGCGGCCTGGGGACCTGCTGGATCGGCTTCGCCGAGGCCTGGCTGGCCAGTGAGGCCGGCCGTTCCTGGCTGGCCATTCCGGACGACTGGCGGGTGGTCGCGCCGATCATCGTCGGGCGTCCGCGCGGCGCGCCGGAGCGGCCGGCGCGCAAGGCGCCGACGCTGGTCTGGGTCGGAGAAGGCTGAGGTCGCAGCGACCCGTAGAAACCCTTAGGGGGGCGCCCGGAATTTCGCGGCTGGCGCGTCCCCCCTAGACCTGCTCGCGGTCGCCTTGCAGCGGCCCATCACTGCGGGAGGCTCCTGATGTCCTATGCATCCATCATGCTGCACGTGTCGTCCGAGGCGGCGGCCCAGCCGCGCCTGGCCTGCGCCCACGACCTGGCGGCGCGGTTCGACGCCACCCTGATCGGCGTCGGGGCGGAGATGACGCCGCCGATCGCCGACAGCGGCTATGGCTTCGCCGACAACTGGTACGTGCTGATGGCCGACGAGATCGACCGGCGCCTGAAGGCGGCCGAAAGCCAGTTCCGCGAAGCCGCCAAGGACCTGGCCAGACCCGCGGTCTGGGAGTGCGGCCTGCGCTATCCCACCGGCGCCGTCGTGCTGGCGTCGCGCGCCGCGGACCTGATCGTCGCCAGTCGCCCGCAGGGCGGCGACATCCATCGCCATGCGGACCCTGCCGAACTGGCGATCGCTTCCGGCCGGCCGGTGTTCATCCCGCCGTCGACGCCGCGGCCGCTCGACCTGCGGCGCGTGCTCTTGGCCTGGAAGGACACGCGCGAGGCCCGCCGGGCGATGTCCGACGCCCTGCCGCTGCTGCAGCGCGCCGAAGCGGTGCGGGTGCTGGAACTGTGCCATGGCGACGAGGCCGACGACGCCCGGATCCGCACCAACGACGTCGCTGCGGCCTTGCGCCGGCACGGCGTGGCGGCCGAGGCCGACGTTTCCGTGCGCACCGCGGCCAGCGGGCACGACGTGATGGCCGAGGCCGACGCTTTCGACGCCGGGCTGATCGTCGCCGGCGCCTACGGCCACAGCCGGCTGGGCGAGTGGGTATTCGGCGGCATGACGCGCGACCTGCTGGCGCACGGCGACCGCTGCGTGCTGCTGAGCCACTGATCCGCCGCCCGCCAGCATCATGCGCCCCCCTCTGCCTGACCCGGGGAAGTCCGAACCGAGCGCGCCCCTGGGGGGCGGGGTCGATCGCACGCTCGCCGCCAAGCCGCTGCAGCTGGATACCTTCCGCGAGAACGTGATCCTGCTGTCGCGGGACTGCCTCGCCCTGCGGCCCGAACGACTGCGCGGCGTGCGCAAGGTCGAGGTGCGCGGCCGCGGCGGCGTGATGCTGGCCGTGCCCATGCTGTGCGACGATCCCGCCCTGGTGGGCCCTTCCGAGGCAGGGATTCCGCAGCCGCTGGCGCGGCGACTGGCCCTGCGTCCAGGCGACCGCGTCGAGGTGTCGCCGGCTGCGCCCCTGGGCACGCTGGAGGCGGTCCGCGCCAAGGTGGCCGGCGAGACCCTGTCGCGCGAGGTCTATGAGGCGATCGCCCGCGACCTGGCCGAACACCGCTGGTCCGACATCGAGATCTCGGCCTTCCTCGTGGCCTGCGCCAGCTTCATGACCGCCGAGGAGACGCTGGACCTGACGCTGGCCATGGCCGCGGCGGGCGGCCGGCTGACCTGGGATCGCGATCTGGTGGTCGACAAGCACTGCATCGGCGGCGTGCCGGGCAACCGCACCTCGCTGATCGTGGCGCCGATCGTCGCCGCCCACGGCCTGCTGATCCCCAAGACGTCCTCCAGGGCGATCACCTCCCCGGCGGGCACGGCCGACACCATGGAGGTGCTGGCCCGCGTCGACCTTTCCGAGGACGAGATGCGCGCCGTGGTGGAGCGCTGCGGCGGCTGCGTCGTGTGGGGCGGCCGGGTGAACCTGTCGCCGGCGGACGACGTGCTGATCTCCGTCGAGCGGCCGCTGTCGATCGACACCCCCGAACAGATGGTGGCCTCGATCCTGTCGAAGAAGTTGGCGGCCGGGTCCACCCACCTGGTGCTCGACATCCCGGTCGGGCCCACCGCCAAGGTGCGCGACCGGCGCAGCGCCCTGAAGCTGAAGAAGGCCTTCGAATTCGTCTCCCGGGGCATCGGCCTCGACCTGCAGGTGCTGATCACCGACGCCCCGCAGCCGGTCGGTCGCGGCATCGGCCCGGCGCTGGAGGCGCGCGACGTGCTGGCGGTGCTGCGCGGCCAGGCGGATGCCCCCGCCGACCTGAGGGACAAGGCGCTGATGCTGGCCGGGGCCATCCTTGAGGCCGATCCGGCCTTGCCCGGCGGCGCCGGGCTGGCCCGGGCCACCGAGCTGCTGCGCAGCGGCGCGGCGCTCGCCAAGCTGGAGGCGATCATCGAGGCCCAGGGCCCCTCGCCGGCGAGCGGCGCGCTGGGCGAGCTGACGCACGAGGTCCGTGCTGTCAGGAGCGGCGCGATCGACACCATCGACTGCCTGCGCATCGCCGCCATCGCCCGCCTGTCGGGGGCGCCCACCGACCCCGGCGCCGGCGTCGACCTGTGCGTGAAGCGCGGCGACACGGTGCGGCGCGGCGACCCGCTCTACCGCATCCACGCCTCGGAACCCTCGGACTTCGGCTTCGCGGTCGAGGCCGCCGGCGTCGACGACGGCTTCAGGTTCGCGCCGTGAGCGCCGTGATCCACGCCTTCGACGACGAGGTCGCGCCCGCCGCCCGGCTGGCCCAGGCCCTCGACCTGCCGGCCCCGGCGCTCGTTTCGGTTCACCGCTTTCCGGACGGCGAGAGCCTGCCGGTGGTGGCGGCCTCCGCCGGCCGGACGGTGATCGTCTATCGCTCTCTCGACCGACCGGACGGCAAGCTGGCGCCCTTGCTGCTGGCCGCCGACGCCTGGCGCCGCGCCGGCGCGCGCCGGCTGGTGCTGGTCGCGCCGTACATGGCCTACCTGCGCCAGGACAAGGTGTTCGCTCCGGGACAGCCCGTGAGCCGCGACGTGATCGGCCGCCTGCTGGGCGGCGCCTTCGACCGGATCGTCACCGTCGAACCGCATCTGCACCGCACCGCCGACCTCGCCGCCGTGTTTGGCGTTCCCGTCGGCATCGTGTCCGCGGCCGAGACCCTGGCCAGGGCGCTCGGCGGCGCCGATCCGCAGGCCGTCCTGGTCGGTCCCGACGAGGAATCCGCGCCCTGGGTTGCGTCCCTGGCCGCGCGGATGGGCGCGCGCTTCATCCTCCTGAACAAGATCCGGCAGGGCGACCGCAGCGTCGCCATCGACGCCGCGCCCTTGGCGCAGCTCGCGGGCCGGCGCGTCGTGCTGGTGGATGACATCTGCTCCAGCGGCGCGACCCTGATGGCGGGCGCCCGGCAGGTCGCCGCTGTCGGGCCGGCGAGCCTCGAGGCGGCGGTGGCCCATGCCCTCTGCGGCCAGGCGGTCGGCGCCGCCCTGTCGGCGGCGGGCGTCGCGCGCCTGATCGCGACGGACAGCTGCGCCGGACCGCTCGGCGTCGCGCCCCTGGCCGGGGTCCTGGCCGAAGCCCTGCAGGAGGAACTGGGATGAGCGTTCGATTGAGTTTCCACGGCGCCGCGGGCTGCGTCACCGGCTTCTGCGCCCGGCTGGAGACGCCACAGGCCACGCTGCTGGTGGACTGCGGCATGTTCCAGGGGTCGAAGACCCTCAAGGCGCTGAACTATCAGCCGTTTCCCTTCGATGCGAAGTCGATCGACGCCGTGCTGCTGACGCACGCCCACATCGACCACTCCGGCCTGCTGCCCAAGCTCATGCTGGCCGGGTTCGACGGGCCGATCTGGGCCACCACCGCCACCCGCGAGCTGTGCGAGGTGATGCTGGCCGATTCCGGCTCGATCCAGGAGAGCGAGGTGGAGCACCTGAACCGGCGCAATCAGCGCCGCGGACGGGCCACCGTCGAGCCGATCTACACCGCCGAGGACGGTCGCCGGGTGGTGCGCCAGTTCCGCAAGACGGTGCTCAACGAGCCGGCGCAGGTGGCGCCGGGCGTTACGGCCACCTACTGGGAGGCGGGCCACATCCTGGGGTCGGCCTCGATCCAGCTGGACATCGACGGCGAGGAGCCGATGCGGCTGCTGTTCTCCGGAGACCTGGGGCCGGGGGGACGCGACTACAATCCCGATCCGGAGGGGCCGGCCGGGATCGACCACCTGGTCATCGAATCCACCTACGGCGACCGCGAGCGCCCGCTGCTGACGCCGGAGGCGCGGCGGGGACTGCTGGCCGACGAACTGAACGCCGCTCACGAGGCTGGAGGGCCGCTGCTGATCCCGGCCTTCGCCGTCGAGCGGACCCAGGAGCTGCTGGCCGACATCCTGACCCTGATGGACGACGGCAAGGTCCCCGAGGCGGAGATCTTCCTGGACTCCCCGCTGGCGATCGAGGCCACCGAGATCTTCCAGCGCCGCGGCTGGAACCGCGCCAGCGGCCACAACCCGTTCGCCGGCGTGCGCAGCGGCCAGCGGCTGAAGTTCCTGCGCGCGCCCTGGGAGAGCGACGGCCTGGAGCGGCTGCGGGGCTGGCACATCATCATGGCCGCCAGCGGCATGTGCGACGCCGGCCGGGTGCGCAAGCATCTGGAGCGGCTGCTGTGGCGGCGCGAGGCGACGGTGCTGCTGACCGGATACCAGGCCGCCGGCACGCTGGGCCGACTGCTGGCCGACGGGGCGAAACACGTCTCCATCCAGGGCGACGACGTGCGGGTGGCGGCGCGCGTGCGCATGCTGGACGCCTATTCGGGGCATGCCGACGCCAGCGCCCTGGTGCGCTGGGCCCAGGCGCGCACGCCGATCCGCGGCTCGGTCTTCCTGGCGCACGGCGAGAACACCGGCCTTGACGGCCTGAGGCGGCGGCTGGACGCCGCGGGCGTCGCGCCGGGCCGGCTGATCGTGCCGACGCTGGACGAAAGCTTCAGGCTGGCGGCCGCGACGGCGACGGCGGCGCAGGCGCCGGCCGCCAGGCTCGCAGCCGCCTCGGTGGCCTCTCCCGACTGGCACAATCAGCGGGCGGCGTTCCTGGCCGACCTCGGCGACCGGCTGGAGGCGGCGAGCTCCGACCGCGAGCGGGCCGACATGCTGGCGCGGCTCAGGCGGGTTCTGGGTCCCGGCTGATGGCCGCCGGGGCCGCCACCGCCGGCGCTTTCCGGGACGCCACGGGCGACCGCCAGCTGCGCGACGTCACCCGGCTGGATCCCGCCGCCGCCTTGAGCGCCCTGAAGAGCTCGGACCGTGGCCTCGAGCCGGCCGAAGCCGCCGCGCGCGTGCGGACGCATGGCCCCAACCGGGTGGCCGAGGAGCGGCGGCTGTCCGTCTGGCGTGACCTGGCGGGGCGGCTGCGCAATCCGCTGAACCTGCTGCTGATCGGCCTGGCCCTGACCTCGGTGGCGCTTGGGGACCTGGTGTCCGGCGCGATGATCGCGGCGATGGTGGCGCTGAGCGTCGGACTGGGACATCTGCAGGAACATCGTTCCAGCGAGGCGGCCGCCAAGCTGGCCGCCATGGTCAGGGTGCGCGCCAGCGTGCTGCGCCCCGGCTCGGACCGGCCGGTTGAGGGCCCGATCGAGGACCTGGCCCCTGGCGACGTGGTGGCCCTGGCGGCGGGGGACCTGGCGCCGGCGGACCTGCGCCTGATCGCCTCGCGCGATCTGTTCGTCGACCAGTCGGCGCTGAGCGGCGAGTCCATGCCGGCGGAAAAGCACGCCGAGGCCGGCGAGGCGCCGCCCGAACTGCTGGACGCCGCCAACCTGGTGTTCATGGGCTCCAGCGTGACCAGCGGCGCCGCCCAGGCCCTGGTGGTGGCCACCGGCCGCGACACCCGCTTCGGGCGCCTGGCCGACGCCACGGCGGCCGAACAGGGACAGGACAGCTTCCAGCGCGGCATCGACGGGGTCGCCCTCTTGATGCTGCGGCTGATCGCGGTGATGGCCCCGCTGGTGTTCCTGATCAACGGCCTGACCAAGCACGACTGGCTGCAGGCGCTGTTCTTCGCCGTGGCCGTGGCCGTCGGGCTGACCCCCGAGATGCTGCCGATGATCGTCACCGTCAACCTGGCGCAGGGCGCGTTGGCGATGGCCCGCAAGCGGGTGGTGGTCAAGCGGCTGAACGCGATCCAGAACTTCGGGGCGATGGATGTGCTGTGCACGGACAAGACCGGCACCCTGACCGAGAACCGCGTGGCGCTGAAGCTGCACCTCGACGTGCTCGGCCACGAGGACGAGGCCGTGCTGTTCGAGGCCTATCTGAACGCCCGCTTCCAGACCGGGCTGAGGAACCTGCTGGACGATGCGGTGCTGGCGCACGAGGACCTGGACGCCCAGGTCGCGGCGGGCGGCTTTCACAAGCTGGACGAGCTGCCCTTCGACTTCGTGCGGCGTCGCCTCTCGGTGGTGGTCGGCGCTGCGGACGGGCGCGCCACGCTGATCTGCAAGGGCGCGGTGGAGGAGGTGTTCGCCTGCTGCACCCGCTACCGCCTGGGCGGCGAGGAGGGGCCGCTGGACGACAGCCACGCGCGCCACGCCCGCGAGCTGGTGGACCGGCTCAACGCCGACGGGGTGCGGGTCGTCGCCGTCGCCTGCCGCGACTTCCCGGCTTCGCACCCTCAACGCTTCACGGTGGCCGATGAAAGCGGGCTGACGCTGCTGGGCTATATCGGCTTCCTGGACCCGCCCAAGGCCGACGCCGCCGAGGCCCTGGCCGCCCTGGCGCGCAGCGGCGTGAAGGTCAAGGTGCTGACGGGCGACAACGGCGCCGTCACCCGGCGCATCTGCCACGACGTCGGCCTTGCCGCCGAGCATGTGGTGCTGGGCCAGGACATCGCCGGCATGGACGATACGGCCCTGACCGTCGCGGTCGAGGCCAACGACGTCTTCGCCAAGCTGACCCCTGAGCAGAAGGCCCGGGTGATCCGCGCCCTGCAGCGGGCCGGCCACGTGACGGGGTTTCTGGGCGACGGGATCAACGATGCTCCGGCGCTGAAGGCGGCCGACGTGGGGCTGTCGGTGGACGACGCCGTCGACATCGCCAAGGCCGCCGCCGACATCATCCTGCTGGAGAAGAGCCTGTCGGTGCTGCGCGACGGGGTGCTCGAGGGCCGGCGGGTGTTCGCCAACGTGCTGAAGTACATCCGCATGGGGACCAGCTCGAACTTCGGCAACATGTTCAGCGTCCTGGGCGCCAGCCTGTTCCTGCCGTTCCTGCCGATGGCGCCGATCCAGGTGCTGACCAACAACCTGCTGTACGACATCTCGCAGAGCGGCATCCCCTCCGATAACGTCGACCCGGAGGCGCTGGCCAGCCCGCGGCGCTGGGAGCTGGGCGGCCTGCTGCGCTTCGTGCTGCTGGTGGGCCCCGTCAGCTCGATCTTCGACTACGCCACCTTCGGCCTGATGATCTTTGTGTTCCACGCCTGGACGCACCCGGCTCTGTTCCAGACCGGCTGGTTCGTGGAGTCGCTGCTGACCCAGACGCTCATCGTGCATGTGATCCGCACCGCTCGCACGCCGTTCTTCCAGAGCCGCGCCAGCCGCACCCTGACCTTCACCAGCCTCGCGGTCTGCGTGGTCGGCGTCAGCCTGCCCTACAGTCCGCTGGCCGGGCCGCTCGGCTTCACGCCGCTGCCGCTGGCGTACTGGCCCGCGGTGACCGCCCTGATGGCCGCCTATGCGGTGTCGGCCCACCTGATGAAGCGGTGGTTCGTGCGCCGCTGGGGCTACTGACGGCGCTTGATACGCCTCAATGCGAGAACGCGGCCGCAGGGCGAGGCTCAGCTCAGCCACGGAGCCCGACCATGGACATCAAGGAAATCGCCGTCTTCCTCAAGGCGGGGGCGCCGTGCGAGGCGCGCCTGGAACTGACCGCGGCGCTCGCGCAGCGGCATGGCGCGCACGTCTCGGCCATCTGGCTGATCGACCCGCCCGAGGTGGCGTTGGCCGAATGCTTCGCGGTCGGCCCCAAGGCGGTGAACGCGGTGATCGACGCCCGCGACGCCTCCATCGCCGCGATGGTCGAGGGCGCCAGGATGGCTTTCGAGCGCGCCGTCGCCGGTCATGCCGCCTCGTACGGCTGGCGCCAGTGCGCCCTCTACGCCCCGCCGGGCGAGCGCGCCGAGCAGGCGCAACTGGCCGACCTGGTGATCGTCGAAGCCCCGGCGCCGCACGACGAGGCGCAGCGCGAGCTGGTCGAGGCCCTGCTGTTCAACACCGCCGCCCCCTGCCTGCTGACCCCCGAGGGTGCGGGCCGGCGGCGGTCGTTCCACCACGCCGTGATCGCCTGGAACGGCAGCCGTTCGGCGCAGCGCGCCCTGGGCGACGCCCTGCCGCTGCTGCGCGAGGCCGCCAGCGTCAGCGTGCTGATGGTGGACGAACGCGCCGGGCGCCGGGTCGACACGGCCGGCGAGGCGCAGGTGCTGCGCTGTCTGTCGCGCCACGGCGTGCGCGCCGAGGCGGTGCGCCGTCCGGCCGGGGAGGGGCGGGCCGGGGCGGCGATCCTCGACGCCTGCGCCGAGCTGGGCGCCGATCTGCTGGTGATGGGCGCCTATGGCCGCTCGCGGACGGCGGAGGCCGTGTTCGGCGGCGCCACGCGCACCGTGCTGGGCGCGACCACGCTGCCGGTCCTGCTGTCGCGCTGAAACGCGAAGGCCGCCGGTCACCCGGCGGCCAGGGCGCTTGTGGCATGGCGCGCCGGCTTCAGCGCGCGGTGTAGCCCCCGTCGATCACCAGCTCCGCCCCGGTGACGAACTTGGCCTCGTCGGAGGCCAGGTAGACCGCGCCCCAGGCGATGTCGTCCGGCTCGCCGATGTGGCCCAGCGGGTGCAGGGCGTCGACGGCCGCGCGGCCGGTGGCGACGTCGCCCTGGTCGTGCAGGAAGCCGTCCACCATAGGCGTCCAGATGAACCCCGGGTGGATCGAGTTCACCCGGATGCGATCGGGCGCATACAGCAGGGCGTCGGTCTTGGTCATCAGCCGCACCGCGCCCTTCGACGCGTGGTAGGGCGGCACGTCCGGGGCGCTGACCAGGCCGTAGATCGAGGACAGGTTGATGATGCTGCCCCCGCCGGCGCGGCGCAGGTGGGGGATGGCGTGCTTCACGCCGAAGAACACCCCCTTCACGTTGATCGTCTGCACGTGATCCCATTCGGCTTCGGTCAGCTCATGGGTGGGCTTGTTGGCGCCGGCGACCCCGGCGTTGTTGACCAGCACGTCCAGGCGCCCGAAGCGGCCGACCACCGCCTCGAACACCGCTGCCAGCTCGGCCTCGCGGCCGACGTCGCAGTGCCAGTATCCGGCGTCGAAGCCGCAGACGTTCAGTTCCTCGGCGAAGGCCTGGCCGGCCCCGTCGTTGACGTCCAGCAGGGCGACCTTGGCGCCCTCGTCCAGCATGCGGCGCGCGATCGCCCGACCGAGGCCGACGGATGCGCCGGTGACGATGGCGATCTTGTTCTTCAAGCGATCCATGGGATGCCTCCTGCGATGTCCGCGCAGGTTGACCGCCTCGCGGGGCCGCCGCCTTGCGATGGGTCAAGGCCAGGCGGACGGCCGTCCGGATCGATCAGGGCGTCAGCACCGCCGCGCCGCTGAACGCCCCGCGGCGCAGGTCCTCCAGCGCCTGGTTGGCCTGGCGCAGCGGATAACGGGTGACGGTGGCGCGCACGCCGGCGGCGGCGGCCCTGGGCAGATACTCGGCGGCGTCGCGGCGGGTCAGGTTGGCCACGGAGACCAGCCGGCGTTCCTCCCACAGCAGGCTGTAGGGCATGGCGGGAATGTCGCTCATGTGGATGCCGCCGCAGACCACGATCCCACCCTTTCGCACGGCCTTCAGCGCGGTCGGCACGAGTTCGCCGGCGGGGGCGAAGATGATCGCCGCATCCAGGGGCTCGGGCGGGGCCTCGTCCGACGGACCGGCCCAGGCGCAGCCCAGCTCGGCGGCCAGCTGCTGGGCGCCATCGTCGCCGCGTCGGGTGAAGGCGTACACCGCCTGGCCCTCGTGGCGGGCCAGCTGGGCCAGCAGGTGGGCGGCGGCGCCGAAGCCGTACAGGCCGAGCCGGCGCACCGGCGGCCCCTCGCAGGCCATCCGCCACGAGCGATAGCCGATCAGCCCGGCGCACAGCAGCGGCGCGGCCTCCAGGTCGTCGTAGGCGTCCGGGATCGGGAAGGCGTAGCGGGCGTCCGCGACCATCCGGTCGGCGTAGCCGCCGTCGCGGGTCCAGCCGGTGAACTGCGGCGCATCGCACAGGTTCTCGCGCCCCTCGCGGCAGTAGGCGCAGGTCCCGCAGGTGCGCCCCAGCCAGGGGACGCCCAGCCGGTCGCCCAGCGCCACGCCTTCGACGCCCTCGCCGATGGCCAGCACCCGGCCGACCACCTCGTGCCCCGGCACGATCGGGCTGCGCCGCTGGGCCAGGTCGCCGTCGACCACATGCAGGTCGGTGCGGCAGACGCCGCAGGCGCAGATCCGCAGCAGGATCTCGCCCCGTCCAGGCGTGGGGTCGGGCCGCTCCTCGCCTCGCAGGGCTTGCCCCGGGGCGTCCAGGCACATGGCGAACATGACGGCAATCCTAGACCAGGGAACGGTGGCCGGCATCTGGCGCTGCGGCCCGGCTTGCGGCCTTGAGGTGAATCAAGGCCAGCCGACATGGACATTCTAGGCTGCGCGGCATGGACTGGAGGCCTACAATGCTACAACGCCACACGCCGTTCGCCGTGACCGCACCCCTGCCCCCTCGCCTGGACAGCCTGGCGAGCTACTGGCGGGGCCTGCTGCGCGGCGGCGCCGAAACGCCCTTCGCCGACGACCTCGACATGGCCGCGGTGAACGCCCTGGTCAGCGACAGCTTCGTGCTGGGCGTGTTCGAGAAGCCCGAGCGCTTCCGCATGGACCTGGCGCATACGCCGCACGCGCCCGCGATCGAGGCCGACCTGATGGACCGCTTCATCGATGAGGTCGCCCTGCCGAGCCCCCTGGAGTTCCTGCGAGCCCAGGCGGAGGCCACCGTCGAGGCCGCGGCGCCCACCGTCTATGTGCACACTGCCGAGGGCCCCGAGCGGTCCTACCAGCGCCTGCTGCTGCCCGCCTGGGGCGAAGGGCACGTCAAGCTGCTGCTGGGCGCGCTGGAGTGGCGTTGAGCCTGGGCGGTCGCCCGCGAGGTCGGATAGTCTCATCCGGCCTCGTATGGCCTCAGCGCCGGCGCCGGCCCGTCAGGGACAGCAGCAGTTCGAACAGGTTCAGCACGTTCAGATAGAGGGACAGCGCGGCCAGGTTCACCGCCGTCGCCCGATCTTCGCCCGCTGTCGTCATCCGGTAGATCCGGCGCAGCCGCTGGCTGTCCACCGCCACCAGCAGGCCGAACACGATCACGCCGACGCTGTCCAGCAACAGGCTTCCGCCGGCGTTGGGGAAGAAGCTCTCCAGCAGCCAGCCGACCAGCAGGCCCGCCAGGGCGAGGGTCAGGAAGCCCGACCAGCCCACCAGGTCGCGCCGGGTCGTCAATCCCCAGACGGTCATGGCGCAGAAGGCCGCCGCCGCGGTCAGGAAGGCCGACGTCAGCGACTGGTCGGTGTAGCCCATCAGCAGGATGCTGAGCGAGACGCCCAGGGTGGCGCAGACCGACCAGTAGAGCGCGGACGAGCCGGCGCGACTGTTGCGCCCGCCGCCCAGGCTGGCGATGAGCATCAGCCCCAAGGGGGCGAACACCGCCACCAGCCCCAGCGCCGTGAAGCCCAGCGCGGAACCGTCCAGATGCTGCAGGAACAGCGCCTGGATCTGCGGAACGCCGGCCACTGCCGCGGCGATCGCCGCCGACAGTCCAAGTCCGCCGGCGATCTGCAGATAGACCCGCCCCAGGAAGTGGTGAAATCCACGATCGTCGGCCAGCGTCAGCGCGTCGTCGGGGAAGGGGCTAAGGGTCACGATGAAACCTCCGGCATGATGGCCCGAGGGTGGCGCGCGCGGTGGCGCGCCGCCTTGACGTGGCGCAAGTCCCTGGCCGCGCTCCCGGCGCTCCGCCGGCCTCGACTTCGCCCTCGATCTCCTGGCCCTCGATCTCCTGGCCCGGGGTCCGCAGGCGGCCAGCGCTAAGGGCTATTGCTTAGGGGATGGTCCCGAATGGATCGCGGCGGCTGGCGGGGCCAGCATCGGGTCAGCGAAAGGGAACGCCACCATGCTCCAGCAACAGCCGAAAGCGCCTCATCCTGCCATCGTCGCCCGCTTCGAGGGCGGCGGCGCGCACGAGAAATACCTGCGCCTGGAGCCGTCCGGGGGCGTCGTCTGGGAGGACGACAGCGCCCGGGCGACCAGCTTCGGGTCTCTGACCGAGGCGTCGCGCGCCGCCTTCCGGCTGCCGGCCGTCTGGCGCGCGTTCGGCGTGCCGATGATCCCCGACCACCTGTCCCACGCCGCCTGACCACCGCCGTGCGTGTGCTGGCTTTCGCCGCGACGGTGATCGCGGTCGTGGCCGTCGGCGGCGCGTCCTGCGCCGCGGCCGCCTTCACCCCGGATGACGTCGCGGCCCTGGTCGCCGCCGCTCGCGCTGCGAGCGCGGACGGGTTGCCGGCCCCGGATCTGGCCACCGCGGCCCGGGACGCCGTCTCGCCGGATCCCACCCAGAGCAGTCTCGGGGAGGCCTCGCTGGTCGCCGGCGCGACCGACCTGGCCGCCTTGTCGCACGGCCGCCTGGCCCGCCCCGCCGCGGTGAACCGCGAGTGGGCGCTGAAGGCGCCCTACGACGCGGCCGCCGACGTGGCCGCCGCTCTCGGCGGTGGCCGGATCGCCGCGTGGGCCGGTCAGCTGCGGCCGAGCGGCCCGGCCTATCTGTCTCTGGCGGCGCTGCGCACCCGCTATGTCGCCATCGTCGCGGCCGGCGGCTGGGCGGCCGTCGGTCCGGGGCCGACTACGCCGCCCGGCGGCAAGGACCCTCGTGTTCCGTTGCTGCGCGCGCGGCTGGCGGCGGAAGGCTACGACGCTGCGCCGCCCGAGGCCCCGGCCGCGACCACGGCCCCCCCGGCGGCCCCCCCGGCCGCCCCCGCAAGGCCTGCGCCCGGTTTCACCGCGCCGGTCGCCCCCGATCCCAACCTGCTCGACCCCGGACTCGCCGCGGCCCTGGCGAGCTTTCAGGCCAACCATGCCCTGCCGCAGACCGGCGCGCTCGACGGCGCCACCCAGGCCGCCCTCGACGCGCCCGCCGCCGCGCGGCTGCAGACCATCGACCTCAACCTCGAGCGCGAGCGCTGGATGCCGGCCAGTCCGCCGCCGGCGCGCATCGAGGTGGACATCGCCAGCCAGACCCTGACCCTGTTCCAGGCCGGCAGGCCCGCCCTGGCCATGAAGGTGGTCGTGGGCCGGGCCGACCGGCGCACGCCCAGCTTCGCCTCGGCCACCGACGGGGTGGTGTTCAATCCGCCTTGGGTGGTCCCCGGCTCGATCGCGGCGAAGGAGCTGTATCCGCATGAGCGCCGCACGCCGGGCTATCTCGCGCGCAACGGGTTCAGCGTGATCCGCGGCCAGCTGGTGCAGGCGCCCGGGCCGCGGTCGTCGCTGGGCGCGGTGAAGATCGACATGCCCTCGCCGTTCGGCGTCTATCTGCACGATACCCCCGCGCGCGCCCTGTTCGCCCGGCCGCAACGCACCTTCAGCCACGGCTGCATTCGCCTGGAAGCGCCGCGCGAGCTCGCCGCGGCGCTGCTGGCGGCGCAGGGCTGGAGCCGGGCGGACATCGATGCGGCCATCGCCGCCAAGGCCACGCGCCGCGTCGCGCTGGCGGTCCATACGCCGGTGTTCGTGGTCTACCGCACGGCGGCGGCCGACGCCTCGGGCCGACTGCAGGCGCGGCCCGACGTTTACGGCTGGGACGCGCAACTGGCCGCAGCGCTGCTGGGACCGGGCGCCGCAGTGGCCAGTTCGCCGCAGCCGCGCTAGGATACCGCCCTGGCAGCTGACGGGGATGCGCATGGACTGGTCGCGGCGACGCATGCTTGGCGCAGCCTCCATGGTCGCCGTGTCGGCGGCGGCCCCGCGGCTGGCCCAGGCCTCCACCGGCGTCCGCAAGCTGGGCTTCCACAACCTGCACACCGACGAGGCCCTGGACGTGGCGTACTGGGAGGACGGCGCCTATGTGCCGGACGCCCTGGCGGCGGTGAACCGGGTGCTGCGCGACTTCCGCACCGGCGACGAGCATGTGATCAGCCCCAGGCTGCTGGACCTGCTCAACACGCTGTCCGCTCGCCTGGAGACCGGCCAACGCTTCCAGGTGATCTCCGGCTACCGCTCACCGACGACCAATGCCGCCCTGCACGCCCGCAGCGGCGAGGTGGCGACCGGCAGCCTGCACATGCTCGGCGAGGCGATCGATATCCGCGTGCCGGGCGTCGAGCTGACCCATCTGCACGATGCGGCGCTCAGCCTCGGCGCGGGCGGGGTCGGCTACTACCCGTCCTCGGATTTCGTCCATGTGGACGTCGGGCGGGTGCGCCGCTGGAGCGGCTCCTGAAGTCCCGTCGCCTGATCGAATTCGATCTTGCGTGGCGGGCAGGGAACTTTGCCTTGCGCACGGAATTGACGTGAATCAAGGCGCGACCGCTCCGGCCGGGGCAGGGTTCGCGTTCAACACCTTGCGGCGCGGCCCGCCGCAGGCCAGGGAGGACCTGTCATGCCGTCGCCCCCCACCCCTGTCGTGGTTTCGCACACCAGCGGTCGTGCGCGCGCCGTGGAGCGGGTCGTGCGCGGCGCAGGCCTGGCGGTGTCGGGCTTCGGCGCCTCCGGACTGGCGCTGACCGCCATCGGCGTGCTGTCGGTCGCCATGGGCATGTGGTCACCCGCGCGGGCGCAGGCGCGCGCCGCTTCGCCGGCCTGGGTTTCCGGCGCTGTGGGGTGGCGTGGTCACCGACTCTGACGCCACCCTGGGGGGCGCCGACGGCTGGAACGGTGAGATGAGCCAGGCCCCGGTCGGCTCGGCCACCCCGAACGTCTCGCGTCGGATCGTCCGCTACGCCACGGCCGTGCTCTGCGCGCTGGCCGCCGCGGCGCTGCGGGTGATCCTGGACCAGAACCTCGCCGCCGGCTCGATCTTCCTGCTGTTCGTGCCGGCGGCGCTGGTCGCCTCGGCCGTCGGCGGCTTCGGCCCTGGCCTGCTGGCCACGCTGCTGAGCGGGGCCTTGGCGGTCGCCATCCAGATCGAGGTCTGGCGCCAGCCGCCGACGCCGGTGGAGGCCGGCCTGTTCATGGTGATCGGCCTGGGCCTCGCCATCGGCGGCGAATGGTTCCAGCGCAACCGCGCCGGGCTGCTGCGCTCGACCGCCGTGGTCGCCGAGCGCGAGGCGCACCTGCGCTCGATCCTGGCCACCGTTCCGGACGCCATGGTGGTGATCGACGAATACGGTCGCATCCAGTCGTTCAGCGCCACCGCCGAGCGGCTGTTCGGCTGGACCGCTGCGGAGGTGGCCGGCCGCAACGTCGCCATCCTGATGCCCTCGCCCACCCGCGAGGACCACGACCGCTATATCAGCCACTATCTGCAGACCGGCGAGCGCCGGATCATCGGCATCGGTCGGGTGGTGGTGGGCCAGAAACGCGACGGCTCCAGCTTCCCCATGGAGCTCGCCGTCGGCGAGATGCGTTCCGGCGACCGGCGCTTCTTCACCGGCTTCGTGCGCGACCTGACCGAGCGCGACCGCACCGAGGCCAAGCTGCAGCACCTGCAGTCGGAGCTGGTGCAGGTCTCCAAGCTGACCGCCATGGGCGAGATGGCCTCGGCCCTGGCGCACGAGCTCAACCAGCCGCTGGCGGCGATCGCCAACTACCTGCGCGGCTCGCAGCGGATGATCGAGCGTGGCCGGCCCGAGGACGCGGCGGCCATCCGCAACGGCCTGGACAAGGCGGTGGAACAGGCCCTGCGGGCCGGCGACGTGATCCGGCGGCTGCGCGACTTCATGGGCCGCGGCGAGACCGAGCGGCGCATCGAGAGCCTGGCGGCGATCATCGAGGAGGCCAACGCCCTGGCCATGGTCGGCGCGCACGAGTGGAGCATCCGCACGGTCATGCGCTTCGACTCCCGCGTCGACAGCGTGCTGGCCGACCGGGTGCAGATCCAGCAGGTGATGATCAACCTGATCCGCAACGCCATCGACGCCATGCGCACCAGTCGCCGGCGGGAGCTGACCATCGAGACGCGGGAGCGCGGCGAAGGCCTGACCGAGGTGCGGGTGTCGGATACGGGGCCGGGAATCAGCGCAGATGTGGCGGAGCACCTCTTCGAGCCGTTCCTGACGACCAAGAAGGATGGTATGGGCGTGGGGCTGTCGATCTGTCGGACGATCGTCGAGGCGCACGGAGGCTCGATCTGGGCGGAGGGCAACCCAGCGGGCGGCGCCACCTTCGTGTTCACCCTGCCCAACAACACCGGGATGGCTGATGAGCTCTGAGCCGCAGGTGCACATCGTCGACGACGACGCCGACGTGCGCGACTCGCTTCAGTTCCTGCTGAGCTCGGTGGACGTGCCCGCCACGACCTACCCTTCGGCCCAGGCTTTCCTCGACGTGGCCGAAGCGGCGCGCGGCTGCGTCGTCACCGACATCCGCATGCCGGAGATCGACGGCCTGGAACTGGTGCGCCGGCTGAAGGCCCAGGGCGTGGGCCTGCCGGTGATCGTCATCACCGGCCACGCGGACGTGCCCCTGGCGGTGGAGGCCATGAAGTCCGGCGTCGCCGACTTCATCGAGAAGCCGTTCGAAGAGGACGCCATCCTGCACGCCGTCCGCCAGGCGCTGCGCACCGGCGCCGAGAGCGACGCCCAGGTGGCCGAGCGGGCGGAGATTGTCGCGCGGCGCAACTCCCTGTCGCAGCGGGAGGCGCAGGTGCTGGACGGCCTGGTGCTGGGCAAGGCCAACAAGGTCATCGCCTTCGACCTGGATATCAGCCCCAGGACGGTCGAGATCTACCGCGCGCACGTGATGACCAAGATGGGGGCCAAGAGCCTGTCCGACCTGGTGCGCATGGTGATGGTGTCGCGCAGCGGCTGAGGCCCGCAGCTGAGGCCTGTCGTCCGCGGTCTCGGCAAAAACGTCGAACTCTTTGAAAAAACGCAATGATTTGCCGGATACGTAACATCCCTTAGGTGTTGCTCCCGAATTTCGGAGCCGCGCAGGCCCGGGTAGGCATGAACCGTCAGCCAGACGGAGCCCACTCATGACCGCCCACGCCGCAGCCCACAGCTTTGTCCCCGCGACCCCGGTTCCGTGGGGGGTGGCGGCCGGCGGCTTCGCTTCGCCCGCCGAGACGGTGGAGCTGAACGGCCCCACCCTGAACTTCTCGCGCGACGAGGAGGTCTTCGGCGAGGGTGAGCGGGCGGACAGCGTCTACCGGGTGGTGAGCGGCGCGGTGCGGACCTTCCGCATCCTGGCCGACGGCCGCCGGCAGATCTGCGAGTTCCACCTGGCCGGCGACTGCTTCGGCTTCGAGCCCTCCGCCGTGCACCGCACCAGCGCCGAGGCCCTCGGCCCGACCAAGCTGGTGGCCGTTCGCCGGTCCGCCCTGCTGGACAATGCCGACACCGCTCCGGAATTCGCCCGCCTGCTGTGGCGCGCCGCGGTCGCCGACCTGCAGCGCAGCCAGGAGCACGTCCTGCGCCTGGGTCACCGCAGCGCCGCCGAGCGCGTGGCCAGCTTCCTGCTGGACGTGGCCCGCCGCCTGGGCGGCCATGACGCCTTCGACCTGCCGATGTCGCGCCAGGACATCGCCGACTACCTGGGCCTGACCATCGAGACCGTGTCGCGCTCCTTCACCCAGCTCCAGGGCCTCGAGCTCATCGCCGTCAGCAGCTGCCGCCACGTGCGGCTGGCCGACCGCGAGGCGCTCACCGGGCTCTGCGAATAGTCACCTGCAAGAACGGAGAGGAATCCCATGCTGCTGCCGACCATGGTCCAGACCCTGTACATGGGCTTGGTGATCGCCGGCTTTGTCACCTTCGCCGGCGTCCTGGGCGTCGTGTCCCTGCGTGATCAGCTGTCGCCGCCCCCGACCAAGAAGGATTGATCGACACCGAACGCCGGACGGCCGCTCCCTCACCCGGCCTCCGGACCCGCGCAGGAGCCCAACCTCTCCCGCGCAGCAGCGCCGCCTCCCAACCCCCGGGAGGCGGCGCTTTGCATTTGGGGGGCCATGCGTGCTGTCGCCGGGCAAGCCCGGCCACGTAACTTCAGCCAGCCAGCCAGCCAGCCAGCCAGTCCAGTCGCGGCGAGGGTCTGGGGAAAGTCCGGAGAGCGCCGTCTCAGACGGCCACAGAGTGGCGCACGAGGCTGCGGTCCAGATAGGCGTCGAATACGGCGCAGACCGACCGCAGGAAGGGCGCTCCCATCGGGGTCACGGTCACCAGCGGCCCGTGCCGGAACACCACCCCGTCCTCGACGAAGCCCTCCAGCGCGGCGAGCTCATCGGCAAGGTCGGCGAGGGCGCGGCCGTGGCGGCGGCAGACGGCCTCGAGGTCGACGTGCTGGCGGCACATCAGCTCCTCGATGATCTCCCCGCGGAAGCGGTCCTCCTCGGTCACCACGGCGCCGCGGGCGGTGGCCAGGCGGCCGGCCTCGATCGCCTGGCGCCAGGCCAGCTCGGCCGACTGGTTCTGCACGAAGCCCTGCGGCATGTGGCCGATCGCCGAGGCGCCGAAGCCGATCAGGGTCTGGCATCCGTCGGTGGTGTAGCCCTGGAAGTTGCGGCGTATCTCGCCCGCCTCGGCCGCGATCGCCAGGCTGTCGCCCGGACGGGCGAAGTGGTCCAGGCCGATGGCGACATAGCCCTCGGCCGCCAGCCGGTCGGCGGCGGCCTGGCTCTGGTCCAGCCGCTCGGCCGCGCCCGGCAGGTCCTTGTCGTTGATCAGCTTCTGGTGCGGCTTGACCCACGGCACGTGGGCGTAGCCGAACAGGGCGATGCGGTCCGGATGCAGGGTCAGCACCTGGTCGAGCGTATTCAGCACGTCGGCGGTGCGCTGGCGCGGCAGGCCGTACATCAGGTCGAGGTTCAGCGAGCCGACGCCCGCGGCGCGCAGGGCGTGGGCCGCGTCGCGGATCAGGCCGAAGGGCTCGTGCCGGTTGACGGCCGCCTGCACGTCCGGCGACAGATCCTGCACCCCCAGGCTCGCCCGGGTGAGTCCCTGGGCGGCGGCGGCGGAGATCCAGTCGTCGGTAAGCCGCAGGGGATCCAGCTCGGCGGCGATCTCGGCGCCCGGAATGATCTCGAAGGCGTCGCGCAGGGCGCCGAACAGCAGCTCCAGATCGCCCGGGGACAGCATGTTCGGGGTTCCGCCGCCCAGGTGGATCTCCCGCGCCCTCAGCCGCCCGGGCAGGCGCTCGCGGACCATGCCGATCTCCTGCTGCAGCAGCCGCACATACTCGTGGATCGGATCCTGGCGGGTCACCACGCGGGTGTTGCACCCGCAGAACCAGCACAGCCGGGCGCAGAACGGGATGTGCGCATAGATCGACACCGCCTCGTCCGGCGCCAGCTCGCCCAGCCAGGCGCCATAGCGGTCGGCGTCGATCTCGCCGGTGAACTGCACCGCCGTCGGGTAGCTGGTGTAGCGCGGCGCGCGGCCGTCGTATTTCGGCAGCAGGGACAGGCGACGCAGCTGCATGGCGGCGGTGCGGTCGACGACGGTCATGGGGGACTCCGGCAAATCTTCACCGGTCTTCTGGCGGATCGCCCCCCGGCGCGCCGTGATCCAGATCAACCCGGCCGGTCGTCGATCTGGTCATTGAGAATCCGCGCCGCGTCGCCGGCGGGATCGTCGTACTGGCCGCTGCGCACGGTCCACCAGAAGGCCCCCAGGCCCACCAGGGCGATCAGCACCGAGGCCGGGGCGAGAAACAGGACGATGTTCATGGGCGAGCCAGTTCCAGATCTGGGCGCGTTGCCGCTGGACCGGCGTTCACGGGCGCGGGCGTCTTCGCGGAGCGCGCCGCCAGGCCCATGCGCAGGGCGTTGAGGGTCACCGCCAGCGACGAGCCCGACATGGCGATCGCCGCCACGAACGGGTTGATCAGGCCGAACACCGCCGCCGGGGCGGCGACCAGGTTGTACAGGGCCGAGAAGCCGAAGTTCTCCAGCGACCGGCGCCGCGCCGCGCGGGCGACGTCCACGGCGGCGACCACCGCCATCAGGCCGGAGCCTTCGAACACCAGGTCGGCGGCGTTCTGCGCCGCGTCCACGGCCGCGCCAGGGGCCATGGAGGCGTGGGCCAGCGCCAGGGCGGCGGCGTCGTTCAGGCCGTCGCCGACCATCAGCACCTTGCGGCCGGACGCCTGCAGCGCCTTGACCGTGTCCGACTTGGCCAGCGGGGTCAGGCGGGCGCTCCAGCTTTCGATCCCGGCGGCCGCGCAAGCCCTGGCCACGGGTTCCGGCCCGTCGCCGGACAGCACCTCGACGGTCAGCCCGCGGGCCTTCAGGGCGTCGATGGCCGCCCGGGCGTCGGCGCGCAGGGCGTCGGCGAACACCAGGCGCACCTTGGTCCCGTCGCCGGCGTCGAACCACAGCTCGGTCTCCAGACCCGGGGTCGCGACGCCGACGAAGGCGGCGCTGCCAAGCCGGGCCGTGCGGCCGTCGATGACCCCTTCGACGCCCTGGCCGGGGGTTTCGACACAGCGGTCGGCGATCAGGCCGAGGCCTGCCTCGGCGGCCACCGCGCGGGCCAGCGGATGGCGCGAGGCCCGCGCCAGCAAGGCGGCGCGCGCCACCACTACGGGCGGCGCATCGACCAGCCGCGGCCGGCCTTCGGTGAGCACGCCGGTCTTGTCGAGCACGACGTGGTCGATCTCGGCCAGCCGCTCCAGGGCCGCGCCCGACTTCACCAGCACGCCCTTCTGGAACAGCCGCCCCGAGGCGGCGATCTGCACGGCCGGCACCGCCAGGCCCAGGGCGCAGGGGCAGGTGACGATCAGCACGGCGGCCGCGCGCATCAGCGCCTCGTGCGCGCCCAGGCCCAGGGCCCAGACGCCGATGAAGGTGGCCAGCGCCAGGCTGTGCACCACCGGCACATAGATGGCGGCGGCGCGGTCGGCGAGGCGGACGTAGACCGACTTGGCCTGGGCCCCGGCCTCCATCATCCGAGCGATCGCCGCCAGGGTGGAGTCCTCGGCGCGGGCGCTGACCTCGACCACCAGCAGGGCGTCGCGGTTGACGGCGCCGCCGTGCACCGCGGTTCCCGGCGCCGCGGGCGCGGGCGCGGTCTCGCCGCTGATCAGGGCGTTGTCCAGGGTCGACACGCCGCTCAGCACCACGCCGTCCAGGGGCACGCGCTCGCCGGGGGCCACCGCCAGCCGATCGCCGACGACGATCTCGCCGATCGGCGTCGGGCGCGGCGCGCCGGCGTCGTCCAGGCGCCGGGCGATGGGGCTCTGCAGCGCCAGCAGGTCGCGCGCGGCGCCCTGCGCCTTGCTGCGCAGCTTGTGGTCCAGCCAGCGGCCGATCAGCAGCAGGAAGATCAGGGTGACGGCGGCGTCGAAATAGGCGTGGCGGCCGCCGCGCAGGGTCTCGCTGAAGCTGACGATCAGGGTCAGGATCACGCCGATGCTGATCGGCACGTCCATGTTGGCGCGGCCGCGGCGCAGCGACGACCAGGCCGACTTGAAGAAGGTCATGCCGGCGTAGAGGGCGCACGGCGTGGCGACGATCGCCGCCATCCAGTACATCAGCGTGCGGGTGGCGGGCTCCAGCTCCTGGCCGAACAGGCCGGCCCAGACCGGCACCGTGAACATCATGGCGTTGCCGACGCCGAAGCCGGCGACGCCCAGCGCCAGCGCCAGACGGCGGCCTTCCTCGTCCTCGGCCTCCCGCGCGCGGGCCGGATCGTAGAGGGCGGCGCGGTAACCGAGCTTGTCGAGCGCGTCGATCAGGCGCGTGGGATCGCCCGCCGGGCCGGTGAAGGTGACGCTCAGCTTGTGCGCCGACAGGTTCAGCCGCGCCTCGGCCACGCCGGGCAGGGCGGCCACGCCACGCTCGATCTTGGACATGCAGGCGGCGCAGCGGGCGCCGGGGACCAGCAGCTCCAGGCTGGCGCGGCCGGGGGCGGGCGTGCGGCCGCCGGGGGCGACGACGCCGAGGGCGCTCACGGTTGCACCAGACGCCGCTCGGCCAGGAACTTGTGTCCCTTGGCGTCCGTGGCCGTCAGATTCAGGTCCCAGGCGCCGCCAAGGTCGCCGGCGCGGGCCTCGTAGGTCCCCGGGGACACCTCGCGGAAGGCGACGGTGCGCTTGCCGGTCTCGGTGGCGGGCCGCTGCAGCAGGCCGCTGACGGTGAGCCCGCCGATCGCCGCCCCCTTGGCGTCGGCCGCCGTGACGGTGATCCGCTCGCCGTCCAGCGCCCCGGCCGTGAGGCGCCAGCCCAGGGCGTCCTGCGCCGTCTTCTGCTTCAGCGCCGCGTCGTACAGCAGGCCGTCCTCGTACGGCGTGACGGACACTTCGCCGGGGAAGGTCTTGTAGGCGCGCACGATGAAAAGCGTGTTGATGGCGATGTCGGCGGCGAAGAACAGCACCAGGGCCGCCAGCACGTGCCAGCCGTTGATGCGGAAGCCGGGTCGGGCGGCCGAGGGGTTCATGACGGGTTCGCAGCTCCAGACAGGAACACGGAGGGGGTGTCGGCCCGGGTGGGGCCGGCGCTCAGGCGGAAGGTGACAGGCAGGCTGGGGGCGGTGACGGCGGCGGCGGGCACGGTGACGAACAGCCGCACGGACTCCACCTGGTTCGGCTCGACCACGACGGAGATCGGGCCGGTCAGCGGGGCGGCGCCGGGAGTCTTCAGGGCGTAGTTCGGAAGCCCGGTCAGCGATACCTGGTAGGTCTGGCGCTGGAAGCTGCGGTTGGCGATCTTCAGCGTGTAGCCGTCGCGGATGGCGCCGTCATGCAACCGCACGAAGGTCGGGTTGCGATCGCGCAGCACGTCGAACACCACCGGGCTGCGGTGGATGAACCCCCAGACCATCAGGCCGCTGACCAGGGTCAGGGCGACGGCGTAGTAGATCGTCCTGGCGCGGACGAACTGATACTGTGGCTTGCGCCCCGCCACGCGGTCGGCGACGGCGGCGTCGGTGTCGTAGCTGATCAGGCTGCGCGGCCGGTCCAGCCGCAGCATGATCTCGTCGCAGGCGTCGACGCACAGGCCGCAGTTGATGCATTCGATCTGGCCGCCGTCGCGGATGTCGATGCCCATCGGGCAGACCACCACGCACTGGTTGCAGTCGACGCAGTCGCCCCGGCCCGCCCAGCTCTCGTTCTTCTTGTGCGGCCCGCGCGGCTCGCCGCGGTCGCGGCGGTAGGTGACCTGCAGCGAGTGGTCGTCGAGCATGGCGCCCTGGATGCGCGGCCAGGGGCACAGGTAGGTGCAGACCTGCTCGCGCATGTGCCCGGCCAGGGCGTAGGTGGTGAAGGTGAGCACCGCGACCGAGACATAGGCGGTCATCGGCGCCTGGCCGATCCAGAAGGTCTTCAGCAGGCTGGGGGCGTCATGGAAGTACAGCACCCAGGCGCCGCCCGTGACCATGGCGATCGCCAGCCAGGCCAGGTGCTTGCCGCCCTTGCGCCACAGCTTGTTGAAGCTCATCGGCGCCGCGTCGAGGCGCATGCGGGCGTTGCGGTCGCCCTCGAACAGCCGCTCGACCGCGATATAGAGGTCGGTCCAGACCGTCTGCGGGCAGGCGTAGCCGCACCACAGGCGGCCGAACAGGGCGGTGGTCAGGAACAGCGCCAGCGCCGCCATGACCAGCAGGCCGGTGATGAAGTACACCTCCTGCGGCCACAGCTGGATGAAGAAGAAGTAGAACCGCCGGCCGGTGAAATCGACCAGGATCGCCTGCTGCGGCAGGCCGTCGGGACGGTGCCAACGGATCCAGGGGGCGCCGTAGTAGACCCCCAGGGTCAGCACCAGCATCACCCACTTGATCGTCCGCCAGCGGCCGTGCGCCAGCTTCGGATAGATGGGCGTACGCGGCTTGTAGAGCCCGCCCTTGGCGTCGCCCTTGCCCCGCGCCACGGCCGCCGCCGAGGCGGGGTCGTGGGCGGTGCTGGACGCAGTCCTGTCAATCACGGTGACCATCGGCTTGGCTTACTGACCCGCGGCGTTGGCGTGGATGTAGACGGCCAGCGCCTTGATGGTGTTGGCGTCGAAGCGGTGGCGCCAGGCCGGCATCACGCCGCCGTGGCCGTTCCAGATCTGGTCGTGGATCGACGCGCGGTCGGATCCGTACAGCCAGTCCCGGTCCGTCAGGTTCGGCGCGCCGGGGCGGGCCTGGCCCTGGCCGGCCGGACCGTGGCACGAGGCGCACTGGGCCTGGAACACCGGCGCCGCGCGGGCGACGGCGGCCGGGTCGGCCGGGCGGTGCGACAGCGAGACCACATACTCGGTCAGGTCGCTGACCTGCTCGGGCGGCAGGATCTGGTCGCGGCCGAACGCCGGCATCTGCAGGTCGTGGGCCTGGGCGTCGCCCGAGCGCACGCCGTAGGTGATGGTGCGCTGGATGTCCTCCAGCGAACCGCCCCACAGCCAGACGTCGTCGCGCAGGTTGGGATAGCCCTTGCTTCCCGTGCCGCCCGTGCCGTGGCAGGTGGCGCAGTTGTCGCCGAAGATCGACTGGCCCACCGCCAGGGCGTAGGCCTGGGTCTGGGGATCCTTCTCGATCTGTTCCAGCGAGGCGTTCTGCAGCCGGGCGGTCTGCGCGGCGCGCTGTTGCTGCAGCGCCGCCAGATCCTTGACCACCTGGGCCCGCGCGGAGTCGTGCAGCACGCCCGGCGTGTAGCCGGTTACGCCCGGCCACGACGGCATCAGCACCCAGTAGCCGATGGCGAAGGCGATGGTGCCGTAGAAGATCCACAGCCACCAGCGGGGCAGGGGGTTGTCGAGCTCGCGGATGCCGTCCCACTCGTGACCGGTGGTGGCGACGCCCGAGGCTTCGTCGACGTGGGTGTCCTTGGGATCGTGGCTCATTGCGGGGGCTCCTCGTCGAAGGGCGCGCGGGAGGCCTTCTCGAAGGTGTCGCGCATGCGGGGCCAGAAGGCGTAGGCGACGGCGATCACGAAGATCACCAGGAAGTAGACGGCGCCGCCCTGCTGGGCGATGCGGGAGACGGTTTCGTAGGTCATGCCGTCACCGCTTGTTGGCCGGGGCGTCGGCCTTGTAGGTGGAGAAATCCACAAGGGTCCCGGTCATCTGCAGGTAAGCGATCAGCGCATCCATCTCGGTGACCGGGCCGCCGGCCTGGCTGTCGAACTTCCGGACGTTGACCTTCTGGCCGTAGTGGCTCTTGAGCGAACGCTGGCTCTGGGTGGGGTCGTCCTGGCTCTGCAGGTCGTCCTGCGCCGCGGCGATCTGCGCGTCGGTGTACGGCACGCCGGTGATGCGCAGGGCGCGCATCTTGTCGGCGACGTCGCGGTAGTCGAGCGGCTTGTCCGCCAGGAAGGCGTAGGGCGGCATCACCGATTCCGGCACCACCGACCGCGGATTGATCAGGTGGTCGCGGTGCCAGGCGTCGGAGTACTTGCCCCCGACCCGGGCCAGGTCCGGCCCGGTGCGCTTGGAGCCCCACTGGAACGGGTGGTCGTACATGCTCTCGGCGGCGAGGCTGTAGTGGCCATAGCGCTCCACCTCGTCGCGCAGGGGGCGGATCATCTGCGAGTGGCACAGGTAGCAGCCCTCGCGGATGTAGATGTCGCGCCCTTCCAGCTCGAGCGGGGTGTACGGGCGCATGCCGTCCACCTTCTCGATGGTGCTCTCCAGATAGAAGAGCGGGGTGATTTCGACGATGCCGCCGATGGCGACGACGATGATGATGGCGATCAGCAGCAGCAGCGAATGCCGCTCCAGCTTGCCGTGACGTGCCCAGACACTGGCCATGGGGCTTACTCCGCGGGCATGGCCAGCGGCGCGGGCATGGCCGGCGCAGCGTTGGCGGGGTTGAGGGCGCGCTCGGAGCTGGGCAGACGGACCGTCCGCCACAGGTTGTAGGCCATGATCAGAGCGCCGGTGAGGTACATCAGGCCACCGACCAGGCGCACGACGTTCTCGATGTGCTTGGCGGCGACGGTCTCGATGAAGGAGTAGGCCAGGAAGCCCTGCGGCGTGTATTCGCGCCACATCAGGCCCTCCATGATGCCGGAGACCCACATCGCGGTGATGTAAAGAAGGATGCCGGTGGTGGCGATCCAGAAGTGCCACTCCACCAGGGCGTCGGAATACAGGCGGTCCTTCTTCCACAGCCACGGCACCAGGCAGTAGAGCGAGCCGAAGGTGACGAAGCCGACCCAGCCCAGGGCGCCGGAGTGCACGTGGCCGATGGTCCAGTCGGTGTAGTGCGACAGGGCGTTGACCGTGCGCACCGACATCACCGGACCTTCGAAGGTCGACATGCCGTAGAAGGCCAGCGAGACCACCAGCATGCGGATCACCGGGTCGGTGCGCAGCTTGTCCCAGGCCCCCGAGAGGGTCATCAGGCCGTTGATCATGCCGCCCCACGAGGGCATCCACAGCATCACCGAGAAGGTCATGCCCAGGGTCTGCGTCCACTGCGGCAGGGCGGTGTAGTGAAGGTGGTGGGGGCCGGCCCAGATGTAGATGAAGATCAGCGCCCAGAAGTGCACGATCGACAGCCGGTAGGAGTAGATCGGCCGCTCAGCCCGCTTGGGGATGAAATAGTACATCATCGCCAGGAAGCCGGCGGTCAGGAAGAAGCCGACCGCGTTGTGGCCGTACCACCATTGCACCAGGGCGCTCTGCACCCCCGACCACACCGAATAGCTGCGGTGGTTGAGGAAGCTGACCGGGATCGCCAGGTTGTTGACCAGGTGCAGGATGGCGATGGTGACGATGAAGGCCAGGTAGAACCAGTTGGCCACGTAGATGTGCGGTTCCTTGCGCTTCCAGATCGTGCCCAGGAACACCAGCAGGTAGGCGACCCAGACGACGGTCAGCCACAGGTCCGTGAGCCACTCCGGCTCGGCGTATTCCTGGCTCTGGGTGATCCCCACCAGGTAGCCCAGCGCGGCCAGGACGATGAACAGCTGGTAGCCCCAGAACACGAACCAGGGCGTCACGCCGCCGAACAGGCGCGCCTTGCAGGTGCGCTGCACCACCCAGAAGGAGGTGGCGATCAGGGCGTTGCCGCCGAAGGCGAAGATCACGGCCGAGGTGTGCAGCGGCCGCAGGCGTCCGAAGTTCAGGAAGCCGAAGTCCTTGAAATAGAAGATCTTCGGGAAGGACAGCTGGGCGGCGATGATGCAGCCCACCAGCATGCCGGCGATCCCCCAGAACACGGTGGCGATGGCGCCCGCCTTGATCACGCCGTCCATGTACTTGTCCGGCTGGGGCGCGAAGCGGTCCCAGGACATGCCCAGGGTCAGCATCACGGCGCCGGCCAGCAGGCCGCCCATGAAGATGTAGCCCTGGAAGCGGAACAGCGGGTCGGGCGACGCCGCGGTGGCGAGGGTGGCGACCAGCGCCCCCACGACGCAGAAGATCAACCAGCCGACCGCGTCGGCTGGCGGCGACGTGGCGCCTCGGTTTGGAACAGCTGTAGTGCTCATGGAATCCCGGCCTTGCCTGAACGTGGCCGAGCCATGCCCGCGCCCCGGAAGCGTCGCCTTGATCGATGTCAAAGCCCCCCTGCGGCGGATGCGGCATCAGGGTGGCCATTGTCGTCCGCGCGCCTGCGACCCGGCGCGCTGTGGCCAAGGAGGACCAGCAGCATGCATCCTGCGATCACGCCCCGCCGCCTGGCCGGCCTGCTGGGGCTGTCCGGCCTGACCGGACTCGCCGGCGCCGGAGTCTGGTTCGAGGCCCTGATGCGCCCGTCCGTCTGGGCGGCGTCGGCCTGGGGCCCGATCTGCGGCCAGCCGCACGAGAGCGGGCTGCACTGCCCGTCCTGCTACGTCGCCCTGGCGGTGGCCGCCGCCTCGGCCGGCCTGCTGGCCATGGCGCTCGATCTGGTCCGGGGACCTTCGCCGCACCGGGCATGACACGGATTCTGCTGATCAACGGCCACCCGGACCCCGATCCCCGGCGGTTCTGCGCGGCGCTGGCCGACGTCTATGCTGCGGCCGCCGTCGAGGCCGGTCATGAGGTGCGACACATCGACGTCGGGGCCCAGGACTTCCCCCTGATCCGCACCGCCGACGCCTTCGCCGGCCCGGCCACCGCCCCGTCGATCCTGGCCGCCCAGGACGCCGTGCTGTGGTGCGAGCACCTGGTGATCGTCCACCCGCTCTGGCAGGGCGGCGCCCCTGCGCTGCTGAAGGGCTTTCTCGAGCAGGTCTTCCGCTATGGCTTCGCCATCCCGGCGCCCGGGACCGGGAGCCTGGGCCGGGGCCTGCTGTCCGGGCGTTCCGCGCGGCTGATCGTCACCATGGGCATGCCGGCCGCGGTCTACGCCCTGGCGTTCGGCGCCTTCGGCACGCGGGCGCTGGAGCGCGGCCTGTTCCGGCTGTGCGGCTTCGCCCCGGTGCGGCGGACGCTGTTCGGGGCCGTGGACCAGCCGGCCTCGCGCCAACGCATGCTGCGCCGCGTCCGCCGTCTGGGCGAGCGGGGGCGCTAGCCTAACCCCCTTCAGGGTGAAACTGCGGTGGCCTGGTCCAGGGCCGGGGCGGGCGCCGTGAGGTCGATCACCGCCCGCACATAGGCCAGGTCCTCGCACGGCGTGCGCCTGAAGCCGAGGTCCTTGGCCACGTCGAGCATGCGGTGGTTGTCGCGGGCGATCTCGCCCCAGACCCGGCGCAGGCCGCGCGTGCGGGCGTAGGCGACCACGTCCGACAGCAGCGCATGCCCCAGGCCCAGGCGCTGGCGATCGGAGCGCACCATCAGGGCGAACTCGGCCTCCTCGTTTTCCGGGTCTGCGGCGATGCGCGCGACGCCCAGGATGTCGCCGCCGCCGTCCTCGGCGACGAAGGCCATCTCGCGGTCGTAGTCGATCTGCGACAGGCGCGCGGCCCAGACGTCGGGCAGGCGGGCCAGGCCGCTGCGGAAGCGCAGGCGCACGTCGTCGGCAGCGCTGCGGTCAACCAGGTCGATCAGGCGCGGGGCGTCGTCCGGACGGATCGGGCGGACGTGCAGCACATCGCCGTCGCCGGCGGGCAGGTCGTGCTCCAGCCCGGCGGGATAGGGGCGGATGGCCATGGCCGCCCTCGGCGGGGCGTCCGGTTCGGTCAGCCGCACGCGGCTGTCCAGCGCCAGCACACCCGTCTCGTCGGCCAGCAGCGGATTGATGTCCAGTTCGGCGACCTCTTCCAGGTCGGCCACCAGCCGTGACAGGCGCACCAGCACGTCGGCCACCGCCGCGGTGTCGGCGGCCGGGCGGTCGCGATAGCCGGCCAGCATCTTCGACACCCGCGTGCGGCCGATCATGTCCCGCGCCAGGCGGTCGTCGAGCGGCGGCAGGCCGAGGGTGCGATCGGCCATCACCTCCACCGCCACCCCGCCGGCGCCGAACAGCACCACCGGCCCGAAGGTAGGATCGACGCTCAGGCCGGCGATCAGTTCCTCGGCATGGGGCCGCTGGATCATCGGCTGGATCATGAAGCCGTCCAGCCGGGCCTGTGGCGCGACCTGGCGGATGCGCTCCAGCATGGCGCTGGCGGCGGCCTCGGTGGCGTCCACGCCGATCACCCCCAGCACCACGCCGCCGACGTCCGACTTGTGGCTGATGTCCCGCGACAGGATCTTCAGGGCGACGGGTCCGCCGATCGCCGCGGCCGCCTTGCCGGCCTCTTGCGGGGTGGCGGCGGTGCGGGTCTCCACCACCGGGACGCCATAGGCGGCCAGCAGCGCCTTGCCTTCCGGGTCGGTGAGCCGGGTGCGGCCCTCGGCCCTGGCGGCGGCGATCAGCGCCCGGGCGGCGGCGCGGTCCGGCTGCGGGTCGCTGTCGCCGCGCGGCGTCTGCAGCAGCAGCGCCTGGTTGCGGGCGTATTCCACCATCTGGGCGAAGGCGTGCACCGCCTCGTCCGGTGTCTCGTAGGTGGGGATGCGGGCGCCGGCGAACAGGGCGCGGCCCTTGGCCGGGGTGGTCTCGCCCAGCCAGGCCGTCAGCACCGGCCGGCGCAGGCCGTGCGCGCGGGTCGCCTCGATCACCGCCTGGGCGCAGGCGGTGGAATCGGCGACGGCGGTGGGGCAGTTCAGCGCCAGCACAGCATCGGCGGCCGGGTCGGCGAACACCGCGTCCAGGGCGGCGGTATAACGTTCGGGGCCGGCGTCGCCGATGATGTCCACCGGATTGCCCTTCGACCAGGCGGCCGGGAGCACCGTGGCCAGCCGCGCCTTGGTCTCGTCCGACAGCTCGGCCAGAGTCCCGCCGCGGGCGTCGAGAGAATCGACCGCCATCACCCCCGCGCCGCCGCCGTTGCTGACGATCACCAGCCGCTCCCCGCGCACCGGCGCGCCGCCGGCGGTCAGGGTGGTCACGGCGTTGAACAGCTCGCGCAGCTCGAACACCCGCAGCAGGCCGGCGCGGCGGAAGGCGGCGTCGTAGACGGCGTCGGCGCCCGCCAGGGCGCCGGTGTGCGACAGGGCGGCCCGGGCGCCGGCGGCGCTGCGCCCGGCCTTGATCACCACCACGGGCTTGTTGCGCGCGGCGCTGCGGGCGGCGGACATGAACTTTCGCGCCTGGGTGATGCTCTCGACATAGAGCACGACGGCCCGGGTGTCGGCGTCCAGCGCCAGAAAGTCGAGCATGTCGCCGAAGTCGACGTCGCTCATGTCGCCCAGGGTGACGATGCGCGAGAAGCCGTAGCCACGCGCCGTGGCCCAGTCGAGCGCCGCCGTGGTCACCGCGCCGGACTGGGCGACCAGGGCCAGGTTGCCGGGCAGGGGGGCGCCGTCGGCGAAGCTGGCGTTGACCCCTTCGCGCGGCGAGATCACGCCCAGGCAGTTGGGCCCGACGATGCGCATCACCGTCGGCCGGGCGGCGTTCAGCATCGCCGCCTTCAGCTCCGCGCCGCCGCCGCCGGCCTCGCCGAAGCCGGCGGTGATCACCACGGCCGCGCGGCAGCCGCGGGCCGCGAGGTCGGCCACCAGCCCGGGCACGGTCGCCGGCGGGGTGGCGATCACCGCCAGGTCCGGCGCCACCGGCAGCGCGGCGACGTCGGGATAGCACAGGGTCGATCGGATCGACGCCTCGTGCGGATTGACCGCCAGGACCGGCCCCTTGAAGCCGCTTTCCAGCAGGTTGCGCGCCAGCACCCCGCCGACGCTGGCCGGGCGGTTGCTGGCGCCGATGAGGGCGATGGACTTGGGCTGGAACAGGGCGTCCAGGTTGCGCGTGGTCATCGCCGCCTCCTGTCTTTGGGGGGTGGCGCGCTTGCGCCGGGGTCAGGCTACAGCCGGATCAGGGCTGCGTCAGTGGCTGAGCAGAAGATGGGTGGTTGCCTGCGCCAGCAGGGCGCGGGTGACGCCGCCGAAGATCCATTCGCCGAGCCGGCTGTGGCCATAGGCGCCGGCGACGATCAGGTCGGCGCCGAACAGCCGGGCCTGCTGCAGGATCTCGCCGCCGGCGTCGCCGTGCGATGCGCACGCCGTCGGCCGGGCCGCTACGCCATGCCGCTCCAGCGCCCGGGCGACGTCGCCGGCGCGAATCCTGGCCGCCTCCACGTCGTCGCTCTCGCAGACCTCCAGCACCAGCACCTCCTTGGCCCGCTCCAGCAGCGGCAGGGCGTCCGCCAGCGCCCGGCGGGCCTCGCGGGTGTCCTTCCAGGCGACGACGACGCGTTCGCCGGCCAGCGGCTCGCCCTCCGAGGCGAGGACCAGCACAGGCCGCCCGGCGGTCATTACCAGGTCGGTCGGCGGCGCCTCGCGGAACGGGTCGACCCGTCCGGTCGCCGCAGCGGCGATGATCAGGTCCGCCGCGCGCGAGGCGCGGGCGACCGCGGGGGCGGGTTGTTCCAGGCCCGCTTCCCACAGCGCCGGCTCGGCCAGGCCCTCGGTGGCGACGTGGAACGCGTCGTGCGCCGTCTTCAGGTTGCGCTCCAGCGTCTCGCGCAGGGCGGCGTAGATCTCGCCCTCGACGTAGGCGTAGCCGGTGTCGAACACCACCGGCGGAAACATCTCCGCGCCGACCCCGATCAGGGTCGCGTTCAGCCGCCGGGCCAGATCGACGGCCGCCGCCAGCAGCGGGGCGCCCTCGGGGCCGGGCCGGACGTGCAGCATGAGGGAGGCGTAGCTCATCGCAGGGATTCCTTGTCGAGGGGACGGGCCGGTCAGGCGGGCGCGAAGTGCTTGCGGGCGCTGTCGGCGACCCGGGCGGCCATCGCCTCCACCGCGTCGGGGCGAATGCCGGGGGTGACGCCGCCGACGTGCACGTGTTCGAGCACCGTCAGGCCGCACACCGCCGAGACGTGGTCGTCGAACCCACGGCGCAGGTCGGTCAGGGCGCTGGTGCGCGCCACCCAGTGGTCCGGGGCGCCGGAGGTGCTGATGCTGATCAGCGAGCGGCCGGTCAGCAGCGGACTGGTCCCTCCGGCCGCGGGACCGAAGCCGAAGCCCTCGCCGAACACCCGGTCGACGTAGCCCTTCAGCATCGCCGGCGGCGCGTTGAACCAGAACGGATAGACAAAGGCGATCACCCTGGCGTTCGCCAGCAGCGCGCGCTCGGCGACCACGTCGGGCCGCGGGGCGAAGCCCGGCGCCCAGGGCAGCTCGTCGGCGTGCAGGCAGGGGTCGAAGCCGATCGCATAGAGATCGCGCACGACCACCTGGTGACCCAGGCTGCGGACCGTGTCGGCGTAGGCCCCGGCCAGAACGGCGTTCACGCTGGCGGGGTTCGGATGGGCGAGGATGACGGCGTGTTCCATGGGAACCGCTGATTGAGCCATCAGCCCGCGCCGCGCCTTGATCCAGATCAGCTTCCGGTTGGTGTGGCGGCCTTGAGCGCCATTTGACGTCGCTCAAGGCCCCGTGCGCCGGGCGCCGCTAATCGCAGCTCAACTTTCGACGGAGGACGCCATGTCTCTTTCCCGCATCGTGCTGCAGATGGCGCGCAACCCTGGAACCGAGTTCGCCGAGGGCGACGATCGCCGCGGCTATGTGATCGTCGCGCCGCTGGATGCGGACGGGCGGCTGGACGGCGAGGCCTTCTCGCACGAGCACGCCAGGTGCGTGGTCCGCCACTTCGCCGACGGCGAGCCGGCGACCACCGGCCACCTGGCCCGGCGCGGCGAGAACTGGTTCATCGACTACGACCCGACCAACGAACAGCCGGACGAGCGCGGCTTTCACCTTGGCGACCACCACTTCCGCATCGGCGAGTACGTGACCTTCCGCGACGCGCATGACCACGCCTGGACCTACCGCGTGGCGGACGTGAAGCGGGCCTAGGGCGCTTCCCGGCCCGGGCGGCCGGTTGATCTGTCTCAAGGCGGGACGCCGGCTGCGGTCTAGGCCTTCGTCCAAAGCAAGAGGACAGGACGATGGACTTCAGTCTCAGCGAACGGCAGGTCGAGTGGCGCGATCGGGTGCGCGCGTTCATGGAGGCGCACGTCTACCGCGCCATCCCGGCGGTGCAGCAGCACCTCTCCCAGGAGGGCGCCGCACGCTGGAGCGTGATCCCGGCGATCGAGGGGCTCAAGGCCAAGGCCTATGCCGAGGGCCTGTGGAACCTGTTCCTCAACCCCTCGGACCACGATGACCTGGGCGCGGGCCTCTCCAACCTGGAATACGCCCTGTGCGCCGAGGAGATGGGCCGCGTCGCCTTCGCTTCGGAAGTGTTCAATTGCTCGGCGCCGGACACCGGCAACATGGAGGTGCTGCGCAGCTATGGCTCGGCGGACCAGAAGGCCCGGTGGCTGCAGCCGCTGCTCGAGGGCGAGATCCGCTCGGCCTTCCTGATGACCGAGCCGGACGTGGCCTCGTCCGACGCCACCAACATCGAGACCTCGATCCGCCGCGACGGCGACCACTATGTGATCAACGGCCGCAAGTGGTGGTCCTCCGGGATCGGCGATCCGCGCTGCAAGGTGGCGATCGTGATGGGCAAGTCCGATCCCGAGGCTTCGCGTCATGCCCAGCAGTCGCAGATCCTGGTGCCCACCGACGCGCCCGGCTTCCAGGTGGTGCGGATGTTGCCGGTGTTCGGCTACGACGACGCCCCGCACGGCCATGCCGAAGTGGTGCTGCGCGACGTGCGGGTGCCGGTGGAGAACCTGATCCTGGGCGAGGGACGCGGCTTCGAGATCGCACAGGGGCGGCTTGGCCCCGGCCGCATCCACCATTGCATGCGCACCCTGGGCGCCGCCGAGGTCGGGCTGGAGAAGATGGTCGAGCGACTGCAGTCGCGCGTGGCGTTCGGCAAGCGCCTGTCCGACCAGTCGGTCTGGGAACAGCGGATCGCCGACGCCCGCCTCGACATCGAGATGACCCGCCTGCTGTGCCTGAAGGCCGCGGACATGATGGACAAGGCCGGCAACAAGGCCGCCCAGCTCGAGATCGCCATGATCAAGGTCGCCGCGCCGCGCACCGCCCTGAAGGTGCTGGACGACGCCATGCAGGCGCATGGCGGCGGCGGCCTGTCGGAGGACTTCGGCCTGGCCCGCAGCTACGCCGGCCTGCGCGCCTTGCGCATCGCCGACGGGCCTGACGAGGTGCACAAGCGCGCCATCGCCCGGCTTGAAATGAGCCGCTCCGCCGAGCGCCTGCGCGCCTGGCGCGCCACGACGCCGCTGCCGGCCGCCCTCAGTCACGCCTCATAGCCTCGCCACGAGGCCGCCGGCCTGCCCGGCGGCTTGGCCCTTCTGATGCCTGCGGCAATCGGCGTCGCTCTGCAGCAGAGGCGGTGGTGTACAAATCGTAAAAGCTTCAGTACTCTTGCGCTTGAAAATATCGATGCGCCGTTTGGTATCGGTACCTCAGACTTTGCTCGATTACCCAAATTGAGCTTTGTCTGAACTGCTTGGGGGTTGAACAGGAGCGGCGGGCAGTGGGGAAGCGTGAGTCCAACACCGTGGCGACGAAGGAACGTATCGTCGACGCGGCCGAGGCATTGTTCGACAAGCACGGCATTTCGTCGACGTCGCTGGCCAATATCGCCGAGCAGGCGAACGTCTCGACCGGCACCGTGTTCATCTACTATCCGGCCAAGGCCGACATCATCCGGGCGATCCTCAGCCGGCTGTTCGCCAAGTCGACTCTGAAAGACCTGCCGTCGACGCCGGCGCGCACGCCGGAAGACGCCATGGATCAGCTGACGGCGATCGTGCAGCGGGCGGTGGACGCCGGCGCCCAGAACGCCCGCGGCGTGGGCGCGGCATGGAGCGCCGTTCAGGTCGATCCGGCGTTCGCCAGCCTGTGGGAACGCGAGCAGAGCCGCCGCTGGAACGAGCTGAAGGTGTTCACCACCCAGTGGGCGGAGCGGGGGCTGCTGAAGCCCAAGCTGAGCGCCACCCAGGCCGCAGACATCCTGTGGTCGATGACCGGGCCCCTGGTGTTCCGCGCCTTCGTGCGCGAGAGCGGCTGGAACCCCGAACAGTATCAGCGCTGGCTGAAGACCGTGCTCTACCGCGAGGTGCTCGGCGTCGGCACGCCGCCGGAATTCCGCTAGCCACGGCTGCGCGAACACCTGCGCGATCCACGCCGCTCGCCGGAGCGCGGCGGATCAATCTCTCAAAGTCTGACAGTCTGAAGGCGGGCGCACCCGATCATTGCCGATCGGGCGCGTGCGGATGCCCGCCTGGCGGCGCGGCTCAGCTGCCACCGGCGCCCGCGCCGCCGGCCACGGCGGCCTGGGCCGTCCTGGCGGGTGTCCCGTTCTGGTTCGCCATGATCTTCGCCAGGGAATCCGTCGTCGGCTGCGGGGCCGCCGGGGTCCAGCCGAGGCCGACGACCACGCGACCGCCGACATCGTCCGGCGCGTGCGGTTCTTCCGGCCCGGCGGCGGCGACCTGCGTCGGCGGCGCGGCGATCCCGGCGGGCGTGGGCGACCAGGGCGTCTCGTGGCCGGCATAGCGCATCGCGAAGCTCTGCGGCTCGCCCCAGGCGCCGGGCCAGCGATAGAAGATGTGGGCGCCGATCTTGGCCACCTTGGCCAGTTGCCGGCCCCAGTACGGCGCGACGTAGTCGGCGTGATAGTGCGTGGACTCGCCGACCTGGCTCTGCACGTGACCCTCCAGCGCCGCCTGGGCCACCGCGCGGGCGCGGCCCCAGGCCGCCGCGGCCGGGGTGCGAGCCAGGGCCCCGTCGCAGGCGAAGGTGAACTGGCAGCCCGGCGCGCCGGCGCCTTCGTACACGACGCCGCAGACGGTCTTCGGGAAGGCCGGATGACGCACCCGGTTCAGGATAACCTGGGCGACGGCTTCCTGGCCCTCGCGGGGCTCGAAGCCGGCTTCGAAGTAGATCGCCTGGGTCAGGCAGCCGAGGGCGCGGTCATGGTCGGCGCCGGCCGCCAGGCGGAACGGCGCTGCGGCGCGGACGGGCAGCGCCGAGAACGGGATCGCGGCGTTGATCTGCGCCGCCGCCTCGGCGGTCAGCTGCGCGCCGCCGGCCGCGGGGTCGGTCTCGGAAAAGTGGACCGGCTGCGCCGCCGGGCGCGCGACGGGTCGGGCGGATGGCGCGGGCTTCGACGCCGGCTGCGCCATCCAGACGGCGGCCAGGGCGACTGCGCCGCCCAGGGTGAGGCCTGCGGCCCATCGCGTCCTTCGTCCGGCGGCGGCGCTGCGCGCCTGCGCGCTCAAGACATCTACGGCAACCATTTCGGTCGGCTCTGTTTTCTGCGGCGCGCCCCGTGCGCCGGTGGGGAAAGCCTGGGTTCTTCTTAACCATAAATTAACCCTTGGCGCCCGGACCGATAGCATAAGGGTTGCCCCTAATCAATTTGGTATGCCCATGTTATGTGGCTTATGCTGCCGGGCTGGGCGGCCGTACTATTGTCGTGGTGCGGTTCTTGCAGCACGCTTTTCGTGCGGTAGGTGTAATGGCGAAGTCGAAGTTGCGCATGATGTCGGGAAATAGGCTCAAGGAGAGCCTCGCTTGGGTGAAGGGGCTGCGCGGGTCGCGCCTGGTCATCGCGGTGACGGCGTTCGGGCTGATCGTCTTTCTGGCGTGGGCGGCCTTTGCTCCGGTTGAGGAGGTGGCCCGGGCCCAGGGCAAGGTGATCCCCTCCAGCCGGGGGCAGATCATCCAGAGTTCGGAGCCGGCCACCGTCCGGGCGATCCTGGTGCGCGGGGGGCAGAAGGTCACCAAGGGCGAGCTGCTGGTGCGCATGGACGACACCGAGTCCTCGTCCGCCCTGGGGCAGATCCAGGCCGAGGACCGGTCCTTGACCGTGCGCGCGGCGCGCCTCGGCCAGGAGGCGCAGGGGCAGTCCTACACCTGTCCGGACGCCGTCAAGGCCGCTTCGCCCGACGACTGCGCCAAGGAGGCGCAGCTGCAGCAGGTCAGGTCCCAGGCGCTGTCCAGCAAGCGCGAGGCGGCGCTCGCGACGGTGGAGCAGCGGCGTCGCGACCTCGCCGAGGCCCAGGCCACCACCGCCAGCCTGCGCAACAGCCAGGCGCTGGCGCAGAAGCAGGTGGACATGCTCGAGCCGCTGGCCGCCAAGTCCATCGTGCCCCAGACCGAGCTGCTGCAGGCCCGCCGCGATCTCTCGGACATCCAGGGCCGCCTGGCCGCGTCGGAGCAGGCCGCCTCGCGCGCCCAGGCCGCGATCGCCGAGGCGCAGGCGCAGGTCTCCGAGACGGTCTACCAGTTCCGCCAGGAAGCCATGGACGAGGCCAGCCAGCTGAACGCCAAGCTGGCGGTGATCCACGAATCCAGCCGCGGCGCCGAAGGCAAGCTCGACCGCACGGAACTGCGCTCGCCGGTGGAGGGCGTGGTCAACGACGTGCAGGTCAACACCGTCGGCGGCTTCGTCAACGCCGGCCAGAAGATCATGGAAATCGTCCCGGTCGGGGACAAGCTGCTGGTGGAGACCCGGGTCAAGCCGGCCGACATCGCCTTCATCCGCGTCGGCCAGGCCGCCCTGGTCAAGGTCACCGCCTACGACTTCTCGATCTATGGCGGCATCCCTGGCCACGTGGTCCAGGTGTCGGCCGACAGCATCTACGACGAACAGGCCAAGGAGGCCTATTTCACGGTGCTGGTGGAGACCACCAGGGCCTTCGTCTCCGCGGGCGGGCGCAATCTGCCGATCACGCCCGGGATGGTCTGCACGGCGGACATCATCACCGGCCGCAAGACCGTGCTCGACTATCTGCTCAAGCCGGTCCTCAAGGCGCGCTCGGAGGCGCTGCGCGAACGATGAGCGCCCTCCAGGATCCCTCCGCCTTCGACATCGCCCGCAGCGACCCGCGGCTGGAGCCGCAGTTCCGGGTGATCTCCATCGCCGGCGAGCGCAAGGCGTTCCGCCTGGAGTCGGTGTTCTGGACCGTCATGGGTCTGGTGGCGCGGCGCAACCGCCGTTCCCTGGCCGAGGAGATGGCCGCCGCGCTTGGACGGCTGGGTCAGCGTGTGAATCAGAGCGCCCACCTGCGCGCCCGCTATGCGGCCGATCTGCTGGACCTGCTGGAGATCGCCGAGACCAACGGCGCGCGCCCCGACTGGGCCGCGGTGGTCGACGCCATGCCGCAGCCGGCGGTGGTGCTGACCCGGACGATGAAGGTGCTGCAGCTGAACGCGCCGATGCGGGCGCTGCTGAACCAGCGGGGGCTGCCCCTGAAGGCGTCAACGCAGCCGGTCATCGACGTGCCGCCGGCCATCGCCGAGCGGCTGGGGGTGGAGACCGGTGCGGTCGGCGGCTGCAACGCAATCTTCCGCGACGGCGCTGGCCGCTGCGTGGTGCGCACCCGCTTCGTCTCGGCCGCCGGCGGCGCCGGCCCGTTGTTGCTGGGATTCCCCGACCTGGAAGAATAGCCGGCCGCCAAGTCAGTATAGACCTGGGCCTCGACAAGATCCTTTTCTTGGCGGCGCGGCCCTGTCGAGCCTCGCCAATCAGAGGGCCGCCGTCGGGCCGGACAGCATCAGGCCGGCGAGGGTCAGTGTGCGCCGCCGACCTCGCCCGCCGACGCCATCATCACGTCCGGCGCGCGGCGATAGCCGTGCACCCAGGCGTGGCGGGCGCTGAAGGTCAGGATCGGGCGATAGTCGCGCACGCTCTCGGCGGTCATCACGCCCGCGGCGCTGTCCAGGATCCAGAAGCGGCCCTGGGCCCGCACCGCGAGCACCGCGTGGTCGGCCTGACGGTCCAGGTCGCGCGCCACGACCAGATAGAGGCTGTCCGGAGACACGCCCAGCGCCTCGAGCAGCTGAAGCTTGGCGATCGCAAAGTCCTCGCAGTCGCCGCGGCCGCTGGTCAGGGTCTCGCGCGCCGTAGCCCAGTAGTCGTCCACGCCATACTGCTGGATGTCCGAGGTGAAGGTCACGGCCTGGTTGACGCCCGCGTTGATCACCTGCAGCTGCTCGAGCAGCGGCAGACCGCGCGCGCGATCGAGAATGCGGGTCCAGGGCCCCTGTCCGTCCGGCAGGCGGCTGTCGACGACCCGCCGCCACTGGGAATCTTCGGCGGTGTGAGACACCGCCAGCGCCACCGAGCCGAACAGGTTCGGCGCGCCAGGTTCCTGGGTGGCCGGGGGCGCGGGCGAAAAGCTGTGCGGCCGGACAGGCGTCTGCGCGGCCGGGGGCGTGTAGGAAATGCGGGTGACGGCGGCGGGCTGGTCGTCCTGCCGCCCGGCCTCGGCCGGCGGCGCAACCTGCTGGCGCTGTTCCACCTGGGCGAGGCGGCTCTGCGGCGGGGTGACGGCCGGGGCCGCGGGCGCGCTGGCGGGGTGAGCGTCGATCGCCGGGCGGAGCATGGGCGTCGCCGCGACCTGATGCGCCGTGACGGCCTGCATGGGCCGCGCTCGTTGCGGTCCGAGCGACGCCGTCGTCGGCGCGCTGGCGCAGGACTGAAGCAATATCGCCAGGCAGGCAAGGCCGAGGCTGCGCCCTCGTCGCGCCGATGCGGCGCGGCTATGCCTAACGAAATACTGATTTGAGAACAGCGTTTTGCTCATGACAACAGTCTGAGCGATTCAAGTGAAGGCGTGCTTTATTTTATTGGCGAACGAAAGCTTGCCTTGCGTGGTATATATCTGGTGAATACATAGCGCGGATATTCGTAATTTGGATACCAATTTGAGTAGCATCGCCATGCCCGCCGCGCCGGCGGCATGCATAACAGGATATGCCGCCCTATTAACCGTGAGGTCGTGAAGCGGCGGCTTTCGGGAATATTCATCCCAAATTTCGCGGCAATAGGCGCCAATCGCGCATCAAACGTGCCGTCTGGCCAAGATTCGCATTCTAGGCGAACGCTGTTTGCCGTAGCCCCGTCCGCGCGCTATTGGTCTCCTTAATTATTCATTAAGGTTGGGGCTTGGCGACATGGACCGGTCCGGTCGAGTTTCTGGAAGCGATGGCGAAGCCCGCACGGCTCGTGAAGACGGCGCTGCCGTTCACCCTGCCGGGCGGCTGGAAGTCGCGGCGCTGAGCGGCGCGGCTGGCGCGCGGCCCGGGTCGCCGGTCGGCTCGCCCATGGCGGCCGCCCTGGCCACGCTCGTCGCCTCGGCGGCCCACGTGGGCAAGGTGACACGGGTCGTGCCTGGGCCGGATGGGGTGGTGCACCTGCCGGCCAACGTCACCCTGCAGGAAATCCACGTCTCCGGGCACGACCTGGTGGTCGACCTGCCGGACGGCTCGAAGATCCTGATCGTCAACGGCGCGGTGGTTCCGCCGCAGATCGACATCGGCGACATCCAGGTGCCGACCGAGAACCTGGCCGCCCTGCTGCAGAACACCAATCAGGTGCAGCCCGCCGCCGGACCGCCCGGCAGCTCGGGCGGCGACTTCTCGGTTCCGGTGGGCAACATCGGTCAGGGGCTGGGCATCACCGGCCTGCTGCCGCCCACCGAGCTGGCGTTCGGCACGATCACCTTCACCCAGGCCAACGCGGCGGCGAACCAGCTGCCGTCGGTGGACGTCGAGGTGCCCGGCGGCCCCGTCGGGGGCGTCGCCAACGCGGTCGAGTCCGTCAACGAGTCCGGCCTGCCTCAGGGATCGAATCCCGGAGTCGGCCTGACCGCGTCCGGGACCATCGTCTACACGCCCGGCGACCAGCCGGCGGTGCTGGCGATCAACGGCGTTGCGGTGACCGGCGTCGGCCAGACCATCCAGGGCGCCGACGGCGTGCTGTCGATCACCTCGATTTCGGGCACGACGGTCGGCTACACCTACACGCTGAACACCGTCACCTCGGGCGACAACGTCACCGATCCGTTCACCGTCACGGTGACCGACGCGACGGGCGACGTAGCGGCCGCGACGCTGACGATCGACATCGTCGACGACGTGCCGCTGGCGCGCCCCGACACCGACGCCCTGGCGGCTGGCGCCTATGGTCCGAAGTCCGGCAACGTGATGACCGGCGCCGGGACCACCAGCGGCGGCACGGGCGCCGACACCCAGGGCGCCGACGGCGCTCACGTGACCTCGGTGCAGGGCGCGGGGGCCGCCGCCACGGTCGGCGCGGCCGGCGTCACCGTGGTCGGGACCTATGGCGACCTGACCATCAACCAGGATGGCAGCTACACCTACACCCGCCACGCCGGCACCCCCGGCGGCGTCTCGGACGTGTTCCGCTACACCCTGACTGACGGCGACGGCGACACGTCCAGCACCACGCTCACCGTCAGCCTCGGCAATGCGTCGCCGACCCTGACCCTGCCGACCGAAGGCGGGGCGGGCGCGCTGGTGAACGAGGCCGGCCTGGCCACGGGCTCCAACCCCGGCTCGTCCAGCGTCACGGCCGGCACGATCAGCTACACGCCCGGCGACGGCCCGGACACGGTCACCGTGGGCGGCGCCGCCGTCACGGCGGTGGGCCAGGTGATCCATGGGACGCACGGTGACATCACCATCACCAGCATCGCCGCCGGCGCGATCGGCTATACCTACACCCTGACCAACCCGGTCACGGAGGCGGCCGCCAACAACGGCGCGGACACCGTGCCGGCCGGCGACAGCTTCGCGGTGACGGTAACCGACCAGGACGGCTCGACCGCCAGCGGCACGCTCAAGGTCGACATCGTCGACGACACGCCCACGGCCCATGCCGATACCAACAGCGTCGCCGGCGCCAGCTACGGTCCGGTGACCGGCAACGTCGAGACCAACGACACCAAGGGCGCGGACGGGGCTCATGTCTCCGCCGCGCAGGGCGCAGGCGCCAGCGCCGCGGTGGGCGCCGGCGGCGTGACGGTCACCGGGACCTACGGCGACCTGACCATCCAGCAGGACGGCAGCTACAGCTACGTCCGCCACGCCGGCACGCCCGGCGGCGTTTCGGACGTATTCAACTACACCCTGACGGACGGCGACGGCGACACCTCGACGACGACGCTGACCATCGCCATCGGCAACGCCATCCCGACCCTGACCCTGCCGACCGAAGGCGCGGCCGGGGCGCTGGTCAACGAGGCCGGCCTGGCCACGGGCTCCAACCCGGGTCCGTCGCACGTCACCAACGGCACGATCAGCTACACCCCCGGCGATGGCCCCGACACGGTCACCGTGGGCGGGACCGCCGTCACGGCGGTGGGCCAGGTGATCCACGGGACGCACGGCGACATCCAGATCACCAGCATCGCCGCTGGTTCGATCGGCTACAGCTACACCCTGACCACGCCGGTCAACGAGGCGACGTCCAACAACGGCGCCGACACGGTCGCCCCCGGCGACAGCTTCGCCGTGGTGGTCACCGACAGCGACGGCTCCACCGCCAGCGGGACGTTGAAGGTCGACATCATCGACGACGTGCCCACCGCACATGCGGACTCCGGCAATGTGGCGGCCGGGACCTACGGCCCGGTGGTGGGCAATGTCGAGACCAACGACACCCTCGGCGCGGACGGGGCGCATGTCTCCTCGGCGCAGGGCGCGGGCGCCGACACGGCGGTGGCCGCCGGCGGCGTGACGGTCACCGGGACCTACGGCGACCTGACCATCCAGCAGGACGGCAGCTACAGCTACGTCCGCCACGCCGGCACGCCTGGCGGCGTCTCGGACGTGTTCAACTACACCCTGACCGACGGTGACGGCGACACCTCGACGACGACGCTGACCATCGCCATCGGCAACGCCACGCCCACCCTGACCCTGCCGACCGAAGGCGCGGCCGGGGCGCTGGTCAACGAGGCCGGCCTGGCCACGGGGTCGAACCCGGGCGCTTCGGCGACGACTGCCGGCACGATCAGCTACACCCCCGGCGATAGCCCGGACACGGTGACTGTCGGCGGCACGGCGGTGACCACGGTTGGCCAGGTGATCCACGGGACGCATGGCGACATCCAGATCACCAGCATCGCCGCCGGCTCGATCGGCTACAGCTACACCCTGACCACGCCGGTCACGGAATCCACCGCCAACAATGGCGCGGACACCGTGGCCGCGGGCGACAGCTTCGCCGTGGTGGTCACCGACAGCGACGGCTCGACCGCCAGCAGCACGCTGAAGGTCGACATCATCGACGACACGCCCACGGCGCACCTCGACTCCGGCTCCGTCACCGAGGGCGCGACCCTGACGGTGGCGGCCGGCGCCGGTGTGCTGAGCAACGACGTCGCGGGCGCCGACGGCTTCCTGGGGGGCGCGGGCCACGGCGTCACCGGCGTCGCAGCGGGCACGGTAGCCTCGGCCAGCGGCAATGTCGGAACCTCGGTGGCGGGCGCCTTCGGGACCCTGACCCTGAACGCCGACGGCAGCTACACCTACGTCTCCACGCCGAACGCGGTGCCGGAGAACGGGGCGACCGACACCTTCACCTACACCGTCACCGACGGCGACGGCGACACCTCCACCACCCAGCTGGTGATCCATCTGGCCGACAGCCATCTGGCGGCGACCCATGACCAGGTGACGGTGAACGAAGCCGGCATCGCCGTGATCGGCAGCCACGCCGGCGACGGCTCGGCGACCGGCACGGGCACCCTGGCCGACAACATCGCCGGCGGCACGGGCCCCTACACCTACAGCCTGGTGTCCGGCGCCAACGGCGCGCACGGCACCCTGACGCTGAACGCCAACGGGACCTACAGCTACACCCTGACCAGCCCGGTCGCCGAGGCCCCCTCGGCCAACAACGGGACCGACACGGTCAGCGGCGCCGACACCTTCACCTACAAGGTGACCGACGCCCACGGGAACAGCGTCACCAACACCATCACCGTCAACGCCATCGACGACACGCCGACCGCGCACGCGGACTCCGGCAACGTCGCCGAAGGCGCGACCCTGACGGTGACGGCAGGCTCGGGCGTGCTCGGCAATGACGTCGCGGGGGCCGACGGCTTCCAGGGCGGCGCGGGCCATGGCGTGACCGGGGTGGCGGCGGGCGTGCTGGCCTCGACCAGCGGCAGCGTCGGAACCTCGGTGGCGGGCTCCTTCGGGACCCTGACCCTGAACGCCGACGGCAGCTACACCTACGTCTCCACGCCGAACGCGGTGCCGCCGGCCGGGGCAACCGACACCTTCAGCTACACCGTCACCGACGGTGACGGCGATACGTCCACCACCCAGCTGGTCATCCACCTGAGCGACAGCGGCCTGGCCGCGACGAACGACCAGGTGACGGTCAACGAGGCCGGACTGCCGGCCATCGGCAGCCACGCCGGCGACGGCTCGGCCACGGGCACGGGCAGCGTCGCGGACAACGTCAGCGGCGGCACGGGGCCCTACACCTACAGCCTGGTCGGGTCGGCCACGGGGACCCACGGGACCCTGACGCTGAACCCGAACGGGACCTACAGCTACACCCTGACCAGCCCCGTCACCGAGGCCACGGCCAACAACGGGACCGATACGGTGGGCGGCGCCGACACCTTCACCTACAAGGTGACGGACGCCCACGGGAACAGCGTCACCAACACCATCACTGTCAACGCCATCGACGACGTGCCGACCGCGCATGCGGACACCGGCAATGTGGCCGCCGGGACCTACGGTCCGATCGTGGGCAACGTCGAGACCAACGACACCAAGGGCGCCGACGGCGCACATGTCTCCTCGGCGCAGGGGACGGGGGCCGACACCGCGGTTGCGGGCGGCGGTGTGACCGTCACCGGGACCTACGGCGACCTGACCATCCAGCAGGACGGCAGCTACAGCTACGTCCGCCACGCCGGCACGCCCGGCGGCGTCTCGGACGTGTTCAACTACACCCTGACGGATGGCGACGGCGACACCTCGACGACGACGCTGACCATCGCCATCGGCAACGCCATCCCCACCCTGACCCTGCCGACCGAAGGCGCGGCCGGGGCGCTGGTCAACGAGGCCGGCCTGGCCACGGGCTCCAACCCGGGTCCGTCGCACGTCACCAACGGCACGATCAGCTACACCCCCGGCGACGGCCCGGACACGGTCACCGTGGGTGGCACGGCGGTGACCGCCGTCGGCCAGGTGATCCACGGGACGCACGGCGACATCCAGATCACCAGCATCGCCGCTGGTTCGATCGGCTACAGCTACACCCTGACCACGCCGGTCAACGAGGCGACGTCCAACAACGGCGCCGACACGGTCGCCCCCGGCGACAGCTTCGCCGTGGTGGTCACCGACAGCGACGGCTCCACCGCCAGCGGGACGTTGAAGGTCGACATCATCGACGACGTGCCCACCGCACATGCGGACTCCGGCAATGTGGCGGCCGGGACCTACGGCCCGGTGGTGGGCAATGTCGAGACCAACGACACCCTCGGCGCGGACGGGGCGCATGTCTCCTCGGCGCAGGGCGCGGGCGCCGACACGGCGGTGGCCGCCGGCGGCGTGACGGTCACCGGGACCTACGGCGACCTGACCATCCAGCAGGACGGCAGCTACAGCTACGTCCGCCACGCCGGCACGCCTGGCGGCGTCTCGGACGTGTTCAACTACACCCTGACCGACGGTGACGGCGACACCTCGACGACGACGCTGACCATCGCCATCGGCAACGCCACGCCCACCCTGACCCTGCCGACCGAAGGCGCGGCCGGGGCGCTGGTGAACGAGGCCGGCCTGGCCACGGGCTCCAACCCGGGCGCCTCGGCGACGACTGCCGGCACGATCAGCTACACCCCCGGCGATGGCCCGGACACGGTCACCGTGGGTGGCACGGCGGTGACCGCCGTCGGCCAGGTGATCCACGGGACGCATGGCGACATCCAGATCACCAGCATCGCCGCCGGCTCGATCGGCTACAGCTACACCCTGACCACGCCGGTCAACGAGGCGACGTCCAACAACGGCGCCGACACGGTCGCCCCCGGCGACAGCTTCGCCGTGGTGGTCACCGACAGCGACGGCTCCACCGCCAGCGGCACGCTGAAGGTCGACATCATCGACGACGTGCCGACCGCCCATGCCGATACCGGCTTGGTGACGGAAGGGGCGACCCTGACGGTCGCCGCCTCGGGCGTGCTCAGCAACGACGTGCCCGGCGCTGACGGCTTTGCCGCCGGCGGCGGCGTGGTTGGCGTGCGCACGGCCGGCGGCGACACCACCACCGCGGTCACCACCGGGGTGAACAGCGGCATCGCCGGGGCCTACGGGACGCTGACCCTGCACGCCGACGGCAGCTACACCTACCAGTCGGTGGCCAACTCGGTGCCCCCCGCCGGCGCCGACGACACCTTCGTCTACACGGTCAAGGACGGCGACGGCGACCTGTCGACCACCACCCTGACCATCCATGTCGCGGGCACCAACCTGGCGGCGGCGAACGACCAGGTGACGGTGAACGAAGCCGGCCTGGCCGTGATCGGCAGCCATGCCGGCGACGGCTCGGCGACGGGGACCGGCACGGTGGCCGACAACGTTACCGGCGGCACGGGCCCCTACAGCTTCACGCTGCTGAGCCCGGCCGCGGGCGCCCACGGGACCCTGACCTTCAATCCCGACGGGACCTACAGCTACAGCCTGACCAGCCCGGTCACCGAACCCACCGCCAACAACGGGACCGACACGGTCGGCGGCGCCGACACCTTCACCTACCAGGTGACGGACTCGCACGGGAACACGGCGACCAACACCATCACCGTCAACGCCATCGACGATGTGCCGACGGCCAGCCCCGACACCGGCAATGTGGCCGCCGGGACCTACGGCCCGATCGTGGGCAACGTCGAGAGCAACGACACCAAGGGCGCGGACGGGGCGCACGTCTCCTCGGCGCAGGGCGCCGGGGCCGTCACCGCAGTCCCGGGCGGCGGCACAACCGTCACCGGAACTTACGGCGACCTGACCATCCAGCAGGACGGCAGCTACAGCTACGTCCGCCACGCCGGCACGCCCGGCGGCGTCTCGGACGTGTTCCACTACACCCTGACGGATGGCGACGGCGACACCTCGACGACGACGCTGACCATCGCCATCGGCAACGCCATCCCGACCCTGACCCTGCCGACCGAAGGCGCGGCCGGAGCGCTGGTGAACGAGGCGGGCCTGGCCACGGGGTCGAACCCGGGTCCGTCGCACGTCACCAACGGCACGATCAGCTACACCCCCGGCGACGGCCCGGACACGGTCACCGTGGGCGGCACGGCGGTGACCGCCGTCGGCCAGGTGATCCACGGGGCGCATGGCGACATCCAGATCACCAGCATCGCCGCCGGCTCGATCGGCTACAGCTACACCCTGACCACGCCGGTCAACGAGGCGACGTCCAACAACGGCGCCGACACGGTCGCCCCCGGCGACAGCTTCGCCGTGGTGGTCACCGACAGCGACGGCTCCACCGCCAGCGGCACGCTGAAGGTCGACATCATCGACGACGTGCCGACCGCGCATGCGGACTCCGGCAATGTCGCCGAGGGCGCGACCCTGACCGTGACGGCCGCGGCGGGGGTGCTGAGCAACGACGTCGCGGGGGCCGACGGCTTCCTGGGCGGCGCGGGCCATGGCGTCACCGGCGTCGCGGCCGGCACGCTGGCCTCCACCAGCGGCAGCGTCGGAACCTCGGTGGCGGGCTCCTTCGGGACCCTGACCCTGAACGCCGACGGCAGCTACGCCTACGTCTCCACGCCGAACCTCGTGCCGCCGGCCGGCGCGACCGACACCTTCAGCTACACCGTGACCGACGGTGACGGCGACAAGTCGACCACCCAGCTGGTCATCCATCTGACGGACAGCGGCCTGGCCGCGACCAGCGACCAGGTGACGGTGAACGAAGCCGGCATCGCCGTGATCGGCAGCCACGCCGGCGACGGCTCGGCGACCGGGACCGGCACGGTGGCCGACAACATCAGCGGCGGCACGGGCCCCTACACCTACAGCCTGGTCAGCTCGGCCACGGGGACCCACGGGACCCTGACGCTGAACCCGAACGGGACCTACAGCTACACCCTGACCAGCCCGGTGACGGAGGCTACGGCCAACAACGGGGCCGACACCATCAATGGTGCGGACACCTTCACCTATCAGGTCAAGGACGCCAACGGGAACACGGTCACCAACAGCATCACCATCAACGCCATCGACGACACGCCGACCGCCCATGCGGACTCCGGCAACGTCGCCGAGGGTGCGACCCTGACGGTGGCGGCAGGCGCCGGCGTGCTGGCGAACGACGTGCCCGGGGCGGACGGCTTCCAGGGCGGCGCGGGCCACGGTGTCACCGGCGTCGCGGCGGGGGTCCAGGCCTCGACCAGCGGCAGCGTCGCGACCTCGGTGGCCGGCTCCTTCGGGACCCTGACCATCAACGCCGACGGCAGCTACACCTACGTGTCGACGCCGAACCTCGTGCCGCCGGCCGGGGCCACGGACACCTTCAGCTACACCGTCACTGACGGCGATGGCGACAAGTCGACCACCCAGCTGGTCATCCACCTCAGCGACAGCGGCCTGTCGGCGACCAACGATCAGGTGACGGTGAACGAAGCCGGCATCGCGGTGATCGGCAGCCACGCCGGCAATGGCACGGCGACCGGAACCGGCACCGTGGCCGACAACGTCAGCGGCGGGACGGGGCCTTTCACCTACAGCCTGGTCGGCTCGGCCACCGGGACCCACGGGACCCTGACGCTGAACGCCAACGGGACCTACAGCTACACCCTGACCAGCCCGGTCACGGAGAGCCCGGCGGCGAACAACGGGACCGATACGGTCAGCGGCGCCGACACCTTCACCTACAAGGTGACGGACGCGAACGGGAACACCGTCACCAACACCATCACCGTCAACGCCATCGACGACGTGCCGACCATCGGCACGGTGCAGAGCCAGCAGACGGGCTCGACGGTCGGCAGTCTGGCGACCGGCACTCTGCACCTGACGCCGGGCGCCGACGGCATCGGCTCGGTGACCAACATCACCTACTCGGCCTCGGCTTCGGCCCCGATCACCTCGGGCGGCCACAACATCGTCACCAGCTTCTCGGGCGGCGTGCTGACCGGCTACCAGGACGCCAACAACAACGGCTCATATGACGCCGGGACGGACACGGTGAAAGTGTTCACCCTGACCGTGAACCCCGCGGCCGGGACGTCGGGCCAGTACACCTTCGACCTGCTGGCCAAGCTGGACGGGGCGATCGTCAACACGCCGATCGGCGGCTCGACCTCGTTCGGCGCCGGTCCGGCCGGCGAGCAGATCCTGACCGCCGGCGTGCAGAACATCTCGATCGTCGAAGGGTTCACGACCTCGGGCTTCAACACCTCGACCTGGGCCGGGACGGTGACCCAGGCGGCGGTCAACGGCTCGACCCCGGGCTGGGGCGTCGACAACAACGTGTTCAACGTCGGCGAACTGATGCGCTTCGACTTCCACGAAGCGAACGTCTCCACGCCGCCGGCCGGCGGCTTCAGCGGCCCGCTGATCGGCTACGCCGACTTCAAGCTGCCGGGCTTCTCGACGTCCGACACCATCTTCGTGAAGGTGGTCTACGAGAACGCCGACGGCAGCGCGGCCGGCTCGAGCATCATGCAGCTGACCTCGGCGCAGATCACCGCGGCCAACTCCAGCGCCGGCCTGCAGCTCTCGGCCCCGATCGGGACCTACATCGACTACATCGACTTCTACGACACCAGCGGCAACGGCAAGGTGTCGCTGATCGCCGCCGGCACCCAGTCGACCGTGGTCAACGAGACCCTGACCTTCACCACCTCCGTGTCCGACGGCGACGGCGACGTCGCCACCTCGGGCGCCTTCACCGTGCACGTGGCCGATGGCCTCGCGCCCTTCGCCCTGGCGGCGCCGGTGGTGATCGACCTGAACGGCGACGGGGCGCAGTTCCTCAGCCAGGCGGCGGGCGTGACCTTCAACTACGGGTCGGGCCTGGTCTCCACGGCCTGGGCCGCGCCGCAGGACGGCATTCTGGCCCTCGACAATGGCGGCAAGCTGGTGATCAGCTTCTCCCAGTTCGTCCAGGGCGCCACCAGCGACCTGCAGGGCCTGACCGCTTTCGACAGCAACCACGACGGCGTGCTGTCGGCGGCCGACGCTCCGTTCTCCAGCTTCGGGGTGTGGGTCGACGCCAACAGCAACGGCGTGGTCGACGCGGGCGAGTTCAAGACCCTGGCCCAGATGGGCATCACCAGCATCAACCTGACCAGCGACGGCAAGAGCTACGTCGCCGCCGGCGGGGACGTGAGCGTGGCGGGCACCACCACGGTGACCTACGCCAACGGCCAGACGACCACCGCGGCCGACGCGGCGTTCGCCACCAGCCAGGCGCCGGCGACCACCGGTTCCAGCAGCATGCCCTCGACCGGTCGCACCGTGGACGCCGGGCGCGGCTACCTGCCGCCGGGCAGCGGCCTGGCTGCCAGCCTCGTCGCCGCCGGCCTGGTGGCGGGCATCGACCACGGGCATGCCGCGGCCGCCCAGCCGCACGCCGCGGCGCTGGTCGCCGACACCACGCCGACGCCGACCCTCGCCGGGCCGGTGACGGCGCCGGTCTCCGAGGGGCCGAATCTCGGCGAACATGTCGCATCGCTGCTGTCCGAACCGGTGAGCCCGGTGACGACGGCGCCGGCCGGCGCAGCCCACGCCTTCTCGGGCGCGGAGCTCTCCGCAGAGACGTCGCTGGCCGGCTCGCCGCTGGCGTCGGGCCTGACGTCGCCGGGCGCGCTGACCTCGGGCGGCGGCGGCGGTCTGCCGCTGATCTCGCAGGGGATCGACATGCGCGGCCTGGCGGCGATGGACGGGACGGCCGGCGGCAAGTTCGCCGCGGGTGCCGCGCCGTCACTGTCCAGCCAGGGCCTGCCGGCGGCCAACGTCCAGGCGGTGGCCAAGATCCTGGCCGACGCCCTGCACACCGGCGACGCCGCCCACGACCTGGGCGCGCTGGTGAGCGGCGGGCAAGGGGCCGGCGTCGCCACCCTGGCGGCCGGTCCGGCGCATGCCGGCGGCGACGCCCTGGCGGCGAGCTCGGCCATGTTCGCCTTCAGCGGCGGCGGCGGCGACGCCGCGCACATCCTGTCCACCATGATGGCCCACGCGGCCGCGACGCACGCTCATGTCTGAGCGCGCGCCCGCGGCCGCCGCCGCCAGACCAATCTGAAATCCGCCGAGGGCGAGGGGGTCCGATGTCCTTCCGATACACAGTGCTTTGTTCAGCCTTGGGACTCGCCTGCTGGGCGAGCGCCGCTCACGCGCAGGGGGCGCCGAAATCGCCGATCCTGAGCCTCGGTTCCCAGGGCGAGATGCGGGCGGAGGTCGAGAAACGCTTCGACGCTGCGGTCAAGATGACCACGGCGCCGGAGATCGTGAAGGCCGCCGATCCGCGCTTCCACGACGCCCAGGACGCCAAGGTCGCCTGCGGCATCGCCATCGGCTTCTTCAAGAGCGGCCAGGTGGATGAATCCAGCATCGACATCTGCGATGCGGCCTACCAGCGGATGCTGGCCGCCCCCGCGCCGCCGCCCCCGCCGCCGGCCGAGCCGCCCCCGCCGCCGCAGCCCGCGGCCGCGCCGGTGTGCTCCACGCCGATGCCGCTGAAGGTCTACTTCGGCTTCGACGTCGACCAGCCCCCGGCGGAGGCCGGCCCGATCGTCGCCCAGGCCATCGAGGGCATGAAGTCCTGCGGCTGGAGCGGCCTGCACGTGGTCGGCCACACCGACCTGTCGGGCAGCCTCGGCTACAACCAGGCGCTCTCCGAGCGGCGGGCGCACAACATCGCCGACATGCTGGCCGCCCAGGGCGTGCCGGCCCAGCAGATCGTCGTCGAAGGCAAGGGCAAGACCAGCCCGGCGGTGCAGACCGCGGACGGGGTCAAGGAACCGCTCAACCGCCGCGTCGAGATCTCCGTCGGCGGCCAATGATCATCAAGAGGCGCAAAATGACTTTCCGGAACAAGCTCCGCTGGGCCTATCTCGCGCCCAGCGCCCTTGCCCTGGTCGCGGCGTTCGCGCCGTCGGCGATGGCCGTCGAACTGAAGGATGCGGTCCAGGCGGCCGTGTCCTCCAACCCCGAGATCCAGACCGCCGTGCAGGACAAGCAGGCGATCGAGTTCGAGCGCAAGCAGGCCCAGGGCCTGTACCTGCCGCGCGCCGACCTTGAGGCGTCGGCCGGCATCGAGCGGCTGGACAATCCCACCCGCCGCATCCTGGGGATCGACAACCGCACCCTCAAGCCGGTCGAGGTCGGTCTGACGGCGTCCGAGACGCTGTTCGACTCCGGCTACCGGCGCTCCGAACTGGATCGCCAGGCGGCCCGCAGCGACGGCGCGGCCACCCGCGTGTCGGAGCGCTCGGAGTTCATCGCCCTCGACGTGGTCAAGGAGTACCTGAACTTCCTGCTGGAACAGCGGCTGGTGGCCATCGGCCAGGACAACGTCGCCTTCCACTCGGCGATGGTCTCCGACCTGCGCCAGGGGGTGCAGCAGGGCTCGATCAGCGTCGCTGACCTGCAGCAGGCCGAGGAACGCATGCACGCCTCCCGCGCCCGAGTGACCGAGGCGCAGGAAGACCTGCTGGATTCCATGATCGGCTTTTCGGCGCGCACCGGGGTGACCCTGGACAGCGCCACCCTGCCGCCGCCGATCACGGCGCAGCTGCCGGCCAACCAGACCGACGCGGTGGGCCTGGCCCGCACCAACAACCCCCGGGTCAAGATCGCCCAGGCGGACGTGGATGCGGCGCTGGCGCTGATCCGCCAGGCCAAGTCGGCGCTCGGGCCGAAGGTGTCGCTGGAGTTCACCGGCCGGGCCGGCAACGACATCGACGGCTTCGAGAACCAGACCACCGACGTCCTGGGCCGCGTGGTGATGCGCTGGAACGTGTTCAGCGGCGGTATCAACCAGGCCAACGTGCAGGAGCAGGTGCGCCGCGCCAGCGAGGAGCGCTACCGGCTTCTGCAGGTGATGCGCGAGGTCGACACCGACGTGCAGCAGGCCTGGAACCGCCGCGAACAGCAGGCCGTCCTGCTGGGCCAGGTGGAAACCCAGGCCAAGGTCTCCGACGATCTGGTCAACTCGTACCGCGAACAGTTCCGCGTCGGCCGCCGCTCGCTGCTCGATGTGCTGGACGCCCAGAACACCCGCTACAACGCCCAGGTCCAACGCGAGACGGCCCGCTTCGCCGAGCTGTTCGCCGAGTACAAGGTGCTGGCCGCCACCGGCCAGCTGCTGGACGTGCTGGGGGTCAGCCGGCCCTCGGACGCCAAGGCCGATGCGCGCGACCGTTTCGGCGTGGCGGCGACCCCGCCGGCCGAGACCATGTCCCGGCATCACGTCGACTAGAAGGGGGCGGGGCAGGACTGATGATGGCTATTCCATCAAGGTCTTGCCCTAAACGATTGGAAACGATCACATCGATAAGTTCGATGTGATGGGCCAAGGCCCCTTGCCGGTGTCTGGCGTCCAGACACCGGCCGCCAGTACGCTTGTGGAGGGTTCGCCCTGAGTGCCGTCGACCTGAACCACCCCCTCGACCTGGATGGACCGCCGGCGCTCCCCGGCGCCGCCGGGGGCGGCGCCTCCACGCAGGCGTCCGCCGATCCCGTGCTGTCCTGCCTGCAGCGGCTGGCCACGCTCTACGATCGGCCCGCCTCGTCGGTGACCCTGCTGGCCGGCCTCGCCCTCGACGAGCGGGGCCGCCTGCCGTTCCACCAGGCGGAGTCGGCCCTGGAGCGTGTGGGCTTCCGCAGCCACCTGATGCCCGTGCCCCTGCGCCGGCTGGACAAGCGCCACACGCCGGCCGTGCTGGAGATGGGCGAACGCGGGGCGGTGCTGCTGCTGGAGGTCCGGGAGGGGCAGGGCCGGGTCTATGAACCCCGCACCGGCGTCGAGACCTGGCAGGCGCTGACCGCCCTGGCCGGGGACTACACCGGGCGGGCGCTGGTGGTCTCGGCCGACCCCTCGCGCGAGCGGGGCTATGGCGGCGACATGGTGCGCCGCGCGCGCGACCACTGGTTCTGGAGCGAACTCTACAAGGCGCGCGGCAGCTTCGGCTTCGTCGCCCTGTCGGCGGTGGCGGTGAACCTGCTGGGCTTCGCCATGCCGCTGTTCACCATGAACGTCTATGACCGGATCATCCCCAACAAGGCCGAGGCGAGCCTGTGGGTGCTGGCCATCGGCGTGGTGTTCGCCTTCGGCTTCGAGTTCCTGCTGCGCTATGCCCGCGCCCAGCTGGTCGACGAGGTGGGCCGCGACATCGACGCGCGGCTGTCGCAGCGACTGTTCGAGAAGGTGGTCAACACCCCGCTCTCGGCCCGCACCGGCAACACCGGCGCCTTCGCCAAGCGCATCTCCGAGTTCGAGAGCGTGCGCGACTTCTTCGGCTCGACCACCATCGTGCTGCTGGTCGACATGGTGTTCGTGTTCCTGTTCCTGGGCCTGATCCTGGTGCTGGGCGGACCGCTGGTCCTGGTGCCGCTGATCGGCATCGGGGTGATGATCGCCGCCGGCTTCAGCCTGCAGCGCAACATGACCTCGGCCCTGCGCGACGCCCAGGCCGACTCCTCGCTGCAGCACGCCACCCTGGTGGAGACCATCTCCGGGCTGGAAACCATCAAGGCGGTGCGCGGCGAAGGCCGCATGCTCGGCCGCTGGCGCCGCTACGCCGACATGTCGGCGGCCACCCAGGAGCAGCTGCGCAAGCTGTCGGCGGTGGCGGTGAACCTGGCGGGTCTGTGCCAGCAGGGCATCAGCATCGGCCTGGTGGTGGGCGGCTTCTACCTGTTCGACGCCGGCAAGATCTCCATGGGCGCGATCATCGCCATCGTCATGGTCGCTGGCCGGGCCCTGGCGCCGGTGGGCCAGCTGGCCTTCCTGATGACCCGCGGCCGCCAGGCCTTCCTGACCCTGGAATCCCTGGACCGGGTGATGGCGGCGCCCGACGAGCGGCTGGAGAACGTGCGCAGCGTCACCCCGACCATCGAGCGCGGGGTGCTGGAGCTGCGCGGCCTGTGCTTCCGCTATCCCGAAGCATCGGTCGACAACCTCAGCGACATCACCCTGCGCATCGAGCCGGGCGAGCGCATCGGCCTGATCGGCCGCGTGGCCTCTGGCAAGTCGACCCTGGGCCGGGTGCTGTGCGGCCTGCACGCCCCCACCGACGGGGCGCTGGTGATCGACGGCCTGGACAGCGGCCAGCACCATCCGCACGAGATGCGCAAGGCGTTCCGCTATGTCGGCCAGGAAGCCGAGCTGTTCAGCGGTACGGTGCGCGACAACCTGATGCTGGCGGCGGCGGACGCCGACGACCAGACCCTGCTGGCCGCCGTGGCCAACGCCGGGGCGGACGTCTTCCTGTCGCGGGAGTCCACCGGCTTCGACCTGCCGGTCGGGGAGCGCGGCTCGCGCCTGTCCGGCGGCCAGCGCAGCTTCATGGCCCTGGCCCGGGCCCTGGTGGCGCCCAGCCGGATGCTGTTCCTCGACGAGCCGACCGGGGCCATGGACACCCAGAGCGAGGCCCTGTTCATCGAGCGCCTGGGCAAGGCCATGGCGCCCGAGCAGACGCTGATCGTTTCCACCCACCGTCACGCCATGCTGGCCCTGGTCGACCGGCTGATCGTGATGGACGGCGGCCGCATCCTGGCCGACGGTCCCAAGGACCAGGTGATGGCGGCGCTCAGCCAGGCGGCGAACGCGCGCTAGGCGCGGGCGCCTGGAGGCGGGGGACGGCGGCGTGAAGGGGCTGATCGAAGGGCTGCGCAGCGGAAGCTGGCTGACGCGCGAGCGGATGCGGGGCTATGCCCTGATCCTGATCGGCGCGCACCTCCTGGCCATCATCGCCCTGGTGGTCACCACGCGCGGCAACGTCGACTACGCCGGCCGGCCGCTGGGCACCGACTTCTCGGACGTGTGGACCGCCGGACGGCTGGCGCTGCTGGGGCGGCCGACGGAAATCTACAACCCGGTCCTGCACCACGCCATGCAGCAGGCGACCTTCCACCGGGCCGACATCCCGTTCTACGGCTGGCACTATCCGCCGTTCTTCCTGCTGATCGCGGTCGCCCTGGCGTGGATGCCCTATGCGCTGGCGCTGGCGGTGTGGCAGGGGGCGACCCTGCCGCTGTATCTGGCCGGCATGCGCGCGATCCGCCGCGAGCCCATGGCCCTGCTGCTGGCGCTGGCCTATCCGGCGGTGTTCATCAACCTGACCCACGGCCACAACGGCTTCCTGTCGGCGGCGCTGATCGGCGGGGCGCTGGTGCTGCTGCCCGGGCGGCCATGGCTGGCGGGGGTGCTGTTCGGCCTGCTGGCCTACAAGCCGCAGTTCGGCCTGTTCATCCCCATCGCCCTGGCGGCGTCGGGCCGCTGGCGCAGCTTCGCTTCTGCGGCGCTGACGGTCGTGCTGCTGACCGCGGTCACCACCGCGGCGTTCGGCGTCGACATCTGGCGCGCCTTCGCGGCCAACACGGCCTTCACCCGCAACGTGGTGCTCGAACAGGGCGGGGCTGGCTTCTACAAGGTGATGAGCGCCTTCGCGGCGGTGCGCATGTGGGGCGGGTCGATCCCGCTCGCCTATGGCGCCCAGGGCGTGGTGACGGCGTTCGGCGCGGTCGGCGTGGCGCTGCTGTGGCGCTCGTCCGCCGACCTGCGGCTGAAGGGGGCGGGGCTGATGGCCGCCTGCCTGATCGGCACGCCCTACTGCCTGGACTACGATTTCATGATCCTGGCCCCGGCCCTGGCGCTCTATGCCAGCTACGCCTGGGACACCGGCTTTCGGCCGTACGAGCGCAGCTTGCTGTTCGTCATCTACGCCACGCCGCTGTTCGCCAGGGCCGTGGCGCACTACACCCTGCTGCCGGCGGGCTTCGCCGCGGCGCTGGGGATGTTCGTGCTGGTGCTGGTCCGGGCGCGCAGTGACCTGGCCGGGACGGCGGCGGCCGGCGCAACGGCCCCCGCGATCGCCTGACGGCGCTCACACCCCCCAGGGATGCCCGCCGGCCAGGCTGCGCTCGATGTTGTGGACCGTCGGACGGGGCGGCTGGCCATAGCCGTAGGGCAGCAGCCAGCCGGTGAGCATGGCCCACAGCACCAGGGCGCCGCCCATGCCGATGGCCACGCCATAGGGCACGCCGGGTCCGGAATCGCCCTTGCCGCGCAGGGTGAAGATCGCCAGGGCGCGGGTGGGGTTCCTGGCCAGGCTGATCACCGCCAGCCCGCCGCCGGCCAGGGCCGTGGCGACGGCGAAATAGGGCAGGTAGCCCAGCCCCATGAACAGGGCGACCGCGGCGAACAGCTTGGAATCCCCCGCGCCGAACACGCCGCCGGCCCACAGCGCCACCGTGAGGACCAGGGCGATGGCGCCGGCCTCGAGGCCGGAGATCAGATGCGCTCCCAGGGCGGCGACGCTCCAGGCGACGAACAGCGCCAGCAGGATCGCCACGCACAGGTTGGGAATGCGCCGCTGGCGCACGTCGGTCACCGAGGCCCAGACCAGGGCGGCGGTGACGGCGACGGCGACGGCGATCTCGATCGCGTCAGGGATGTTCATGGGTGTCCGAAGCGGGGGCAGGGGCGGGCGAGGCGGCGGCCGAGGGCGCGCGCGCCGTCAGGTCCCGCGCCACGTCGAGGTTGGCCGAGGCGCGGGCGTAGTATTCCCCGCGCGCCTTCATCGCCTGGTCCAGCAGGTCCTGCGCCTTGGCGTAGTCGCCGCGCAGGATGGCCGCGAAGCCGGCGTTGTTCAGCAGGGCGGCCTTGTCCTCGGGCGCGCCGCCGGCCAGGGCCCGGTCGTACTGGCCGCGCATGGCCATCGCCAGGCGGATGTTGTTGCGCGCCGCCGCCAGGTCCGGCTTCTTGCGCAGCGCCTCCACGAAGTCGGCCACCGCCTCGTCCAGGCGGTTCTGCAGCAGGCGCGAATAGCCGCGATTGTTCATCACGATGGCGGCGCCGTCGGAATTGGACAGGGCGTGGTCGTAGGCGGTCTCGGCGTCGGTCCAGTCCCGCCGCTCGTCGTATTCGGCGCCCAGGGCGTTCCAGGCCCGCCAGGCGGTGGGGTCTTCCGTCACCGCCTTCTGCAGCACCTGGAGGGCCTCTTCGCTGTGGCCCGTGGACGACAGCACGATGCCCTCGCCCTGCAGCGCGTGGCCGCGCGCGCCCGCGTCCTTCTCCGCCTGCTTGTACTGGTCGAGGGCCAGATCCGGCTGGCCGCGCGCCAGGCTGAGGTCGCCGGCCAGCAGGGACAGCCGCGGATCCTTCAGCCCGGCCAGCGACGCCTGGTCGAGGCCCCGGGCGGCGTCCATCAAGCGCTGCTCGTCCAGCGCCTTCTGGATCTGGGCCACCGCCTTGTCCACGGCCGCGCTGGCGGCGTGGCCGTCCGCCGTCGCGGCGGGCTTGCGCCCGAAGATCGACGCCTGCGCGGGCATGGCCGCAGCCAGGGCGCCGAGGGCGAGGCCAAGCGTCAGCAGGGCGGTGATCGGCTTCATTGTCTAGCTCCGCCGCTTCGCCGGCTTGGCCGGTCGCTGTCCGACGGCGTCGCGGCCCACGAAGAGGCGGATGTCCTGGCAACCGTCGGCGCAGGCCACCAGGGTGGGCTTCATCGGCAGGGTGCGCGCCAGGGCCCTGGCCGCCACCTCGTCGCGGACGGGATAGCGGATGGTCGAGCGATCCTGCGCCGCCGCGGAGGTGGCCGCCACCTCGGGCGCCGTCCAGCCCAGGCTGACCAGCTGCAGGCGCACCGGCTCGGCCGCCCCGCTGCGGCCCGAGGCGTTGACCACCACCAGGGCGCGGCCGGTGTGGCCGGGCGCCAGCGCCAGGGTGGTCGTGGCCGGCTGCGAGGGCAACACCAGCCGCACCACGCCCGGGCTCTCGTAGACCACGCGGCCGACGGTCGGATCGGCCGCGGCGTCAGCCAGCTTCGCCGACGGCGCTGGCGTCGGCGGGGCAGGGGGCGCGGCGGCGGCGAGCGCCGGCGGCGGCGGCGCCGGATGCGGCGGGGTCGCCAGCACCGGCTCCGGCGCCATGGCGGCCAGGGCCGGCGTGGCCACCGCCAGAGTCGGGCGGCCCTGCAGCCAGGCGGAGTAGGCGATGTTGTTGGCCACCACCGGCGAGGCGGGGTCCAGCGCCTGGGCCTCGGCGTAGTAGCGGGCGGACAGGTCGAAGCGGCCCAGCTTGTCGTACACCACGCCGAAGCCGTTCAGCACCCGCACGTCGTCGCCCTTGGCGTCGCGCGCCGCCTGCAGCAGCTGCAGCGCCGCGGCGTACTCCCGCCGTTCGATCGCGCTGCGGGCGTCCTGGTAGTAGGCGTTGGCGCGCTGCTGCGGGGAAATCACCTGCTCGGCCAGGGGCAGCGCCTTGACCTTCAGCCGGGCGGTATGCAGCCGCGGCGGAAAGCTGGCGCAGGCCGAAAGGCCCAGCAGCAGGGCCGTGGCGGACAGCAGGCGGGACGGGAAGGGCATGGCGAGGCGCCTCAATGGTGCTGGTGCGACAGCGCGGGGATCAGGGTCCGCGTGACGTCCAGGATCGGCGGCAGCAGCAGCGAGACCATGATCACCGGCAGGATGCAGGCGACCAGGGGCACGGTCATCAGCACCGGGATGCGCATGGCCTTTTCCTCGGCGCGCATGAACCGGGCCTGGCGCATCTCGATGGCGTAGGATTTCAGGGTCTGGCCGATGCTGGTGCCCAGGGTGTCGGTCTGGATCAGCAGGGCGACGAACGAGCGCACCGCATCGACGGTCACCCGGTCGGCCATGGCGCGCAGGGCGTCTGCGCGGCTGCGGCCGGCGCGCAGCTCTTCGGACACCTTGTTGAGCTCGGCAGCGATCAGCGGGTGGGATTCGACGGTTTCCGTGCCGACGCGGACGAAGGCGGCCTCCAGGCCAAGGCCGGCCTCGATGCACACCACCATCAGGTCCAGGGCGTCGGGGAACTCCATCTCCAGCGCCTCCTTGCGGGCGTTGGCGCGATTGTCGACGAACATCCGCGGCGCGATCAGGCCGATGGCGCACAGGATCAGGGCGCCGAAGATCAGGCCGATGCCGGTCATCGGCTTGGCCGACAGCTTCTGGGCCAGCAGGAAGGCGAACGGCAGGCCGATGGCCAGGCCGAACCGGGAGATCACGTACCACACCGGCGCGGCGGGATGATCGAAGCCGGCCAGGGCCAGTTCGCGCCGCAGCTTGGCGCGGTCCTTGTTGTCGCTGAGCGACGAGGAACTCTGGACCCATCGGAGGAACGGGTTGCTGACGTCCCGGCCGCGGATCAGGCCGCCGGCGGCGGGCGCGGCCGTGGGCGCGTGCGCCTCCTGGCTCAGGCGGCGGCGGACGTCCAGCCGCCCTTCGACGTTGCGCAGCAGAGCCAGGGACCCGGCGACCACCAGGGCGAAGGTGACGATCTCGATGAAGATGTTCAGCGGAGAGGTCATGGCGCCCTAGTATTTGAAATTGACGATCCGGTAGATCAGCAGCTGGCCTATGCCATAGACGACGATAACCCCGCCCACGACCGGCCAGAATACCGGATCGGAGAACTTGTCCGTGTAGAAGTGTGGCTGGAACAGCGCGAGCATGCCGATCAGGAAGATCGGCAGGGCGCTGAGGATCGCGGCGGAGGCCTTGCCCTCGCTGGCCAGGGCCTTGACCTTCTGGCCCAGCGCCATGCGCCCGCGGATCACGCCGGCCAGGCCTTCCAGGATTTCGGCCAGGTTGCCGCCGGTCTCCGACTGGATGCCGACGCTGACGGCGAAGAAGTGGGCGTCCTGCGATCCGGTGCGGCGGGCGAAGCTCACCAGGGCGTCGCGGAACTCCAGGCCATAGGTGGTCTCGTCGACGATCAGGCCGAACTCCGACCCCACGGGGTCGCCCAGCTCGGTGGCCGCCAGCTGCACTGCCGACACCACCGGGTGGCCGGCGCGGATCGCCCGGTTGACGATGTCCAGGGCCAGCGGCAGCTGCTCCTCGATCTTCTTCAGCCGCTGGCCACGCCGGCGCTCGATGTACAGCCACACCAGCAGCCAAGCCACCAGGGCCGCGCCGGCCATCGCCACCAGGGCGTTCAGGGCGAAGGCGCCCTTGGCCTGGGACAGGGGGGCCAGGCTGAGGACCCAGAGCGCGCCGGCCAGGGCGCCGACGATCATGAACACCTGGCGCATGGTCAGCTCCAGGCCCGACTGGCGCAGACGCAGGGCCAGGCGGTCGTAGAAGCCGGCGATCGCGCCGTCGCCCAGGGCCAGGGGCGCCTGGCGGCGCACCAGGGCGGCATAGACCTCGTCCGGCTTCATGCCGGATTCCAGCATGGTCAGGCGCCGGTTGACCCGCTTGGTGCTGTCGCTGGCGGTGAACACCAGGTTGGCGATCGCCTGCGCGGCCAGCACCACGGCCACGAAGGCCAGGACGTAGATCAGCGGGAGTAGCAACTGCGACATGTCAGGCCGACTTCCGGCCGGGCGCGAACATGGCGGACGACAGCTCGATCCCCCGCGACGCCAGGGTCTCCATGAACTTGGGCCGCACGCCGGTGGTCTCGTGGTCGCCCAGCACCGTGCCGTCGGGTCCCCGACCGCGGCGGCGGAACTTGAAGATCTCCTGCATGGAGATCACGTCCTCCTCCATGCCGACGATCTCGGCGACCGAGGTGACCTTGCGCTTGCCGTCGTCCAGGCGCTCGACCTGCACCACCACGTGGATGGCCGAGGCGATCTGGTTGCGCACCGAGCGGGGCGCGATGTCCAGCCCGGCCATGCCGATCATCTGTTCGATGCGCGACAGGGCGTCGCGCGGGGTGTTGGCGTGCACGGTGGTCATCGAGCCGTCGTGGCCGGTATTCATCGCCTGCAGCATGTCGAACGCCTCGCCGGCGCGCACCTCGCCGACGATGATGCGGTCGGGCCGCATCCGCAGGGCGTTGCGCACCAGGTCGCGCTGGGCGATCTCGCCCTTGCCTTCCAGGTTCGGCGGCCGGGTCTCCAGGCGGCCGACGTGCGGCTGCTGCAGTTGCAGTTCCGCGGAGTCCTCGATGGTGACGATGCGTTCCAGCGGGTCGACATAGGCCGACAGGGCGTTCAGCAGGGTGGTCTTGCCCGAGCCGGTGCCGCCGGAGATCAGCACGTTGCGGCGCGCCTTGACCACGGCCTGCAGCACCTGGGCCATCTCGGTGGTGATCGAGCCCAGCTCGATCAGCCGGGCCATGTGGATCGGCGTGGCCGAGAACTTGCGGATCGACACCAGCGGGCCGTCCACCGCCAGCGGCGGGATGATGGCGTTCACCCGGCTGCCGTCGGCCAGGCGGGCGTCCACCATCGGCTGGGACTCGTCGACCCGGCGGCCCACGGCGGCGACGATCTTGTTGATGATGCGGATCAGGTGACGGGTGTCCTGGAACCGGACGCTGGTGTGCTCCAGCTTGCCGCGCCGCTCCACATAGACGCTGCTGTGGGTGTTGATCAGGATGTCGGTGATCGTCGGGTCCTTGAGCAGCGGCTCGAGGGGGCCCAGGCCCAGCAGCTCGTCCAGCACGTCGTCGATCAGCTGGTCCATCTGCGCCGGCGTGAGGAAGCGCTTCTCCTCGGTCAGCAGATTGTGCACCGGGCCGCGGATCTCACCGCGCAGCTGCTCGCGCGTAGCGCGGTCGAGCACACTGAGGTTCAGGATCTCGATCAGCCGCTGATGGATGCGCACCCGAAGGTCGATCGCGCCCTCGATGGCGTTCGCGCCTTGTGCCTGGGCGGCCGCGTCGTCGCCTTTCCAGAGCATCGCCCTACCACCTCAGCCGGCGGTCGGAGACCGGTGACAGCACCCCGGCCCCGACCCGCTCGGACAGTTCGGCAATGGCCTTTTCCAGCTTCGCGCCCCGCTTGATGGCCGACAGCTCCACGCCCTGGTTGATGGCGGCGTTCATCAGCCGGCGGTCCTCCGGCAGCACCACGTCGAAGTTGCGGCCCAGCGCCTTCTCTGCGGCCTTCAGCGGCAGGCTGGCCTGCTGGTCCGAGGACAGGGCGTTGCACACCAGCACCAGGGGAACCTGGTCCAGACCCTGGGCGGCCAGCACCCGCAGCTGGCGCTTCACCAGATTGACGTGCGGCACCGAAAGCTGGGTCACCAGCACGATGCGGTCGGACAGGTTCAGCACCCGGTTGGTCCAGGCGGTCCACACCGACGGCAGGTCCACCAGGGTCAGGGCGAAGTCGCGCCGCAGGGCGCCGATCAGGGTGTCGACCTGGGCTGGGGTCACGCCCTCCAGGGGCGTCAGCTCGCGCGGCGCGGCCAGCACCTGGGCCTTGGACCGATGCTGGCTGAGCACCGTGGCGAAGGGCGTCTCGTCCAGGGCCGCGGCGTGCGGGCCCAGGAAGTCGCTCAGGCTGATCGCCTCGGGCATGTCCAGGTACATGGCCGCCGCGCCGAACTGCACGTCCAGGTCGGCCAGCGCCAGGCGGCCGGTGACCCGGCTCGCGAGCACGGCGGCCAGCTGGGTGGCCAGGGCCGTGGCGCCCACCCCGCCGCCGGCCTTGAGGAAGGTCACCACCTCGCCCACGCGGCCGCCGCCGCCGGTGTCGACGCGGGTCTCGGCCAGCAGGCGTTCCAGACAGACGGCCATCGACGGCTCGCTGACCGGCGTGGTCAGCACGTCCGCGGCGCCTTCGCGCAGCAGCCGCCGGGTGGTCATCACATCGGCGTCGGACAGCACGATCACCGTCCGCGGGCCGGTCTTCAGCCGGGCGCAGGCGGCGTCGACCTCGGTGGCGGAGAGGGCGCGCACCGGCGCGATCAGCACCTTCACCCGCGGGTCGGTGCGGTCGGGCCAGGTCTCGCCCACGGAGTCGAACTGCACGTGCGGAAACAGGGCGGCGAGCGAGGCCATGCGGTCGGGCCCGCCCACGGCGGCGTCCACCACGGCGACGCGGTCCAGGTTCGACTCGTCCTGCCCCCCGGTCACCGCCGCCAGGAACCGCAGTTTCTTGGGCGCCTCGATCACGACTCACACTCCACAAGCCAGGCCAAAGACCAGTTACGGCGGCCGGAGGCCACCCTGGCACATCTCCGGTTTGTACGTGCAATCCCGCGGCCAGAGTCACCGGCGGCGCCGCCTTTTGCGGCAGGCCGGGCACGGAGCGGTCTGGCGTGGCGGCGCGATCTCATGCGGTCACGGCGTCGGCGACGCAGGGCTGGAGCTGGCGCCGCCGCCGATCGACACCGTCGACGTCGACGCCGACGCCGGCGGGATCACCTGATCGCGGTTGTAGCGGCCGTTGGCCGCGGCCGCGCGCGCGCCGCTGGAGCCGGGGGCGGGGACGCCCTCATAGTGGGCGTCGGGATCGGCGGTCTGGGCCACCTGGTTCTGATGCACCGCCTCGCCGAAGTCCGGCGACAGGCGCAGATGCGTCTCGGTGCAGCCGGCCAGCAGCAGGGCGGTGGTGGCGGCCAGGGCGGCGCGGGTGATGTTGCGGGTCATGCGCCGGCTCCTAGTAGAGGACATGGCCGTGCGGCCCGTCGATGCCGCCCTTGGTGGGATCGGCCTGCATCAGCACGCGGTCCTCGGGGGCGATGACCGCGCCCGATCCGCGCTGCTGGCCCATCAGGAACAGCTCGAAGTCGGACGGCGGCACGAAGTGGTCGCTCGGCGCGGCGGCGTAGGCCCGGCGCGGCGTCACCAGATGCGGGGTGACCACGATCACCAGCTCGGTCTGGTCGTGCTGGTAGCCGGTGGAGCGGAACAGGGCGCCGAGGATCGGCAGGTCGCCGGCGAACGGGAACTGGCTGATGCTGTTCTGGTAGTCGTCCTTCAGCAGGCCGGCGATGGTGAAGCTCTCGCCGTCGCGCAGCTCCACCGTGGTGTGCGCCCGGCGGACCTTCAGGCCGGGAACCGACACGATGCCGGTGTTGACCGAGGTCGTCGGGTCGATGGCCGAGACCTCCGGGTTCACCACCATGTTGATCAGCCCATCCTTGAGGATGGTCGGGGTGAACGCCAGGCCGATGCCGAACTGCTTGAACTCCACGGTGATGGTCGGCGCCCCGCCGCTGCCGGTCGCCGAGGTCGAGGCGATCGGAATGGGGAATTCGCCGCCGGCCAGGAAGTTGGCGGTGTCGCCCGACATGGCCGTCAGGTTCGGCTCGGCCAGGGTCTTGATCAGCCCCTTCTGCTCCAGGGCGTCGAACAGGATGTTCAGGTCGCCGGCGGCCCCGGTGAAGCCCAGGCCCGCGGCGCCGAAGCTGTTCACCAGCTTGCCGGCGTTGGCCACCAGGGTATCGCCGGTGGTCAGGGTGAATTCGTGATGGCCGGCGGCGTCCAGTGGACCGGTGGCCCCCTGGACGTTGAGCCGCAGGTTCTTGGAGGTGGTGCGCTCCATCTCCACGAAGCGGACGGTCAGGTTGACCTGCTGCACCCCCTCCACCGACATCATGTTCACCACCTTGCCGGGCGCGTAGGTGTCGGCCAGGGTGGCGATCTGGCCCATCACGGCGGGGCTGGAGGCCGTGCCGGAGAGGATGATCGACTGGTTCGCCGCCCGCGCGGCGACGTCGCGCTCGCCGGGCAGGACCTCGTGCAGGCGGGCCTTGAAGCTTTCCAGATCGGGCGAGACCACGACGTTGACGGCGGCGATCAGCCGCTTGCCCGGGCCGTAGATGGTCAGGGCCGTGGCCCCCAGGGTCTTGCCGACCACGTACACCGAGTGGGTGTTCAGCGGCAGGATGTCGGCGATCTTGGGATCGGCGATCATCACGTCCGAATAGGCGGTCGGCAGCTGGATCACCTGCGACTTGCCGGCCCCCACCACCACCTCATAGGTCGCGGTCGGGGCCTCGTCCTGGGCCACGGCAAGGCCGGGCGCCAGAATCGCCATGGCCCCGGTCAGGACCAGGGCCGTGGCCGCCAGGCGGGCGGCCCATCCACGATTGGACATACGCATCGTTCCCCCCACCCGCTTCAGTATCGCGCCACGGCGTAGCCGTTGGTCTCGACCCCGCGGGTCACATGCACTTCGACTTCGTTCGGCCGCAGCGTCGGGCGGACCGGACCGGCGGCCCCGGCCGGCCGGGCGGCCGGGGCCGCGCCGGCCGGCGCGGGTTCGGCATGGCGGCGCGGGGCGAAGCCCAGGTCGGCGACCGTGGTCGCCTTGCTGGCCAGGCCGGCCGAGTCGGAGACGTGGCGCAGGGTCAGGGACACCGTGCCCACCGACTGCGCCAGGTTCAGCGTCGCCGCCTGGTCGGGCGTCACCTCGATGGTGATCGCCTTGGCGACCACCGGCTTGTTCTGTTCGTCGTTGTCGGACTGGTCCACCCCCAGCACCCGGACGTTCTCGGCCAGCACCTGGGTGACGGTGTTGGCCTCTTCGCCGCCGCCCACCGTGCGGGTGACCAGGACGTCCACCCGGTCGCCCGGCAGGACGAAGCCGCCGACGGCGCTGGTGTCGCTGGCGCGGATCGCCACGGCGCGCATGCCCGGCGTCATCGCCGCCGACAGGGTCAGCTTACCACCGGGGCCGCTGACGTTCGGCGTCAGGATCGGCTCGCCGGGTACGAACGAACGCAGGGCGATGCGTCCGCCCGTGGAGGCCTCGGTGATGGAGTGGAAGGCGCCGTCCGGCACGGAATCGGCGGGATAGGTCACCAGCTTGATGAACTTGGGGTCCACAGGCGCCCCGCGGGCGATCGGCGCAGTAGCCACAACCACGAATACCCCAGGACCGGCTTTACCGCCTGAGGCTGATTGATTGGGATCAGACTTCATCAAAAAGCCGCGGACCAGGCCCACGGCAATCAAGCCCAGAAGAATGGCGACGGCGAGCGTGGCGATCGTGCGTAGATTCATCTTGATAATCCGCCAGCTCGGTCGGTTGGACCAGAATACTATTGTCGGAGAACGTGGTTATCAAAGGCTTACGTTTACCAAAAACTGGAAGAGCAAGGGCGGCCTGACGCACCTGCGCCAGACCGCCCCTTGTGTCAGCAGCCCACGCCCTTGTTGGTGATGCAGGTGCCGGCCGTGTTCATGGCCTTGCTGATCGACGTGCCTAGGGCCAGGGCCGCGGCGGCGATGCCGGCGCCGACGATGGCGAGGATCAGAGCGTATTCAGCGGCCGAAGCCCCGCTCTCGTCGTTGAGGTAGGAGATAATCTTGGTCATTAGCAGCTCGATCCCTTCGAGGTCATGCAGGTGCCGGCCGTGTTCATGGCCTTGCTGATGGAGGTGCCAAGCGCCAGGGCGGCCGTAGCAATGCCGGCGCCGACGATGGCGAGGATGAGGGCGTACTCCGCGGCCGAAGCTCCGCTCTCATCGTTCAGAAATGAGATGATCTTGCTCATTAGCAGTTCGACCCCTTCGACGTGATGCAGGTGCCGGCTGTGTTCAGCGCGGTGCTGATCGACGTGCCCAGGGCCAGCGCGGCGGCGGCGATGCCGGCGCCAACGATGGCGAGGATCAGGGCGTATTCGGCAGCCGAAGCGCCGTTTTCTTCCTTCAGGAAGGACACGAACTTGGTCATGGAACAAATCCTTTCGAGTGGTGCTGACCCGGCTCCGACGACGCGAACCCGGGGGCGGAAAATGGGCGGGTGCTCGGAAGCCCCCCGACTTCAAACCCGAATTCGAAGAACCATGTTCCTACCGAAATGTAAACCCTAATCAATGGTTAACGCCAAGCATTCGACAAGCGGGATGAGTCGCAAGCCGGACTTTTCCCCCCTTTTTTGAGGGGGTTTCAGGTCTGTTGAGCGGACTTGTTTCGGCGTCGTTTCGCCCGGCAAGAGATATATTAACCTCTCTTAACAGGTTAACTTTTGCGTTGTGGAAAGACTTACGGCGCCCAATTGCCGGGCAATGGTCGAACAAGTGCGCCGACCTACGGTGCAAACCACGAGTTGGGCGACGCGAAGCGTTGTTCTCTCAAGTGAACATCGGTGGTGGCGGAGAACTGATGTGGTTCGCCCCGGCGCGCCTTAACGGTGTTGGTCTGGCGATGACGGTGAAGCTTTACACAGAGAATTGTATTGGCCCCGGCGCAGCGCATCCGACCGCCGCCAGGCGGGGTCTTGGAGACTCGCCTGACACGTGTGGACCCCTCCGCCAATTTCGGTATAGGATGACCTTACTCAAATTGGTGATATTTGGATTGGTCTCAACAGCCTGCCTGCAGGCGCCGCGACGATCTGGCGCGGCTGGCGAATAGTCCGGAAACCGGCCCTCTTGCCTCCGCGCCGATGCGCAGGCCGCGGGTCGCCCAGCCGCCGGCCGCGGCGGCGGAAAGGGCCAGCAGCCCCAGGGCGCCGACTTCCGCCGCGACCGGGAGCTGGCCCGGCGGCTGCAGCAGCAGCATGAACGGCGTGAACGGCGGGGTAAAGGTCATCCAGGCCAGGCCCGGCGTCCCGCCGGCGGCGGCCATGGCGGCGAAGAAGGCCGCCAGCAGCACCGCGAACATCGGACGCGACAGGTTCTGCGCCGCGGCGCTGTCGCGCGCCCGCGCGCCGACCCCGACGGTGACCAGGCCATAGAAGGCGAAGCCCAGCAGATAGATCAGGCCCGCGCGGACCAGGGTGGCCGGATCGGCAAGGCCGCGCAGCAGGTCGCCAGCCAGGCCGCCCGCGCTCGGCGCCAGGGGCGCCAGGCCCGCAGCGGATCCGAGCCAGGCCGCCAGCACCAGCAGCGACACGGCGCCCACACCCACCAGCTTGCCGAGCACGATGTCCCAGGGGCCGGCCGCGGCCAGCAGGCTCTCCAGGGCGCGGTTGGCCCGCTCGCGCACCACCGCCTGCAGCAGCATGCCCAGCGAGCCGGTGAGGGTCAGCCACAGCATCATCACCAGGGCGAAGCGCGAGGCGCCGCCCGCGGCGGCGGGCGACGGCGGCGCCGATGGTCGGGCGTGCGGGGTCGGGGGCGGCGAGAGGCCCAGCCGCGCGAGCGCGACGTCGCGCTCGACGGTGCGGGCTGCGGCGACCTGGGCGGCCGGCGTCAGCGGCGAGGCGCCCTCGAAGCGCGCTCGCGCCGGGCCGTCGCCGTCGGCCTCGATCACCAGCCGGGGCGTGCCGGCGCCGGGTCGGCGCGCGATCTCGATCGCCACATGGTCCAGGACCGCGGCCTCGATGAGGGCGCGCTCGCCCGCCGCTCGCAGGCCGGCGTCGGGGGCGGCCACCGCGATCGCCGCCGGCTGGGCGGCCCGGGCCGACAGGGCGGCGACGCCCAGCGCGCCGGCCATGGCCAGGGGGCCGATGGCCAGGGCGACCCAGAAGCTCAGGGTCGACGCGTAGGCGCGGAACTCGCGCTCGGCGATCAGCAGGGCCGGGGGCGTCACGCGGCCCGCCTCGCGCCGGCCGGCTCCGCCCGCGCCGGCGGGCCGCCGGCCAGCGCCCAGAACGCGCCCTCGAGGTCCGGCTTGATCGGTTCGAAGGCGAAGATCGCCACGCCGTGCTCGGCCAGGGCCCGCATCAGCGCCGGATGGGTCACCTCGCGCGGCAGGACCACGCGCCAGCGACCGGCCTCGCCGATCCGCGCCTGGCCCTCGCCGGCGGCGAGCGGCGAGGCGGTTCCGCCCACGGCCGCCGCGGCGGCCAGCAGGCCCGCTTCGTCGGCGGTGACCACCACCGCGCCATGCGGCGCCTGCCCGCCCGCCTCGGCGACCGGGCCTTCGAAGACGGTGCGCCCGCCGGCCAGCACCACCACCTGGTCGCACAGGCTTTCGGCGGCGGCCATGGAATGGGTGGAGAACAGGATCGAGCCGCCGGTGGCGCGGTATTCCGCGAACAGGCTCAGCACCTCGCCCTGGGCGATGGGGTCCAGGCCGGACAGCGGCTCGTCCAGGATCAGCAGGTCCGGCTGGTGCGCCAGGGCGCAGAGGATCTGCACGCGCTGGGCATTGCCCTTGCTCAGACTCTCGATGCGGGCCGACTGGCGCCCGCCCAGGCCGATCCGTTCCAGCAGCCGGTCCGCGCGCGCCAGCGCCTCGCGCCGGGCGACGCCCTTCAGCCGGGCGTGGAAGGCGATGACGTCGCGGGCCCGCTCGCGCGGGAACAGCCCCCGCTCCTCCGGCAGGAAGCCCACCCGCCGCCGGCCGGCCGCATCGGCGGGCCGCCCGAACAGGCGGATGTCCCCGGCGTCGGGCCGCAGCAGCCCCAGGACGCAGCGCAGGGTAGTGCTCTTGCCGGCGCCGTTGACGCCGATGAAGCCGGTGATCGCGCCAGGCGCGACCGTCAGGGACACGTCCGCGACCCCCCGCCCGCCGGCGAAGGTCTTGGCGAGTCTGACAATCTGCAGCGTTGGTGAATCGCTTGAGGTCGACACTCCTGCAGATGTGCCCAAAACAGGTTGATTTCCCCCTAACGGAAGGGTGAGTTCTCTTCTCGCGCCCGTTCGGGAAGCGGATGAGTCAAGGCTGCACCACTAAGAAGGGCTTCAAGAGTGCTAGATTTTGCAGCTGCGCGCAGCAACAAGGCTACTAGGTGGTCTGTCTATATTTCGATATTTGGCTGTTCCGCGATCCTATTTCTAATGCACAGGACGCCTGGAATGTTCTATCACGTGGCAAACGGCTACGTATTTAACAATATGATGTACAACTTATCCATTGGGAGGTATGATGTATCTTTAGAATCAATTACAAATGAGGCATTTTTTCGAGATGGAAAATACTACGCATATTTCGGGATGTTTTGTGCCATAATTCGTGCGCCTTTGCTGGTGATTGGTGGCATAAAAACGATAGATGTCACATCGTTGTCGACCGCTGTTGCTGCTTGCGTTTCGCTTGTAATGCGCGTTGACGCGGCGTCTTACGGGCTTCGGTGCGTGCGTAACGCCCAAGCATCCGCGGCGTTCTCTGTGCTAATACTGCTGGCAGTGGCTGCGTCAGGACAAAGTATTCAATTTCTAAAGCCGAGTATATATCAGGAGGTAGCCTCCTGGGCGGATGCTGTGTCAATGTCTTTTGTCAACATAGCTATGAGGGTCATATTATCTGAAGAGGCGAGTATGAAGCGCTACGCCGGGATGGCGTTGCTTGCTGGACTCGGACTCAATTGCAAATTCGACTTCGGACTTGGCTTGTGTGTGGCATTTATTTTTCTTGCGAGCGTCCGGTTGTTGGGGGTGGCCGGCAGAGTGCCTCCCCGCTTGGAGGCGCGGCGATTGTTGCCTGCGGGCGTTCTCTTGTCGGGGCTTGTGGGTGCTTGCCTGTGGGTGAACTACCAGAGATGGGGCAACGCCTTCACATTCATACCCCTGAGACTGCAATTCGAGGCTGTGGCGGCGTTTCCCGATCGATTGGTTAGGTTGAATACACTTGGCGAGTTCAATCTCAGGCGAGTGCCTTTTGCCCTGCAGTATTACTTCTTCCCGGTGTGGCAATTCCGGGATCACAGTGGAACGCTCATATTTCAGGAATTCCAGGTTAGAATGTTCGATATTGTCGAACTTCCGCCAAGCTCAATCTTATTGAGCGACTCGGCAACGATTATGTTGGCTATCTTCGGCGTAGCGCGAACGGTTCGTCTGTCTATTGTCGATCGAAATGTCGCTGCAGTTGCTGTAGCGGGTGGATTGGTGGTCCCAGCTCTTCTTATGCTGGGAGCAATTGCTTGCACTTTCAGATATCGAATGGAGTTCTATCCCATAATATTCTTCTTGGCGGCACTTGGAATTGGCGAAGCTGTACAGCGGAAGCCGGAAGGGTGGACAGTCATAGTGCTTGCCCTTGCAGTTTTTGTATCCGCTATTTCCGCGGGCGTGGGCCGAGATCTTTATTTGATGTCCCCTTGGGGCTCACTCACGGACATGGTGGCGCCACATGGGTGGGTAGGCGTCTATCGCGACAAACAGAGTGGAAGGGAGGTTCGCTATAGGGGGCACCTCCTCCCCGGCGGTCGACTAATACCTATGCGGCCCCAATCCGCCTCGACAGCTAAGACAACATTCTGAGGCCATGGGAAGTGAACAGCAACGCGATGTGGCAGGGCCGAGGTGATGCTCCATTAGGTCAAGCTTCTGAGCTAGGCGCGCTGTGTTTTCTGGCGACGATCGTCATAGTCGTTGTATGCTTCGACAGCATCACCTTCGCCGACGGCGACACCAACTGGCACATCGCCACCGGTCGCTGGATCCTGGCGCATCGCGCGGTTCCCACGGTCGACCCGTTCTCGTTCACCGTCCCGGGGCGGCGCTGGGTGGCGCACGAGTGGCTGTCCGAGGTCGTCCTGGCGGCGGTTCAGGCGGCGGGCGGCTGGTCCGCCGTGCAGCTGCTGGTGGGCGCGTGCGCCGGCGCCGCCATGGCGCTGATGGCGCGGACGCTGCGCCGCATGCTGGGCGTGCTGTCGGTGATCGCCTGCGTCGGGCTGGCCTTCGCGATCCTGCGCGTTCACCTGCTGGCCCGGCCGCACATGCTGGCGCTGCCGCTGCTGGTGCTGTGGACGGCGCAGATGGTCGAGGCCCGGCGCGCCGGACGGCCGCCGCCGCTGTGGCTGGCGCCGCTCATGACCCTGTGGGCCAACCTGCACGGCAGCTATGTGTTCGGCCTGGTCTTCACGGTTCCCTTCGCCATCGAGGCCTGGCGGCTGGCCGGGCCGGCGCGCCCGCGGGCGTTGCTGGGCTGGGGCCTGTTCCTGGGCCTGGCCGGGCTGGCGGCGCTGATCAATCCCAACGGCGTGGACGACGTCCTGCTGCCGCTGCAGGTGATGCGGCTGGGGGTGCTGCAGGACATCGGCGAGTGGAAGCCGACGGACCTGGCGCACATCTCGCCGCTGGTGATGGCGCTGTTCCTGGCGCTGTTCGTCTGCCTCTACCGCGGCGTGCGGTTCGGCTGGGAACGGCTGTCGCTGCTGCTGCTGCTGCTGTTCATGACCTTCCAGCACGGGCGCCAGGAGATCATCCTGGCCGCGGCGGGGCCGCTGCTGCTGGCCCAGCCGCTGGGCGCCGTGCTGGAGCCGGCGCGCGCGGCCCCGGCGTCCGGCCGCGCATCCGCCTGGACCTTCCGGTCGTGGGCGGCGCTGGGCGCGGCGGCGGCGCTGGTCGTCGCCATCGGCGCCTGGCGGCTGGGCCATCCCGTCCGGCGGGTCGACAGCGGCACGACGCCGGTGGCCGCCCTGGCGCACGTGCCGCCGGCCCTGCGCGGGGCGCCGGTGTTCAACAGCTACAGCTTCGGCGGCTGGCTGATCCTGAATGGCGTGCGGCCGTTCGTGGACGGCCGGGCCGACATGTACGGCGACACCTTCGTGCGCCTGGCGCTGGACACCGAGGCCGCCGATCCGCCGGCGCAGGCGCTGGCCACGCTGCGGCGCTACGGCGTGGTGTGGTCGATCACGACGCCGGGGTCCGGCCTGATCCCGCTGCTCGACCGCACGCCCGGATGGCGCCGGCTGTACGAGGACCGCTGGGCGGTGGTGCAGGTCTATCAGCCGGCCCTGGACGCCAGGTCCGGTGCGCGCGCGGCCCGCCCGAGCATGTCAGGCGAAAGTGGGTCCGGTTTCGCCGCCCGGACATGCGCCAAATGTTTGAAATGGAGCCCTTCAGGGTCAGATGAGTCCATCTGACCCTGAAGGGCTCTAAGGGAAGCAGGCCTGAGTCGAGAAGGAGATGGTGGCGCTGGTCAGCACCAGGTTCAGGGTCATGCTGCCCGAGCCGGTGACCAGGTGGCCGTCATAGGCCCCGCCGGTGTTCTGGTGGCACTGGCCGGTGTTGCTGGCCACGAAGACCGGGGAGATGTTCGGACCGGCATAGCGGCCGGCCGCATAGGTCTGGGTCGCGTTGGCGTCGGCGCAGCTGGTGGTCAGCGAATAGCACCGCGCCGCATCCTCGGTCGCGAAGTGCAAGGTCACATAGGCGTAGAGCGCGATCGAGAAGTTGATCACCGCGAACACCAGGGCGAAGAACACCGGTGTGATGATGGCGAACTCGGCGGCGCTGGCGCCGCTCTGGTCGCGCAGAAAGGCGGGCCGGCGGCGCATCACTTGATCGGGACCATCGAGGATTCGGACATGGCGCTGTTGAGGATGCTTCCCACCGACACCGAGCCGAACGCCGGCTTGTAGGTATAGGCCACCGTCACCGTCACATATTCTGCCGGGGCGGTCGACGACCAGGTCCCCGAGCCGCAGCTGGTCGGCTTGGTCAGCGTCAGCGGTGTCGAATAGGTGCCCGTGCTGCCGATCGCCTGCGGGGTTCCGGTGGTGTCCATGCAGTAGTAGCCGTCGACGATCGAGGACACCGTGACGTCCGTCCCGAGCGAGGACTGCTGAGCGCCCAGCGTCGCGTTCGACTGGCCAGTGCTGCAGAACTTGGTCACCGGCCAATAGGCGGTGGTGGAACACGTGGACCACAGGGACTGTGCGGCCATCTGGGCGGCGTTCTGCACCTGCATGCGCTCGAAGGCGTACACTCCGAGGTCGACGACGCTCATCAGCGGAATGGTCAGCAGGCCGAGGATCAGGGCCAGTTCGGCCGCCGCCGCCCCGCCGCGGTCGGCCAGAAAGCGCCGCAGCGTGGTCATTGCAGTAGCACGAAGCGGTTGACCTGGCTGTAGACCTGGGTCGTCCCGGCCGACGGGCACCCGCTTTGACTGTGCTGGAAGATCGAGCCACTGCCGTTCACGGTCATGGTGTTCACCACCAGCACGAAGCAATAGGCGCCGTACTGCGACTTGTCGATCGCGCCGCTGAGCGTGACCGCGGCGTTGGGCAGGTAGGTCAGGCCGGTGATGTCCAGCGTCGGGCTGGAGCCGGCGGCTGTGATGTCCAGGCTGTTGTACTTGTTGGTGACCTTCTGGTCGGTCATGGCGCTGGCCAGCACACCCGTGCCATCCACCTGATAGGGCGACTGATACATCGCGACGCCGCCCCAGGTATTGTCGCCTGTCGGGTCGGTGGTGGAGGCGGCGATGTTGATCACGCCTTTTCCGCTGGAGGAGTTGTCCGCGAAGTTGTGGAACGGCGTGAGGCCTTGGATCTTGTTCTGCCCTGCGAAGATCACCGTCAAACCGCCGGTCGACGAGGTGCTGAGGGTGTTCCCGTTGATGTCCAGTTGGCCATTGTAGATCACCACCACCCGCTTGTCGGTGACCGTCACATTGCCCGTCAGCTGCACGTCGCCGCAGTAATAGTAGTACCCGGCCTTGCCGGCCATCGGCGCCCCGAAGCTGCCCGTGTTGGCGGTGTTCACTGCGCTGGGCTCTTGCGGATAGTTGGAAGACTTCGTTCCGCCACAGGGGTCCTTGGGAATCTTCGCCGCCTTCGCCGCGTAGGGATCGGACACCGCCGTGGCGCCGGAGATGCCGTTGCTGCATTTGCTGTCGACCGAGCCCACCGCGATGGTGTTGTCGGCGTTCAGGTCGTGGCCATTGCAGTTGATCGCCGTGCCGCCGCTGGAATTGGACATCACCGTGCAGCCGCTGAGATCCACGTTGCTGCCGCCGTTGGAGGTGATGGCGGTGCCCGTGGTGGCCAGCGAGAGGATGCAGTCCGGCGCATTGATGGCGCTGGGGCCGGCGATGGCGCTGACCGAGATCAGGGTCGCCTTGGCGCCGCTGTAGGAGGTCGTCGTGCCCTGATAGCCGACCAGGGCCGTCAGGTAGATCGGGACCGCGTGGGTGATGGTCACCTGGTAGCAGGCCGTGCTGGCGCTGTTGTTCGGACAGGTGATCTTGTTCTGCACCGAGACCGTGGTGTCGTGCGAGCCGTTGGTCAGGCCGTAGGGGGCGTAGCCGTAGCCGGAGGCCACGGACAGGCCGGCCCACTGATAGTAGGCGTAGCTGCCCGAGGCGGCGGTGTTGCCGTTGTTGGCGGCCGCCAGCACGGCGCTGTCGGCGGCGTTCTGCATCGCCCGGTAGCTGAGGAACCAGTTGGAGGCTTCGGTGGCCAGGGCGAGCGAGCCGATGATCGGCACCAGCAGCAGGCCGAACAGCGTCGCCACATTGCCCCGCTCGCCGCGCAGGAAGCGCGCGAGCCGGCGCAGCACGCCGGCGCGGGCCTTGGACGGCGGGCGGGGGCGGTGTGCGGCGGTCACGGCGATGTTCTCCCGGCGGTTGGACGTGGATGATGACGGGGGATCATAGCATCAGGGAGAACATTGTTCACCACGACAATGCGCCTCATCTTGCCCAGCGGCCGCCTATGCCGCGAACAGGGTCTTTCGCTGGAGCCGAACTCACACGAAAATACCGATCGCCTCGCCATTAGCAGCCCCCCGCCCGCCGGCCCAGGCGCTACCCCCCTCACGCGAATGCCCAATGCACGCGGGGGCCCAATGCTTGCGAGGGCCCAGGCGGAGAATGCGTGGATCACGGCGCCGGCGCACGGGCGTGGGCCCGCGGGGGCGCCGTCGAGGCCAGCGGCTGCAGGGAGGACACCGTCTCGGCCAGGGTCTCCGCGCGCCTGACGTCCGACTGGGCGCGGCGCACGGTGTCGATCGACAGCACCAGGGCGGCGACCGCCAGCGCCAGGGCCAGCACCGACACCGTGCTGGCGGTCCGCGCCGTGCGGCGGGCGTCGCGCACGTGGGCTTCCCAGGCGTGGACCGCGTGGCTGGTCACCCGCTCGCCGCCGGTCGTACGCGCCATGGCGCGGTCGTTGAGCCAGCGCATGGCGTTGGCGCGCGTGGGTTCGTCGAAGGCGCGCGCGCCCACGCGCCGGCTGACCTCCGCCTCGCCGAGCATCTCAAATTCAATGTGGACCGGCTCATTCGCCCCCATAGGGCGAAGTATACGCGTCTTAATGGTTCGGTCGACTCAAGTGTTCGTCCCTGGCTGGGTTCTGGTCATTCGCGTTATGACCAAAGTGAGGGCAATCATCAGCGCGCCCTGCATCATCACGTCGACCCACAGGCCCTGCAGCGGCTGCTGGGTGAAGAGACCGGGCGCGCCGCGGAATACGTCGGCTGTGGAGACCACCACGAGGGCGCCGAAGAGGTTGTTCGCCAGGTGCATGCCGAAGGTGGTGGCCAGCCCGCCGGTGCGCAGCGCGATCCACGCCGCGGCGACGCCGAACACCAGGGCGTTGGCCGCCTGGGGCCAGCCGTTGGGGATGTGCACGACGGCGAACAGGGCGCCGCTGGCCAGGGCGCAGGGCAGGGGCGGCAGCAGCAGCCGCAGGCCCTGGGTGGCGAGGCCGCGGAACACGAACTCCTCGGCGAAGGTCTGCACGGCCAGGGCCGGGACGGCGGCCAGCGCCAGCTCCAGGGTGGCGGCCGAGGCGGTGAGGCGGAAGCTGGCCGGCGCCAGGGCGTAGTCGAGCGCCGCGGCCGCGACCTGCGCCAGGCTCCAGGCCGCCGCTCCGGCGACGAAGCCGCGCCAGCGCCAGTCCCCGATCAGATCCGTCGGCCGCTTGGCCTGCACCAGCCAGGCGGAGGCCGCCAGCCCGGCCAGGATGCAGCCGAAGGTGACGCCGGTGGTGATGAAGAACACCCGCGGATGGGTGGGGCGGGCGATCTGCTGGGCGAGGTCGGGCGGCGCCGCCCCGGCTAGCATCACTGCGATGGTGATCAGCACCCCGGCCACCAGCGCCAGGGTGAAGCCCAGGATCGGGCCCAGCAGCCAGGCCCACCAGGTGTTTCGCCCGCGTTGGGCGTATTGAATCAGATCGCTCATGACTGGAAGCTATCGCACACCTCGCCGTCAGGCGCCTCGCGCTCGGGGCGCGGTCGCGCCGTGGCTGAGCGCGCCGCCCGCGCGGCGAACGCCGTGTATAGCGGCCCCGCCGCGTCGCGGAGGACGGCCGAACTCGGCTATCCCCGTTCTGCGGACTTGCCGATCCGGGGCCGGAAGCGGCACAATGGGGGCTAATTCTTCGGAGCGGGGCATGCCGGGGGGCAGGAATTCAGCATTGGCGGCCGTGCTCGGCGTGGTCCTGGCCGCCCCGGCGCCGGCCGCGCTCGCCGCCGAAACCGCAGGCATCCGCCTGCTGATCGGCGGCGCCGACGCCCAGGTGGTGCAGGCCGCGCCCGTGGTGCGGCTGGGGCCGGCCGACGCGGACTGGTCGGCCAGCGACCGTCTCGATCCGGCCACCTGCCTGGCCCAGGCCATCTATTACGAGGCCCGCTCGGAAAGCATCGAGGGGCAGGAGGGCGTGGCCCAGGTGGTGATGAACCGCACGCGCCTGGCGGCCTATCCGGCGGATGTCTGCGGCGTGGTGTTCCAGCGCTCCGACCGCGGGACCTGCCAGTTCACCTTCGCCTGCGACGGCTCCATGGACCGGCCGATCGACCCCGTGGCCTGGGACCGGGCGCACGATCTGGCGGTGAAGGCGCTGCACGGCTTCGTCTACAGGCCCCTGGCCGGGGCGACCCACTATCACGCCGCCTGGATGACGCCGTACTGGAGCGGCAGCCTGGTGCGGGTGCGCCAGATCGGCGGCCACATCTTCTATCGCTGACGGCTTCCAGCGCTGAGGGTCTGCCCGCAGCGCCGAGGTCCAGCCGCGGGCGTCTTCGGCGCGGCCGCGCCCTATCGCAGCGACATGACACCCACGACGGCGCCCGCCACCGCGGCCAGACCGGCGCCCCCGAGAGCCAGCTTGATCACCGCGTCCAGGGTGCGTTCGCCGCGCTCCCGCTCAAGCTCGGGATCGGCCTCGTGCGGCAGGGTCCGATCGACGGCCCGGTCGTCCAGCCAGCGCAGCGCGTGAGCCAGGTGAGGGGCGTCGTAGTCGCCATGGGCGATGCGGCGGCGAACCTCGACCTCGCCGCTTGCCTCGAATTCCGCCGCCATGGAGTCGATGCGGTGCATGCCGGCACCATAACTGAGACGCCAAACTTGAGTATAACACTGTTCCGTGAACGGGGCTGTCGCCGGGCGCGACGGCAGGCTCCGCCAGAAGTCGCGTCAGACGGCGGGCAGGGCAGGTGGCGCGGGCGGCCGCGCGGCCGTTCCGGGGGAGACGGGGAGGGCGGGCGACGGCGAGATCCGTCCCGAAACGGGACGCCGCCGCGCCAGGGCGCCTTAGCGGATCGCGATCGGCGAGGGGCGGTCGTTGGGGCTGGTTGCGGAGCTCGCGCCCAGCCGGGCCTCGGCGGCCCTGCGCGACTGCGTCTGCGCCGTAAGGCGTTGCTGCGCAAGCGCGGCCACCTCGGCGTCGTGCCGCGAAGCTTCCTTGTGCGCCTGGATCTGGGCGTAGGCGACGAAGCCGATGTTGGCGACGGTCGCCACCCCGGCGACGCCGGCGCTGATCGCGGCCCAGCGGCCGGACCGGCGCGAGTGCCGGGCCAGGGCGGCCAGCTCGGCGGCGACCGGGGCGGCCAGGAACGACGCCCCCGTCAGCCGCGCCATGGCCTTGTCGTTCAGCCAGCGCATCGCATAGGCGCGCGCCGCGCCTTCATAGAATCGGCGTTCGACGCGGTCATAGACCTCGACCTCGCCAAGGGCCTCAAACTGGGCCTCGTATCCCCTCGCCTCGTCCATGCGGTTCACATTGCCATAAACGTTAACGGTAGTCGACGGTGACTTTCACTGCCAATCGCCCCTCTTTGCCAGTTTCACCATGGAACAAGGGGGCTTGGCCGTGGGTTCCACAAGTGCACAAGCCGGGCCACGCCGGTTCAATTGTTAACGAGGCGGTTTCAAGGGGTATCCGTTAAGGCCCTGCATCGGGGATCGTCGGCCGCCCGACCGACCGTCCCGCCAGGCGGGCAGGGCGGAAAAGTCGAGTGCGGGGGCGCGGCGATTGTCGGCGCGCCGCCGGTTAATCTGTCTTGCTGAGGTATTGTCACGCATCGTGTCCGGAGTCTCGACAGGTGTCGTCATCTCTGCGCGTTGTTTCCAGGCAGAAGAGAAGTTGGCAATTCATTGGATAGGTTTATGGGTTGCCATAATTAATTGGGCTCTCTATTAGAGGGCGAGTACGAGGCGCAGCGCCCCGCGGCGGGGCCGGCTAAGGCGAATGACGCCGCCAAGAGGGACAGAGGACCATGGCTCTGAAGCGGACGTATGTTTCGCCCCTGAGGCAGGCGCAGGCCGCCCAGACCCGCCAATCGATCGTCGAGGCGGCCCGGGTGCTGTTCGACCGTCACGGCTACGGCGCGACCACGCTGGACATGATCGCCCAGCTGGCCAACGCCTCGCCCAACACCGTCTATGTGGCGTTCCGCACCAAGGCGGCGATCCTGCACGCCATCCTGCGGTCGGTGAATCCCGAGGAGGTTGTGGCCGAGGCCGTGGCCGCCGCGCTCGCCTCCAGTCGCGATCCACGCGCCCAGCTGCGCCATCTGGTGGACCGCTACGTGGCGCTGAACGGCGCGGACAACGGCGTGTTCAGCATCGCCGCCAGCGCCGCCCTCACCGACCCCGACGCGGCCAACTGGTGGGAAGCGGCGCAGAACGGCGAATGGCACGATCTGCGCACCCTGGCCGCGCGCTGGGAACGGGACGGCTGCCTGAAGCCCGGCCTGTCCGGCGACGACGCCACCAATTCCCTGTGGGCGATGACCCGGCCGTCGGTGATCCGTTCCTTCGTGCACGACTGCGGCTGGTCCTCGGACCAGTGCGCCGCCTGGCTGACCTCGACCATGGACCACGCCCTGTTCGAGGGCGATGTGCCGATGACCCGCGCCACGCCGCCGGCCAGGGCGGCGACCCCGGCCGCGTCCGCCAGCAAGTCGACCGCCAACACCAAGACATCTGGCCGTGGCGGCGCCCGTTCGCCCGCCCAGCCCCGCGGCCAGGGCCCGAATCACGCCTGAGCCGGGCCCGAGGTCAGGCCCGCGCCGCAGGCCCACGCCTCATTCGCCGCAAGCGCCGCGACGGCGGACCTGACAGCCGGAGCCTGCGCTCCAGCAGCCAGGACACCATCATCTCGTCCTCGACGAGAAGGATACGCCGTGCGTCAAGCGCGCAGGCCATGGGCATCTCCGTGCGCAGGTGACACGCACTTCGCCGTCGGCTCCTGCGCCAGCCCGGTCTCGGTCAGGCGCGGGCCGAAGGCGCGCGGCCCGCTGGGGACCGCGCGCCTACCCGTCCAGGTCACCAGGCGTTGTGAACGATATCGAGGATGTAGCCGTCGTCGCGGTCGATCAGGGCGATGTCGTTGTCCACCCAGACCCACATGCAGCCGTAGGGCGGATCCGGCAGGCCATAGCTCGCGTAGTCGCGGACCGGATACTGCCAGAACCAGTTGGGCAGGTACTCGCCGGCGATCCAGTAGTGCTCGCGATACTGGTCCGGCGCCCGGACATAGCCGTGGCCGGGGATGAAGAAGAAGCCGATGCGCGGGCCGAAGAACAGCCGGAAGGCGGCGTTGCCGCGCCACCAGTCGTTGTTGCGGCGCCAGGGCGCGCTGCGATCCCATCCCTGGTGGCCCTGGCGCCATTGCTGGCCGGCCTGGTCGCGATCCGGGCCGCGGGACGGACGACTCCAGTCGCCCAGGGCCGGCGGGCGGCCGGGCCGGTTGACGCCCGTAGGCGACGGGAAGCGGGGCGGCGCCGGCTGGGCCGTCGGACCCTGGCGACCGGGATGGACCCCGCGCGCGGGGTGCTGGACGGTGGGCTGGCCGCCGAACGGGCCGGCGGGGGCGCCCAGGATCCCTGTCGGGGTCTGACCGTGCGTCTCGGTGTGGGGGTGCGTCTGGGTCTGGCGCGGGCGCGGCTGAAGCGTCGGGGCGACCGGCTGGGCGACGGCCGCCGGCGCGTGCGCCTGGCCTTGTCCCATGCCTTGTCCCATGCCTTGTCCCTGTCCCCGGAGGCGACCCGGCGCCTCGCCGCGAGCCGGCCTGGCCGGCCTTGCGGAGGTGTCGGCCTGGTCGGCCGGGTGATCCTGGGCCGGAGCCGCCTGGTTCTGACCCTGGTCACGGCCATGCTCGCGATCCCCGGGCGGGGCGGCGAAGCCGGCGGATGTCCAGGCCAGGGACGCCGTCGCGGCGGCGCACAGCAAGAGTTTCAGTTTCATCGTCGGATCCTTGAACAGCGACCCTTGCGCCCGGCGCGCATAAGACGGCCGGCGCCGGCCAACCAAGGACTTGGGGGAAGCCTGGCGGCCGGGAGACACCCGGGCGGCCAAGACCAGACCATGCCCGACGTGGCCGGCTACGCCTTGATTCACCTCAACTCCGAATCGCCCGCAGGGGCGGCGTCGCCTGCGCCAGGCCGAGGCGGGGGACGGCGGAAGCCGAAGCGTCGGAAACCGAAGTGGCGGCCCGGAAGGGACTCGAACCCCTGACCTTCGCTTTAGGAAAGCGCTGCTCTATCCGGCTGAGCTACCGGGCCGACGGTTTCCTCTTACGGACGCCGGCGCCGGGCGCAAGGCGGTTTGTCGTGGGCGGCGCGAAATCTTCAATTTCCACCGGGCGTTAACGGGCCATCGGATAGTCAGGGCGCCGCGTAATGTCCTGGGAGGGGGCAGATGGGGGCTCGGACGCGCTCTGCGACGTCGAGTAAGGGGCCGGCGAGTGGGCGCGAGCAGACCGCGGCCTTCATCCGCATGGCGCCCTTCCAGCTGATCATGACCGACGCCGACCTCGTCGTGGTCGAGGTCAGCCCCGCGTGGAGCCTCCAGACCGGCGTTTCGCGGGAGACGGCGCTGGGGCGCAATCTGCACGACATCCTGCCCCACAGCGCCGAGCGGTTCGGCCCGATCCTGGGCCAGTGCCTGGCCGGCGAGACGGTGCGCTTCGACCGGGCGCAGGTGGAGCTGCCGGACGGGCGCACCCCCTGGTACCAGGTCGAGCTGAGCCCCTGGCGCGACCTGGACGGCCGCGTGCTGGGCCTGCTGATCGCCAGCCACGACATCACCGACATGGTCGAGGCGCTGGAGCAGTCGCGCCGCTCGGAGCGGCGTCTGAAGATGGCGGCCGAGCTGGCCGACCTGCATATCTGGGAGCTGGATTACGTCTCGCGCACCCTGTTCAAGGTGGGTGCGGAGGACACCTTCTTCGAGCGCCCGCTCACCTATGACGAGCTGGTCAGGGACATCTGGTGCAGCGTCCACCCCGACGACCTGGCCGCCGCCCAGGAGGCCTGGGCGCAGCACGAACGCACCGGCGAACCCTACCGCGCCGAGTATCGGGTCAAGCGGAGCGATGGCAAGGAGGTGTGGACCTTCTCCACCTCCGACCTGGTGACGGATCCGCAGGGCAAGCCGCTGCGCCTGGTGGGCGCGCTGCAGAACATCACCGAGCGCAAGCACACCGAGGCCGCCCTGGCCGCCGCCGCGCTGCAGGCCGGCGCCGCCAACACCGCCAAGAGCGAATTCCTGGCCAACATGAGCCATGAGATCCGCACGCCGATGAACGGCGTGATCGGCATGAACGCCCTCTTGCTGCGCACCGACCTGACGCCGGAACAGCGCAAGTTCGCCGAGGCGGTGCGCACCTCCGCCGACTGCCTGCTGAACCTGATCAACGACATCCTCGACATCTCCAAGCTGGAGGCCGGCAAGGTCGAGCTGGAGGAGATCGACTTCTGCCTGCCGACGGTGGTGGAGGACGTGGTCGAGCTGCTGTCGCCACGGGCCACGGAGAAGGCGCTGGAGATCGCCGCCTATCTCGACGACGGCGCGCGCGGCGGCTTCCGCGGCGATCCCACGCGCCTGCGCCAAGTGCTGATGAACCTGCTGACCAACGCGCTGAAGTTCACCGAGACCGGCTTCGTGGCGGTGGAGGTGACCTCGCGGGCCGGGGCGGACGGCGGCGCGACCCTGCGCTTCGAGGTGCAGGACACCGGCATCGGTCTCAGCGACGAGGCCAAGGGCAAGCTGTTCAACAAGTTCCAGCAGGCCGACGGCTCGGTCACCCGCAAATACGGCGGCACGGGCCTGGGCCTGTCGATCTGCCGCCAGCTGGTGGAGATGATGGGCGGACAGATCGGCGTGGCCGACCGCCCGGGCGGCGGCAGCGTGTTCTGGTTCGAGATCGACCTGCCGGACGCGGTGACGCCGGTCACGACGCGCGCCACCGGCGTGCAGGACCTGAACGGCCTGAAGGTGCTGGTGGTCGACGACATCGAGATCAATCGCAGCATCTTCGTGCGCCAGCTGGAGCCGGAGGGGGCGGCGACCACCGAGGCCGCCGACGGGCCCTCGGCCCTGGCCGCCCTGGTCACCGCCGACGCGCTCGGCCAGCCCTTCGACGTCGTGCTGCTGGATCACATGATGCCGGGCATGTCCGGCGAGACGGTCGCCGCCAAGATCCGGGCGAACGGCGCCCTGGCCCAGCCGCGGATCGTGCTGGCCTCGTCGATCGGCGAGAGCTGGCGCGCCGACCGCGCCGCCCGGGCCGGCTTCGACGCCGTGCTGACCAAGCCGATCCGTCGCCAGTCGCTGGTCGACGTGCTGGGCGCCCTTCGCGCCCAGAACCCCACCCCGCAGGCGGCCATCGCCCGGGACGCCGAGGTCCGCGAGGCGGAAGCGCCGCCAATCCAGCAGAGCGCGCCGGCCGGGCCGGCGGCCTCCGCGCCCGGGACGCTGGCGCGCGGCCGGCTGCTGCTGGCCGAAGACAACGAGATCAACACCCTCTTGGCCTGCACCGTGCTGGAAGAGGCGGGCTATAGCGTCGACTGCGTGGTCAACGGCGAGGAGGCCGTGGCCGCCGTGCAGGCGCAGCCGTTCGACCTGGTGATCATGGACGTGCAGATGCCGAAGATGGATGGCCTGCAAGCGACGCGGGCGATCCGGGCGCTGCCCGGGCCCGTCGCCCTGACGCCGATCCTGGCCATGACCGCCAACGCCATGCGCTCCGACCGCGAGATGTGCCTGGCGGCAGGGATGGACGACTTCGTCTCCAAGCCGATCGAGGCGGAGGCCTTTCTGCGCACGGTCTCGCGATTCACGGCCGCCGAGCTGTGGGCCGATGACGAGGACGCCGAGCCCGCCGCGCCGGCGCCTGCGGACCTGCCCGACCTGGAGCCGGAGAAGCTGGAGAGCCTTGGCCGGCTGATGCCGCCGGCCAAGCTGAAGGCGGTGGTCGAGTCCTACCTGGCCGGGGCGCGCGGCCGGCTGCTGCGCATCGAGGCGCTGATCGGCGAGCTGGACTTCCCGGGCCTGGCCCGCGAGGCGCACGACCTGAAGGGCGTGTCCGGCAACTTCGGCGCGCGCCGCCTGCAGGCCCTGGCCGAACAGCTGGAACGCGCCTGCCAGGCCTGCGACGAGGCCGAGGCCCCGCGGCTGATCGGCGAGATCCGCAAGAGCTCCATGGCCGCCTGGGACCTCGTGGAGCGCTGGATGGCGCTGCAGGGCCTGGCCGAAGACCAGCGGGCGGCCGGATGACCACGCCGGAGGAGATGGCCGGCCGCAAGGCGAAAATCGTGCTCGCCGCCGACGACCAGGCCGAGAACCTGATGATCCTGGAATCGCTGATCGAGGCCCAGGGCTTCACCTTCTTTGGCGTGGAGTCGGGCCTGGACGTGCTGAGCCTGGCGCCGCGGATCAATCCGCGCCTGATCCTGCTGGACGTGCAGATGCCGCTGATGGACGGCTTCGAGACCTGCCGCCGGCTGCGCGCCATTCCCGAGCTGAAGCCGGTGCCGATCGCCTTCCTGACCGCGCGCAAGTCGAGCGACGACGTGCGCGCCGGCCTGACGGCTGGCGGCAACGACTTCATCGTCAAGCCCTTCGATCCGGACAAGCTGATCGCCCGGGTCGTGCAGTGGACGAGCCGGCGACTGCTCGGCGGCGCCTGAGGCGCGCCCGGATTTCCCGACTGCCTCTGTTCCTCCAGCCCGCCGCCGACGTATGGTCGCGCGCAGTTCGGCGTGGGGAGGGGTGATGGGCGTCTTGCGGGTGTTCCGATCGCTCTATGTGCAGGTGCTGACGGCCATCGTGCTGGGCGTGGCGGTGGGCGCGGCCTGGCCCGAGATCGGCAAGACGCTGGAGCCGCTGGGCGTCGGCTTCGTCAAGCTGATCAAGATGCTGATCGCGCCGATCATCTTCTGCACGGTGACCGGCGGCATCGCCAAGATGAGCGACCTGAAGGCCGTGGGTCGGGTCGGGGGCCGGGCGCTGATCTATTTCGAGACCGTCTCCACCCTGGCGCTGGTCATCGGCCTGGCGGTGGGCGAGCTTGTGCGGCCTGGCGTCGGCTTCAACAGCGCCGGCTTCAAGGCCGATCCAGCCAGCGTCGCCACCTTCGTCAGCCAGGCCAAGCACCTGGGTGTCGTCGACTATCTGCTGCACCTGATCCCGGACACCTTCGCCTCCGCCTTCGCCGGCGGGGACATTCTGCAGGTGCTGCTGCTGGCCATCCTGACCGGCTTCGCGCTCGCGCACCTGGGCCCACGGGGCGAGGTGCTGTCGCACGGGCTGGAGCGGGTGGGCGAGGCGTTCTTCGCCATGATCGGCATCGTCGTGCGCTTCGCCCCGGTGGGGGCGTTCGGCGCGATGGCCTTCACCATCGGCAAGTACGGGCTGGGCGCGCTGCAGCAGCTGGCCGCCCTGGTGGCGACCTTCTACGTCACCGCCATCCTGTTCGTGGTGGTGGTGCTGGGGCTGATCGCCCGGGCCGTCGGCTTCTCGATCTTCCGGTACCTGGCGTACATCAAGGACGAGCTGCTGATCGTGCTTGGGGCCTCGTCGTCGGAGGCGGTGCTGCCGCAGATGATGGCCAAGCTGCAGCGCCTGGGGGCGCCGGCGCAGGTCACCGGCCTGGTGATTCCCGCCGGCTACAGCTTCAACCTGGACGGCACCAACATCTACATGACGCTGGCGACCCTGTTCCTGGCCCAGGCCACCGGCACGCACCTGACCCTCGGCCAGGAGCTGACCATCCTGGGCGTGGCCATGCTGACCTCCAAGGGCGCCAGCGGCATCACCGGGGCGGGATTCGTGACCCTGATCGCCACCCTGAACGTCGTGCCGACCATTCCGGTCAGCTCGGTGATGTTCCTGCTGGGCGTCGACCGTTTCATGAGCGAGTGCCGCGCCCTGACCAACGTCATCGGCAACGGCGTGGCGACTCTGGTGGTGGCGCGCTGGGAAGGGGCGCTGGACGTGCCGCGCCTGCGACGGGTGCTGGCGGGCAAGGCTGATGTCCCCGAAGACGTGCAGGGTGGAGAGCCTGCTACGGTAAGTTGATTTCCTTCCGATCTCGTTAGGACTTTCGCGCGAGCATTTTAGCGGAAACGGAGTCGCAGGTTGTTTGCCGCGCGTAAAGGTTGAGGCGCTAGTTTTTGATGACGCTCAGCGCGCGGCGATGTTAGGGTCTGTGAGCCTGAGTAGAGTTGAGGCGATCATGGCGAACGAAGTCTCGATGGCGACAGTGGGACCAGCCGAAGATTCGGCGCTGGTCACCCTGGTCGAAACCATCGAGGATCTGGCCGGCGCCCGCACCGTCGAACAGATCGCGGCCGTGGTCCGCTCATCGGCCCGCCGCATCACCGGCGCCGACGGCGTCGCCTTCGTGCTGCGCGACGACGACAAGTGCTGGTACCTGGACGAGGACGCCATCGGTCCGCTGTGGAAGGGGCGCCGTTTTCCGCTGACGGCGTGCATCTCGGGCTGGTCGATGCTGAACGGCCAGGCGGCGATCATCCCCGACATCTACGAGGACGACCGCATTCCGCACGACGCCTACCGGCCGACCTTCGTGAAGAGCCTGGTGATGACGCCCGTGCGCTCGCGCGACCAGGCGGTGGCCGCGATCGGCGCCTACTGGGCCGAGAAACGCCAGCCCACGGCCGAAGAGATCATGAAGCTGCAGGTGATGGCCCGGGCCACCGCCGCGGCGCTGGAAAGCGCCAGGCTCTACGCCTCGCTGAACGAGTCGCTCGAGCGGCGGCAGTTCCTGCTGCGCGAGCTGGACCATCGCTGCAAGAACACCCTGGCGTCGGTGCAGTCCATCGCCGACCAGACCTTGCGCACGGCCGCCTCGCCGGCGGCCTTCAACGAAGCCCTGGAGGCTCGGCTGGCGGCCCTGTCGCGGGTGCACGAGCTGCTGACCCGGGGCGGCTGGGGCCGCGCAGAACTGTCCCAGGTGATCGGCGTGGCCCTGGAACCGTTCGGCGGCATCGACGGCCAGCGGGTGAGCGTCGGCGGCCCGCGCATCGACCTGCGGCCGGAGACGGTGCTGGCGCTGCACATGACCTTCAACGAACTGGCGGTGAACGCCGCGCGGCATGGGGCGCTCGGCGTTCCCGGCGGACGCGTCTCGGTGCGCTGGACGGTGGACATGACCGAGGACCCCCGCCGGCTGACGCTGGAGTGGCGCGAAAGCGGCGGGCCGCCGGTGGCGCCGCCGGCCCGGGCCGGGTTCGGCCGGCGCCTGATCGAACGCGCCCTGGCCCGCGACCTCGGAGGGGCCTCGCGGCTGATGTTCGAGCCGGACGGGGTGATCTTCCGGCTGACCACGCCCCTGTCTCACCGCATCGGGCTGATGTGATGGGGCCGAGGGTTCTGATCGTCGAGGATGAGGGGCTGGTGGCCCTGCTGATCGAGGATCTGCTGACCGACCTGGGGTGCGAGGTGGTGGCCTCCTGCGATTCCATCCGCTCGGCGATGGAGTGGCTGCAGCGCGGCGAGGCGCCGCCCGACGGGGCGCTGCTGGACGTCAACCTGGGCGGCGAGCTGGTGTATCCCGTGGCCGAGTTCCTGGCCGAACATCGCATCCCGTTCGCCTTCGCCACCGGCTACGGCGCCCTGCCGGACAGCCGCTTCGCCGACGTGCCTGTGCTGGCCAAGCCGGTGAACCAGGCCAAGCTCAAGGACGTCGTCGGCCGCTTCGGCGCTGCGGCCTGAGGGGGGCCACGCCGCGCTGCAGGTCGCGGCGCTTTCGCTGGACCCTGGGCCCTGTCCGCCAAACGAAAAGCGCCGGAACCTCGCGGCCCCGGCGCTTCGTGTAACAGGCTGAAGGCGCGTGGCGTTTAGAGCGGGTTCCTTTCTGACGGAATCGGGGTTCCCAAATCAGCGGGGAGCTGATTCACCCTGGCTGCTGGGGGAGGCCAGCTGGGATGACGGCTCCTTACTCGATGGATCTTCGGGCGCGGGCGATGGCGCGCCGGGCTGCGGGCGAGACGCATCGCGAGATTGCGGCTGCGCTGCAGGTGGCGCCCTCGTGCATATCGAAGTGG
>NZ_JBMSEC010000010.1:0-89694 GCF_049446115.1 Caulobacter sp. KR2-114
GCAGAAGGGCGGCGTGGAAAACGCCATCGGCCGCTTCAGGCGCGTCCTGCCGAGGCGAACCAACCTCGACCACCTCGACCCAAGGCTCATCCTGCAAGCCGCAGCAGCCGCCAACCACATCCCCCGACAGTGCCTGGACTTCCGCACCCCCGCTGAGGTCTTCTCTCAGCAGGTGTTGCACTTCGAACGAGAATCCACCTCCCGGCTTTCGCCGGGATGAGCGGAAAATAAGGGGCTCTAGGCCGACTTCTTCTTCGCCGCGGGCTTGGCCGCGACCACCTTGGCGGCCTTCGCCGCCTTGGCCGGCTCGGCGGCCTTGACCGGGGCTTTGACCACTTTGCCGGGGGCCGCCTTGGCCTTGCCGAGGCTGGGGGCCGGCGGGCGGCGTTCCTCCTCGATCGAGCGGCGCAGGGCGTCCATCAGGTTGACCACGTTGCCGCGCTCGGGGGCCTTGGTGATCACCGGCTGGCCGCCGGAGATCTTGGCCTTCACCAGCTCCAGCAGCGCTTCCTCGTAGCGGTCCTCGAACGCCTCCGGCGCGAAGCTCATGGACTTCTGGGCGATGATCTGGGCGGCCATGCCCAGCATGTCGTCGGAGAGCTTGCCGTTCAGCTTGTCGAGGGCGCTGGAGGGCTCGCGCACCTCCTTGGCCGAACGCAGGGTGGTCAGGCGGAAGCCGTCGGTGATCGGCTGGATGGTGACCAGCCGCTCGCGGCCCGACAGCACGATGCGCGCCACCGCCACCTTGTTCACCCGCCTCATCGCTTCCAGGATAACGCCGAAGGTCTCCTCGGCGATCGGCCCGTCGGGCGCCAAGTAATAGGTCGAGTCGAAGAAGATCGGGTCGATGTCGGCGGCGTCGACGAAGCCATCGATGTCGATGGTCTTGCTGGACTCGATCTCGATGCCCTCCAGCTCCTCGGCCGTGACGACGACGTACTTGTCCTTCTCGAACTGATAGCCCTTGACCAGGTCGGCGCGGTCGATCTCGCCCAGCTCCGGGTCATGGTACTTCTGCTGGACCCGATTCAACGTGTCCTTGTGCAGAAGATTGAATGAAATCTTGCCGGCAGTCGACGATGTCGCCGGATACAGCTTCACCGGACAGGAGACCAGCGAGAGCTTCAGGTAACCCTTCCAGGACGCACGGCCTGCCATGGCAACACCCCTTAGTTCTTCATCCCCACGTCACGCCGCATCTTGGGCGTGATCTTCACCGCAGTCGATTGTAGCTCATCCCACGGGTCAGCGGCCAGAGACTCCAGTCGTCTGTGAATTGTAAGACGGTTGAAGGCGCCGCCGCCCGACAATCTTCGCAGTTCTTCCCAAACAATTGGTGTCGCCACCGGAAAATCGGGCCGGGCGCGCAGCGAATACGAGGCGACGGCGCTGGCGCCGCGAGCGTTGCGCAGGTAGTCGATGTAGATCTTGCCGCGCCGCCGGTCCTTGGACGACACGGCGGTGAACAGCGTCGGGTGGTCGGCGGCGGCCGCGCCGGCCAGGGCGGCGGCGAACCCCTTCACCGTCGGCCAGTCCTGCTGGCCCCGCAGCGCCATGACCAGGTGCAGCCCCTTGCCGCCGGTGGTGCGCAGAAAGGGTTCGAACCCCAGGGCCCGCAGGCGCTCGCGCAGGATCTCCGCCCCGTCGCAGACCCGCGCCCAGGGCAGCGACTCGTCCGGATCGAGGTCCATCACCAGCCGGTCTGGATGCTCCGGGTCGTCGACCGTGCAACCCCACAGATGGAACTCCACGGCCCCGAACTGGGTCAGGCCCAGATAGCCCCGAGGCTCGGTGATGGTGATGAAGGCGCCCCGCCCCTCCTCGTCCGCCAGGTCGATGGTCTCCACGCCCGGCGGCAGGCCGGCGAAGGCGTGGCGCTGATAGAACAGGTCGTTGGCGTCGCCGGACGGACAGCGGATCACCGTCACCGGCCGGCGCAGCACGCCCGGCAGCAGCCAGTCGCCGACCCGGGCGTAGTACAGGGCGATGTCGAGCTTGGAGACGCCGCTGCCGGCGAACATCTCGCGCTGCGGGTTGGTCAGGTGGATGGCCGCCAGGTCGCGGTCAGTGACCAGCCGCGGCTTGCTGGCCCGGGCGCGCACCACCGCCTTGCGCGGCGCCGAACTCATGAACACCGGCGCCCGCGGCGAATCCTGCAGCGAGCGGGAGCGATAGCCGACCTCGGCCGTCCAGCGCGGCTCGACCCAGCGAGCCCCGGGCGTGCGCGGCACGGCGATCGCCGGCGTGTCGCGCAGGTCCGGCTCCAGCTGGCGATAGAGCTCGCGCGCCGTCTCGTCGCTGATGCCCGAGCCGACCCGGCAGGCGTAGATCAGTTCGCCGTCCTGCTCGTGCGCCACCAGCAGCGACGACACCGCCCGCGGCATGTTCGACAGGAAGCCGACGATGACGAAGCTGCCGATCTCCACCCGCTTGACCTTCAGCCACGAGGACGAGCGCGACTGCACGTAGCGGGCGTCCGCGCGCTTGGAGACGATGCCCTCCAGGCCGATGCGACTGGCCTGGGCGAACAGGGCCTCGCCGTCGCCGTCGATGTGGTCACTGAACTGGATCGGCGAGCGGGGGTCGATCATCGGCCCGATCAGGCCCTCCAGCGCCGTCTTGCGCTGCAGCAGCGGGACCGCGCCGAGGTCGTAGCCGTCCAGATGGCACAGATCGAAGGCGAAGAAGGTCATGGCGTGGCTATCGCCGGCCGAGAGCGCCTCCTCCAGCAGGTTGAGCGAGGTGATCCCGCGGGGGTCCTGCACCACCACCTCGCCATCGATCAGGGCGCTCTTGCAGGGGAGCTTCTCGAACGCCTTGGCCAGATGGTGATAGCGGCGCGTCCAGTCGTGGCCGTTGCGGGTGATCATCCGCACCTGGCCGTGGTCGAAGAACACCAGGGTGCGATAGCCGTCGTACTTGATCTCGTGCAGCCAGCCGGCCCCGCGCGGCGGCGCCTCGGCCGAGCCGGCGAGCTGCGGCTTCCACTTCGCGGGCAGGGGCGCGGCGACAGCGCCGGCTATGCGCGCAGCCGCCTTGCGCGTCACCTTGCGCCGGACTACCGGCGTCTCGTCCACCGGACGGCCGGAGACCACGCTGTTGGGTTCCTCCACCAGCACGTCATAGTCGGCCAGAGGCCGCGCGGCAGTGTCGCGTTCCTTGATCAGCAGCCAGTTGGTCGGGTCGTCCGGCAGACGCTTGAGCATCCAGCCGCCGGCCAACTTCTCGCCCGCCAGGCGGAACTTGATCTCGCCCGCCGCCAGGGCCGCCTCCGGCTCGGCCAGGGTGACCCAGGTCCCCCGGTCCCAGACGATCACCGTGCCGGCGCCGTAGTTGCCGTCGGGAATGCGGCCTTCGAAGCTGGCGTATTCCAGCGGGTGATCCTCCACCAGCTTGGCGAAGCGGCGGACCTTGGGATCCAGGCACGGCCCCTCGGGCACCGCCCAGCTCTTCAGCGCACCGCCGATCTCCAGCCGCAGGTCGTAGTGCATGCGACGCGCATGGTGCTTCTGGATGCAGAAGATCGTCTCGCCGCCTTCGCCGGTCCCCTGCCCCGGCTGCGGCTCGGGGGTGCTGGCGAACCGCCGCTTGGCGCGATAGGCGTCGATGCCGCTGGGCATGAAGGCGGGCGACCTGGCTGGCGGCCCCGAAGACGAGCCGCGCGACCACCATGCCGCCGGCCGGTGCTATCGTCCATCGCCCGCCAGAGGAGGCTTTCCATGCAGCCGCACCCCGTCAGCATCGCCGTCGAGGGCCAGGGCGCCGTCTCGGGCCTCTGGCTGCAGCCCGAAGACGCTCGGGCAGCGCTGGTATTGGCGCACGGCGCCGGGGCGGGCATGACGCACAAGGCGATGGCGGCGACGGCCGAAGGGCTGGCCGAGCGCAAGGTCGCCACCTTGCGCTACCAGTTCCTGTACATGGAGAAGGGCGGCAAGCGGGTGGATCCGCCGCCCATCGCCCAGGCCGCCGTCCGCGCAGCCGTGGCCGAGGCCGCGCGCCTGGCCGGCGACCTGCCGCTGTTCGCCGGGGGTCGCTCGTTTGGCGGCCGGATGACCTCGCAGGCCCAGGCGGCGTCACCCCTGCCGGGGGTGCGGGGTCTGGTGTTCTTCGCCTTCCCCCTGCACACCGCCGGCAAGCCGGACGTCGCCCGCGCCGCGCATCTGGCGGGGGTGGCCGTGCCGATGCTGTTCCTGCAGGGGACCAAGGACCTGCTGGCCGACCTGCCGCTGCTGCAGGGTGTCGTGGCCGGCCTGGGGGCGCGCGCCACGCTCGAACTGGCCGAAGACGCCGACCACAGCTTCCACGTCCCCGCCCGCACCGGCCGCAGGGACCCCGAGGTGCTGGCGGCGCTGCTGGACGTGGCGGCGGGGTGGATGGGGGCGGATTAGGCCTGCACGACTGCAGGCCCCCTCCACCCTCGGGCTGCGCCCGACGGTCCCCCTCCCCCGCTCCGCTTCGCTGCGCAGGGGAGGAGAGACGGTCTCAACGCTTCGCTCCGTCCCCGTGAAACGGGGGAGGGGGACCATTCGGCCGAAGGGCGAATGGTGAAGGGGGCCCACGAACCACCTCCTTTTGACAAACGTCGCCGCCGGGCCTAATTGTATGAGTGTATGCATACACAGCAGCAGATCCTGGACACGCTGCGGCTCGAACAGACGGGCGTGCCGATCTATGTGCAGTTGCGCGAGCAGTTCCTGCGGGCAATGGGCGCGGGCGCGCTGACGCCGGGCGACCAGATGCCGACCATGCGGCAGGTGGCCGTCGCCCTGAGGGTGGACCTGAACACCGTCCGCCACGCGTACGACGACCTGGAGAAGCTGGGCGCCCTGGTGCTGGTGCGGGGGCGCGGCAGCTTCGTCGCCGAGCCGGCGGCGGCCCTGGCCGGGGACGTCCACGAATCCGAGACCGACAATCTGGCGCGCCAGACCCTGGCCGCCGCGGCCGCGCGCGGGGTGGACCCCCTGGCGCTGGCCAACCGCATCGCAGCCCTCGCGGCTGAGAAGGAGGAGGAATTCCGATGAGCAGCAGCTATGCGCCAGGCGTGACCTGGTCCCAGACGCCGAGAGGGCGTCGCGGGGCCAACGCCCCGGCCACTCTGTTGTCGGTGGTGCTGATCCTGGGCGGCGCCCTGGGCATCGCCGCCGGCGCCAGGAGCGGCGCGCCGTGGTGGTGGGTTGGCGCTGTGCTGATCGCGCTGGGCGTGCTGACGCCGATGTCGCTGAAGATGGCCAACCAGTGGGAACGGGCGGTGGTGCTGCGCCTGGGCCGGCTGCAGGGGGTCAAGGGCCCGGGCCTGTTCTTCATCATCCCCTTCATCGACGAGGCCACCATGTGGCTGGACCAGCGCATCCAGACCACCGAGTTCAACGCCGAGCAGGCCCTCTCCAAGGACACCGTGCCGGTGGACGTGGACGCGGTGGTGTTCTGGCAGATCCACGACCCCGAGCGGGCCGCGCTGGAGATCACCGACTACCGCAGCGCCATCAGCCGCGTGGCGCAGACGTCGCTGCGCGAGATGGTCGGCTCGTCGCTGCTGTCGTCGCTGCTGTCGGACCGCAAGCTGGGCGACGAGCTGCTGCGCGAGGAGATCGGCCGCAAGACCGCCGATTGGGGCGTCACCGCCATCTCGGTGGAGATCCGCGATATCGGCGTGCCGGACGCCCTGCAGGACGCCATGAGCCGCGAGGCCCAGGCCCAGCGGGAGGCGGCGGCGCGCATTCACCTCGGCCAGGCCGAGCTGCAGGTGGCGCAGAAGTTCGTCGAGGCGGCGGAGATCTATGCCCAGAGCCCGGCGGCCCTGCAGCTGCGCGCCATGAACATCATCTACGAGACCACCAAGGAGCGAGGCGCAACCATCCTGATGCCCTCGGCGATGGTCGACGCCATGAACCCGGGCGGACTGCTCGGGCTGGCGCAGCTGGCGCAGGGCTCGGCGGCCCGCCCGGTCCCGCCGCGGCCGCCCGCGGCGTCCTGAGCCAGATCGGAGCGAGAACGATGCCGACCTGGATCAGGGGCGCCGCCCTCGCGGGCGGACTGGCCGCCGCGCTGCTGGCCGGGGCCGCCCGCGCCGAACCGGCGAGCGGCGAGTGGCACGGGCTGCTGAGCGTCGGCCAGGCGGGCGCCCTGCACCTGGGGCTGACGCTTGCCGACGATGGCAAGGGCGGCCTGACCGGCCGTCTCGCCAGCCCCGACCAGGGGGCCAACAACATCCCGATCGCCAACGCCGTGAGCGACGGGGCGAGCCTCAGCTTCGACGTGCCGGCGGTGAAGGGCCGCTACGAGGGCCATTGGGACGTCGCACGTCACGTCTGGACGGGGACCTGGTCACAGGGGCAGCCCCTGGCGCTGGACTTCGAGGCTGGCCCGGTCACGCCGCCGGAGCGGCCGCAGGTCCCCAGGCCGCCGTTCCCCTACGCCGCCGAGGACGTGACCGTGCAGAGCGCGCCGGGCGTCACCCTGGCCTGCACCCTCACCCGCCCGGCCGGCCAGGGACCGTTTCCCGGGGTGGTGCTGATCACAGGCTCGGGCCCACAGGATCGCGACGAGGCGCTGATGGGTCACCAGCCCTTCCTGGTGCTGGCCGACCATCTCAGCCGGCGCGGCATCGCCGTGCTGCGCTGCGACGACCGCGGCTTCGGCAGGTCCACCGGCGTGTTCGGCGCCGCCACCAGTCGCGACTTCGCCATCGACGCGGAGGCCTCCGCGGCGTTCCTGCGGGGCCGGCCGGGGATCGACCCGGCGCGCGTCGGCCTGATCGGCCATTCGGAGGGTGGATTGATCGCGCCGATGGTCGCGGGTCAGGACCCGAAGATCGCCTTCATCGTCTTGCTGGCCGGCCCGGGGGTCCCGAGCCGCGCGCTGATGACCGCCCAGCGCGCGGCCGTCGGGCGATCGGTCGGACTGTCCGCCGACCGCATCGAGAAGAACGAGGCGCTGGTGGGTCCCATCGACGACATCGCCATGAGAGCGACCTCGCAGGCGGCGGCGCAGAGCCAGATCGAGGCTCTGCTGCTCGCCCAGCAGCCGGCGCCCGCAGCGGCCGTGGCGAAGGCCCAGGCGCGTTATCTGGCGTCGGACTGGTACCGCAACTTCATCGCCTACGACCCGCGCCCTGCCCTTCAGTCGCTGCGCATCCCAGTGCTGGCCCTGAACGGCGACAAGGACACCCAGGTGGTCTCCAGCCAGAACATTCCCGCCCTCCGCGCCGCCCTGAAGGACGACCCGCACGCCACCGTGACGGAGCTGCCGGGCCTGAACCACCTGTTCCAGACCGCCGGGACCGGCAGCCCGCTGGAATATGCGACCATCACCGAGACGATGTCGCCGACGGTGCTGAACATCGTGTCAGACTGGATCAACGGGCTGAGAAAGCGATAGGGCGCCTCAGAACCCCAGCGTGCGGCCCGGTCCGCCGGCGGCGTCGTAGTAGCGCCGGCCCCCGGCCTCCTGGACCTTCAGCGCGGTGACGAAGCCGTTGGCCGCCGGTTCGGAGTGTTCCTCGTGGGCGGCGTGATCGACCGGCGCGCCGCCGACCAGCGCCTCGCCGATCACCCGGCCGGTGAGCTGGCCCCTGGCCGGCATGTCCAGGCCGATGACGTGGGCCAGGGTGGGCGCGATGTCGGCGTTGGAGATCGGCGCCTCGTCCCTGAAGCCCTTCTGAAAGTCGGGGCCGATGGCCGCCATGAAGTTGTGGGTGTCGGCGCGCGAGAAGGCGCCGTGGATGCCCTGGCCCTGCTGCAGGTCGTTGTCGGCCACCTCGACGCCGCAGGTGTCGGGCTTGGCGCAGTCCTGCGCCCAGGAGCGGAACGAGACCACCACGTCGGGCGCCGGGGTCAGGGCCGAGCCCTTCAGGCCCACCGCGCTGGTGGGCAGGGCGCCCGGGACCGGGCCCAGGGCGTCGCTGACGAAGATCGCCCCGGTGTAGTCCTGGGTGGTGAGGAATTCGACGATCCGCCGGGCGTTGGCCGCGCGGTCGCCGGCCGGCAGGTAGATCAGGTCCGAGCCGCCGTTCACCGCGATCACCACCTCGGGATGGTCCGGATCGGCGCCCAGCACCGCGCTGGAGCGCTTGGGATGGAAGCCGTCGGCCAGCTCCACCGGCAGGCCGTTGGCGTCGGCCAGCGGCAGCTTCAGCGCCTTGGACAGGTCGATGGCCAGAAAGCCCGGCGGCAGGAAGCCCGGCGTGGTGTCACGAAAGCTCATCTTGGCCGCCGCGCTGGACTGGCTCTGGCGCGAGATGGTGGAGAAGCCGTGGTCGGCGGTGACGAACACGTCGGTGTTGTCCTCCAGCCCCAGGTCATGCAGGGCCGCGCGGATGCGGCCGAGATCGGCCGAGGCGTTGCGGATCGCCGCCAGGGTGGTGGGGCCGTTGATCCCCGGCGTCAGGCTGCCCAGGCTGTCGCCCTGGTTATGCTGGGTGCCGTCCGGGTCGCGCGACCAGACGACGATGACGAACGGCTGGTCCTTGAAGCTGGGCAGCAGCGCCTTGGTGACGACCGCGGTGAACCAGTCCTGCTGCACGGTGTTGGCCACCTGCACGCCCGGCATGTTGTAGGCGCCCGGGTCGGAATTGAGGCCGCGGTCCGGGGCCATCGCCGGCAGGCCGGCCGCCTTGATCGCCGCCTTCACGTCCGCCGGCAGGGGGGCGCCGTCCGGAAAGCCCTGGTCGGGCCAGCCGGTGTTGTCGTCGATCAGGATGCCGGATCCCGTGGAGAGGGCGGTGACGTCCTGCACCGCCGCCGGACCCAGCTTGCCGACCACCGCGGTGCGGTAGCCGGCGGCGCGGGCCGCCGCCAGGAAGCTGGTCTCGTTCAGGTAGTTGCCGCCGAAACGCTGGTTCAGCAGCCGGATCGCCGCATCGTCCTCCACCGGCGTCACCAGGGCGCTGACCGGCATGCCCAGCGCATCGCCGACATAGAGCTGGTTGGAGAAGTCGCCGGTGTCGCCCAGCCCGTGGCCGGTGGCGATCGCCGAGGCGTTCGGCGTGGTCACCGTCGGGTACAGCGAATGGCTGTTGGCGAAGTCGACGCCGTCGCGGCGCACCGCCGCCAGTTCCGGCGCCGTCTCGTCGGTGACGATGCCCGAGCGCAGGCCGTCGGCGACGAAGATCACCACGTTGCGCCGCCCGGCGGCGTCGGCGGCGGGCGCTGCCAGGGCCAGGCAGGCGGCGGCTGTGACGATGACGGCGGCAAGCCGGGAGAACGAACGCATGCGAGGCTCCAGAGGATCGCTCCGAGCCATGCCCGCGGTGTGTGACAGGCGTTCGACAGTCGGCGTTCGACAGTCGGCGCGGCGACGGCCGGCGCCGCCCGCCTATGCCTCTGGATCCGGCTTGCGCCCGCGTCCCCGGCGCGGCGGGAAGGCGCGCTTTTCGCCCTTGGCCTTGGCGGCGATCTCCTTGAGCTTCACCGCCTGCATCATCGACAGCGCCTGGCCGGGGGCGCCCTTGTCGGGATCGCCGAAGGCGCGGCCGTAGGTCTTGATGCGCTCGCCGACCGAGCCCAGGAATTCGTCCTCCCAGGCGGACAGCTCGACCCCCGCCTTGTCGGCGGCGCGCTTGGCGCGCTTGAGGGCATTGAGGGTGGCGCGCTTGACCAGTTCGCGCTGGTCGGCGACAGGGCCGCGGCCCAGGCCGGTCTTGAGGCCCTGCTTGAGGGGCCTGTCCTTGGCGCCCTTAGGCGGCTTCCTGCCGAAGCCGCCTGGCCGCCCCTTGTCTGGAGGCTTTCGCTTCACAGACCTCCGATGGCGGAGATGTAGAGGTCGATCAAGGCCTCTTCCTCCTGGCGCTTGGCGGTGTCCTGCTTGCGCAGGCGGATCACCTTGCGCAGGATCTTCACGTCGAAGCCCTCGCCCTTGGCCTCGGCGTAGACCTCCTTGAGGTCGTTGGCCACGGCGGCCTTGTCTTCTTCCAGGCGCTCGATGCGCTCGATGATGCTCTTCAGCTTGCCCTGGGCGGTGGCGTTGATGACGTCGATGGTGGGGATGTCGTCGGCCATGGGTGGGCGAGGCTCGCTGGCTGGAGGTTGGCGGAAGCTTGAAAGCCGCGGACCCTATCGAAGGGACACCGCGCGCTCAACACACGAAATCGGCGGGGGACCGGGTGACGCGCGCACGCAAAAACGCCGGCGCGCGGTGGGCGTCGCCGACGTCTTGGCAGACCGGAAATTCGCGAGGCCGCGACGGGTGCGGCCGGCAAATCAGCCTTGCTTCGCCTTGAAGCGCGGGTCGGTCTTGTTGATCACATAGATGCGACCCTTGCGACGCACGAGCTTGCAGTCGCGGTGGCGCGTCTTCAGCGACTTGAGCGAGCTTCGAACCTTCATGGCGTGGCGTCTTCTCTAGGGAGGCGTCGGAAACAAGAGCGCGGTCGTATAGGGACGTGGCGCGGACCTGTCAATCTGACTCCGCGCCGCGACGCGGTCGTCCGCCGCCTCCCAAGCTTTTGATTGCTGCGCAACGGCCGCGCCGTCTAGCTTCCGCGGCATGAGCGCTTACCCCTTTGCCCGTCGCACCCTCATCGGCCTGGCCCTGGCTGGCGCCGCCCTGCCGATCGCCGCCAGCGCCCAGGGGCCGAAGCCCGCCGACCTGCTGGGGGCCACCGGCGAGGCCTATTTCACCGACTGGCTGAACGACTACTACGCCCGCGCCTTGGCGGGCGGCACGCCCAAGGCGGTGCTGGACCGCGAGCTGTCGGGGATCTCGCCCGACCCGCGCGTGGGGCTGCACGACGCCGGCCAGCCGGAATTCGCCCGGCCGGTGAGCGCCTATATCCAGGGCGTGGTCAGCGCCGACCGCATCGCCATCGGCCAGAAGAAGCGGGTCTCGATCACCCAGTTCCCGGCGATCGAGGCGCGCTACGGCGTGCCGCGCGAGATCCTGATCGGCATCTGGGCCATGGAGAGCGGCTTCGGCGCCCAGCAGGGCGACATGGACATCATCCGCTGCCTCGCCACCCTGGCGGCTCTGGGGCGCCGGCGCGCCTGGGCCGAAGGCGAGCTGACCGCGGCGCTGAAGATCATCGCGTCAGGCGAGGCCAGCCGCGCCCAGCTGAAGGGCAGCTGGGCCGGGGCGATGGGCCAGACCCAGTTCATCCCCTCGGCCTTCCTGTCCACGGCGGTGGACGGCGACGGCGACGGCAAGCGCGACATCTGGAACTCCGCCCCCGACGCCCTGGCCTCGGCGGCCAACCTGCTGGACAAGGGCGGCTGGCGGCGCGGCGAGGCCTGGGCGCGCGAGGTGATCCTGCCGCGCACCTTCGACTACGGCCTGGCGGAGGGGCCCAAGGAACTGCCCGGCTGGTGGGAGAGCAAGGGCGCCCGGCGGGCCGACGGCCAGGCCTGGAACAAGGCCGACGCCGACGCGCCCGCGCAGCTGCTGCTGCCGTGCGGCCTGAACGGCCCGGCCTTCCTGATCTTCCAGAACCACCTGGCGATCCGCACCTACAACAACTCGGTGGCCTATGCCCTGGGCGTGGGGCTGCTGGCCGACCGGATGGCCGGCGGCGGGCCGCTGAAGACACCCTGGCCCAAGGAGACGCCGCTGTCGCTCACCGACCGGATGGACGCCCAGACCGCGCTGCAGAAGCTGGGCTTCAATCCGGGCCAGCCGGACGGGGTGATCGGCCTTGGCACCCGCCAGTCGCTGCGCGCCTGGCAGAAGGCCAAGGGCCTGCCGGCCGACGGCTACCTGTCGCCGGACATGATCGCCCGGCTGAAGGCCGAGGTGGCGGGGAAGTAGGGTCCAGGGCGAGGGCGTAACCCCTCACCCTCCCACGCCCCTCGCTCTCGCGAGCGACGCGGGCCCCTCCCTCTCCCTGCGGGAGAGGTGATTTTCTCAATCCGGCCAGATGTTTATACGCCGGCAGTGTCATTTCCTTCACCTCTCCCGCAGGGAGAGGGAGGGGCCCGTTGCGAAGCAATGGGAAGGTGAGGGGTTACGCCCCATCCGACTTCCGCCCTCGCCTCTTCACCCCTCGTCGCTGCGCTCCAGCGTCGCCGCCAGGGCGTCCTCGTCGCTCGACGGGGTGGCGCCGACCGTGCGCAGCAGTGGATTGAAGAAGGCGAAGGCCAGCAGGCCCGACAGCACCGCGGCGTTCAGCAGGAACGGGGCCGGGCCGGAATAGTGGTAGAGCTTCACCGCCAGGGGGGCGAGGACCACGTTCACCCCGTTCACGGCGGCGATGGCGCCGGCGGCCCGGGCCTGGTCCTTCATCGGCACCGAAAGGGAGGCGCCGGCGGTGAACCCCGGCCGGGCGAAGCTGAAGCCGAGGCTGGATAACGCATAGCCCACCACCGCCAGGGGGAAGTCCGGCGCGGCCGCCACCAGCACGTTGCCCAGCGCCGCCAGCCCCGCGCCCCAGCGCAGCAGCTGCTTGGGCGTCATGCGGAACATGCGGATCAGGCCCCACTGCGCCAGCAGGCCGGCGATGGCGCCGGCGACCATCGCCACCTCGATGTAGCCCTGGGCGATCTTCAGCAGATCCCCTTCGCCGAGCTGCGGCAGCAGGCGGTGCACCTTGTCGATGATCAGGAAGCCCAAGGTCTGGCCCTGGGCGGTCTGGCAGGTGGCCACGAGGAAGCCGTAGGCCAGGAACGGAATCAGCCGCGGGTCTCGCCACAGGGGCCGTGGCTTCTCGCCCGGCGCCAGCACCTCGACGTCCTCGGGATCGGCCACGGCCCTGGCCGCCGGCTTGTCCTCCTTCAGGTAGCGCACCACCACCAGCAGCATCACCGCGGCGATGGCGGCGAACGAGAACAGCGGGCCGGCGTAGTCGAGCACGCCGATGATGAACAGCGGCGCGACCACCGGGCCGATCACCGTGCCCAGGCTGAAGGCGCCGGCCAGGGTCGACATCGACTGGGTGCGGTCTTCCGGCGCGGTGCGCTCGGCGACGAAGGCCTGGGTGGCCGGGTTCGAGGCGGCGCCGAACAGGCCGAAGATCGCCCGCGACACCAGGAACAGGCCGAAGATCACCATCGGCGCCGCCAGGTGGCGCAGGCCGGCGCCGACCACCAGGCCGCACAGGGTCATCGACACGGCGAAGCCCGACAGGCCCACCAGCATCAGCGGCTTGCGCCCGCGCTCGTCGGACTGGCGGGCCCAGAACGGCGAGGACGCCGCCCACAGCAGCGCCGACAGCGAGAAGATCGCCGAGACCATCGGGTCGGGAATGCCGATTCGCCGGCCGATGGTCGGCAGCACCGACTGCAGGCCGGTGTTGCCCATGGCGGTGGCCATCGAGACGCCGAAGATGATGGCCAGGTCGCGGGTCTTCAGCTGCGGACGGGGCGGGGCGGCGATGTCGATGGCGTCGGACATGGCCGGCCTCCTGATACGAACAGCGCCGCGACGCAATGAAGCAGCCAAGCGGCCCGCTTCGCATAGGCCGCTCACCTTGGATTAAGCATTAACGCCGATGCTGAGGCCGTTAACCACGGTGGGGTTCCGCGGCCGCGCATGTTCCAGATTATCGGCATCGTCCTTCTGTTCGGCCTGGTGTTCGGCTCGTACCTGATGTCCGGCGGCAACCTGGCCGTGATCATCGAGGCCGCCCCGCACGAGCTGATGGCCATCGGCGGCGCCGGCGTGGCCGCCTTCCTGATCTCCAATTCGATGACGGTGATCAAGGCCACCGGCGGCGGCTTCGGCAAGGTGTTCGCCGGGCCGAAGTGGAAGTCGAGCGACTATCGCGACCTGCTGTCGCTGCTGTTCCTGCTGACCAAGACCATGAAGTCCAAGGGCGTCATCGCCCTGGAAAGCCACATCGAAAAGCCCGGCGAGAGCACCATCTTCTCGCGCTTCCCCAAGATCATGAAGGACCACTTCGCCGTGGACTTCATCTGCGACACCCTGCGGATGATGACCATGAACCTGGAGGATCCGCACCAGGTGGAAGACGCCATGGAGAACCAGCTCGAGAAGCACCACCACGAGGCGCTGGCCCCCGCGGGGGCGTTGCAGAACATGGCCGACGCCCTGCCCGCCCTGGGCATCGTCGCCGCCGTGCTGGGGGTGATCAAGACCATGGGCTCGATCACCGAGCCGCCGGCCGTGCTGGGCGCGATGATCGGCGGCGCGCTGGTCGGCACCTTCCTCGGCGTGTTCCTGGCCTATGGCCTGGTCGGGCCGATGGCCACCCGCCTGAAGGCCGTGGTGGAGGAAGAGGCCGCCTTCTACAAGATCATCCAGTCGGTGCTGGTCGCCCACCTGCACGGCAACGCCGCGCAGATCTCCGTCGAGATCGGCCGCGGCAACGTGCCCAGCGAGGCCCAGCCCAGCTTCCTGGAACTGGAAGAGGCGCTGGGCGCCATTCCTGCGGAAGGCTAGGCGCCGGCGCCGCCGGATTTCGTGTCGACGAGACGACATTTCGATCACGGACGCGTGATCTCACCCTTGCATCACGGCCCTCCGCAGCCTATTCCCTGGCCAACGTTCTTCGGACCGTCCGCCCCGGCGGGCGAGACACGCCGCAAGGGGACCGCGACATGATCGTCCGCAAGCTGCTCGTCGCCGGCGCCGCCGTCGCCGCCCTCACCGTCGCCGCCTGCCAGAAGCCGGCCGACAAGACTCCGGACGCCAGCGCCGCCCCGGCCACCGCCAACGACAGCGCCAAGGCCGACGCCGCCGCCGCGACGGCCGCCGCCGACGCCGCCAATGGGCCTGCGCCGGCCAGCGGGACCACCGCCGCGCCGGCCGCTTCCAGCGCCGCCTCGCCGGCCGCCGGCGACGCCTCGGCCGCCGAAGCCAAGAAGTAGTCTTCTCGCCATCCAGGGCGTATCGGCAGAGGCCGCTCCATCCGGGCGGCCCTTCGTGTTTCTGCGAGCCGGCGATCCAGCCCATGCCCGACCCCGCCGATCCCGCCGCCCCCCTCCAGGACGGTCCCACCCTGGAATGGGACGAGGCCGGTCAGCCGCGCTCCCGCGCCTTCGGGGATGTCTATTTCTCAAAGGATGGCGGCCTGGAGGAGAGCCGGGCGGTGTTTCTGGCGGGCTGCGGTCTGCCAGACGCCTGGGCGGGGCGCCGGCGGTTCTGCATCGCCGAACTGGGCTTCGGCACGGGCCTCAACATCGCCGCGGCGCTGGAGCTGTGGCGCCGGACGCGGCCCGAGGGCGCACACCTCAGCCTGTTCTCGGTGGAAGCCCACCCCCTGACCGCGGACGAGGCGCGCCGCGCCCTGGCGCATTGGCCGCAGCTGGCGACCCCCGTCGACAGCCTGATCCGCCGCTGGCCCGGCCGCGCCCGGGGCTTCCACCGCGTCGACCTGCCCGAACTGTCCGCCACCCTCGACGTGGCGGTGATGGACGCCGCCGCCGCGCTGGAGGCCTGGGACGGCCGCGCCGACGCCTGGTTCCTGGACGGCTTCGCTCCGGCGCTGAACCCGGGCATGTGGGGCGAGGATCTGCTGCGGCTGGTGGCGGCGCGCTCGGCGTCAGGCGCCCGCGCGGCGACCTATACCGTGGCGGGCGCCGTGCGGCGGGGCCTCGCGGCGGCGGGCTTCGCCGTCGCGCGCCAGCCGGGCTTCGGCCGCAAGCGCGAGCGGCTGGAAGCCCGCGCGCCCGGCGCGCCGCCGATCGACGCGCCCACGCCACGCGTCGCCATCGTCGGCGCCGGGATCGCCGGCGCGGCCCTGGCCCGGGCGTTCCGGGCGGCGGGGGTCGAGGCGATGGTGTTCGACGCCGAGGGGCCCGGCGCCGGCGCCTCCGGCAACCCGGCCGCCCTGGTCACCCCGCGCCTGGATGCGGGGCTGGGCGCTCCGGCCGCACTGTTCGCCCAGGCCTTCGCCCGCGCCGTGACACTGTACGAGGCGCTGGACGCCGAGGCCGGCGGCGCGGTGGTGATCGATCGCGGGGTCCTGCAGCTGGAAGGCGCCGAGCGCGACCATCGCCGCTTCGCCGCCATCGCCGGCGCGGACCTGTTCGAACCAGGGCGCCTGGCCCCGCTGTCCCCGGAGGCGACGTCCGACCGGCTGGGGGAGCCCGCCCCCGGCGCGCTGGACCTGAGCCAGGCGCTGGTGGTCGCGCCCGCCGTGGTGCTGCCGGCGTGGCTGGGCGAGGTGCGCCGCGCAAGGGTTGCGCGCCTGACCCGGGCGCCGGACGGCTGGCGGCTGGAGGACGCCCACGGCGCCAGCCTCGCCGACGTCGACGTCGTCTGCCTCGCGGCCGGGCTGGACAGCGCCGGGCTGGCGCCGGCCCTGCCGGCCCTGCAGGCGGTGCGCGGCCAGGCCAGCTGGACCCGGGACGGCCAGGCCTGCGCGCCCGCCGCGTTCGGCGCCTACGCCATCCCGACTGGCGAGGGCGTGCTGTTCGGGGCCACCCACGACCGGGACGATATCGACCGGTCGCTGCGCGCGGCCGACCACGACCGCAACCTGGCCGCCGTGGGCAGGACCTTGCCACAGCTTGCGGCGCGACTTTCCGGGGCGCCTCTGGACGGCCGCGCGGCGATCCGCGCCACCACCCGCGACCGCCTGCCCCATGCCGGCGCGCTGGACGGGCCGGCCGGCCTGCCAGCGGGCCAATTTGTGCTGACCGGGCTCGGCTCGCGGGGCTTCGCCATGGCGCCCTTGCTGGCCGAGCACGTGGCGGCCCAGGCGCTGGGCCTGCCCTCGCCCCTGCCCGCCCCCCTGGCGCGCCTCGTGGCCCCCGGACGATGAGCCGGAACGAGCCCGCAACGGCGGCGTTCCAGGCCTGATAGGCGCGGTGTATGTTTGCCCTCCGAGGGACCGTCGCGTGAGAGTGAAGTGATGACCAAGATCAAGAGCGGCTTTCTGTCCCTTCTGGCGGGGGTCGGCCTGCTGACCGCCCTGCCCGGGGTGATGGCCGAGACGCCCGCCGCCGCGGCGGCCAGCAAGGCTTCGAACGCCTGCTTCTATGGCCGCAACGCTGACGGGTTCAGCGTCAAGGACGACCGCACCGTCTACGTCCGCGCCGGCATCAAGGACGTCTATCAGCTGACCCTGTTCTCGCCCTGCATCGACATCGACTGGGCCCATCACATCGCCCTGAAGTCCCATGGCGGCGACTTCATCTGTGAAGGGACCAATGTCGACTACGAGATCTTCAGCCCCTCGGTGATCGGGCGGCAGCGTTGCCAGGTCTCGTCGGTGCGCAAGCTGACCGCCGACGAGGTCGCCGCCATGCCCAAGAAGGACCGCCCCTGACCCCAGGCGCACAAGAAGAAGGGCGCCGCCCCTCGCGGAACGGCGCCCTCCCCAGCTTCAGCAGCTGAGGTCTGCCTAGAACTTCTTCTTCACGCCGATGGCGAAGACGCGGCCCAGCGGGTTACCGCTGCCCGGGTCGTAGTTGTACTGGGTGCCGATGGCGAACGGCGGGTCCGCATCGGCGATGTTCTGGATCGTGAAGGTCAGGTCGGTCTGGTAGGGCAGCTCCACCCGGTAGATCAGGTCGTTCTGGATGTACGACGCGATGTAGGGCGAGCCGCCCACCAGGCCGGCGATGGTGTTGGAGGTGGTGCCCGGGGGCTGGAAGGCGCCGGAGGTGTAGCGCATCTGCCAACGCAGGTTGTGCCGGCCCCAGTGGTAGTTGAGGAAGGCGTTCATCCGCAGGCGGTTGTAGCCGGTGAAGATCGCGGCCTGATAGGTGCCGGCCCGGTGGATGATGCCGTTGTTCGAGATCAGGTGGCCTTCGATGGCGTACGGGGTCTCGTCATAGGCGATCAGGTAGGTGCCATCCGCGCCGACGGTCAGGTCGCCCGGACCGATCGACTTGTTCGGCGACCAGGTGACCTGGAAGTCGATGCCCGAGGTCTGCACCCGGCCGCCGTTGATGTAGTTGGTGTGGTAGGAAAGGATGCCGGTCTTGCTGCAGCCGTTGGTGTCGAACGTGAACCGCGCCTGCAGCGCCGCATAGGCCGCATCGCCGCAGTGGTTCGGCCCCGAGGACGGGAACATCAACGCCACCATGTCGGCGGTCTGCTCGGTGGTGATCGGGTTCTTGAAGTTGAAGTTCCAGTAGTCGACCGTGGCGTTGATCCCCCACATCTTGAACACGCCGCCCACGTCATAGGTGAAGGCGGTTTCCGATTGCAGGTTCGGATTGCCGTAGAGGTCGCTGGCCCTGTAGGTGCCCGAGGCGTTCGACAGGCCGCGGGTGAAGGTGTTGGTGACGTAGGTCGCCGACGGGGCCCGGTAGGTGGTGCCCAGCGATCCGCGCAGCGCGAACCAGTCCACCACCTGCCACTTGCCCGACAGCTTGGGGTTCACCGTGGTGCCGATGCCCTCGTAGTGCTCGGCGCGGGTGGCGACCGTCATTTCGAGGTTGTCTAGCACCGGCAGGCGCACTTCGAAGTAGCCGGACTCGATCTGCCGCTTCACGTCGTAGGGACGCAGGTCGGCGTTGAACAGGAACGGCCCGTTGGAAGTGGTGGGGCAGAACGGCGCACCGTCGCCGTAGGGCGGCGAGTCCACGCAAGGCGTGGCGTTGGCGTTGTACAGGGTGTCCGGGTTCTGGGTGGTGCGGTCGTAGCGGTACTGCGCCCCGACGGCCCATTGCACCGGCTGCGATCCCCACAGCTTGAAGGGGGCGTCGCCGTGCAGGATGCCGTCCACCACGAACAGCCGCGCCTCGATCTCATTGTACTGTTTGGCCACCATCCACTTGGTCAGCTCGGAGCGGGCGGCGGCGGCGTCGTTGAAGCCGGCGATGCCGCTGGTCCCGATGTAGTAGGGGTTGGCCGGGACGTTCGACAGGCTCTGCTGGAAGGCGTTGGCGAACGGGTTGAAATAATAGCAGCCGAGGGCTGTGTTGCCGGCGTTCTGGGTGAAGTTGTTGGTCTTGGCCGCCGTGCACTGGGCCGAGGCGCTGTCGCTGGCCTTGCTGCCGAAGCCGCGCAGACCCAGCTGCAGCCGGTTCACCGAAATGTCCTCGAGGTTGTAGTGGTTGTCGAGGTCCTGGTAGGTCATCGACACATCCCAGCCCATGTTCGCCCACGGCAGCTTGCCGGAGAAGCCGCCGGCGATGCGCCAGGTGTCGGTGTGATAGCTGTAGTGGCTGTGCATGTCGGCGTTGGCGGGGTCGCCGCCGAAGCCGAAGGGACGCCAGGAGGTGCTGGTCAGCACGCCGTTCGTCGCCGCGGCCGCCGCATTGGCCTGCGCCGCCGTCAGGGCGGTGAGGCAGTTGGCGGCGGTGGTGCCATAGGGCAGCACCGAGCCGGAGCAGTTCGCCGCGCCGAGTTGGCCGAGGAACGCCTGCAGGCCCGGGTTGCTGGCGGGGATATAGAAGCCGGAGACCTGCTCGGCGGTGCCGACGGCCGCCAGGGGATCGACCCCGCCGCCGGCGGAGGCGCCGGACGCCAGGATCGGGGCCGGGGCCTGGTTCGGGCCGGTCAGCGCCCAGTTCTGCATCGGCGTGTCGTTACGCGCCCACAGCGCCTCGACGTGCATCTTCACCGACTCGGAGATCTCGTAGTTGACCTCGCCGTAGATCTGGTAGTGGTCCTCGTTCTCGACCAGGTTGTCGAAGGTCGTGTACTGGAAGTTACAGGCCGACGTGGAGAAGATCCCGCTGCCCAGCGAGAACGGCGCGCCGCCATTCGCCGCACAGCCGATGTCCGGCAGGTTGCCGGTGAAGGCCGTGCCCGGCGTGGTCGAGCCGGTGTTCGGGCTTCCGGCCAGGACCCCGCCATAGGTCTTGTAGAGCCCGGGGTTGCCCGTGGCGGCCCAGCCGCCGAGCGGGTTCTGCAGATAGCCGTCGACGCCGGTCCGCAGCGCCCAGGCCCGATCCTTCACCGACAGCTCCGACCGGTGCCGGTAGCCGATGGTGAACAGGATGTTGCCGTTGTCGGACTTGTGGCCCCAGGCGCCGGAAACGTCATAATCCCCCGCCGAGCCGCGGATGCCCTGGAAGTTGCCGCCCAGTTCGAGGCCGTTGAGGTCTGTGCGGGTGATGAAGTTCACCACCCCGGCGATGGCGTCGGAGCCATAGGTGGCCGCGGCGCCGTCCTTCAGCACCTCCACCCGGCCGATCGCCGCCTGTGGCAGCAGGTTGACGTCGACGGCGGCCAGGCCCTGGGGCGACACCGGCAGGCGCCGGCCGTTGAACAGCACCAGGGTGCGGGTGCCGGTGGTGGGCGAGTTGAGGTTGCGCAGGTTGATGGTGGCCGCGCCATTGCCGCCGCCGAAGCGGTTGTTCTCGCCGATCACGGCGCCGGATGAGGGAATGGTCTTGATCAGCTGGACCATGCTCGGCGAGCCGCGCTGTTCGAGCTCGGTCTTGCGGACCACGTCGACGGGCAGCGGCCCGTCCTTGGGGGTGCCGGCGATGAATGAGCCGGTGACGACGACTTCCCCGACTTCCTGCGGGGTGTCCGTGCTGGTGGTTCCGGATGCGGACGCGGCGGCGGCCGCCGCCTGAGCCGAGACAGCCGAAGAAATGGCGACGGCCAAGATGGACGCGCCGCAGAAATATCTGCGCTTCATGAATATAGCCTCCCAAATGAACCGCCCGTGCTCTGTCGGCTTGGGTCGGCCACTGGGGATGATGCCGCAACGGGAACCGCGGCAACAAGGGTTTTCTTCAGGATGGTAACAATGCGTCCGAGGAGCGTAACCGTTCCGCCCGATCCCCGCCCACAATCGATTTGCACGCGACCGTTCCGTCGCACAGCGAAATCATTGAAATGATTCAGGAAGCCTTGCCGCAACCGCCCCTCGGACGGCGTCGCAGCGGCGCGCCTGCGACACAGTGACCGCGGCGAGGGGCGGCCCCCCCGCAGGGGCGGGCGGCGGTGAGGCGATGCTGGCGCGGAAGAGGGAGGATGGTGGACGCGGCTGGGATCGAACCAGCGACCCCTACGATGTCAACGTAGTGCTCTCCCGCTGAGCTACGCGTCCAAACCTCGGGAAGGAGGCGGGGATATACCGGCAGGGCCCTGGCAGTGCAAGGCCGTGATTGCGGTCCCGCCTGGGTGTCAGGCGGCGGCCATCATCCGGTCCACCTCGGCGACGATCTCGCGCAGGTGGATGGGCTTGGACAACACCTTGGCGCCGGCCGGCGCGCGATCGCCGGCGGACAGGGCCACGGCGGCGAAGCCGGTGATGAACATGATCCTCAGGCCGGGCTGGCGTGCGGCGGCCAGACGGGCCACCTCGATGCCGTCCATGCCCGGCATGACGATGTCGGTGAGCAGCAGATCCCAGCGCTCGTCCAGCACCGCGGCCGCCTCGTCGCCGTCGGCGCAGGCGGTCACCTCGTAGCCCGCGCGCTCCAGCGCCCGCGAGAGGAACCCGCGCAGGGAGTCGTCATCTTCGGCGAGCAGGATGCGGGGCATGGCGGTTACCGTAGTCTGGGAAAGCGCCAACGATAGTCGCCCAGACGTAAATCCCGCGTGAACCACGCCAATCGTCGCGGCCCGCGCCGCGCCGCGGGCGCTCGCCGCGTCTGCGCGTTTGACCGCCGCCGCACGATCCTGATTATGCGATCGATGAACCTGCGCGATCCGAGCGTGGCCGCCGAGGCGGCGGGCAATGACGCCGAGCCGTGCGGCGACAGGGGGACTGCCGGGAGCGCCGACGCCCCGCTCGGCGCCGCGTTCGAGATCACCCCGCCCGGCGCCGGCGCCCCATCGATCCCGCTGATCTTCGCCTCGCCGCACTCGGGGCGAATCTATCCGCCGCAGATGACCACGGCCTCGCGCCTCGATGCGGCCGCCATCCGCCGCTCGGAGGACGCCTATGTCGATCAGCTGATCGCCGGCGCCCCGGCGCACGGCGTGACCCTGCTGCGCGCCCTCTTCGCGCGCGTGTTCTTCGATGTGAACCGCCAGCCGTGGGAGCTGGACCCGGCGATGTTCGAGGACGAGCTGCCGGCCTACGCCCGGGCCCGCACGGCGCGGGTGGCGGCAGGCCTTGGCGCCATCGCCCGCATCGTCTCCGAGGGCCAGGAGATCTATGACCGCAAGCTGACCTTCGCCGAGGCGCGCGAGCGGGTGGAGGCGGTGCACCAGCCCTATCACGCCGCCCTGGCGAGCCTGATCGCCGAGGCTCGGGCCGAGCACGGCGTGGCGGTGCTGGTCGACTGGCATTCGATGCCGGCGGCCGCGGCGCAGCAGGCCGGCCTGGGCGCCGGCTGCGACATGGTGCTCGGCGACCGATTCGGCGCCGCCTGCGCCCCGGCGCTCTCGCGCCAGGTGGAGCGCGAGCTGGAGGCCATGGGCTACCGCGTGGCCCGCAACGCCCCCTACGCGGGCGGCTACACCACCGAGCACTACGGCCGCCCCACCCGGCGCGTTCACGCCCTGCAGATCGAGATCAACCGGGCGCTCTATGTGGACGAGGCGACCCTGGAGCCCACCGACGGCTTCGCCCGGCTGCAGGCCGACTTCGACCGCCTGGCGGGCATCCTGGCCGCCATGGAGTGGTCGGCGCTCTAGCGTCTGGGCGGGAATGGTTCAGCCCTGAACCGGGACCCTGGCGGCCCGCCGCGCGACACCCCGAGGGCGACCGCGGGACGCGGGCCAAAAAAAAGGCCGCGCACAACGGCGCGGCCAGTTCATTAGGGAGGAAACGCCCAGGAAGGGCAGAGACGTCAGCGACGCCTCACAGGGTCTATTTAGGGTGCGGCGCACAATCAGGCAAGCCCAAAAAACGCTTCAACGTTGAAATGTCGCGGGGAAAGCCGATTTCCCTAGCAAATTCAACATTCAGCCTTACATCGACAGCCAGACTCGTGTATGTTGCGCCGCACCATAAGCTGACGCAACGTCCGCACGACCTGACAAGCCATGCTTTTTCAGGGCCTTAGCCTGACCCCGGTGTCATCGCACCGGGGTGGCTTTGCGCCCCGCGATCGCTTACAAGCCCCGGCCTTCCGGCCCCTATCCCGCCCGCCCGTCCCCGCCAAGCCAAAGAACGGTTCATGTCCCTGCGCAACATCGCCATCATCGCCCACGTCGACCATGGCAAGACCACCCTGGTGGATCAGCTCCTGGCGCAGTCCGGGGTGTTCCGGGCCAACGAGGCGCACGCCGAGCGGGCGATGGACTCCAACGACCAGGAGCGTGAGCGCGGCATCACCATCCTGGCCAAGGCCACCAGCGTGCTGTGGCACGGCGCGGCCGGCGAGACGCGGATCAACATCATCGACACCCCCGGCCACGCCGACTTCGGCGGCGAGGTGGAGCGCATCCTGGGCATGGTCGACGGCTGCCTGCTGCTGGTCGACGCCGAGGAAGGCGTCATGCCGCAGACCAAGTTCGTGCTCGGCAAGGCGCTGAAGCTGGGCCTGCGCCCGATCGTGGTGCTCAACAAGGTCGACCGGCCGCACGCCGACCCCGACCGGGTGCTCAACGACGCCTTCGACCTGTTCGCGGCCATGGGCGCGACCGACGAGCAGCTGGACTTCCCGCACCTGTACGCCTCGGGCAAGCAGGGCTGGGCGACGCTGGACATGAACCAGCCGTCCGAGACCCTGGCCCCGCTGTTCGACAAGATCGTCGAGCACGTGCCCGCCCCGGCGGCCGAGGCGCGCGCCGAGGAGCCGGCCACCCTGCTGGCGGTGCTGATCGAGAGCGACCCGTTCCTGGGCCGGATCCTCACCGGCCGCGTGGACTCGGGCAAGCTGGTCCCCGGCATGGCCATCCAGGCCCTGTCGCGCGACGGCCAGATCGTCGAGAAGGGCCGCGTCACCAAGCTGCTGGCCTTCCGCGGCCTGAAGCGCACCGCCATCGACGTCGCCGAGGCCGGCGACATCGTCGCGGTGGCGGGCCTGTCCAAGGCGACGGTGGCCGACACCCTGTGCGATCCGCAGGTCACCGCCCCGATCCCGGCCCAGCCGATCGACCCGCCGACCATCGCCATCACCGTCTCGGTGAACGACAGCCCGCTGGCCGGCCGCGACGGCGACAAGGTGCAGAGCCGCGTGATCCGGGCCCGCCTGCTGGCCGAGGCCGAGTCCAACGTCGCCGTGAAGGTGGCCGAGACCTCCGAGAAGGACGCCTTCGAGGTGGCCGGCCGCGGCGAACTGCAGCTGGGCGTGCTGATCGAAAGCATGCGACGCGAGGGCTTCGAGGTCTCCATCAGCCGCCCGCGGGTGGTGTTCCAGAACGATCCGGAGACCGGCCAGCGGCTGGAGCCGATCGAGGACGTGATGATCGACGTCGACGAGGAATTCTCCGGCGTGGTGATCGAAAAGCTGGCCGCCCGCAAGGCCGAGCTGAAGGACATGGGCCCGTCCGGCACCGGCAAGACCCGGCTTTCGTTCCAGGCGCCGTCGCGCTCGCTGATCGGCTACCAGGGCGAGTTCCTGACCGATACCCGCGGCTCGGGCGTGCTGAACCGGGTGTTCAGCCACTACGAACCCTACAAGGGCGCCATCGAGGGCCGCCGCAACGGCGTCTTGATCTCCAACTCCGACGGCGACACGGCGTCCTACGCCCTGTGGAACCTGGAGGACCGTGGGGTGATGTTCGTCGGCGCCGGCGAGAAGACCTACCAGGGCATGATCATCGGCGAGAACAGCCGTCCGGACGACCTGGACGTCAACCCGATGAAGGCCAAGCAGCTGACCAACGTCCGCGCGTCGGGCAAGGACGAGGCCATCCGCCTGACCCCGCCGCGCCGGCTGACCCTGGAACAGGCCATCGCCTATATCGACGACGACGAGCTGGTCGAGGTCACCCCCAAGGCCATCCGCCTGCGCAAGCAGACCCTGAACCCGTCGTTCCGCAAGAAGCGCGTGAAGGAAGACGCGTAGACGCCTTCACCCTCCCCCTTGCGGGGAGGGACAGATCGCGAAGCGATCAGGGTGGGGCCGTGCGACGCCCCCGCGAAACCCGATGACAAGCTTGCCGCGGCGGGTGTTCCCCACCCTGCCCGCTGGCGCGGGCTGTCCCTCCCCATGAAGGGGAGGGCGGATTTGCTTGTAAGATTCGCCACACGCTGGCGACTACCTGGGCATGGACGGCGAACAGGCCAGCACCGCGGAGCAGGATGCGCGCTATCAGCGCGCCGCCGCGGCGTACGGGCCGGCGTTGGAGCGGCTGGCGCGGGGGTATGAGGCCGATGCGGACCTGCGCCGCGACCTGCTGCAGGAGATCCACATCGCCCTGTGGCGCAGCTACGCCGGGTTCGACGGCCGCTGCGCCGAGCGCACCTGGATCTACCGGGTGGCGCACAACACCGGGGTCTCGCACATGCTGCGCCGCCGGCGCGCCCGGCCCGGCGCCCTCGCCTCCTTGGAAGAGCTGGCCGAGCGTCCCGACCCCGGCCAGCCCAACCCTGAGACCCAGCTCGGCGAGCGCCAGGCGCTGGACATCCTGCGCCGGCTGATCGCGGCCCTGAAGCCCACCGACCGGCAGATCGTGCTGCTCTATCTGGAAGGCCTGGACGGCGCCGCGATCGGCGAGGTCTGCGGCCTGACGTCCGGCGCGGTGGCCACCAAGCTGCACCGCCTCAAGGCGCTCCTGGCGCAACGATTCCGGGGAGTCTCCCATGCCGACTGACCCGATGGACCTCGACCCGCAACACCTGTGGCAATCCCAGCCGACGGAGTACGACCCGATGACGCTCGCCCAGATCCATCACGAGGCCGAACGCCTGCAGACCCGCGTGCGCCGGCGCAACCTGCGCGAATACCTCGCCGGCGCCATTGGCATCCTGTTCTTCGCGCCTGTGGTGATCTTCAGCCACAGCTGGATGATGCAGGCCGGCGCGGCCTGGGTGATCGCCGCCGTGCTGTACATCCTCTGGCGGCTGAGCCGCGTCGGGCCCTCGCGCGGGGCGATCCCGGCCGCCGAGACGCAGGGCGCCGCCCTGGTCGACTTCCAGCGCGCCGAACTGACCCGCCAGCGCGATGCGCTGCGCAGCGTCGGCACCTGGTACCTGGCGCCGGTGCTGCCCGGCTTCGCCCTGATCCTGCTGGGCCGCTGGTTCGGCCCGCCCGCGGCGCACCGCACCGCCGCCACCGATCACCTGATCATCGTGCTGGCGGCCATGATCGCGGCGCTGATGCTGCTGGTGGTCTGGCTTCTCAACCAGCGCGGCGCGGACAGGCTGCAGCGCCGGATCGACGAGCTCTAGCGGCGGGCGGCGTAACCCCTCACCTTCCCACGCCCTGATCGGGCGTGGGCCCCTTCCTCTCCCTTTGGGAGAGGTGAAGGGCAGCACTGGGAAAAACACCTCTCCCAAAGGGAGAGGAAGGGGCCCGAGGTCGGCGCGAAGCGACGAGCTTGGGAAGGTGAGGGGTTACAGCTTGAGCTCCATCCACACGTCGACCCGCTCGTAGTCGCCGGGGCCGCGCTTCATGCCGGACAGCTCCTTGAAGCCGAACGACCGGTAGAGGCTGAGCGCCGGCGCCAGGGCGCTGTTGGTTTCGAGATAGAGCCGCGTGCCGCCCTCGGCGATCGCCCGGTCGACGCAGGCCTGCATCAGCAGCCGCCCCAGGCCCTGGCCCTTGTAGCCGTCGGACACGGCCATCTTGGCCACCTCGAAGCCGCCGTCGTCCATCGCCTTGAGCGCCACGCAGCCGACGATGCTGGCGGCGTCGGCCCGGTCGGGGCCGACGAACATCACCGCGCCGCCGGGGGCGATGATCTCGCCCCAGGGGTCGTCGAGCACCGCCACATCCTGCGGTTCGAGCTTGAAGTACTTCGTGATCCAGGCCTCGTTCAGGGCCTTGAACACCGGGGCCAAATCAGGGCGGAAGTCGATGATCTCCATGCCGCCCATGCTAGAGCTTTTCGGGGCGGGGTGTGAACCGTCCCGCCGTCCGCAAGCCGCCCAAAGTCGACAAAGGTCATTTCGCCATCATGGCCAACCCGATCTACGCCGCCCTGCCGACCACCATCTTCTCGATCATGTCCGGCCTGGCGCGCGAGCACGGGGCGATCAATCTCGGTCAGGGATTTCCCGACGCCCCCGGCCCGCTGGCGATCCGCCAGAAGGCGGCGGACGAGACGCTGAACGGCGACAACCAGTATCCGCCGATGCCGGGGATCGCCCCGCTGCGCCAGGCGGTGGCGGCGCACTACGCCCGCGCCCAGAGGCTGGACTTCGACTGGGCCAGCGAGATCACCGTCACCTCCGGCGCCACCGAGGCGTTGGCGGCGAGCTTCCTGGCGCTGCTGGAGCCGGGCGACGAGGCGATCCTGTTCCAGCCGATGTACGACAGCTACGCCCCGGTGATCCGCCGGGCGGGCGGCGTGCCCGTCCTGGCCCGGCTGGCCCCGCCGGCGTGGCGCTGGGACCGGACGATGCTGGAGGCGCTGATCACGCCGCGCACGCGGATGATCGTGCTCAACAACCCGCTGAATCCCACCGGCGTGGTCTATGGCGAGGACGACCTGGCGGTGCTGGCCGGGGTCTGCGTTGCGCATGACCTGATCGCGGTGTGCGACGAGGTCTGGGAGCATGTGGTGTTCGCCGGCGCCGTGCATCGCCCGCTGATCGCCTTCCCCGGCATGCGCGGGCGGACGGTGAAGATCGGCTCGGCCGGCAAGATGTTCGCCCTCACCGGCTGGAAGGTGGGCTTCCTGTGCGCCGCGCCGCCGCTGACCGAGGTTCTGGCCAAGGCGCACCAGTTCCTGACCTTCACCACGGCGCCGAACCTGCAGGCGGCCGTCGCCTGGGGCCTGGAGCACTGCGCCGGCTGGCTGGACGAGATGCCCCGCGACCTCGCCGCGTCCCGCGACCGCCTGACGGAAGGCCTGCGCCGCGAGGGGTTCGCCGTCCTGCCCAGCGCCGGCACCTATTTCCTGACCGTGGATCTTCCGGGCTCGGGCGTGCTGGAGGACGATCTGGCCTTCGCCTACCGCTCGGTGCGCGAGGCCGGCGTGACGGCGATCCCGGTCTCGGCCTTCTACGAGCGCGAGCCGGTCACCAGCATCCTGCGGCTGTGCTTCTCCAAGGCCGATGCGACCCTGGACGAGGCCGTGCTGAGGCTGGCCAAGGCGCGGGACCTGTCGATCCGGGCGCATAATCGGGGGTGAAGCCCCAGGTCGCGAGGACGGAACCCCTTACCTTCCCACGCGCCTTGCTCTCGCAAGCCACGTAGGCCCCTCCCTCTCCCTACGGGAGAGGTGGAGGAGAGGGACGCTCGCTGAAAGCCATCTCTCTGATCATGCCGGGAAAATCACCTCTCCCATAGGGAGAGGGAGGGGCCCGAGGTCAGCGCGGCAGCGCTGAGCTTGGGAGGGTGAGGGGCCTCCGCCCTCTCCATCCAAGCCCCTACCCCACCCGGCCCGGCGTGACGCCGAACTGCCGGCGGAAGGCGGCGATGAAGGCGCTGACGCTGTCGTAGCCGCAGTCGAGGGCGGCGCTGGTGACGCTGGTCCCGGCAGACAGGATGGCCATGCCGTGGATCAGCCGCGCCTTCTGCCGCCAGCCGTCCAGCGACAGGCCGGTCTCCGCCGGGAACACCCGCTGCAGCGTGCGCAGCGAGGCGCCGGCTTCGCGCGCCAGCGCCGGCAGTCCGCGCCGGTCGTCGGGCGACGCCTGGATCCGCTCGCAGAGCGCACGGGCCCGGCGGTCGGCGGGCAGCGGCAGGCCCAGATCCTGCGGCCGGGCCGCCGCCAGTCGGTCGATCAGGAAGCCGGCCAGTCGCGCCTGCTCGGGCTGCTCAGGGGCCAGCATGCCAAGCCTGAGCACGTGCAGCACCACCTCGCGCAGCAGCGGTTCGACCTCCAGCACCGCCGCCTCGGCCGGCAACGGCGCGGCCCAGCCCGGGGCGATGTACAGGGTGCGCATGGCCACCTGCCCCTTCATCGACAGGGCGTGGGTGACGCCGGGCGGCACCCAGATGGCGCGGGTGGGCGGGGCGATCCAGGCGGCGCGGTCCAGGGCGACGCGGATCACGCCGGACACGCCATAGACCAGCTGGCCCCACGCGTGCCGGTGCGGCGGCTCGCCCGAGCCATGCGGATAGGTGGCGGCCAGCGACCGGACGCAGAAGCCGTCGTCGTCCGACAGCGGCGGCGGGGCGATGCGGGCCGTCGCGGTCACACCGCCTCCCAGACCCCGGGATCGTACTGCATCGCCCCCGCGATCACGCCTTCCGGGTCGGCGAAGAAGGCCAGGCGGCCCACCCCCTCGATGTGGAAAGGCTTCATCAGCAGTCTTCCGCCGCGCGCCTCGATCGCGGCGAGGCTCGCGCCCAGGTCGTCGACGCCGACCGTGACCTCGTAGCCGGGCATCGCCGTGCCCGCCTCCACCTCGCGCCGCCCCTGCAGGGCGCCGAGCAGCCCGTCGCCGGCGTTCCTGACCTGGTAGAAGCCCGGCGGCCCCCAGGGTGTGAAGATCCAGTCGAAGGCGGCCTGGTAGAAGCCGCGCGCGCGGCCCACGTCATCGGCATTGATGGCGAAGTGGCGGACCGCGCCCTTGCCCGGCTGCGGCGCGGCGACATGCGCCGCCGCATAGGCCATCACCTTGCCGAGATTGCCCTCCGGATCGACGAACCAGGCGCCGGACCCGACTCCGTCGATGACGAAGGGTGTCGCCGCCGTCCTGCCGCCGGCGGCGGTGATGGCCGCCAGCGTCCCGGCCAGGTCGTCGACGCCGAAGGTCAGGTCGATGTCCGGTGCGGCGAGCCCCGGCGCCAGCTCGTGACGACCGTGCAGGGCGCCGCCCAGGCCGGCGCCGAGGATCTGCAGGAAGTCCGGTGGCCCCCAGGGCTCGAAGGTCCAGCCGAAGGCGCCGCCCCAGAAGTTCCGGGCGCGGTCAAGGTCGCTGGCGGCGATGGCGAAGTGACGGAGGGTGGCGGCCATTATGGCCTCCGGGCTGGGTTCATGACGATCACGCCATGATGCTCCCTCTGGGGTTGGCGCGCCATCGTCATAACGCCATCAAATGTCGCCACTGCGCCAACACGCAGGCGCTCCGGCAGCGCCGCTAACAGATTAACAGTAATAAATAAGTCCGCCTAACGTCATGGATATTAGTTCATGTGTTTCGCACAACTGTCTCAAGTAACCTGTAGAGGCTCGGGGCCGACATGAAATGACATCTGGGAGAGATGAAATGCGCGACACATCCAATATTGGCCGGACCCTGACGATCGTCGCCCTCGCCGTGACGTCGCTGCTTTGGGCGACGCATGCCGGCGCCGAAGACCTGCGTATCCGCGTGGGCGATGTCTCGCAGGCCGACGGGGCGCATGCCTTCAACGACCGGCTGGCCTCTGCGGCGCGCGCGCTGTGCGCCGGCTATTCCCGCGCCGACCTGGCCGCCCGTGACGCCTGCGCCGCTTCCGTGCGCCGCCAGGCGCTGGCCCAGCTCACCGCCGACCAGCGGGCCGAGCTGGCCACGCCCAACCACGGCATGGCCATGGCGCAGGGCAGCCACTGACCGGCGCGTACAGCAACGCCGTCCGGCTGGCGCCGGACGGCGTGATCTGGTTCAGACCTGACTCGCTAGATCGTAGAGCCGCCATCGACCACCATGGCCTGGCCGGTCATCCACGACCCCGCCTTGGACGCCAGGTAGACGGCGGCCCCGGCGATGTCGTCCGGCTCGCCCAGGCGCCGCAGCGGCGTGCCCGAGCTGGAGCGCTTCTCGGCCTCCGGGGTGTCCCACAGGGCGCGGGCGAAATCGGTCTTCACCAGCCCGGGGGCGATGCAGTTGACCCGGATGTTGTGCGGCGACAGCTCGTGCGCCAGGTTCCGCGCCAGCTGGAAATCGGCCGCCTTGGAGATGTTGTAGGCCCCGATCACCGCATTGCCGCGCAGGCCGCCGATCGACGAGACGATGATGATCGCCCCGTCCTTCCGCTCGGCCATCTCCGGCGCGACCATCTGGATCAGCCAGTGGTTGGAGATGATGTTGTTGTCGAGGATCTTGCGGAAGGCGTCGTCGGTGATGCCGCTCATCGGCCCGTAATACGGGTTGGAGGCGGCGTTGCAGACGCAGATGTCGACCTTGCCAAACGCCTTGCGGGTCTCGTCCACCAGCCGCTGCAGGTCGTCCTTGGACGAGATGTTGGCCGGCACGGCGATGGCCGCGCCCGGATGCTTGGCATTGATCTCGGCGGCCACCTCTTCGCAGGGCCCGGCCTTGCGCGAGGAGATCGTCACCTTGGCGCCGTGCTCGGCGAACCGCTCGGCGATGGCTTTGCCGATGCCGCGGGAGGACCCGGTGATGATGGCGACCTTGCCGCTGAGGTCGAAGAGCTCCATAGCGCGTTCCCTTTAAACATCCGTTTGATTGTGGCGCAGTTGTAGGCGGGGCGGACGCCGCGTCAAGCGGCGGCGGCCGCCCAATTCAGGAACAGAACCCGGTCAGGCCGAGGCCGGGGTCGTTCCAGGCGCGCCCCATGTCGAGGTGCAGGTGGTCGCGGTGGTCGGCGTTGAAGTCGGGCCCCAGGGTGTGGCCGAACACCTTGCAGGCGCCGGCGCGGACGTCGCGCAGGAATCGCCCCTCCGGACCCGGCCGGCGATAATCCGCCAGCACCGTCACCTCGTGGCCGTCGGCCAGGCGAAAGCCGGCCACGTCGATGGCGTTGGCGGCGGCGTGCTGCGACAGGTTCACGGCGTCGTGGCGGATGTTTCGGCAGGCGTAGGTTCCCAGATGCCTTACGCCGACCAGGCCCGCGCGCAGATCCCGCCGCGCCGCCGGCTGAACCACCTGCCGCTCCCAGACGGCGTAGGCCAGGGCCTGACGGCAGCTCATCAGTGGCCGGGACGGGCTGAACGGCGCCAGGGCCCCGGCGTCCTCAACCCGCCCGACGTCACGCAGCCGGCAGGCGCCGTCAGCCCGGTCCGGGACCGGGGTGAAGCGGACCCCGCCGGCCGCCAGCACGGCCGCGCAGGCGCCCGGACTCAGCCTCTGCAGCTTGTAGCGGGTGAAGAGGCCCACCGGCTGGTCGAGAGAAAGCGGCTTCCAGGGGACGTCCTGCGGCGGCGCGAAGCGCTCCGCCGCGGCGACGGCGAGACCGGCCGCCGCCAGCAGCATCGCCAGGAAGACCATGGGGAGGCGCAGGGGTCTGCGGCGCAAGGCGGGCTCCGGCGCGAAGGGGCGCGCCCTTCCTCCCACAACCGGCGGTCTCCCGCCACCGGCAAGGCGGCGCTACAAGGGAACCCGGCAGGCATGGAGGCGAGGGCATGGCGGCGGGCGGCTTTGCGGCGTGGCTCAGCGGCGCGCCGCGACGGCTGATGGTGTCTTTGACGACCCTGCCCGACCTGCCGGGCTGGGGTTACGCGGCCGGCGTCAGCGCCGCGACCCTGGCCGGGATGGCGGCCGTGGGCTTCTCCACGGGCTACTACACCCTGCACCCGACCTTGACGGCCGGCCTGGGTGGACGCCTGGTCGGCGTTCTGATTGCGCCGGGCCTGGGCGAAGAGGCGCCGTTTCGAGGTCTGATGATCCCCGGCCGCGACGAGGCGGCGAGTCCCTGGACGGCGCTGATCCCGGTGACCCTGGTGTTCACCGCCTGGCACGTGGTGGAGGTGCTGACCTTCCTGCCGGCGGCGCGCGCGGCCTTCCTGCGCTGGGATTTCCTGACCTGCGCGGCGATCCTGGGCCTGGGATGCGGCCTGATCCGCTGGCGCACGGGATCGCTGTGGCCGGCGGTGGCGTTGCACTGGCTGGCGGTGACGATCTGGCAGACCTGGCTCGGCGGATTTTCCCTGTGAGGGCCCGCTGACGACCGGCTTTGTCGGCCTCGGTCATGCTGGCGCAACATCGGCGACGGATTTTGGCCGCAGCAGCCGCTAAGCTTGCCGACCCTGGTTCGAAAGACACCTGCCCCATGTCGCGGCCCCTGCCGACCCTCGCCGTTCTGCTGGCCGCGCCGGCCCTGGCTCTCGCCCAGCCTGGCCCGCCGCCAGGAGGCGCTCCGTCCGATCGGCCTGTCGCGCACGGCGACCACGGCGGAGCCCCTCCGGAAAGCCTCGGCCCCGACGGCCAGCCCCGGCCGCGCCCCCGGATGTTCATCAGCCCCTCCGGCGAGCCGTTCCGCCCGGTTCGCGACGGCGGCGAGCCGTTCGACGTCTGGTTCGCCCGGGTCGACGCCAACCACGACGGCCGGATCGACCGCGCCGAGTTCCGCGCCGACGCGGCGGCCTTCTTCAAGATCGTGGACACCAATGGTGACGGCGCCATCGACGGCTTCGAGATCAATGCCTACGAGCACAAGATCGCGCCCGAACTGATCGCCGAGACCGAGCTGCGCGCCTTCGGCCCTCCGCCGCGCGACGACGATGACGATCAGGACCGCGGCGGCCATGGCGGCCGTCGGCGTGGCGGCCCTGATGGCGGCGGAGGCGACGGCCGGCGAGGGCGGGACGGCGCGGGCGGCGGCGAGCGCGGGCCGCGCGGCCACACGGCGCTGATCAACGAGCCCGAGCCGGTCGCCGGCGCCGACCTGAACGTCGACGGCAAGGTGACCCTCGCCGAATGGATGACGGCCACCGACCGCCGGTTCGACCAGCTCGACGACAGGCGCCTGGGCTATCTGACCCGCGACGCCCTGTTCGCCAAGCTGCCCAAGCCGCCGGTCGGCAAGCGCAAGCGCGGCGACCGCGGGCCCTGACGGCGACCTTACGTCGCCCCTCTCGCCGGGTGAGATTGAACGGCGCCCGCGGCAGGGCTATATGCGCCGACGCCTTCGCAGGGGCGCCCTCTTGGGCACCGGGCCTTTGCGACGGAGGGGACGACCCGCGAAAGGTTTGACGTCCATGCTGCTGACCATGCTCAAGGCCAAGCTGCACCGCGCCACGGTGACCCAGGCCGACATGGACTATGAAGGCTCCATCGCCATCGACCGCGACCTGCTGGACGCGTCCGACATCCTGGCCAACGAGCAGGTGGACGTGCTGAACATCACCACCGGCGCGCGCTTCACCACCTACGCCATCGAGGCGCCGCGCGGCTCGAAGGTGATCGGGGTCAACGGCGCGGCCGCGCGCCTGGTGCAGCCGGGCGACAAGGTGATCATCGTCGCCTACTGCCAGCTGCCCGCCGAAGAGGCGCGCAACTACAATCCCAACGTCGTCCTGCTGGGCGAGGGCAACGCCATCAAGAAGGCGGCCTGAGGCGCATGCGCCGCATCGCCGCCACGGCGCTTGGCCTGGGGCTGGCGCTGGCCCCGATGCTGGCGGCCTGTTCCAAGGGCGGCGGCGCTTCGGGGGGCGGCATAGCCCTCGGCGGCGGCGACAAGCTCCCGGCCGACGCCCTGGACGCCGCCATCGGCCGCTCGATCGGCGATCCCACCACCTGTGTGCTGATCGCCCGCGCCAGCGACCGCAAGGTGGTCTACCGCTACGGCGAGGGCTTCAACTGCGTGCGCGGCCTGCCGGCCTGCGACCGCCCGGGAACCCTGTCGGCTGAGCAGGCCCTGGCCCTGGCCACCCCGACGGGGCGCTTCAAGAGCTGCAACTCCGACGACGCCGGCGATCGCAGCGTCGGCTGGGCCGAGGGCGTGGCCAAGAGCGCCCATGGCCGGCAGCTGGTCTATTCGGCGATGATGGAGGGCCAGCGCGCCCTGCCGGGCATGGAGATGTCCGCCCGCCTCGACGAGGCCTTCGCCAACGCCGACCTGTAAGGCGTGCGGAGCCCCTCGCCTTCCCACGCGCCTTGCTGACGCAAGCCACGCGGGCCCCTTCCTCTCCCTGTGGGAGAGGAAACGCTCCTGTCCGATCCGCCGGACTGGGCTCACTGGCAGCGGCTTCTTTCCCCTCTCCCCCGGGAGAGGGAGGGGCCCAAGCTCGGCGCGGCGGCGCTGAGCTTGGGACGGTGAGGAGCTCAGGCCCGTCGGCTCAGTGGCTCATCTCGAACAGGCCGGTGATGTCGACGCGGACCTTCACCTGGCCAGTCTCCACGGGCGTGGCGGCGTCGGCGCGCGCGGCCATGGCGAACACCTTCGGCCGCGGCGGTTCGATGGACGTCCCGCCGCCCTCGCTGAGGTTCACCAGGCGACTGATGCGATAGCCGGTGGCGTTGGCGTAGAGCGACGCCTTGTCCTGCAGCGCCTTCACCGCGGCGATGCGGGCCGTGTTCTCGGCGGAAACCGGGTTGGACAGGCCGAAGCTGATGTTGCTGACGTTGGTGGCGCCGGCCGCGACCACCGCGTCGACCACCGCGCCCAGCCGGCCAAGGTCGCGCACGGTGACCGTCACCTGGTTGGAGGCCTGGTAGCCGGTCAGCTTCGGCGGCTGGTTCTGCTCGTAGACGTACTGCGGATTGAGGCTGAGGTTGGAAGTCTGCAGGTCGCGCGGCTCCAGCCCGGCCTTCTTCAGGGCGGCCACCACCCGGTTCATCTGGGCGGCGTTGGCCTGCATGGCGTCGGCGGCCGTCGGCCCGGTGTTCTCCACGCCCAGGGTGATGGTGGCCATGTCCGGGTCGGCGCGGGCCTCGCCGTAGGCCGACAGGCTGAGCGTCGTGGCGGCGAAGGCCGGGTCCGCCTCCGCGAACGCCACGGACGGCGCGGCGGTCAGCGCGGCGCTCGACAGCAGCGCGATCGACAGGGCGGGGACGGCGCAGGCGCGCAGGAGAGACTTCATCGGTTTCTTTGCTCCTTGGGGCCGCCCCTTCTACACGAAGAACGGGGGGAAGGCGGCCATGGCTGATCGCGCGACCCTGACGGTCCCAACCTGAACGGGAGCTTTAAGCCGCGCGGCGACCATGCTACCCCGCCCGCATCCCTGGATCAGGGGGCCCGTAGCTCAATGGTTAGAGCCGGCCGCTCATAACGGTCTGGTTGCTGGTTCGAGTCCAGCCGGGCCTACCACGGACAGCCGGCCCCGCCGCGATCAGAACTCTTCCCAGCCGTCGTCGGCGCGCGCCGAGGGGGCGGCGGCGAAGCTTGCCGCGACCCTGCGGCGCAGGTCGCGGGCCGGCGAAGGGGTGACCGCTCCGCGGGAGGCCGCCTTGGCGCGGCCGGTGTTGAAGGTCCGCACCAGCCGGTTCAGCTCGGCGATCTCCTGTTTCAGGGAGTGCGCGGCGGCCGTGGACTGCTCGACCATGGCGGCGTTCTGCTGGGTGATCTGATCCATCTGGTTGACGGCGGTGTTGACCTCGCCCAGTCCGGACGACTGCTCGAGCGACGAGGCGGTGATCTCGCCGACCAGCCCGTCGACGCCCGAGATCCGGGCGATGATGTCCGACAGGGCTTCGCCGGTCTCGTTGACCAGCGAGACGCCGCCGGCGACCTGACTGGTCGACGCCGAGATCAGGGTCTTGATCTCCTTGGCCGCCTCGGCGGAGCGCTGGGCCAGGGCCCGCACCTCGGAGGCCACCACGGCGAAGCCGCGGCCCGCCTCGCCGGCCCGGGCGGCCTCGACGCCGGCGTTCAGCGCCAGAAGGTTGGTCTGGAAGGCGATCTCGTCGATCACGCCGATGATCTGGCCGATCTGCCGGGACGACGCCTCGATCTGGCTCATCGCCGCCACGGCGCGGGACACCACGTCGCCGGACGTCTGCGCCACGGTCTTGGCGTCGGCCACGGTCTTCTTGGCGTCCGTAGCGCCCTCGGCCGCCCGCCGCACGGTGGCGGTGATCTCGTCCAGGGCGGCGGCGGTCTGCTCCAGGCTGGCGGCCTGTTGTTCGGTGCGCCGGGAGAGGTCGTCCGAGGCGCTTGAGATCTCCTCGGCCCCGGCATTGATGCGGTCGGAGCTGGCGCCGACCTGCACGATGGCGTCGCTCACCTTCTCGATCGCATCGTTGAAGTCGCTGGCCAGCTGAGCGTAGGCGGGCGGCATCTCGTCGCCGATCCGCCGGGTCAGATCACCCGCGGCGAGGGCCGAAAGGGCCGGCCCGATGGCGGCGATCACCGCCTCGTTGGTGCGGCGCGCCTCGTCCTCGACGGCCTTTCGGGCGCGTTCCGAGGCCTCGAGGTAGACCGAGATGGCCAGGTCCATGTCCAGCAGCGTGGCCTTGACCACGGCGCCGATGGCGGCCGAAGCCCGGTCCGCGGCGTCCTTGTCGGCGCGCCCGGCGCCGAACCCACGCTTGGGCCAGTGCGCCTTGAGCACCGCATCCACCAGCTGTTCCAGCACCAGGGCGTAGCCGCCGATGTACCAGCGCGGCTCGAGGCCGATGCGGGCGTGGATCTCGCCCACCTTGGTGACCGCGCGCAGATAGCCGGCGTCGAAGCGGCCGTTGGCCAGGGCGTCCCAGTGCGACTGCTGGCGCGCCTTGGCCCCCTGGATCTCGCCCTCGGAACCGAAGAAGGCGCGGGTCTGGGGGTGGGCGCGAACCTGGTCGTAGAAGCTGTCGAGCGCGCCGGGCAGCCGGTCGAGAAGCTCGCGGCGCACGGACTTCAGCCGCTCGCTGGAGGCTGCGTCCAGACGCATGAACGCCAGTCGCTCGTCCAGAGCGCCTGTCTCGTTTTGATCGATGCTCATCCGTCGCTTGCCCTTCACGCTCGCAAAGCAGGGGCAAACCTCACGAATACCAAAGTTATCCGATGTTACTCAAAAAGGTGCGTCGAGGAGACGCACCCTTTGAATACATGGAACAACTCATTCGATCTGCCCATTGGCAATCGAATATTTCTGAGTCTGTTTACGAAGAATGACCGAGGGGCGCGACTACGTAGAACCCCTTAGCCTGGATCAGGCCGTCAGGCGTCCACGCTGGCCACTGCGGCGGGCGATTCGCGCCAGGTAAGGCCTTCCGCATTGCACACCCAGCGGCCGACGCGGCGGTAGTCCTTGCCGTCGACGGTGACGCCGAACGCCAGAAGCTCGATCACCGCCGCCTCGACGTACTGGTAGAAAGGCCCGGAGCGGCGACGGGCGAAATCCAGCAGTTCTCCCTGGGCCCAGGCGATCGCGTCGGCGTCGGTCGGCAGCCGCTTCTTCAGCGGCGACAGGCGGTTGTTGGGCAAGGCATTGATCTTGCGCTTGGAAACCGCATGGCGCAGTTCGACGCTGTAGGTCTTCACCGGGGGGCTCCCTGTGTTGCCGGAGGACGGGCGCTTCAGCGCGACGTCGGACGCCGGATCATGTTGCATTGCAGCATATTGCGGCTTGTACATTTGTGCAATGCCACATACCCGCATTGTCGGAACAGGCGCCCGCGTTTGCCCGCCCGGCGACGTTTTGGCGCAGAGGCCAGGGCAAGCTATAGGGAGCCGATGGCGGAGAGCTTCAACAGCAGGGTCCTGACGGACGATCGCGCGGCGCGCTATGCCGAGGTGGCCGATGAGATCGCCGCCGTGCTGGCCGGCGAGCCGAACCTGACGGCGCGCATGGCCACGGTGTCCTCGATGCTGGCGTCCAGCTTCGCGCACTATTTCTGGACCGGATTCTATGTGGTCGACCCGGCCAGGGACCGCGAGCTGGTGGTCGGTCCCTACCAGGGCACCCTGGGGTGCCTGCGGATCGCCTTCGGCCGCGGGGTATGCGGCGCGGCGGCGGCCGAGCGGCGCACCATCCTGGTCGCCGACGTCGAGGCCTTTCCCGGCCACATTGCCTGCGACAGCCGCTCGCGCAGCGAAATCGTCACCCCGGTGTTCGGCCGCGACGGCGAACTCATCGCCGTGTTCGACGTCGACGCCACCGAGCCGGGGGCGTTCGACGCACGCGATCAGGCGGGCATCGAGCGCATCCTGGACGAGACCTTCGGCAGCGGCCCCAGGTAGAGCCCCTCGCGGTGCTCCGCCTCGCCCTGCGCCGTCTGCTCGATGGCGTGGGCGATCCAGCCGACCGCCCGGGCCAGGGGAAACAACCACCGCGCAGGACCCAGCCCCAGCCGGCGGCCCAGGAACTGGTTGACGATCAGCAGGCTGGGGCCCTGGCTTCGCGCCTCGCGCACCGCCTCGATCAGCGCCAGGAAGCGGCGATAGTCCCGCTCGTCCGCCGCAACCGCCGCCAGGGCCGACAACAGCGCCTCGGCGCGCGGGTCCGCAGGGCCGTAGACCCCAGGCTCGAAGCCGGGGATCACCTCCCCGTCCCGAAGACAGCGGAGCAGTGGCGCGGTGGCGTCCGGCCCGTCGAGCGCCTCGGTCAGCAGCCGGCCGGCCGCCTCGTGCCGGCTGAGCGAGCTGCGCCGGCCGACGCTGACCAGCAGGCCGGTCATCACCGCGCGCCACGGGGTGACCCCGTTGGCGGCCACGGCGCGGACGGCGTAGGCCGCGGGCTCGAAGCCGTGGTCGGCGGACAGCACCAGCAGCCGCCGCAGCAGGTCGGCATTCGCCGCCCCGAGCCCCAGCCGGTCGGCGACGTGGCGATGCACGGGCCCGGCGGCGGGCGCGCTGTCGCCCGTCAGGATCGCCGCCAGCCAGCGGATGACAGCGCCGCCGGTGCGGGCCATGCCCGGCGCGGTCAGGTCGAAGGCGCGCGGATTGGCGAGCTCCAGCAGCGGCAGGGCCAGGGCCGCGCGATCGGGCCAGGGCAGGCCCTGCAGCAGCGCGCTCATGGCCGCCAGCTGTGGCGGCGCGTCCGGCGCCGGCGTCGCGAACACGCGTGCGGCGTCGGCGTCCCAGAGAATGCCGGCGACATCCTCCAGGGTTGCCCCGGCTTCGGCCAGTTCAAGAGCGCTTTGCCCGCGATAGAAGGGACCCTGCTCGGTGATCAGGGTCAGGGCGCTCTCGCGCCGCAACTCCCCACGGGGCGGCCGTGCGGCGCCCGCCTCTGCGGCGCGATCCTGCCGCGCCGCCCGCCGGGTGCGCAGCCGCAGGAGATCCTGGCGCCAGTAGAGTCGCTCGCGGCTGCCCGCGACCGGTTGCGAGCGGATGCCGTGGCGGCCGACGTAGACGTAGAAGGTGTTGAGACTGACCCCCAACAGGGCCGCCGCCGCCGGGGCGCTTAGATAGTCGTCGTCGGGCATGACGCCAACCTAACAATCTTTATCAAGATTGACGATGGTCGACCGTGGGAGCCATTGGGCGGCTGGTCTTGTCCCCGTCCCGGAGGTCGCATGTCCTGGCAGGCCATCCAGACCGCGCCCAGAGCGCTGTCCGCCTCGCCCAGCAAAGCTGGAGCCGCCGCATGACCGAACGCCTGCAGGACACCGTCAACGTTGTGGTCCCGGTGGGCGCCTTGGGCACGGGCGTGCGGGCGCGCGACGTCGCCGCGGGCATCGCCGCCGGAGCCCACGCCATCGCCTGCGATGCGGGCTCCACCGACAGCGGCCCCGCCTATCTGGCGACCGGCCGCTCGAAGTATTCGCGCGATGCGGTCAAGCACGACCTCAGGATCCTGATGCGCGCCCAGGCGGAGGCGGGGATCCCCCTGCTGATCGGATCCTGCGGCACATCCGGATGCGACGCGGCCCTGGACTGGACCTACGACATCGCCTGCGAGATCGCTCGCGAGGACGGCCTTGCGCCGCGCATCGCCCGGCTGTTCTCGCAACAGGACGCTGCGGTGCTGGAGTCGCGGATCGGCGAGGGGCGCATCCTGCCCCTGGCGCCGATGACCGGCGCCGAGCCCGGCCTGTTCGCCGCCTGCGAGCGCATCGTCGCGCTGATGGGGCCCGAGCCCTATATGGCAGCCCTGCAGGCCGGCGCGGACATCGTGCTGGGCGGTCGCACCACAGACACCGCCGTCATCGCCGCCCTGCCGCTGCTGCGGGGGGCGGGCGCAGGGCCGGCCTGGCACGCCGGCAAGGTCGCCGAATGCGGTGGCCAGTGCACCGTCAATCCACGCGACGGCGGCGTGCTGATCCGCGTCGGCGCCGACGCCTTCGAGATCGAACCGCTGTCGGCCCGCAATGCCTGCACGCCACAGACCGTGTCGGCGCACATGCTGTACGAGAACAGCGACCCCGGGCGCCTGGCCGAGCCCGGCGGCGTGCTGGACGTGCGCGGCGCGGTCTACCACGCGGTCGACGAGCGGGTGGTGCAGGTCACCGGGTCGCGCTTCGAGCCGGCGCCCTACAGCATGAAGCTGGAGGGCGCGTCCGGCAGCGGCTTCCAGACCCTGATGCTGGTGGGCATCCAGGATCCCGATGTTCTGGCCGAGATGGACCGTTTCCTGGAGCAGATGCAGTCGGCGCTGGAGGCGCGCGTGCGCCAGGCGGTCGGCGAGGAGGCCGGGGCGTTCTCCATCTCGCTGCGCGCCTACGGCTGGAACGCCGTGTCCGGCGCGGTGATCGGCCCGCCCGAGCCGCCACCGCGCGAGGTGGGCCTGCTGTTCGTCGCCACGGCCGCCACCCAGGAACTGGCCACCCGCATCGCCAAGACCTGCAACCCGTTCTTCTTCCACCTGCCGCTCGACGCCGGCATCGAGCTGCCCAGCTACGCCTTCCCATTCTCGCCGGCCGAGATCGAGCGCGGCCAAGTGTTCGACTTCCGCCTGAACCACGTCGTGCGGGTCGAACACCCCCTTGAGCTGGTCCGCATCCGCCACGCCGAACCGGAGAGCACCGATGCCTGAGATCCGCGACGTCTGCCGCCACGTGCGCTCCAAGAACGCCGGCCCCTTCTGGATCACGCTGGACCTGTTCTTCCATGACCGGGCGACGTTCGACGCCTGGGTCGGCGCGTCGGCGCTGCGCGAGGACGCGATCGGCCGCCTGTTCGGCGCGCCCGCCGGCATGGTCCGGCGTTTCGAGGTTCCTGAGCTGTGCGTGCTGAAGCTCTCGTATCCCCGGCCCACGCCCCAGGGCGGCGAGCTGGAACGAGACATGCACGGCGGCCAGCAGTACGTGCGGCTGCTCGGGGTGGAGCTGGCCCCTGCGACCGCGCCGTCGCCAGAGCGTGACGCGCCGCAGGACGCGCGCGTCAACGGAGGGGGCGACGCCCCATAGTGCGCCCAGCAAGGGCCCCGGACGCCGCCGCCGTCGCGCTGACCAGGGCGCCCCACGCCAGGTCCGCCAGGGTGATCCGGGTGGGCCAGACCGCCAGGGTCGCCTGGTTGGTCAGGTCATAGGTGGCGTAGGCGACCAGACCGAACAGGGCCCCGCGGCGGGCCGCTCCGGCCCACCCGGCGACGTCCGCCAGCGCAGGCCGCACGGCGAAGATCACCAGCCCCGTCAGGTAGATCAGATAGAACAGCACGGCGGGGACCGGCCGCACAGCCGGGGCGAGCAGCGGCGCCAGCGCCGGGCGGTAGAGCGCGGCGTTGGTGGTCGTCAGCCAGGCCGCGTCCAGGGCCAGGAACACCACGGCGGTTCCCAGCCAGGCGGCGGCGAGCACGGCCAGGGCGCGGATCATCCGGCCGCCTTCAGCCGGTAGTGGCTGACGCCCCAGACCTGGCCCTGCGAATCCCCGAACAGACCGGCCGTGGCCAGGAAGAACAGCCGCCAGCGACGCTTCCAGAGGGCGGCGTCCGGGCCGTAGGCCCCCGCCAGGGCGGCGTCCACGGCGCGGGCATTGCGATCCATGTTGGCCAGCCAGGCCTCGGCCGTGCGGCGATAGTGCTCGCCGCTCCAGCGCCATTCCGCCTCTACCTCGAACAGGTCGGCGAAGCGGCGGATCAGGCCATGGCTGGGCATGATCCCGCCGGTGAAGAAATGCTGGCCGATCCAGTCGTCGGCGTCGCCGGCGTCGAAGCGGTACGGCCGGCTCGCATGGGTGAAGACGTGCAGGAACAGCCGGCCCTCGGGGGCCAGCCAGCCGCGCGCCCGCTGCAGCAGGTCCCGCCAGTTGGCCATGTGCTCGAACATCTCCACCGAGACGATGCGGTCGAAGCCGCCGCCGGCCAGGTCCGGGCGGAAGTCGTTCATGTCGGCGGTGATCACCTGCACGTTCGTCAGTCCGCGCTCGCGAGCCATGGCCTCGATCTCGCGGCGCTGCGAGTGGGCGTTGGAGACCGCGGTGATCGTGGCGCCGGGATAGCGCTCGGCCATCCACAGGGTCAGCGAGCCCCAGCCGCAGCCCAGCTCCAGGATCCGCTGGCCGTCGGCCAGGTCGGCGTGGGCGCAGGTCTCGGCGAGGGCGCGGACTTCCGCCTCGGCGAGGGTGTCGTCGGCGCCGGCGTAGAGCGCGCTGGAGTACTTCAGCCTGGGCCCCAGCACCGCGCGGAAGAAACTGGCCGGCAGCTCGTAGTGCTGGTCGTTGGCGGCCTGGGTATTCTCGGCGATCGGATGGGCCGCCATGTCGGCGGCGAACACCGCCTCGTCGTCGATCTTCGGGGCGATGGCCATCTGCCGGCGGGTGCGGCCGACCAGCCAGCCCACGCCCAGGCGGGTGACCGCGTCGGGCAGGGACGCGCGTTCGGCGGCGTGGATGGCGACTTGGGCGAGGCTCATGCGACCTCCTTGAGGCGGGGCCGGCTCAGATGCCGACAAAGGGCTGGAACAGGCGCCCGACCCAGTCGAGCGGTCGCAGCGGCGCATCGGCGAACACCAGGCAGACGCACTCGCCCTCGGCGGTCACCTGGGGCCGGTGGTCGACGGTCTCGTCGTTCTCGGCCAGGTCGCCCGGGCCATAGACCTGCCCGCGATCCTCGTAGGCGCCCTTCAGCACCAGGATGGTCTCGACGCCGGTGTGGGTGTGCCGCGGCATGGCCATGCCGGCGCCGACCCGCAACAGGTAGCTGGATCGCCGCCCAGGTCCCTTGGCGATGGAGGCGACCCAGACGCCGGGGGCGGCCCAGCGCTTGCGCCGGCGCGCCGCCTCCAGCACCTGGGCCGGCACCGCGATCCAGTCGGGGCGTTGCGGCGGGCTGTGTGGCGCGGGCGCCGGCTCGGGGTCATCGAGGCGCGCCATCAGCGCCTCGCGGGCGCCGGGCGCCATCGGCGTCGGCTCCAGCCCCGAGAGCAGCGCTCCGCCGACGGCCTCGGCCAGGCCGAGGGTGCGCCGGCAGTCCGGACAGGCGGCGATGTGGGCGGCCAGCACCAGGGCGCGGCCCGGCTCGATCGTCCCGGCGGCGTAGGCCACCAGGCTGGCGTCGGCGGGATGGTGACGGGTGGAGACGGCCATCTCAGCGCTCCCCCAGAATGGCGCGCAGCCGGCCCATCGCCAGCCGCAGGCGCGACTTCACGGTGCCGAGCGGCAGGCCCAGCGCCTCGGCGATCTCGGCGTGGGGGCGGTCGGAGAAGAACGACAGGCGCACGACCTCGGCCTGCTCGGCGCTGAGCGTGGCCAGCGCGGCCCGCACGCGCGCCTCGTCCTGGCCGGCGGCGAGCACGGCGTCGGGCGCGGCCGGCATGTCCGGCGCCTCGGCCGGATCGGCCGGCAGATCGGGGCGGATGCGGCGAAGCGCGTCGATGCGGCGGTTGCGGGCGATGGTGAAGATCCACGTCGAGGCCGCCGCCCGCGTCGGATCGAAGGCGCCCGCCTTGCGCCAGACGGTGAGCATCGTCTCCTGCGCCAGCTCCTCGGCGGCCTCCGGCGCGGCGCCCAGACGCAGCATGTAGCTCTTCACCCGCGGTGCGAAATGGTCGAACAGGATGGCGAAGGCGTCCCGGTCGGCGTTTGCCGCGACGGCGACGATCAGGCCGGACAGGCGCTTCGGGTCATCGGGCGCGGCCGGTTCGGGAGCAACGCTCATGCCGAATCCGGGGCTCCTGCCTCGCGGCCGGGACGGGCGCGAGGCAGACGAGGCGAGCGGGCGCCAGCGTCGCCGCGCGCCATCCCATCCCGCCTGGTCGTGAACGATCGCATCCATGCCCCTCTTACGCCTGAACGACGCCGCCGGATCACCCGCCCCTCCCGGCCGTCGCGGTAGTCGCGTCGGCGATTCTGGCACAGGTGATCCGGACGCGCGCGACTTCCGTACACGATATGGCCAGCGCCGTGCGCAGACCGTGGAGACTCCCGTGACCCCAGCCGCCCCGACGCCCGGCCCGCCGCAAGCGCCGCAAAGCGTCGCGGTCATCGGCGCCGGCATTGCCGGGCTCTCGGCGGCGTGGCTGCTGTGCCAGGCCCCGGCGTCTCGGATCGGCAGCGTGACCCTGTTCGAACAGGCCGCGCGCGCGGGTGGCCACAGCCACACGGTGGAGGCGCCTGGGCGGGCCGGCGGCGCGCCGATCCCGGTGGACATGGGCTTCATCGTCTACAACGAAGCCAACTATCCGAACCTGACGGCGATGTTCGATCACATCGGCGCGCCGACCAAGCTGTCGGACATGTCGTTCGCGGTCTCGCTGGACGACGGACGGCTGGAGTACGGCGGCAACGACGTGTTCGCCCTGTTCGCCCAGTGGCGGAACCTGGTGCGGCCGCGGTTCTGGTCGATGCTGGGCGACCTTGTGCGGTTCTACCGCGAGGCGCCGGGGCAGGCCTGCGCCCTCGACAGCCGGATGACCAGCCTGGGCGACTACCTGGGCGAGGAGGGCTATGGCCGCGCCTTCCAGGACGATCACCTGCTGCCGCAGGCGGCGGCGATCTGGTCGGCCTCGGTGGGCGCAGTGCGCGATCTGCCCGCGGCGGCGTTCATCCGCTTCTGCGAGAACCACGGTCTGCTGCAGATCCTGAACCGGCCCGTCTGGCGAACGGTCGACGGCGGTTCGCGCGAATACGTTCGCCGGCTGACGGCCGCGATCGGCGAAAGCCCGCGCGGCGCGCTGCAGCTCGGCGACGCCGTCAAGGCCGTCCGGCGCGGGCCGGAGGGCGTCTGGCTGCGCATGGCCAGCGGCCGGCTGGAGCGCTTCGACCAGGTGGTGATCGCCACCCACGCCGACCAGGGCCTGGCCCTGCTCGAAGCGCCGGACGCCGAGGAGCGCGCCCGGGTGGGCGCCTTCGCCTACACCCGCAACCTGGCGGTGTTGCACACCGACCCGGCGCTGATGCCGCGCCGGCGGCGCACCTGGTCGGCCTGGAACTACGTCGGGCAGACCCGGCCGGGCGGCGACCGCGAACTGTGCGTCACCTACTGGATGAACCGCCTGCAGGGTCTGCCGGCGGAGCACCCGCTGTTCGTCACCCTCAATCCCGCCCGCGCCCCCGATCCGGTCAGGGTGATCCGCACCGAGGTCTACGAGCACCCGCTGTTCGACGCCGCCGCCATGCGCGCGCAGAAGCACCTGTGGTCGCTGCAGGGGCGGGGCGGAGTGTGGTGGTGCGGCGCCTGGTTCGGCGCCGGCTTCCATGAGGACGGCCTGCAGTCGGGTCTCGCCGTGGCCGAGGCCCTGGGCGGCGCACGGCGGCCCTGGGCGGTCGAGCGCGAGTCCGGACGCATCCACCTGCCGCCGGAGGCTGCGCCGCCGCTGGAGCGGGTGGCTTGAGCGGGCCTGCGCCCAGCGCCCTCTATGCCGGCGAGGTGACGCACCTGCGCCTGGCGCCGCGCCGCCACCGGTTGCGCTATCGCCTGTTCCAGCTGCTGATCGACCTGGACGAGGGGCCGCAGCTGGGCGGGCGCCTCGCTTTGTTCGGCTGGAACCGGCCGGCGGCCCTGAGCGTCTGGGAGCGCGACCACGGCGACGGGCGGCCCACCGGGCTGAAGGCCTATGTGGAGACCCTGCTGGCGGAGGCCGGAATCGCGCTGGGGCCAGGCGGCCGCATCGCCATGCTGGCCATGCCGCGGATGCTGGGTCACGTGTTCAACCCGATCAGCATCTTCTTTTGCCGCCGCGCCGACGGGACCGTCGCGGCGATGCTGTACGAGGTGAACAACACCTTCGGCCAGCGGCACAGCTATCTGATCCCGGTGAGCGCAGACGCCGCGACGCCGGCGGACCTCGACCTGCGCCAGAGCTGCGCCAAGGCCCTGCATGTCTCGCCATTCATGCCGATGGAGATGCGCTACGCCTTCCGCATCGCCCAGCGGGACGGGCGGCTGAGCACGGCGATCCAGGGTCGCGACGCGCTTGGCCAGCCGCTGATCGTCGCCGTCTTCCGGGGTGACCGCCGCCCCCTGACCGACCGGATGCTGGCGCGCGCGCTGCTGGCCTGGCCGCTGATGACGCTCGGCGTGGTGGCGGCGATCCACTGGGAGGCGCTGAAGCTGTGGCTGAAGGGCGTGAGGCTGTTGCCCGAGCCGCCCGCGCCGTCGACGGCGGTGAGTGTCGCCGACCACCCCCTGCCCGGCCGGCCCTAGATCGCGCCCCTTCCGCCGACGGACGGCCTCCGCTATGCCGGCCCATGCCCGTCAGACACCGAAAGATCCTGCTTCTCGACCTCGATGGCACCCTGGTCGATCCCGCCGAGGGGATCGTCGCCAGCGCCCGCTACGCCCTGCAGCGGATGGGCGTCGCCACCGAGCCGGACGAGGACCTCACCTGGCTGATCGGCCCATCGATCCGCATCTCCTTCGCCCGCCTGCTGGCGGAACGCGGCGGCAGGACCGACCCGGCCGACGTCGAGGCCGCCGTCGCCCACTACCGCGAACGCTACGCCGCCTGGGGCCTGACCCGGGCGACGCCCTATCCCGGCATGCGCGAGACCCTGACCCGCAGGCGCGCGGCCGGCGACCGGCTGATCCTGTGCACGGCCAAGGCCCAGCCCTTCGCCGAAAAGGTGGTGGCGCACTTCGGCTTCGACGACCTGCTGCACGCCGTCTACGGGCCGGGGCTGGACGGGCGGCTGGAGCACAAGGCCGAGCTGATGGCCCACCTGCTGGCCGCCGAGGGCATCGATCCGGGTCAGGCCTGCATGATCGGCGACCGCGAGCACGACATCCTGGCGGCCCGCCACAACGGCGTCGCCTCGATCGGCGTGCTGTGGGGCTATGGCGACCGGGACGAACTGGCGAACGCCGGGGCCGACCTGATCATCGACCGTCCGGAGGAGTTGCTGGGGTGAGGCCTGAACCCCTCACCCTCCCACGCAGCTTGCTCGCGCAAGCCACGCGGGCCCCTCCCTCTCCCTTTGGGAGAGGTGAAGTCGGATGCTTTAACCCCCTGAGCACACTGGAAAAATCACCTCTCCCACAGGGAGAGGGAGGGGCCCGAGGTCAGCGCGACAGCGCTGAGCTTGGGAAGGTGAGGGGTTCAGGCGTGTCCGCCAAGCCCCCCGTCAGTCCTGCCAGAGGTCGTGCACCACTTCCTTGCGGTTCAGCATGCGCACGGCGCGCTCGACCACGTTCAGCAGGTTCGAGGAGCGGGTCTCGGAATCGTAGGCCAGGCTGGCGCGGGACAGGCCCTCCAGCAGGAAGCGGGCGAGGTCGCGGCTGGCCTGGAAGCGGCCGCCGGAGCCGGCCGAGGCGAGCGCCGAAAAGCCGTCGCCGACCTGGGCCCGGTCGAACGCGTCTTCCGCTTCGGCGATGCGCTCGCGCACCATCAGGTCGGTGCGGGCCACGGCCTGCAGTTCGGCGAAGGCCACGAACGGGGTCTCCGACAGCATCCGCCAATAGGCCTCGATGGCGTGGGTGGTGGCGTCGGCGCCGGGGGGCGGATCCTGGGCGGCGTTGTCCAGCAGCCGCAGGCGATGGCTCTGGATGTGCTCGACCGCCGCCTCGACCAGGTCCTCGCGGCTGGGGAAGTGGTACAGCATCGCCCCGCGGGTCAGCCCCGCGGCGTCGGCGATCGCGCCATTGGTGGCCGCGTGATAGCCGATCTCGGCGAACAACCGCATGGCGGAGTCGAGGATGCGTTCACGGGTTCGCCGGGATTTCGGCGTGTCCTTGGAAGGTCGGTAAGCGAGGGTCATGGCTAAGGTGTCAAATAGCGACTGCTTATCGCAGCGCAACATGGAGCGATACGTTACGTTGCGTCGCAGCGCGGGTCGCACGAGATTTCATAAAACCGACAAGCAATCAGCTTAACCCCCAGGCAGATAGGGGCTGGGGAGTGCGTGGACATGGCCGCAGAGGATGCGTCCGCCCGCTATCGCACCGTATTCATCTCGGACGTGCACCTGGGGACCCGGGGTTGCCAGGCCGAACTGCTGCTGGATTTCATCCGTCACGTGGCCTGCGACCGGCTGTATCTGGTCGGCGACATCGTCGACGGCTGGAAGCTGCGCAGCGGCTGGCACTGGCCGCAGGCGCACAATGACGTGGTGCAGAAGGTGCTGCGCCTGGCCCGCAAGGGCGTCGAGGTGATCTATGTCCCCGGCAACCACGACGACCGCATCCGCGACTTCTGCGGCGTGCACTTCGGCGGGGTGATCGTCGCCCGCGACATGATCCACCAGGCCGCCGACGGGCGCCGCTACCTGGTGATGCACGGCGACGAGTTCGACGGCGTGGTGCAGTACGCCCCCTGGCTGGCGTTCGTCGGCGACTGGGCCTACCGCACGATCCTGATGCTCAACACCCTGGTGAACCGGGTACGGCGGCGGCTGGGGTTCGGCTACTGGAGCCTGTCGGCCTTCCTGAAGGTCAAGGTCAAGAACGCCCTGCAGTTCATCGAGGACTTCGAATCGGCGGTGGCCGCCGAGGCCCGGCGGCGCGGCGTGGACGGGGTGATCTGCGGCCACATCCACAAGGCCGAGATGCGCGACATCGAGGGCGTGACCTATATCAACGACGGCGATTGGGTGGAGAGTTGCACCGCCCTCGTCGAACATTTTGACGGCAGGATGGAAATCCTGCATTGGGCGAAGCAGCGGTCTTGGTCCATGATCGACCGCGCTCGCCGGGTGTCCGGCGTGGAGATCGAGAGCCCGGAACCCTCGCTGGCTTGATGCGGATTCTTTTGGTTACGGACGCCTGGGAACCCCAGGTCAACGGCGTCGTGCGCACCCTTACCCGGGTGGTCGCGGAATTGCGCGAGCTGGGCGACCAGGTCGAGGTGATCAGCCCCGACCAGTTCCCCACCTTCCCGATGCCCACCTATCCGGAGATCAAGCTGGCGGTGGGCGCCTACGAGAAGGTGCAGCAGCGCTTCAAGTCGTTCGAGCCGGAGGCGATCCACATCGCCACCGAAGGCCCGCTGGGCCTGGCCGCGCGGCGCATCTGCCTGGAGTGGAAGCTGCCGTTCACCACCAGCTACCACACCCGCTTTCCGGAATACGTCTCGGCCCGGGTGCCGGTGCCGCTGGCGGCGGGCTATGCCTACATGAAGTGGTTCCACAAGCCGTCCGGGCGGCTGATGGTCGCCACCCCCACCATGCGCGAGGAGCTGGAGCGGCACGGCTTCCGCAATCTCAGCTTCTGGTCCAAGGGCGTCGACACGGTGATGTTCAACCCCGACAAGCGGGGCCATCCGGACGTCTACAAGGACCTGCCGCGACCGATCTTCCTGAACGTCGGCCGCGTGGCCGTGGAGAAGAACATCGAGGCCTTCACCTGCCTGGACCTGCCGGGGACCAAGGTGGTGGTCGGCGACGGGCCGCAGCGCGAGGAGCTGATGGCCAAGTACCCCGAAGTGGTGTTCGCCGGCATGAAGCAGGGCGAGGAGCTGGCGGCCTATTTCGCCGGCGCCGACGTGTTCGTCTTCCCCTCGCTGACCGACACCTTCGGCCTGGTGATGCTGGAGGCGATGAGCTCCGGCACCCCGGTGGCCGCCTTCTCCGCGCCCGGGCCGATCGACATCATCCCCAACTCCGGGGCCGGCGTGCTGGCCCCCGGCCAGACGGACGGGCTGAAGGAAGCCTGCATCGAGGCCCTGAACGTCAGCCGCGAGCGCACCCGGGCCTATGCTACCCAGTTCTCCTGGCGCGCCTGCGCCGAGGAATTCCAGCGCCTGCTGCAGCCCTATCCCGAGCCTGAGAAGAGCCGCTTCTGGCGCCGCCTGCGCCGCCTCGCCCGGCTGCGCCGCCCCCGTCCGGTCGAGCCGGAGCTGTAGGCATGCCGGCAAAGGCGTAACCCCTCACCTTCCCACGCCCTGATCGGGCGCGGGCCCCTCCCTCTCCCTGTGGGAGAGGTGAAGGACGGTCGCTTCACGAGATTAATTCGCTGATTAGGCTGGAGAAACACCTCTCCCATAGGGAGAGGGAGGGGCCCATGGCGCAGCCATGGGAGGGTGAGGGGTTACCACTCCTCCGGCAAATTCCCTACAGCAGCCGGCCACGGATAACCTGGGACAACAGATCGATGCCCGACACCGCCACAGCGATGACGATGACGATCGCGCTGGTCTGGTCGAAGGAATAGCTGTTGATGGAATCGAACATCGCCTGGCCGATGCCGCCGGCGCCGATCAGGCCCAGCACGGTGGCCGAGCGGGCCGAGGATTCGAAGCGGTAGAGCGCGTAGGAGGTCCACAGCGGGGCGACCTGGGGGATCACCGCCCAGACGATCTCGTGCAGGGGCGTGGCGCCCGTGGCGCGCACCCCCTCGACCGGCCCGCGCTCGATGGACTCCACGGCCTCGGCGAACAGCTTGCCGAGCACCCCCCCGGTGTTGACGGCGATGGCCATCACCCCGGCGAACGGTCCCAGACCCACGGCGGCGACGAAGATCGATCCGACCACCAGGTCGGGCACGGCGCGCAGCACGTCCAGCACCCGGCGCACCGGGAACTGCAGCCAGGCGGGCGCCACGTTCTTGGCTCCGGCCAGCCCCATGGGAATGGCGACGATGATGGCCAGGAAGGTGCCCCACAGCGCCATCTGGATGGTCAGCCACATCTTGGCGACATAGTCGCCGATCTGGCCGAAGTTCGGCCGGATGAACTCCGCGCCGAAGCGCTGCATGTTGTCCGAGCCGGCGAACAGGGCGCCGAACTTCTCCACCTCGGCGGACCGGAAGCTGAGGAGCAGGATCGCCGCCACCCCGCCCCAGATCACCCAGTCCAGCGCCTGGGCGCTGAGCGGCTTCCTGGGCGGGGCGAGCGGGGCGCCGGGGTCCGCCGCCGCCATCCTATTGGGCCGCCGCGGGGGCGCGGGTGCGCGCTTCCAGGGCGACCCGCTGGGCGGTGATCGCGTCCAGCGCCTTCTTCGCCGCGTCGATCTTGGCCTGGTCGCCACCTTCCTTGGCCAGCAGCCAGTTCTGGGTGGCCTCCATCTCGCGCACGGGCAGCAGGTGGGTCTCGTCGGCCGGCTTGAAGCCGCCGATGTTGATCTTGGCCATGTTGGCCCGCTGTCGCGCCGCCTCGGGGGTGTTGCCCTGGCCGTAGGTCAGGAAGAACTGGCGCAGCTTCTCCTTGATCGCCGGATCCAGGTCCTTGCGGTAGATGATCGGGTCTTCCGGCAGGGTCGGCGATTCCCAGATCACCTTGACCTGCTGCGACTGCGGCTCGTGGCGCTGGGCGTTCAGCAGCAGGGCGGTGGAGTTGTTGGTCGCCACGTCGAGCTGGCCGTTGGCCACGCTGAACAGGTTGCTCTGGTGGCTGCCGCTGCGCACGGTCTTGAAGCAGGTCTCCGGCTTGATGCCCTTGGGCGCGAACAGGTAGGTGATCGGCGCCAGGGTGCCGGACGTCGAGCGCGCGTCGCCGATGCCGAAGGTCAGCGACCGGTCGCACTTGAGCACCTTGTCCAGGGTCAGGCCGCTCTTGGCGCCCACGATCAGCACCGACTTGTAGCCGTCGACCCCCGTGGGATCGAAGGTGCGCGCGAACACCTCGCCGTTGGCCCGGCGCACGGCGTCCAGGCCCGGCAGGTTGGAGAACCAGCCGACCTCGGTCTGCTTGAACTGCATCGCCGTGACCAGGGTGGTGTAGTTGCTGGAGAAATAGGGCTTCACCTTCAGCCCGGTCTGTTTCTGCATGTCAGCCAGGATCGGCGCCCAGTAGGAGCCCATGCTGGCGGCCGATTCGGTCGACAGGATCGAGAAGCGCACCTCGTTCGGCTCGCGCGTCTCGCCGGCAGGCCCGGACTTGCCGCAACCGGCAAGGCCGAGCGCGCCCGCGGCCAGGGCGCCGAACAGGGCCAGTCCGGCCAGGTGACGACGGGAGATCATTGCGGGGCTCCTTCCCAGAACACGTCCTCGAATTCCGGGCCGTAGATGTCGATGAGCTTGTCCTTGTCCAGGTCGCCGGGCGGGCCGTCGAAGACGACCTTGCCCGCCTTCAGGGCCACCACCCGATCGCAATAGCGCAGGGCGTAGTCCACCTGGTGCAGGGTGACGATGACGGTCAGGCCGTCGGTCTTGTTCAGTTCACGGAGGATTTCCATCACCCGCCGCGCGGACACCGGATCCAGCGAGGCGACCGGCTCGTCGGCCAGGATGAACTTGGCCTTCTGCACCAGGGCGCGGGCGATGGCGCCGCGCTGCTGCTGCCCGCCGGACAGGGTGTTGGCGCGCTGGCCGGCGTACTCGGCCACCCCGACCCGGCTCAGCGCGGCCATGGCCGAGGCCTTGGTCTCCTGCGGCCAGCGACCGAACAGCCCGCGCCAGAAGCCGATCCGCCCGAGCGACCCGAGCGCGACGTTGGTGAACAGCGTCAGCCGGCCCACCAGATTGAACTGCTGGAAGATGAAGCCCATGCGGATGCGCGCCTCGCGCACCTGCGCGGTCACCCGCCCCCTGGACTGCACCGGCTTGTCGAACGCCTCCACCACCCCGGCGTCGGCGTCCACGGTCACCAGGCCGGTGATCGAGCGCAGCAGGGTGGACTTGCCCGAGCCCGAGGGGCCGATCAGGGCGATCATCTCGCCCCGGGCGACCTCCAGCGACACGCCGTCGAGGGCCCGCCGGGAACCGTAGGTCTTGGACACACCCCGCACGGAAAGGACGGCGGCGGACGTCATCGGCGGCGGCTACCCCCCAGGGCGGAACGACACAGGACATGCCGCAAGGCATGGTCAGGGCCAGCTTCTCGCCGGACCGGGCAACGGTTTCATGACATGACCGGTGGGGTCGGTCCAGCCACGAGGCGCGGCCGCCCGCGACGCGTGGCGCGACTTAGCGCTGGTAGCTCAGGTAGCCGCGCTCCACCAGCCGCCGCAACGCCTCATAGGCGTCGGCGGTTTCCTGGAAAGCCCGCCGCAACGCCGCCAGGCTCTCGATCTGCGCCGCACTGAGCGGCTGGCCGCCCTCGGACGCGCTGAGGGCCGCGGCCACCCAGCGGGCGCGGGCCTGGGCCGCGGACACCGCCAGCTGCTGGAAGGCCGCCGCATTGGTGGACTTCAGGGCCGCCCCGATGACTTCCCGGCTGGCCGCGGAGGCGATGTAGTCGATCTGTTCGAGGTTGCCGCGCAGCCGCCGCTGGGCGTTCGGGTCGAGATTGGCGTCCGGCTCGAAATGGTCGGTGGAACGCCAGGTCGCCTTGCTTCGCGTGACAGACATGGGCGCCTCCGGGCCATATCCTAGGCCGACATGCTTAAGTGATCCTTGCCCCCACCCCGGCTGCTGCAGGTCAGGACGTCGCAAGGCGGCCATCTTGTTGACAAGGAAACATTAGCGATTTAGTTGCCTAGGCAACATGTCACTGCCTCCCCTTACCGCCCACCTCGGCTACTGGCTGCGGTTCGTCTCGAACGCGGTCTCCCACGCCTTCGCGCGCCGGCTCGAGGCCGAGAGGGTGACGGTTGCGGAGTGGGTCGTGCTGCGCGCGCTGGCCGACGAGGACGCCACGGCGCCCAGCCGCCTGGCCGAACGCATGGGCATGACCCGCGGCGCGATCAGCAAGCTGGCTGAACGGCTGATCGCCAAGCGCCTGGTGGCGCGCACGGCCTGTCCCGACGACGGCCGCGCCCATACGCTGTCGCTCACGGATGAAGGCCGCGCCCTTGTCCCCCGTCTGGCCGCCCTCGCCGACCGCAACGACGCCGAGTTCTTCGACCACCTGGCGCAGGACCAGCGCGCCGCCCTGGAAGGCCTGCTGAAGGACATCGTCCGGCGGCGCGGCCTGAAGTCCGTCCCGACCGATTAGACCTTTCCCAACGCCGACAGCCAGAGGACCGCGACATGGACGCGAACCAGAACGCCTGCGCCCGCGCCTGCCTGGAGGGCGCCGACAGCGGCGCCATGGACTTCCCGCAGATCCTGGCCACCCTCGCCGCCGCCGGATTCGAAGGCTACGCCGTCGACTATCGTCGCGAGCGTGCCACCTACTACCTGCCGTCCGGCGAGGGCCTGGACCTGGCGACCCACGCCACCCCGACTTCGGTGGCCGCCGCCTTCGACGCCGCCGCGCTGCGGTCCGCCATCCGCGAGGCGCAGACGGGGGCGGCGGGCTACAGCTACCGCGGCTTCTGCGCCAAGGCGAAGGCGGCGGGCTGCGCCGGATACCTGGTGTCGATGCCGGGCCGCCGGGTCGTCTATTTCGGCCGCACCGGCGAGACCCACGTGGAGCACTTCCCGCCGGGGCCGTAGCGGCGGTTCATCGCGCCGAAGCTTGCGCCGGGTCCGGACGATCCCGCGCCGGCGCGGGCGGCGGGGTTAAGCCCGCGCTAGGCATGGCGAGGAATTCGTAGCGCCGCGCCCCGGGATTTTGCCTTTACATCTGTGGACAACTTGCCTATGTCGCACGGCTCCGGCGGACCCCGATGTCCATCAACGCTGCTAACGCCGGTCTGGGTTAACAATTTGCAGGGGGTTACGTGAATTGCACACGTACCATACGCCCCTGGACCTGGTCCGCGAGCGGTCTCCGGAACGTCCTGTCGCCCTGGTGCGACCGGGCGCCGTGGCCCTAGCGGCGCGTTGGTTCAGAGATAACTTCAAAGGCGACGTCCATTTCGCGGTGAAGGCGAATCCTTCGCCGTGGGTCATCGAGACCCTGGCCGACAATGGCGTCCAATCCTTCGATGTGGCCTCGATCCCCGAGATCGAGCTCGTTCAGGCGCGCGCGCCCGGCTCCCGCATGGCCTACATGCATCCGGTGAAGAGCCGGCGCTCGATCGCGTCGGCCTATTTCGACCACGGGATCCGCACCTTCGCGCTCGACAGCCACGAGGAGCTGGCCAAGATCATCGACGCCACGGGCGCGGCCAAGGACCTGACCCTGGTGGTGCGGCTGGGCGTCGAGGCGCAGGGTGCGCAATACTCCCTGGCCGGCAAGTTCGGCGTCTCGCCGCACGAGGCCCCCTCGCTGCTGCTGGCCACGCGGCGCGCGACCCAGGACCTGATGGGCGTGTCGTTCCACGTCGGCAGCCAGTGCATGCGCCCCTCGGCGTTCCAGGCGGCGATGGCCCAGGCCTCCCGCGCCCTGGTGCGGGCGGGCGTGTTCGCCGACATTGTCGACGTCGGCGGCGGTTTCCCGTCGATCTACCCGGGCATGGTCCCGCCGGACCTCGACGAGTACATGGCCGCCATCGACCGCGGCTTCGCCGAGATGATGGTGCACGAGACCACCGAGCTGTGGTGCGAGCCCGGCCGCGCCCTGGTGGCGGAAGGCACGTCGCTGCTGACCCGCGTGGAGCTGAAGAAGGGCGACGCCCTCTACCTCAACGACGGCTCGTACGGCGCCCTGTTCGACGCCGCCCACTCCAAGTGGCCGTTCCCGGTGCGCATGCACCGCGAGGACGAAAACAACGAACCGTCGGGGGTGCTGCGCCCCTACCGGTTCTTCGGCCCCACCTGCGACGCCATCGACCACATGCCCGGGCCGTTCTGGCTGCCGGAAGACATCGACGAGGGCGACTTCGTCGAGATCGGCATGATCGGCGCCTACGGCGTCGCCATGGCCACCCGGTTCAACGGCTTCGGCGACATCGACACCGCCCAGGTGCAGGATCCGCCGATGGCCTCGATGTACGGCATGGCCCCGCGCTCGATCCCGGTGCCGAAGACCGACACCGCCGATGTGGTCCGCCTGGTCGTCAAGGCCCGCGGCAGGAAGCGCCGACGAAAGTAGCCCCGGTTCGAGCCCTGCGCTCGCCCGCTCCCGGAGCCCCGCAGGGCTCCGGGAGCTTGCTGCTTTTTCCGTCACCGCTTCGAGACGACCTTCCATGTCACAAGACCTGATCATGCGGGCCGAGGAGGCCACGCTGAACGCCTGGCCCGCGCCATCCCAGATCCTGCTGGACGGCTGGGTGCTGCGCTTTGCCGACGGCCACACCAAGCGCGCCAATTCGGTGAACCCGATCCGGGCCGGGGTGCGCCGCGACCTGCGCGACAAGGTCCGCGCCTGCGACGCCCTGTTCCTGAAGAACGGCATCGAGCCGTGCTTCCGGCTGCCGCCCTTCGCCGAGGCGGGGGTGGAGGACGCCCTGGACGCCGAGGGCTATGGCCCGGCGCACGACGTGACCCGCGTGGTCTGGCGGCCGCTGGATGCGACGCCCGGGGCCTGGGACGCCGACCTGGTGGAAGGTCCGCCTACGGACGAATGGCTGGACGCCAAGGATCGCCTGCAGCAGGACGGCCCCGTCGAGGCCGCCGGTCGCCGGCGGATCCTGCAGGGCGCGGTGCTGCCGGGGGCCTTCGCCGGCGTGCGCGGCGAGGACGGGCAGCTGGCGTCACTGGCCTATGGCGCCGTCAGCGACGGCATGCTGGTGCTGAACATGGTGGTCACCGACGCCGCCCAAAGGGGCCGGCGCCTGGCCGAGCGGGCCTGCGGCGCCCTGCTGGCCTGGGGCCAGGCGCGCGGCGACGTCGACGGCGCCTGCCTGCAGGTGGTCGCCGCCAACGATTCCGGCAATGCGCTGTACCGGCGCCTCGGGTTCGACACCGAGCTCTACCGCTACCACTACCGCACGCGACCGGCGGCGGCGTGACGCGCATGTCCGCCGTCTTCGGACTACAAGCTGTCACCGAAGGGGCCTAAAAGGCCGCTGATCATCCTCCGCCCCAGCCGTCGCTCCGTCCGGCTGGGGAGACCAGGCAACGACGGGCGCTCACCCCTGAAGGGAAACCTAAGCGATGAACGCTCCCGTTCCGAACACCAAGGCCGAGCTGCTCTCCAAGACCGTCGAGCACGTCGATATCACCGCCTACGACGCCCGGCCGGTGATCGACGCCATGCGCAAGATGAGCTTCACCAGCCGCGACACCGCCCGCGCAGCCGACATCCTCGACATGGCGGTCAGCGATCCGGACTGCTCGCCGTGGCTGATCCTGGCCGGGTCGACCTCGGCCGGCGGCTGCATGCACGTCTACCGCGACATGGTGAAGTTCGGCATGATCGACGTGGTGGTCGCCACCGGCGCCTCGATCGTCGACATGGACTTCTTCGAGGCCCTCGGCTTCAAGCACTACCAGGCGGCCGGTCCGGTGGACGACAACGTCCTGCGCGCCAACTACATCGACCGCATCTACGACACCTATATCGACGAGGAAGAGCTGCAGAACTGCGACGCGACGATCTACGAGATCGCCAATTCGCTGGAGCCGCGCCCCTATTCCAGCCGCGAGTTCATCTACGAGATGGGCAAGTGGCTGGCCGCCGGCAACGCCAAGAAGCCCGGCTCGCTGATCCAGACCGCCTACGAGGAAGGCGCGCCGATCTTCTGCCCGGCGTTCGTCGACAGCTCGGCCGGCTTCGGCCTGGTCAAGCACCAGAAGGAAAGGATCGCGGCCAAGCAGCCCTATCTGACCATCGACGCGGTGGCCGACTTCCGCGAGCTGACCGACATCAAGATCGCGGCCGGCACCACGGGCCTGTTCATGGTCGGCGGCGGCGTGCCGAAGAACTTCGCCCAGGACACCGTGGTCTGCGCCGAGATCCTCGGCATCGAGGCCGACATGCACAAGTACGCGGTGCAGATCACCGTCGCCGACGTGCGCGACGGCGCCTGCTCGTCCTCGACGCTGCAGGAGGCCGCCTCCTGGGGCAAGGTCAACACCACCTTCGAACAGATGGTGTTCGCCGAGGCCACCACCGTCGTCCCGCTGATCGGCTCCGACGCCTACCACCGCGGCAGCTGGAAGACCCGCGAGAAGCGCCGCTGGCAGAAGCTGTTCGCCTAGGCGCGGGCGGCTCGGGAAAGCGTTCAGGCCCTCCGGTTCGCAGCCGGAGGGCGGAACCCCTCACCCTTCCTATGGGAGAGGTGTTTTCCCCAGTGCGATCAGATAGATGAAATTCCCGAGGCGCCCCTCTCTGCCACCTCTCCCATAGGGAGAGGAAGGGGTCCGCGTGGCTTGCGTGAGCAAGTCGCGTGGGAAGGTGAGGGGTTCCGCCCCTCCAAAGAGCCTGCGGCCCTCGACTATCGACACTCAAACTGCCATCTTCTGCGCGAACGCGGAGGAGACGCCGATGGACGTGGTGCTGCTGGGGACTGGCTCGCCTATCCCGCATCCGGAGCGCGCCGGGCCGGCGACGCTGGTCAAGGCGGGCGGGGCGAACCTGCTGATCGACGCCGGGCGCGGGGTGATCATGCGGCTGATGGGGGCGGCCACGCCGCCGCCGGCGCTGTCGGCGATCCTGCTGACGCACATGCACTCCGACCACATCTGCGACCTGAACGACGTGATCACCACCCACTGGATCATGACGCCGGCGCCCATGCCGCTGAAGATCTATGGGCCCAAGGGCGTGGCGGCGCTGGTCGAGGCCACCCTGGCGATGCTGGCGTTCGACGTGCGCTACCGCATGGACCACCACGACGACCTCAACGCCCCGCCGCAGGTCCAGGCGATCGAGCTGGAGCCGGGGGACGCCTTCACCGTCGGCGGCTGCGCCATCACCGCGCACCGCACCGACCACTCGCCGGTGCATCCGACGCTCGGCTACCGCATCGAGGCCGGGGCGGCGAGCGTCGCCGTGGCCGGTGACACCATCCCCTGCCCGGAGCTGGACGCCCTGTGCGCCGGCGCGGACGTCTATGTGCAGACCGTGATCCGGCGCGACCTTGTCGAGCGCGTGCCCTCGCAGCGCTTCCAGGACATCCTCGACTACCACTCGACGGTGGAACAGGCCGGCCAGACCGCGGCCCGCGCCGGGGTGAAGACCCTGCTGCTGACCCACTATGTGCCGCCGATCGTCCCCGGGCAGGAGGAAGACTGGCGGGCGCTGGCCGCGGCGCACTTCGCCGGCGCGGTGGTGCTGGGACCGGACCTGACCCGGGTGTCGGTGGCGGAATAGGCGCCCCTCAGATCCCCGCGTACCACTCGTAGCCGCGGTCGGGCCAGAAGCCGCCCTTGCCGCCGCCGATGGTGTCTAGCCGGTCGGTGACCTCGATCCGCATCACGTACTTGGCCTGCTTGTAGCCGAGGTGCCGCTCGGCCCGCAGGCGCAGGGGCGCGCCGTGGGGGATCGCCAGCGTCTGGCCGTTCATCTGGTAAGCCAGGATGGTCTGCGGGTGCAGGGCGTCCACCAGGTCGAGGCTCTCATAATACTTGCGCTGCCCCTCCCGCGCGCCGGGATCGAAGGTGTCGGCGCAGTGCAGCACCACGTACTTCGCCCCCGGCTTCAGCCCGGCCAGGGCCAGCAGACCCGCCATGCGCGCGCCGGTCCATTCGGCCACGCCGCTCCAGCCCTCGACGCAGTCGTGGCGCGTGACCTGGGTGCGGGCGGGCAGGGCGCGAACCTGATCCAGGCTCAGCGACTGCGGGTGGTCGACCAGGCCGTCCACCACCAGCCGCCAGTCCTTGAAGCCGCCCGCGGCCAGCGCCTGGTAGTCGGCGTCGGCGGGGTTGATCGTGCCGTTGGCCCGGAAATCGCGCGAGATCGAGGCGCGGCTGAACTCCGGCGCCAGGGCCGTGCGCCCGCCGACCAGCCGCTGGGCCCGGCGGCTGAGCCCCTCGGCGCTGGAGATCACGCCGACGACCTTGGGGGATTCGGCGATGCGGTCGCAGCCGGCCAGGATGGCGCCCAGCAGGCTGGCGCCGGCGGCGCCCAGCCACGAACGACGGGAGGCGGTCATGCTGCAGGCTCCTTGCTCGTCTCGACCTCGATGGCGTAGCGGCCGGTGATCATCGAGCGGATGTTGTTCCAGAGGCCCGAGACCACCACCATCACCAGGTGCACGATCACGAACAGGACGATCAGGTTGGCGCAGATGAAGTGGATCGACCGCGCCGACTGGCGGCCGCCGAACAGGGTCAGCAGCCACGGGAAGGCCCCGTCCAGCGCCGGGCTCATGGTCATGCCGGTCAGCACCATCAGCGGCAGCAGCACCAGGGCGACGCCGGCGTAGGCGCCCTTCTGCAGCACGTTGTAGCGGCGCGCCTCCTCGCCCTTCGGAAAGCGCAGCCGGGCGTGCTCGACGATCTCATGCCAGACATGGCCCGGCTTCAGCTGATCGCGGGTGGGGACGAGGTCGCGGCGCAGGTGGCCGCTGATCAGCCCACTGAGCAGATAGACCGCCCCGTTGATCGCGAAGATCCAGGCGAAGAAGAAGTGATAGCGCCGGCCCAGCGCCAGGAACTGCTCCGACGGCAGGGTGATCCAGGGCGGAAAGCCGCGGGGCGCCAGGACCCCATGCACGCGCGAGGCGCCGAACAGGCCGGTGGTGTCGAGGTGGAAGGGCCCGATCTGCGTCTGCCCCGACCACTGTCCGTGGTGGAACTTCGCGCCCAGCGCCAGCCAGGGGTCGGCGAAGGTGGAGGCGTTGCCCCAGTAGAGCGCCGGGTGGGCGTTGAAGATCTGCAGGCCGCTGAGCAGCAGGAAGGTCAGGGCGATCACGTTGACCCAGTGGGTCAGACGCACCGCCAGGCCATGCCGGCGCACCAGCACCTTGCGGGGTCTCGCCGGGGCCGTGGGGGCGGACAGGCTGTCGATCGGGGTGTCGGTCACCGCGCATCCTTCGTCACTGGGTTCGTCCCCTATTCGCCGGACGCGGATCGATGGTTACAGTCCCCGCCCGATCGCCCAGCCGAGTATTGCATGCGCCAATCCATATTCCTGCCGGCCGCCGCCCTTGTCGCGCTTTTCGTCGCCGCCGGAGCGGGGATCGCCGAGGCGCCGCCCGCGCCCTACCTCACCGGCGCCGCCGCGCCGGACACCGTGCGCATCCTGCCGCCCGCCCCGAAGGTCGACTCCGCCCGCGGCGTGGCGGACCGCGCCGTGTTCCGCGCCACCCGGGCCCTGAAGGGCTCGCCCCGGTGGACCCTGGCGCAGAGCGACGCCAACGAGGCCGTTCCCGCCATGCTGAGCGACTTCAGCTGCGCCGCGGGCGCCAGCCTGACGCCGGGCAACGCCCCGAAGCTGGCGGCGATGCTCGCCCGCGTGCGCAAGGATACGGTGGCGGCGGTGAACGGGCCCAAGGACCTCTATCGGCGCCAGCGGCCGTTCCTGATCGACCGGGGTGACATCTGCATCGAGCGGACCCTCGCCCTGGCGGCCAGCCCTGACTATCCGTCCGGCCACACCACCTGGGGCTGGACGGTGGGCCTGATCCTGGCCGAGCTGGCGCCGGACCGGGCCGGGCCGATCCTCAGCCGCGCCCGCGCCTTCGGCGAAAGCCGGGTGGTGTGCGGGGTGCACAACGCCAGCGCCATCGAGGCGGGACGCACCAACGGCGCCGCCCTGGTCGCCGCCCTGCACGGCGACGGCGCCTTCCGCGCCGATCTCGACGCCGCGCGGACCGAGATGGCCGCCGCCCGCGCCGCCGGCCCCATCCCCGACGCCGGCGCCTGCAAGGCCGAAGCGGCCCTCACCGACCGGAGCCCCTGGTGAGCGGCCCGGCGGGCGAGAACGCGCCACAGGACGGCGCGATCGAGGTGTGGCGCGGTGGCGTCAACACCTGGGAGCTGGACGACATGGGCCACATGAACGTCCGCTTCTACGTGGCGCGGGCGGCCGAGGGGCTGGTGGGCCTGGCCGCGGCCCTGGGGCTGCCCGACGCATTCCGGCCCAGCGCCGGTTCGACCCTGCTGATCCGCGAGCAGCACATCCGCTTCATACGCGAGGCCCGCTCGCGCGCGCCGCTGCACATGACCGCCGGGGTGCTGGAGATCGGCGAGAGCGAGGCGCGGGTGCTGCAGTTGCTGGTCCATTCCGACAGCGGCGAGATCGCCGCCGCCATCCAGAGCGTCGTGGCCCACGTCACCGCCGGCGACGGCCGCGCCTTCCCCTGGTCGCCGCGGACCCTGGAGCGGGCCGCCGCCCTGCGCACCACCGTGCCGGCGCACGCCGCGCCGCGCAGCCTGACGCTGGAGCCGCGCGAAAGCATCGCCAGCCTGGCCGCCGCCGAGCACATGGGGCTGGTCCGGCTGGCGGCGGGCGCCTTCCTGCAGGACGACTGCGACGTGTTCGGCCGCATGCGGGTCGAACAGTTCATCGGCCGGGTCTCCGACGGGGTTCCGCGACTGGCCTCCGCGTTCCGCGCCGAGGTGACGGCCGCGTCCGCCGCGCCGCCGGCCCGGGTCGGCGGGGCGGTGCTGGAGTATCGCATCCTGCACCTGGCCTGGCCGCGCATCGGCGACCGCTTCGAGGTGCGCTCGGGCGTCGCCGGCGTCGATCACCGCGCCCAGCGCATGGTGCACTGGATGCTGGACCCCGAGAGCGGTCGCGCCTGGGGGACCTCCGAGGCGGTGGCGATCTCGCTCGACCTCGACGCCCGCAAGATCATCCCGATCACCGAGGACGCCCAGGCCGCGATCCGCCGGCGGATCACCCCGGGGCTGGCGCTGTAGGCGGTTGCGCCGCTAGGCGCGGGCGGCGCGCAGCGCCGCGCGCACGGCCTCGGGCCGCTCCATCGGCAGGAAGTGGGTGGTTCCCGCCAGCACCTCGACCTGGATGCGGCCGGCGGCCACCAGGGCGTCCATGCGCGCGTCCATGCGGCAGGTGCTGCCCTCCTCGGCCTTGAGGATCCGCGCCGGGCATTGCAGGGCCTCGAACGCGGCCACCGTGTCGTGCGCGTGCGAGGTGAAGTTGGAGGCTTCCCAGGCGGGCGCGCAGGCCAGGGTCACCGTGCCGTCAGGCAGGTCGCGGAAGCCGGCGGTGACGTAGTCCTGCAGCATCTCGTCCGGCCAAGTGCGGAAGGCGCCGCGGCCGCGGTAGGCGATGAGCGCCGCCTGGCGGCTTTCGAACACCGCGCGCCGGCGGCGGGCCCCCTCGACCAGCGGCGAGGGCGGCAGGTCGCCGCGCCGCGCCTGGGCTGTGGCGTCGGCGGTCATCACCACGGGATCGAACAGCTGCAGGCTGCGCACGCGGCCGGGCTCGGCGGCGGCGGCCATCACCGAGGCGGCGCCGCCCATGGAATGGCCGGACAGCACCACGTCCGTCAGGTCGAGGGCCTGCAGCAGGGCGACCATGTCCTCGCCCAGATCGTCCCAGCTCTCGCGCCCCTCGACGACCGCCGGCAGGGTCGAGGCGCCGTGGCCGCGCTGGTCCACCGCCAGGAGGCGCAGCCCCTCCCGGCCCAGGGGCGCCAGGATGGTGCGGTAGGTCAGGGCGTTGAAGCCATTGGCGTGAACGAACACCACGTCGTAGGGCCGGTCGGCCGGTCCGAACTCCAGCGCCGCCATGGCGCCCTCCCCGCGCCCTGGCAGGGGAATCAGGCGCCGCAGTGGCTGGTCAGGGGTGTCGCCGTCCATGAACGCTCCGCGCCGGGATCCCAGGTCGGGGTCCTGCCTAGACGCCCTGACGTGGCGTCGTCCATGACGAATGCAGCGCGGCGGGCGCGGAGCCCGGTCAGGCTTCCAGTTCGGCCCCGGCCAGATCGGCGCCGTCGAGGCGCAGATGGTCGCGGTCGCAGCCGAGGAAGCGGGCGCGGCGCGCGCGGGCGCCGGAGAGGTCGGCGTGGCGCAGGCAGGCCCCCGACAGGTCCGCGCGGAGGGAACGGCCCTCGCCCAGCACCAGGGGATCGAGGATCGCCAGGCGCAGGTCGGCGCGGTTGAGATGCGCTCCGGTCAGCCGCACGCCACGCAGGTCGGCGCCGCGCAGGTTGGCGCCGCGCAGGTCGGCCCCGGTCAGGTCGGCGCCCTGCAGCTGCACGCCCTCCAGGTCCATGCCGTAGAACACCGCCTCGCGCGCCATCAGGCCGGTCAGCCTGCGCCCCCGCAGCGAGCCGATCGCCCGCAGATCGGCGCCGGCGAGCCGCGCCGCCGCCCCGTCCCGGCCGTCGCTGACGCAGAACCGCTCGTGGTCGGCCAGCACGAGGTCCAGCCCCCGCTCGCCGGGCCCGGCGCCCGCGGGCGGATCGCGCAGCACGGCGGTCAGGTCGGCGTCCTCCAGGTTGGCGTCGTCCATGTTCAGGCCGCTGATCACCGCCCCGCGCAACGAGGCGCCACCGAGATCGGCGTGGAACACGTCCGCGCCCGACAGGTCGGCCCCGTCCAGGACGGCGCGCGCCAGCTTGGCGCCCACCAGCACGGCGCCGGAGAGATTGGCGTCGGTGAAGTCGGCCGCGGTGGCCCAGGCGCCGGTCATCTGGGCGCCGGACAGGTCGGCCCCCTGCAGCACCGCATAGGTCAGCTCGCCGCCCCGTCCGCCGCCGCCAGGCGTGCGCACCGCCATGCGGCCTTCGCGCAGATCGCAGCCCGCCATGTTGGCCCGCGCCAGGTTCGCGCCGACCAGGTTGGCGCCGCGCAGGTCGCTCTTGGCCAGGTTCGCGCCGCGCAGGTCCGCGCCGCGCAGGTCGCAGCCGTACAGCACCGCCCCCTCGAGGTTGGCGCCGTTGAGCGAGGCGTCGCGGAACACGCAGCCGGTCAGTTCGGCCTCGGCCAGGTTCGCCCGGTCCAGCTCGCGCGCCGACAGGTCGACATAGGCCAGCACGGCGCGCCGGCCGCCGGGCTTTCGCGCCAGGTATCGCCAGTGCAGATCCAGCACCTCGTGCAGCACGTCGGCGGCGATGGGCTGGACGATGGGCGACAGGGCGGTCATGGGCGCGGCGGTCTTGAGCGGGCGGTCGCAGGGAGGCGATCGGGAGGTCGCCAGAGTGGTCGCCGCGCGCTTAAGGAACGGTGCGAAGAGGTGGTTAAGTTCGCGTTTACCGTGTCGCGGCAGGCCGAGTCCCCGGTGTCGCAATGTCGCAGATCGGTCCTAGGCGAGGGCCCTCAGCGCCGCGTCGATCTTCAGCACGGTGTTCCAGTTGCGCCCGGTGCCGGAGCCCAGATGACGGTCGATCAGCGCCGGGGTCAGCTTGGAGTCGCCGATGCCGTCCGGATACACGAACCAGGCCTCGCGCCCCTTGACGGTGAACACCTCGCGCCCGCGGATGGCGGCGCGCAGGGCGTCCTGGGCTTCGGCCGCGGGGGCGCTGCGCAGCAGCAGGGCCACCAGATGGCTGGGATCGTCGCGCGCGGCGTCCGGATAGGGGTTGTCCGCGATCAGCGCGGACCACTGCGCCGGCGTGCGGACCAGCACGGTGAAGCGCCGCCCGGCATGGGCGGCGATGGCGTCCTCCAGCGCCTGCTCCAGTTCGGCCGCCTGGCCCTGGGCGCGGAACACCAGGTTGCCGCTCTGCAGCAGCGTCTTCACGTCCGCCCACCCCTGCGCCTCGGCGAGGGCGCGCAGGTCGGCCATCGGCAGCATGGTCTTGCCGCCGACGTTGACCGCCCGCAGCAGGGCGACGAACGGGGTCACAGCCAGCCCTTGCGCCGGAAGAACAGCAGCGGCCCCAGCGAAGCGGCGACCATGATCGCCAGGGCGGCAAAATAGCCCCACTGCCACGCCAGCTCGGGCATGTGCTGGAAGTTCATGCCGTAGATCCCGGCCACCAGGGTCGGCGGGATGAAGGCGATGGAGAAGATCGAGAAGCGCTTCAGGATCGAGTTCTGCTCGATGTTGATCAGCCCCATCGCCGCATCCAGCAGGAAGGTGATGTTGCCCGACTGGTAGCTGCAGTGGTCGGTCAGCGACTGCACGTCGCGGTGCAGGCTGGCCAGGTGTTCGCGGCACTCGTGGTTGTTCTCGATCTCGTCGGCGAGGCCGGCGAAGCTGATCATCCGGTGCAGCGAGACCAGGCTGTCGCGCACCTTGGAATCCACCACCTGGGCGCGGCCGAGGGTATCGATGATGTCCTCGAACGGCGCCGTGCGGGGCCGCGCGAAGACGTCCAGCGAGGTGCGCTCCACCTGGGCGGAGGTGCGCTCCAGCACGTCGGCCAGCCGGTCGACCACCGCGTCCAGCAGGCCGATCAGCACCTGGGCGCCGCTGGCCGTGCTCTCCGGCTGGCGTTCGGCCTGGCTGGCGAACACCTCGAAGGCGCGCGGGCGTACATAGCGGATCGTCACCAGCCGCCGCCCCGCCAGCACGAAGGTCACCGGCGAGTTGATCGGCCGGGCGGTGTCGGAGGCGGTCAGCACGGTGGCGATCAGCACCGTGGCGCCGGCCTCCTGGTAGAGGCGGCTGGAGGGCTCGATCTCGGCCATCTCCTCGCGGGTCGGCAGCTCGACGCCCAGGCAGCGCTCGACCGCCAGCTCCTCCTCGCGGGTGGGTTCCAGCAGGTCCAGCCAGACGTCGCCGTCGCCGAGCACGAGGTCCTGGGGCGCGAGCACGGTCCGCAGACCCGCGCCGCCGTGGTTCAGGACCTTCAGCATGCAGCTTCCCTCCCAGCCAGGGCGTGGAAGGGAGGCGTAAAGGGGGTGCGGCCCGGAGGCAAGCCGCGGAAGCGGCTTGACTGGGGTGCGCCAAGAAGCAAGCCGCGGAAGCGGCTTGACTGGGTTGCGTCAGGAGGCAAGCCGCGGAAGCGGCTCGCCCCGTAGGCTACTTGTTGTCCTTGGAGGGGCTCTGGCCGGTGGCGGCGGCGATCAGGGCGGCGATCCGGTCGGTGGAATCGGCGGCCTGGCCCAGCATGCCGATCGGCGAAGCGCCCGGACGGACGGCGGCGGCGACCTGGTTGGCGGCGTTGGTGGCCATGGCCAGGGCGGTGTCGCGCGCGGCCGAGAAGCTGTTCGAAGCCTGCTTGGCCGAGGCGTCCTGATAGATGAAGCCGTAGGTCGGGTAGACCGTGGTCCCGAGGTTGCCGTTCGGGTCGTACCAGACCTTCACCTGGCTCCAGTCGCCCTGCGGCGAGACGTCGACCACGGTGACGTTCTTTTCGATCTGGCCACGGCTGCCGTCGATCAGCGACCAGTTGGCGTGGGTGATCTGGATCACCCGGTCGGTCAGCACCTGGCTGACCACGGCCACGTGGCCGAGACGCATGCGGCCGGTGGGCTTGAAGCACAGCACCGCGCCGGCGCGCGGGGTGAAGCCGGTATCGTACTTGCCGGCGGCCTGGTTCCACCAAGTGTAGGCGTCACCGAAGATCTGGATGCCCGAAACCAGACGGGCGAACGGGACACACTGCCAATAGGAGTCTGCGAAAGCCCCCCCCGGTGCGAGGGTGATGGCTACGGCGGCGGCTAAGGAACCTACAAAGGTTCTCATCCGTTGACGCATTACGAAGGTACTCCCCCGGTCCACTGGGTCCTGGGATACCCTTGCCTCACACGAATGAAAAGAGCGTTTACCTCGCGGTCGCGGTCGCAATCGCGTGAGTCACGCGTCGCTGTGCGATGAGTTTCATGCGTTCCCGGGCCGGCTTCTCGATCAGATGGTATGAGGCGGCCGCCAAAGGAACCACCGTCACGACGAATACAAGCCAAGCAAACAGGGGCAGTTTCTTGTCGCTCAAATGCATCACCTTTGTGGCAACGTTTACGAAAACAAGCTGCCATGGGATGCAGATCATATAGACGGAGTAGCTGATTTCTCCGAGATACACGAATGCCGCCTGCGTGCCGAATGAAGATCCGGCGCGGGCAAGTTTCGCCAGCGACAAGATCAGTCCCGCGAAGCCCGGCACGATGAGCGCGTCAGGCGCCCCGAACTGGGCTGCGAGCAGAATGCCGGCGCCAAAAAAAACGGCGCCGATTGCCGCCTGATCGCGTCGTTCCGCCGCGCCGGTCGCACCTGACCGGCGCCAGACCAGGTAGGTCGCACAGCCCAGGGTGAAGCACGGCACGATCCTCAACGCGCCCCAGGCGATCGTCGCCCGGGTCAGCGGGAAGCCGGCCAGCCGCTCGAAGACGACATAGAGGGCCGCCAGGAAGGCGACGGAGCCGGCCATGGCCATGTACGGCCGGTTGCGCAGGCGCCAGGCCAGCCAGCCGAAGGCGGGGAACATCAGATAGGCGAACCACTCGGCGGAGATCGACCAGGACGGATGGTTCCAGCCGGCCTGCGGCGCGAAGCCCCAGGCGTGGATCATCAGCAGGTTCGCCGGCAGGCTGGCCCACGAGAGAATGTTGCCGTCGACGCTCATCCCCGCGGCAAGCGCCACGAGGGCCATAACGCCGACACCCAGCAGGGTGGCGATGTGCAGCGGATAGACCCGCGCCAGCCGCGCCCAGAGGAAGGACCCGTACCGGAAGCGCCCCTCTCCGAGCCCCGTCAGATAGACGTGGCACAGGATGAAGCCGGACAGGGTGAAGAACAGCTCCACCCCCAGATAGCCCTTCTCGACCACCGACGGCGTGCCGGTGACGCCGGCCAGGTTGTGCCAATAGTGGAACAGCACGACCCAGAAGGCCGCGAAGAACCGCAGACTCGTCAGGGGCTTGATGTTGGCGCCGTCCAGCATGGGCATCTACGGGTCCGTCTCGAAGTGGCCAGTTAATCGGAACTGGCTGAACGGACTGCAAACGCCGGGCCAGAAAGCCCTGGGGCGGTCCCGGCCGCTCCGCGATGGCGCCTTGGCGGCGGGACGAACGCTGATGCGGCGCACTCGGAAACCCTGTCGAAACGCCTCCTGCGGGATACCCTCTTCAGCGAACGGCGTGCGGCGCGCTATGACTGCGCCGGTGTTCCGAACCGGGGAGACCTGAGGGTCTATGGAAAATCTGCTGGCGCTCGTCGCCGATCCCACCGCCTGGGCCGCCCTGGTGACCCTGGTGGTGATGGAGGTGGTGCTGGGTGTCGACAACCTGGTGTTCGTCGCCATCATCTCCAACAAGCTGCCGCCGCAGCACCGCCAGCGCGCGCGCCGTGTCGGCCTGGGCCTGGCGCTGGTGCTGCGCCTGGCCCTGCTGTCGGTGATCGCCTTCATCATCCGCCTCACCGACCCGGTGATCTCCCTGCCCTGGTCCCCGCCCCCCGGCCCGGACGGCCACCCGCCGTTCGACCTGCATTTCTCGTGGCGCGACCTGATCCTGATCGCCGGCGGGCTGTTCCTGATCTGGAAGGCCACCCGCGAGATCCACGAGAACGTCGATCCGGCGCACGACGAGGCGACGCATGTCGGGCGCAAGGTGGTCACCGGCCTCGGCGCGGCGATCGTGCAGATCCTGGCGCTGGACATCATCTTCTCGATCGACTCCATCCTCACCGCCGTCGGCATGACCGAGCACCTGCCGATCATGATGGTCGCGGTGGTGATCGCCGTGGGGCTGATGCTGCTGGCCTCCGACCCGCTGGCCGAGTTCATCCGCCGCAATCCGACGGTGGTGATGCTGGCGCTGGGCTTCCTGCTGATGATCGGCGCCACCCTGATCGCCGACGGCTTCGGCGTGCACGTGCCCAAGGGCTACATCTACGCCGCCATGGCCTTCGCCGGCGGCATCGAGGCGCTGAACGGGCTGGCCCGGCGAAAGGCTCCGCGGGAAGCCGCCTTCGACGACTCCGACGCGCAGGAATAGGGCGGGCGGTCGCGGGCCCTAGAAGAAGCTGTACGGATCGACGTCGATCACCATCCGCACCGAGGACGGGACCTTCACCCGCGCCCGCCAGGCGCCGAGGAAGCCCTGCAGGTCGATGTTGCGGTCGGCGCGGACCAGGAAGCGTTTGCGGCGCAGGCCGCGCACCAGGCTGAACGGCGGGTCGGCGGGGCCGTAGACATCCACCCCCGCGGCGTTGGGCGCGGCGGCGGCCAGATCCTGAACGAAGCGCTCGACGACGGCGGGGTCCGGCCCGGCGACGATCACCGCCGCCAGGCGGCCGAACGGCGGCAGGCCCGCGGCCTCGCGCTCGGCCATCTCGATGGCGACGAAGCCGTCTCGATCCCCGGCCTTCAGCGCCTGCATCACCGCATGGTCCGGCATCCAGGTCTGCAGGATCGCCCGCCCCGGGCGCTCATGCCGCCCGGCGCGGCCGGAGACCTGGGCCAGCAGCTGGTAGGTGCGCTCGGCGGCGCGCAGGTCGCCGCCGCGCAGGCCGAGATCGGCGTCGACCACGCCCACCAGGGTCAGGTTCGGGAAGTTGTGCCCCTTGGCGGCGGCCTGGGTGGCGACCAGGATGTCGATCTCCCCCGCCGCCATCGCCTCGATCAGCGCCCGCGCCGAGGCCGCATCGGGCGCCGTGTCGGACGAGAACACCGCCACCCGCGCGTCGGGAAACTTGCGCCGCGCCTCCTCCTCGACCCGCTCCACCCCCGGCCCGATGGAGACGAAGCTGTCCTTGGCCGTGCAGTGCGGGCAGCGGTCCGGCTTGGGCATGGAAAAGCCCGTCAGGTGGCAGACCAGGCGGCCGGTGTAGCGGTGCTCGACCAGCCAGGAGTCCGTGTCCGGCGATTTCAGCTTCTCGCCGCACGCCTGGCACAGCACCAGGGGCGCATAGCCGCGGCGGTTCAGGAACAGCAGGCACTGTTCGCCCCGCTCGAGGGTCTCGGCCATGGCCGCGGTCAGCACCGGCGACAGCCACTCGCCCGCCTGGGGCGGATGCTCGCGCAGGTCCGCCAGCGCGATCTCCGGCAGCTCCGCGTCGCCGTGCCGGTCGGACAGCCGCAGCCAGCGATAGCGGCCGTTCTGGGCGTTCCACAGGCTTTCCAGCGACGGCGTCGCCGAGGCGAGCACGATGGTCGCCGACTCGATCTTGGCGCGGGCGACCGCCAGGTCGCGCGCCTGGTAGATGAAGCCGTCCTCCTGCTTGTAGGAGCCGTCGTGCTCCTCGTCGACGATCACCAGCTTCAGGTCGGCGAACGGCAGGAACAGGGCGGAGCGGGCGCCCACGACGATGCGCGCCTCGCCGGACGCCACCGCCTCCCAGGTGACCCGTCGCCGGGGCGGCGCCACGCCGGAATGCCACTCGGCCGGCAGGGCGCCGAAGCGCCGCTCGAAACGGTCGATCACCGCCTGGGTGAGCGCGATCTCCGGCAGCAGCACCAGCACCTGGGCGTGCGGGTCGCGCGACAGCACCCGCGCCGCCGCCTCCAGATAGACCTCGGTCTTGCCTGAGCCGGTGACCCCGTCCAGCAGGGCGACGCTGAAGCCCTGATCGTCGATCATCGCCTTCAGCACGTCGGCGGCCGCGGCCTGGCTGGGATTGAGCGGCGGGTGCGGACGCTCGACGTCCGGCGGGGCGAACGGCAGGGCGGGCTCGACCAGCAGCATCTCCAGCGCGCCCTCGTCCAGCAGGCCCTTGACCACCCCGGACGAGACGCCGGCGGCCCGCGCCAGCTCGGCGGCGGCGTGCAACCCTTCGCCCGCGACCTCCAGCACCCGGGTTCGCGCCGGCGTCGGCCGGGCCGGCGCCCGGCCGGTGGCGCGCAGTCGCTTCTCCGGCTTCGGTCGAGGGGCGCGCAGGCCGCGGATGGCCATGGCCAGGGGCTGGCCGGGGGCGTCCACCGCATAGCGGGCGGCCCACTCGACGAACTCCAGGGTCCGCGGCGGCAGCGGCGGCTCGTCCAGCCGCTCGGCGATCGGCTTCAGCGGCCGGTTGCCACCGGTCCCGTCGCGCAGGCCGGTGACCACGCCGCGCAGCAGCCTGGGCCCCAGCGGGGCGGCGACGATGTCGCCCAGCGCCAGGTGCATCCCCTCCGGCTCGGCGTAGTCGAACGCCTCCGGCAAGGGCATCGGCAGCAGCACGGAAACTATTCGCGGCATGGCCGTTCCGCACAGAGGACCACGCGGGCAGACACCGGCAAGCAGGGGTCTGTTCGACGTCGACGGGGACGCGGCGAGCGCCTAGAAGTCCCCGCCTCAACTGCAGAGACCCGCCACATGCAAATCTTCCTCGATTCCACCGACACCAAACAGATCCGCGAACTGGCCGCCACCGGCCTGGTCGACGGTGTCACCACCAACCCGTCGCTGATCGCCAAAGCCGGCCGTCCCATGCTGGAGGTCATCGCCGAGATTTGCGACATCGTCGAGGGGCCGATCAGCGCGGAGTCCGTGGCCACCGACCACAAGACCATGATCGAGGAGGGCAAGAAGCTGGCGGCCGTCGCCTCCAATGTGGTGGTCAAGCTGCCGCTCACCAAGGACGGCCTGATCGCCTGCGCGGAACTGGCGCGCGAAGGCATCAACGTCAACGTCACCCTGTGCTTCTCGGCCGTGCAGGCGCTGCTGGCCGCCAAGGCGGGCGCGGCCTACATCTCCCCGTTCATCGGCCGCCTGGACGACCATGGGGCCGACGGCGTCGGCCTGATCGGCGACATCCGCCAGATCTACGACAACTACGGCTACGACACCGAGATTCTCGCAGCCTCGATCCGCACGGCCGAACACGTCAGGGGTTCGGCCCTGGCCGGCGCCGACTGCGCGACCATCCCGCCGGACGTGTTCGCCACCCTCTTCAAGCACCCGTTAACCGACAAGGGGCTTGATCAATTCCTCAGCGACTGGGCGAAGACCGGCCAGTCGATCCTGTAGGGACCAAGCGGCCAGGGACGGCCGGGGGGACGGGGCGGATGGACGGCACGGCGACGGCGGAGGTCGAACCTCTGCACGAGGAGATGAAGGCCTATCTGAAGGCCAATCCGGCGATCATCATCGATGATCCGCAGTTCCTGGCCGATCTTGGGCTGAAACCCAGCGTCTCGAACGTGGTGGAATTCGGCCCCGTCGCCCTCTCGCGCGCCACCGCCGCGCACAAGCAGGAGAGCCGCGAGCGGCGCAAGCTGGAGGCGATCGCCCGCGCCAACTTCGCCGCCCAGGCCCAGACCCACGCGACGGTCATCGACCTGCTGGACGCGCGCAACCACTCGGACCTGGCGCGGCGCATGGACGAGGTGGCGCGGCTGCGGCTGGGCCTGGCGGCCGGCGTGCTGGCGCTGGAGGGGCCCGGCCGGGTCCCCGCGGGCTGGCGGCCGCTGGTGGAGGGCCAGGTGGACCTGGTGCTCGGCCCGCGCAAGCTGGCGCTGATGGGCCACACCCCGACCGCGCTCGGCCTGTTCGGCGACGGCGCTGCCGAGGTGAAGAGCTGCGCCCTGGTCCGGCTGGCGATCTGGGAACCCGCCCGCGAGGGCATCATCGCCTTCGGCTCGGCCAACCCCGACGCCTTCACCGCCGACATGGGCTCCGACCTGGTGGCGTTCATCGCCCGGGTGGTGGAGCGGACCGCCGAGCGATGGCCGGTGCTGTAGACGGCCCCGCGCCGGACCCGCGCACGGGCCACGGGGCCCTGGTCGCGTGGCTGGAGCATCTGACGCATGAGCGCCGCGCCAGCCCGCGCACGGTGGAGGCCTATCAGGCCTGCGTGCTGGCCTATCTCGCGTTCCTCACCACCCACCACGGCGGCGCGCCGACCGTGGCCGACCTCGGCGGCGTGTCGGCGGCCGATCTGCGCGCCTACCTGGCCTCGCGCCGCACGGGCGAGCGTCCACTGTCGCCGCGCTCGCTGTCGCAGGCGCTGTCGGCGATCCGCGCCTTCCATCGCTTCCTCGACCGCCGGCTGGCCACGCCCAACCCGGCCCTCGGCCTGGTGCGCGGCCCGCGGGTCAAGCCGGGCGTGCCGCGACCGGTCAGCGAGGACCAGGCGTTCGGCCTGATCGCCGAGGCGGGCGAGGACCTGGACCTGCCGGAATGGGCGGCCGCCCGCGATGCGGCGGTGCTGACCCTGCTGTACGGCTGCGGCCTGCGGATCTCCGAAGCCCTGTCGCTGACACGCGCGGACGCACCGCTGGGCGAGGCGCTGCGCATCACCGGCAAGGGCGGCAAGACCCGGCTCGTGCCGCTGCTGCCGGCGGTGCGCGAGGCGGTGGACGCCTACCTGCGCCTGCAGCCGTTCGTCCTGGCGCCCGACGAGCCACTGTTCCGCGCACCGCGGGGCGGACCCCTGAGCCCGCGTCACGTGCAGGCCACGGTGCAGCGCCTGCGCGGCCGGCTTGGCCTTTCCGAACGCGCCACGCCGCACGCCCTGCGCCATTCCTTCGCCACCCACCTGCTGGGGGCCGGCGCCGACCTGCGGTCGATCCAGGAGCTTCTGGGCCACGCCAGCCTGTCGACCACCCAGCGCTACACGGCCGTGGACGCCGCGGGCCTGCTGGCCGCCTACGCCAAGGCGCATCCGCACGCTTGAGGCGGAGCGGCGGAGGGGCGTAAGCCCTCACCTTCCCACGCCGCTTGCTTCGCAAGCGCCGCGGGCCCCTCCCTCTCCCTATGGGAGAGGTGATTTATCCAGGGCGATCAACGAGATAGGGCTGGATCGACCCCACCGCCCTTCACCTCTCCCACAGGGAGAGGGAGGGGCCCATCGCGTCAGCGATGGGAGGGTGAGGGGCTCAGCCGTCGCCGCCCAGCCCGCCGACCCTTACGCCTGCATCGTCCAGCCCTCGACGCCCATCGCCGCCTGGCGCAGGGCTTCGGAGCGGGTCGGGTGGGGGTGGCAGGTGCGGGCCACGTCTTCGGAGGCGGCGGCGAACTCCATCGCCACGCAGTACTCGCCGATCATCTCACCGACGTCGGGGCCGATCATGTGCACGCCCAGCACCCGGTCGGTCTTCGCATCGGCCAGCACCTTCACGAAGCCCTCGGCCTCGTGGTTGATCTTGGCGCGGGAGTTGGCGGTGAACGGGAACTTGCCGACCTTGTACTCGACGCCGGCTGCCTTGAGCTCCTCCTCGGTCTTGCCGACCGAGGCCACCTCCGGGAAGGTGTAGGTGACCGAGGGGATCACGTCATAGTTCACGTGGCCCGCCTTGCCGGCGATGATCTCGATCACGGCGATGGCCTCTTCCTCGGCCTTGTGCGCCAGCATCGGGCCGTGGGTGGCGTCGCCGATCGCCCAGACGCCGGGGGCGCCGGTCTTGAAGTGGTCGGTGTCGATGAAGCCGCGCTTGTCGGGGGTGATGCCGACGCTCTCCAGGCCCAGACCCTCGGTGTACGGACGCCGCCCGATGCAGACCAGCACATAGTCGCCGCTGACGGTCTCGGCCGCGCCGCCGGCCACCGGCTCGACAGTCAGGTCCACCCCGTCCTTCTTCGCCGCGGCGCCGGTGACCTTGGACGCCAGCTTGAAGCTCATGCCCTGCTTGGTCAGGGCGCGCTGGAAGGTCTTGGCGGTCTCGGCGTCCATGCCCGGGCAGATGCGGTCGAGGAACTCGATCACCGTCACCTTGGCGCCGAGGCGCCGCCAGACCGAGCCCAGCTCCAGGCCGATGATTCCCGCGCCGATCACGATCAGGCTCTTTGGGACCTCCGGCAGGGACAGGGCGCCGGTGGAATCGACGATGCGCGCCTGGTCCACGGTCACGCCGGGCAGGGTGGACGGCTCCGAGCCGGTGGCGATGACGATGTTGGCGGCCTCGAGCGTCTGCACGGCGCCGTCCTGCGCCGTGACCTCGACCTTGCCCTGGCCGGCGATCTTGCCGCGGCCCTTCACCCAGTCGACCTTGTTCTTCTTGAACAGGAACTCGATGCCCTTGGTCAGCTGGTCCACCGAGGTCTGCTTCTGCGACATCATCACCGGCAGGTTCAGCTTGGGGGCCGGCACGTCGATGCCGAGTCCGGCGAAATCCTTGGCCGCCACCTCGAACATCTCCGAGGCGTGCAGCAGCGCCTTGGACGGCATGCAGCCGACGTTCAGGCAGGTGCCGCCCAGGGTCACCCGGTCTTCCACCACCGCGACCTTCAGGCCCAGCTGTCCCGCGCGGATCCCCGCGTTGTAGCCGGCCGGCCCGCCCCCGATGATGACGACGTCGTACTGCGCCATGGCGCCCCTCTGAAGTGATGGAGTTTGTCGGCCGTCATATAGGCGCTTGGCGCCCCGATGGTGAGGACTTTTGCGCTGTCCCGGGCCGCAATCGTCAAGCCACGCAGGCTGCGGACAAGGTTCAGGCGCCGCCGCGCTGGAAGAGGTAGTCGCCGGCGCCCAGCCAGTGCGGCGCCGGCGTCAGGTCCGGTGCGCGGCGGGCGACGTAGCCCAGCTCCGACAGCCAGGCGAACAGGCCGCCGGCGCTGTCGCCGGCCCGGGCCAGCATGGCGTCGTCGACCTCGACGTAGAGCGCCGGTCCGAACCGCCGCAGCGTCCGCTCGCCGCCGGCCAGGGCGCGCAGCTCCCAGCCCTCGATGTCGAGCTTGATCAGGTCCAGACGCTCCAGGCCGCGCGCCTGGGCGAAGGCGTCCAGCGTGGTCAGGGCGATGGTCTGGTCGACGGTGGAGAGCGGGCCCGCGGGGCCGCCGCCCTCGCCTCCGCGTCCCTCGTCCTCACCCAGGTGGGCGATGCCGAAGCCGAGGCCGCCGCGGCGCTTCACCGGCGTGTGCAGCACCTGGTCTCCTGCCCGGTCCGACAGCCCCATCGGCACGACCTCGACCCGGCCTCTTCCGCCCGCCGCCAGCGCCGGCCCCAGCACCGAGCGGGCATAGGCCGACGGCTCGAAGGCGTAGATGTGGCCGCGCGGCGCGAGGCCCGCGAACAGCTTGGCGAACTGTCCGGCGTGGGCGCCGACGTCGAGCACCACCGCCTCCGACGGAATCAGCGGCGCGAACAGCGGGACCAGCGCGCGATGATGCTGCTGGGTGACCGCCTTGAACACATGGGCGGCCCAGGACGCGCGCTGGCGGAGGGTCAGGCGCATGGCGGCCTCGTGGAGGGGGCGGAACCGCTCACCTTCCCATGGCTGCGCCATGGGCCCCTCCCTCTCCCGATGGGAGAGGGGGAAGGTTGCGGGTCGATCTGCCGGGAGGCCGTGGCTCGAAACAACACCTCTCCCGCAGGGAGAGGGAGGGGCCCGCGCGCCTCGCGAGAGCGAGGGACGTGGGAAGGTGAGGGGTTCAGGCGCCGCCGTAGGGCCCTCACCGCCAGATCCCCTGGCCCACCAGCGCCGCCGCGGCCACCGCCGCGAACAACACGGCGATCAGGATCAGCCGGAGGGTGAACAGTCGCTCGCCGGTCGGCTCGGGCGGCGCGTCGGCCAGGCGGGATCGGCGAAGGTCGGGCTCGCCGGCCTCGGCGCCGCGCAGCAACAGCCTGGCCTCGACCAGCTGAACCTCCGGGACCGCCACGCGGTAGCCGCCCCGGCCAAAGGGTTCGCGCCAGGCGCCGGCGACGGGATCGGCGTCCAGCAGCACCGCCGCAAGGCCGGCCGCGCGCAGGGCGGAGACGGCGACCTGGGCCTCGGTGTAGCTGGAGAAGCGAGCCGCTTCCCGAAGATCGGAATGCGGCTCGGCCAAGGCCTCAGATGTCCAGCAGCAGGCGCTGCGGATCCTCGATGTGCTCCTTGACCTTGACCAGGAAGGTCACGGCGCCCTGGCCGTCGACCACCCGGTGGTCGTAGCTGAGCGCCAGGTACATCATCGGCCGGATCACCACCTGTCCGTTCACGGCCATCGGCCGATCCTGGATCTTGTGCATGCCCAGGATGCCCGACTGCGGCGCGTTGAGGATCGGCGTCGACATCAGCGAGCCATAGACCCCGCCGTTGGAGATGGTGAAGGTCCCGCCCTGCAGGTCCTCCAGCGCCAGCTCGCCGTCGCGCGCCTTCTTGCCCAGGTCGCCGATGGCCTTCTCGATGCCCGCCAGACCCATGGCGTCCGCGTCTCGCACCACGGGCACGACCAGACCGCGCTCGGTGCCGACCGCCACGCCGATGTCGTAATGGTTCTTGTAGATCAGGTCCTGGCCGTCGATCTCGGCGTTCACCGCCGGCACGTCCTTCAGCGCCGCGATGCAGGCCTTCACGAAGAAGCTCATGAAGCCGAGCTTCACGCCGTGACGCTTCTCGAAGACGTCCTTGTACTGATTGCGCAGCGCCATCACCGCGCCCATGTCGACCTCGTTGAAGGTGGTCAGCATGGCGGCGTTGGACTGGGCTTCCTTCAGGCGCCGGGCGATGGTCTGACGCAGGCGGGTCATGCGGACCCGCTCTTCGCGGTCGTGCACCTCGCGCGCGGCGGCCGGCGCCGCGGGGGTCGCGGCCGGCGCCGGGGCGGCGGCGCGGGCTTCCAGCGCGGCCAGGGCGTCGCCCTTGGTGATCCGGCCGTCCTTGCCGCTGCCGGCGATCGCGGCCGGGTTCAGGTTGTTCTCGGCGACGATGCGCTGCACGGAGGGCGCCAGCTGGGCGGGCGGGGCAGCCGCGGCGGCCGGCGCGGGCGCCGGCGCCGGGGCCGGCTTGGGCGGCGGCGCGGGTTCGGCCGCCTTGGGCGCAGGCGCGGGGGCCGGGGCTGGCGCCGCCTCCGCCTTGGCGGCGGGCTTGGCCGCGGCCGCGCCGGCGCCGCCGATGCGGCCCAGCACCGTGCCCGGCTCGATGGTCGCGCCTTCCTCGGCGACGATCTCGGTCAGCACGCCGTCCTCGGGCGCGACGACCTCCAGGCTCACCTTGTCGGTCTCCAGTTCGACCAGCAGCTCGTCCTTCGCGACGGGATCGCCCGCCTTCTTGGTCCAGCGCGCCACCGTCGCTTCGGTGACGGATTCACCGAGCGCGGGGGTCATGATGTCGGTCATTTGGAAACAGGGCTCCTTGAGGTCTTGGTCAGGCGGGGAACGCGGGCGCTTATTACCCTCAATTCCCCTCTTAAGCGAAGAGTTGGCAGGCGATTGTCGGTTTCAGGCGCGCCCGATCAGGCGAAGGCCTGAGCCAGGAAGGTTTGTAGCTCCTTCATGTGACGGCTCATCAGACCGGCGGCGGTGGACGCCGAAGCCGGGCGGCCGACGTAGCGCGCGCGCTTGGCCGTGATGTTCATCTTCGCCAGGGTCAGTTCCAGCCACGGGTCCACGAAGGTCCATCCGCCCATGTTCTTGGGCTCTTCCTGACACCACACCAGCTCGGCGGTCTTGAACCGGGAGAGCTCGGTTGTGAGGGACTTGACCGGCCAGGGATAGAACTGCTCGAGCCGCATCAGATAGACATCGTCGATGCCGCGCTTTTCGCGCTCGTCCAGCAGGTCGTAGTAGACCTTGCCCGAGCACAGCACGACGCGGCGGATCTGCTCGTCGGGCTTCAGCACGATCTCGGTGTGCTGGTGGCGCTCGGCGTCGTCGTGCAGCACCCGGTGGAAGGACGAGCCCTCCGCGAAGTCGGTCAGCTTCGACACCGCCTTCTTGTGCCGCAGCAGGCTCTTGGGCGTCATCAGCACCAGCGGCTTGCGGTATTCGCGCAGCAGCTGGCGGCGCAGGATGTGGAAATAGTTCGCCGGCGTCGTGCAGTTGGCAACCTGGATGTTGTCCTCGGCGCAGAGCTGCAGGTAGCGCTCGAGCCGGGCGGAGGAGTGCTCCGGCCCCTGGCCCTCGTAGCCGTGCGGCAGCAGCATGACGAGGCCGCTCATCCGCAGCCACTTGCGCTCGCCCGACGAGATGAACTGGTCGACCACCACCTGGGCGCCGTTGGCGAAGTCGCCGAACTGGCCTTCCCATAGGGTGAGCGTCTTCGGGTCGGTCAGCGAGAAGCCGTACTCGAAGCCAAGCACCGCCTCTTCCGACAAGGCGGAATCCAGCACCTCGAAGTGCGCCTGGCCGGGGGCCAGGTGCTGCAGCGGGGTGTAGTGCTCCTCGGTGGTCTGGTCGATCAGGTCGCAGTGGCGCTGCACGAAGGTGCCGCGCACGCTGTCCTGGCCAGACAGGCGCACCGGATAGCCCTGGTCCAGCAGGCTGGCGAAGGCCAGGTGCTCGCCGGTGCCCCAGTCGATGTTCTCGCCGGACTCGATGGCCTGGCGGCGGTTCTCGATCACCCGCCTGACGGTCTTGTGCACGTCGAGCCGCTCGGGAAGCGTGGTGAACTTCAGGCCCAGGTCGCGAAGCTTCTGCAGCTTCACGGCGGTGTCGCCGCGGCGCTCCTCGTGCTCCGGCGTCAGGCCCGCCCACTTGCCGTCCAGCCAGTCGGCCTTGTCGGCCTTGAAGCTCTTGCCGGCCTCAAATTCCTGATCGAGGAAGCTGTCGAACTCGCTCGTCAGGGTCTTGAACTCGTCTTCGGTGATCACGCCCTCGGCGATCAGCCGCTGCGCATAGAGCTCGCAGGTCGAGGGGTGGTTCTTGATCTTCTGGTACATCAGCGGCTGGGTCATCGTCGGGTCGTCGCCCTCGTTGTGACCGAACCGGCGGTAGCAGAACATGTCGATGACCACGTCCTTGCCGAACTGCTGGCGGTACTCCGTGGCCACCTTGGCGGCGAAGGTCACCGCCTCGGGGTCGTCGCCGTTGGCGTGGAAGATCGGCGCCTCGACCATCAGCGCCGTGTCCGACGGATAGGGGCTGGTGCGGCTGTAGCGCGGGCTGGTGGTGAAGCCGATCTGGTTGTTGACGATGAAGTGCACGCAGCCGCCGGTGCGATAGCCCTTCACGCCCATCAGGTTGAAGCATTCGGCGATCACGCCCTGGCCGGCGAAGGCGGCGTCGCCGTGCAGCAGCAGCGGCAGCACGTGGCCACGGCCCGCACGCGGGTTCTCACGCAGGGCGAAGGCCTGCTTGGCGCGCGCCTTGCCCAGCACCACCGGGTTGACGATCTCCAGGTGGCTGGGGTTGGCGGTCAGAGACAGGTGCACCTCGTTGCCGTCGAACGCGCGGTCCGACGAGGCGCCCAAGTGGTACTTCACGTCGCCCGAGCCCTCGATGTCCGACGGGGTGGACGAGCCGCCCTGGAACTCGTGGAAGATGGCGCGGTAGGGCTTGTGCATCACCGCGGCCAGCACGTTCAGGCGTCCGCGGTGCGGCATGCCGACGATGATGTCCTTCACGCCCAGCGCGCCGCCGCGCTTGATGATCTGCTCCAGCGCCGGGACCATCGACTCGCCGCCGTCCAGGCCGAAGCGCTTGGTGCCGGGGAAGCGCTTGTGCAGGAACTTCTCGAAGCCCTCGGTCTCGATCAGCTTCTTCAGGATGGCGACCTTGCCCTCCTTGGTGAAGGTGATCTCCTTGTCGCGGCCCTCGATGCGCTGCTGCAGCCAGGCCTTCTCGGCCGGGTCGGAGATGTGCATGTACTGCACGCCGACGTTGCCGCAGTAGGTGCGGCGCAGGATCGCCAGGATCTCGCGCACAGTGGCCGTCTCCAGCCCCAGCACGAAGTCGAGGAAGATCGGCCGGTCGTAGTCGCTCTCGGCGAAGCCGTAGGTGGCGGGGTCGAGCTCGGTGGCGTCGCCGGCGGTGACGGCGATGCCCAGCGGGTCGAGGTTGGCCTTCAGGTGGCCGCGCATGCGGTAGGCGCGGATCATCATGATCGCGCGCAGGGAATCCAGGGTGCGGGCGCGCACTTCGTCAGGGCTGGCCGCCGGCTGGGCGACCTGGATCTTGGCCTCCAGCTTGGCGTCCATGGCCGGCCAAAGGCCGTCGATGGCCGACAGCCAGTCCGGGCGCGGACCCGTGGCCACGGGCGGCGGGGCCCAGGCCGGCGGCGTGCTGGCCTTGCGGATGGCGTCAGAGCCTTCCGACAGCTGGGCGAAGAAGGCCCGCCAGCTCGGCTCCACCGAGTTCGGGTCCTTGGCCCAGCGGCCGTAGAGATCTTCGACGAAGGCGGCATTGCCGCCGTAAAGGAATGAGGTCTCGGCCAGAACGTCGTTCAGCCGGCCCGCGTCGTCCGCCATTGTCTTCCTGCCTTTAGGGCGCCGGGCCCGGGGAAGATCAGAGGGTCCGGGCGCCGCCCGCTAGATATGTACGCCTGCACCTGAGTCCAGGCCGAAGCCGCGCCCCGATCAAGAGGCGCGGCCTTGCATCAACAAACTTGGGCGATTCTGGGCCTGATCAGGTCACACCCGGTTTCGCCCCGTAACGTGTTCAGGCGCCTTTCAGCACCTCCATCAGGGTGTGACCCAGGGCCGCCGGCGACGGAGACACGCGGATGCCCGCGGATTCCATGGCGGCGATCTTGTCCTCGGCCCCACCCTTGCCGCCGGAGATGATCGCCCCGGCGTGGCCCATGCGGCGGCCCGGAGGCGCCGTACGGCCGGCAATGAAGCCGACCATAGGCTTCTTCACCTTTGAAGACTTGATGAATTCGGCTGCGTCTTCCTCGGCCGAGCCGCCGATCTCGCCGATCATGATGATCGACTGGGTGGCCGGGTCGGCCAGGAACATCTCCAGCACGTCGATGAACTCGGTGCCCTTCACCGGGTCGCCGCCGATGCCGACCGCGGTGGTCTGGCCCAGGCCCACCTGCGAGGTCTGGAACACGGCCTCATAGGTCAGGGTGCCCGAGCGCGAGACCACGCCCACCGAACCCTTGCGGAAGATGTTGCCCGGCATGATGCCGATCTTGCACTCGTCCGGCGTCAGCACGCCGGGGCAGTTCGGGCCGATCAGCCGCGACTTCGAGCCCGACAGGGCGCGCTTCACCTTGATCATGTCCTCCACCGGGATGCCCTCGGTGATGCAGGTGATCAGCGGGATCTCGGCGTCGATCGCCTCCAGGATGGCGTCGGCGGCGAACGGCGGCGGCACGTAGATCGCCGAGGCGTCAACCGGCCCGGCGGCCACGGCCTCGGCGACGGTGTCGTAGACCGGCAGGCCCAGGTGCGTGGTCCCGCCCTTGCCGGGCGAGGTGCCGCCGACCATGCGGGTGCCATAGGCGATGGCCTGCTCGGTGTGGAACGTGCCCTGGGCGCCGGTCACGCCCTGGCAGATCACGCGGGTTTCTTTGCCGATGAGGATGGACATTCGTCTCGCTTGCGGTCGGTTGCGGGCGGACCGGCGGACCGGGGCCCTGGAGTGGGGGAAGCGGCGCGCCGCTATTTCTTGAGCTTCACCATGTCGATCATCGCCAGGCCGTTGCCCTTGTCGGCGATCGACAACATCACGTAGCCGTTGGCCGCGGCCGCGGCCTGGTAGGCGCTGTCCGCCACCGCCGTGGCGCTCGCGCCGTTCGGCGTGTAGCGGAAGCCGACCTTGCTGGCGGAGCTGTCATGCGGGGCCAGCGCCAGCCACTCGCCGGTCAGCTTGGCCACGGCCGAGAAGTCGGCCTTGGCGGTGACCGTGCAGGTGGTGACGTTGACCACGTCGCCCGGCTTGCCGGCGGTGCCGCGGGTCACCGACAGCGCCATGGCCTCGGCGCCGGCGACCTTGTTGCGCGACGCCTTGTCGGTGATCTTCACCCCGTTCATCGTGTCGGACGTGAAGTCGATGTGCTTCCAGCCGCCGGCGTCGGCCTTGTCGAGCGCCGCCTGGTAGTCGCCCTGCGGAACGCCGCAGAAGTCGCGGAAGCTGGCGAAGGCGTCCTCGGCCGCGCCGGCGAAGGCCGGGCCCGCGACGAGGGGGCTGGCGGCCAGCGCCAGGGCGACGGCGCGCCTGAGGGATGCGGTGGTCATGGTCACTAGCCCTTCACCGCGCGGACGATCTTCTCGGCGCCGTCCGCCAGGTCGTTGGCGGCGATCACGTCGAGGCCGCTTTCATTGATGATCTTCTTGCCCAGCTCGACGTTGGTGCCTTCCAGGCGCACCACCAGCGGCACCTTCAGGCCCACCTCCTTGACCGCCGCGACCACGCCCTCGGCGATGATGTCGCAGCGCATGATGCCGCCGAAGATGTTGACCAGGATGCCCTTCACGTTCGGGTCGGCGGTGATGATCTTGAAGGCCGCGGTGACCTTTTCCTTGGAGGCGCCGCCGCCGACGTCGAGGAAGTTGGCCGGCTCGGCGCCGTACAGCTTGATGATGTCCATGGTGGCCATGGCCAGGCCCGCGCCGTTGACCATGCAGCCGATCTCGCCGTCCAGGGCGATGTACGACAGCTCGTGCTTGGACGCCTCGATCTCCTTGGCGTCCTCCTCGCTCTCGTCGCGCAGCGCCTGCACGTCCTTGTGGCGATAGAGGGCGTTGTCGTCGAACGACACCTTGGCGTCGAGCAGCTTGAGCGCCCCGTCGCCGGTGATGATCAGCGGGTTCACCTCCAGCAGCGCCATGTCCTTGTCGACGAAGGCGTTGTAGAGCGCGGGCAGCAGGGTGCGCGCCTGCTTGGCGGCCTCGCCGGTCAGGTTGAGCGCCTTGCTGAGCGCAAGGGCGTGGTGCGGCCAGGGGCCGGTCGCCGGATCGATGGAGAAGGTGTGGATCTTCTCCGGCGTCGAATGGGCCACCTCCTCGATGTCCATGCCGCCCTCGGTGGAGGCGACCACGGCCACGCGGCTGGTCTCGCGGTCCACCAGCAGCGACAGGTACAGCTCCTTGGCGATCGAGGCCCCTTCCTCGATGTACAGGCGCTGCACCAGCTTGCCCTTGGGCCCCGTCTGGTGCGTGACCAGGGTCATGCCCAGCATGCGGGTGGCCTCGGCCCGGACCTCGTCGATCGACTTGCACACCTTGACGCCGCCGCCCTTGCCGCGCCCGCCGGCGTGTATCTGGGCCTTCACCACCCAGACCGGTCCGCCCAGCTTCTCCGCCGCCGCGACCGCCTCGTCGACGCTGAACGCCGGGTAGCCGCGCGGAACGGGGACGCCGTACTCGGCGAGGACGGCCTTGGCCTGGTGTTCGTGGATGTTCATGAAGGGTCCGTTCGCTGGGGCGCGGGTTAGGTCGCGGCCTTCATAGCAGGCGATGCGCCACGGGCAACCGCTCACCCGACGGGACCCGCCCCGCTGCAGCGCTTTCCGGCAAGAACCGGCGGAACGCGGGTTTCCAGGTCGGAAGGGGCGGGATTGGCGGCAGACAGCTGAGCCCTCCCCCCCTGGGAGGGTGAGGGATTCAGGCCTGCGGAGGCGCCGGCTACTGGGCGCCCATCGCCACCGTCGCGCGGCGTTCAAGCTTGCCCCAGCCGACGCGATAGCCGCGGATGGCGCTGACCACCGACTTGACCACCACATAGTACATCAGCTGGCGATAGCCGAAGCGCTGCACCGGCAGCCAGACCAGGTCCTTCCAGGGCGCGCGCCGCTCCAGGGCCATGCCGAGCGCGCCGGCCGACAGGTCCAGGAAGATGAAGGCGGCCCAGTAGAACACCGAGCGGAAGAAGTCGTCCGGCGACCACTCCACCGGATGGTAGGCGCGGCCATAGATGGCCCAGATCAGGCTGGAGACGATGGCCAGGTCCACCAGGGGCGCGGCCACGGTCAGGAAGATCTGGAACAGCCAGATCTGCGGCAAGGCCACGAAGCCGAGCACCGGATGCTTGGGATTGAACAGGCCCTCGCGATGCTTCCACAGGCACTGCAGGGTGCCGAACGACCAGCGGAAGCGCTGCTTCAGCAGGCCGGAGACGGTGTCCGGCGCCTCGGTGTAGGCGCGCGCCTCGCTGTCGAACTCCACCCGCCAGCCGGCGCGCTGGCAGGCCAGGGTCAGGTCCTGATCCTCGGCCAGGGTGTCGGCGGGATAGCCGCCCAGGTCTTCCAGCGTCTGGCGCCGCCAGGCGCCGACCGCGCCGGGCACCACGGTCACCGCGCCCAGGGCCGCCAGCGCTCGCCGCTCCAGGTTCTGGGCGGTGATGTATTCCAGCGCCTGCCAGCGGGTGACGATGTTCAGCCGGTTGCCGACGATGGCGTTGCCGGCCACAGCGCCGACCTTGGGGTCGACGAACCAGCGCGCCAGACGGCCGATGGTCTCGGGCGCGAACAGGGTGTCGGCGTCCAGGGCCACGACGATCTCGCCGTGAATCTCCCGCAGCCCGCGGTTCAGCGCCCGCGCCTTGCCGCCGTTCTCGAAGGTCATCAGCCGCACGCGCGGCTCGTCGGCATAGGCCTCGGCCACCACGCGGCTGGTGCCGTCGGACGAGCCGTCGTCCAGCACCAGCACCTCGATGTGCTTCCAGTCCGAGGCCAGGATCCGCGCCACCGAGGCGACGATCACCTTTTCCTCGTTGAAGCAGGGGATCAGCACGCTCACCAGCGGCCCGGTCTCGGGGTCGAGCATCTTCGGCTCGCGGCCGGGCGCGTGCGCCCGGTGCCAGAGCGCCAGCACCGCCATGAACGCCAGCCGCGCCAGGCCCAGGACGATGGCCACCACGAACAGACCCTGCAGGCCCATGTTGATGTAGCGGAAGATGCCGAAACCCAGCCGGTCCAGCAGCAGCTCCACCGAGCTGCGCGACGTCGGCGGCAGCGCCTGCGCGCGGGTCATGCCGGCCAGCTGGTCGACGGTGACGAACTGATAGCCCTTGGCCCGCAGCTGGTCGATCAGGCCGGGCAGGGCCTCGACGGTGTGGCTGCGGTCGCCACCGGCGTCGTGCAGCAGGATCACCTGGCCGCCGTGGATCGAGGTGTCGGCCGCCCGCTCGATGGTGCGTTCGATGATCAGGTTGGCGTCGGGCTTCTGCCAGTCGTCGGGGTCGATGCGCAGGCCGACCGAATAGTAGCCCAGCTTCTGGGCGATCAGCAGCGGCGCCACTTCGTTGGGCGTCGAAGGCTCCGCGTCCCCGAAGAACGGCGGGCGGAAGAAGCGCATCGACTTGCCGGTCAGCACCTCGAACAGCCGCTGGGTGGTGTTGAGCTCCAGGTCCGTCTGCGCCAGCGGCGTCTCGCCGATGTTGGGGTGGGTCCAGGTGTGGCTGCCCACCATGTGCCCCTCGCGCACCTCGCGCCGCACCAGGCCGGGCGAAGCCTGCATGTTCTGGCCGATGACGAAGAAGGTCGCCTTGACGTTCTTCTGCTTGAGGATGTCGAGGATCTTCGGCGTCCAGCGCCCGTCGGGGCCGTCGTCAAAGGTGAGCGCCAGCCAGCCCGGGTGCGCGCCATAGCGCTGGATCACGTAGCTGGTGGGCATCACCGTATAGGCCTCGCCCGAGATCAGGCCGGTGTCGGGGTCGATCTCGATGGTGCGGGCGCCGCCCGTGGGGGTCGACGAGACGTGCAGCACCTCGCCGGTGCCGTCGAAGTCGACCGTGGTCGAGGGATCGACCTTCTCCAGGCCCGCGGGCTGGATGCTGCCGTAGGGCTGGCGGAAGAACTTCCACACCGCCGGGTCCTCGGCGCCCATCCGCCATAGAGCGTAGCCCCTTGGCCTATAGTCGTCGGCGACCTTGATCTGGTTGAAGGTCGAGCTGGCGTCCAGGAACCAGACGATGTGCTTGCGCCCGTCGTCGTCCTGGTAGGCATAGGTCGGGTTGAGCGCGTTCTCGTCGAGGATCACCGAGGCGCCGGAATCGTGCGCCGCCTGGGTGGCGTCGTAGAACAGCACCGTGTCGGCCTTGGCCGGCCCCTTGTCGTCCTTCAGCGTCCAGTCGTAGCCGTAGTCGCCCAGCGCCACGATGGTCCGCGCCGGATCAAGCTGGCCGAGGGTGCGCTTCATCACCCCCTCGAACCAGTCCTGCGAGGCGGCCGGCCCCGGCTCGCCGTTGGCCCAGTGCTCGTCGTAGGCCATCAGCACCACGGTGTCGGTGACGGCCTGGAATTTCTTCAGGTCCCAGGTGGTGTCGCCCACCGGCACGGACACCCACACTTCCCGTCCGAGCGGCTTGAGGGCGTCGCGGGCCTCCTTCAGCAGCTCCGGATAGTGGACCAGCGAGGCGTAGGTCATGTTCTCCAGGTCGAACACGTAGCCGGCGTAGCCCTTGGTCTTGGCCAGGGTGACGAGGTTCGCCACCAGCGCGGTGCGCGCCGCCGGGTTGTTCAGCAGGGCCGTGGCCACCGGGCCGTCCGACAGGCCGTCGTGGGCGTTGTGCACCATCGGCAGGATCGGCGGCGGGGTCTTGGCCCGCGCGATCAGGGCGTCGGCCTGCGGGTCGGAGGTCACCGTCACCAGGCCGGACGAGCCGTTCAGTCCGATCCACTGCGGCGAGACCACGTCCAGCTGATCGATGTGCCGGGCCAGGGACACCCGCGAGTTCTCGTCCCACGAGACGTAGAAGCCGACCGACAGCGGCCGCAGCGGCCCGCCGGTGGCCGGGGCCTTCGGCCGCTTTGGCACCTTGCGCCAGGCCGGCTGGCCGGTGGCGCGATGCGCGTTCTCGACGTGCAGGGCCTGCAGCACGCGCGGGTCCTTCAGCTCCAGGCTGGGCAGGCGCGGGGCGAAGGCCAGGGTGGCGAAGAAGGCGGCGACGATCAGCGCCAGCAGGGAGACGAGAATCCCGACCCCGAAGTTGGCGCGCCGCGCACGGCGCCCCGTCGGATCGTGAAACACAAAGTCTTCCATCGTCGGCCCTGAGTGCGAGTCACCCCGGCGGGGCGTCTCCTTCAACTCGCGGAACATGGCTGAAGGGCGGCGCGATGCAAGGGCCGCGACGATCCGCGCCCGCCACAGGAACCGGTGAGCGGCCGACGCGGTTCGACCGCCGGCGTCGATCGTCCCGACGCTGGCCCGCGCGGCGACGGCGCCCTAGATACCAGGCCGACCCAGCGGAAGAGCGTTCCTTGGCCCAGTCCTCCCCCCCGTCCACACCGGCCGCGCCCGATACGCCGTGGGCCCGCGGGCGGGTGCTCGGGGTCTGGCTGCAGGTGGCCGGCGCCTGCTGCATCATCGGCGTGGTGCTGACCTCCGCGGGGGCCTTCGGCACCAGCGCGCTGCAGATCCTGCCGCGGCTGCTTTACTGGCTGGCGATGATGGTGGTCGGCGCCTCGGTGGGGGTGACGGTGGCCCGCTTCGCCATCCCGGAATCCTGGTTCCGCCGCCGCTGGTATCTGGTGATGCTGCCGATAGCCCTGGGCACGGCCGTCCCGATGAGCCTGATCACTGCGCTGGCCGACAGCCTGGTGACCCACCACCGGTTTCGCCTGGCCCACATCACCGAGGTGTTCCCCACCACCCTGATCACCACCACGGCCATCACCGCCCTCGCCTTTCTGATCCGCCGCCGCCCGCCCGTCGCCACACACGCCGCCCCGGCCGGCGCGCCGGCGGCGAAGTTCCTGTCGCGCCTGCCGGACAGGCTGAAGGGCGCCGAGCTTTGGGCGGTCGAGGCGGAAGACCACTACCTGCGCCTGCACACCTCGCTGGGCCAGGACCTGATCCTGATGCGCCTGTCCGACGCCCTGGCCGAACTCGAGGGCATTGAGGGCGCCCAGACGCACCGCTCGTGGTGGGTGGCCAAGGCGGCGGTGGTCGAAGCCGAACGCGCCGACGGCCGCGCCACCCTGACCCTGAAGGACCGCGCCAAGGCCCCGGTGAGCCGCAGCTTCCTGCCGCTGCTGCGCGACGAGGGGTGGTTTGATTCTTGAACCACGAACCCCACGAACCACACGAACGGGTTCTCGCCTACCCACCCTCACCGCTCATCCCGGCGAAGGCCGGGAGGTGGATTCTCGTTCGAAGTGCAACACCTGCTGAGAGAAGACCTCAGCGGGGGTGCGGAAGTCCAGGCACTGTCGGGGGATGTGGTTGGCGGCTGCTGCGGCTTGCAGGATGAGCCTTGGGTCGAGGTGGTCGAGGTTGGTTCGCCTCGGCAGGACGCGCCTGAAGCGGCCGATGGCGTTT
>NZ_JBMSEC010000011.1:0-74487 GCF_049446115.1 Caulobacter sp. KR2-114
TCGTAGGTGTAGGTCTTGTTGGCCAGGGTCAGGGTCTCGGTCGAGTCACGCCGTCCCCAGTCGCCGACGATCTTCATCCACACCGCCGGCTGCGAGCCGGTGGCGCGGCCGTCGAGGGCGTCGCGCAGGTCGGCCTGACGGTCGAACCAGGACTGGGTGGTGGTGTACCAGGTGTCGCCGGCGATGGCCCCGATCTGGGCGAACTGCAGGGCCGGCAGCTTGGGCGCGGAGACCAGCAGTTCGTTGGAGCCGTCGTTGGCCAGGTCGTAGAAGAACATCCCCGGCTTATCGAGCACGTTGGTGGCGCCGCCGTAGTACGGCGTGCCGCCGGCCACGAACCAGGTCGAGGTCGGGTCGAGGTGGTAGCTGGCCGCCGCCGAGCCGGCGCCCTGCACCAGCACGATGCCGGTGGTGTTGCCCAGGAAGCCGCCGAGCGGGGCCGCCTTGGTGTCGACCACCACGATGGCCTGGTTGGTCCCGGCCGCCGTGCCCGACACCTGCAGGCAGTCCGCCGCGGTCAGCGACGCACAGCCGGCCTGGGTGACGGTGCTGAGGTTGGCGTCCATCAGCAGCGTGCCCGTCCCGCCCAGGGTGGCCCCCGACGCGATGATGGCGTCGTTGATCTGCCCGTCGGTGGTGGAGCCCGCGTTCTGGCTGCCGAAGTAGATCTTGCCGTTGTTGGTCAAGGTCTCCAGGCCGGTCAGGGTCAGGCTCGAGGCGCCGGTCAGCTCCCCGGCGATCACCACGCCGCCCTTGTTGTTGGCGAAGCTGTCGGTCCCGGCCCCGAAGGCCAGGGTGGTCGCCGCGCCGGTGAAGATCGTGCCGGTGTTGGAGACGCTGTCAGCCCCGCCGGAGAAGGTCGAGGTCCCGTTGGTGTGCCACACCCCCCCGGCCGCGTTGCTCACGCTGGCCGCGTTGGTTCCGGTCAGGCCCGAGAAGTCGACCCGGCCCAGCAGAGTGCCGGTGTTGTTCACCGCCACATTGCCGGTCGTGCCCTTGATCGCCAGGTCCAGGTAGGCGGCCGGCGAGGCGTTCACCGAGGTGATCGTGCCGGCGTTGTTGATGGTGGTCGTCGAGCCGGACGCGGTGGTCACGTCCACCACCGCGTGGGTGGCGTCGCCCAGGCCGGTGGCGATCGCCCCCGAGCCGATGCTGACCGTGCCGCCGGCGCCACTGCTGGTGACGATGGCCCGGCCGTTGGCGGCCGTGACGTTGCGGTTGGCCGTGACGGTGACCCCGCCCGTGCCGCCCGTGGCGCTGATGCCCACCGGACCGGTCTTGCTGTTGACCGTGCCCGCGCCGGAGGCCGTCACGATCGTGCCGGTGGTCACGCTGGTGGCGCCCGAGCCCACCGAGGTGGCCTGCACGCCGTAGGTGACCCCCGAGACCGTGTTGTAGGTCCCCGCCGGCAGGTTCGACTGGCTGGCCGTGGTCACCGCGACGTTGGCGTTGGCCCCCGACGTCGAGGCCACGATGCCGGCCGCAGAACCGCCCGACACGTTGCCGATGGTGGAGACGCCGATGGCGCCGCCGCCCGTCGAGGTGGCGCTGATGCCGTTCGTGGCGCCGCTCACCGCCGTCTGCACGGTGGTCAGGTTCGCCGCGTTGGCCGTCACGCTCACCGAGCCGGAGCCGGTGTTGGACGCTTCGATGCCGTTGCCGCTCGTGCCGGTCACGGTATTGCCCGAAGACGTCACCGTCACCGCGCTGGTGGCGTTCGTGCCGGTGCTATCGGCGTGGATGCCAACGCCCGCCGTCACCGCGCCCGAGTTCGACACCACCACGTTGCCGCCGCCCTTGGCGTAGATGCCGTAGGCCGCCGGATCGATCGTCGCCGAGTTGGAGACGGACACCGTGCCGGTCCCGGCGTTTACCGCCTTGATCCCGGCGTCCGCGCCCGTGTCGGCGAAGATGGCGCCGGTGTTGACGATGGTGATCCCGCTGGCGTTCGCGCCCGACGACACCGCCAGGATGCCGTCGACGTTGATCCCATCAGCCAACACGCCGATCTGGTCGCCGTTGGTGATCTGGATGGCGCCGGTGGTCGAGTTGGCCAGGATGCCATAGTCCGCGCCGCCCAGCGCCGACATCGATCCGCCGGTGGTCAGGATGCTCACGCTGCCGGCGGCCCCTTCGGCGTCGATCCCGGCGCTGCCAGCCCCGGCGACACCCGTGAAGGTGCTCTGGATGCCCGAGGTGCTCCAGCCAATGTCGATCGCGCCCGTGGTCGAGGCATAGATGCCCCGGGTCGCGGCCGTGATGGTGTTGCCGCTGATCGACTGCACCGTCACCGCCCCCGAGCCGCTCTCGGCGTCGATGCCGCGACCGCCCGTGGTGATGACGTTGTCGTTGGTGAACACGCCGACCGCGTTCGCGCCGGTCGACGTCGCCAGGATGCCGCCGGTGACGCCCCTGACCGTCTTCTGCAGGTTGCCGACGAAGGTCACCGGGCCGCCGGTGCTGGTCGCACTGACGCCGAGGCCGGCCTGGCCGGTGATATTGTCGCTGGCATAGACATTGATCGTCCCGCCGCCGCTCGCCACGACGCCGTTGGTCGCGCCGGTCACGTCAGCGATCAGTCGGCTTCCGACGACGCCCACCGAGACGGTCCCCGCCCCCGTGGTCGAAGCCTCGATGCCGTTGCCGCTCGTCCCCGTCACGCCCGCGCCGCCGGTGTCGAGCACGGTGACGGCGCCCGCGCCGGTCGTGTCGGCGTGGATGCCGACGCCGCCGCTCACGGTGTTGGCCGCGGTGACGGCGACGTCGCCGCCGGCGCTCTTGGCGGAGATGCCGAAGCCCGTCGCGCCGCCGGTCACGGTCCCGGTGGCGCTGACCGTCACCGTGCCGGCGCCCGAGGAGACCGCCTTGATGCCCGTGCCGCCGCCGATGACCGCCGCGGACGTGTAGACGTTGACCGCACCCACGCCGGAGGCGCTGACGCCCACCGCCGAGGTCGAGCCGGTCGCCGAGATGGCTCCGGAGTAGGCGTTGCCCGACAGGCCGACGCTCACCGTGCCGGCGCCGCCGGTCGAGGCGGCCGTCACGCCGTTGCCGTTGGTGGCGGTGACAGCGCCCGAGCCGGTGATCGTGACCGGGGCGCCGCCGGTGCTCTCGGCGTCGAGACCCGCGCCGGCGCTGACCGCGCCGGTGTTGGTCAGGTTGACGCTCCCGGACCCGGCGTTCGCCAGGCTGACGCCAGTGGCCCCGCTGTCGCCGAAGATCGCCCCGGCGTTGGTCACCGAGATGCCGGTGATGTTGGCCCCGCTGGATGCGGCCCGGATGCCGGCGGCGTTGACGCCGCTCGTGCCGCTGGTCCCCAGGCCGATGCCGCCGGTGTTGACCACCGTCAGGCCGCCGGTGGTGGACTCCGCCAGGATGCCGTAGCCGGCGCTGGCCAGGCCGGTCATGTCCGCGGCGCTGTTGATCGAGGTGGTCGCGCCGTTGGCGCCGGTCTGGATGCCGGCCGTGGACATGGTTCCGGAGAACACGCCACTGATCGGCGCCAGGCTGGTCCCGACGGTGATCGTGCCCGTGCCGGTGTTCAGGGCGTAGATGCCCAGGGCTCCGGCGGTGATGTTCTTGTTCGAGGCGACGCTGACCGCGCCGCTGCCGGTCCGGGCATCGATGCCGATGCCGGTCCCGGCCTGGATCACGTCGGTGTTGGTCACCGTGGAGCCGGTCGCGCCATAGGCCTGGATGCCGCTGGTCGACCCGCTGACCGTGCCGCCCGAACTGGTCACCGTGGCCGTGCCGGTATTGCTGGTCGCCCCGATGCCGACGCCGTTGGTCCCCGTCACCGAGGCGACGGAGCTGACCGTGACGTTGCCGGCCGTGGCGGTGGCCAGGATCCCCGAGCCGCCCGTGCCAAGCACGGCGCCGCCGGCGGTGACCGTGGTGGTCGTGCCGATCGCGCTGATGCCCGTGCCGGCGGTCGCCGTCACCGTGACCCCCGGGTCGGCGGTGACCGTGGTGGTCCCGCCCGAGGTGGCGTTGATGCCGAAGGTCCCGCCCTGCACGGCCGCCTCGGCGCGCACGGTTGAGCCGCCCGCCCCGCCGCCGGCGCGGATGCCCGGACCGGCGCCGCCGGTGACGGAGCTGAGGCTGAGCACGTTGACCCCGCCCCCGGCGGAGGTCAGGGCGTTGATGCCGATGCCGCTGGCCGCGATCGCCCCATTGGTCTGCACGGCGATGTTGCCCGAGCCGCTGAGCGCCACGACCCCGGCCGAGGTGGCGCCGCCGGTGGCGGTCACCCTGCCGGTGGTGACGTTGATGTTCCCCGAGCCTGTGGGCGGGCCGCCGGTCCCTTCATAGGCCAGCACGCCGGTGATGTTCGCCCCCGTGCCGGTGGCCGTCACGTCGCCGCCGATGGTGTTGATGGTGATGTTGCCCGCGCCTTGGGTGGCGCCGGTGACGCCGGACAGGCCGGTCACCGCGCCGCTGGTGGTCACCTGCACGTTGCCGCCGCCGCTGACGCCGGCCACGCCGATGTTGCCGCCGGCCGCCGAGACCCCCTGGGTGTGCACGATCACCACGTTCGTGCCGCCGGCGTTGGCGACCACGCCGCTGCCCGTGCCCGTGGTGGTGACCTGGCCGTTGGTGGTGACGGTGATGCCGCCGTTGCTGGTGGTCGCCTTGACGCCCGCGCCGTTGACCGCATTGACCGCCGCGTTGGTGGTCACCGAGACGCCGCCGGTCCCGCCGGTGGTCGAGGCGCTGATCCCGGCGTCCCCGGAGATCACCCCCGAGCCGCCCGTCACCAGGACGTTGCCGCCGCCGCCGGAGGCCGCCAGAACGCCGGTGGAGCTGTTGTCCTGCGCCGTGATCGCGCCGTTGCCGGTGTTCACGGTGATCTGGCCCGACCCCACGCTCTCCGCGTCGACGCCGTCGCCGTGCGCCGTGATCGCGCCCGCGCCGGTGGTCACGCCGATCGAGCCCGCCGAGGCGGCGTTGCTGATCTTGGCGGTGACGCCGTTGGCGCCGACCGCCGTGGTGGCGCCGATCGAACCATTGACCAGCACCGTCAGGTTGCCGGTGCTGCCGGTCACCAGCACGCCCGAGCCCGAGGTGCTCTCCAGGTCCGTGCCCGCATCGGTGCTCACCGACACCGAGCCGGAACCGCTGGCGTCCGCCTCGACCGCCGCGCCGGTCCCGCCCTTCACCACCGAGCCGGCGGTGTGGACGTTGACGACGTTCGGGCCGTTGACCGTGGTCGACAGGATGCCCTGCTGCAGGCCGGTGACGTTGGCGAAGGTGTCGGTGGTCGCCGAGCCGTTGCCGACGGCGTTGACCTTGATGCCCGGGTCGCCGGACACCGCGCCGTTGGCCACCACGCGGGCGTTGCCGCCGCCCAGGGCGTTGGCGAAGATGCCGTCGCCGCCGGTGCTGGACACCGTCGAGCCGGCCGCCGTCTCCACCGTCACGTTCCCCGTGCCGACGGTCTGGGCCAGGATCCCCGTGCCCGTCGCCGTCACCGAGCCCGTCTGGGTGGTGTCGTTGCCGACGAACACGTTGGAGCCATTGGCCACGTTGGTGATCTCGGCGTCGATGCCCAGGCCGCCCGTGGCGTTCACCGCGCCTTGGCTGAGCACCGACACCGTGCCGTCGATGCCGTTGCTGTAGGCGATGATGCCCGTGCCGCCGGTGGTGGTGATCGCCGAACCGACCGCCGTGTTGACCGCGATCTGGTCGTTGCCGGTGGTGGCGTCAGCCGCCACCACGCCGTTGGCGCCGGCGTTGATCGTGCCGTTGACGTTGACCGTCACCGCCCCGTTGATGCCGGAGGTGTTGGTGGCGTCGATGCCGTCGGTGGTCGCCGTGATCGTCTTGCCGGCCCCTTGCGTGACCGTGACGTTGCCGTTGGTGCTGGTGGTGGCCACGATGCCCTGGCCGCCGAAGCCGGTCACCGCGCCGGTCAGGGCGTTGACCCCGCCGCCCGCGCCCGTGCCCGTCACATTGCCGAGGGCGGTCACCGTCACCGTCCCGAAGGCGGTGTTGTCGGCGGTGTTGGTCGCCACGATGCCCGTGGTTCCGCTTACCGACCCTGTGGCCGCCTGGGTCACCGAGACGTTGCCGTGGCCGTTGGTGGTGGCGAAGATTCCCTTGCCGCCAGTGGAGGTCACGGCGCCGTCGGCGGTCACGCTCACCGCGGAATTGTTCGCCGTGTTCTGGATCACGGCGTCGATGCCGTCGAGCGACACGACGTTGATTTGGCCCGCTGCGCTCTGGTTCACTGTCACCGAGCCCAGGCCGATCGTCTTGGCGATCACCCCGGTCGTGCCGGCGTTGATCAGGCCGTTGGCCGTGACCAGCACGGCGCCGGTGCTGAGCGCATTGGTGCTCTCGGCGTCGATACCGATGGCCGGCTGGATGAAGAAGCCGATCTCGCTGCCGGTGTTCTCGGTCACCGTGACGGCGCCAAGGCCGCCCGATGTGGCTTTGATCCCTGTCGCCGCGCCGAAGAAGCCCGCGTTCAGGTTCGCGGTGGCCGTGCCTGCGCCGTTGCCCAGGGTGACGCTCACGGCCTGGGTGTTGGTGGCGTTGTTGATCGCCGCGACGATGCCGTTGCCGCCCGCGAAGCTCTGTCCGCTGGTCAAGTCATTGAGATTGACCGTGACGGCGCCCAGGCCGTTGGTCTCGGCGTCGATCAGGGTGGTCCCGGCGGTGTTGGACTGCGGCCCGCCTTCCAGGTCGACCAGCACGTTGCCGGTGCTGGCCGCGTTGTTGATCTGGGCGTTGATGCCGATGTTGCCGCTGTAGAAGACCTGGTTGCCGACCCGGCCGTTGGCGTTGACGGTCACGTCTCCCGCCGCGCCGGTGCTGACCGCGTCGATGGAGTCGCCGCCAGCGCCCACCGTCCCGTCAGCCTTGACGAGGGTTCCGGCGGCCGTGGTCACCGTCACCCCGCCCACGCCGCTGGTGGCGGCCTTGATGGCGTCGACGTTGCCCTGGGTCTGCACGAGCGCCGTCCCGTTGACGGTCACCGACACCGCGCCGGGGCCGACGTTCGACGCCAGGATGCCGATGCCGTTGGTGGTGGTGACGTTGCCCCCGGTGGTCACCGAGGCTGCGCCGGTGTTGGCGATCGCCTCGATGCCGACGCCGTTGCTGTCGCTCACCGCCGTCGCGCCCAGGTTGACGCTGGCCGCGCCGCCGCCGCCGGCGATGGCCTCGACCGCGATGCTGCTGCCGCCCCCGCCACTGTCGACCACCGAGATCGACCCGCCGGTGAACCCGGTGACCGTCGCATTGCCCGCGTTGGAGATCGCCTCGATGCCGCGCGCGCCCTTGCCCGTCACGGTGATCGTGTCGTTAAGCGCGCCCGTGACCGTGGCGGCGTTGGTGTTGGCGATGGCCTCGATGCCGACGCCGCCGTTGGCGCCGGCAGAGCCGACGGAGATCGTGTTCGTGGCGCCCAGCGTCACGCTGGCGCCGTTGCCATTGAACTGGTCGGCGGTGATCGCCGCCAGGCCGACGTCGCTGTCGCCGCCGGCGGCGCCCACGGTGATGGTGCGCTGGGCGTTGGTGGTGATCGACGCCCCGGCGGCGGCGCCGGCGCCGCCGTCGTTGGCGATCGCGGCCACGCCCCTCAGGCCGCTCGCGCCGCCGACCGTGATCGACCCGCCGGTTCCGGTCATCGCCACCGTGGCGTTGAGGCCGCCGCTGCCGGAGCCGTCGCTGATCACATCGACGCCATCGCCGCCGGTCGCGGCCACGGACGAACCGCCGTTCAGATTCACGGTGGGCACATAGAGACCGAAGAAGGCGCCGCTGTTGGTGGCGCTGACGCCCACGCCGTTGTTCGCCGTCACCAGCGCGCCGTTGTTGATGTTGACCGTGACACTGGCGTTCGGACCGATGGTCTGGCCGTTGTTGACGGCGACGACGCCGTTGGTCCCGCCGGTGACGTTGGCGTTGATGTTGACCGTCGTCGGACCGGCGACGATGGCAAGGTTTGGCACGCCGTTCGTCGTCACCGACACGCCCGTGCCGTTGGTCGCCGAGACGACGCCGTTGGTGGTGACGTTGGTCGCGCCGATGCCGTGATTGAGCACGACGACGCCATTGCCCGAGGCGGTCACCGCCCCGGTGGTCAGGTTCAGGTCGTGGCCGGAATTCAAGGCGGCGCCCGGGTTGTTGATCTTGGCGACCACGCCGTCGCCGCCGCTGCTGGTGACGGTGGCCCCCGACAGGTCGGCGGTCAGGGCGCCGGTGTTGGTCTCGGCGTCGACCGCCGCGCCCGTGCCGCCGGTGGTCTTCACCTGCGCCGCGCCGCCTCCGACGGACGTGATGTTGACCGCGCCGGTTCCGGTGGCCTTCACGTTCAGGGCCGCGTTGCTGCCGACCGTGCCGTCGCTGCTGACAATCGCGCCAGAGCCGAGGTTCACCGTGTTGGCGCCGTCGACCGAGGTCTGGTTCAGGCCGCCGTTCGTGCCGGCGACCGTCCCGAGGTAGGCCAGGTTGACCGTCGCGCCGCCGGTGACGTTCACGTCTGCCGCGTAGTCGCCACTGATGTTGCCGAACAGCGAGCCGGTGACGTTGCCGGTGGAATTCACCTTCAGGCCCGTCCCGGTTCCCCCGGCGATCGAGGCGCCGGGGTCGGTGTTGAGGATGGCCCCGCTGGATCCGGCGGTCACGTCGACGGCGTCAAAACCCGCCAAGGTCTGAGTGATGGCTCCGGCCGTCTGGGTGAAGGTGACCTGCTTGCCGGTCAGCGACACCGCCGCCGCGCCGGTCCCGTTGCTGACGTTGCCGGCGAAGCTGGCGTTGGTCGTGCCTGCCCCGGTGGTGCTGAGGATCACGGGTCCGGTCTCGCTGCCCGTAGCCGCCTGGCTGAGCGAGACATTGCCACCGGCGCTGGTCTCGCTGATTCCGCCAATGACCGTGCCGTTGTCGTAGACCGTGATTGCGCCCGTGCCCGCGGCCTGGGCGAAGACGCCGAAGCCGACGCCGACCGACTGCACCGTCTTGCCCTGGTTCACCGTCACCTGGATCGCGCCGTTGGCCGACTGCGCGTCGATGCCGGCAAAGGTGTTGCCGGTGACGTTGCTGCCGGCGGTGACGATCACCGTGCCCGCGCCGTTGGTGGTGGCGACGATGCCTTCTAAATCGCCGATGACGCTGGTCGAATTGGCGCCGGCGGTCCCGCCCGTGTTGACCTGGACGTTGCCGCCGCTGCTGCCGACGATGATGCCGTCCTGGCCGGAGCCGGTGGAATTGATGCTGCCGCCGCTCAGCCCGTCGCTCGGCACATAGACCGCCAGGTTGGCGTTGGTGTTCGAGGTCAGCAGGACGCCGCCGCCGCTGACCACCAGGTTGCCGGACAGGGCCAGGTTGGTGCCGGTGGTGTTGGAGGTGTAGCCGATGCTGGTCACCGGGCCGGGGCCGCAGGTGATGGTGCCGCCGCCCGGGTTGTTCACCGGCCCCGTATAGGTCCCCGACGCCAGGGGCGCGCAGGTGGCCGCCAGCGCCGTCGCCGGGGTCATCGCCGTCAGGGCGACGCCGCCGATCCCGGCCAGCAAGGTGGAGGCCACCAGCGAGGAGGTGGCCAGCAGGGAAACGCGGGTGCGCGCCGCGGTGGTGCGGGAACGAAGCATGCTGAAAACCCCCTCGAACGGCCCCGCGCCGCCTTGCGCAGCGGGGCCTTTGTTTGTTGAACGCTGTTCGTCAGATTAGTAAACGAAGCCCGCGTGGCCGTCTTGGCCTCAGGGGAAGCGTGCGCTATGCAATGAGCGCACCTATTCGACTGTATTTTCTGTTGAGAACAGGCGTAATTACAACAAGATGCATTTGCACGGCGCGCGCTTTCGGAACGATTGCGTCGCGCGTCTGTCAATAATTTTACACCGGCTTGTCGAGCCGTTCTGTCGTTAAGGTATTGTCGCTCCGATCTTCTCCCCCGGAGATTGTCGCCAGAGTCGGCGCGAGGTGACCGGAGCCCCGCGCGCCGGCTGGACTGACCCCACGGCGCCCGCGCTTACCCTGCCGGCAAACATCGAGGCGAGGAACGGCGATGCACGACACCATCATTCGCGGCGGAACCCTCCACGACGGCACGGGCGCCGAGCCTCAGGTCGGCGACGTGGCCATCCGCGACGGGGTGATCGTCGCCGCGGGCGGCCGCATCGCCGAGCCGGCGCGGCAGGAGATCGACGCCGACGGCGCCATCGTCACCCCCGCCTGGGTCGACATCCACACCCACTATGACGGCCAGGTGACCTGGGACGAGGAGATGAACCCTTCGGCCAGCCACGGGGTCGGCACCATCGTCATGGGCAACTGCGGCGTCGGCTTCGCCCCGGTGGTCCCCGGCGGCCAGAAGGCGCTGATCGAGCTGATGGAGGGCGTCGAGGACATTCCCGGCACCGCCCTCTACGAAGGCATGCCCTGGGGCGCCTGGGAGACCTATCCCCAGTACCTGGACTACCTGGCCGGGCGGAAATATGCCCTCAACGTCGCCTCGATGATCGCCCACGGCGCGGTGCGCAGCTACGTGATGGGCGAGGGGCGCGGCAACGCCGACGCCAGCGAGGCCGAGGCGCAGCGCATCGCCGGCATCGTCGAGGAGGCCCTGCGCGCCGGCGCGGTGGGCTTCTCCTCGTCGCGGATCATGGGCCACAAGTCGATCCACGGCGACCAGGTGCCCGGCACCTTCGCGCCGGAGGCCGAGCTGATGGCCGTGGCCGGCGCCTTCCGCCGCGTGGGCGCGGGCCTGCTGCAGATGATCCCCGCCGGCACCCTCGGCACGGAGGGCGAGCACACGCCGCTGGAGGACGAGGTGGAGATGATCTGCCGGCTCAGCGCGGCGGCCGGCCGCCCGGCGACCTTCACCCTGTTCGAGACTTTCGCCGATCGCACCCAGGCGCACCGCGTGCTGCAGCAGGTGCGGGCGGCCAATCGCGGCGCGGCGCGGGTGTTCCCGCAGGTCGGCAGCCGGCCGACCGGCTTCGTCTTCAGCCTGTCGTCCTATCATCCGTTCATGGCCAAGCCGTCGTACCTGGCGCTGGCCCACCTGCCGCCGGCCGAGCGCGCCAAGGCCCTGCGGGACCCGGCCGTGAAGGCCCGCATCCTGGCCGAGGAGAACGTGCCGCCGGCCCTGCCGGGGTCGATGGAGGCGCTGATCCCCAACGTGCCGTTCCCGATGGTGCAGACCTTCCCGCTGGGGACCGACAGCTCCTACGAGCCGCTGCCGGAGGAAAGCTTCCAGGCCCGGGCCGAGGCGCAGGGCCTGACCGACGGCCGCTCGGCGCTCTACGACCACCTGGTGGGCGGCGACGGCGGCGACTTCGCGGTGGCCTTCTTCACCGGCTATTCGACCTACACCCTGGACGGCCTGCGCGAGCTGCAGCTGGACGAGACCACGGTCGTGGGCCTGTCCGACGGCGGGGCGCACGTGGGCGCGATCTTCGATGCGGTGAACCCCACCTACCAGCTCACCTACTGGGCGCGGGACCGCCAGCGCGGGCCGACCCTGCCGCTGGCGCACGTGATCAATCGCCAGACCGCCCGCAACGCCGACTTGTTCGGCTTCACCGACCGGGGCCGCATCGCGCCGGGCCTGCGCGCCGACCTCAACGTCATCGACTTCGCCGGGCTGACGCTCGGGCCGATGCAGTTCCACCACGACCTGCCGGCCGGCGGGGCCCGCCTGCTGCAGGGGGCGCACGGCTATCTGGCGACCCTGATCGGCGGCGAGGTCACCCGTCGCTTCGACGCCGACACCGGCGCCCGTCCCGGGCGGCTCACCCGCGGCCAGGGCGCGACCCAGGCGGCTGCGGCGGCGGAATAGCGCCCGGTCGTTCCGGGCCGGAGCGGGGAGGCGCCATGGACTCGCTCGAGGTCATCGCCAGGCCGCACTTCGACAAGGCCGACCTGGCCTGGCTGACCGACATCCGTTCGCGCCGGGCCGGCAGCCGCGGCGCGCCCTATTTCACCCTGGTGTTCGCCGGGGTCGAGCTGGAGGCGGCCGCCTTCACCAAGGCGGTGCGCGCCAATGCCCGGGACATCCATCCGATCCGCTTCCGGCTGCGCTCGGCCCTGGTCGTGCCCGAGACGGTGGTGCGTCGCTTCCACGTGTTCCTGATCCCGGACGAGGGGTTCGGCGCGATCCTGAAGCTGCACGACGCCCTGCACGCCGGTCCGCTGGCCTCGGGTTTGCGCCAGGACAGCCCCTATCTGCCGCACATCACCGTCGCCACCAGCGGCAGCTACGAGACCGCCCGCGACCTCGCCCTGTCGCTGAACCGCCGCGACCTGGACATCGCCGGCCGCATCGACGCCCTGCAGGTCGAGCGCCGCACCGGCGAGGTGATCAAGCCGGTGGCCGAGGTGCCTCTGGCGAAGGCCGGCTGGTTCGGCTAGCCGGCGGCGCCATCCGGCAACCCTGCGTGTGGCGAGACGGCCCTCAGCCCTCCAGCGAGGCGATCCAGGCGTGGCCCGGGTGCAGCTCCCGCAGCGCCTGCGCCAGCCAGGCGCGGGCGTCCGGCGCCAGGCGCGGGGCGGCCAGGGTGAAGTCGGCCTGGTCCTTGTCGCGCAGGGCCTTGGCCTTGAACAGCAGCACGATCTGCGGCGCCACATAGGGGATGCCCGTGGCGGTGCGGCCGCTGGCCCAGGCGCGCGGCGCGCTGAACTGGCCGGTGCGCCGGTAGACCCAGGTCTCGTCGTCGCCGGGCTCGCGGAACACGTCCAGCCGCCACCCCCGCGTGGCGGGGTCCATGACCCACGTCTGGTGCGTGCCGGGCGGCGGCGCATCGCCCGGCGGCAGGGCGATCACCTGGCCCTCGTCGATGGCGAACAACGCCAGGCCGAGGCCCCCTTCCAGCCGCGCCCGGACCTCGGCGAAGCCGCCTTCCGGCACGGTGATCTCCAGGTCCCCGTGGGGGCGGGTCTGGCGCCCGAGCCAGAGGTCCAGCGCCCAGCCGCCGGCGACCGCCCAGGGTGCGGCGAGGCCGGCCAGCGCCCCAGCGGCCTCGTCCGGCGTCCAGGCCATCGACCAGGCCTCGATGGGCGGGCCTTCCCAGCGTCTGGCGTCCGACATGGGGCCTCCTGCCCGGCGGTCTATTCCGTCGCGCCCATGGCTAAATGGCCGGCGCAAGCCTAAGTATCACCTATCGCCGGCAACGCCCCTGGGACGCCGGCGCCTGAGAGACGGCCGGCCCGCGCTGGCGCACTCCCCCTCAACGGGAGCGTCCTCATGACCAGCCTGACCACCGCCTTCGCCGCCGCCGAACTCTCGGGAGGCTGCGACCAGGCCGCCCTGACCCGGCTGATCCCGCACCTGCGCGCCTTCGCCCGCGCCCTGTGCCGCAACGACGCCGCCGCCGACGACCTGACCCAGGAGGCCCTGGCCAGCGCCTGGAGCGCGCGGGCGCGCTACACGGCGGGGACCAATCTCAAGGCCTGGGTGTTCCGCATCCTGCGCAACCAGTTCTATTCCGACCAGCGCCGGTCGTGGCGCATCGCGCCCCTGGACCCCGCGGTGGCGGAACAGACCCTGCGCGACGTGTCCAACGTCCAGGCGACCCTGGAACTCGACGACGTCCGCCGGGCCATCGCCCTGCTGCCGGACCATCAGCGCGAGGCGCTGATCCTGGTGGCCGTGGCGGGCATGCCCTACCTTGAGGCGGCCAGCATCTGCGACTGCGCCGAAGGCACGATGAAGAGCCGGGTCAGCCGCGCCCGCGTGCGGCTGCTGGAAATCCTCGACACCGGCTTCATCCCGCTCGACGGGGTTGATCCTGACGCCGCCATGGCCACCCTGGTGGCGGACGGGGCCCGGCTCAGCGCCGCAGCCTAGCGGGCGGCAGGGGGCAGGGCCTCATCTGCCTGGCGAGGGCCTCATTTGCCGCGCGAGGGAACGAGCCGGCTCGCCGGCCGTTGGCCTTTCGAGGGATCGTCCATGCGATCCCAGGAGACATCCCCTAAATGCGTAAGCAACTTCTGGCCGCCGGCTTTGCCGCGGCCCTTATTCCCGCGTTCGCGCCCGGCCTCGCCCTGGCGCAGCAATCCTGCGAACAGCAGCGCGACAACCGCGTGGCCGGCACGGTGGTGGGCGCCGGCGTCGGCGCCCTGATCGGCAGCGCCGTGGCGGGTCGTGGCGACCGGACCGCCGGCGCCGTGGTCGGCGGCCTCGGCGGCGCCGTGGTCGGCAACCAGCTCAGCCGGCCGGATCGCGACTGCAACCACGCCTACGGCTATTACGACCGCTCCAACCGCTGGCACGCCAACGCCATCGACCGGGCTCAGGCGTCCGGCTATTTCGACCGTGACGGCCAGTGGGTCGACGGCGCCCCGAACGGCTACTACGGCCAGGACGGCCGCTGGACCTCGGTGCAGATCGGCCCCGATGACAACGGCTATCGCGACGCCCGCGGCGGCTGGGTGCCGGCATCCGCCGACGGCTACTACGACACCAACGGCCAGTGGACGCCCGCCAGCGCGCGCGGTCACTGGGAGGACGGCCGCTGGATCTCCGGACAGAGTTCAGGCGCCTATGACGCCAACGGCCACTGGATGGCGGGCGCGCCGCCGGCCGGCCATCGTGACGCCAGCGGCCAGTGGGTCGCCGACCCGCAGCCCGGCTACTACGACAGCAATGGTCGCTGGCGCGCAGGCCAGTCCTACGGCTTCTATGACGGCCGCGGGCGCTGGATCGCCACCCGGTCCGGACCCGAGGCGCGCAACGCCGGCGGCTATGTCGCCAACACCGCCTACCAGGGCCACGACGGCCAGATGGGCGTGCGGCGCGACGTCCGCTCGCGCATGGACTGGCTCGACCAGCGCATCCGCTCGGCCCAGGCAGACGGCTCGCTGGACCGCCGCGCCGTGCGGCACGCCTTCCGCGACCTGAGCCGGATCCGCGACCGCGAAGCCCGCCTGCGTCATCCCGACGGGCGCCTCTCCGGCCGCGACGAGGCCTATCTGCAGTCCCAGCTGGACAACCTGAGCCAGTCCCTGCGCCTGCAACGCGACGGCGGCTGATCCTCGGCGCGCGATCCCGCGGCGCCGCGAAAGCGGCGCCTGCGGGCGCGTGGCCGCCTGGCTTGACGTCGCTCAACGCCACCGCCGCCCCCGTGCGCTATCGTCCCCGACGATGACGGCTCGAGGGCGGCGAAATGGCCAAGGTACCGATCACCTATTTCTCCGACGTGCTCTGCATCTGGGCGTTCATCGCCCAGCGGCGGGTCGATGAGGCCAAGGCCACCTTCGACGGCCAGGTCGCCTTCGAGCCCAGGTTCTGCGCCGTGTTCGGAGACACCGCCCGCAAGATCGCCGCCCAGTGGGGCGCGCGCGGCGGCTACGACGGCTTCAACGCCCACCTGCTGCAGGCCGCCGCCGCCTTCCCGGAGGCGCCGGTCAACCCCGCGATCTGGCGCGACGTGCGCCCGGCCTCGTCCACCGGGCCCCACCTGTTCCTCAAGGCCGCCCAGCTCGCCGAGCGCGACGGCGCCATCGCGCCCGGCGCCGCTGAGCGGGCGACCTGGGCCTTGCGCCGCGCCTTCTTCGAGGACGCCCGCGACATCGCCCGCTGGGACGTCCAGTGCGAGGCCGGTCGCGCCGCGGGCGTCGACCCTTCCGCCGTCGAATCCCTGATCCACGACGGGCGGGCCTTCGCCGCCCTGGCCACGGACTACCAGGACGCCGCGGCGATGAGCATCGCCGGCAGCCCGACCTTCGTGCTCAACGACGGCCGCCAGAAGCTGTACGGCAACGTCGGCTATCGCATCCTGGAGGCGAACATCCAGGAACTGCTGCGCGAGCCGCATCCGGACCAGGCCAGCTGGTGCTGAGCCGGCGCCGATCGCCGGCGCCCCATGGACAGCGGCCGGCAAAGCACGCCAACTGAGCCGGTCGCCCGTCGGAGCCTGCCGCCATGTCCATCGAGACCCCATGACCATCGAGACGGAAGACCAGCTGGACCGGCTGCGCACCGTGGGCGCCCTGGTGGCGCGCACCCTGACGGCGATGGGCGAGGCGCTGGAGCCGGGCATGACCACGCGCGAGCTCGACGATCTCGGGCGCGCCATGCTGGAGAATGCCGGCGCGCGCTCGGCGCCGGAGCTGACCTATGGCTTTCCCGGCGCGACCTGCATCTCGGTGGGCCCCGACTGTGCGCACGGCGTGCCGGGCGACACGGTGGTTAAGGCCGGCGACCTGATCAACATCGACGTCTCCGCCGAGCTGGACGGCTATTTCGGCGACACCGGGGCCAGCTTCGCCGTGCCGCCGGTGAAACCCGGCGTCGCGCGCCTGTGCCGCGACGGCCGGCGCGCCATGTGGGCCGGCATTCGCGCGGTGAAGGCCGGTGGGCGCCTGAACGCGGTGGGTCGCGCCATCGAGACCTTCGCCCGCGCCAACGGCTACAGCCTGGTGCGCAACCTCGCCAGCCACGGGGTCGGCCACACCCTGCACGACGAGCCCGGCGAGATCCCCACCTGGCATGAGCCGAACGACCGGCGCACGATCAACGAGGGGCTGGTGTTCACCATCGAGCCCTTCCTGTCGCTGGGCGCCGACTGGGCCGAGGAGCGGGAGGACGGCTGGACCCTGCGCCCCAACGGCGGCCGGCCCACCGTGCAGTACGAGCACACCTTGGTGGCCACCCGCCGCGGCCCGGTGATCCTGACGCTGGCCTGACGGCCCTCGCCGCTGGCCCTACCTTTTTGCGCGTTGTCCAGGGTGTTGCGCGGATAGGCGAGCGGCGCGCCGAAGACGGCGGCGAGGTCGGCGAGGTTGTCCCCGCCCACCTGCTGGCTGAGAAACACCCCGCCCGGCCGCAGCACGCGATGCATCTCGTGCGCCCGAAAGCCGCCGTGCCGGTTCAGCACCAGGTCGAAGGCGCCGTCCGCGAACGGCATGCCCGAGGCGGTGTTGGCCTGGAACACGGCCACGCCCAGCGGCTCCAGCCGGGCCCGCGCCACGGGCACGTTGGGCGCGTAGCCCTCCACCGCGGTAGCCCGGCCGCGAAACGGCGCCAGTTGGGAGAAGACTTCGCCGCCGCCGGTGGCCACGTCGAGGATGTCGTCGGCGCCGGCGGCGGCCGCGCGCGCCAGATCCGGATACGACCAGGGCGGCTCGGCCTCGGTCAGTCGCCCGGCCAGGGGCGAGAAGTCCCAGCCCGCGAACGGCGCGGCCGCCGCCTGGGTCCAGCGGTCGATCAGGGTGGCCTCGGCGCTCATCCGCCCAGTGTGTGGCGGCCGGACGCGCCTGGCAACGACCGGCGGTTGCGCGGACGTCCGGTCAGGCCGCCCGCAGCGCCGCCTGCGCGCGGCCCGGGCAGGAGGTGTGGCGGCGCGAAAGCAATGGCCAAGCTTTGCTCGCCGCCTGCTCCCCAGATTGAGTAAATGGAAATGAATGGGGCCGCTATGGCGGTATCAAAAGCTGAAATGCGCTGAGAAATGAATTGATGATCGCAACGAATGCTTGTCTATTGGGTGGATATCGATCCATCGTCGCGTCGAATGCGCACAATGGGTAGTTCATTGCGGATTTGGACAGTTCGTCGCATGGGCGAGCGCGGGCAAAGCAGCCCAACTACGGCCCGTCTTCAAAGGCTTCCCCAAGCGGTTTGACGACGCCTCGCGCGGCCCGGTCGCGCGGACCATTTCGCGCGGCTCTGTCGCGCGGAGCGCTCCGGCGGCCGCCGGAGCGCATGGTCCGTGGGGGGCGCGGCTCCAGCCATTGGGCAGACACTCGCTCCACGCCGCGCGCTGGACCCTCCAGCGTCTACCCCGGGAGCCGGCTGGCCGGCGGTCGACTGGAGAGCTGGATCGGATTGCCGTCCGGATCGGCGCCGTCGCACAGATCGATGTGGGCGCCGGACTTGACCGGCCCCAGGGTTGTCATGCCGCGGCGGGCCAGGGCGGCGCGCGCGGCGGCGACGTCGGGAGTGTGGAACGCCAGCTTGGGCGGCCGCGCGCCGGGCCGGCCACGCCCCGCGTGCAGTGCGATGGCGCAGCCGCCGGCGTCGAACTCCACCCAGCCGGCCTCGCGGCCGACCACCGCAAGGCCGATCACATCGCGATAGAAGGCCGTCATCGCCTCGAGATTGGCGGTGAACAGGATGATGCGGCTGAGGCGAAGGTCCATCGGCTCCGGTCCTGGTTGGCGTGGCGGCCAGCAGGAGGGGGAGACATTTATTTTGGCAAGCGCGCCCGTGGGCTCAGGCGGCGTGGCCCTCGGCGCAGGAGAGCCGCTTCAGGAAGCGCCTGACGTTGGCGGCGTTGGCGTCGCGGACAGCGTTCATCGCCGGGCCGGCCATGCGCGCGGCGGGAACCATCACCCCGCGGCCGTCGACCTCGACGCACCACCCGTCGTCGAGCAGCCGGGTGATGTGCCGGCGGCAGGTCTCGTAGGGAATCCCCAGCGATTGGGCCACGGCCAGGCGCGAGATCGGCCGGCGCAGCACGTCGGGCACGCCCTCGCCGCGGCGGGCCAGGTCCGGTCCCAGCTGCGGATCGTCCATCACGAAGCCCGTGCTGGCGCAGTCGATCGCCAGCCAGATCAGGGCGCGGGTGAAGTCGTTGTCGAACTGCTGGGCCAGCAGCAGCGCCGAGCGCAGGAAGAGTTCCTGAGTGGCGCGCATGATCGCCCGGGGATCTTCCGTCAAGCGCCGTTCCGTTCCATCCAGCGACCGCCCCACGCGGCCACGCGTCCAGTATTTCCGGATGCGACGGGCCGCCCAAGATAGGGATAGCCCTTAGGGGGGCTCACGGAGGGCATGCTCGCCCTCTCTAGGTCTACGAGCACGATTCAAGCCGTCGTGCTCTAGGCTGGCCGCGCTGCGTCGGGTCTACGGCAGGGGCGACGTGCGGTCCGGCAGCCACCAGTGGTGGCGGCGGGCGATCTCGTCGTGCAGCATGTACAGTCGCTCGCGCCCCTTGCGGTCGGCGACCGTGATCTGCTGGCGGATGGCGCGCACGGCGTCTTCGGCGCCCAGCTGTTCCTCCAGGCGGGAAGCCAGGGCGTCGACCCGCTCGGGGTTCATGGGAAGCAGGCGGGATAAGCTGAACATGGGTACTCCAGGCAGTGCCGGATTGTCCCACGGCCAGGGTTAATCATGGATTTCCAGCGACGCCTTGCCGCGGGGCTCAGCCGCGGGCCGGGGCCGGCTCGCCCATCCGCGCCATGGCGAAGGCGAGCTCGCGCTCGAACACGTCCGCGGCCTCCATGAACAGCTCGCGGGGGGAGGCGACGCCGGGCTCCAGCTGCAGGGCCACGTGCAGCCCGTCGAGCAGCTGCAGCATCAGCCGGCCAAGCCGCCGCGCGACCTTCTGCACGGTGTCGGGGTCGTGTCCGGCGAAGGTCTTGCCCAGCGCCTCGTCGAACGCCTCGCGCCAGCGCTCGCGCACCGCGGCGGCCGCGGCCAGGTTCTGCGGCGTGCCCGCCGCCGGCTCGGTGGCGACGATCATGAGCAGGCGCATGAAGTCGGGCGCGGCGGTGAAGGCGTCGGCATAGGGCGCCAGGCGGCGGTGGACGTCGCCAGGGCGCAGCGCCGGGATCTCGCCGGTCCGCGGCCCCAGGCGCACGCGCCATTCCTCCGCCGCATCCTCGAGCGCCGCGGCGAACATCCGTTCCTTGGACTCGAACGCCCAGTACATCGACCCCGGCAGCACGTCGGCGCGCCGGGCGATCTGCGACACCGAGGTGGCCGTATAACCCCTGTCGGCGAACAGCTCGCGCGCAGCCTTCAGGATGCGCTTGCGCGTTGGCGTCGTCTTGTCAGTATCGGTGCTGGTGCGCCGCGGTTCAGGCACGAGGACCCTTCTTCTGGCTGTGCTTGCATGGCCGCCCCGGGGACGAACGCTCACCGGATAACCCTAATTGAGCAATTTGCCGCCGGCGCCACCTGTGGCTGTGCGTCGCAGGTGATAGGGGATCAGTTAGCTTGCTTGAACGCTCATTCAAGTGCACGCAGAACCTTAACGGTCCCACCCGGGGCCGAGTCGCCTTGGAGACCCGTCGTCATGGCCGAAAAGCACAATCCCGATCCGATCGACGTCGCCGTGGGCGCCCGCATGCGCATCCGCCGTCGCTGGCTGGGCCTGTCGCAGACCGACCTCGCCAACGCCCTGGGGATCACCTTCCAGCAGGTGCAGAAGTACGAGAAGGGCGCCAATCGCGTCTCCGCCTCGATGCTGGTCCGCGCCGCCGCGGCGCTGGAGACCACCGTCGGCGCCCTGGTGGGCGAGGACAGCGGGGCTGACGTGGCCTCGGTGGTGCTCACCGACCTGGCCGCCCCGGGCGCGGCCGAGCTGCTGGCCAGCTTCGCCAAGATCCGCGACGGCGAGGTGCGCCGCGCCCTGATCAAGACGGTCGAGGACCTGGCCGGCAAGGCCAGCGCCAAGGCCCCGCTGGCGCTCTCCGCCTAGCCCCGCGGGGAGAGGGCGCCGCCGCCCCTCAGTACCGCGCCCGCGCCGCCAGCAGGAAGCTGCGGCCGGGTTCCGGGAAGCCGTCGACCAGCTGATCGCTGTCGTCGAGCAGGGTCTTCACCCCGACCCTACCGAACGGGGGCGACGCGGCTGTGGTTTGTCCTCTACGATATTGCATCGGATATAGCGGAGGGCGAGATGAGCATGGCGCGCCAGACGACTTTGGCCCCAGGGACCCGGGTCACGACGACCCTGGCCTCTGCGACCATGGCCCTGATCACCGCGGCGCTCGCGCCCCCCGCGGCCTCGGCGCAGGGTCAGATGGGGGCCATGCCGGGCATGGACGGCCACGCGGGCATGGGACCGGGGAGCCCGCCGCCGGCCGCGTGCGCCGCCACGGACGCGGCCTTGCCCCCCGACCTCGCGGCGTGGACCGACAAGGCGCCCCTGGCCGCCGCGGCGACGGCCGCCGACCTCCCCGGCGCGAGCCTGACGGTGGGCCGCGCGGTGAGCGCCAGCTTGCGCCACACGGCTGAGATTCACTATCCGGCCCAGCCGGAAAAGCCTGGCGGAACCGTCAGTTACGGCGGTCTCCTGGCGCTCGACGTCAAGGATGCCGGGACCTATCGCATTGCCCTCGGCGCCGCCCCCTGGATCGACGTGCTGCAGGACGGCAAGCCGCTGGCCTCCACCGCCCACGGTCACGGCCCGGCCTGTTCCAGCGTGCGCAAGATGGTGGACTTTCCCCTGACCCCCGGTCGCTACGTGATCCAGATTTCCGCCGCCGCCGACCCGTCGCTGGGCGTGCTGGTCACGCGCCTGCCGTGAGACGCCCGGCCGCGGCCGGGTTGCTGGCGCTGATCGCGGGCGCGGCGCTGGCCGCCGCGGCGGTCGCCGGCGGCGCGGGGCGCGCCGATCGGGTCGAGCTTGGCCGCCAGCTGTTTTATGACGCCGATCTGTCGCGCGACGGGACCATGGCCTGCGCCACCTGCCACGAACAGCGACGCGGCTTCACCGACGGTAACGCCACCCACCCAGGGGTGACCGGCGCGCCGGCGCGCCGGCGGGTGATGCGGCTGGCCAACCTCGGTCACCTCGCCAGCTACACCCGGGGCGACCCTCGGCTCGGCCGCCTGGAGGCCCAGGCCCTGGTTCCACTGAACGGCGACCACCCGGTCGAGATGGGCGCGCGCCCCGGCCTGATCGCCGCCAGGCTGGGCGCAGACGCCTGTTACCGGCGCGCCTTCGCCCGCGCCTTCCCGGGCGAGCCGGGCGGGGTCACCGACGCCAAGGCCATCCGCGCCCTGGCCGCCTTCGAGCGCACCCTGGTCTCGGCCGACACCGCCTGGGACCGCGCCCGTCGCGGCGATCCGGCCGCCCTGTCGGACGCCGCCCGCCGCGGCGAGGCCCTGTTCCGCGGCCCGCGGCTGGCTTGCGCCGGATGCCATGCCGGCCCTGACTTCACCGACGCCGCCGCGCCGGCCGCCCGGCGCGATCCGTCCATCGCCTTCCACGCCATCGGCCTGCCGGCCAGCGCGACGGACCAGGGGTTGGGCGAGATCACCGGCCGCGCGGCCGACGGCGGCCGCTTCCGCACGCCATCCCTGCGCAACGTCGCCCTGTCGGCGCCCTATCTGCACGATGGCTCGGTCCCGACCCTGGAAGCCGCCATCCGCGCCCACACCCGCGCCAGTCCCGCCGTCGCCGGTCTGACCACCGCCGACCTGGCCGACCTCGTCGCCTTCCTGAACGCCCTCACCGACCAGACCCTGATCGCCGACCCCCGCCTGGCGCTGCCGAAGCACCAGTGCGGGCGCTGAGGTCCGGACCCGGGGCTCAGCCGAAGGCTAGGGGCAGATCGCCTTGTTGGCCCTGGTGTCGCCGACCGACGCCGGCACGGGATAGGGCGCAGGCTGCTGCGCCTTGCCGGCGGCGACGTTGGCCGACAGCTGCGCGGCCCGCAGCTGGGCGGAGAGCGACGGCCAGTACGCGCTCGTTGGATCCGCTGCGCAGAACGCCCTACGGGTGCTTTCCGCCCCGTCCAGGGAGGTGGAATAGGCTGTCAGGGCTGTCGCCTGGGCGGTCATCTGGTCGCTGGCGGCCTGGGCGCGGGCCTCGGGCGATATGGCCTGCCTCAGCTGCGCCTCCACCGCCGGGCTGGCGGTGTTGAACAGGCTGGCCAGGGCGGCGAAGAACTCCGACCCCGAGCGGATCTCGGTCACCTGCAGGCTGACGTTGACGGGTTTGATGGCGTAGGCCTGCCCCCCACCGCCGGCATGCGGGTCCACCACGCGTCCAACCCCTCCGCCACCCCCGCCGCCGGTCACCTTCGCATCCGCCCAGGGACTGGCGACCCAGGGCGAGGCGCCGGGGCAACTGGCGTTGCAGACGGCAGCGAGGTCGGTCGGGCCGTAGCGATAGGTGACCCCATCGACAGCTGCGGGCAGGGGCAGCAGGGCGCGCATCGCCGGGTCGGGGTTCTGTGTCGGCAGGGTCCAGGTGGCGGCCGCGCCTGCGGCGCCGACCGGCGCCAGATTGGCGTTGACCGCCAGCAACGGGTCCCTCTTGCCGTTCCTGCCGCCCAGAAGCGCCGGATAGTAGATCAAGGTGGGCGTGTACGAGATGGCGTCGCCGCCCTGCGACGGGCGCACCCAGAACTCCATGAAGAAGTCGACGCCCCGGTCCTGCGGGATCAGCGGCGCCTGGGCGTACTGGGCCTTCCACTTGACCAAGGCGTCCAGGTGCTGACCGTCGTCCTTCCAGTGAACCGCCTGGATGCAGTATCGGCCGCCGAACTGGGGCTCGACGGCCAGGCGCCCCGAGAGCACGGTCTTCTTGTCCGCGCCGAGCGCCGTCAGCTTGGCGCCCACCCAGTCGAACGCCTTGTCGATCAGCGCCGGCGCCACCTGACCCAACAGCAGGGCCCCCAGGGCGCTCTCGCTGGCGTTCGACGAGCCGCCCAGCCCCGGATGCAGGCAGGCGCCGGAATAGAGGCTGAGATTCGGCGGACTGGCCGGCGGCGCGTCCTGCGCGTGCGCTGCGCCGGCGGCAGCCCCCAGGACCAGCGCCAAGGTAAGCTTGGATGTCACGGACATGCGGGTCGCTCCTCTCGCAGCGGTGGTCATGTTGTCAGCCAGTCGATCAGCGGCTGGGTCATCGCCAGTGCGCGGCGCAGAGGCTGGCCGGCGTCGTCCAGCCCGGCCTCGCCCAGATGAGCGCCGATCACGGTCCACTGCCCGCCGATCTGCACCCGAACGGGCGCGCCGCTGTCGCCGGCGCCGGTGTCGATGGCGTGGTGGAACACCGGCGAGGCGAGATCGCGCAAGGCGCCCGTTCCCTCCCAGGCGCCGAACGGTTCGGCGTCGATGGGATAGCCGGAGAGGGTCAAGGCCCCGCCGACCGCGAGGGCGGCGGGAGAGGGCGCCAGGGGCAGGGCGCGAGGCTGGGCTGACGGCAGGACTATCCGGGCGATGTCGTGCGCCTGGTCCCCGCCGGCCCAGTCCGGGTGGACGGTCACCTGCGGCGAGGCAAAGTCGAAGGTCCATGACAGGTGGGTGGCGTCGTCGAAGAAGCCCTGGCCCAGGATCACGTCGACCAGGTCGGGGGCGACGGCGTGGCCGCCCGGGCCGTCCAGATTGATTGTGAACAGATGCGCCGCCGTGGCGATGTGCGTGGGACTTACCAGGAATCCGGTGCCGTAGATCACCTGCGGCCGCTCGCGGAACCGGCCCTGGATCAGGCAGATCCCCGCATGGGGCCATGCCGACAGATCGCTCACCTGCGTCCGAAGCATCACGGCGTCGCCCCCGCGCCCGATTTCCAGGCGTCTCGTCGAACCATGATCGATGAATGCGTCGTTTGCAACCCCAGCGATCAGGCGTTGTATACTCGCGCTCGTGGCCTATGTTGCGCCATCGGCAGGGAGGCATCGGCGATGGCGGCAGGAGGTCCAGCGGCGACGGCGCCGACGCAGGTGGGCGAGGTGGTGTTTCACGTCGTGGCCATCACGCTCTACAACATCCCGATCATGGCGGTGATGGGCTGGGTGATCTGGCTGATCTTCCGCAGCGACTCCTTTTCCGAATTGCTGGAGGAGAAGGGCCCAGGGCGAGGGGCAGGCAAGCGCAGCTATGCCCGCGTGACGGGCTTCGTCGGCACCGTGATCCTGACTTCGTTCTTCGCCAGCGTCGGCAACGTGGTGTTGTTCCAGGCGATGTTCGACCCGGGCAAGATCGCCGCCATCGTCAGCGGCGTCGGCCCGCTGTTCCTGGTCGGCTCGGCGCTGTTCGCCCCCTATGCCTTCAACCAGTTGCGCTCGATCTTCACGCCGGCGGGCGTAGCCGGCTCTGGCGGGGCGGCGCCCGGCGGCGGCGCGGGCAAGGCCCTCAATCCCCTTGTGCGGCCGCCGATCCGCGCGCCCGGCTGACGTCGCTCAGTCGCCCGGCCGCGGCGGCTGGTGATCCATCGGCGCGGGGCGCAGGCGCGCCTGGAGGGTCCTCAGCGCCTCGCCCTCGGCCGCGGCGGCCAGCGCCGCCTCCAGGTGGCGGTAGGCGTCCAGCACGGCGCGGCCGGCGTCGGTCAGCCGCGCGCCGCTGCCGCGGCCGCCGCCGGCGGTGGCCGACACCAGCGGTTCGGTCCAGCAGCGGTTCATCGCGTCCACCAGCAGCCAGGTGCGCCGATAGCTCATGCCCATCGCCCGCCCGGCGCCGGAGATCGACCCCTCCCGGTCGATCGCCTCCAGCAGGTCGGCCTTGCCCGGCCCCATGGCCGTCTCCGGCCCGCAGTACAGCTGCGCCTTCAGTTTCAGCGAACCGAGCCATGTCATGCGCCAAGGTATGAGCGCGGCCGCGAGTGGCGTCCAGGGGGCCTTCCACCCGGCGCCGGGAGGGGTGAAGATCGCCGCCTGCAACGGAGCGCGACGATGATCGAGGGATCCTGCCACTGCGGCGCCGTGACCTGGCGGTTCGAGGGCGAGCCGGACGGGGCGACGACGTGCAACTGCACCGTCTGCCGCCGCTATGGCGCGCTGTGGGCGTACGACTTCGAGGACGAGGGCATCAAGGTCGCCGGGCCGACCAAGGCCTATGTCCGCGGCAAGGCGATCGGCTTCCACTTCTGTCCCGAGTGCGCCTGCATCGCCTTCTGGCGCAGCCTGACGGCCGGCGAGGACGGTCGCCGGCGCATCGCCGTCAACCTGCGCCTGGCCGAGCCCGACGCGGTCGCCGACATCCCCATCGACCACTTCGAGGGCCTGGTCGCCTTCGAGGACCTGCCGCGCGACGGGCGCTGCGTGCGCGACTACTGGTTCTGAGCGGGGCCGGGGGGGCGGCCGCACGCGTCCTCGGGCACGGCCATCAGGCCGGTTGCCCATGTTCCTGACCCACCCTAGGGCGCGCGGTCCTGCGGCGGCGCGTCGGCGTGGAAGCCGTCGAACAGGCGCCCGCCGAAGGGGGCCAGGAGGCGCTCGCCCAGGCGGACCAGCGGGGCCGTGTCGCGGCGCTCGAAGAGGGCGGCGAACGCCGAGTCGAACGCGCCGGCCAGCGCCGGGTCGAACGCCGCCAGGGCGCGCGGAACCCATTTGGCCGTCGCCGCCCAGCGGCCGTTGGCGCGCAGGACGAACTCGGCCAGCGCCGGATAGAGCCACACCGCCGTCGCCGCCGTCTCCGGCCAGGGCCGCGGATCCTCGAGGTCTTCCAGGCGCGAGGTGATCAGGTAGCGCCACAGCGACAGCGCCGCCGCATCCAGGGCCGGTGGCCCCTTGGCGAGCGTGGCCTGCGCCTCGGCCTGCAGCGCCTGGGCGGGCGCCGGGCGCGGGCCGACGATGCGGCCCTCGGCGACCATGGTCAGCATGGCCGGACGACCGGCGGCGATATCCTTGCCGAAGAACGCGCGCAGGGTCTGCGGGTCGTGGGCGAAGGCGTCCACCGGCGTCGCCTCGAACAGGAAGGACTCGCGGTGGGCGTGCGGCAGCGCTGGCGACAGCACCACCAGATCCAGGTCCGAGCTCGCTGTCGCCCCGCCGCGCACCAGCGAGCCGGCGGCGAACCCGGCGTCGGCCTGCGGATAGCGCGCCGCCAGCACCCGCTCGGCCAGCGCCGCCGCGTCGTCCGCGGTGAGGGGCGTTTTCGAGGGCGTCTGCGGAGACGGGCTCGGGGGGGCGGGCCGGGCGGGCATGGTCGTCAGCTTAGGCGCCCGGCGGGGCCGCGGCCACTGCGTATTGATCCGGCGCAAGGACAGCCGCCTGCGCCTCTGCGAACCTGCCCCTGAAGACCGTGCAAGCGGCGGACAGAGGGATGCGGAACATGCGGCTGGAAGCTTTCATGGGCGCGGCGCGCTCGGCGGCGCTGGCCGTCCTGGCGTTGCTCGGCCTCGGCGTGGGCGCCGCGCACGCGGTCCCGGCGTTCGCCGTGCAGACCGGGCAGCCCTGCCAAGCCTGCCACGTCGGCGGCTTCGGCCCGCAGCTCACCCCCTTCGGCCGCGAGTTCAAGCTGCGCGGCTATACCCAGCGGGCGGTCGCGTTCAACGCGCCGTTCTCGATGATGGCGGTGGCCTCCTACGTCAGGACCAAGGCCGACCAGCCCAGCCCGCCCGCGGACGGCTTCGGCGTGAACAGCAACACAGGCCTGGACCAGGTCAGCCTGTTCCTGGCCGGCGGTCTCGGCTCGCACCTCGGCGCCTTCGTGCAGACCACCTATGACGGGATCGCCAAGGCCTGGACCTGGGACAACCTGGATGTGCGCGCCACCACCACCGCCCAGATCAAGGGCGCGGACGTGATCCTGGGCGTCAGCCTGAACAATTCGCCCGGCGTGCAGGACGCCTGGAACACCCTGCCGGCGTGGGGCTATCCGTACACCAGCTCGGCCCTCGCGCCGTCGCCGTCCGCCTCGCCGCTGCTGGCCGGCGGCCTGGCGCAGAACACCCTGGGCTTCACCGGCTATGCCTGGATCAATTCGCAGCTGTTCCTAGAGGCCGGGGCCTATGGCTCGCCCAGCGTCTCGACCCTGAATCACCTGGGCGCCGACCCGTTCAGCCCCGGCGACATCGACGGTCTGGCGCCCTATGTGCGGGTCGCCTTCCAGAAGCCGGTGGGACCAGGCACGCTGGAAGCGGGGGTTTTCGGCATGCGGGCCGACATTCATCCCGGGCGCGACCGCAGCACGGGCCTGACCGACCGCTACACCGATGTCGGCGTCGACGCCTCCTATGTGGCGCCCCTGGCCAGCGGCGACACCCTGACCCTGAACGCGCGCTACATGCACGAGCAGCAGAGCCTGGACGCCACCTGCGCCCTGGCCGAGGCCGACCCCGGGTGCGCGCGCAACGACCTGACCGACGTGCGCGCCGACGTCTCCTACTACTGGCGCAACCGGATCGGCGTGACGGTGGCGGCCTTCGACACCACAGGCTCGGCCAACCCGACGATCTATGCGGACAACCGCACGCTCAAGCCCGACTCCAGCGGCGTGACCGTGCAGCTGGATGCGACCCCCTGGGGCGCCGGCCAGTCGCCCCTGGGACCGCGGTTCAACATGCGCGTGGGGGTCCAGTACACCGCCTACGCCACCTTCGACGGCGCCGGCTCGAACTACGACGGCGCGGGCGCCAACGCTTCCGACAACAACACGCTGAGGGTCTTCACATGGATCGCCTACTGAGCCGCCTCGTCCCCGTCCTGGCCCTGACCGCCGGCCTGGGCGCCGCCGTCCCGGCGGCGGCGGGGGATCCCGACGCGGGACACGCCGTGTTCGCCTCGCGCTGCGCCATGTGCCACTCCGCGGCCAAGGGCGGCGCGGCCATCCTGGGCCCGACGCTGTTCGGCATCGTCGGCCGCCCGGCCGGCTCGGTGAAGGGCTTCAGCTATTCCGCCGCCATGAAGTCCGCGGGCTTCAGCTGGACCAACGACCGCCTGCACGCCTACCTGCCGGCGCCCAGCGCCATGGTGCCGGGCACCAAGATGACCTTCATGGGCCTGAAGAACCCCGCCCAGGTCGACAATCTGATCGCCTATCTCAACACCTTGAAATAGCCGCCGGGCGGGCGCCGGCGTTCACGCCAGCCGCCTGCTCATGTCGACCCGCACCATGGCGCCGTCGATCGGCGTCTCGCCGTCGATGGCGTACCCCAGCCGCTGGTAGAGCCGCACGTTGGCCGTCCAGCGGCCGTTGGTGAACAGGCGCACGCGCGAGTGGCCCGCCTCGCGGATCGCCGCGGCGTCGCCCGCCTGCGCCCGCCGGATGCGGATCTCGCCCAGCGGCTCGGCCATCCTGCCGGCGTCCCCCATCCCTGTTCTCCTCGCCAAGCCTGTCCGGGCAAGGGTTAGCCCGGATGGCCGCCATCCCGAAGCCTGTCGTTTCCTCAAGTCGGCGGCGCCGGCTTTCGCCACAACCGTGAGAAGACGGCATGATCATGCGAAGTCGAGGCGCGTCCGCTTCTGACTTCACCAGGCCTGGCAGGCGCCCATTTTGGGCAGAGGCGATTTGCCTCGGCTGATCCAGCGCGGCATCTACGTAGGAATACTTAGACTCACTGAAATGAGTTGCTGGCGTGCGAGCCAGGCGCACAATACGGCAATCGGCCATCCGATCTTACCTGGCAGCGGAGGCAGGTTCCGAATGAACGCATCGTCCAATACGGTCGAGCCGCACCCGCAGGTCGTCGCCGACGCGGCCACCGCCCGCGCGGCGGTCAGGCTGTCGAGCGAGTACTTCCTGCGCAGCGCGCGGCTTATGACGGAGACCACCCAGGGCGACCTGATGAAGGCGGTGGTGCTGCGGGCGATCCTGGCCGCCAACATCGGGCACCTGGACCAGAACCCGAACGTCGCGGCGCAGTTTTCCGGTGTCGACAGCCCACCGCCCGACGACCTGCGCCGACCGGTCAGCGTGCTCTCGGTGGCCGGCTCGCTCGGCCTGCCATTCGAGACCACGCGCCGCTACGTCAACAAGCTGATCAGGGAAGGCCGGTGCGTGCGGGTCAAGGGCGGGGTGCTGGCCCCCGCGGCGACGCTCGATTCGCCCGAGCAGGAACAGGCGCTGCTGCTGAACCTCGCCAACCTGCGCCGGCTGTTCCGCGGCCTCAAGCGGGCCGGGGTGGACCTGGAATAGCGCGGGCGCGCCAGGCGGCGGGCGGCAGGTCGTAGGCCCGTGAGAAGGCGCGGCTGAAGGCCGCCTCAGTGCCATAGCCGGCCTCGTGCGCCACCTCGGCAATCGGCTGGCGCGTGGTGGCCAGGGCGACGCTGGCCAGGCACAGGCGCCATTCGCGCAGGTAGCGCATCGGCGACGTCGCCAGCACCGTCTCGAACCGCTCGGCCAGGGCGCTGCGCGACAGGCCGCACGCGGCGGCCAGCGCCGGCCCGGTCCAATCGCGGCGGGGGTCGGCGTGGATCACCGCCAGGCTGCGGCCCAGCACGGGGTCGGTCATCGCCGCCAGCCAGCCGGTGGCGCCCTTTGGCGTGGCCCGGACATGGCGGCGCAGCAGCTCGATGAAGGCGATCTCGGTCAGCCGCTCCAGCATCGAGACGCCACCGGCGTGCGGCCGGTCCACCTCGCTGACGATCTGGGCGACGATCGTGCGCAGCCAGGCCAGGTCGTCGTCGCTCGTGCGCATGTGCAGCATGTCCGGCAGCGCATCCCGCAGGGGCCGGAACCCCGCCGCGGCGAACTCCAGGTAGCCGCACAGCAGCCGAACGTCACCGCCCTCCGCCGCCTCGCCGGCGCCGTAGCGCATGACCGGGATGGTCCGCCACGGCCGTGGCGGCAGGTCCTTCACCGGGGTCACCAGCCGCCCGTCGCGCCCGGCGCCCAGCTGATGGCCGGTCGCGAACGGGAAGGCGACCATGTCGCCGGCGACCAGCTCAACCGTGCGCCCGGCGATCTTCAGCCAGCAGGCGCCCTGGGCGACGATGTGGAACGGCATGGCGCCGCCGGGACCGCCGCCCAGCGCGGCCAGCGAGGGGGCCGCGTCGGTGCGCCAGGCGCCGCTGGGCATGAAGCAGAACTGCACCGAGCCGGACAGCCGGATAGCGCCCAGCACCGCCGACAGCACGTCGTCCGCCGCCGCGCGGTCGGGCTGGGGGGCGGGGGGCGGCGGTTCGATCAAGGGTTCCGGCATTGCGGCCAAAGACCTCGGTCCGGGGCGGCCGCTAGCCTGTCTCGCGTGGGCAGGGGCCTTTCTAAGGAGGAACAGTACCGTGGCGACCGAAACCGACAAGCTGGTAATCGTCATGACCCGGGGCATCGATTCAGAGGTGTCCTCGGTGGGCTTCACCCTGGCCAATGGGGCGATCACCGCGGGCCTGCAGGTCTCGGTGTTCCTGACCAGCGCCGCCGTGGACCTTGTGCGCAAGGGCGGCCAGGCGCTGACCCGGGTGGCCCCGCTGGAGCCGCTGGCCGACCTGATCGCCAGCTTCCAGGCGCGCGGCGGGGTGATCTGGGTCTGTCCGCCCTGCGCCGCGACCCGGGGCTACGAGGCCGCGGACCTGCTCGACGGCGTGGTGATCACCGGCGCCAGCGCCATGTTCGCCCAGGTGCGCGAGGGGGCGGCCACGCTGACCTTCTAGAGCCTCAGGCTTGACCTTGCCGCGCCGCAGGGCGATGGGAGGCGCATGACCCGCCGCGCCGCCAACGCCGTCGCCAAAAAACAGCCCCCCATCAGGGGTCTGGGCTGGTCTGTGCGCGCCCACTAGCGCGCGACAAACCCACGATGAACCCCGCCGGCGCGACGGGGTCCAAAGCGTGCTTCGTCTCCGGCCTGACAGGAGACTTGCGATGACCGATTGCCTATCCTGCGGCCGCTTTGGCGGCCTGTGGCTGCCGCTGGTGACCCCATTCCGCGACGACCGGCTGGACGAGGCGTCCCTGCGGCGTCTCGTGCGGACCTACGCCGGCGCCGTGGACGGCCTGGTGCTGGGCGCCACCACCGGCGAGGGTCTGGCGCTGTCGCCCGACGAGCTGCGGCGGGTGCTGCAGGCGGCGGCCGACGAGCGGGCGGCCAGCGGGGCGTCGACGCCGATCCTGGTCGGCCTGGCGGGCGCCGTCACCGCCCAGGTGATCGCGGCGCTGCGGGCGGCGGAGGCCTGGCCCGGCGACGGCTTCCTGGTGTCCTGCCCCAGCTATGTCCGCCCCTCGCAGGACGGGCTGCGACGCCACTTCGAGGCGATCGCCGACAGCACCCGGCGGCCGGTGCTGGTCTACAACATTCCCTACCGGACCGGGGTCAACATGGCCAACGACACCCTGATCGCCCTGGCCGAGCGGCCCAACATCGTCGGCGTGAAGGACTGCTGCGCCGACCCGGCCCAGACCCTGGACCTGATCGCGCGCCGGCCGCCGGGTTTCGCGGTGCTGGCGGGCGACGACGCCAGCCTGCTGGACGCCGTCAGCGCGGGCGCCGATGGCGGGATCACCGCCTCGGCCCACCTCGACCCCGCCGGCTTCTCGCGGCTGCTGGCCCTGGCCGCCGACGGGCGCGGGGACGAGGCGAAGGCCCTGTGGCGCGACCGGCTGGCGGCGATCCCGGCGCTGCTGTTCGCCGAGCCCAACCCCGCGCCGCTGAAGTACGCCCTGTGGCGGCGCGGCCTGATCGACACGCCCGACCTGCGCCTGCCGATGACCCCGGTCAGCGACGCCCTGGCCCGGCGGCTGGACCAGGCGCTGGCGGCCTGGGGCGGGGGCGCTCAGCCCAGCCGCATCGACAGCTCCACGTCCCCGCCGAACGGGACCGACAGGTAGCCGCCGGCGCCGTCGCGCACCCGCGCCAGGTACTCGGGGCTGTGGTCGGCGTTGTCGGCGACGATCAGGGCCCCGGGGCGCAGCGCCGGCTCCAGCAGGCCCAGGATGTCCGGGTACAGCGCCTTGGCGCCGTCCAGCAGCACCAGGTCGATGGGCGCCGGCAGGTCGTGCGCCAGGGTCTGCAGCGCATCGCCCTGGCGGATCTCCACCAGGTCGGCCAGGCCCGCGGCGTCCAGGTTGGCCCGGGCGCGGGCGATCTTCGACGGCTCGAACTCGCTGGTCACCAGCCGCCCGCCGCCGTTGTCACGCAGGGCGGCGGCCAGGTGCAGGGTGGAGACGCCGAACGAGGTCCCGAATTCGACGGTGCTGCGGGCGCCGGTGGCGCGGGCCAGCATGTACAGCAGCGCCCCGGTCTGGCGCGAGACGGGCAGGGGGACGTCCTTCAGCGCGCCGTAGAGCTCCAGATAGCCGGTCTTCGAGCGCATCAGCCGGGTGCGCTCGGCGGGGGTTATGGCGGCGAAGGCGGGATCCGTGGCCGGGTCGGCGGCGTCGGCCTGGGCGAACAGGCGCGCCAGCAGCGGGGCGACGGGAGCGGTCAGCAAGGTGGAGAGCGGGGCGGTCATCGGGGGCTCCGGGCTGAAGTCGGGCAAGGGGGCTTGCGCTGGCCGGAAAAATGCGACGAGTTCGTCAGGTTTCCTATTCGCATCGCCCTCTGCCGCCAGGACGCCGCATGACCGCCCGCGCAAGCCCTTCGATTTCCACACGAAAGCAGCCCAGCCAGGCGCGCTCGGCCGGGCTGGTGGAGGCGGTGCTGCAGGCGGCGGTTCAGGTTCTGGCGGAGGAGGGCGCCGCGCGCTTCACCACCGCGCGGGTGGCCGAGCGGGCCGGGGTCAGCGTGGGGTCGCTCTATCAGTACTTCCCCAACAAGGCGGCGATCCTGTTCCGCCTGCAGGCCGACGAGTGGCGCGAGACCACCGCCATGCTGCGCGCGATCCTGGAGGACGTCGCCCGGCCGCCGCCGGCGCGGCTGCGCGCGCTGGTCCACGCCTTCGTCCGCTCCGAGTGCGACGAGGCGCAGGTGCGCCAGGCGCTGGGCGACGCCGCCCCCCTCTATCGCGACGCCCCGGAGGCGCAGGCCGCGCGGGTGGCCGGCGCGCCGATCATGCAGGCCTTCCTGCGCGAGGCCCTGCCGGCGGCGGGCGAGGACGTGCGCGCCCTGGCCGGCGACCTGATCACCACCACCCTCGGCCAGGCCGGCAAGGCCTTCTCCGAGACCCCGCGCACCGCCGCCGAGATCGCCGCCTGGTCCGACGCCATGGCCGACATGTTCTGCGCCTACCTGGAGCGGCTGAAGTCTTAAGCCGCTCTGGCCGCGGCAATTGGCCCGCGACAAGAAGCATTTGGTCATTCAGCCAAGGCGCGAGCCGCGGGCGGCGCGCTAGCTTGCCGGCGATGATGGGCAGGGCGAGCGGCGTGGGTCTGGACGGCAGGGGAGCGATCGACCCGGAGGTCGCGGTGTTCGTGGCGCGCGTGCAGCGCGACTTCGCCCGGCATCCGGACCTGGCGCGGATGAGCTTCGCCGAGCAGCGGGCGGTGGCCGAAAGCGTGCGCGCGCCCTGGCGGCAGGGCGGGCCGGTGATGCTGCGCACCTGGGAGCTGACCGCGCCCACCGAAGCCGGCGACGTGCGCCTGCGCCTGTTCGATCCCGGCCGCCCGGCCGGTCCGGCCCCGGTGCTGATCTATCTGCACGGCGGCGGTTTCACCACCTTCAGCCTCGACACCCACGACCGGCTGATGCGCGAATACGCCGCCCGGGCCGGCTTGCTGGTGATCGGCGTCGACTACGCCCTGTCGCCGGAAGCCCGTTTCCCCACCGCCCTCAACCAGGTCGCCGGCGTGCTGGAGCACCTGCTGGGCGGGGCCGAGGCCTGCGTCGACCCGCGCCGGGTGGCGGTGGGCGGCGACTCGGCCGGCGCCAACCTGGCCGTGGCCGCCTGCCTGGCGCTGCGCGACAAGGGGGCGGCGCTGCGCCCGGCGGCGATGCTCTGCAACTACGGCTTCTTCGACGCCGACTTCACCACCGCCTCGCAGCGGCGCTGGGGCGATCCGGGGGCCATGCTGACCCGCGAGGAGCTGGCCGGCTTCCTCGACAACTATCTCGGCCGCGGCTGGAGCGCGCCCGGACCGCTGGCCCTGCCGGCCCTGGCCGACGACCTCTCGAACCTGCCCCCGTCGTTCCACGTGATCGCCGAGTGCGACCCGCTGGCGGACGGCGACGTGGCGATGGCCCGGCGCCTGCGCGAGGCCGGCAACGTCTGCGACAGCGTGATCTACGCCGGCGCGACGCACAGCTTCCTCGAGGCGGTGTCGATCTCCGCCCTGGCCGGGCGGGCGCTGGGCGACGGGGCGGCCTGGCTGCGCCGCACCCTGGCCGCCGTCCCGGCCGTCTGAGACGCGGGGGCGCGATGACCGGCGCGCGCGCCCTCTTCCAGTCCCCCTGCGCCCAGACCTTGGGCGTGGGCGCCCCGGCTGATGCAGGAATGCACCGGCCGCCCGGCTTCGTCCGGTGGCGGATTGAATCGCCCGACGGGCCTGATATCGATATTGGCCTGGGCAATCCGCGCATCCGGGCCATGAGACGCAGCGCCGACTACGAACAGGTCCCAAGACCGGTGGTCGCCCTGGCCGACGAATACCCGGCCGGGTTCGTCGACCCTCCGCACAGCCACCGCCGCGCCCAGCTGCTCTACGCCACCACCGGGGTGATGTCGGTGGTCACCCGCGAGGGCAGCTTCGTGATCCCGCCGCAGCGCGCGGTATGGATCCCCGGCGGGGTCGAGCATGAGGTCTCCTGCCGCGGGGCGGTGTCGCTGCGCACCCTGTACGTCGAGCCCGACGCCGGCGAGCGCCTGCCGCGCCAGACCTGCGTGGTCGAGGTCACCCCGCTGCTGCGCGCCCTGATCCTGGAGGTGATGCGCTTCGCCCCCGAATATGCGGTGGAGGGGCGCGAGGGACTGATCGTGCGGCTGCTGCTGGACGAGATGCTGACCCTGCCGGTGGCCGGCCTGCATGTGCCGATGCCGCAGGACCCGCGGCTGGCGCGCCTGTGCCGGGCGATCATCGACGACCCCGCGGCGGACGCCGACCTGGACCAGATGGCCGAGATCGCCCGCATGTCGCGCCGCACCCTGACCCGACAGTTCCGGCTGGAGACCGGCATGAGCGTCGCCGCCTGGCGCCAGCACGTGCGGCTGATGGAGGCGCTGTCGCGGCTCGCCTGCGGCCAGCCGGTGACCACCGTGGCGCTTGACGTGGGCTATGACAGCCCCTCGTCGTTCACCGCCGTGTTCCACAAGGTGTTCGGCGCCGCGCCCAGCCAGTACTTCGCGCGCCTGCAATAGGATGCTTCCCGCCGATCCTCGCGAGGCGACCTATGCCCCCGCCGACGCCGGCGATGTCGCCCGGCTGATCGCCGCCGCGCCGATGGCCTGGCTGGTCAGCGCCGACCCGTTCGCCGCCACCCCGCTGCCGGTGCTGGCTGTGACCGGGGCGGACGGCGGCGTGGTGCGGCTGGACGGCCATTTCTCCCGGCGCAATCCGCACGTCGCCCTGTTGCGCGAGCGGCCCTTGGCGCGGTTCCTGTTCATGGGGCCGAACGGCTACGTCTCGCCGTCCTGGATGGCCGATCGCAGCCAGGCGCCCAGCTGGAACTACGCCTCGCTGCAGATCACCGCCCGGGTGCGCCTGATCGACGACGCGGCCGGCGTCGGCGCCTCGCTGGACGCCCTGATCGCCGCGAACGAGGCCGGTCGCCGGGGCGCCTGGTCCGCCGCCGAGATGGGCCCGCGCCTGGCCGGCCTGGCCCGCGGCGTCGTCGCCTTCGAGGCCGACGTCGAGGCGATCCGCCCCATGTTCAAGCTCAGCCAGGACGACCGCGACGACGTCTACGCCGACATCCTGCGGGGGCTCGACGGGGAGGGGGCAGGGGACTTGGCCACCTGGGTGCGGCGTTCGAACCCGGGGCGCGAGGGGTAGGGGGCATTCCGGTGAGGGCCGACCCCCTCACCCTCCCATGGCTGCGCCATGGGCCCCTCCCTCTCCCTGTGGGAGAGGTGATTGCCTACCCCTCTCCCATCGGGAGAGGGAGGGGCCCGCGCCCCATCAGGGCGCGGGAAGGTGAGGGGTTACGCGGCTCACCGCAGACCCGCTATTCCCCCGCGTCCACCCGCCGGCGCATGTCGGCGTAGGCGGCGGCGATCAGGGCTTTCAGGGCCGGCTCGTCGGCCGGCTCGCCCCAGCGCAGCTTGACGTGGCGCATGCGTTTGCCGGCGCCCTGCAGCAGGCCGGCCGGGTCGGGCAGGGCGGCGCCGGCGAAGAAGCCGATGTTCACGTGCGCGGTGAAGGCGCCGACATAGGCGAAGGCGGCGTCCTCGACGCAGGCGGTGGGGCAGTGGTCGTGCATCAGCTCGCGCACGTCGGGCCCCGCCGCGCGCAGCCGCTCGAACCAGGGCTGGGCCATCAGCCGCAGGTCGCCGGCGTCGAACCAGGCCTCCACCGCCGGGTCGCGCCGCACCGCGCTGGGAAACCGCATCAGGCTGGTCATGGGTGCGAGCTTTGCCGGGCGTGGGCGGCTTGTCCAGACGGGCGAGGGCGGACGGCGAGGGCGGAACCCCTCACCTTCCCACGCCCTGGCGGGCGCGGGCCCCTTCCTCTCCCTGTGGGAGAGGAGTTTTTTCAGCGTCATCAGCAGCTTGAACCCCTCTCCCTGTGGGAGAGAAAATTCCAGGGACGCCTGCGGTCGAGAAACACCTCCCGGAGGGAGAGGGAGGGGCCCGTTGCGGCAGCAACGGGAGGGTGAGGGGTTCAGGCGCCGCGCCGGGCGCCCCCCGCCAGCGCCCAGATGGCGAAGGCGTACATCCTGGCCGCAGGGCGACGATCCACCGGCGCGGGCCCCTTCCTCTCCCTGTGGGAGAGGAGGTTTTCTCAGCGTCATCAGCAACTTGAACCCCTCTCCCTGTGGGAGAGGAATTCCAGGGACGCCTGCGGTCGAGAAACCCCTCTCCCGGAGGGAGAGGGAGGGGCCCGTTGCGGCAGCAACGGGAGGGTGAGGGGTTCAGGCGCCGCGCCGGGCGCCCCCGGCCAGCGCCCAGATGGCGAAGGCGTACATCCTGGCCGCACGGCGACGATCCACCGGCGCGGGCCCCTTCCTCTCCCTGTGGGAGAGGAGATTTTCTCAGCGTCATCAGCAACTTGAACCCCTCTCCCTGCGGGAGAGGAAATTTCAGAACGCCTGCGGTCGAGAAACCCCTCTCCCGGAGGGAGAGGGAGGGGCCCGTTGCGGCAGCGACGGGAGGGTGAGGGGTTCAGGCGCCGCGCCGGGCGCCCCCCGCCAGCGCCCAGATGGCGAAGGCGTACATCCTGGCGGACAGCTCCAGCTCGGCCATCCGGCCGCCGCCGCCGTGGCCGCCGGCCATGCGGCAGGCCAGCAGCTTCGGCCCGCCGCGGGTGCGGGCCCGCAGGGCGGCGATCCACTTGGCCGGTTCCCAGAAGCCGACGCGGTCGTCGCCGACGGCGGTGGTGGCCAGCACCGGCGGATAGACGCCGGCCTGCACGTTCTCGTACGGCGAATAGCTGGCGATGTAGTCGTAGACGGCGACGTCGGCCAGGGGATTGCCCCACACCGGCCAGGTCAGCGGCACCAGCGGGTGGGTGGTGTCGCTCATGGTGTTCAGCATGTCGACGAACGGCGCCTGGCCGATCACCGCGCCCCAGAGGTCGGGCCGCAGGTTCAGCGCCGCGCCGACCAGCAGGCCGCCGGCGGAATAGCCGTGCGCCACCACCCGCCCCCGGGCGCCGTAACCCGCGGCGATCAGCGCCTCGGCGCAGGCGATGAAATCGGTGAAGCTGGTCTTCTTTTTGAGCGCGCGGGCCGCCTCGAACCAGCCGCGGCCCTTCTCCGAGCCGCCGCGCACATGCGCCACGGCCCACACCCAGCCCTGGTCCACCAGCGCCAGGTTGGGGATCGAATAGCCGGTGGCGTAGCTGTCGCCATAGGCGCCATAGCCGGTGAGCAGCAGCGGCGCGCGCCCGTCGGGCTTCAGCCCCTTGCGGCAGAGCACCGTGATCGGGACCTCGGCGCCGTCGCCGGCGCGGGCGTGTATCCGCTTCAGGTCGTAGCGGTCCGGCGCCAGGGCGGGCGCCAGCGGCGGCCGGGCCAGCACGGTGCGGGCGCCGCTGGCCAGGTCGATGGACAGCCAGGCGCGCGGCTGGCGCGGCGACTCGTAGGTCACGGTGATCGCGCGACCGTCGTACGGCGAGGCCTGCAGGGAAAGTTCGTACGCCGCCTCGTCGAAGGCGACCGGGGCGTCGGCGCCGCTCAGTGAGGTGATCACCAGGGTCGGGTTGCCCTCGACCCGCTCCACGCGCAGGAAGCCGTCGGCGAAGCCGCGCATGTCGATGATGGTGCGGCCGGGCTGCTCGGGCCGCCAGCCCTGCCACTGGGCGCGGCCGGGCGTGGCCTCGGGCGCCGTCATCAGCTTGAAGTCCACCGCGCCATCGGCGTTGGTCAGCACCACGAAGTGGTCCCGCCAGTGCTCCAGGCTGTACTTGTGACCGGCCGTGCGCGGCTCGACCAGCACCGCCGGCGCCTCGGGCGCGCGGGCGTCGATCAGGCGCACCTCGCTGGTCACGTCGTTCCAGGCGGACAGGAACAGCCAGCGGCGCGAATTGCTGGCGGTGAGGGTCAGCAGGAAGCCGGGGTCGGCTTCCGCGTAGACCAGGGTGTCGGGACCGCCGCGCGAGGGGCGGCGGAACACCTTGGAAGGGCGGCTGTCGGCGTCGCGCCAGGTCCAGAACAGCCACGCCCCGTCCGCCGAGAACACGAAGTCGCCGAAGGCGTCCTTCGGCCCGTCGATGATCTGGCCGGTGGCGAGGTCCTTGAGGAAGATCTGGTACTTCTCGGCGCCCGTGACGTCTTCGGCCCAGGCGAACAGGCCGTGGTCCGGGCTGTGCGCGGCGCCCTCGGCGTTGAAGAAGGCGTGGCCCGCGGCGCGCGCCTGCAGGTCGACCAGCAGAGTCTCCGTCCCGCCGGCGGCTGGGCGGCGAAGATGCTGCGGCTGGGTGGCGCCGGGGGCGAAGCGGTTCAGGTAGGCGAACGGGCCGTCCACCAGCGCGGGGGTGGCCGCGTCGGGCCCCAGCCGGGCCTTCATCGCCGCCAGCAGCCGCGCCTGGATCGGGGCGGTGGGGGCCAGCACCGCGGCCGCGTAGGCGTCCTCTCGCGCCAGGTAGTCGCGGATCGCCGGGTCCAGGCGACTGTTGTCGCGCCAGACCTCCTTCCAGTTCGCCGGCTTCAGCCAGGCATAGTCGTCGATCCGCAGGCGGCCGAACTGCTCGGTGCGCGCGGGGCGGGTAGGCGTGACCGGCGCCAGGGCCGCGGCCGCCCGGGCGGCGAGGGCGGCGACCGGGGTGAAGGCTGCGCCCAGAAAACCCAGCAAGGTCCGACGCTTCATGGGGCAGCCTCACGCAAAGCCTTCAGCCGCCGTTCGCCGGCGATACGCGGGCCGCGACGCTTCCACCAGAGATAGACGCCGGTGACGCTCATCTCGGCGGTCGCCAGGCCCAGGACAAAGATCAGCACCACGCCCGGCAGGCCGATCACCTGGCCCGAGTGCAGCGGATAGAGGGCGCGCGACAGCTTGCGGCCGGCGCTGTCGCTGTACGGGTTGTCCTCGGAGACGAACCGGCCCGCGCCGTCGAAGGCGTAGTCGATCGGCCCCAGCCGGGAATAGGTCTCCACCCCGCCGGCGGTCAGCATCACGCTGTAGAAGCCGCGCTCGGGGGAATAGGACAGCCGCGCCGGCGTCCAGCCCAGACCCACGGCGGCGGCGCGCTGCATGGCCAGGCTGCGGGCCTGGGCGAAGCTGATGCGCGGCGGGGGCGGGGCGGCGGCCGGCGGCGGGCCGTCGAAGGGTGAGGGCCGGGCGGGGGACAGCGCCTGCACCGTCGGGGTGAACGCCTCGTCGAAGAAGTTCATCGCCACCGAGGTGAAGGCCAGCACCGTGGCGGGGACCAGCAGCCACAGGCCGCTGGCGCGGTGCAGATCGAGAAACACGCGCGGCAGCGGGTTGTTCAGCCTGAACGTCCACAGAGCCGACCACTTCTTCCAGAAGCCGCGGCTGGCGAAGCGCTCGCGGGTGGGGAAGGTCAGGTACAGGCCGACGACGTTGCCGATCAGCCAACCGAGGGCGCAGATCCCCATCAGCCAGCGCCCGGCGGTCCCCGCCAGCAGGGTGTAGTGAAAGCTGTAGACGCCCTGCATGAGATGCCGGCGATCCCAGCCCGCACCGGCCATCCGGGTCCCGGCCAGGTGGCCGTCGGCCCGGTCGACGAACACTTCGCTGTAGGCCAGGGGATGCTTCGGATCGGCGGCTGTGACGCTGACCGGGACGGTGTCGCCCGCGGATACGTGGGCCGGAAACGACAGCACCGTCAGGTCCGGCCGGGCCGCCTGCAGCGCCTGCGCCGCCTGGACGGCGTCCAGCGGCGCGCTGTTCGCCGGCTGGCGGAACAGGTCGGCGTTCAGGGCCGCGTCCAGCGGCTTGTCCACCGTCAGCACGCAGCCGGTGACGCCGGCGATGGCCAGGAACACCAGCGTCGCCAGCCCGAGGTAGCGGTGGATGGCCATCCAGAACGAACGAACGCCTGAATCCGCCATCACGTGTGATGCCCTCTATCGGCGCCGTCGAGGCTGATCTCTTCCCGCGGCCGGCCCAGGTCCTTCTCCCGCAAGGGGAGAAGGACCTGGGAGACCGGCCGAAGCCTATGTCCTGCAGGCCTCATCGACGCTCGCGTTCCATGTCTGCGCCGCCCACGCCTTCACGCCCTTGGCGCCCCCATCGTCCCCCGCAAGCAAGCGGGGGAAGGGGGTCGACCTACCACTTGCGGTCCAGGCTGACGAACACCTCGCGCCGGCTGGAATAGTAGCAGGCGGCGGTGGAGGTGCAGCGGGCCACGTAGACCTTGTCGGCGATGTTGCTGACGTTCACCGCCAGGCGCCACTTGCGATAGTCGTAGTGGGCGATCAGGTCGCCCAGGGTCTCCGGCGGCGCGCGCAGGGTGTTGAACTCGTCGCCGAACGAGGTGCCCAGGTAGCGGATGCCGGCGCCGAAGCCGAGGCCGGCCAGCGGCCCGGTCTGCTGGGTGTAGTCCACCAGCAGCGAGGCCTTGAACTTCGGCACGTTGGTGACCTGCTTGCCGGTGGCGCCGACGTCGTTGGAGCGGGTGACCACGGCGTTGGTGTAGCTGTACGAGGCGTTGATGGTCAGCCGCTCGTGCACGCGGGCCACGGCCTCGAACTCGGCGCCGGTGACCTCGACCTGGCCGGTCTGCAGGCTGAAGAAGGCGTGGTTCGGGTCGCTGGTCAGGACGTTGTCCTGCACCAGGTCATAGCCGGCGGCGGTGATGAACACCTTGGTGTCGCGGCCCAGGTTGTGCGGCTCGAACTTCACGCCGCCCTCGATCTGGCTGCCGCTGGAGGGCTTGAAGGCGTGGCCGCCGAAGTCCGCCCCGGAGGTCGGCAGGAACGACGTCGCATAGGCCACGTAGGGCGCCAGGCCGATGTCGAACAGGTAGTTCAGGCCGACGCGGTAGGTGAAGGCGCTGTCGTTGACGTCGCCGCGCAGCCAGTCGTTGCGGATCGAGGCGGTCAGGCGCCAGTGGTTCCACTTCAGACTGTCCTGGGCGTAGATCCCGGTCTGGGTGTTGTCGCTGTTGATATAGTTCGGCGAGTTGAACCACGTCGCCGGGATCGGCTTGCCGTAGACCGGATTGTAAAGGTCGATCGACGGCGCGTCGCCGAAGTAGAACTGGGTGTGGTTCCACACCTCACGGAAGTCGACGCCGGCCAGGACGGTGTGCTCGATGGCGCCGGTATTGGCCTTGATCTGCAGGCGGCTGTCGACGGCCAGGCTCTTGATATACTCGGGGAACAGGAAGTCCGCCCGATCCAGGGTGCGGTTGTCGGCCTCAAGGCCGTTGCCGTAGATCGAGGTGAAGTGCTCGTCCTGCACCGAATACTTCAGGTTCTGCACGAAGCTGATGTGGTCGTTGAAGGCGTGGTCGAACTGGTAGCCGATGCCGTAGAGGGCGCGCTTGAAGCGGTTGTAGCCCGGCTCGCCCGGATTGAAGTTCACCGGGATCTGGCCGTTCGGATTGGGCAGCAGCGTGCCCACCTCCGGCAGGAAGCCGCCGTCGCCGCCGCGGGCGTCGTCGTGCTGGTAGTAGCTGAGGAAGGTGAAATGCGTGCCGGCGTCGATGTTCCAGGTCAGCGCCGGAGCGATCATCACCCGCTTGGAGTGGGCGTAGTTCAGCTGGGTGTCGTGGTCGCGCCACAAGGCCGTCAGGCTGCCTTCGAAGGTGTCGCTGGCGTCCAGCTTGCCGGTGATCGTGCCGGCGATCTGCTTGTGGTCGAAGCTGCCGTACTGGCCCTGGACCTCGGCTGCGAAGTCCGCGTGCGGGCGGCGGCTGGTGAAGTTGACGATGCCGCCGGGCGGCGTCTGGCCGTAGAGCACGCCGGAGGGCCCCTTCAGGATCTCCACCGACTCCGCGTCCCACAGGTCGAGGCCGACGCTGCCCACCGAGCCGACCGGCGCCTGCAGGCCGTCGATGTATTCCACCGGCGAGAAGCCGCGCAGGGTCAGCCAGTCGAAGCGCTCGTCCGGGCCGAAGTTCTCGCCCACCGCGCCGGCGCTGTAGCGCATGGCCTGTTGCAGGTTCTGGATGTTCAGCACGTTGATCTGGTCGCGGGTGACCACGGTCACCGACTGCGGCGTCTCCACCAGCGGGATCGCCGACTTGGTGGCCGACACGTCGGTGGTCGGCACGTAGCCCCGCGCCGTGACCACCAGCTCGTCCAGCTGGGTCTTGTCGCTGGCGGCCGCGCCCGCGGCGTCGGCGGCCATCGCCCCGCCGGCCGCGCCGGTCAGCGCCAGCACCGCGGCCCCGGCCAGCAGCACCCTGCGCCCCGCGGCGAAGTTCAGTTCGGACCGGACGTCGGCCATGTCGAAACACCCCCATCTCGTCCGACGCGAGGAACGCCGAACCTGCAGCGCCGACAATGCCGGTCAACCCCGCCGGCCGCCGTTCGCTGAGGGCCGATTACCGTTCCGTTCAGGCCACGGAGGGTTCCGGCGGGCCGCGGCCGGCCTTTCTACTCGCCCACCACCTCGGCCAGAGCCCGGGCCTGGCGCTGCCGGCCGGCCAGTTCATAGCCGACCACGGTGACCAGCGGGGCCGCCGTCAGCACCAGCAGGCACGCCGGCAGGCCGACCCCCGCCGCCGCCAGGGCCACCGCGGCGGCCAGCAGCCCCGCCGTGCCGGCCAGCAGGCCGACGTGCAGCGCATCGCCCCGCCGCATCAGCCAGGCATAGAGGGCGTAGATCGCCGCCAGGTAGGTCGCCACCGGGATGGCCACGGCCAGCACCGCGCCCACCGGCCCGATCGCCGCCTCGCGCGCCACATAGGCCGCCGTCACCCGCAGCCCGGCCCCCGTCGCGGCGATCGCGGCGAAGATCACCATGTGCCCATAGCCCCAGCCGAACGCCTTGCCGCGATGGGCGTGCAGCACCGGCGCGGAGGGCACCATGAAGTACACCCACCACAGGCCGAAGGTCAGGCCGGCCCCGGCGATCGACACCAGCACCGCGTCGGCGCTCCAGCCCTGTCGCGCCACCACCGCCGCGATCGCCGCCACCGCGCCGGCCAGGCCCTCGCCCAGGGCGATGATCGCCAGCAGGCTGTAGCGCTCGGCGATGTGGTGCGCATGCCAGGGCGTGCCGCCGCCGCGCGCCTCGGCGATCCACGGCGTGACCATCTCGGCGACGATGAACAGGGCCATCAGCGCCGCCAGCGGCGCCACGGCCAGCGGCAGGAACACCAGCGCCACCCAGCCGGCCTGCACCGCGATGATGCCGGCCGCATAGGTCAGGGCGGCGCGCCGCCGCGCCTCGTCCTGCCAGGCGGCCCGCAGCCACTGGCCGACCAGCGCCACGCGCATGATCACATAGCCGGCCACCATCACCGCGTTGTCCGGCCGCGCGCCCGCCTCGATCGAGGCGAACATCCGCGGCAGGCCCAGCGCCAGGATCAGCACCCCCACCATCTGCACCATGGTCGCCAGCCGGAAGGCCCAGTCGTCGGTGTCGTAGGCCGAGGCGAACCACGAGAAGTTCACCCACGCCCAGCAGGTGGCGAACATGGCGAAGCTGAACGCCGTCAGTCCGGCCGCCGCGTGCCCGTGCGCCACCAGCTCGGCCAGGTGCTCGGCCGCCGTGGCGAAGGCGATGGCGAAGGTCAGGTCGAACAGCAGCTCCAGCGGCGTCGAGGCGCGCCCGCGCTCGTGCGGATCGCGCCCGCGCATCGGCGCCAGGCCAGGCTTCAGCATGCGTCGGCTCCCCCAGGGTCAGGCCGCGAGCCTATACGGCGTCGCGGCGGCGCGACCAGACCGCCCGCCGCTCTTTAACCTTCCGTCGCCCTCGCGACCCCATCTCGCCGCCCCAACACCCTTGCACCCCCACCCTCGTCACCCCGGGCTGCGCGCAGCGCAGACCCGGGGCCGGCCAGGCGGTGGCTCAGAAGACCGGGATGCAGCGCCGGAGCGGCCGCGCCCGGCTGGAGGTCGTCTTGGTCGCGGCGCGGCCGGCCCCGGATCGGCGGGCGCTGCGCGCCCTTGTCCGGGGTGACGAAGGGGGGCTGCAGCACATCGCCCTCCCTCCGGCGCCGCGCGGCGCTTCGATGACCTGGCAGGTAATTGACCCGACGCGCCCGTCGGCCGCCCATGTGGCGATAACGGGGAGGGTGCGATGTCCGGATTCTGGCGGGGTTGGTTCGTTGTCTGGTGTGTCTCGATCGGGCTGTTCGGCGCGGTGCTGTGCGGCGGGGCGTTCGAGGCGACCAGCGGCCCGGTAAAGCTGATCCTGTCGATCCTGCACGGCGCCGGCGCGCCGCCGTTCGACGCCACGCTTCGCTTCAGCCTGGGGGTGATGGGCGCGGTGTCGATCGGCTGGGCCGTGAGCCTGGTCTTCACCGTCAGGGCGGCGATCGATCTGGAGGCCCAGGGCAGGGGCCAGGGCAGGGCTCTATGGCGCGCCATCGGCGCCGGCATTGCCGCCTGGTTCGTGATCGACAGCACCCTGTCGGTCGCCACGGGGTTCGCCTGGAACGTCGCGCCGAACCTTCTGCTGGCGGGCGGATACGCCGTCGGCCTGATGGGCAGCGGCGTGCTGAAGCGGCCAGGCTGACCGCCCCGGAGCTGCGACGCTGCGGCCCCTCAGCGCATCTGCGCGTGCGCGGTGATCGCCTCGGCCCAAGCGGCCCAGGGGGTGGCCTTGTCCAGCGTCAGCACCGCGCCCTGCAGGTTGCGCACCCGCAGCACCCCGGTCGGGTCGTGGGTGAGGGCCGAGGCATAGGACAGGGCCAGGGTCAGCGGCGCGCCGGCCCAGTTGTCGATCGGCCGCGGGAACGCCCGGCCGTGCAGGGTGATCTCCAGGAACGGGCTGGGCGCGCGGTCCAGGTCGAAAAGGTTGCGCATCCCCCGCACCGCGGCGACGAACTTCGGCAGCCGCCAGCCGGCGTCCAGCTCGCAGCGGAAACAGGGGAACACCTGCACCACGCGCCGGTCGACCGGATTGGCCCAGCCGTCCGCCAGCCGCCGCAGGTCGCCGGACAGGTGGCCGAGGGCGTCGAACCGCCCGGCCGGCTGCGCGGCCACGCCATAGTCGCCGGCGAAGCCGCCGTCCCCCAGGCGCGCCTCGATCGCCGCCAGCACCGCCTCCAGCGCCGGCGCGGGCAGCGGCGCGCCCGTCGCCGTCTCCACACCCAGGCAGACCACCTCGTCGTCCTGGCGGTAGAGCACGTGCAGGTCGTTGGCGGCCGTGGATGAGGTCGGCATCCGCCAGCCCGGCCTGTCGAATGCTACGGCGTCGGAAATGAACTCCACCACGGCCCCCGCTCAGCTCGCCCGGTAGTCGGAAATCTGCACCTCGGCGCCGTAGTCGGCGAAGTCGCCGTCGGCGCGGCGGCGGCGAAACTCGCTCCACGGCACGCCCCGGTAGCGCGCCGCCCCGCCGGCCCCCGGCAGCGGCGCCACCACCGCGGCGTAGGCCGGGTTGAAGAAGAAGGCCGCGCTCAGCCGGTCGTGGGTGCGCATCGCCTGCACCCGGTGCAGCGGGGCGGCATAGGCGTCGTTCGACCAGACCTGCACCATGTCGCCGATGTTGACGATCAGGCCGCCGGGCGCGGCGTCCACCGCCCGCCAGGCGCCGGCCTTGAGCACCTCCAGCCCCGGCCGGCCGTCGGTCAGCAGCACCGTCAGCCCGCCGGCGTCGGTGTGGTGATGGATGCCGAGCCCGGCCTCGCCCACGTCCTTGCCCTCTGCCTCCTCGCCTTCGGCCTCGCCGGCCAGCAGGTCCTCGGTCGGATAGTGGTTGAAGCGCAGGAAGCTGGTGTGGGCGCCCCTGAACGCGCCGTCCAGCGCCTCCGGCGCCGCCCCCAGCCCGGTGGCGATCGGCGCCAGCAGCCGCGCGCACAGCCCCTCGCAGGCAGTGAACCAGGCGGCGGCGGTCTGGCGGAACGCCGGCAGCTCCGCCGGGAAGGGGGTCTGACCCAGGAACACGTCGCCGTCGATGCGGGCCGCGGTCACGTCCGGGCCGACATCGAAGATCTGCTTCTTGTCGCGCCGGTTCTTGGTCAGCTCGCGGTCGTAATAGCCCCAGGGATTGTCGCGGCTGCGGCTCAGCGACCGCTTAGCCGCGGCCGGCAGCTCGAACAGGGCCCGGGCCTTGTCCAGCGCGCGCGCCGCAAGCCCCGCCTCCAGGCCATGCCCGACCAGGTGGAAGAATCCCCAGTCCGCGCACGCCCGCGCCACCGCGGCCTCGACCGCCGCCGCGCCCGCCGACAGGTCGACGACCGGCACGTCATCGGAGCTCGCCGCGCGCAGGGACATGCCGATCCCCTACACCAGATCGCCGCGCGGGCCCGAGGGCAAAAGCGATGCGCTGCGCGCGGCGGGTCCTATGTCGGTCACCGAGGGCCGGGACGGCGCCACCGCGGGGCCGGCGGCCGAATCACGCCCGGACGCGGCGCGGCGCGGTCCTCCGGATCGTTGGACGGGGGCTCCAGCCCCTCCAGCCGATCCAGCCGCGCCAGGGCCTCGCGGACGTCCACGAGCGGCACGGGCTCCGGCGTCCCCAGCAGCCATCTGAGCGCCGGCTCATCCTCCACCGCCGAGGCGTCCGACGCCCAGGACGACAGCACCGCGCGCTTTTCGGCCGCGTTCAGCCAAGGGTCCTTCAGCACGTCCGCCGGATGGGTGAACCCGACACCGGGTCTGAGGCATCGCGCCAGATGGGCGGCGAGCCCCTGGCTATGGATGGCTTGTTCGGATGTCGCGAGCCGCATCGGCCTGGTCTCCCGTAGTGTTCCTTTCTCCCAGTCACCCCGCCTGGGCGGCGGGATGCGGCATAGGATTTATCGCGCGAGCGACCCTGTTCAAGTCCCTCGTCCGTGAGCGCGGGCCATCCCCCTCTGGGCCTGTCCGACGCCCCATTGGAACGGGTATCGTGCGCCGGACGAGCATCGCAAAATTCGGGACGTCGCCGTGAATCCGCTCCTCAGCATCGCGACAGGCCTTTGCCGCCGACGGGCGACGAAGCGCTATCTGCGGCGGCTGCCGCCGTTGCTGAGAGGGGACTACGGCCATCGTGGCCCCTACACGCCTGAGCAGGTCGTCAGCACGATCCGGCGCCATCGTGTCGGCTCGCCCCGGTTCGCCCCCTACGCCATGGCGATCTTCGCCGACCGGGAAGCGGTCGAGGCGCTGTGGCGACAGACCGGAGCCCGGTTCGACTATGACCGGATCCGGCGGGAAATCGGCGATGCCCATTTCGCCGGCGATGCGGGGTTCACGCCAGAGGATGCAGCCCGTCACTGGGGCGAGACCGGCGAGGGCGCGGGACACCACGCGAGCGATGGCGGCAGCCACGACGGCCCACCGCACGGGCATTCCTAGTTGGCGGGCAGGCGAGGGCGGAGAGGCGTTCTGCCTACGTCTCCGCCAGCCTGATCTCCGGCGTTGAGGGCGACAAGACCCGCCCGTCCGCCAACGCCGCCCTGCTGGAAGAGGAAGAAGACGGCGGCGCGATCTCCGACAAGCGCGGCCAGAGGACGTCAGGAACGTCTGAGGACAGCATCCCTCTCCCTTCCAGCGGCTGTGTCAGGGGCCCAGGGGACAGGCATCGTTTCCCCAGCACCAGGGCCTGCCGCCTCACCGTGTCGATCCCCTCGAGGCTAGTCGGCCGTTCCCGGTCCGCGCCAGGGGTTGGCGCGTCTCCAGGCGCACTCGCGCCGAACGGCGACCCACGACCCGCAAAGGCCCGCCACCAGGCCAAGCCCGCAGACCGCCAGGAACACGGCCGAGCGTTCGCCTGCCACGAACCATCCCTCTCCAAGGCAGAAGCCGGACCCTGCAAGCAGCACGAAGCCCCACCCCCACGGTCCCTGAGCACGCGCGCCGTAGACAATCCACGCCCGATAGTCGGCGATCAGCCTGCCGCGATCGGCCGGCTTCGCCGCGGCGTACTGCGATGCAAACGCGCGGGGGCTGGATTGGCTCACCGCGGGAACGTACCCCCGCCGCGATCGTCCGCAACCCACCCATCACGGACTTCGCCCCCCATAAGACTGAAACGTGCTGTCTCCGGCAACGACCCGATGGCCGCTCGCGACCTGTTGCTGAGATCAGGTGAGGAGGCTGCATCGCGTTTGTCTCGCCTCGCGCCGTTCGCCCAGGTCAAACGCGACATGGGATCTGCGCTAGGGCCGGTCCCAGGGTGGCACGCCCCCAAAACTGGCGATCAAGTGCTCAACGAAGCTCCGAAGCTTCAGCGAGACATGACGCTTGGTCGGATAGACGGCATGGATCGTTAGCGCCGTCGGCTGATGGTCGGGCAGGAGGGCGACCAGGTCGCCGGCTGCAATGGCCTGGCCGAACACGAAGCTTGGGCCGTAGGTCACGCCGCCGCCCGCCAGCGCTGCCGCCAGCAGCATCTGGGTGTTGTTTGCGGCCATCCGGATCGGTCCGTCGATCACGTGCGCCTGGCCGTCGGGATCGCTGAGTGTCCAATCCCCGGATGAGATCGCCTCGCTGAAGGCCAGGCGCGGCGCGCGGCGCAGGTCCTGGATGGTCCGCGGAACGCCATGGCGTTCCAGGAAGCTTGGCGCGGCGCACACCACCATGCGGCACGGCGCCAGCCTTCGGGCCATCAGGTCCGAGTCCAGCAGGCGGCCGACGCGGATCGCCACGTCGATCCCTTCGGCCAACAGGTCCACGTAGCGATCGTTGAGCATGACCTCCACGCCGACGCGCGGATGCTGTTCCATGTAGCGGGCCACGACCTGGCCCAGATGCATGGCGCCGAAGGTGATCGGGGCCGCGACCCGCAGCACGCCCTGAACCGATTGCTGGGCGTCGCCGGCCTCACGGTTGGCGTCCTCGTACTCCTCCAGGATCCGCTTGCAACGCGCGTAGTAAGCTTGGCCCACGTCGGTCAGGTGAAGCTTCCGCGTGCTGCGCTGCATCAGCCGGACGCCCAGGTCCGTCTCGATCGACGAGACGTGCTTGCCGGCCATCGAAGCCGAGAGGCCGAACCGTCGGGCTGCGCTGCTCAGGCTGCCGTCCTCGGCCGCCGCGACGAACACGCCAATGCTGGTCAAGCGATCCAAAGCGTCTCCAATTCGATCGTTCTGTTATCGAGTGATGATAACAAGTTGCCAATTATCGCTCCAGGGTGCGCGCTATATCTCCTTTTCATGCCCGCTGGACGTCGGGACTTGCGGAGAAGGAAGCCCAATGAACATCGCCTCGAACGGCATTTGCATCCATGTCGAAGAGCAGGGTCGGGGCGAACTGGCCCTGGTGTTCCTGCATTATTGGGGCGGCTCCTCGCGGACCTGGCGCCATGTAACCACGCCGCTAGCCGCGTCCTATCGCACCGTCGCGGTCGATCATCGCGGCTGGGGCAAGTCGGACGCGCCGTCGTGCGGCTACGGCCTGGAGGATCTCGCCGCCGACGCCCTGGGCGTCATCGAGGCGCTGGACCTGAATTCTTACGTCCTGGTGGGCCACTCGATGGGCGGCAAGGTCGCCCAGCTTCTGGCCTCGCGCCGCCCCAGGGGCCTGGCCGGCTTGGTCCTGGTCGCCCCGTCGCCGCCGTCGCCGATGACCGTGCCTGTCGAAGCGCGCGAGCGAATGGCCAACGCCTATTCCAGCCGCCTGGCGGTCGAGACGACACTCGACCACGTACTGACGGCCAAGCCGCTAAGCGCGGCGGATCGCGAGCAGGTCATCGCCGACAGTCTGAACGGTTCGCCTCAGGCCAAGGCGGCGTGGCCGCGTTGGACCAGCCAGGAAGACATCACCGGTCAGGTCACCGCCATCGACGCGCCTGTCCTGGTCATCGCAGGCGAACTGGACCGGGTCGACAGCGTCGAGACGCTTGAGGCTGAACTGCTCCCGCTCATTCCCCAGGCCGAGCTGAAGGTCCTGCCCGGCACGGGCCACCTGTCGATGCTGGAGTCGCCAAAGGCGGTCACCCAGTTGATCGAAGCCTTCGCCCGATCTCTGCGCGGTGCGGCGTGTTCGAGCGCCGCCGCCTGACCCCATCAGCCCCGGCCGGCCAAACCGGAGGCCGCGCAACCACGCTCGCGGTGACGCAGCGCCGCTCGCACCTGCGCACCGACCGGCCAAACACAGCAAAGGAACTCCCCATGTCTGAGACGCAGATCACCCGCGTTCCGATCCTGCCGCTGGGCATGGTCAACGCCCACATGATCCGGGCGGATCACGGCGTTGTCCTCGTCGACGCCGGCACTCCTGGCGCGGAAGCCAAGTTTGAGCGCGCGCTCGCCCGTCAGGGCCTGAAGTTCAAGGACGTCAAGCTGATCGTGGTCACCCATGCCCACACCGATCACGCGGGCGCCGCCGCCCGCCTGCGAGACCTGTCGGGGGCGCCCATCCTGGCGCACGAAGACGACGTCGACTTCTACACCCGCCGCAAGCCGATGACCTTCTGCCCGACCAGCGGGGTGGGCAGGCTCTTTCTGAAAACGCCCGTGCCGCACGAACCCTATATCGGCTTTGAGCCCGACATCGTCATGACCAACAGCGATACCGTCAGTCTGAAGGACTTCGGCGTCGACGGGCTTGTTCGTCATACCGGCGGTCACACGCCGGGCTCCATCGCCGTCGAACTGACATCACAGGATGTTCTGGTCGGCGATCTGATCGCTTCGGGGATCCTGATCGGCGGCATGGCCTTGACCGGTCGCGCCATCCGGCCGCCGTTCGAGGATGACCCGCGAGCTGTCGCGCAGGAACTGCAGCGCCTGGTCGATAGCGGCGCCAAGCGGTTCCATATGGGCCATGGCGGTCCCCTGGGGCCGGCCGAAGTCCTGCGACACGCCCGCCGACTCTCGAAGATCGCCCCAACGGCGTGCGGGAATGGCCACTGCGACCATCAGAGCCACTGAGGGGCGTAGGCGCGTCGTCGGATGGTCAGGGAGGGGCTTGGCCGCCGGCGCGAGCCGGCGGGCGGCCGCCATGACACCCTGCGCGCCGGAGCCGCCGCCGCTGGGACGAGGCAAGGCCCCCTGTCACCACGGACGGTAGTGATGGTGGTGATGGTGGTGGTGATGATGGTGGTAGACGCGAGGAGTCCAGGCCCATCCGTTCCAGTAGTACCCGCGGTCGCGATACCAGCCCCACGCATGGTGATGGTGGTAGTGGGGAATGAGCGCCCACACGCCGCCGTTCCAGTAGTATCCGTTGTCACGGTACCACTGCCAGGAATGGTGGTGGTGATGATGATGGTGGTGGTGGTGGTGGTGGTGGTGAGCCCAGTACTGGGCGAGCTGCAGCCGCGGCGCCTGTTCGCGCAGGGCGTCGTCGGCAGCCAGCCGGGCGCTCGCGTCGGGCACGGGCTCCAACAGCTCCGCATAGCTCGAGGCGCGCGGTATGGGATCCGCCGCGGCCACGCCAGGCGAGGACGCGGCGGCCAGCAGGGCTGCGGCGGCCGCTCCGGCGAGCCAGAACGCCTTGGGGGTGAGGATTTTTCGAGTCATGGGGGGACCTCTCGACTGGGTTTCCGGGTGTGATTCAGGGGCCGCTGATCGCCCCTATGCCTCCTTGGCCTTAAGGCGTGCGGCGCGGGCCAGGTTCCGGTAGGCGCCGTCAAAGATGGTGCGGGTGTCCGAAGTCCAGCGCGTGCCTTCCGCAAGGCGGTCGCGGCTGGCGGCGAGCCGGCGGCTGCGCATCTCCCGCTGGGCGGCGGTCTCTGCATCCATCGGCTCAAGCGCGAAGTCCGGGTCGTCCGGCACGATGGTGAACGCCATGAAGGGTTCGTCCTTGCGGAAGACGTGGGTCACCCCCGGCGGCGGCGCGCGGAAGATGGCGAAGAAGATCATCGGCCACCATTCGGTCCGGATCAGCGCTGGGACGGCCAGCGGCGTTTCGTGCGCGGGATCGGTGAAATAGCGTGGATGCGGCTCGGTCCTGACCGCGAAGCCAGGCGGCGCCTCGAGATCGAGCGACAGCTGGTAGGAGTAGTAGTCGTCGCCGAAGGGCCGAAAGGGCGGCCACACTTCCATGGCGTCCGGAGGCGTCCCCCAGTCGGCGTTCAGCCGTACGCGGCCGTCTTCGTTGGTGACCCGCAGCTCGACGTCGAAGGGGTAGACCAGTTCAAAGCCGTAGCGAGCGCTCTCCGAAAAGGGAATGCAGTGCCAGGGCTGCTCGTGCTGGCCGTCGGCGCGCGGCTGCCTGTCCCCTGCCCAGCCCGGCACGGTGATTCGGATCGGCCGCGGGCCCGGCCTGTCCCCAAACTGGCGGAACTTCACGACAGGCATCTTCGGCCCCTTCGGATCATCCACTTTCGACCCTGTGATCGCGCCGGTTCGATGAACCTGACATGAACTGGCCAGGCGCGCGTCGCGGGCGCCCCGCGGCGCGCGTTGTGCGGGCGAGCCGACGCCGACTGGCGCGGGATTTGACATCCCGATGGGGGCTGCACCATTCTCTCCGGAGGGGAGATTGCTCATTCCTGACCAGGGTCAGCCCGACGATGGGGCGCTACTGGCCGCGCAACTGGCGGCCATCGTGGAGTCGTCTGACGACGCCATCATCAGCAAGGACCTTGGCGGGATCATCCTCAGCTGGAACCGGGGGGCCCAGGCCATCTTCGGCTACACCGCCGAAGAGGTCGTCGGCGGTCCCGTCCAGATTCTGTTTCCGCCGGACCGGGTCGCGGAAGAAGACGAGATCGTCCGGCGTATCCGTCGTGGCGAGCGCGTCGATCACTTCGAAACCGTGCGCCGTCGCAAGGACGGCACGGATTTCCACGCGTCGGTGACCATCTCCCCGATCCGGGATGCGCAGGGCGCCATCGTCGGGGCCTCGAAGATCCTTCGTGACGTCAGCGAGAGCCACCGGGCGCAGCTGGAGTTGCGCGACGCCAAGCGCAGCCTCGAACAGGCCCTGCTCGAGAAGACCAGGGCCCTGGCCGAGCGCGACCTGCTGTTGAGGGAAGTCTATCATCGCGTGAAGAACAACCTGCAGGTGGTCGATGGGCTGCTGGTGCTGGAGAGCCGCAAGCTGCAGGATCCGCAGGCCCGGGAGGCCCTGGCGGGCCTGCGCGCGCGCATCTTCGCCCTCGCCCTGGTTCATCAGCAGCTGATGGGCTCCTCCGACCTGCGGACCTTCGACGTGGCGCCGTTCCTGCGCGAACTGTCCGAGAACCTGATCGAGGGCGCCGCCGATGAACGGGTGTCCCTGACCGTGGAGGCCACGCCGATACCGGTGGGGCTCGACTTCGCGATCCCGCTCGGCATGCTCGTCACGGAGTTGGTCACCAACTGCGCAAAGCACGCGTTTCCGGCCGGCGGCGGTCACGTGCGGGTGACCTTGAACCCGGCGGCGGACGGAAGGCTGCTGCTGACCGTCGCCGACGACGGCGTTGGCCCATCCGACGTCGCCCCGCCGCGCAAGCCGGGATTCGGCTCCAACATCGTCGAGCGGCTGGTCGGCCAGCTGGACGGAGAGCTCACCGTCCGCAAGGAGGGGGGCACCATCGTCGAGGCCCTCCTGCCGCTACCGGAGCCTTTATGGACGCATTGAACAGGTCGGTGCTTGTCGTCGATGACGAGGCCATCATCGCCGAGCTTTGGATCCTCTATGTGGAGCTCATGGGCCTGGAGGTGTGCGGCGCCGCCGCGACGGCCGACCAGGCGATCGCCCTTGCCGAGGCGCACCGGCCGGCCGTCGTCCTCATGGACATGAGGCTGGCCGGCCAGAAGGACGGCGTCGACGCCGCCCTGGCGATCCATGACTCCGTCGGTTCGAGGGTGATCTTCATCACCGGTTCGCAGGAGCCGGCGACGCTCGCGCGGATAAACACCGATCATCCCTCGGCGGTCCTGATCAAGCCGGTCGCCGAGCCCCTTCTGCGCCGGACCGTCAACGCGGCCCTTGCCGATTGCGGCATGGCCTAGTCGAACCCGCCGCGGGGGCCCAGGTTGGCCGGCGCGCGGCCGCTTGTCTGCGCAGCCTGGTCGGGTGCGCCGTCAGCACCGCCCCGCCCGTGCGATGAGGCTGTCAGATATTCTCCGGCTCCGTCGAACCTGAGCCTTGGCGGCGCGTTTCCGGTCGGCATGCGAATGCAGGCCCGCTCAGCGCGCGTTCATCGCGCGCCGCGCAGCCTGGTCCCAGCCAAGTCCGTTGGAGTGTCGCCATGAGCCACCGCCGCGCCCTGCTGGGGCTGATGACCACCTGCGCCGCCATGAGCCTGGCCGCCGCCGCCCTGGCCGATCCCCCGGAACGGGTCGGTCGCGTGCGCCACGTCGAGGGGGACGTCTCCTTTACGCCGCCCGGCGAGCAGGACTGGACGGACGCCTTGCGCAACTACCCTGTCACCTCCGGCGAAGGGTACTGGACCGGCGACGACGGGCGGGTGGAGCTTCAGATCGGCGGACTGTCGGCCCGCCTCGACAGCCTGACCGAGCTCGACGTCGTCGACCTCGACTATGGACGCACCCGGCTCTCCCTGTCCCAGGGCTCCGTGGACCTGCGCGTCTGGCGCGCGCCGCGCGGCGGGGTCGCCGTGCAAACGCCGGCAGGGGAGATCCGCATCGACCAGCCCGGCGTCTACCGCATCGACGTGGCCGCGCCACCGGAGGACGGGAGCTACCCGCCCGTAGAGTTCACCGTGCTCGAAGGGTCCGGGGTCGCCCCGGGCGGCGATGGTCCCATGGAGATCGACGCCGGCCAATCCGCGCTGCTCTATGCCGGCTACGATCCGCAACTGCAGGAGGCCGACGACGCGGCCATCGACGACTGGGCCAGGGATCGCGAAGCCAAGGAGCGCTGGACCGAGCGGGTCGACGCCGACGACACCGGGATCACGGGGTATGACGACCTGGCCGCCTACGGTGACTTCACCGACGATACGACCTATGGCCAGGTCTGGTTTCCGCGCGACGTGCCCGCCGACTGGGCGCCGTATCGCGATGGTCATTGGGCCTATGTGCAGCCCTGGGGCTGGACCTGGATCGACGACCAACCCTGGGGCTTCGCCCCCTTCCACTACGGGCGCTGGGCGCAGATCGGCGGCCGCTGGGGCTGGGTCCGGGGCCAGGCCAACCGCGAGCCGGTCTACGCGCCGGCCCTGGTCGCCTTCGTGGGCGGCTCCGGCTGGAGCGTGGGCCTGTCCGTCGGCGGGGGCGCCGGCGGCGCCGTCGGCTGGGTCCCCCTGGCGCCGGACGAGGTCTACCGGCCAAGCTACCGCGTCAGCGACAGCTATGTGCGGCAGGTGAACATCACCAACGTCCGCAACACCACGGTGATCAACAACATCACCTTGAACGCCGCCGCGCCTTCCCCGGCCAGGCTGCGCAACGCCACCGCCGCCACCGTGGTGCGCGCCGACACCTTCGCCCATGGCGGCGCCGTGCAGCACGCGGCGATCGCCGTGCCGCCCCAGGCCCTGGCGAGCGCTCCGGTCGCAAGCGCGGCCCCAATTGCCGCCCCCGATCATGCCGCCCGGCTCGGCGGCCTGAAGCCCATCGTGGGGCCGGGGCGTCCGCAGGGCGCCGCGGGGGGGACCGCACAGGCCGGCGCGCACGCCCCGAGCGCGCCGCCGCCGCGCCTGGGCGCGATCCGCTCGGCGCTCACGCAGCCGACCGCGCCTGCGGCCACGGGTCCCTCGCGGCCGCCGCCGATCCCGGGGCTGCACGTCGCGCCGCAGGGGGCGCCGCCCCCGCACGCGCGGGGGCCGGCCCTGGTGGCGCCGTCGCAAATCCGCAGCCCGCAGTCCCAGAACCAGCATCCGGTGAAGGCCGGTGTCGGCCCAGGCGAAGCGCCTGGTTCCAACATCAGTGGCCCGCAGCCCTCGCGTCAGGGCGCAGGGCCGACCGGCGAGCGCCGCACGCCGGCGCCTCCTGGCCTGGAGGGCGGGGGACCGCGCGAGCGGCCGAACGCTGCGCCGCCGCCCACGCACGGCCCCGGCGGCGCTGAGCAGGCTGCGCCCCCTGAGGCGCATCGCGCCCCGATCTCGCCGCCGCCCGCAGCGCCGCCCGCACAGGCCGTGGTCCGCCATCCTGAGCGCGCACCACAGGAACCTCGCGTCGCGCCGCCTTCGCCGCAGCCCCCGCCGCCGACCGAGGCCCCGCGCCGACCGGCACCGGCGCTTCGCACAGCGCCCCCGCCGCCGCCGCCGCCGCGGGCGGCCCCGCCAAGGCCGCCGGCGTCAGGCGAGGCGCACGATCAGAAGGGCAGGGGCGAGCCCGCCGGCAAACCCGGCAAGCCAGAAAAGCCGGAAAAGCCGGAGAAGCCGGGCAAGGAGGACAAGCCGCCTGCGTAGGCGCCGGCCCGTCGGACCGGGCCTCCGCCGCCGCCGTCATCCGCCGGGGCGCCATGGCCGCCAGATGGGGCGGGCGCGGAGCGGCGAGACGGCGCCCAGCTGTGTCAGCCGGATGGGCAAGCCGCTCGACCCGGCGTCCGGCGTCCGCGATCCTGCCGGCGTTGGATGTCCGCCTGCGGGGGCGACAGCAATGGCAGGTCTAGACGGCGCGGCTCGCCTGTTCTTTCCAGGCTTTGAGGTCCAAGCCGAAGATCACGAGCCAGAGGGTCAGCGCGACCTCGGCCACCAAGGGCCCCATGCTGACGAACGATGGGAGCGCCGTGGAAAGGCCGGGCATGGCCAAGGCCGCGCCGTTGGCGGCGAAGCCGCACAGCCCGCCCATCACCAGCAGCAGGCCAAGCGCGCGGGGATAGTATCCAGACTTAAAGACCAGGGCGCCCAGGACGATGAGATTGACCCCAAACAACGTCATGGCCACGACATAGAGCATGTCGTGGAACTTGAGGGCCAATAGCGCGGCGGATTGCAGCTGAGCCGTGCTGAAAGGCGCAAGTGTGGCGTCGCCTCGGAGAATGAGGAGAGGGGCGAGCGCCAAGAGCGCCTTCACGGCCAGGACGGCATCGGGGACGACCCGGATGACCAGCGCGAAAAGCGCGAGCGTGCGCCCGGCTGGCTTCAGCAAGGCGTAGAGGATCACCGCAAGGGCAAGGTCGCAGACGACCATCAAGAGATCGGCGACCAGACCGGCTCGATAGAGCCCCTGCGCCGACATGAGATTGTGCGCCGTCGCGGCGGCGTCCGTGGAGATCACGAGCCTCTCCCGGACGAACAATTCCGCAAACAGACCGCAAGCAATGACGACCAGATAGAGGACGCCGGCAACTCTCGCCTGCGCTTTTGGAGCGATCACGTCTTTCCCCGACCGCCATTGAACAGCGTTCGGATTTTGGACAGCGGCGTTCAGGCCCGCAAATGAATCATTCGTCACTTCAAGCCTAGGCCGCGCCTCAACGACTGCTTCCTGCGGCGCGATTACGCCTGTCCCGGATGATGAGGTCGCCGACGGTGGCCCTGGCGCCGAACCACCAGGGTCGGGCCCCGAAACATGACCGGTCGCGACCTGGGCGAGGCGCGCGTGGTCCTTTGCGGAACCCAGCCCAAGGTCCGTCGCCGACATTCCCCATCGCCGCGCCTGGGCGGAATGCCCGTGACCGCTCCCGATCCCATTGCGGTCGATGTTCACGAGAGCCTCGTTCGCAAGGTCTACGATTGATGGCGATGTCCGCTTGCCGCACAGGCCCGAACGGAGGATTTCGACCCTTAGCGGATGTTAGGTCCACGGGAATGAGCCTCCTTAGCCTGCAATTTTCCGCAGATCGTGCTTGACCTTGCCCTAGGGGCAAACCCGCACTTGGGTGTCCTTGAAGACAGGTCCTGCTCGTGAACGACGAAACCCGCTTCTTTAGCCCAGCGGAGACCGCCAGGCGCCTCAACGTGAGCACAAAAGCCCTACGCCTCTACGAAGCGTTGGGACTAATCGCGCCGCTGCGAACGCACACTGGCTGGCGCACCTACGGGCCGCATCAGATGGCGCGCCTCCATCAGGTGCTCGCTCTGAAGTCGCTGGGCGTGCCTTTGAAACGCATCGCCGAACTGCTGGACGAACGTCTCGCCGACCTGGACGCCATCCTGCGTCTCCAGGAGGCCGCATTCCGCTCGCGAATCGCCGGTGACCGACGGCGGCTCCAGCTGTTGGCGTCAGTGCGGCGGCGGATTGCCGACGGCGAGACCCTGTCGGTCGAAGATCTGATCAACCTGACGAGGGATACAGTGATAGGCATCAGCAAGACGCACGACGCCTTCGCAGCAGAAAGCGAAGCGATGGCAGTGATCGAGGCAGCGGGCTTTCACCCGCTGGCGGTGGAAATCCCGCCCGAAACCAATGAGAACCACTGGCACGACTTCGACTCGATCATCTTCGTTCTTGAGGGCGAGCTGGTGGTGATCGACGCCGAAAGTGGCGACTCGCTTGCCTGCGGACCTGGAAGCCGCATCGATTTTCCGCGCGGGATCCTCCACCACGAAGATCATAAGGGCTACCGAGCCCTCATCGGCTTTTCGGTCGATCCGACGACCTTAAAGGGACCACTGAACCTGCGCCCCGAGGCATGGGCGGGGTGAATTTGCGGCGCAGCCAAGCGCATGGATCAACTTCCGGTCCGAAACGTCGTTATGGGAGGTATCGATGCAACGCTGTGTGCTGGCGTTCGTAGCCGTCATGGCCACTTTTGCGGCCGGCCAGTCGACGATCGCTTCGGATCGTTCAGACGCGCTAGCCGAAATCCAGAAATATATTCAGGCAAGCAATGGCGACAGCCGCGAAGCCTACGCATCCTTCTGCACTGAAGACTCTGTGATCATCGATCGCGTGACGCCCTTCGTCTTCCGTGGACCCAAGGCATGCCTGGACCACTGGGATGCCGTCGCCGCATTCGTCGAGCAGAACAAGATGGTCGTTGCCGACTATGCCAAGCTGGGACAGCCAACATTGATCGACGTGAACAGCGAGCACGCTTACGTGGTCGCCCCGTGGACGTCGCCCGCAACCGTGGCCGGCAACAAGGAAATTGAGAAGGGGGTCGCGACTTTCATTCTTGCTCGGAATGCAAACCGAGCCTGGCGGCTGGCGAGCGTGACTTGGACGTCGTTCGGGTTCTCGCCCCTCGCCGCCTCCCGATCCAAGGTCCGCTAGCCACCGCTCTCAGGCGTTCGCGACGCCCGCTTGTAGGCGCGAAGGGAGAAGGTTCGGTTCCGGGCTTGGCGGCAATTTGCGCTGCCGAGCCCCTTGGGAAAGTTGCCACGGCCCGAGCAAACTCTTCCAATGGCCGTTCAAACGGGGGCGCCATGTTCGGTGGTACAGAAGCTTTGCGGCCATACCTCCGGTCCGTGAGGTTTTGGCTGGCTGCTGCTCTGGCGCCACTGGCGCCAATTTTGGCGATCGTGCTCCTCGACAGAGTAAGGGGGGATCACTGGAGGGAAAGTCTGCATGACATCGTGTTCTTTCCCTTTTCATTGGGCGGCGAAATTGCTGGCTGGCATGTTCTCTGGCTGTTGTCATTCATGCGCGGGCTGGCCGGCGTGAGGATAGTCTTCGTGGGTGCGATCACGGGCCTTATCCTTGGGGTCGTGGTGGGTGTGTTCTGGGGGCTTCATTCCTGGGCCTCGGGCTGGCTGCAATCGGAGGGGCAGCCTGGGCCGTCGTGACGGCGCTCGCGTTCCAACTGATCTCGGGATTGCCATGGTGGATTCCAGCGCCCGTCGGGCCGACGGGCGCACCATCGGGCGACGGCCTGTGACCTCAACCTCCAGGGGGTTCGGCCCACCTCCGGACGCGCCAAGCCTGGCGCACGGCGAGCGTTGCCCAAAGCTGACACGCGACGGGAGGGGCAGGGGACATGATCCTGTCGCCTTCCGTGTCGTCCCAGGGCCCGAGGGGACAGGTATCGGAATGCGCCCCGATAATGAGACGGAGACCCCCATGACCAGCCGGACCGCGACGTGCAGCTGCGGACAGCTCCGCGTGACCTGCCAGGGCGAGCCGGTGCGCCGGTCGATCTGCCACTGCCTGGAGTGCCAGAAGCGCACCGGCTCGGTGTTCGCCGTGCAGGCCCGCTTCCCGCGCGCCGCGGTGGTCATCGAGGGTCGGTCGTCGACGTGGGCCCGGCGCGGCGACAGCGGCCAGTCGGCGACGTTCCGGTTCTGTCCGGTGTGCGGCGCGACGATCTGCTGGGAGGCCGAGGGGGTCCCCGGCTTCGTGACCGTGGCGGTGGGCGCGTTCGCCGACCCCGGCTTCCCGGAGCCGCAGGTGTCGGTCTACGAGGAACGCTGCCATCCCTGGGCCCTGGCCGTGTCGGCGCTGCCGATCCCGCACGAGGTCTGACGGCCGATCTTTGCGCCCGCCGGCAACCTATGCTGTAGCGGGGCGTTGGCTTGACGCCCTCAATGGAGACCTCGCCTGATGACGTCCTTCTCACGCCTTTTCGCCACCGCCGCGGTGGCGGTGTCCCTGGCCGGTCCCGCCCTCGCCCGCGAGCCGGTCGACGCCCGGATCACCTTCTCCGGCGGCTCGGTGGCCTTCCTGGCCGGCGTCAACTGGGGCAGCGGCACCCTGACCTATCGCGGCCGCCACTATCCGGTGCAGGTCAGCGGCCTGTCGGTCGGGGCGGTCGGGGCCAACAAGTACCGGGCGACCGGCGTCGTCCACCACCTGCACACCCTCAGCGACATCGAGGGCACCTACGGCGCCATGGAAGGGGGGATGACCGCCGGCCCGGGCCAGAGCGGCATCGACATGAGGAACGACAAGGGCGTGGTGATCAGCGCCCGGTCCACCTCCTCGGGCCTGAAGCTGACCTTCGCCCCCACCGGCGTGCGCATCAAGCTCAAGCACTAGGAGCATGTTAGGCGAAAGTGTACGCGGTTTCGCCGCTCGAACATGCTCTAAACTTTTAAAGATAGAGCCTTTTTATACGGGTCAGATGATTCCATCTGACCCTAAAAGGCTCTAGCCTCGCCGACGGCCGCGGACATCAGCAGCACCAGCTTGCCGCGCGCGCGGCCGTCCAGACTGATCGCCAGGGCCTCGCGCCAGGCGTCCAGGGGGAAGGTGCGCGCCACCGGCACGCTGAAGCGGCCTTCCGCGGCCAGCCGCGCGAAGCGGTCCAGCACGTCGTAGCGCAGCACCGCCCCGTCCGGACCGCCCGGCGTCTCGCCCAGGCCATTGCGCACGCCCAGCTGCGCGGCCCTGGCGAAGTCGACGCAGGTCAGCACCCGGCGCGCATCGCCGCCGACGATCTGCACCAGGTCGGCCAGGCCGCCCGCGCCCGGCGCGCCGTCGCCCCGTTCGCCAGCCTGGACGTCGCCGGCCTGGACGACGCCGGCCTTGAGGTTCACCGGCGCGCTGTCGAACACCAGGTCCGGCGCCGCCCCGCCCAGGGCGCGCACCCGCTCCACCAGCCCGGGGCCATAGGGCACGACCGTGGCGCCCAGGGCGGTCAGCCGGTCGGCGAAGGTGGGGCCGGCGGCGGCGATCACCCGGGCGCCGCGCAGGCGCGCCATCTGCGCGGCGGCGAAGCCGACCATGCTGCCGGCGCCGTTGACCAGCAGGGTCTGGCCCTGCGCCACGCCCAGCCAGTCGATGTTTCGCCAGGCCGTCTCCACCGCCATGGTCAGGGCCGCGGCGTGCGGCATGTCCAGCCCCGCCGGAACGGCCGCCCAGTGATCCAGGATGGCGAAGTCCGCCGCCCCGGCGCTGGGGTGGTCCAGATAGTTGGCCGGACCGAACACCGCATCGCCGACGGCCGGGCCGCTCACGCCCTCGCCCACGGCGTCCACCACGCCGGCCACGTCCAGCCCGACCCCACGCGGCAGGTCGCGGGCGAACAGGCCGCGGCACAGCGCCCAGTCGGCGGGATTGAGCGCGCAGGCGGCGACGCGCACCCGGATCGCGCCGGGGGCCGGGACGGGGATCGGCGCCGGCTCCAGGCGCAGCACCTCGCCCGGCTCGCCGTACTGGTGCAGGCGCAGGGCGCGCATGGCGCCGTCGGCAGGGGGCTGGTCGCTCATGCGGGTCTCCGGGCGCGGTCCGGCGGCGACGGCGGAGAGGTCTCCGCCGCCCTGACCGGCCAGCGCGTTCGTTGTGTCAGTCACTGACGTATAGGCGTAGAGACAGTCACTGACAACCGGTGTATCGAGGGGCATGCCGCGCAGTGGAGAAGACGCTCGCCGCCGCCTGCAGCAGGCGGCCCTCGACCTGTTCCTCGAGCGGGGCTACGAGGCCACGACCACGGCCGAGATCGCCGCCCGCGCCGGGGTCACCGAGCGGACCTTCTTCCGCCACTTCCCCGACAAGCGCGAGGCCCTGTTCCACGGGGAGGCGGCGTTCCGCGACGCCCTGGCCGAGGGGGTGGCCGCCGCGCCCGCCGACCTGGCCCCGCTGGACGCCCTGCAGCACGCCTTCCGCGCCGCCGGTCCGGTGCTGGCCGCCAACCGCGGCTTCTCCGCCCCGCGCGAGACGGTGATCGCCCGCACCCCGGCGCTGCAGGAGCGGGTGCTGACCAAGACGGCGGGCCTGATCGAGGCCCTGGCCGGCGCCCTGGGCCGCCGCGGCCTGGACGAGGGCGTCGCCCGCCTTGCCGCCCAGGCCGGCATGGCCGCCTTCACTCTCGCCGTGCGAACCTGGGCCGAGGATCCGGCCGCCGGCCTGGACGTCCACCTGGCGCGGGCGTTCGGCGACCTGCGGGCCCTGTCGGCGCCGCCGGCTCCGCCTGGCCCGTCGCAGGCCTGAGCCGCCGCACCGGCCCTCAGGCCAGCAGCCAGGCGGAGAGCTCGGCCACCGTCTCGAAGCCCAGGCTGGCGTACAGCGGTCGGCCCGCCGCGGTGGCGCCCAGGTAGAAGCGCTCGACGCCGCGGCGGCGATAGTCGTCGATCACCTGGGTCAGCAGCGCGCGACCGAAGCCCCGGCGCTGCAGCGGCGGCGGCGTGGCCATCAGGGTGATGCCCGCCGTGTCGCCGGACGGCGTCACCGTGACGGCGCTCACCGGCTGGTCCCCGGCCCAGGCGATGTGCGTCTCCACCCCCGCGGCGGCGCTCACGCACGGGTCGATGCAGCGGGCCACGGCGTCACGCGGCGCATCGAACGCCGCCGCCACAAGGTCGCCGGCGATGCGGACCAGCTCCGGACCCAGCGCCCGGACCACCCGGACGGGGGCCGCTGGGGACAGGATACCTATCCCCGTCGCGCGCGTCGCCGAGGCCAGCGTTGGGGATAGGTATCGTGTCCCCGAATCCGAACTTCCCGTGCGCAGCACCATCAGCGGCGCCGTTCCCACCGGCGTCAGCCCCAGCCCGGCGGCGACGGGCGCCAGGGCCGGCGCCACGTGCGGGCTCATCGTCGCCACCAGCGGCCGCCCGCGCGCCCTGGCCCGGGCGACCGCGCGCCGCAGGAAACCCTCGGCGTCCGGGTCCGGGCCCAGGGTCAGCACGTTGAAGTCGGCCAGCGGCTCGTCGGTCAGGGCCAGCGCGCAGGTCCGGGTCATGTGCAGCTCGAACCCCGGCGCCTCGCTCATCTGCGCCACCAGCGCGCGCACGCACAGGGCGATCAGCCCCTCGGCCTCGTCCATCGCCGCTTTCCTCCGCGCCGCTCGCCGGCCGCGCCAACAAAGTCCCCGCTGGCGTTTTTCGCAAGTCCGTGTCGGTCTGGCCGGGCCCACGCCGTCCTCTGGGCGGAAGACTTCCGGAGGCCCTCATGGACGCCCACACCCCGCCCCTGGTTCCCGCCGACCAGCTGGCCCGCGAGAACCCCATCCGCATGCCGCACGAGAGCGAGGCCTACCGCGCGGCGCGGCAGGCGCTGCTGGCCGAGGAATACGAGCTGCGCCGGCACATCGAGCGGGTGGCGCAGATGCGCCGGGCGCTGCCGCCGGGCGGCGCGGTCGTCGGCGACTACCGCTTCGACACCGAGGACGGCCCCACCGACCTGGCCGGCCTGTTCGGCGAAAGGCAGACCCTGGTGGTCTACAACTACATGTTCGGGCCCGAGCGCCAGCGGCCGTGCCCGATGTGCACCAACCTGCTGGACGCCTGGGACGGCAACGCCGACGACCTGGCCCAGCGGGTGTCGCTGGTGGTGGTCGCCCGCTCGCCCCTGGAGCGGCTGGTGGCGGTCAAGCGCGCCCGGGGCTGGCAGAACCTGCGCCTGGCCAGCGCCATCGGCGACGACTTCACCCGCCACTACGCCGTCAGCCCGGACGGCGGGCTGGACAGCGGCGGGCCGTCGGTGTTCAGCCGCCGCGACGGCGTGATCCGCCACTTCTGGTCCGAGGAGATCACCGCCAGCGACCCCGGCCAGGACCCCCGCGGCGCCCCCGACCTCGCCCCCCTCTGGACCGTCCTCGACATGACCCCCGAAGGCCGCGGCGCCGACTGGTACCCGTCCCTGGAATACCCGCGCTAGAGCCTTTTAGGGTCAGATGGAATCATCTGACCCGTATAAAAAGGCTCTATCTTCAAAAGTTTAGAGCATGTTCAAGCGGCGAAACCGCGTACACTTTCGCCTAACATGCTCTAGGGGCGGGGCGGGGCGCGTCGGCGCGCCGAACCTTCCGCGCCTCGGCCGCGAGATGAGCATAACGGCGTTACGGCAATTGACGACGGCGATGCGTGGGAGGACGCTTGGCCGCTGGATCGCATGGGGCCGATCCGAAGCGGGGGGTGGGTCGATGGTCAAGCCGGTGAAGTTCGCGCACGTCGTCTACCAGACGCGGCGCTATGCCGAGATGATCGCCTGGTACGAGACCGTCTTCGAGGCGACCGTGGTCCACCGCGATCCGGCGCTGGCGTTTCTGACCTACGACGACGAACACCACCGCATCGCCATCGCCAACCTCGATCTCCTCAAGCCCGGCGGCGGCGGCGCGGATGACCGGGGGGCCATCGGCGTGAACCACGTGGCCTATACCTACGCCAGCGTCGCGGACCTGTTCGACACCTACCTGCGGCTCAAGAAAGGCGGTGTGACCCCCTACTGGCCCGTCCACCACGGGACCACGCTGTCGATGTACTACCGCGATCCCGACGGCAACCGGATGGAGTTTCAGGTCGATGTCGGCACGGTCGCGGACGCCATGGCGTTCATGGCCAGCGACACGTTCGCGGCCAACCCGGTGGGCGTGGACTACGACCCGGAGGCGCTGCTGGCGCGATGGCGACAGGGCGAAAGCGAAGCGCAGCTGCTCAAACGCCCCGACGGCCCTCCGGCGGCCATTCCGGTCGAACACGGCATGACGTGAACGGCCGAGCGCCGTCGCATGAAGCGGAGGTTCGAGGACAGGACCGGTCCTGGCGTCAGGACCAAACGTCCAATCGCGGGCGAGGTGGCCATGCCGGCTCTCGAGCCTTCTCCGACATTCGAAAGTCCGCTTAAGGGCGGTGCGCGTGTCGCTGATGCGCAGCCTCAACAATGAGGCCCGCCATTGGCGTGGGCGCTGCTAAGGCGGCGCGTTTGCCATACCAACCTCAATGCAACACAGCCTCGGCGTAGAGCTCGGAGGAGACGAAGTAGGCTCCGTGGCGCCGTTCATGACGGACCTCGATCGTCAGGGCGCTGCAGAACGCCGCCGACGCGCCGTTCGCGCGCTATGGCTTCGGCCACCTGCGCGAGTGCGGCAGGCGATCCGCGAAACGCCAGGGAATCACATATCGGTATGACCGCTGGCAGGGTGGCGTTGCGGCCAGTGTGGCGGTGCGGTATGCACACTCGACGTGCGCCTTCGTCATATTCTATCGGAGCGAGCATGGCTCGGGCGGCGCGCGGCTTCGAGGTTCGCGACATGACCAAGCTTACGGTGGCTGAAGGAAAGGCCGCGCTCGTTCGGCGTAACGGCGAGGCCGGTACGCCCGCACGGCGGGCGATTACCCTATTCGAGCGACCGGACTTCGACGTGCGCCTCTACGCCCCTGTCGGCGCCGACTATCCGCAGACGCCGCACCTGCGCGACGAGCTCTATGTGATCGCCAGCGGTTCGGGGTCGTTCACGTCGGCTGGCCAGAAGACAAGCTGCAACGAAGGCGACCTCTTCTTCGTCCCGGCGGGTGGCGAACACGGTTTCAGCGACCTTTCGGACGACTTCTCCACCTGGGTGATCTTCATCGGGCCGCCGCCTGGACGGGTGAAAATCGCCGGATGAGGTTGGAGGCCAGCGTGTGTTGGACGGCCCCTTGTCGCGCGGGATCGCGACCGCAACCAGCCCGGCGAGCCCGTCGCGACTGCGACGTGGTGCCTGCCCACGTCATTTGCCCTGAACATCGCTAGGACGCGTCCCACGCTTCGCCTATCAACCACCATGGCCAAGGTTGACCTGACAGCGGCGGCGCGTTTCGACCTGCGCCCGTGGATCGGCGACGACGACCGGCCGGGCGCGGTGGCGGCGGTGCTGTCTGGCGGCCAGGTCGCGTCGTGGACGGCGCGCGGGGTCGAGGGTGACGGCAGCAACCGGCTGCTAACGCCGGACACGGTATTCTACGTCGCCTCGGTCTCCAAGCAGTTCACAGCGGCATGCGTCGGCCTGTGCGGCGCTGACGGCCTGCTGGACGTGGATGATCCGGCGCGGCGGTCGATTCCTGAGCTGTCGCCGGCTTTCGATCCGGTCACGCTGCGCCACCTGTTGCATCACCTGGGTGGCCTGCCGCGCGGAGAGGCGGCGGTGGGCGAGGCGCTGGGGCTGCCGGCCGACTGGTGGCATGGCGGTGGGCTCTGGGAGATGATCTCGGTCCTAACGAAAGTAACGGACCTGCCGCAGGCGCGGGGCGTTGGCTACGCTTATTCCAATGCTGGCTACTGGTTGCTGGCAGCAACGGTGGCGCGGGCGTCCGGCCAGCGCTTCGGCGACTTCGCCCGGACGCGGCTGTTCGGGCCCTTGGGCATGGCCGCCACCCGATTCCGCGACGATCCGACGGTGGAGCAGCCGGGCCTGGTGACCGGCCACAACGCCCAGCCGGACGGCGGCATCACCCCAAACCACACGCAATTTCATTTCATCGGCGACGGCGGCCTTCTGACCACCCTCTCCGACCTCGCCCGCTGGGACGTCTTCTGGACAGGCCGATCGGCGCTAGGCCCCGACCTGCCGGCCTGGCTGCTGCGGGCCGCCCGGCGCACCGACGGCGCCTGGCTCTACTATCGCCGCGGGGTCTCGGTCCGGCCGCACCGGGGCGTTCCGATCATCAGCCACGGCGGCAGCTTTGTCGGCTATCTCTCCAAACTGGTGCGCTTTCCGGACCAGGACTTCTCCGTCGCCTGCCTGGCCAATGCCGACGACGTGGATGTGGACAGCCTCAGCCTGGCCCTGGCCGACACGGTGCTGCGGGACGTCGCCGACCTGACGGCTCCTTCTTGGGCCGACAGCGTGCGGGATGACGCTGTGGACTTGACGCGAGGCTGACCGCTCACGCCGGCTAGAGCCAATAGCAAATTCCAAAGTTCCGCTTTCCGCCCTCAGCTGACGTCGGGAAAGTCCGCCTCTGAGCGCGGGCGTCCCAAGCGCCGGGGTCAGTCCCGGGCAGGTCGCCAGAGCGGGCCGGCGGCGGCGAGGAGGACGGCGACGTTGAAGGCTGCGTTCGAAGGGTTTCCTGAGGCTATGGAGCCGGCGCTGTCCAGGCAGAACCAGGCGAGAAGGCCCGCCAGCACGGTGCGGCGCACGCCCTCGGGCGCGGCGTCGTAGACCCACGACGACAGGGCCCAGATCGTCACGCCCCAGCCCAGCAGAAAGCCGCCCGTCAGCGCAGACAGGAAGCGGGTGTCGGGGGTGTCGAAGGTCGAGGGGTTCGCCAGGCGCCAGCCCAGCAGGTCGAGGGTGAGGCGCGCCGGCGCCATGGTCGGCCGCAGGGTTCCCAGGAAGAACACCGGCCCGAAGGCGCCGACGATGACGGCGGTGATCTTCAGCCAGAGCTTGTGAAATTGGCGGGTCATGCGTGCCTGTGCTGGGGTGGGGTGCGAGGAGCCTTCGACAGGCAGGCGTCCTATCCCGCCGGCATCTGCTGCATGATCGTCGCCACGTCGAAATAGTCACGCCAGTAGGTGATCAGCCCGCCGTGCACTTCGTAGACGCCGGTCACGGGCAGCTCGACCCACTTTTCCCCGAACAGGTGCCGATCGAGACGCTCGAGCAACACCACGGGGCCCGAGGCGGCCGATCGCAGAACCTTGAATTCGTTCTTCAGCGTCGGCCCGAAGAAGGGCTCCAGCACGGCGCGGATGCCGGCCGGCCCGCGCACCGTGCCGAAGGGCGGCGGGTTGGAGTATTCGCAGGTCTCCGAAACGAGCTTCAGCGCATCGTCGTAGTTCAGCGGCTCCATCAGCTGCATGAACTGCTGGACGACATCGGTGGGCGACGTGTGGGGTGCGGACATGGCGGCTTCCTGGGTTCTGGCCTGCCGACAGGGTCGGCAGCCGCCGGCGCCGGCGCAATTACCTCCCAGGTCATCGTTCGCATCACGGGCGAGAGCCGTCGGGACGAGTCGGCCGGCTGCCGGCCTCAGCCGGAAGCCAGCGCGGCGCCGTTGGCAAAGCGTCGCGCGATCTCCCCCGCGATCCCTTCGATGTCCGTTGGCCGTGTCGTGTCGACGGTGATCAGGTCGCCCACGCCCACCGGCCGGTCGAACTCGGCGAAGGCCGCGTCGTCCATGAGCCGCCAGGGATGCGCGGCATGCACGCCGGCCGCGCCCCGCGCCTTGAAGCGGCGCATCGCCTCCGCCATGGGGCAGGCGCAATGGACCTCGACGACCTGGCCGCGCAGCCCGAGCAGCCGCGCGCGCTCATAGTCGCTGCGCGGCCGGAAGTTGGCCTCCAGCACCACCTGCGGGCAACGGGCGGCCAGCGCCCAGAGCGTCCCCATCGCCCCGGCGCCGAAGCGGCGGGATTCCTCCAGGCTGTCGCCGACGCCGCCCATGGCGTCGAACAGGGTTTCCTTGATGTGATCCTTGCTGAGCAGCGGCCAGCCGAGGCGTTCGGCCAGCGGCAGCGCCAGGGTGCTCTTCCCCGCCCCGGGCGAACCGCTGATCAGCACGATCTGGCGCATCAGGCGCAGCCGTCCACCAGCACCAGTCGGCTGTCGGTGGTGCGGTGGCGCAGGGCGAACAGGGGCTGGGCTTCGGGGTCGGCCAGGAAGGCGCTGGCGTGGTCGCGCGAGGGGAATTCCAGGATCACCAGCCGGTCCGGCGACCAGTCGCCCTCCATCACCGTCGGCTCGGCGCCGCGGACGATGTAGCGGCCGCCGTGCCGTTCGATGAAGCCGGGGATGGCCTCGGCGTACGGCAGGAAGCCGCGCAGGTCCCGGATCGCGAAGTCGAGCACCAGATAGGCCGTCATCAGCTGTCCCCCTGCGCCCCGCCCGCCTGGCCGGCGCCCTGCAGGGCGGCGACCCGTTCGGCGTCCTGCGGGCTGACCGGGTTGTAGACCAGCAGGCTGAGGTCGGGCCGGCCGTCCACGGCGAAGGCGGAGATCTCGAAGGTGATCGGGCCCAGCACGGGGTGGCGGACCTGCTTGAGGCCGTCGTGCCGCGCGGCGGGGATCTCGTTGTCGGCCCACATGGCGCGGAACTCCGGGCTCTGGCGGCTGAGCTCGTCGACCAGCGGCTGCACGTCCGCCGCGGCGCCGGCGCGCACGGCGTCCAGCCGGAACGCCGCCAGCACCAGCCGCGCCACGCTCTCCCAGTCGTACTGCGCCTCCCGGGCGCGCGGGTCGAGGAACATGAAGCGCAGCATGTTGCGCTCGTGCGGGGCCATGGCCGCATAGTCCATCAGCATGGCCCGGGCCGCCTGGTTCCAGGCCACCACGTCCCAGGTGGCGGTGCGCAGCATGGCCGGGCTGGGGTCCAGGGCGTCCAGCACCCGCTGCAGGCGCGGGGTGACGCCCTCGCCGCCGCCGCGATAGCGCGCCTCCGGCGGGCGGCCGAGGCCCAGCAGGAACAGGTGCTCGCGCTCCAGGTCGGTGAGCATCAGCGCGCGGGCGATGCGGTCCAGCACGTCGGCCGACGGGGCGCCGCCGCGGCCCTGCTCCAGCCAGGCGTACCAGGTGGCGCTGATGTTGGCCCGCAGCGCCACCTCCTCGCGGCGCAGTCCCGGCGTGCGCCGGCGCTCGGCCGGAAAGCCGAAGGCGGCCGGGTCCAGCCGGGTGCGGCGGTCGCGCAGATAGGCGCCAAGGCCGGACCCTGAGACGGCGAGCTGGTTCATCCTGTTAGCGCTCTTACTATGATGACCTCACGGCTTTACCAGGATAGTCCGGCGCCAGACGCTTGTCTGCAAGCAACAGGCGGAGCGTTTCCATGCGGGTTTTCATGACCGGAGCGACCGGCTTCATCGGCTCGGCGGTGGTCGAGGAGCTGAAGGCGGCGGGCCACCAGATCGAAGGGCTGGCGCGCAGCGACGCGGCGGCGGCGACGCTGGTGGGGTGGGGCGTGGCGGCGCGGCGCGGCGACGTCGGCCAGCCCCAGATCCTGGCGGAGGCGGCGGCCGCCGCCGACGGGGTGATCCACTGCGCCTTCGGCAACGACTTCTCGCAGTACATCCAGGCCGGCGAGACCGACCTGGCGGCCGTGACCGCCATGGCCGAGGCCCTGGCCGGGAGCGGCAAGCCGCTGGTGGTCACCTCGGGCCTGACCGCGCGCACCCCGGGGCGTCCCAGCACCGAGGCCGATGCGGCCGACCTGGACTCCATGACGGCGGTGCGTGGGCGGCCGGAAGAGGCGGCGCTGGCGTTCGCGGCCCGGGGCGTGCGCGCCTCGGTGGTGCGCCTGTCGCCCTCGGTGCACGACCGCGCCCAGCAGGGGCTGGTGTCGATGCTGGTGGCCGCCGCGCGCGGGGGAGGCTTCGCCGCCTATGTCGGCGAGGGCCAGAACCGCTGGCCGGCGGTGCACCGGCGCGACGCCGCCCGGCTGTTTCGCCTGGCCCTGGAGGACGCCCAGCCGGGCCAGCGGCTGCATGCCGTCGGCGAGGAGGGCGTGCGCCTGCGCGACATCGCCGAGGTCATCGGCGCGCGGCTCGGCCTGCCGGTGCGCGGCCTCACCCCGGAGGAGGCCGCCGCCCAGCTCGGCTTCGTCGGCTTCGTCGCCGTCACCGACATGCCCGCCTCCAGCGCCCTGACGCGCGAGAGCCTCGGCTGGCGCCCGGAGCATCCCGGCCTGATCGCCGGTCTGCGCGGCGACTATCTGGACTGATCGCTGGCCCCCATCCCCGGCTTCGCCGGTACTTCCCCCAATGGGGGAAGAGAACCGTTCTCCTCCCCCACTGGGGGAGGGGGACCGCCGGAGGCGGTGGGGGGGGCTCCAGCCTGGCGCCGACCATCAGTTCTCCGCTGGAGCCCCCATCCCCGGCTTCGCCGGTACTTCCCCCAATGGGGGAAGAGAACGGTTCTCCTGCCCCACTGGGGGAGGGGGACCGCCGGAGGCGGTGGAGGGGGCTCCAGCCTGGCGCCGACCATCAGTTCTCCGCTGGAGCCCCCATCCCCGGCTTCGCCGGTACTTCCCCCAATGGGGGAAGAGAACCGTTCTCCTGCCCCACGGGGGGAGGGGGACCGCCGGAGGCGGTGGAGGGGGCTCCAGCCTGGCGCCGACCATCAGTTCTCCGCTGGAGCCCCCATCCCCGGCTTCGCCGGTACTTCCCCCATTGGGGGAAGAGAACCGTTCTCCTCCCCGCTTGGGCCCCCTGGGGGAGGGGGACCGCCGGAGGCGGTGGAGGGGCTCCCCGCCCGCCCCTCAGCCCGCCCGGATCGCGGCGGCCGTCATCCGCGCCAGGGTCTTCAGCCGGGCGCGGTCGCAGCGTTCGCCGAGCACCACGATGCGCCAGTAGAGCGGGCCGATCAGGGCGTCGGTGGCGGCGCGGCGGTCGACGTCGGCGGGCAACTCGCCGCGGGCGACGGCGCGGTCGACCAGCGCCTTGACCTTGTTCTCGCGCATCATCTCGCCCGGCCGCATCGCCGCGGCCAAGGCCGGCTCGCGCGGCATGGCCACATAGAGGTCGGGCAGGATGCGGCGCACCAGGGGGTGGCGCAGCATGCGCCGGGCCGCCAGCAGGGCGGCGTAGAGGTCGGCCTCCAGCGAGCCCTGGTCGCCGGGGTCGCCCAGGGCGATCGCCGCGGCCCCCAGCTGCCTGACCAGGTCGGCGGCCATGTCGGCTTTGGAGCGCCAGCGGCGATAGAGCGCGGCCTTGCCGACGCCGGCCTTGCGGGCCACGGCGTCGAGGCTGAGCGCCGAATAGCCCACCCGCGCCCATTCCTCGAAGAAGGTCCGCGCCAGGGCGTCGGTGATCTGCGGGCGCTTCACCGCCGCGCCGCTGAGCCGCGTCTCGCCCGTGGGCGACTTTTTCGTCGCGACGGAACGGTTGCGTTCCATCGCGAGCTGTCCTATCTCGTCGAGACGATCCTGTTCCATCGACGGAGACTTAAGCCATGAGCGACCCCAAGCCAACCACGGCGCAGGAGCCGGCCACGAAGCCGGGCGTCGTCGACCTGCTGGCCCGCGCCCTTGGCGAGCGCATCGACCCGTCGGCGACCAGCTTCGTCGACATGATGGCCGACGACTTTGTGATGGAGTTCCCCTATGCCCGCCCGGGCATGCCGACCCGGGTCGAGGGCAAGGCCGCCGTGCTGGCCCACCTGGTCAAGGTGGGCGGGGACGTCACCGTCGAGTCCGCCAGCAACCTGGTGACGCACGAGACGGCCGACCCGGAGGTGGTGATCCTGGAATTCGACGGCCATGGCCGCTCGATGCGCACTGGCGAGCCCTACGAGCAGCGGTACATCTCGGTGATCCGCGCCCGCAACGGCCGGATGGTGCATTTCAAGGACTACTGGAACCCGATCCAGGGCCTGAAGGCCCAACTCGGCGCGGCGGTGGTCGACGCCTTCATCCTGAACGGGCCGGGCAAGGCGACATCGCATGGGTGAGCGCGTGCTCGTCACGGGGGCGACCGGCAAGACCGGCCGCAGCCTGGTGTCGCTGCTGAACGCGGCGGGCCTGCCGCATCGCGCGGCCTCGCGCGGCGGCGCGGCGCCGTTCGACTGGTCGCGGCCGGACACCTGGGACGCGGCGCTGCGGGAGGTGGGGTCGGTCTACCTGGTGGCGCCGGCCGGGGTGGACGATGCGCCCGCGCGGATGGCGGCCTTTCTGGACCTGGCGATACGCCACGGCGCGCGCCGCTTGGTGCTGCTCAGCATGGCCTCGCTGCCGGCCGGCGGGCCGGGGCCCGGCCAGACGCACCAGTGGCTGCAGGACAACGCCGAGGACTGGGCGGTGCTCTGCCCGACCGCCTTCATGCAGAACTTCAGCGAGGGGCCGTTCCTGGCCTCGATCCGCGACGAGGACACCCTCTATTCCAACACCGGCCAGGGGCGGGTCCCGTTCATCAGCACGCTCGACATCGCCCGTGCGGCCTTCGCGGCGCTGACCGCCCCGGCCGCCCTCAACCGCGACTTCACCCTGACCGGCGATGAGTCGCTGTCCTACGACCGTGTCGCCGAGCTGATCGGCCAGGCGCGCGGCCGCCCGGTCACCCACGCCCACATCACGACGGCGGCGATGGCCGAGCGGTTCGTGCGGCGCGGCCTGTCGGAGGGCATGGCGATGTTCCTGGCCGCCGGCTACCAGACCATTGCCGACGGCGCCCAGGACCACATCGCCGACGGCTTGCGGGCCCTCACCGGCCAGCCCGCCACCCGCTTCCAGGCGTTCGCCGAGGCCAACGCCGCGGTGTGGACCCGCCCCTGACGGTCGGTTCTCCGCTGGAGCCCCCATCCCCCGCTTCGCGGGTACTTCCCCCATTGGGGGAAGAGAACCGTTCTCCTCCCCCGTTGGGGGAGGGGGACCGCCGAAGGCGGTG
>NZ_JBMSEC010000012.1:0-32059 GCF_049446115.1 Caulobacter sp. KR2-114
GACAGACACTCTGGCAAGACACCATCCGCTCAAGCAGATGGCCCCCCTTTTTACCAGGCGCTCGTCACCGAACGACCCCAGCCAAAACTCCATACCCAGCATCGACGTCCACTCCCGATCCAAAGACAACGACACTGAATCACATCACTCAAAACCCACGCCACTCACACCAGAGTCATCAAACCCACGATGTGTGCATCCCCTAGCGCTCCGCGAGGGAGGATAACAGGCTGAGACGCTGCGCTCCGCCCCCGTGAAACGGGGGAGGGGACCATTCGTCCGCAGGGCGAATGGTGGAGGGGGCCTAGAGCCTTTTAGGGTCAGATGGAATCATCTGACCCGTATAAAAAGGCTCTATCTTCAAAAGTTTAGAGCATGTTCGAGCGGCGAAACCGCGTACACTTTCGCCTAACATGCTCTAGGACGCCGACGCCCGCATGGCCTCCTCGCCGATTCCCAGGCGGGCGCGCAGGGCGGCGATGGGTTCGGGGCGGGCGAACAGGTAGCCCTGCATGGCGTGCACGCCGGCGACCTTCAGGAACTTGCGCTGCGACTCCGTCTCCACCCCTTCGGCGACCACCTTCATGCCCAGCGAGCGGCCGATGGCGACCACGGCGTGGACCAGGGTGGCGGACTGCACGTTGTCGGCGCAGCCGGTGACGAAGGCGCGGTCGATCTTCAGCTTGTCGAACGGGAACAGCCGCAGGTGGCTGAGCGAGGAATAGCCGACGCCGAAGTCGTCGAGGGCGATCTTCAGGCCCAGCTCGTGCAGCCGGGCCATGTTGCGGCGGACCTCGTCCTCCTCGGCCAGCACCGCGGTCTCGGTAACCTCGATCTCCAGGCGGCGCGGGTCGAAGCGGCGGCGGGCGATCAGCACCGACAGTTCGTCGACGAACGAGGGGTCGGCGAACTCCACCGCCGAGGCGTTGAAGCTGATCACCAGGCTGTCGCCCAGGCCCTCGGTCTCGGTCATCGCCCGGTCGAGCACCCACTGGGTGATCGGGCCGATCATGCCGTGCCGCTCGGCCAGCGGGATGAACAGCGCCGGACTGACGAAGCCGCGCACCGGATGGTTCCAGCGCAGCAGCGTCTCGACCCCGGTGATCTGTTCGCCGTCGCGGTCGAACTGCGGCTGATAGACCAGGGCCAGCTCGTCGTTGGCGATCGCCTTGGCCAGGTCGTCGAGCAGCGCCTGTTCCTCGGTGTCGGCGGTGGTCGGGGGCTGCTGCGCCGCCGGCTGGGTCGGCGGATAGCCGTCCAGCACGTCGAGGGTGGCCAGCAGCTGGCGGTGCAGGATCTGCGCCTGGTCGACGTTGACCACGCCCAGCTCGCGCGCCTGCGCCTCGATGCGCGCGGCGCTCTCGGCCACGACGCGGGCGCCCATGTTCAGGCTCATCGACTTCAGCGCGTGCGCGGCCCGGGCGGTGGCCTCGGCGTCGCCGGCGACGGAGGCGTCGATCACCCCCTTGACCGCCTCGGGGGCGTTCTCGCGATAGAGCCGGCGCACGCGATCGACGAAGTCGGCCTTGCCCATCGCCGCCATGCGGGCCAGCTCGCTGGCCACCTGCGGATCGAGCAGGTCTGAAACGGCGAGGCCGCCGGCCAGGGCGGGCGCGGGCGTTGCTGCAGCCGGAACGGCCGGTGCGGCCAGCGCCGCGAGGGGCGCGGCGGCCGAGGGCTCGAGGAACCGGCCCAGGGCGGCGGCCAGGGCGGCGAGGGTGAAGGGCTTGTGCAGCACGCCGTCCATGCCGGCGTCGCGCCAGGCCTCGGCGGCCGAGCCGACCACGTGCGCGGTCAGGGCGATGATCGGGGTGGCGGCGCGGTCTTCCTCGGCCTCGCGGCGGCGGATCTCGCGGGTCGCCTCGTAGCCGTCCATGTCCGGCATCGAGCCGTCCATCAGCACCAGGTCGAAGCGGTCGCCGGCCAGGGTGGCCACCACCGCCTCGCGGCCGTCGACGCAGACCTCGGCCTCGATCCCCAGGCGCGACAGGGCCTCCAGGGCGACCTCGCGGTTGACCGCGCTGTCGTCGGCCACCAGCACCCGGCGGCCGGTGAAGGTCGGCAGGGCGGCGGCGGCGGCGCGTTCCTCGGTCAGGGCCTCGGCGATGGACGCGCCGGCCAGCACCCGCTCCAGCGTCGCCGCCAGCTCGCGCCGGCGCAGCGGCTGGACCAGCACCAGGTCGGCGCGGCCCTCGCGCTGCAGCGTCGCCGGGGCGCTGTCGCCGTATTCGCCGATGCAGACGGTGGGCGCCGCCAGCCGGGGGGCCGCCTTCAGCGTCTCGGCGTCGGCGATCGCCAGCCGGGCGTCCGCGGCGTCGAGCCCGGCCATCGCCAGGCCCGAGGCCTTCAGGTAGCGCGCCAGCACCCCCGGCGTGGACGTGCCGGCCACCGCCACCGCCACGGCCTGGCCTTCTTCGAACAGCGGCCAGGGCCTGGCCGGCTCCAGGGCCGGGGCGGGGATCTCGAAGGCGAACACCGAGCCCTTGCCCAGCTTGCTGCTGACCTTGAAGCCGCCGCCCATCGCCTCGACCAGGCGCTTGCAGATCGCCAGGCCCAGGCCGCTGCCGCCGAACTTGCGGGTGGTGGACTGGTCGGCCTGGGTGAAGGCTCCGAACACACCGGCGATCTTGTCGGGGGCGATGCCGATGCCGGTGTCGTGCACCGAGATGCGCAGCCGGTCCTCGCCGCTGGGCGCGACCTGCACCATCACCCCGCCGGCCTCGGTGAACTTGATGGCGTTGTTGACCAGGTTGCCGACCACCTGGCGCAGGCGCACGGCGTCGCCGCTGACCAGCGCCGGGGTCGCCGGGTCGATGAAGGCGGCCAGGTCCAGCCCCTTGGAGCGGGCCTTTTCCCAGAACAGGCTCAGCACGTCCTCGGCGACGTCGGCGACGTCCACCGGCGCGGCCTCCAGCTCCAGCTTGCCGGCCTCGATCTTGGAGAAGTCCAGGATGTCGTTGATGATCGCCAGCAGGCTCGAGCCGGACTTGGCGATCACCTCGGCGAAGCGGCGCTGCTTGGGCGGCATCTCGCCGGCGGCCAGCATCTCGGCCATCACCATGATGCCGTTCATCGGCGTGCGGATCTCATGGCTCATGGTGGCCAGGAAGTCGCTCTTGGCCGAGTTGGCGCTCTCGGCGGCGTCCTTGGCCTCGCGCAGGTCGGCGGTGCGTTCCTCCACCGTGCGCTCCAGACCGGCCAGGTGCTCGGCCAGGGCGGCGTCGCGGGTGCGGATCTCGCCCAGCATGCGGCGAAAGCCGTCCACCAGCTCGCCCACCTCGTCGTCGGCGGCCACGGCCACGTCGCGGGCATAGTCGTGACTGTCGGTGATCTCGGCCATCGAACGGGTCAGGGCGCCGATCGGGCCGGAGATGCCCCGCTGCAGCCGCGCCGCCACCGCCAGGCCGGCGATCGCCGCCGCCAGGGTCGCGCCCAGGCTGATCAGCAGGCTGGAGAGCAGCCGCTGGCCGCCATCGCCGATCCGCCCGGAGACCACCACCTGGCCCACCGTGCGCCCGCCGACCGTGACCGGGGCGCCGAACTGCGCCGTATGCGAGCCCAGCAGCGCCAGGCTGAAGCCCTGGCTGCCCGCCTTGCCGCTGATGTCGCGGGTCAGGCGCTGGCCCGAGCCGGTCTCGGCCAGCAGCGCCCCGTTCGCGCCCTCGATGCGGGCATAGTCGACATCCGGCATCAGCACGATCGAGCGGATCACGGCGTAGGCGCGGGGGCGGTCCCCCGCGGCCACGGCGTCGGCGCTGAGCGAGGCCATCACCTTGGCGGTGTCGGAGAGGCGGGCGGCCGCCAGCACGGTGTCGCGTTGACCATCCCGCACCGCGGAAATCCCGGCCACCAGCGCCACGGCCAGGCCGACGGAGGCCAGCACCAGGGCGGTCAGCTTGCCACGGATGGACCTGCGCCGGCCCGCCGGTTTCGACCCCGTCTGCCCCAAGTTCAACAACCCCGTTTCCCCAGAACCCCAACGGGTTACGCGGGATTAATGACTCCCGGTTTAATGAACAGTGTCATTTCAGTGCAGAAGCTCGCCCGCGCATGTCGTCGCCGCCCGATAAAGACGGAACCTTCTTCTATGTCCTGCAGGACGCGCTGAAGATCATCTTCGTGGATGACGACCCGATCCTGCGGGAATTCGCGGTTGTTAATCTTACCACCGAGCACGCCACGGTTGCCACGGCGGCCGACGGCGAGGAGGCGCTGCGGGTCATCGAGGCCTTCCAGCCCGACATCATGCTGCTGGACCTGGAGATGCCCACCCTCGACGGCTTCGAGGTGCTGGAGCGGCTGCGCGCCAGCGAGACCTGGCGTCGCCTGCCCGTGATCGTGGTCACCGGCCGCGAGGACGTCGGCGCGGTCGACCGCGCCTTCCAGGCCGGCGCCACCTCGTTCGTGGTCAAGCCGCTGAACTGGCGGCTGCTCAGCTACCAGATCCGCTATGTGCAGCGCGCCGCGCTCAGCGAGGCCCAGCTGCTGGCGGCCGGCCAGGACGGCGGCGGCGACATGGTCGCGCAGCTGACCCGCCAGCTGGAGCGCCTGGCGCTGGAAAGCTCGCGCTTCCTGACCGCCGCCCTCAGCCAGCAGCCGTCGCTGCGGCCGCTGGCCGCCGACTTCGCCCGCATCGCCGACGAGGTGCTCTCGCCCTCGCCGGCCGAGAAGGCGGCCTGATCCGGGGAAAGACCGCCCCGCGCGAGGCCCCTGCAGAAATTCAATTCTTGAGTGTGAAAACTCAGCTACCCGAAATGGGTGCGCCGGCCCGCGCCGGGCGGCGGCGAGGCGCTCTCGCCCGGGGTCTGGCGCGCTGGCTGCGCGACCAGCGGGGCGGCACGGCGATCGTCTTCGCCGTCGCGGCGCCGACCGTGGCGATCCTCGCCTGCGGGGCGGTCGACCTGTTCTCGCTGTCCACCGACCACTCGCAGATGCAGGACGCCGCCGACGCCGCCGCCCTGGATGCCGCCAAGCAGCTGGGCATCGGCGCCCAGGCCGGCATCGCCGCGCGCGCCGACAGCTTCGTGCAGTCGCAGATCCCGCAGGTGATGCCGCGGGTGCCCTACCGGGTCACCACCAGCTTCAGCCCCGACAACAGCCAGGTCACCGTCAGGCTGGACGGCCACCGCGAGAGCTTCTTCGGCAACCTGCTGCCGCCCGGCGGCTGGGACATCCACGTCAGCGCGACGGCCGCCACCCTTGGGCTGACGCCGCTGTGCGTGCTGGCCTCGCAGACCGGCGGCCAAACGATCCAGATGACCAACCAGGCGCAGACCACCGCCGCCACCTGCCTGGTGCAGTCGAACGGCGACATCCAGGTCACCAATTCGGCGCAGCTGACCGCCGGCATCGTCCAGGCCTCGGGCCAGGCCACCGGCGCGATCACTCCGCAGGCCCAGAACGGCGCGCCGACCATCGGTGATCCGTTCGCCTCGATGACGATCAGCAAGCCGCTGCTGAACCTGTGCACCCCGATCCCCAACCTCACGGCCGGGCTGAACATCCTGCTGGCGACGCCGACCCCCTATTGCGGCAACATCACCGTGCGCCAGGGCCAGACCCTGCAGCTGACCCCCGGCGGGACCTACTATTTCCACGCCGGACAGCTGCAGCTGCAGCAGAACGCGGTGCTGAAGGGCAGCAACGTCACCCTGATCTTCGACAACAGCGCCCAGTTCCAGTTCGACGACAGCTCCACCATCGACCTCACCGGCGCCACGAGCGGCCCATACGCCGGCTTCGTGATCATGACCACGCGCGACAACGTCGGCACGTTCGAGATCTCCAGCGACAGCGCCCGACGCCTGGAGGGCACGGTGTACATCCCGAGCGCCGTCCTGAAGGTCACCGGCGCCAACAACCGCGTCGCCGACCAGTCGGCCTGGACCGTGGTGGTGGCCAAGTCGATCCAGATGAGCGGCAGCCCCAACCTGGTGATCAACGCCAACTACGCCTCGTCCTCGGTGCCCGTGCCCAACGGCGTCGGCGCCACCGGCGCGGTGGCCAAGGTGAAGCTGCAGCGATAGGCGCGGCGGCGTTTCGGCGCCGTTCCCCTCCACCTCGTCACCCCGGGCGCAGCGCAGCGAAGACCCGGGGCCGGCCGGGCCGCATCCGAGAAGAAGGGCGCTGGCCGCGGACCGCGCCGCGCTCCACCGGATGTCGTCTTTGTGGCCGAACCGCCGGCCCCGGATCGGCGGGCGCTCACGCGCCCTTGTCCGGGGTGACGAGGGGGAGGTGGGCGCTGACGTGAGGGGATGACAGGCGGCGGGATTGCCGCCAGTTAGGCCGCGGGCGGAACAGGGAGTACGGCATGGCGGACGCACCGAGCGCGGCGACGATCGCGGCGCGGCTGGACCGGTTGCCGTCCAGCTGGGCGGTGTGGCGCCTGGTGCTGCTGATCTCGCTGGGCGGCTGCTTCGAATTCTACGACCTGATGATGACCGCCTATATCGCCCCCGGGCTGGTGAAGGCGGGGGTGTTCCACGTGGGCGCCAAGGGCCTGCTGGGGCTGTCGGACCAGGCGATGTTCGCCGCCGCCACCTTCGCCGGCCTGTTCCTGGGCACGATGGTGTTCTCGCAGGTCGCCGACCGCTTCGGCCGGCGGGCGATCTTCACCGCCTCGCTGATCTGGTACACCGCCGCGACCCTGGTGATGGCCGGCCAGTCGAGCGCCGCCCACCTGGACCTGTGGCGGTTCATCTCCGGCATCGGCATCGGCGTGGAGCTGGTGACCATCGACGCCTACGTGACCGAGATCACCCCGCCGGCGCTGCGCGGGCGGGCCTTCGCCCTGAACCAGGCGATCCAGTTCCTGGCCGTGCCGATCGTCGCCTTCGCCTGCTGGCGGCTGATCCCGCTGACCCCGTTCGGCGTCGCCGGCTGGCGCTGGGTGATGATCCTGGGCGCCCTCGCCGCCGCGGTGGTCTGGGTGATCCGCATCGGCCTGCCGGAATCGCCGCGCTGGCTGGCGCAGCACGGCCGCCTGGCCGAGGCCGACGCGGTGGTCGCCCGCCTCGAGCAGCGCATCGAGGCCCGCACCGGCCGGCCCCTGCCCGCCCCGGCGCCCGCCGCCGACGCCGCGCCGGAGCCGCAAGGCCGCTTCCTGGAGATCTTCCAGCCGCCCTACCTGGGGCGGACGATCATGCTGTCGGTGTTCAACGCCGCCCAGACCATCGGCTTCTACGGCTTCGGCAACTGGGTCCCGACCCTGCTGGCCGGCCAGGGCCAGGCGGTGACCAAGTCGCTGCAGTACGCCTTCATCATCGCCTTCGCCTACCCGGCGGGCCCGCTGCTGTGCAGCCTGTTCGCCGACCGGTTCGAGCGCAAGCACCTGATCGTCGCCGCCGCCCTGGCGACCGCCGGCCTGGGCCTGACCTTCGCCGGCCAGAGCGCGCCGGTCGTGCTGATCGCGCTGGGGGTCGGCATCACCCTGTCGAACAACCTGCTGAGCTTCGCCTACCACGCCTACCAGGCCGAGCTGTTTCCCACCCGCATCCGCGCCCGGGCGGTGGGCTTCGTCTATTCCTGGAGCCGGCTGTCCACGGTGTTCTCCAGCCTGATCATCGCCGCCCTGCTGGGCGCCTTCGGCAACGTCGGAGTGTTCAGCTTCATCGCTGCGGCCATGGGCGTGGTGGTGGTCGCCATCGGCGCCTTCGGCCCGCGCACCGGCGGCCGCTCGCTGGAAGCGGTGTCGCACTAGCGCCCTCTTCCCCCGCAAGCGCTAGGCGATTAACGCATCTTGATGTCTCGTTGCGAAAGCCCTTCTCCCCTTGCGGGAGAAGGTGTCTTGCGCAGCAAGACGGATGAGGGGTCGGCAAGCCTTTCCGATTGGCGCAGCGCCGCCGTCGCCGAGATAGTCACGACGGCCCCATCAACCCCTCATCCGACCCGCTGACGGGGGCCACCTTCTCCCGCAAGGGGAGAAGGGAGGCGTTACCGAGCCCCTTCGCCGATGTGTGCATCCCCTAGCCGCAAGCGGGGGAAGAGAACCACACCCTCAGTGCGCCGGGGCCAGCTTCGCCTTGCCGTGCGGGGCCTGGGCCTGCTGGGCGCGGGTGACCGGGGCGCCGTCCACGTGCGCCTGGCTCAGCAGCGCCGAGCAGTCGGCGTCCTTGGCCAGGCCCAGGTCGACGAACGGCAGGATCGCCGCCAGCGGGTTGACGAAGGCGCCCAGCGCCCCGGCGAGGGTCAGCTGGCCGGCGGCCTTGCCGGCGTCGACGCCCACCTGCGGCGCCTCCAGCCGGCCCTTGACGGTGATCGGCGCGGCCAGCCGCACCAGGCGGAACTTCTTCGACTTGCCATCCAGCCGCAGGTCCAGCGTCTCGTCGCGCAGGTTCACCGCGCCGCGGCCCTGGGCCAGCACCACGCCGGTGTCGAGCACGATGCGGTCGGCGGTCATCAGCCCGTTCTGGGTGTGGAAGTCGGCCACCGCGCAACGCACAGGCGTCTGGTCCTGGTTGTGCGACAGCAGCAGCAGCAGGCCCTTGGTGGCGTTGATCCCCAGCAGCTCGGCGAAGGCCTGGCGCAGCTGGGCGTGCGGCACCACCACGGTCACCACGCCGTCGGAGCTCGCCGCCGCGCTGCGCACCGAATCCCCGACCCCGGACAGCTTCGCGCGGGCCAGGATGGTCCCCTCGATCGGCGGGTTGGCCCCGGCCTGCACCAGCTGTTCGAGCCTGGCGCCGGTCAGGCGGATGTCGATCGCCTCCGCCGGCGTGGCCTTGCGCGCATCGATGCGGATCAGGCCGGCGATCTGGCCCTGCGGCAGGGTGAAGGCCAGCGGATCGACCGTCAGCAGGCCGTGGTCCAGGTTCACCTTCAGCGACACCTGCCGGATCGGCAGGCCCTTGGCCTGCACCGTCTGCGCCCGGTAGCTGACCCGCGCGTCCATGCCGCGCACCCGGTCCAGGTCCAGCTTCGCGTCCGGCAGGATGCGGTGCTCGGCCTTGAGCTTGGCCGCCATCGCCGCCTGGGCCGGCGAGACCGTGTGGTGGCGCACGTCGCGCGGCGCGGCCCCGATCAGGGCCCCCAGGTCGGCCAGGTTCAGCCGGCGCGACACCAGGTCGGCCTTCAGGAACGGGCGGCCGGTGGCGATGTCCACCGTGGCGTCGCCGCCCAGGTCGGAATCGCCGACCCGCCCGGAGAAGCGGCGGAAGGCGTACTGGCTGTCCACCCGCGCGAAACCGCCGCTCAGCGCATAGGGCGGGGTGGCGGGCAGGGCCAGGCCGGTGAGCCGATAGAGCTCGGCCAGGTCATTGCCCGACAGCTTCAGCTGCGAGGAGAACCGAGACAGGTCGAACGGGTGCGGGATGGTCCCCACCGCCAGCACCCGGGTCGCCCCGGCGCTGACCTGGGCGTTGAACGGATAGGGCCGGTTCGGGTCGACGTTCAGCAGCGGCCCGCCGGTGACATGGGCGTTGAACGGCGCGGCGTTCAGCGTGCCCTTGCCGTCCAGCACGAAGGTCCCGCGCCCGGCGCCGACCACCTGCTCGTTGGAGCTGACCGTGCCGACGAACACCAGCTTGCGCTGTTCGTCGTTCAGCCGCAGCTGGCCGTCGGCGATCACGAAGTGGCGGATCGCCGGCAGGCGCAGCGGCTGGGCCACCTTGTCGTTGGCGAAGTTCCAGTTGGCCCGGCCGTCGGCCGCGCGCTGCAGCCGCACGTCGGGCCGGTCGGCCTCCACCAGCGGCAGCACCGTCTTGCCGCGCAGCAGGTCGGGCAGGTGGACGCTGACCGTCAGCCGCGGCAGCCGCGCCATCGGCTCCTTGCCGGCCCAGGCCGGGTTGCCGACCACCAGGCCGTTGACCTCGGCGCGCGGCGACCACGACCAGATGTGCGCCTTCAGGTCGCCGGTGATCGCCACCGGCCGGTGCAGCCGGGCCGACATCTCGTGCGCCAGCGGGCCGCGCAGCCAGTTCCACTGGAACACATAGAGGAAGAACAACACCACCGCGGCCACCAGCAGCGCCAGCGCCGCCAGCAGCTTCGACCACAGCGGCGCCCGGCGCCAGCGCTCGCCGACGCTCAGCGGCTCAGGCCGCGCGGGACGGGCCCCGGCGGTTCCGCCCGGCGCCGTCACCTCCGGACGGCCCAGGCCCGCGCCGCCGCGCGGCCCGCGGCCGGGCGCGGGGCGAGGATCGCCGCGCCGGGGCTGGGGTCCGGCGGGCTGTTGATAGATGTGGGCGGGCTTCGTCGGCATCAGCGGGGCCTTTCTCAAGCCCCTTCAACGCGTCAGCACCCCGCTGGTTTTCGAAAAAACATCGGTGGGACCGAGGCTTAACCAGGCGGAGCGCCGAAGATCGCCGCCGCCTCGGCCGCCTCCAGCCCTTCGATCTGCAGGGTTTTCAGCCGCGCCGTGTGGCCCGCCACCACCCGCACCGCCGAGCGCGGCCGCCCCGCAGCCCGGGCCACCAGCGCCTCCAGCGCGGCGTTGGCCTCGCCCTCGGTGGGGGCGGCCCGCACCCTGGCCTTCAGGAACACCTGCCCGGCCGCATCGGCGCCCCAGCCTTCCAGGGCGTCGCGCCCGCCGCGCGGCGTCAGCCGAACCCTAATACGCAGAGTTGTAGTGGATCATCTGCCTGACGATGAACGCCTGATCGATCGCCTCAAGCAGGATGATCAGGATCACCGCGGAGATGTCCACGCCGCCAAGCGTGGGAATCAAACGGCGCATCGGACGCAGGATCGGCCGCGTGACGGCGTCCAGAAACGTGACGATCTGGTAGGCTGCGCGATTGCGGAGATTGATGATCTCGAATGCTACAAGCCAACTGATCACCGCATTGGCGATCAGCACGAAAACAAGTGCTCCAATCAGCCAGTGGATGACCAGGAATACAAAGTAGAGCAGGGAAGCCATCTGAAAATCCCGTTGCGCCGCGCGCTAGCTAGGCCCGACAGGCGACCTTTGCAAGGTTGGCGCCGTTAGGCCCCTTGCAGAACCGTGCGGCGACCCCGCTTCCCCAACTTGACACCCCAAGGCGGGAGCCTTTATGTGCGCCGCTCCTCCCGACCCTGGGCAGGGGGGCCGTAGCTCAGTTGGTAGAGCGCCTCGTTCGCAATGAGGAGGTCAGGGGTTCGACTCCCCTCGGCTCCACCAGGGACCCCTGGGGTCTTGGCGGCCTGGCCGCCGCATCCCCACCCCGGAACGCCGCCCCGCAAGATCTTCTCATGACCGCGACCGCGACGTCCGCTGGGTCACGGCGCCGCCCGGTCATCGATCTCCAGCGGCTGGAAGCCGTCCATCCCCGGGGCCATGGCCTGGAAGTCGACGACCCCGGCGCAGCCCAGCCGCCGACACCGCGCGCGGCGGTTCCAGAGCGACACCCCGGGGCCGCTGACCAGGATCACCAGGCGCAGGTTGACCAGCATGATCAGCCCGCAGGTCCGGCACTTCGAGATCACCTGCCAGCGGTTCCCCAGCATGTCCGCCACGGTGCGCCCGTGGTGGTAGCGCATGCGGATCGGCGCCCTGTCGATGTTCCTTTGGCCCATGCGTCCAGCGTGAACAAAGACGGAACATTCCGCTAGACTCCCCGGGCGCGCGGAGTCAGGTTTCGGCGCCCGACAACCGCCCTGGAGCGCCCCAGATGCCCGCCAACGGGGACCCGCCCCCTGCCGCGATCCCCCGGCTTCCCGCCGCCCAGCGCGCCGAGCTCTGCCGCGACCTGGTCAGCCGCCGCAGGCCGCCGACGCCGCGCGAGCTGCGCGCGCTCGACGCCACGCTGACCGTCAACTGCCCCGCCTGCACCGCGCTGCGCCAGCCGCACGGCCTGATCGACATGCTGATCGCCCGCGGCAAGGCCGACGTGACCATCGACCGCATCGTCTTCCGCTGCGAGGACCACGGCCAGCGCGGCGCCCCCCTCGCCGGCGTCAGCATCGACGGCATGGGGCGGCAGCGACTGTGGCCGCCGGGCGATTGATGCGCGGCCACAAGCGGACGTCGCGAATGTCTGAGAAGGGTGGGTTGCAGTCATTGCCGAAGCGTTGCGAGCATGGTTGATTTTGGCCGATCCAGCCAAGCCGAATTGGATGAACCCCACGTGGCGCTGACCGTCGAAGAAATGTACCAGGAGATCGGCCGCCTCGCTCTGAGTTCAGCCGAGGATTTGTGCGGGAAGCTGATAGTTCATTCTGAGGTCGAAGATGGGGTGATTTCCTCGGACATTTTCTATGAAAATGACGTAGGAGCCGTTCGATACAAATTTTCTCCCAACCCTCTTATGGATCTCATTTATGAGTTTTGGGAAATTTGGCAATCCACGGCCGGCAATTGCCAATGGAGTGCAATGACGTATGTCGTTGAAAGCGGGAATTTTTCACTCGAACTAATCTATCCAGATCAGATAACCCGCGCTGATTATCATGAGCGACGACCGTTGATTATAACGAAGCACTTCGGCGAGGCGAAGGTCGACTATTCGAGACCACAATGACGGGGCCGTTGCGCGCGCTCCGAGTTGTGCGGGCGCTTGGAGGGCCGTAGCGTCCGACTTGGGTCGATTTGCCCCGTACGCGACGACGCCGCAACCGGACGTTCCGCCTGCCCCCTGCCGGATCGGCCACAAGCGGACCCCGCGAATTTCGCGGGAGGGTGGTTTGCAGGCATCGGCATTCGGAAGGCCGACCTCTAGCGACCTTGTGATCGCTCAGGATCAAGCTCAGGATGTTGACGCACGATAGGCCGTTCGACTTGAACAATCAGAAGCGACATGAGGTCAGCGAGCGTACGGCGTGCTTCTCGAGCCTGTCCGTCTGGAAGCGTGCGAGCAACTAAGTCTGTCATCGCATTGAGATGGTCCAGAATGGCAGCGCCGTGTTCGAGCATCGACCGCGCTGCTTGCAGGGGCCAATCAATTCCAGGATCTGGCTGTTCTGCCATTCTGACCGTCCGCATCGTTGGCGCAACCTATCCGACTTCTTGCAAGTTCGTCGACAACTGAGCCTTTCCTGAAGTCTGCAACGGGTCGATTTTCGCCGGGCTTGAAGTGACACATTACAGATCTTCCAGGCCGCCCGGCAGTCGCGCCCGGGCCTGGGCCCGCGACTTGACCCCGCAGCAAGCCCAGGCCGCTCGGGCCTCACGACTTCGCCAGTTGCGCGCGGCGGGCTTCCTGGACGGCGAGGCCGGAGCGGATGGCGCGGCGGATCCGGCGGCAGAGGCTGAGGTCGACCGTCGGCTTGGCGGCCTCGTCGGCCAGGGCGCGGCGGAAGCGGCGGAGCAGGCGCTCGTTCGCGGCGATGGTGTGCAGGATGTAGGCGCGGCTCTCCATCAGCGGCGCCGCGCCCGGCGCCCGGCCCTGCCGCGGCCCGAGGGGGTCTGCGATCGCGCGGGGGTCATTTCTTCAGCCCCACCTGCACGGGGCTGTTGGGGCCGACGCCGCCCGGCACGGGCACGCTGGAGCCGGCGTAGTTGGCGTTGATCACCAGGGTCGGGCCGCCGTTGAGCTGAAGCTGGCGGGCGACGATCACGGTCCACTGGGACGCCTGGCCGACCCGGCTGGCGCCCTCCACCTGAAGCGTCGCGTTGGGCACGTAGATGGTCCCCAGGAGCTGGTCGACGTGCGGGGCGGAGATGTGGAACACATGGCCGTTGGTGCGCGTGGTCACGGCGACGAAGCCGGCCAGGGCGCCCTCGCGCCGGCCCTTCAGCGACACCGACGAATTGCCCTTGAAGTCGAACCTGGAGTTCCTGTCGAAGATCAGCACCACGTCGTCGCCGGTGACCTGGGCGTTCTGGTCGATCGTGACGTCGCCGACGAAATAGTGCTCGCCCGGGGCGAGGGTCAGGACCGCATCGCCTGTGATCTGCAGCCCGCCGCAATGCACGCCCGCAGGCAGCACGCTGGCGCCGGTATACTTCACCGCCGGGCCTGCCTGGGCCGAGCAGCCGCCGGAAGGCACGGAAACGTCGATGTCCTTGAACGGATCCTCGATCTCCGGCGCCCCGGATTGCGGGGCCGGAGAGATGGCCCCCTTGGCGACCCCGGAGGCCTGGACCAGCCCCGCCTGCAGCAGGGCGTTGTTGTCGACGTTGATGTCGAAGTTGGAGTGCGCCATGCACCCTGGCGCGGCGATCTGCGAGGAGTCCTGCAGGTGCATGCCGCCAAGGTTCTGCCCCACCACGCCCTGGCTCTGGTCGGACTTCGTCTTGTCGCCGTGCGCCAGCACGCACAGGGGCACGCGCCCCAGCGTCTGCGCCGTCGCCTGCACATGGATCTTCCAGCCGCCCGGGGGCAGCAGGTTGCCAAAGAACGAATCCCTGTAGCCGTCGATCGCCACGGTGATCTCCGTGCCGTCCGAGGAGGGGACGGCGCTGACCTGGTAGGTGATCCGCTTGGCGACGTCGGCCATCATCGAGGCGGCGTACTGCTGCGCGCGGGCGCTGGTCCCCTGTGCATCCCCCATGCCGAGCTGCTTGGCGGCGGCCAGGGCCGTGGCGTCGGCGACATCCTGCATCGTGGCATGGTCGAAGGACAGGGACGACAGGTCTACGGCGCCGCACGTCAGAAGCGCCAGAACCGGCGTCACCGCCGCCGCGATCAGGGCCACCTGGCCGCCGCGGTCCCGAATGAACGCACTCAAAATCACGCGACAAGTCAGCACGGGACAATGTGTCCCATCGCGATCTTAAGAAAAAGTCTCTGTATAAACTAACTTGACCATACGGTTGCTGCTGTTGTGCCGTCGTGTCGGGTACTCGACAATTGATTATTTGCTTATCGAGCAAAGACTTGTTGCAAGCAATATTTCGGCCTTCGGGGCCCGCGGACTTCGACTCCTGCTCGAGCCCGGCGGCCGTGTGGATCACCGTTTGCGACGCAGATGAATTGTGCAACATATAATTTGACGCCAAGGACATCGGAGGTCACTAAGGCGGGGCTTTCGCCCCCCAGATGTGAGACTCCCATGAAGCTGCACGTCCCCGCCGTCGCCGGCGCCCTCCTGATCACGGCCGCCTCCGCCCTGGCCCAGCCGGCCCCGGCCCCCGCCGCGCCCCCGGCGCCGCAGATCGTTCGCGGCACGGTCACCGCCGTCGCGCCGAACGGGTTGAAGATCACCGGGCGGGACGGCAAGCCGCTGAGCGTGGCCCTGTCTCCCGACTGGTCGGTGCAGGTCACCAAGCCGGTCACCGTGGAGGCGATCCAGCCGGGCAGCTTCATCGGTACGGCCGAGATGCCCCAGGCCAACGGCGCGGGCCGCTCGCTGGAAGTCCACGTGTTTCCGCCCGGCGTGAAGATGGGCGAGGGCCACTATGGCTGGGACCTGAAGAAGGGCTCGATGATGACCAATGGCACGGTGGGCAAGGTCACCGCCGGCGCGCACGGCCGCGAGCTGGACGTCAGCTATGCCACCGGCACGCGGCACATCGTGGTGCCGCCGAACGTGCCGATCGTGCAGATCACCCCGGGCGACCGGTCGATGGTGAAGCCGGGCACCAGGGTGTTCCTGGTCGCCATCAGGACGCCGGCCGGAACCCTGGCCACCAATGGCGTGGCCATTGGCGAAGCGGGCAAGGCGCCGCCGATGTGATGGCCCGGACGGGCGCGGGGAGAGCGAAGGTCATGCGTCAGGACCGGCTGCTGGCGGACGGGCGCCGCCTGGTGTGGCGCCATCCGCTGGTCGTCAGGCTGACCCACTGGGTCAATCTGGCGAGCCTGGCGGTGCTGCTGCTGAGCGGCCTGCAGATCCTCTGCGCCCATCCGGCCTTCTACTGGGGCGAGGCCTCGACCTTCGCCCACCCCTTCGCCGCCATCGACGCGGTGCAGGCCGCCAACGGATCGTCCCGGGGGGTGCTGACGCTGCCCGGGGGCAGGTTCGACGTCACCGGCGTGCTGGGCGTCTCGCGCCTGGCGGACGGGCAGGAGTCGGTGCGCGCCTTTCCGCCCTGGCTGACCCTGCCGTCCAGCCTGGACCTGGGCGCCGGCCGGCGCTGGCATTTCTTCTTCGCCTGGGTGTTCGCCCTGAACGGCGCGCTCTACCTCGGCTCCGGCCTGGTCAGCGGGCGGCTGGTCCGCGTGCTGGTTCCCACCCGCGCCCAGCTCGCCGGTCTCGGCCGTACGGCCTGGGGCCACCTGCGCCTGAAGTTCCCGCACGGCGAGGCGGCCCGCGACTACAACGGCCTGCAGAAGCTGACCTACCTGGCGGTGGTGCTGGGCCTGCTGCCGCTGATGGTCGCCACCGGGCTTAGCATGTCGCCGACCATCGACGCCGTGGTTCCCGTCCTGCCGATGGCGTTCGGCGGCCGGCAGTCGGCCCGCACGATCCACTTCCTCTGCGCCAGCGCCCTGGTGCTGTTCGCCGCCGTGCACCTGGCGATGATCCTGCTGTCGGGGCCGATCGGCGAGATGCGCGCGATGATCACCGGCTGGTTTCCGATCCGGCCCGACAAGGCGCCGTCATGACCCCACCCGACAACGACCGCCGGGCCTGGCTGCGCGCCGCCCTGGCCGCGCCGCTGGGCCTGGGCCTGGCGGCGTGCGAGCGGATCACCGCCTCCCAGCCGGTGAACCGCACCCTGGACTCCGGCGAGACGTTGACCCGGCGGGTGCAGGGGATGCTGGCCGGCCCGCGGGCGCTGGCGCGGGAGTTCACGCCGGCGGACATCAGCAAGGACTTCAAGGCCAACGGCACCACCGCGCCGGACAGCGACGCCTACCAGGCCCTGGCCGCCGGCGGCTTCGCCGACTGGAAGCTGGAGATCGGCGGGCTGGTGGAGCGCCCGCTCAGCCTCTCCCTGGCCGACCTGCGCGCCGCGCCGGGCCGCAGCCAGATCACCCGCCACGACTGCGTGGAAGGCTGGAGCGGCATCGCCCAGTGGCGGGGCGCCCGGCTGGGCCCCCTGCTGGCGCGCGCCGGCCTGAAGCCGGCCGCCCGGTACATCGCCTTCTTCTGCGCCGACACCCTGGAGCTGACCCTGGACGGCAGCGGCGACTACTACGAGACCATCGCCATCGCCGACGCCTTCCACCCCCAGACCATCCTGGCCTACGAGATGAACGGCGCCCCCCTGCCCGTCGCCCACGGCGCCCCGATCCGCCTGCGGCTGGAGCGCCAGCTCGGCTACAAAATGGCCAAGTACGTCATGCGCATCGAGGCCATCGACAGCTTCGCGAAGCTGGGCCGCGGCCGCGGCGGCTACTGGGAAGACCGCGGCTATCAGTGGTACGCGGGGATCTAGAGCATGTTAGGCGAAAGTGTACGCGGTTTCGCCGCCCGAACATGCTCTAAACTTTTGAAGATAGAGCCTTTTCATACGGGTCAGATGTTTCCATCTGACCCTAAAAGGCTCTAGGGCGGCGCCCCTGTGTCGCGTCAGCCTGCCCAAGGCGAGGCGAGGATCACGCTGCACATGTCCACCCGCCGGAAGTGGGGATCCCGGCAGGCCAGGAAGTCGTCGTTGAAGGTGCCGAACGTGCTGCCCGGGCGATGTTTCAGGCCCTGGTAGAAGGCGTCGAGAATACCCTGCTTGAAATCGGCCTCCCGCGGAAAGGCCGCGACAACGGCCTCGCGCTGGAGGTCGGTGAAATGGTCGTAGCCCCGGCCGGCGACATCCATCCCGGCGCCCGCCTGCAGCAAGGCGACCTCCGCGCGCATGAATTCCGGAATGCCGGGTGTCGTGTGCAGGGCGACGGCGGTCCACACCGTCTCGACATCGCTTTCGGAGACGCCGTGTCCGCGGAGAAAATCGCGCGCCGCGTTCGCCCCGTCGACCTCGAAGCGTAGCTGGCTGCTTTCGTAGCGGGCGGTGAGGCCGAGGTCGTGGAACATGGCCGCGGCGTAGAGCAACTCCGGATCGAAGCTCAGCGCCTGCCTGCGCCCCGTCAGTGCGCCCCAGGCATAGACCCGGGCCGAATGGTGGAAGAGCAGGTCGCCCTCGGTGTCGCGGACGAACGCCGTCACCTGGCGCGCCAGGGCGCTGTCGGGAATCCTGACGCCGGCGATCTCGGTGACCGTCACGGCCGGGGCTCCATCGCGTCCTGAACGGCTTGCGGCGTGTTCCGGAAACTGATGGCCATGCGGTTGTAGGCGTTCATCAGACTGATCGCGAGGGTTAGGTCGACCAGCTGCTTCTCGTCAAAGGCGCTTCGCGCGGCGTCGTAGGCGGCGCTCGGCACGCCAGTCTCGGCCACGCCCGTAACGCTTTCCGCCCATGCCAAGGCGGCCCGCTCGGCTTCGTCGAACAGGGCGCCGCCTTCCGGCCAGGCCTGCAGCAGGGCAAGCTTTTCAGGCGACACGCCCCTCTTGAGCAGGGCGCGGGTGTGCATGTCGAGGCAGTAGGCGCAGTTGTTGATCTGCGACACACGCAGATAGACCAGGTCCACCAATCCGGCCGGCAGGCCGCTCCGCTGGACGTATCCATAAACGCCGCCGAGCGCCTTGGCGCCATCGGGGGCGACCTGATTGTAGTCGAGCCGTTGGGTCATCGGTCTATTTCCTCGCATCGGGCGTGGTGAGCGCCGTGTCGCCGGTGTCCACGACGAACACCGCGAGCAGCCTGGCCGCTTCGGTCTTGCTCGCGTTGCGGCTGATCTGATGGTGGGCGTTGGGCGGTTCGGACCAGCTCTCGCCGGCGGTGTAGATCCGGGCTTCGCCGTCGTTCACCTTCGACTCGATACGGCCCGAAAGCACATAGGCGTAGATGAAGGCCGACCTGGCATGGGTGTGCGACGGCGACGCCGCGCCCGGCGGATAGTCGACCTCCACCACGACGAGCGATTTGCCGGGGACGTTGGGGATAGGTTGATTGAACCGGGGCGCCACGGTTTCAGCGCGGCCGTCATCGGCCACGACCGGGCCGGAGAGCCCGACGCCGAGCAGGGCGAAAACGGCGGCGACAATGATCCTGGCCTTCATGGGCTTTCTCCTCCTGCACGCCGGCATCGCCTACGCCCTCCAGGGGGAGCTGCGGATCACCTGACAGAAGTTTCCGCGCTGGAAGTGCGGCTCCTTGTCGGCGATCACGTCAGCCTTCACGTTGCCGAACGTCGTCTGGGGCTTTAGCCGGACGCCTTCGTAGAAGGCTTGGATAATGTCCTCCTTGAAGGTGGCGGACCGTGGGTAGGCGCGCGTGACGGCCTCGCGCACGTTTTCGGAATAATCGCCGTAGGTCAGGCCAAGCACATCCATCTCGACCCCGGCCGTCACCAAGGCGACCACCGGATGCATGTGCACGGGCACGCCCGGCGTGGTGTGCAGCGCAATGGCGGTCCAGACGGTGTAGGCGTCGGCCTCCGGGACGCCGTGGCTGCGCAGGAAATCCCGGGCGGCATGTGCGCCGTCCACCTCGAAACGCTCGTCGTGGCTGGCGTGGCTCGGCATCAGGCCGACGTCGTGAAACATGGCGCCGGCGTAGAGCAGTTCACGGTCGAAGCTGAGCCCGCGGCGCACCCCGGTCAGCGCGCCGAAGTGGTAGACGCGGCTCGAATGGTTGAAGAGGAGCTCCGTCTCGGTGTCGCGAACGAACTCGGTGATGGCCCGGGCAAGTTTGCTGTCGGGAATGGCGGCGGAATCCAGCGATGGCACGGCGTGTCTCCACGGGAGCGACAGCGGCACCCTACGACCGCTCGCTCTGGCGTGATCCGCCGTTTTCCTGCTAAATCTGCCAAATGGCCTCAGGATCGGACACGGCTTCGACGCGCGCCCGGCAGGTCGCGATCCTGGCGGTGGAAGGGGTGCAGTTGCTCGATGTGTCCGGCCCCGCGGATGTGTTCGCGGAGGCCAACGTGCAGGCGGGCCGACCCGAATATCAGGTCCGCCTCCTGAGCTCCGCCCCTGGCATGATCCGCACGTCCTCCGGCCTGCGCGTCGCTACGGACGGCGTTCTGGGGCGCGACGAGACTGACCTGATCGATACCCTGCTGGTCGCCGGCGCGCCCAATCTGCCGCGCCGCGGCCGTGAGCCCCGACTGCTCGAAGCGCTGCGCGAGGCGGCCAAGGGCGCGCGTCGCTATGGTTCGGTCTGCACCGGCGCCTTCCTGCTGGCGGAGGCAGGGCTGCTGGACGGACGCCGGGCCACGACCCACTGGGCGTTCGCCGAACAGTTCGCCCGCACCTACCCGCAGGTGGCGCTGGAGGTGGACGCGATCCAGGTGCGCGATGGCAAGGTCCGCACCGCGGCAGGCGTCACCGCCGGCCTGGACCTGGCGCTGGCGCTGGTCGAGGAGGACCTGGGCGCCGAACTCGCCCGCCAGGTCGCCAGCCACCTGGTGATGTACTTCCGCCGGCCCGGGGGGCAGTTGCAGTACAGCCGTGGGGGCAAGGCCAACCCTGCCGGACGCTCGGTGCTGCAGGACATCCAGCGGTGGGTCGTCGCCCATCCCCAGGGGCGACACGGCGTGGCCGAGTTGGCCGAACGGGCGGGCATGAGCCCGCGCCACTTCGCGCGCCTCTTCCGGGACGAGATCGGCGTCACGCCCCATGCCTGGGTCGAGGAGATGAAGGTGGAGGCCGCACGCCGCCTGCTGGAGCAAGGAGAGCCTCCCAAGATCGTGGCCGCGGACTGCGGCTTCGCCGACGTGGAGACGTTCCGGCGGGCCTTCCAACGCCAGCTCGGCGTCTCCCCTGCCGCCTATCGCTCCCAGAACGCCGTCATCGCCTGACGGCGGCCCGGTGGGGCGCCTCGGCCTCCGGCCGCCCGCCACGGCTACTTGAAGGCATACCCCAGCTTGGCGCCCAGGAAGGTGCCCTTGTGGCCGGCGGAGCTGTCGGGGCCGGCGCCGCGCTGCCAGCGGTCGGGCTCGTAGAGGTCGATGCCGCACAGGTAGCCGACCGAACCGGTCAGGCCGTCCCCGGCCAGGCGCCGCTCGATGGCGGTGTGGCCGAGGTTGGGGCCGGCTTGGTGGGCCGGCGAGGCGTAGGGGCTGGCGAAGTCGTCGGCGGGGCGGGCGAGATGCAGCTTCGGCGGGCCGCCGGCAGGCTGGCCCGTGCCGGGCTGCGGCCCGGACTCGGCGGCGCTGGCCGCGGCGGCGGCGCAGGTCGCGGCCAGGAGAAGGGCGCAGAACAGGCTTTGACGGGACATGGCGGCAAGGTTCCGGCGGCGGACCGCGCCAGTCTAGCGCAAACGCCAGCGGATTTGTGGCGCCGCCCCCACGCCGAGCGGCCGGTCGTGAGGCGGGCGCCGGGGGCCGCCCGGCCTAGCTGATCGCGCCGCCGGTGGCGGCGGCCCGCAGCAGCAGGCCGAGAAGTCCGCGCCGGGCGGCGGGAGCGGCGCTCGCCAGCGCCGACATCATCGGGTCGATCGTGGAGGTGATCGTCCCGTCCGCCGCCCGGCGCGCCGCGCGCGTGGGCGCGATCTGAATTCGCTCGGCAATCATCGCCTTGGCCCCCCAGCCTCTGGCTTCCCCATCGGGCATGACGCCGCCGTCGGCGAGGGGCCACAACCTGCGGCGTTCTTTTGCGCCAACTCGGCCACATTGCCGCCGCCCGGCGTCAGCAGTCTGGGTTGCAGCGCGGCGCCGCACGCGCGATCCTCCCCCCAAGCTTCCTCCCCCCAGACCGCCCAGGAGTTCCGCATGACCATCGACGACGAAGCCCGCAAAGCCGCAGCCCTGCGCGCCGGGGCTGCGCGCGTCCGTGGGGCGGCCGAGGCGCTGGCGGACCGGGCGGACGCCCTGCCCCGCTCGCTGCAGCGGCGGCTGCTGAAGCTGCAGGCCGGCATCCTGCGCGATGGGGCGGCCGACCTGGACGACAAGGCGCTGGCGATCGAGCCGGCGCAAGGCGAGGCTTAGGACAAGACTGTGTGACGCCTGCGCTGGCGGCTCAACTGGAGCGGAACATCCGGGAGATGAGGTGGCGGACGGCCTTGCTGTGGAGGCAGGCCGCCCGCCGGAGTCGCCTCATGTCGAGTAAGGCGCGCCGGTCATAACACAGCGGTAGGTGAGTGTCGGTCGGCGAACCGACAGAGGGGCGCCGCCGATTGTCGCGCGGGAATGGGCGCTTTGCCTGCCAAATCTGCCCGGAAATGCGGCGCCCGGGCGCGCGGGCGCGACCAATGGGCGCCAGGAGGCGACCGTCCCGCCCTCCGGCGCCTAGGCTGCGGCAGCGAGAGGGAGGACCCGCGATGGGGACGATCCAGGAGACGAGCACGAGCCGGCGCGGCGCGCGCGTCGCGGTGGCGAAGGCGCCGATGGCCGACCGGCTGTTCATCGGCGGCGGCGCGGCGCTGTTCGCCGTGCTGATGGGCGTGGTGGCCCAGGCCACCTGGCTCTACTGGCGCTGAACGCCGGCGCCGATCAGGGCTTGTAACGCCCGGCGCCAGGCGGCGAGGATGGCGGACCCCCGATCCGGAGCGCCGTCCCATGCCTCGCGCCCTCGTCGGCGGCCTGCTGCTGGCCGCCACCCTCTGTGTCACCCCCGCGGCCCCGACGGCCGGCGCCGCGCCGCAGGCCAGCTTCGACTGCGCCCGGGCCGGCACGCCCACCGAAAAGGCGATCTGCGGCGACGCCGGCCTGGCGACGCTGGATCTGGCCCTGTCGCAGGCCTACCAGGCGCGGCTGCGGCGCGAGCCGGACCTGCGCCAGCAGCAGCGCGGCTGGCTGCGGGCGCGGGACGCCGGCTGCGGCGCCGACCGCCCCTGCATGAAGGCGTTCATCCGCGCCCGGCTGGACTGGATGCGCGGCGCCGCGCCGATGCCGGGGCGCCTGCCCACCGTGGTCGGCCAGTGCAGCCTGACCCGCGAGAGCGTCAGGACCAACCGCTTCGAGGGCGAGCCGGACAGCGGCAGCGCCGCGGTGTTCGCCAACGGCGCGCGGCAGGTGAGCTACGACCGCGTGCCCGGCATCGAGGCCTCGCGGGCCGGCGATCCGGCGGTGGTCTGCCTGGCGTCGCTGCCGGAGGACTGCCCGCCGGGCGACGAGCGGGGCAAGGTCTATGCCTCGGCCGACCTGCGCACCCTGATGGCCTGGGCGCTGCCCGACGCCGAGCACCTGTGCGGCGGGGCCTGAGGCGCCCCGCTATCCGGCGAAGGCGGGTGGCGGCCGGAAGCCGCCGAAGGCCTGCTCCAGCGCCTGCGCGAAGGCCAGCGGCGTCAGGTCCTCCAGCCAGGGGCCGATGATCTGCAGGCCGATCGGCAGCCCCTCGGGCGTCAGGCCCAGCGGTGCGGCGGTGGCCGGCAGGCCGGCGACGGTGGCCAGCGTCCCCCACACGGCCTGGGCCGTATAGGGAACCGTCGCGCCGTCGATCTGCAGCGTGCGCTGCTCCATCGGCCGGGGGTCGTGCGGGAAGGCGGCCGTGGGCATGGCCGGGCACAGCACCACGTCGACGTCCCGGAACAGCCGCGCCCAGGCGGCGCGGTCGGCGTGGCGGCGGCGGTCGGCGCGGACCCAGTCGCGGTGGCTGAGCGCCTGGCCGCGCAGGGCGGCCGCCTGCGGGTCGCCGGACGCCGGCAGGCCCTCCGCCGCGGCGCGGGCGGCGGCATAGGCGGCGTCGGGGACGTCGGCCGAGAACTGGGCCATCATCAGCTCCATCTGCAGGGCGGCGGTGGCGGCGAGGTCGGGCAGGCCGCCAGCCTCGCGCGAGACCTGCGCCCCCTCGCGCCGCAGCGCCGCCTCCAGCGCCTCCAGCGCCGCGCCGATCACGGCGGCGGTGGGGACCAGCGGATGGCGGTCGACGATCAGCACCCGGAAGTCCTTAAGCGCCCGTCCCCGGGCCGGCGGCAGGGCCACGCGCCAGGCGGCGGCCTCGGCGTCGTCCGGGCCCATCACCGCCTGCAGCGCCAGGCGCAGGTCGCCGGGGCTGCGGGCGATCGGGCCGAGCACCGACAGGTCGATGGCCGGCTGCGGCCCCCAGGCCGGCGCCCCCGGCGGGGCGAAGCCGCGCTGCGGAACCAGGCCCCAGCTGGGCTTGTGCGCATAGACGCCGCAGAAGGCCGCCGGCGCGCGCAGCGACGAGGCCAGGTCGGAGCCGAACTCCAGGGCGACCATGCCCGCCGCCACCGCCGCCGCGCCGCCGCCCGAGGAGCCGCCGGCCGTGCGCGCCGGATCCCACGGGTTCGAGGTCGCGCCATAGACCGGGTTGGCGCTCTGCCAGTCGCCCAGCATGGTCGCCACGTTGGTCTTGCCCAGGATCACCGCCCCGGCGGCCTTCAGCCGGCGCACCACCACCGCGTCCTCGGCGATGGGGATCGCCGCCGCGCCCGGCAGGCCCCAGGTGGTCGGCAGGCCGGCGACGTTGAACGCCTCCTTGACCGTCATCGGCAGGCCGAGCAGGACGCCGGCCTCGCCGCGCGCCCGGGCGGCGTCCGCGGCCCGCGCGGCCTGCAGGGCGCGGTCGAAGTCGCGCACCACCACCGCGTTCAGCGCCGGATCGCCGGCCTCGATGGCGGCGATCGCCTGGCGCGCCAGGTCCTCGGCGCTCACCTGCCGCGCGTGAAGGGCGGCCAGCAGGGCCTGGGCGGTGCGGTGTTCCATAGGCGCCTCCCCCTCCCCCTCCCCTTCATGGGGAGGGACAGATCGCGCAGCGATCAGGGTGGGGAAGTCAAGGGCAGTACGCGGGAAGGGCAGGCCATCGTGGCGGGCGGGCGTTCCCCACCCTGGCGGCCTTGCCGCCTTTCCCTCCCCATGAAGGGGAGGGTGAAGGACGTTCGGACCCGCGCCCTCAGGAGCCCGGCGCGCGCGGCTTGCCGGCCCAGGTCAGGTAGCCGTTGGCGTCGCGGCCGGCCGCGCCGTAGACCTCGTAGCCGCCGCCGGTGTTGCTGCGCCAGGCCGGCTGGCCGCCGCCGGGGGCATACGGTCCCTGGCCATAGTAGCCGTTCTGGTCATAGCCCTGGTCGTCGCCATAGCCGCCCTGGCCATAGGCCTGCTGGCCATAGCCTTGTTGGGCGTAACCCTGTTGGGCGTAGCCCTGTTGAGCGTAGCCCTGCTGCGCCCAGGCTTGCTGCCCGTAGCCGCCGGCGTAGCCCTGCTGCTGGGCATAGCCGCCCTGGTAGCCGCCGCCCTGGTAGCCGCCTTCGTAACCGCCGCCCGCGTAGGCCTGCTCGCCGCCGGTCACGTAGCCGCCCTGCCAGCCGGTGTCGCCGCCTTCCTCGGAATAGGAATAGCCGCCGCCGCTGTGGTGGGCGTAGCCCTGGCCATCGGTCTCGGCGTGGCTGTAGCGATCGGACCAGCCCTGGCGATAGGCGCCCGGCGCATCGTCCCGCCGGTCCGGGCCGGCGCCCGCGTCGCCCCACGAGTGGTAGTAGACCTGGCCGTCGCGGTCGCCCTGCACCGAGCCGCCGCCGTTGTCGTACTGGCTGTGCTGGTAGCTGTCGCTGTGCTGCGCCTGGCCGGCGTCGGCGTAATCGTCGCCCCGATCGGCGTAGCGCTCGTCGTCGCGGCGAGCCTCGCGCCCGTCGTCACGGCCGTGATCGTCACGGCGGCGATCATCCTCGCGCCAGGCCTGGCCGCGATCGTCGTCCCACGCCTGGGCGTCCTGGTGCTCTCGCCAGTCGTCGTGGTGCTCGACCGCCGCGCCCTGCTCGGCCTGCGCGTATTGTTCGTCCTGCTCGTAGCGGCCCGAGCGAACGTCGGTCTCGGCGCGCTCGCCCCAGGCCTGGTCGCGCTCGGCGTAGGCGGCGTGATCGCCCTCGGCGTACTCATGATGATCGCCGTCGTGGTGGTGATGGTGATGGTGGCCGTCATCCAGGTCCGCGCGCATCGGCGGGGGCGGCGGGGCGACGGGCGGCGCAGGCGGCGGCGGGGCGACCGGCTCGCGCCAGGCGTAGTGACGCTCGTCCTCGCGGCCCATCAGGTCCGCCGGCAGGGGCGTGGAATCCTCGGTCCAGCGCGGCCGGCGGTGCGGATAGGGCTCGACCTGCCAGGGATAGAGGCCGTGGTGCGACAGCTCATAGCGGTAGACCCGGGCCTGGCTGCGGGAGACGCCGTCGTCCTCCTCGTTGTACGGCCGCGAGATCTCGGCGGTGCGGACGTGGAAGCCGCGGTGGATCACCATCGCGTGGCGGGCGCGCTGCAGGCGCGGGCGCGGCGGCGGGCAGTTGCGGGCCGCAGCGGCGCGCGCCGCTGTCGGCTTGGCGGCCGGACCGGGCTTGGCCGGGGCGGCGGTCGCGGCGGCGTCCGGCAGGGGGCAGTAGAAGATCGGCGCGGGCGGCGGCGGGGCCTCCTGGGGCGCGGCCGTCGCCGCGGCGGCGAAGAAGACGCCGGCCGTCAGCACGGAAAGGGAAGTCGCCGAGGTCAGAAGAAGCCGTCGCATGTCGCACAAATCCCGCATGGTCTTTTGCTGTCGGACCGCATTAAACGCCGCCGGGCCAGTCCTGCGCTCGCCTATTCTCCCCTGGCGCGAAGAAACGACTCCACCAGGGTGTCGAACAGGGCGAGCTTCTTGTAGGCGCGATAGTCGTCCGTGGCCCCGCGCCAGGCCACGGCGAAGGCCCGCCGCCGCGCCGGATCGGCGTCCAGGGCGGCCAGAGGATGGCGCCAGATGCGGATGGTGAACAGCACCCCGCCGGTGTCCGGCAGCCGCCGCAGCGTCTGGCGCTCCATGCGCACGAACACCTTTTCGGCCGCCTCGTCCGGGCGGATCTCGCCGATCCGGGCGCGGTACGGCGCCGGATCGGGGGTGTGCAGGGCGTCGGTGTTCAGCACCGACCAGTTGCGGCGCTGCAGCACCAGCCCCGGCCGCAGCCCGTCGAAGATCCGCTCCACCCGCTTCTGGAAGCGCGCGGCGAAGCCCGGCACCGGCGCGTGCAGCTCGCCGAGCGACTTGCCGATGGCGTCCTCGGCGGTGAAGAACGAGCCGGCGCTGAGGCTGACCGCGGTCAGCCGCCACTCGCCCTGGCGCTTTTCCATCAGGCACAGGTCGTCGGCCACGGCCCGGGCGGCGGTCAGCAGCGGCGGGCGGCCGTCGTCGGGCGCGGCGACGCCGGCGGCGCGGACCATCGCCAGCACCTCGGCCTGGCCGGCCCGCGAGCCGGCGACCTCGCCCCACACCAGGGCTGGGTGGGCGGCCAGCAGCGGATCTTTGCGCGCCGCAGGATCGGCCTCGCCCCCCTCCAGCCAGTCGGCCGCCTCGATCGCCGCCAGGCCGATGGCGAAGTCGCCCGGCCCCTCGGCATATGGCGCAGGCATCGCGGGTTGAATGGCCAGATTCAACTTATCCTTGTCCTTGCATGGCGCCCGCCGGGCCTCTAGAGCGTACCCGGCGGACCGTCGCCTGGCCGACGCCGCGGGGATGAACGGTCCAGGAAGGTCGCCCAGGTCCAGTGGACCGAAGGCGTCCTTCGAGAGGCATCGGGGCGGGCCGCCTCGTCCATGGCGATCTTCATAAGCGCGGGGAGCTGGCGTGACCATAGAAGCGGTGATCTGGGATTTCGGCGGCGTGTTCACCACCTCGCCGTTCGAGGCGTTCAACCGCTACGAGGCCGAACACGGGCTGCCCCGCGACCTGATCCGCACGGTGAACGCCACCAATCCCGACCACAATGCCTGGGCGCTGTTCGAGCGGGCCGAGATCGACCGGCACGGCTTCGACCTGAAGTTCCTCGAGGAATCCACCAACCTGGGCCACCCGGTGCGCGGCGCCGACGTGCTGCCGCTGCTGTCGGGCGATGTGCGCCCGCGCATGGTCGAGGCGCTGAAGCTGTGCAAGGCCCGCTACAAGGTCGGCTGCATCACCAACAACATGGCCCAGGGCCACGGCCCGTCGATGTCGTCCACCAGCGAGGGCGCCTCGCGCACGGCCGGCATCATGGCGCTGTTCGACCACATCATCGAGAGCTCCAAGGCCGGGGTGCGCAAGCCCGATCCGCGCATCTACCAGATGATGTGCGAGGTGCTGGAAGCTCCGCCGCACGCCTGCGTCTACCTCGACGACCTGGGGGTGAACTGCAAGCCGGCGGCGCAGCTGGGCATGCAGGCCATCAAGGTGGTCAGCGAGGCCCAGGCGCTGGACGACCTGGCGCGGATCACCGGCCTGAACTTCCCCCTGATCGCCGAGGCGCAGGCGTGAGCCGCCCGCAGCGCATCGGCGCGCAGGCCGCCGTCGCCCAGCTGAACGGCTGGACCGCGGCCGACGGCCCGCGCGACGCCATCGTCAAGACCTTCCGCTTCGACGACTTCAACGCCGCCTTCGGCTGGATGACCCGGGTGGCGCTGATGGCCGACAAGCTGGACCACCATCCGGAGTGGTCCAACGTCTACAACCGGGTCGAGGTGCTGCTGGCCACGCACGACGCCGACGGGGTGACCGAGCTGGACGTGACCCTGGCGCGGTTCATGGACAAGGCCGCGGGCTAGCCGGGGCGGGCGCTCCGGGCTACCCTGTTCAGGAGAGCCGCGGCCGCGGGGACCGGGCGACAGTCGCCGCAGGTTCGGGGCGGAGTCCGTCGTGCAGGGCGCGGAACCCCTCACCTTCCCAAGCCCGACGCTCGCGCGCCGGCCTCGGGCCCCTTCCTCTCCCTATGGGAGAGGAGTCTTTTGGGCCGACGGCGAGCGCTCAATCCCCCTCTCCCACAGGGAGAGGGAGGGGCCCGCGTGGCTTGCGCCAGCAAGGCGCGGGGGAGGGTGAGGGGCTCCGCCGCCGCTGTGACAGGCCCTCAGCGCGCGAACGCCAGCCCGGCCATGTCCTGCTCCTCGCGCCAGGCCCTGGCCAGCTCGAAGAAGGCGTCTGAGCCCGGCCCGTAGAGGCCGTCGAACAGGCCCTGGCCATCCCCCGCGCGGCCTTCGCCGTTGTAGTAGCCGGGGGTGCATTCGCTGCGGAACTGGATGTTCTGCAGGGCATTGGCGCGGATCGTCTCCTGCCAGCCGGCCTCCGCCTCGGCGGTGGGCTCGATGCGCCCGGCCTGCTGCAGATTGGCGCGCCGCACCACCTCGGCCACGTGGCAGGCCTGTTCGTCCAGCATGTGCGGGAAGTTCGGCGTCAGGGTGTTCTGGGTGATGCCCAGGTGGAAGCAGTTGGGGAAGCCGTGGCTGTAGAAGCCGTGCAGGCTCTTCACCCCGCCCGCCCAGTAGTCGGTCAGGGTGACGCCGTCGCGGCCGGTGACCTCGAAGCCGGCCCGGCGGGTGTAGGCGGTGCCCACCTCGAAGCCGGTGGCGAAGATGATGCAGTCCACCGGGTACTCGACCCCGTCCACCACCAGTCCGGTCTCGGTCACGCGGTCGACGCCGCGGCCGAGGGTGTCCACCAGGGTGACGTTGGGCCGGTTGAAGGTCGGCAGATAGTCGTCGTTGAACGTCGGCCGCTTGCAGAACTGGCGGTACCAGGGCTTCAGCGCCTCGGCGGTCTTCGGATCGGTGACCGTCGCGTCCACCCGCGCGCGGACCTGGTTCATCTTGCGGAAGTCGGCCAGCTCCAGCTCGCGGCCCAGGTCCTGCGGGGTCAGCGGCTGGCCGGCCGCCGCCATCCGCCGGGCCACCGCCACGCCGAGATTGTTGAAGATGTCGGTCCAGCCGTCGCCGACCAGGTCCTCGTCCTGCTGCCCGCCGGAGACCAGGGTGTTGAAGTTGCGCATCCGCTTGCGCTGCCAGCCGGGCTCGAGGCTGGCGGCCCAGGCGGGATCGGTGGGCCGGTTGCCGCGCACGTCCACCGACGAGGGCGTCCGCTGGAAGACGTACAGGTGGCCGGCGTGGCGGCCGAGATGCGGCACGCACTGGATCGCCGTGGCCCCGGTGCCGATGATCGCCACCCGCTTGTCCGCCAGCTTGGTCAGCCCGCCGGTGGAATCGCCGCCGGTGTAGCCGTAGTCCCAGCGGCTGGTGTGGAACGAGTGCCCCTTGAACGTCTCGATGCCGGGGATGCCGGGCAGCTTGGGCCGGTTCAGCGGGCCGTTGGACATCACCACGTAGCGGGGCTTCAGCGCATCGCCGCGGGTGGTGGTCGCCAGCCAGCGGCCCTCGTCCTCCAGCCAGCGCAGGTCGGTCAGCTCGGTCTGGAACAGGGCCCCGCGATAGAGGTCGAAGGTCTCGCCGATGCGCCGCGAGTGCTCGCGGATCTCGGCCGCGTAGCTGTACTTCTCCTTGGGGATGTAGCCGGTCTCTTCCAGCAGCGGCAGGTAGATGTAGCTCTCGATGTCGCACTGGGCGCCGGGATAGCGGTTCCAGTACCAGGTGCCGCCAAAGTCGCCGCCCTTCTCCAGGATGCGCAGCTCCTTGACCCCCGCCTCGCGCAACCGCGCCGCGGCCAGCAGGCCGCCGAAGCCGCCGCCCACCACCAGCACGTCCAGGCTCTCGGCGATCGGATCGCGGGTGAAGCCGGGCTCGACATAGGGATCGTCGACGTAGTGGCGGAAGTCGCCGGCGGCCTCCAGGTACTGGGCGTTGGCGTCCGGGCGCAGCCGCCGGTCGCGCTCGGCGCGGTACTTCTCGCGCAGGGCGTCGGGATCGAAGCCCAGGGTGTCGATTTCGGCTGCGCTCATGGGAGTCCTCCGGTGGGCCGGCGCCCCGTTTCGGGTCTTGGCGGCGTCAGGCCCATCAAGATCGGCCCCCCGACGCAACGGCCGTCAAGCCCCAATTCTCACCCCCCAAACCGTCATCCTCGGGCGTAAGTCCCGAGGATCCATGATCACCTGCAGCGCAGTCGCGAGCGGCAGCGGAGCGTCGCAGAGCGGCGAGGCTGCGCCGTGGCGGGCCCTTCGAGGCGCGCCACACGTTCTGAAGTGTTCATTGACCCTCGGGACTGACGCCCGAGGGTGACGGCGGAGAGGGGGCAGAGAAGCGTAGCTCACCCGCCCGTCGTCAGCGCCTCGATCTCGGCGGGGCTGCAGCCGACTTCCTCGAGGATGGCGCGGGTGTGCTGGCCGACGGAGGGCGACATGCGGGGCGGCTGCTTGGGCTCGCCGGCGAGCTGGAAGGGGCTGTCCACCGTGCGCAGGCCCTCGCCGTCGACGAACTCGGGCAGCAGGCCATTGGCCTCCACCTGTTCGTCGCCGGCGTGATCCTCGATCTGGGCGACGATGCCGAAGGTGACCCCGGCGGCGCTCAGCCGCTCGCGCCACACCGCCCAGGGCTCGGACAGAAAGGCGTCCTCCAGATAGGCGGTCAGGATCGCCGAATTGGCGAAGCGCAGCATCGGCGTGGCGAACAGCTCGTCCTCCAGCCACTCCGGATGTCCCAGGGCGCGGGCCAGCAGCGGCCACTCGCGGCCGGGGTTGGCGATGGCCAGCAGCAGCTGGCGTCCGCAGGCGCAGAAATAGGTCTCGGTCATCGCGCTGCGCGCGCCGCGTTCGCCCCGACCGGTCAGCTCGTAGCCGCACAGCGCCGCCTGGATCTGGCAAGAGTTGGACCACAGGCCGTTGGCCATCAGCGAGGTGGAGACCTCGCCGCCCTGGCCGGTGATCTGCCGCTTGTAGAGGGCGGTGACGATGGCGCCGTAGAGGGCCATGGCGGTCGGGTGGTCGCCCATGCCCGGCATCGACAGCGCCGGCTCGGTGTCGCTGGTGGCCTTGACCATGTCCATCAACCCCGAGCGGCCCCACCAGGCGGTGGTGTCGTAGGCGGTGCGATCGCGCTCCGGACCGTGCTCGCCGTACGGGGTCAGCGAGGCGTAGATCAGCCGCGGGTTCATCGGCAGCACGTCCTGCGCGCGCAGCCCCAGCCGCTCGCGGATCGGGAACGGGAAGTTGGTGATGAACACATCGGCCCGGGCGATCAGCTTGTGCAGCACCGCGCGCCCGGCCTCGTCCTTGAGGTCCAGCGCCAGGCTTTCCTTGTTGCGCGCGTCCAGCGCCCAGAAATAGTCGATGGCGTCCGGCCCGGCGCCGCGCAGGCGGAACAGGTTGCGGTAGGAGTCGCCCAGGCCCGGCGGCTCGACCTTGATCACCCGGGCGCCGAAGTCCGACATCACCGTGCCGGCGGCGGGGCCGGCGATGAAGCTGGCGCAGTCGATCACCAGCAGGTCGCTGAACAGGCCTTGGGTCATGCTTTCCATCCCGCTGTGCGCGCCGCCCGTTCCGGGTCTCGCGCCATGTCGCCGAAGCCTACCGTCCGGAGGGCGGGCGGCAAGCGGTGTTCTGCGCTGGAGCCCCCATCCCCGGCTTCGCCGGGACTTCCCCCAGCGGGGGAAGAGAATGAAGGCAGCGCCCCTTCTCCTCCCCCCTTGGGGGAGGGGGACCCCCGAAGGGGGTGGAGGG
>NZ_JBMSEC010000013.1:0-21048 GCF_049446115.1 Caulobacter sp. KR2-114
GCCGCGATCCGCGCCGTCGGCGCTCACCTCATCTTCCTGCCGCCCTACAGCCCCGACCTGAACCCCATCGAGCAGGTCTTCTCCAAGCTCAAACACCTCATGCGAAAGGCCCAGCCCCGCACCGTCGAGCAGACCTGGCGAAGCGCTGGCGCGCTCCTCGACCGCTTCACCGCCAAAGAGTGCAGCAACTACCTCGTTAACGCCGGATACGCTTCCGTGTGAACGAGTCCCGCTCTAGGACGGGCGCCCTCAGCCGCCCCGTCCCGTCACCCGCAGGCGGCCGGGCGGGGGCGGCAGCCGGTCGACCAGGCCGGCCAGGCCTTCGCTGTAGTCCTGCCGCAGCGCCCGCCAGTAGGGATTGTGCTCTTCCAGGGTGATCAGGTTGTCGGTGGAGAAGCTGTCGGTCTGGTACTGCAGCATGTCGATCGGCAGGCCGACCGAGATGTTGCTGCGGATGGTGGCGTCGAACGACAGCAGCGCCAGCTTGGCGGCGTGCGCCAGGTTGGTGTCCGGCGTCAGGGCGCGGTCCAGGATCGGCTTGCCGTACTTGGTCTCGCCGATCTGCAGGAAGGGCGAGCGCGGCGTCGCCTCGATGAAGTTGCCGGCGGCGTAGACTTCGAACAGGCGCGGGGGCTCGCCCTTGATCTGCCCGCCCACCAGGAAGGTGGCCGAGACGTCGCCGTAAGGCTCCACGTACTTGTGGTCGCGGTCGATGATCTCGCGCAGGCGCGCCCCGACCAGCTCGGACACATGCATCAGCGTGCGGGCGGAGAGGATGTCGCGCGTCGGCTCCTTCGACCCCTCGTCCTCGCGCAGCTGGCTGACCACCGCCTGCGAGGTGGCGCGGTTGCCCGCCGACAGGATCGCCACCACCCGTTCGCCGGGCACGACGAAGGTCGCCAGCTTGCAGACCTGCACCACCTGGTCGACGCCGGCGTTCGACCGGGAGTCCGAGGCCAGCACGACGCCGGAGGGCAGCAGGATACCGAGGCAATAGGTCAGGGCGGCGCTCCGCGATGCGGTGAGCTTTCGATTTGACGCAAACGCGGGGTGATTTCGACTGCTTTCTTGTCGACGGGGCGGGCCTGGGGCCTCATCCGACTGAAGAGAGGACCGCCGATGCCGGAGGAAACGCCGCCGCTGGATCTGCCCGAGCGGCTGACGGACGGGGTCGTGATGCTGGACGGCCACGTCGGCGCCGACGCCGCCGCGCACCATGCCGGCGAGGATGCCGAGATGCGCCGCCGCTTCCACGCCCCCCGGCCCGCGACCCTGCAGGAGATCCGCGCCGCCGTGCAGCGCTGGGTCGACGCCCTGGCCGCGCCGGCGCCGACCCGGGTCTACGCCCTGCGCGACGGCGCCGGGGTGCTGATGGGCGGCGCCGAAGCCCGCCGCACGGGGGCGTCCAGCGCCGATGTCTCGTACTGGATCTATCCGGCGTTCCGCGGCCGGGGATTGGCGGCGCGCGCGCTGGCGCTGCTGGTCGACGCCCTGGGCCAGTCGGGGATCGCCACCGTCGAGGCGCACATCGACCCGGACAACCTGGCCTCGCGTCGCACCGCCGAGCGCGCCGGCTTCGAAGAGGCCGGCCTGGTCACCGAGACGGAGTGGACCGGCGAGACGGTGACCCGGGTGCGCTATGTGCGGGGCGGCGTCACGGCGCGGCGCTAGGGTCGCCCCAGCGCCACCGCCAGGGCAGCCCTCAGGCTGCGCGCCCGCGCCATGTCCGCGAACATCGCCCGCCACTCGCCCAAGGCCACGACGACGGCGTTGTAGGAGCCCGGACGATGCGCCAGGCCGTAGCGCAGCGGCTCGTCCGTGCGTTCCGCGGCGAAGGTGCCGAACAGGCGGTCGAAGACGATCACCACCCCGCCGTAGTTGCGGTCCAGGTAGGCCGCGTTGCAGGCGTGATGCACCCGATGGTGCGCCGGCGTGTTCAGCACCCACTCCAGCGGGCCGAGCCGGCCCACGGCCTCGGTGTGCAGGAAGAACTGGTAGTGCAGGTTGAAGGCCAGCAGGGCCAGCACCAGCCGCGGGTCGAATCCGGCGGGTATCAGCGGCAGGAAGATCAGCCACCCGCCGGAGATCAGGTTGGTCCAGCCCAGCCGGATCGCCGACAACAGGGTCAGCTGCTCGGCGCTGTGATGCGTGGCGTGCGTCGCCCACAGCCAGCGCACCTCGTGGCTCAGCCGATGCTGCCAGTAGTAGGCGAACTCCACGGCGACGAAGCCGGCCGCCCAGGTGCGCCAGTCGTCGAGCGGCCAGCGGACGGGCGCCAGCGACCAGACAAGGGCGTAGACCCCGCCCAGCGCCACGGCGCTGATCGCTCCAGCCGCCAGGTTGCCGGCGGCGACGCCCAGCGTAGTGGCCGCGCCGCGGGCGTCGTAGCCCCGGCGGGCGATCCACAGCCGCCAGACGACCTCGCCGGCGAGGGCGGCCGCCATCACCACGCCCAGGCCGCGGACGTTCCCTCCGCCGAGATGCGCCGCATGGGCCGCCAGCCCCGGCAGGACGCTCACCGCGCGCCCCGCGACCGCAGTGCGCCCAGGCTGGCCCGCAAGGCGGCCAGTTCGGCGCGGTCGACCACCCCGTCATGGTTGGTGTCGGCCCGATCGAAGATCGGCGTTGGCGCGTGGTCGAACTCCCAGCGGGTGATGCGGCCGTCGCGGTTCGTGTCCGCCTCGGCGAACAGGGCGTCGACGCGGTCCTTGGCGGCGCTGGAGAGCCGCAGCAGGCGCGGGAAGTCGTCGCGGGTGATGTACCCGCAGCGCGCCCGGTCCAGTGCGTCGAACTTCGCGGCGCGAGCGGCCAGGAACTCCATTCGGCTGACCACGCCGTCGTGGTTGACGTCGGCCTGGGTGAACAGGGCGGTAGGGTCTTCGGGGGCCGGGAAGGCGACGGCCGGCGCGCCGCCGAGGACGACAGCCGCGGCGAGAAGCATGCGGGGAAATTGTTTCATCGGGTCAGCTCTTCGGGATGAGGTGGCCGCGCGGCGCGCCTGGGACAAGCGGGGGGCGGAGCGCCGCGCGGCCGGGCGCGGCGACTACTGCGGGCCGGTGCGCGTGACCGTGCCGGAGACCCCGTGGGTCACGCCGTTCACGCCCGTGCGCGAGGCCTCGTAGCTGGCCGTGCCGTCGCCGTTGGCCTGGGCGGAGACACTGCGGTCGATGCTCTGGCCATTGTTGAAGGTGGTCTGGCTCGACGAGTTGTACGCGCCGTTGCCGTAGCTGGCGTTGCGCGTGGTGGTGGCGCCGTAGCCGGCGTTGGTCTGGGTCGAGCGGGTCGAAGCGACGCCGCCGGCGGTGCGGTCCACCGCCGTGGAGTGGGTGAACCCGTGGCCGCCGGATCCCTGGACCGAGACGGCCCGCCCGCGGGCCTGCGCCGGGGCTGTGGCGACGCCGGCCATCAGCGCGCTGAGGGCGGCGGTGGCGATGAGAAGACGAACAGACATCTTGAAGCTCCTTGCTTGGCGACGGCAGGAGAGGCGGCCGTCGATGCCCGGAACCTGCAGGCGGACGGCGCCAAGGGTGTCTCGCCAGGGCGCCGGAGCGTAACGAAGTGTATCCGCGCGGCCTGATGGCTTTCCCGCGGCGACGGTTGCCGCCAGTCTGCGCGTGCCTGCGCCATGACCCAGACCGAGCCGAACGCCGAGAGCACCCTGATCGCCATCGTCGAGGACGATCCGGAGATCCGCGCCCTGGTGACGGGGCTGCTGGAGCGGGAGGGCTTCGAGGCGGCCGCCTGCGCCAATGCCGCGGACCTCGACCGGCTGGTCGAGCGGCGGCGGGTGGACCTGGCGGTGCTGGACATCATGCTGCCGGGCGAGGACGGCCTGTCGCTCTGCCGACGGCTGCGCGCACGCGGCGACACGCCGGTGCTGATGGTCACCGCCCGGGGCGACGACATCGATCGCATCATCGGCCTGGAGGTGGGCGCCGACGACTACCTGCCCAAGCCGTTCAATCCCCGCGAGCTGGTCGCCCGCGTGCGGGCCATCCTGCGCCGCACACGCGATGTGCATCGCGCCACGCAGCCGATGCCCCAGCGCGAGGTGTTCGTGTTCGCCGGCTGGCGGCTGGATGCGGCCAGCCGCGACCTGACCGACCCCGGCGGCCGGCCGGTGGAGCTCACCGGGGCGGAGTTCGACCTGCTGGTCACCTTCCTGCGCCGCCCGCAGCGGGTGCTCAACCGCGACCAGCTGCTGGACTGGACGCGCGGGCGCAGCGCCATGCCCTACGACCGCACCATCGACGTCCAGCTCAGCCGGCTGCGCCGCAAGCTCGGCGGCGCCGACCTGGTGCGCACCGTGCGCGGCGGCGGCTATCTGTTCGCCGCGCCAGTCGAGCGGGGCTGAGCCGGTGTTGCTGACCGACAGCCTGTCGACCCGCATCACCGCCGTGCTGCTGCTGGTGTTCGCCCTGACTGCGGCGGCGGTGGCGGCGGTCAGCCTGTGGCCCTCGCCCTCGGCGGGCCGGCTGTTCGACCTGCCCTTGCCGGACGAGGCCGCGGCGATGGTGCGGGCGCTGGAGGGGGCGCCCGTTGACGATCGCCCGGCGATCATCCAGGCGCTGAACACTTCGGTGGTGTCGGCCGAACTGGTGGACGACTTCCCCCCGCCGCGCGCGGGCCTGCACCGCGCCGCCGGCCTGGAGGCGCTGTACCAGCACTACGCCCCGGCCTTCGCCGGTCGACGCTTCCAGGTGTGGACCCGGCCGCCTCGGCCCCTGCGCGCCCTGGCCGGCGAGGACGTCGATGCGCCGGTCAGGCTGCTGGTCTCGCTGCAGGGCGGCGGCGTGCTGGTGCTGGAACGGCGACCCTCGCGCATCGCCCGCACCTATATGGCGCGCGGCGGGCTGACCCTGGCGCTGGTGGGCGCGGCGCTGCTGGCGGGGCTGCTGCTGGCGGTGGCGCAGACCACGCGGCCGGTCGGGCGGCTGGCCGGCGGCGTGCGGGCGTTCGCCGAGGCGCTCGACGCCCCGGATCTGCCGCTGACCGGTCCTCGCGAGATCCGCGACCTGTCGGCCGCCTTCAACGCCATGAAGGGCCGTATCCGGGGCCTTGTCGCCGAGCGCACCCGCGTGCTGGCCGCCATTGCCCACGACATGCGCACCTACCTGACGCGGCTGCGCCTGCGTGCCGAGTTCATCGCCGACGAGGCGCAGCGGGCCAAGGCCGTGGCAGACCTCGACGACATGGCCGCGCTGCTGGACGACACCCTGCTGTTTGCTCGTGACGTGTCAGGCCCCGGCGCGCCGGCCGAAACCTTCGACCTGGCGGCCGAGGTCGCCGAGTTCGCCGCGGTCCGCGCGGAGACGGGCCAGCCCGTCAGCGCCGCCGCGCCGGCCGGCGTCCTGCCCCTCGCGGCGACGCGCCTGACCGTGCGCCGGATGCTGGCCAACCTCACCGACAACGCCCTGCGCTATGGCGGCTCGGCGCGCTTGATGGCCGGCGCCGACGCGAGCGGGACCTGGCTGGCGGTGGAGGACGAGGGGCCGGGCATTCCCGAGACGGAGCTCGCCCGCATGCTGCAGCCGTTCGAGCGGCTGGAAGGCTCGCGCGGGCGCGATACCGGCGGGGCGGGGCTGGGTCTGGCGATCGTCCAGGCCCTGGCGGCCACCCAGGGCGCGACCCTGTCGCTGAGCAACCGCGCCGAAGGCGGCTTGCGGGCGCAGGTCCGGTGGGGCGCCGACGCTGCCGGCGACTAGCCCTTCTGCAGCTTGGCCAGCTTGGCCACGGCTTCGTCGCGGGTCTTGGCGTTGAGGGCGGGGAAGTCGCTGAACACGCCGTCGATGCCGGTCATGTACAGGGCCATCAGCAGGGCGTGGATGTCGCCGGACTGGCGCTGGAAGTCGGCGCGCTTGGGGTCGCCCTTCTGCAGGCTGCGCGGCAGGAAGGCGTTCTCGCGCCGGGCGGTCCAGCTGTGCACCAAGAGGCGCGCGTCGTGTGCGGCGCGGACCAGGCCGGTGTCGGTGGGGGCCGGCTGGGCCTCCAGGTCCAGCACCAGGCCCTGGTTGGGGCCGATGCCGTCGGCAAAGCCGCGGATCGCCTTCAGGCCCTCCGGAGTGATCATGTCGGCGTATTTGACGTCCGGCTGGTCGAACGGCCCGCCTTCGCGGTCGAGCAGCATGATCCGCCGGGCGTGCGACAGGCGTCCGAACGTCTTCAGCGCCCCCACCTCGAAGCACTGCACGAAGATCGCCGCCGCCGGGCTGTCGTAGCCGTTGGTGCGGATGATGTCGGCCAGCCGCTCCTCCAGCGGCAGGCCGATGGAGGCGAAATAGGTCGGGTGCTTCATCTCCGGATAGACGCCGATCACCCGCCCGGTCTTCACGCAGCCGGCGCGGGCGATGTCGATCACCTCCTGGAAGGTGAGGATCGGCGCCTGGCCGTCGAACTTGGCGCTGGCCGGGCGCAGGTCCGGCAGCCGCTCGCGACAGGTCAGGGTCTTCAGCTCCGCCAGGGTGAAGTCCTCGGTGAACCAGCCGGTCACAGGCTTGCCGTCGATGGTCTTGGTGGCCTTGCGCGCCGCGAATTCCGGCCGCGAGGCGACGTCGGTGGTGGCCGAGATCTCGTTCTCGTGCCGCGCCACCAGGATGCCGTCGGACGTCGGCACGAGATCTGGCTCGATGAAGTCGGCGCCCTCGTCGATCGCCAGCTCATAGGCCAGCCGGGTCTCCTCGGGCCGCTCGCCGCTGGCGCCGCGGTGGGCGATGACCACGGGGGGGCGGCGATAGTCGGCGGCGGCGAGGCTGGGGATCATGGCGGCGGCGGACAGGGCGGCGGAGGCGGCGGCGAACTGACGGCGGGACAGGCTCATGCGGGAAATCTAGAGCATGATCGGGGCGGGCGGTATCTCCTCAAGCGCCTCCCACTGTCATCCCGGAATCCGCGCAGCGGATATCCGGGACCGCGGCAGGCGCGAACGCCCGCTGCGGCGGCCAGGCGCCGGCGCTTCCGGCGGTCCCGGATAGCGCTTCGCGCTTCCGGGATGACAGAAGGAAAGGATCAGGCCGCCGCCTGGATCCGCTCCAGCAGCAGGGCGTGGATGTCGAGGTTGCCCGCGACGATGGAGCCGCCGTCCAGGGCGTGCGGCCCGCCGTCGGCGTCGGTCACCTTGCCGCCGGCCTCGGTGATCATCAGCAGGCCCGCCGCCACGTCCCACGGCTTCAGGTCGCGTTCCCAGAAGCCGTCCATGCGGCCGGCGGCGACCCAGGCCAGGTCGAGCGCTGCAGCCCCGAAGCGGCGCACGCCAGCCACGCGCTGGCTGATCTGGTGCAGCTCCTTCAGGAACCGCGCGTGCTGGCCATGGCCCAGGAACGGGATGCCGGTGCCGATCAGGCTCTCGTCCAGCCGCTGGCGCGCCGACACGCGCAGGCGCTTGTCGTTCATGAAGGCGCCGCGGCCGCGTTCGGTCCAGAACAGGTCGCCGGTGGCCGGGTTGTAGGTGACGCCGGCGACGATCTCCGCCTCGCGCTCGAGGGCGATGTTGATCGCGAAGTGCGGCATGGCGTGCAGGAAGTTGGTGGTGCCGTCCAGCGGGTCGACGATCCAGCGGTGGGTCTTGTCGGTGCCCTCGATCATGCCCCGTTCCTCGCCGAGGAAGCCGTAGCCCGGGCGGGCCTTGCTCAGTTCCTCGAACAGGGTCTGCTCGGCCTTGAGGTCCGCGGCGGAGACGAAGTCGGCGGCGCCCTTCTTGGAGACCTGCAGCTCGGTGACCTCGCCGAAGTCGCGCGCCAGGCCGCGGGCGGTCTTGCGGGCGGCGTCGATCATCACCTTGAGGAGGGCGGAGGGGGTGGTCATGGCGTGGGGTCAATCGGGCGGGAAAAAGGGCGGCGGACCCTAGCGGCGAGGCGGGGGCAAGGCAAGGCGCAGCGGGGCGGCGGCGCCCGCGTGCGTTCGACGAACGCGGCTCTCGCATTATTACGCGCTTTTAACTCCGCAGCTTGGCCGCGGACGCTTAGATTCCACGGCGATCGGGCCGGCTTGTTAGTGCAATCGAGGCGTCATGTTAGAGGGGATTACAAGACCCATGCCCCAACAGCCCCCGCCATTTGCTGGCCTGCGGGTGCTCGAGGCTGCCTGTCGTCTGAAGAGCTACAGTCAAACCGGAGAAGAACTGGGCGTCACGCACAGCGCGGTCAGTCAAACCATCCGTCGACTTGAGATGACTTACGGCCTGAAGCTGTTCCGGCGGCAGGGGATGCGGATGATGCCCACCGATCCGGCCATCGCCCTCTCGCGCGCCTATGCCGAGGCGGCGCGGATCATCGACCGGGCCGCCGCCGACGTCTCGGCCGGCGCGGCCGACGAGCGGCTGGTGATCGCCATGCCGCCCTCGGTGGCCAAGCTGTGGTTCACCGGGCGCCTGCAGCGGCTGCAGGAGGCGCTTCCGGCGCTCGATGTCGAGGTACGCACGGCGCGCGACCTGGCGGGCCTGGACGCCGATGGGGTCGACGTGACCCTGCGCTTCGGCCGCGGCGAGCAGCCAGGCCTGCACGTCGAGCCCCTGTTCGACGAGATCGCCTTTCCCGTGGCCAGCCCGGACTTCGTCGCCCGCCACGGGGCGATCCACGACGCCCGCCTGGGGGAGCTGCCGCTGATCCTGGAGGAGCCCTCCCTGTGGCCCGCGTGGTTCTCCGCCGCCCGCCAGCCGCCGCCGCAACCGTTGCGCGGGCTTGCCTTCGACGATGCGGCCATGGTGGTGGAGGCCGCCGCCGCCGGCCTGGGCGTGGCCCTGGTGCGGCGCATCCACGCCGACGCCTTCCTGGAGGCGGGCCGCCTGGTGCGGGTCTCGCAGGCCGCCCTGCGCACGCCGCAGCCCTGCTGCCTGGTCTGGCGGGCCGACAACCCGCGCATCGCCGCGATCCGCCGCTTCGCCGACTGGATGCTGGCGGAATGCGATCGCGCCGGCCTGCTCGCGGCGGCGTGAGCGAACGGGGTCTTCCCCAGGCCACGAACCCCGCGAACAGGCCCCTCCCCCTCACCCTTTTATCCCGGCGAAGGCCGGGACCCAGGCATGACTCGCCGCCGGCAGGATGTTGGCGACGTCAGGCTGGAGCAAAGCCCAGTGAATTGAAGCTTTTGCCTGGGTCCCGGCCTTCGCCGGGATGAAAGGGGGGGAGGGGCCCGTTCGTGTGGGGTCGTGGTCAAGAAAAGCGTTTCCCCGCCGGCCTCAGCCCGCCCGCGCCGCGACCCCCTTGGCGATCTCGGCGTTCAGCGCGCGCACGGCTGCGGCCGGTCCGTCCGGATGCGCCCAGACGCCGGCCGAGACGGCGATGAAGTCGGCGCCGGCTGTGACCAGGCCGGCGGCGTTGTCCACGGTGATGCCGCCGATCGCCACGCAGGGCGTCAGCATGGTTTCCTGCCAGATGGTCAGGATCTCCGGCTCGGCCCGGGTCTTGGGATCCTTGGTGGTGGTGGGAAAGAAGGCGCCGAAGGCGACGTAGTCGGCCCCCGCCTCGGCCGCCTCCATGGCCAGGTGCCGGCTGTCGTGACAGGTCACCCCGACGATCCGGTCGGGCCCCATCAGCCGCCGGGCGTCGCGATAGGGCGCGTCCTCCTGGCCGATGTGCACGCCGTCGCAGTCCAGCTGCGCGGCGAGGTCGGGGCGATCGTTCAGGATCAGGGCCACGTCGTGGCGCGCGGCGACCGGCTTCAGCGCCCGGACCGCCGCCGCGACCGCATCGTCGGAGACGTCCTTCAGACGCAGCTGCAGGGCCCCGACGTCGCCGGCGGTGAGGGCGTCGTCCAGCGTCCGGGCGAAGCCGGGGAGGTCGGCGATCGCGGGGGGCGTGATCAGGTACAGGCGGCAGTCGGCGGTCATGCGGCTCCTATGCCCGGTTTGCCGCCGCCGGGACAGGGTGTCGCGGCCCCTTTAGATGCGAATGAGTTGCATCGGCGTTCGCATCTGACTATATCGGCAGGGCATCCACAGAGGCGCTTCGGACATCCATGTACGTGTGCAACTGCAACGGCCTTCGCGAGCGGCAGGTGAAGGCCGCGATCGAGGCGGGCGCGACCCGTCCGGCGGACGTCTTCAAGGCCAGCGGCTGCGCGCCGCAGTGCGCCAAGTGCGTCTGCGAAATGCGCGAGATGATCCAAGCCTCGCGCCAGGCCCTGCGCTACGCCGCCGAATAGGCTGTCGCGGCAATTCCGCTTGCCAGCCCGCGGGCGCGGCGGGAGGGTGCGCCGTTTCCCCAGGCAAAGGAGCCGTCGATGCAAGGCGACAAGGCGATCATCCAGCTCCTCAATGCGGTGCTGACCAACGAGCTGACCGCGGTGAACCAGTATTTCCTGCATGCCCGCATGTACGAGAACTGGGGCTTCAAGCGGCTGGGCAAGATCACCTATGACGAATCCATCGGCGAGATGAAGCACGCCGACAAGCTGATCAAGCGCATCCTGTTCCTGGACGGCCTGCCCAACCTGCAGGACCTGCACAAGCTTAAGATCGGCGAGACCGTGCCGGAGTGCATGACCTCCGACCTGGCGGTGGAGACCGGCGGGCGCCGGACCCTGATCGAGGGCGTGGCGCTGTGCGAGACCAGCCGCGACTACGTCAGCCGCGAGATTCTCGAGGAGATCCTGCGCGACACCGAGGAGCACATCGACTTCCTGGAGACCCAGCTGTCGCTGGTGGCCTCGCTGGGCGAGCCGAACTATCTGCAGAGCGCCATGGGCGAGCTGGAAGGGGCTTAGCTCGCCCTCCCCCTTGTGGGGAGGGACAGATCGCGCAGCGATCAGGGTGGTGAAGTGAGACGCTTCCACCGAAGCCCGATGGGTGGCGTTGCCCCGGCGGGCGTTCCCCACCCTGGCGGCTTCGCCGCCTTTCCCTCCCCATGAAGGGGAGGGCGGAACCAAGCCTTGGCGCGTCTGTTACCTCGCCTGAACGGTGAGGAGACTTTGGCGATGGCCAGGGGATGGGTTGGCAGGGCGATCAACGCCCGGGACGAGGCCGCCTCGCATGTGATGGTCGGTATCGGCCTGACGGTGGGGGCCGTGCTGGTCTCCGCCCTGGTCGCGCGGCAGAACGCGCCGACCGTCGACAATCCCAGGATCAAGGCGCAGTACGACCGGCTGAAGCCGACGCCGCTGCAGCCGCCGCCGGCGGTGTTCGCCGCCGTGTGGCCGCCGCTGTTCATGGCGCTGACCCTGTCGGGCCTGCGCATCTGGAACGCGCCGGCCAGCGCGGCCCGCACCCGGGCGCTGACCCTGTGGGGCCTGATCCAGGGCTTCAACGCCCTGTGGATGGCGCTGGGGCCAAGGCGGCTGGGGGGCCAGCTGACGACGGCGGTGGCGACCCTCGGCGCCGCCGGGGCCTACGCCCTGCAGGCGCGCAAGGTGGACGCGCCGGCCAGCGCGCTGGTCTCGCCCTATCTCGGCTGGATCGGCTTCGCCAACGTCCTCACCGAGGAACTCTGGCGCAGTAACCAGGCCGGCCACACGGTGCACTGAGTGGAGAGGCCGTAACCCCTCACCCTCCCGATCGCTGATCGCGATCGGGCCCCTCCCTCTCCCTATGGGAGAGGTGATTTTCCAGCGCAATCAGCAGCGTAAAGGCGTCTGCGCCGCACTTCCGTTCACCTCTCCCATAGGGAGAGGGAGGGGCCCATGGCGCATGCCATGGGAGGGTGAGGGGCTCCGCCCCGCGTGCGAAGGCCGCCGGCTATTCCGCCGCGGCGATCTGCGTGTCAGCGAACTTCGGGGCCAGCTCGCCAGAGGCGTAGCGCTTGGCCATCACCGACAGCGGCAGCGGCTTGATCTTGTCGGCCCAGCCGGCGGCGCCGAATTCCTCGAAGCGCTGCTTGCAGACGCCGCGCATGGCTTCCATCGCCGGCTTCAGATACTTGCGCGGGTCGAACTCGCCCGGGTTTTCCTGGAACACCTTGCGGATCGCGCCGGTCATGGCCAGGCGGTTGTCGGTGTCGACGTTGACCTTGCGCACGCCCAGCTTGATGCCGCGCTGGATCTCTTCGACCGGCACGCCCCAGGTCTGCGGGATGTCGCCGCCGTACTGGTTGATGATGTCCTGCAGTTCCTGCGGCACCGAGGAGGAGCCGTGCATCACCAGGTGGGTGTTGGGCAGGCGCCGGTGCACCGCCTCGATGACGCTCATCGCCAGGATGTCGCCGTCCGGCTTGCGGGTGAACTTGTAGGCGCCGTGGCTGGTGCCCATGGCGATGGCCAGGGCGTCGACCTCGGTGGCGCGGACGAAGTCCATCGCCTGGTCCGGATCGGTCAGCAGCTGGTCGTGGCCCAGCTTGCCCTCGAAGCCGTGGCCGTCCTCCTTTTCGCCCATGCCGGTCTCCAGCGAACCGAGCACGCCGATCTCGCCTTCCACCGAGGCGCCGATCCAGTGGGCCATGTCCACCACCCGGCGGGTGATGGCGACGTTGTACTCGTACGAGGCCGGGGTCTTGGCGTCGGCCTCCAGGCTGCCGTCCATCATCACGCTGGTGAAGTTGTGCTGCAGGGCGGTGGCGCAGGTGGCTTCGCTGTTGCCGTGGTCCTGGTGCATGCACACCGGCAGGTCGGGATACATCTCCACCAGGGCGTCGATCAGGCGCGCCAGGACAATGTCGTTGGCGTACTGCCGCGCGCCGCGGCTGGCCTGGATGATCACCGGCGCGCCCGTCATCTGCGCGGCCTCCATGATCGCCAGGCCCTGTTCCATGTTGTTGATGTTGAACGCGGGCACCGCGTAGTCGTGCTCGGCCGCGTGATCGAGGAGCTGTCGGAGGGTGATGCGGGCCATGGGTGGTGGTCTCCTCGGAATGGAACGCAGACTAGGTCTGCCAAAGTTTCAATGCAAAGCTCAGGCCTGGGAGGAAGGTTCCGGTGGAAGTTCCCTGGGATCGAGATCAGCCGCGTAATCCACGCCGGACAGGCCGAAACCGAAGATCTTCAGGAAATCCGATCGGAAGGCCGGCAGGTCGGCCAGCTCGCCCAGGGTCTGCGTGGTGACCAGAGGCCAGCGGCGCTTCACCTCGTCCTGGACGGGCGTCGACAGCTCCCAATCGTCCATGCGGATGCGGCCTGCGTTGTCCAACGCCGGATCGGCGCCGGGCGCCAGCCGGGTGCGGAACAGCCGGTCGATCTGCTCGATGCAGCCCTCGTGCAGGCCCTGTTCCTTCATCACCTTGAACAGCACCACGCCGTAGAGCGGCACCACCGGGATCGCCGAAGAAGCCTGGGTCACCACCGCCTTCAGCGACACCACCCGCGCGGCGTTGTCGCCATGGGCCTTGCGGATCGCGCCAGCGGCGCGGTCGAGGTCTTCCTTGGCCTTGCCCAGGGTGGCCTTCCAGTAGATCGGCCAGGTCAGCTCGCTGCCGATATAGGTGTAGGCCAGGGTGGTGAAGCCGTCGGCCAGCACGCCGCCCCGCTGCAGGGCGTCGATCCACAGTTCCCAGTCCTCGCCGCCCATCACCTTCACGGTGGCGGCGCTCTCGGCGTCGGTCGCCGGCTGCAGCTCGGTCTCGTAGACCTCGCCCTTGTCGGTGTTCAGCGTCTTGACCTGGACCGGCGCGCCCAAGGGCTTGATCGCCGAGCGGTGCGTCTCCCCGGTCCTGGGATCGGTGCGGACGGGCGCGGCCATGGAATAGACCACCATGTCCACCTGGCCGACCAGGTCGCGGATCGCCTCGACGGTGCGGGCCTTCATCTCGTCGGAGAAGGCGTCGCCGTCCAGGGTCACGGCCTTCAGGCCCGCCGCGGCGGCCTCGCGCTCGAAGGCGAGATTGTTGTACCAGCCGGCCGTGGCGGTCTTGGTCTCGGCCGGGGGCTTCTCGAACGACACGCCCACCGTGGCCGCGCCGCAGCCGAAGGCGGCGACGATGCGCGAGGCCAGGCCGTAGCCGCCCGAGCAGCCCAGCACCAGCACGCGCTTGGGCCCCTCGATCGGGCCGCCGGCGCGCACCACATCGATCTCCTGGCGCACGTGCGCGGCGCAGCCGGCTGGGTGGGCGGTGAGGCAGATGAAGCCCCGGATGCGCGGCTCGATGATCATCTGTGTCCCCCCAAGGCCCCGTGCTCTAGCGTTCCAGCGCCGCGACGCCGGGGAGGGTCTTGCCCTCCATCCATTCCAGGAAGGCGCCTCCGGCGGTGGAGACGAAGGTGAAGTCGTCGGCCACGCCCGCATGGTGCAGCGCCGCCACTGTGTCGCCGCCGCCGGCCACCGCGACCAGCTTTCCGGCCTTGGCCAGGGCGGCGGCGTGCTTCGCCGCGGCGGTGGTGCCGGCGTCGAACGGCGGGGTCTCGAACACCCCCAGCGGCCCGTTCCAGATCAGGGTCTTCGAAGCGTCCATCGCCGACGTCAGCCTGGCCACCGTCTTGGGACCGGCGTCGAGGATGCGCTCGTGCTCGTCCAGCTGGCCAAGGTCCCGCACCCGCGCCGCCCCGCCCGGCTCGATCTTCTCGGCGACGACGATGTCGATCGGCAACAGCAGCTCGCAGTCGTTCTGGGCCGCGAAGTCGAGAATCGACTTCGCCGTGTCCGCGAGATCCTTCTCGCAGTATGACGCGGCGACATCATAGCCCTGGGCGAACAGGAAGGTGTTGGCCATGCCGCCGCCAATCGCCAGCCGGTCCAGCTTGAGGATCAGGTTGCGGATCAGCTCCAGCTTGGTGGAGACCTTGGAGCCGCCGACCACGCCCAGCACCGGCCGCTGCGGATTGCCCAGCGCCGCGTCCAGGGCGTCCAGCTCGCGGCGCATGGATTCGCCCGCATAGGCCGGCAGCACATGCGCCAGGCCCTCGGTGGAGGCGTGCGCCCGGTGCGCGGCCGAAAAGGCGTCGTTGACATAGAGGTCGCCGTTGGCGGCCAGCGCCTTGGCGAAGTCGGCATCGTTGGCTTCCTCGCCGGCGTGGAAGCGCAGGTTCTCCAGCAGGGCGACGTCGCCGTCCTTGAGCCCGGCGACCACCTTGGCGGCGTCCTCGCCGATGCAGTCGTCGGCGAAGACCACCGGCGCGCCCAGCAGCTTTTCCAGCGGCCCGACCACCGGCTTCAGGCTCATCGACGGCACGCGCTTGCCCTTGGGCCGGTCGAAGTGGGCCAGCAGCACCACCTTGCCGCCGGCCTTGCGGATCTTGTCGATCGTCGGCAGGGCGGCGCGCAGGCGGGTGTCGTCGGTCACCTGGCCGTCGGCCATCGGCACGTTGAAGTCCACGCGCACCAGGGCGCGCTGGCCGGCGAGGGAGGCGTCGTCGAGGGTCTTGAAGGTCAAGTCGGAACTCCCCCCTCCCCCTTGCGGGGAGGGGTTGGGGGTGGGGGTGTCAGCGCCGATCTGGCAAGGCTTCGACCAAGGCCAACCGGCCGACGCTCAGCCGGCGCCCCCACCCCCTGCCCCCTCCCCGCGAGGGGGAGGGGTTTGAGGAGCCTGGACACCTGACTTTGCACGGCGCTCAGACTCTCAGAGCTTGGCCATCGCCAGGGCGGTGTCGGCCATGCGGGTGGAGAAGCCCCACTCGTTGTCGTACCAGGACAGCACGCGGGCCAGCTGGCCCTCGATCACCTGGGTCTGCGGCAGGGCGGCGGTGGACGAGGCGGCCACGTGGTTCATGTCGATGGAGACCAGCGGATCGGTGGTCACCGCCAGGATGCCCTTCAGCGGTCCGTCGGCCGCCGCGGCGCGCAGCGCCTCGTTGATCTCGTCCTTGGTCACGCTGCGGCTGGGCACCACCTTCAGGTCGACCACCGAGACGTTCGGGGTCGGCACGCGGATCGACGAGCCGTCCAGCTTGCCGGCCAGGTGCGGCAGCACCAGGCCGATGGCCTTGGCCGCGCCGGTGGAGGTGGGGATCATCGACATCGCCGCGGCGCGGGCGCGGTAGAGGTCGGAGTGCAGGGTGTCCAGGGTCGGCTGGTCGCCGGTGTAGGAGTGGATCGTGGTCATGTAGCCACGCTCGATGCCGCACAGGTCCGACAGCACCTTGGCCACCGGCGCCAGGCAGTTGGTGGTGCACGAGCCGTTGGAGACCACCAGGTCGTCGGCCGTCAGGCTGTTGTGGTTGACGCCATAGACGATGGTCTTGTCGGCGCCGTCGCCGGGGGCCGAGATCAGCACCTTGCGCGCGCCGGCGGTCAGGTGCGCCGCGGCCTTGTCGCGCTTGGTGAAGATGCCGGTGCATTCCAGGGCGATGTCGACGCCCAGGTCCTTGTGCGGCAGCTCGGCCGGATCGCGCACCGCGGTGACCTTGATCTTGCCAAGGCCAAGGTCGATGGAATCACCATCAACCGTCACGGTCCCAGGGAACCTTCCGTGCACGCTGTCGTATCGCAGAAGATGGGCGTTGGTTTCCACCGGGCCCAGGTCGTTGATCGCCACCACCTCGATGTCGCGACGCGCATGCTCGTAGATCGAACGCAGGACCAGGCGGCCGATGCGACCGAAACCATTGATGGCGACGCGAACGGGCATGAGAGGATTCCTTTGCGATTTTGCGGGCCGTTTTGCGGTCGGAGGACCGGAAGTCAAGGGCTGAGGCGCCCGATCGCGGGTGCGGCAACCAAGTGGAAGAGGGCTAGGGCTATGCGTGGTTCCCAAGTGGCGTTGATTGTACTGGCGATGGCGGGCTTGGCCGGGACGGCCCGCGCCGGGGATTATGAGGACACCGTGACCGAACTGACGGCCAACCAGCCGCCGGCGGTGGCGGCCGTGATCCAGCGCCGCCTGGCGTGCAATCGCTGGTTCCACGGGACGGCGTACGATCTGAGGCTGGCCGCCTCGCCGCGGGCGCCCTTCGAACTGCGCCGTCTGCAGTGCCAGCTGGTTGACGGCGACGAACGCCTGCTGCGCTACCGCTACCGCCACGCCCCCGACATCCGCAAGGCGTTCGACGAGGCCGACAAGGCGGTGTTCTGACCGCCCCTCAAGCTGTCATCCCGGAATCGGCGCGAGCCGATATCCGGGACCGCCGGAAGCGCGGAAAGGCTCTTGGCGGCAGGCTCCAGCGCCTGCCGCGGTCCCGGATATTCGCTGCGCGAATTCCGGGATGACAAAGCTTTTGATCAGCCCAGCTTCGCCTTCACCGCGTCGGCGACGGCGCGGGGGGTGATGCCGAATTCCTGGTAGAGCCGCTCGGCCGGGGCCGAGGCGCCGAAGCCGTGCATGCCGACGAACAGGCCGTCCTCGCCGATGAAGCGCTCCCAGCCCTGGCGGATGCCCGCGTCGACGGCGAGCCGGACCGGGGTCTTGCCGATGACCTTGGCCTGGTAGGCGGCGTCCTGGCGCTCGAACAGCTCCCAGCACGGGGTCGAGACCACCCGGGTCGGCACGCCCTCGGCCTGCAGCAGGTCGCGCGCGGCCATGGCCACGGCGGTCTCGGTGCCGCAGGCGAACAGCGTCGCCTTGGCGGCGCCGTCGGCGGCGGCCAGCTCATAGGCGCCCTTGGCGGCCAGGTCGCCGCCTTCGCCGCGCACCGCGGCGGTCTTCTGCCGCGACAGGGCCATCACCGAGGGCTCGCGTGCGGTCAGCGCCGCCTTCCAGCACTCCGCCGTTTCGACCGCATCCGCCGGGCGGAATACCAAGAGGTGCGGGATCGCCCGCAGCGAGGCGAGGTGTTCCACCGGCTGGTGGGTCGGGCCGTCTTCGCCGACGCCGATGGAATCGTGGGTCATCACGTGCACCACCCGCGCGCCCATCAGCGCGCCCAGGCGGATCGCCGGACGGCTGTAGTCGGAGAACACCAGGAAGGTGCCCGAGAACGGGATCACCCCGCCATGCAGCGCCATGCCGTTCATCGCCGCGGCCATGCCGAACTCGCGCACGCCGTAGTGCACGTAGCGGCCGGCGTAGTCGGGCAGGTCGAAGCTGGCCGTGCCCTTGACGAAGGTGTTGTTCGAGCCGGTCAGGTCGGCCGAGCCGCCGATCATCTCGGGGATGTGCGGGGTCAGCTCCGCCAGCGCGGCGCCGGAGTGCTGGCGCGTGGCGGCGGCCGGCTTCTCGGCGGCGGCCTTGGCGATGTGGGCGTCGAGGGCGGCGAAGGCGTTGGCCGGCAGGTCGCCCTTCACGGCGCGCTCGAAGTCCGCCTTGCGGCCGGAGGCCTTCAGCCGCGCCTCCCAGCGCCGGCGGTCGCGGGCGCCGCGCTTGCCGGCCTTGCTCCAGGCGGCGGCGATGTCGTCCGGCACGGTGAACGGCGCGGCCGTCCAGCCCATGGCTTCGCGGGCGGCGGCGATCTCCTTGTCGAACAGGGCGTAGCCGTGGCTGTGGGCGTCGCCCTCCATCGGGCCGGCGCCCTTGGAGATCTTGGTCTTGCAGGCCAGCATCACCGGCTTGTCCTGACGGGTGGCCCAGCGCATGGCGGCGGCGATCTTGCCGTAGTCGTGGCCGTCGACCGCCTTCACCGCCCAGCCGGCGGCCTTGAAGCGGGCCTGCTGGTCGCCGGTCTCGGCAATGGTGGCGACGCCGTCGATGGTGGTGTTGTTGTCGTCGAACAGCACGATCAGCTTGTTCAGCTTCAGCCGGCCGGCCAGGTGGATGGCCTCGTGGCTGACGCCCTCCATCAGGCAGCCGTCGCCGGCGATCACCCAGGTGCGGTGGTCGACCAGGTCATTGCCGTAGCGGGCGTTCATCGAGCGCTCGGCCATCGCCATGCCGACCGCGGTGGCCAGCCCCTGGCCCAGAGGCCCGGTGGTGGTCTCGACCCCGGCGGTGTGGCCGTATTCCGGGTGGCCCGGCGTCTTGGAGCCCCACTGCCGGAAGTCGATGATCTCCTGCATGGTCATGCCCGGATAGCCGGTCAGGTGCAGCAGCGAATAGAGCAGCATCGAGCCGTGGCCCGCCGACAGCACGAAGCGGTCGCGGTCGGCCCAGTGCGGCTTGGCGGCGTCGAACTTGAGGAACCTGGTCCACAGCACCGTCGCCACGTCGGCCATGCCCAGCGGCATGCCCTGGTGGCCGGACTTGGCCTTGTGCACCGCGTCCATCGACAGGGCGCGGATGGCGTTGGCCATGGCGAGGGGCTGGACGGACATCGGCGGCTCTTGATCTCTTGAAGATTCTGCCCCGGCAGCGGGCGCGAGGCGCTTCGCATGAGGGGGGCGAGGGGTCAAGGCAAGCGGGGCCGGTTCTCCGCTGGAGCCCCCATCCCCGGCTTCGCCGGTACTTCCCCCAGTGGGGGAAGGGAAGCAGCGGTCGAGCCCGCGCCGGCGTTCTCTTCCCCCCCTTGGGGGAAGTACGGCCGAAGGCCGGGATGGGGGCTCCAGCGGAGAGCGGGCTTACGCCTTCTTCGGCCGGTAGCGGATCAACCCGTCCTGCGCGGCGGACACTGCCAGGCGGCCGTCGCGGCTGTAGATCGACCCGCGATTGAAGCCGCGGCCGCCCGAGGCGCTGGGGCTGTCCATGACGTAGAGGTGCCAGTCGCTGAAGTCGCTTGGCCGATGGAACCACATGGCGTGATCCAGGCTGGCGGTCTGCATGCCGCCCGTGTCCCAGTTCACCGGGTGCGGGCGCAGGCAGGCGTCCAGCAGGCTCATGTCCGAGGCGTAGGCGATGGCGCACTGGTTGGCCGGCACGTCGGGGCTCATCGGCTGGCGCGACTTGAACCACAGCGCATTGCGGCTGTCGTGCGCGCCGACGTCGCCCCAGGGGATAGGGTCCACCGGGCGAACTTCCACCGGCCACAGCCGCCGGCCGGGCTGAGGCGCCACGCCGGCCGCCTCGCGCAGCTGTTCCTCGTTCAGCAGGCCCTCCGGCGCCGGCACGTCGGGCATCTCGAACTGGTGCTCGAAGCCCTGTTCGTCGGTCTGGAAGGTGGCGGCCAGGTTGAAGATCTGCTGGCCGTTCTGCACCGCGATCACCCGGCGCACGCTGAACGAGCCGCCGTCGCGCACCCGCTCGACCATGTACATCACCGGAATTCGCGGATCGCCGGGCCGGATGAAATAGGCGTGCAGCGAGGCGCAGAGCCGATCCTCGATGGTCCGGTAGGCCGCGGTCAGCGCCTGAGCCACCACCTGGCCGCCGTAGATGCGGCTGCGTTCCTCCGGCGGGGTGAAGCCGCGGAACATGTCCAGCTCCACCTGCTCCAGATGCAGGATCTCGGTCAGTTCATTGGCTTCGGCCATGGCGGACTCCGGCAGGGCGGGCGGCAACGCGGGACGGGCGCCGCCAATGCCCCGTTCCGGTGCGGCTGTCACCAGGGAAAGCGGTCGCGCGAACGCCGGCCACGGGGCTCGCCTGACGGGTCAATGCTTTACGCCATGAGCGAACAGCGGTCTAAGAGCTCAGATTCACGTGGAGCGCGGAGCAATGACGGCGGACGGCGGCGTAGAAGGCGCCCTGACCCTGGCGCGGCGGCGGCTGGAGGCCTCGGTGGCGGCGCTGGAAGCGCGGCTGGCGCAGCGTCGCCCGGCGAACGCCTTCGCCGATGAGGATCGCGAACGCCTCGAGGCCGAGCTGGAAACCTCCCGGGCCCGCGAGCGCGACATGGCGGCCGCCAGCGCCCAGGCCTCCGAGGCCCTGACCCGGGCCATCGCCGACATCCGCGCGGCCCTCGGGACCGGCTGATGGCCCAGCTCACCATCGAGGTGAACGGCCGCAGCTATGCGGTCGGCTGCGAGGATGGCCAGGAGGCGCACCTGCGCGGCCTCGCCGCCCAGATCGACGCCCAGGTGCGGCAGGTCGCCGACGAGGTCGGGCCGCTGGGCGAGACGCGGCTGATGCTGATGGCCGCGCTGATGCTGGCCGACGAACTGACCGCCGCCAAGGCGCGGGCCGAGATGCTGGAAGGCGAGCTTGCGCGCGCCCGCGACGCCCAGGTCCGCACCGAGGAAGCCGCCGCGGCGGCCCTGATTGCGGCGGCGGACCAGCTGGACAAGCTGGGCGGGGACTGACCCCCCATCCCGCTCATCCCGGCGAAGGCCGGGAGGTGGATTCTCGTTCGAAGTGCAACACCTGCTGAGAGAAGACCTCAGCGGGGGTGCGGAAGTCCAGGCACTGTCGGGGGATGTGGTTGGCGGCTGCTGCGGCTTGCAGGATGAGCCTTGGGTCGAGGTGGTCGAGGTTGGTTCGCCTCGGCAGGACGCGCCTGAAGCGGCCGATGGCGTTT
>NZ_JBMSEC010000014.1:0-7843 GCF_049446115.1 Caulobacter sp. KR2-114
ACGTCCGTCGTGCGGAAGTAGAACTGCGGGCGGTAGTTGGAGAAGAACGGCGTGTGGCGGCCGCCCTCGTCCTTGGTCAGGATGTAGGCCTCAGCCACGAACTTGGTGTGCGGCGTGATCGAGCCCGGCTTGCACAGCACCTGGCCGCGCTCGACGTCCTCACGCTTGGTGCCGCGCAGCAGCACGCCCACGTTGTCGCCCGCCTGGCCCTGGTCCAGCAGCTTGCGGAACATCTCGACGCCCGTGCAGGTCGTCTTCTGCACCGGACGGATGCCGACGATCTCCACTTCCTCGCCGACCTTCACGACGCCCTTTTCGATCCGGCCCGTCACCACCGTGCCGCGGCCAGAGATCGAGAACACGTCTTCCACCGGCATCAGGAACGGCAGGTCAACCGGACGCTCCGGCTGCGGGATGTAGGCGTCGACCTGGGTCATCAGCTCCAGGATCGAGTTCTCGCCGATGATCGGATCACCGCCGTCGATCGCCACCTTGGCCGAGCCCTTGACGATCGGGATGTCGTCGCCCGGGAACTCGTAGGACGACAGAAGTTCGCGAACCTCCATCTCCACCAGCTCCAGCAGCTCGGCGTCATCCACCAGGTCCACCTTGTTCATGTAGACCACCAGCGCCGGCACGCCCACCTGACGGGCCAGCAGGATGTGCTCGCGCGTCTGCGGCATCGGGCCGTCGGCCGCCGACACCACCAGGATCGCGCCGTCCATCTGCGCCGCGCCCGTGATCATGTTCTTCACGTAGTCGGCGTGGCCAGGGCAGTCCACGTGCGCGTAGTGACGGTTCGCCGTCTCGTACTCCACGTGCGCCGTGTTGATCGTGATCCCCCGCGCCTTCTCTTCCGGCGCAGCGTCGATGTCCTCGTACTTCTTCGCCGTCGCACCGCCCGTCTTCGCCAGGATCATGGTGATCGCCGCCGTCAGCGTCGTCTTCCCATGGTCAACGTGACCAATCGTGCCGATGTTGCAGTGAGGCTTCGTGCGTTCGAACTTTTCCTTGGCCATTCTTCTAGCTCCGGCCCCAGAAACGGGGCTGCAAATAAGGGTTTCTGGGTTTGGTTTAGGCGTACTTCTTGATCACTTCGTCGGCGACCACCTGGGGCACCTGCTCGTAGTGATCGTATTGCATGGTGAACTGGGCGCGGCCCTGGGTCATGCCCCGCAGGTTGCTCACATAGCCGAACATGTTCGCCAGCGGAACGAAGGCGTTGATCACCTGGGCGTTGCCGCGCTGGTCGGTGCCCTGGATCATGCCCCGGCGGGAGTTCAGGTCGCCGATGACGTCGCCGACGTAGTCTTCCGGCGTCACCACCTCGACCTTCATGATCGGCTCGAGCAGCTTCGGCCCACCCTTCTCACGCAGTTCGCGGAAGGCGGCGCGCGAGGCGATTTCGAAGGCCAGCACGCTGGAGTCCACGTCGTGGAAGGCGCCGTCGTGCAGGGTGGCCTTGAAGTCGATCACCGGGAAGCCGGCCAGCAGACCGTTTTCCTTGGCCGATTCCAGACCCTTCTGCACGCCGGGGACGAATTCCTTCGGCACCGCGCCGCCGACGATCTTGGATTCGAACACGAAGCCCGAACCCTGCTCGCCCGGCTCGAAGAGGATCTTGACGCGGGCGAACTGGCCCGTGCCGCCGGTCTGCTTCTTGTGCGTGTAGTCGATGTCGGCCGTGCGGCTGAGGGACTCGCGGTAGGCCACCTGGGGCGCGCCGATGTTGGCGTCCACCTTGTAGGTGCGGCGCAGGATGTCGACCTTGATGTCCAGGTGCAGCTCGCCCATGCCCTTCATGATCGTCTGGCCCGACTCCTGGTCGGTGAAGACGGTAAAGGACGGGTCCTCGGCGACCATCTTGCCGAGCGCGACGCCCAGCTTTTCCTGGTCGGCCTTGGACTTCGGCTCGATGGCGACCTCGATCACCGGTTCCGGGAACGTCATGCGCTCCAGGATCACCGGCGACTTCAGCGGATCGCACAGGGTGTCCCCGGTGCGGGTGTCCTTCAGGCCGGCCAGGGCGACGATGTCGCCGGCGTAGGCTTCCTTGATGTCCTCGCGGTTGTTCGAGTGCATCAGCAGCATGCGGCCGACGCGCTCACGCTTGTCGCGGGTGGAGTTCAGCAGGCCCATGCCGCTTTCCAGCTTGCCGGAATAGATGCGGCAGAAGGTCAGCGAGCCGACGAAGGGGTCGTCCATGATCTTGAACGCCAGGACCGACAGCGGCTCTTCGTCCGAGGCGCGGCGCTCGACCGGCTCGTCGGTCTTGAAGTCGATGCCTTGCGTCGGCGGGATGTCCACCGGCGAGGGCAGGAAGTCGACCACGGCGTCCAGCAGCGGCTGCACGCCCTTGTTCTTGAAGGCCGAGCCACCGAGGATCGGGTAGAAGGCGCCGGTCAGCACCGCCTTGCGGATGCACTTCTTCAGCACCTCTTCCGACGGCTCGTCGCCGCCGAGGTAGGCTTCCATGGCCTCGTCATCGAGTTCCACGGCGTTCTCGACCATGTAGTTGCGAGCGGCCTCGCACTTTTCCTTCATGTCGGCCGGGATTTCTTCGTCGTGGTAGTTGGCGCCGAGACCTTCGGAGTCCCACACCACCGCCTTCATGCGGACCAGGTCGACGATGCCCTTCAGGGCGGCTTCGGAGCCGATCGGGATCTGGATCGGAACGGCCTTCACGCCCAGGCGGTCGCGGATGCTCTCGACGCACTTGTCGAAATCGGCGCCGATCTTGTCCATCTTGTTGACGAACACGATGCGCGGAACGTTGTAGCGGTCGGCCTGGCGCCAGACGGTCTCGGTCTGCGGCTCGACGCCCTGGTTGCCGTCCAGCACCGCGACGGCGCCGTCGAGCACGCGCAGCGAGCGTTCGACTTCGATGGTGAAGTCCACGTGCCCGGGGGTGTCGATGATGTTCAGACGCTTGCCGGCCCAGAAGGCGGTGGTCGCGGCCGAGGTGATGGTGATGCCGCGTTCCTGCTCCTGCTCCATCCAGTCCATGGTCGCGGCGCCGTCGTGGACTTCGCCGATCTTATGCGACTTGCCGGTGTAGTAGAGGATCCGCTCGGTGGTGGTCGTCTTGCCGGCATCGATGTGGGCCATGATGCCGAAGTTGCGGTAGTCTTCGATTTTGTGCGTGCGGGGCATGATGCTGGCTCTGCCGGAACGAGGAAATTGGGGCTGAACGAACGGCGCGGGCGGTTTAGCTCAAACCGCCCGCGTCCGGAAGTGGTGTGCTGGGAAGCAGCCTATATGGGGGGCTACCAGCGGTAATGCGAGAAGGCGCGGTTGGCTTCCGCCATCTTGTGGGTGTCTTCGCGCTTCTTCACCGCGGCGCCGCGGTTGTTGGAGGCGTCGAGCAGTTCGCCGGCCAGCTTCTCGGTCATGGTGTTCTCGCCGCGCTTGCGGGCGGCGGTGACCAGCCAGCGGATGGCCAGGGCGCGACGGCGGTCCGGACGCACTTCCACCGGCACCTGGTAGGTGGCGCCGCCGACGCGGCGCGAACGCACTTCCACGGCGGGCTGCACGTTTTCCAGGGCGGAGTGGAAGGTCTCCAGCGGGCCCTGGTCGCGGCGCTTGGCTTCCAGGATGTCGAAGGCGCCGTAGATGATGTTCTCGGCAACGGCCTTCTTACCCTCGTACATGACGTAGTTCATGAACTTCGTCAGGATGAGGTCACCGAACTTGGGATCCGGCAGGACTTCGCGTTTCTCGGCGCGGCGGCGGCGGGACATATCGTTTCTTCCTTACTTCGGACGCTTGGCGCCGTAGAGCGACCGGCGCTGCTTGCGGTCCTTGACCCCTTGGGTGTCGAGCACGCCGCGGAGGATGTGGTAGCGGACGCCGGGAAGGTCCTTCACGCGGCCGCCGCGGATCAGCACAACCGAGTGTTCCTGCAGGTTGTGGCCTTCGCCGGGGATGTAGCACACCGCCTCGATGCCCGAGGTCAGGCGGACCTTGGCGACCTTACGCAGCGCCGAGTTCGGCTTCTTCGGGGTCACGGTGTAGACCCGGGTGCACACGCCGCGACGCTGCGGCGAGCCCTTCAGGGCGGGAACCTTGTTCCGCGCGGGCTTTGACACGCGCGGCTTGCGGATCAGCTGGTTGACTGTCGGCATTCGCTCTTTCGTTACGTTCGAGGAGGCGTGTGCCTTTCGGCCGAGGCGCCTCAGGGGTTCCATTCAAGACTAGTTCTTCGAAGCGGAACCACGGCGGCGCCCGATAAACACGAAACGGCGCCGAAACGCTGTAAAGCGCTCCGACGCGTCAGGATGTCCGGTTGGGGACGTCCGGTTCATCGGGGCCGGAACGACTCCCGGCCTCGAAAAGAGCGCGGTTGATACTCGCGAGAGGGCCAAACGTCAACGCCTGTGCGCGGATGGCCGCGCGGGCGGACATCGGGCCGCACTCCGGGCCGGCGCCGGCGTCCCTTCAGGGGTCGATTCACGGGTCGATTCAGGGGCCGCTTCAGGGGCCGATGTGCACCGCGCCCGCGCCGGAAATCCGCTTGTCGACGTTGCCGGTCACGGTGCGCACGCTCACGTCGCCGCGCCCGCTGATCACCGCTTCCAGGCTCTGCGCCGTCCCGCCGAAGTCGACGTCGCCGGAGCCGGAGATGTGGGTGCGCATGGCCCCGACCTGCCCGTCGCTGACCTTCACGTCGCCGACCCCGGACACCGTGGAGTCGAAGTCGCCGGCCAGTCGCTCGACCTTCAGGTCGCCCGAGCCGCTGATCGAGGCCCGCAGCCCCCCCGTCACCGGACCGAGGCGCATGTCACCCGAACCCGAGACGTCCAGGTCCGCATGGCCCGCCTGGGCCACCTCGACCTCGCCGGAGCCGCTGACCCGCGCGGACAGGTCGCCGGCGATGGCGCGCGTGCGCAGGCGGCCGGAGCCGGAGATCGTCAGGCGCGCCGAGCCGGCCGAGCCGGTGGAGACGTCGCCGGAGCCCCCGACGGCCACCGAGAGGCGGTCCCTGACATTGGCCACCGTCCAGTCGCCGCAGGCGCCCAGATCCAGCGACAGCGCATCGGCCCGGCCGACCGAGCCGGTGACGGCGCCGCCCGCGCCGAGGCCACCGGTGGCGACCCGGGCGTCGAGCGGCGTCTCGATCACCACCAGCGGCAGGTCGTCATAGCCGAAGGCGCCCCGGTCCATGGTGCGGACCCGGAAGTCCCGACCGTGGCCGCGGCAACGCAGGAACCAGGTCTGCAGATGGCCATCGACGATGGTGGTGTCGCCGGTGACGCCGACGAACACCGGCAGCCGGGGGTTGGCCTTCACCACGCGAACCACAACGTCGGCGCGCGCCTCGGGTACGATCACCACCCGCACGGCGGCGTTGCGGATTCGCACCGTCGGCATGGCGTCGCCCTCGGCGGCCAGGGCCGGGGCGCCATGCGCGCTCAGCAGCGCCGCGAGCGTGGCGACGGCGGTGACGGTGCGGTGGGACATGGGCCGTCTCCCGGGCTCAGGGACCGATGTGCACGGCGCCGGCGCCCAGCAGGTGCCGGGTGACCGGGCCGGTGACCCGGGCGACGCGAACGCCGCCCGAGCCGATGATCGAGGCGTCGAGGCTCTGGGCCACGCCGCCGAACTCCACCCCGCCCGCGCCGGCGATGGAGACCTTCATCGCGCCGACCTGGCCGTCCTGGGCGCGAACGTCGCCGGCGCCCACGACCTTGATGTCCAGCGGGCCGTCCACCTGGCTCACGCGGATGCCGCCGGACCCCGTGGACACCGCCTGCAGGCCGCCGCGCAGCGCCTTGGTGGCGATATCGCCCGAGCCGGAGATACGCAGCAGCGCCGAGCCGGCCGTGCCGGTGCGGGTGTCGCCCGACCCGGTCTGGCTGATCTCCATGCGGCCGGTGACGTTGGCGATCGTCCAGTCGCCGCAGCCGGCGTTGGCGAGGACCAGGCTGTCGCTGCGCCCGATGGAGCCGAACACCGCTTCGCCCACGGTGAGCTTCACCTCCATCGGCGTGTGGATGACGACCTCCGGCAGGTCAGCATAGGCCACGTCGCCGAGCCCGGTGATCGACACCACCGGCTTGCCGGCGACCATGCGGCAGCCCTTCACCCGGCGGTTCACATTGCCGTCGACGTAGGAACGTCCGACGAAGTGGCTGACCCGCAACGGCAGCCTGCGGCTGGGGAGCACGGCGATGGCCACGTCGCGGCGGGGCTCGGGAATCACCACCACCCGGGCGGCGGCGTGCCGGATCTCCACGGACGGGGCCGCGGCGACCGCGCCCGCCGCCGACAGCACCCACGCCAGCACGGCGAGGCCCGGCCAGCGGCTGACGCCCATTCCCTTCGCAGACGCCACGCAGGCCCTCCGCCCTCACTCGAAAGCGGGACGCTAGCCGAGCCACGCCGCCAAGGCAGCTTAAATCGCAGTCATTCGCCAACTGACGGCGAAAGTGACTTTTGAGCAATGAAGCGTGGCCTTTGCGCCACAGCGACTCCCCAATTGGGGGAAAATCCGCAGGCGGAGGTTGCGCCATCAGGGGCCGGCGCCTAGCTCCTGCGCATCGGCGCCGCTTCCATGAGCGCCGATCACATAAACTGCGAAGTATCCAAGGGGATATATATGAAGAGCGTTCTTTTTGGCGCCGCGGCCGTCCTGGCCCTGGCGACGGCGGCTCACGCTGAGTCGACCACCACCACCAGCGGCTACATCGAAGGGTCCTACACGCGTCCCGACATCGGCGCGAGCGGCGTTGGCGACACCGCCATCGACGTCTGGAGCCTGAAGGGCGCCGTCGCGGCCCCGCTGTCGGGCAAGATCGGCGGCCAGTTCGACGCCGACATCGGCGACTACCGCTTTGGCGCGGCCGGCTTCGGCACGAATGACCGGGCGGTGTTCACCCCCACTGGCCACGTGTTCTACCGCAACGACCAGTTCACCGGCGGCGCGTTCCTCGGCATCGAAACCGCCAAGGGCATCACCGCGGTCGGCGGCGGCGGCGAAGGCCAGTTCTACGTGAACCCGAAGTTCGACCTCGAAGGCGCGGTCGGCTACGCCGGCGTCACCGACACCGACGAGCACATCTTCGGCGTGCGCGTGGGCGCCAAGTACTTCATCACCGACAACTTCACGGTCGGCGGGAAGATCAACTACGCGCGCTTCACGGAAAGCGGCTTCGGCCACGAGGACCTGTGGACCTACGGCGTGAAGGGCCAGTACCAGCTGAAGTCCCTGCCGCTGGCCGTCAGCCTGGCCTACGAGCGCGGCGACCTGCACAGCACGCCGCTGCACTCCGACACCCTGAAGGTCGGCCTGACCTGGGCGTTCGGCGGCAGCCTGCATGACCGCGACCGCCACGGCGCCTCGCTCGACAGCGCCTCCGAGACCTTCGGCGGCGAGATCGGCAAGACGATCCTGGGCGCGAACTCGTCCTTCTTCGGCGGCCCCGGCGGCGGCGGCGCCCCGTAAGGCGTCCGCATCCACGACACGACGGCGGCCGCCGGGGGAAACCCCGGCGGCCGTTTTCGTTTGAGCGCTTGCGGGCCCGCCGCGCCGCCGCGCCGCCGCCCCCTCCTCTGTCATCCCGGAATCCGCGAAGCGGATATCCGGGACCGCGGCAGGCGCCGGCGCACGCTACCGCCGTCGCCCATCGGCGTTTCCGGCGGTCCCGGATATCCGCTTCGCGGATTCCGGGATGACAGTGAGGGGGGTGGCGGAATCGAAACGGCCGCCGGAGTGTCCTCCGGCGGCCGCCCGATAGTCGTCTTGTCGTTTGGGCCTTGGCCTATTCGACGATCTTGGTCACCACGCCCGAGCCGACCGTGCGGCCGCCTTCGCGGATCGCGAAGCGCAGGCCCTGGTCCATGG
>NZ_JBMSEC010000015.1:0-5370 GCF_049446115.1 Caulobacter sp. KR2-114
GAAGTCCCCGGTCCCGGCGAAGCTCCAGCCGGCCCCCGGAGAGCCCAGCTGCGAACTCTGGGCGATGGTGGTGTCGTGCATCGTCCAGACGGCGTACTGGCCGGCCGCGTTCTCGAACAGGATGTCGGCCTTGCCGTCGCCGTCGAAGTCCGCCACCGCCTTGACCGCCCACGACGCCCCCGGCGAGCCCAGGTTCCCGCCGCCGACGATGCTGGTCCCATTGAGGTCCCAGGTGGCCAGCATCCCGGCCGCATTCTGGAACAGCACGTCCGACTTGCCATCGCCGTTGAAGTCGCCGATGCCGACCTCGCTCCAGCCCGCGCCGGGCGAACCCAGGTTCCCGCCGCCGGCGATCGCCGAGCCCGACATGCGCCAGGTCGCCAGGGTCCCGCCTGCGTTCTCGAACAGCATGTCCGCCGAACCATCGCCGTCGAAGTCGCCGGTTCCGACATAGCGCCAGCCGGCGCCGGGCGATCCGAGAGTCGCGCCGGCGATGATCCTCGTGTCCTGAAGCTCCCAGCTGGCCAGAACGCCGCCGGCGCCGGCGAACAGCGCGTCGCTGCGACCATCGCCGTTGAGGTCCGTCGGCGCATGGTCCGGGACCAGAGTGGTGATCCCCTGCGGATAGGAGCCGTTGTCGACTTGTGTGTCGGTGACGCGAACCGTGCCGGCGACAGTGCCGTCCGACTTCCAAAGCTCTGCGCCGTTCACGCTGTCGGCGCCGTTGAAATAGAGCTCGTTGCCGACCGCGGTGAAGCCGTCGGAGAAGCTCTCGGGCAGGGCGTAGGCCAGCAGGAAGTGCGTGCCCGCCGCCGTCCCGTCGGTGACGAACAGGCCTGCGCCATGCGCGCTGTCCGAACCGTAGAAGAACAGCTTGGAGCCGACCTGCATCAGGAACTGCGCGTTCTGGCCGTTGCTGGCGCTGGTCAGGGCGACAGTGCCGCCCGCCGTGCCGTCGGAGCGCCAGACCTCCACCTTGCCCTGGCCGTCGGCGGCCTCGAAGTATAGCGCCCCACCCATGGCGATGAGATTGGCGGGGTTGGAGTCACCGGTCGGATTCAGGTCGGCGACCATGTGCGCGCCGCCGGGCGCGCCGTTGAAAACCCACAGCTCCTGGCCGTGAACGCCATCATTGGCGGAGAAGAACGCCTGGCTGCCGACCACGGTGAACTGGCTGGCGTTGGCGCCGTTCGGCGTCTCGGTATCGGTCAGCCGATGGGTTCCGGCGATGGTGCCGTCGGAGACCCAGAGTTCCGAGCCGTTGGTCGCGTCGCGCCCCAGAAAGTAGAGATCGGCGCCGGCGGCGAAGAAGGATGGCGTGTAGCCAGCGACATTGTAGACGCTGGTGAGGAATGTCGGCGCACCGTTGCTCGCGTCCACCACGAAGAGGCCGACGCCATGCACGGCGTCGCTCCCCAGGAAGAACAGCTTCGAACCGACAACGGTCAGGTAGCCGTCGCCATTGACGCCGCCGCCGCCCGCCACAGCGGTGCTGACCATCACGGCGCCCAGGGTCGGGTCGATGCGCCACACATTGGCGCCGTTCATCGGATCGGTGGCGGTGAAATAGAGCTCGCCGTTGAACACAGTGAGGTTCGCCGGCGACGATCCACCGGCGCCGGGCGAGATGTCCTTGGCCAGCGTCAGCGTGGCCATGGTGGTGTCGTAGTCCCACAGCTCAGTGCCGTGGACTCCGTCGTTGGCGACGAAATAGAGCTGAGCCCCGACGGCCGTGAGGTTGGTGGCCGCCATCGCGGCGACCTGCACTGTGCCCGCACTCGTACCGTCTGATATCCAAAGGCCTTGCGGCCCACTGTCGGTCGTGAACGCCATCTTGCCGTTCACGGCCGTGAACTGGTCGGGCTGCGACCAGCCGGACCCCGGGTTGACGTCCTTGAGCAGATGCGTGCCGGCCGCTGTACCGTCGCTGACCCACAGCTCCACGCCGTTCGGATCCATGCCGGCATAGAACAGCTTGCCGCCGACGACCCCGCCCTGCGTCATCAGATAAGGCGCCGCAGTGCTCAGCTGCGTGGTCTGGCCGGTGAGGGCGCTGTAGACATAGAGCCCGTCGCTCGGTGCGCCCGAGCCACGGAACAGCAGATCGTCGCCCAGCACGATCGGATCCGTCGTCTGGAAGCTTTCAACCACCTTGGTGCCGGCCGCCGTGCCGTCAGTGGCGTAGAGGCCGAAATTGAACACGCCCTGACTGGGATGATCGATTGCCGTGAAGTAGAGCTTGCCGTCCAAGGCCGTGACCTTGGAAATTCCGTACAGGGTCGTGGACAGCAGGGTCGCGCCATTGGCCGTCCCGTCCGTCACCCACGCCTCCCCACTGCTGTCGACGAAGAACAGCTTGCCATTCAACGGCGTGAACAGGCTGGGGCCCAGACTGTTCGAGCCCAGCGCCACATCCGCCACCATCGCGGTGCCGGCGACCGTGCCGTCAGATGACCACAACTCCGAACCGTGCAGCCCGTCATTGGCCGAAAAGTACAACTTTCCGTTGAAGACCACCCCCTGGCCAAGGGTCAGCGGGGCGGACGCCGTGGTCGTGGGGTTGACCTGCAGGCGGTAGGTCCCGGCCTGCGAGCCATCCGAGAACCACACCTGTTGGCCATGGACGTGGTCGTCGGCCACGAACACCACACCGCCGTCGAAGGCTGTCAGCTGCGAGGGACCGGAGCTGTCGACGCCCGGCGCGATGTCTTCAACGAGATGCGTCCCGGCGGCCGTGCCGTCGCTGACGTAGAGCTCTCCCCCCACACTGCTGGCCGAGCTGGCGCCGAAGTTTTCGCTGAAGAAGGCCTTCGAGCCCGAGACGACGATGGACGACGCGGCGCCGCCGCTGCCGGGGCCGTTGATCACGACCGCGACGCCGGACGACGAGGTGGCGTAGATGCCGCCGCTGGCCGTCACCGTGGCCGAGCCAGTGCCGCCTGAGTGTGTGCCGCCGCCCTCACTCGCCCCGGCCGCCGCCATCATCGCGTGGATCGACAGCGCACCGCCCGCCGCGGGCGGCCAAAGCAGTGTCGCATCGCCCGCGGCGCCGGTGGTGGCGTAGAGACCTACGCCGCTGGCCGCTATGCCATTGGCGTTGCCGTCGAGGATGAGCAGCTCATTTCCCAGCACCACCATCTGCCCGGTTTCGGCCGTGACGAAGCGGACCGTCCCGGTGGCCGGGTCAGCCGAGAACAGGCCAGCGCCATGCGTGGTGTCGGCGTCATCGAAATAAAGCTGGCCCCCGAACGCGATCAGGTTGGTGGGCGCGAGATTGGTGAAACCGGCGGTCGTCGAGGTGAGCGCCACGGCGTCGCCCACGCCCCCATCGGTCATCCAGAGCTGTGCGGTCGCGTAGGCGCCGTCCTTTGCGACGAAGAACAGCTTGCCGCCGATTGTCGTGAAGCCGTTCGCGGCGCTCAAGCTGTGGCCAGGCGGCAGGTTGGCCGCCAGACCCGTGCCGGCCGCCGTGCCGTCCGAGACGAACAGGTTGCCCGGCTGGGCATCCAGGGCGGCGCTGAACAGCAGCTGGCCGTTGATGGCGGTCGCCTCCGGAACGAACACCCCATAGGAGACGAAATCGAGCTGGAAGAGCAGGCTGCCGGACGGCGAGATCGGGTTGATGTTCAGCACCTCGTGGGTGCCCTGCGCCGTGCCGTCCGAGAGCCAGAGCTCCTTGTCGTACGGGCCTGTCGGGGCTGCGATCAGGGCCTGCGAGCCGAAGGCGGTGATCGTCAGCCCCGTCGATATCTGTCCGGGCGTGAAATCCTTGACCAGGTGGGTGCCGGCGACGGAGCCATCGCTTACCCAGAGCTGTGTACCGGACTGATTGGGGTCGTAGAGCTGAAAATAGGCGAGGCCGCCGATCACCACGGGCGCACTGATCGAGCCGGAGGCGACAAGGGTGGCGCCACTCGGCGTGCCGTCGGACAGGTAGAGGCCATCGGCCCCGCCTTGCGGGCTGCCGCTGAACAGCAGATGGCCACCGACGCTGACGGGCGCGAAGCGGACATCCCCGAGGGTCGCCACCACGTGCGTCCCCGCTGTGGTCCCGTCGGAGAGATACAGGTTCAGATAGCTGGACGTGTAGGTGGAATTCTCGAAATACAGTCCCGCAGGCGTTGCGAAGTACCCCCACGCCCCGAAATAGCTGCCGGGCTGGGTGAGCTTGACCGTGCCGGCGGCCGTGCCGTCGGTCGCCCACAGCTCGGTTCCGTTTCCATCGCTGGCCTGGAAGAACAGGCGCCCATCGGCGACGGTCAGATTGCTTGGCGCGCTGCTCACGAACGCGGGGGCGATGTCGCTGACCATCTGTGTGCCGGCGGCCGTACCGTCGCTGACCCACAGCTCCTGGCCATGCACGCCATCATTGGCCGAGAAGTAGAGCTTTCCGTTGAAGGCCGTCAGGGACGTCGGCGTGGCGCCGGCCATGCCAGGGTCGATGTCGGAGACCATATGGGTGCCGGCGGCCGTGCCGTCGCTGACCCACAATTCGGTCCCATGCGTCGCATCGCTCGCGGTGAAGAACAGCGCGTTGCCGACCGCCGTCAGGTTCGACGCGCCACTCACGGCGGCGACGAAGGCGGTCCCCGCGGCGCTGCCGTCGGAAACGAACAGGCCGGCGCCGTGGACGGAGTCGTGGCCGGTGAAGAACATCCTCCCGCCCACTGCCGTCAGCCCCGACGCCCCGGCCCCGTTTGTGGTCGTGCTCAGCTGAAGGGTCCCGGCCGCCGTACCGTTCGTGCGCCACAGCTCTGTGTCGGAGCCGATCGTGGTGGTGAAATAGATCAGCGGCCCGGCGGCCGTGAGGTTCGCCGGATTGGAGCTCTCCGAACCCGCGTCGAGGTCGGCGACCAGGGTGGTGCCGGCCGCGGTTCCGTCGGTGCGCCAGATCTCGCGCCCATGCACGCCGTCGTCGGCTGTGAAGACTTCCACCGGCACTGGACTCACCCCCACAGACGCGACTGGACCGGCGGCGCCGCCGCAACAGCTCTATCTAGAAGCGAGCTTTTTCCAAGGTCAACGACAGCCCTGCAACAATCGAGGAAACTGCGCCGATCAGCGCAAGATCATCCGATCAGATGCCACCCTGCGCCGGGGGCGCCGAAGGTGGCGCCGCCGGTGATGTGGTTGTCGTTGAGGGTCCAGCTGGCGAGATTGCCTGAGGCGTCCTGGAAGAGGATGTCGGCGCGGCCGTCGCCGTTGAGGTCCATCAGGCCGGCGAAGCTCCAGGTCCCGTGCGGGGCGCCGATGTCGCCGCCGCCGATGATCTGCGTGCCCGAGAGGTCCCAGCTGGCGTATTCGCCGCTGGCGTCCTCGAACAGCATGTCGGCCTTGCCGTCGCCGTTGAGGTCGCCCAGGGCCTTGAAG
>NZ_JBMSEC010000016.1:0-2020 GCF_049446115.1 Caulobacter sp. KR2-114
ACGGCGGCGTTGAGGGCCAGCAGGTCGGTCTGGCGGGCGATCTCCTGCACGATGGTGATCTTCTCGGCGATGGTCTGCATGGCGCTGACGGCGCGGGCGACGGCCTCGCCGGAGACCTCGGCGTCCTTGGCCGACTGACGGGCGATCTTCTCGGTCTGCGCCGCGTTGTCGGCGTTCTGCTTGATGTTCGCCGCCATCTCTTCCATCGAGGCGGAGGCTTCCTCGGCCGCCGAGGCCTGCTCCGTCGCCCCCTGGCTGACCTGTTCCGACGTCGCCGACAGCTCCTGGCTGCCGGAGGAGACGTTCTCCGAGGCGGACATCGCGTCGCCCACCACGCCGCGCAGGCGCTCGACCATTTCGCCGACGTGGCTCAGCAGGTCGCCGATCTCGTCGTTGGACGTGGCCTGGACGGTGGAGGTCAGGTCGCCCTCGGCGACCTTGCGCACGGCCGCGCCGGCGCGGGCCAGGCCCTTGGCGACCGAGAGCGAGAGCCATACGGCGGCGCCGGCCGCCAGCAGCAGCGAGACCACCGTGGCGACGATCAGCTGGGTGCGGGCGGTGGCGTCGTCCTGGTCGACCTTGTCCGAGGCGGCCTGGGTCTCGCTGCGTTCGACCTGCACCATCTCGTCCATCTGCTGGGCGGCCTGGTCGAAGGCCTGGCGGCCCTCGCCGTTGGACAGGGCCTTGGCCTCGGCGTCCTTGTTGGCCAGGGCCAGGTCGCGCAGGCGGTCGTCCACGGCCAGGAAGCGGTCGCCGGCGGCGTGCAGGCTGATCCACTTGGCCTTGGTCTCGCCGGTCGAGGAGGCCTCGGCCTTCTGGGTCAGCTCCTGGAAGCGCTGCCGCTCGCGGGTGATGTCGGCCACCAGCGGCGCGGCCTCTTCGCGCGTGTCGGCGAGGATCATGTCGCGCTCTTCCCGGGCGATGCGCAGGAAGACGCCGTTCAACTCCTGCACGATGGCGGTGCGGGCGATCGGCCCGGTCATCACCCCGTCGAAGCCGGCGTTGAGCTTGGCTATGCCACTGATGCCGAAGCCGGCCGCCGTGATCATCAAGGCGATCATCAGGGCGAAGGCGAGACCGAGCTTGAGTTTGATCGTGAAGCGCATGGGACGAGGTCCTGTCGGCTTTAAGCGCGGGCGCGGTCCCGCAGGGGGGGGGCGCGGGAACTTAGGCGGCCTGGTCCGCCGCCGCCGGCAAGGCGGCGACGTCCTGGCTGGTGAGCAGGTGCTGCAGGTCGAAGATGATGATGAAGCCGTCGTCGCGGCGGACGACGCCGTGGATGTAGTCGGAGCGCCAGCGCACGCCGATTTCGGGGGCAGGCTCGACGGCCTCATCGGCCACCGAGATCACCTCGAGCACGCGGTCGGCCACCAGGCCGAGGGACAGGATGCGTCCGTCGACCGGCACGTCCAGCACCAGCACCCGGGTCGCCAGGGTCGGTTCGACCGCCGCCAGCCCCAGCTTCAGGCGCAGGTCCAGCGTCGGGGTGGCGCGGCCGCGCACGTCTGTGAGACCCAGCAGGTAGGCCGGCCCTTCGGGAATGGCGAAGGGCGCCGTGTAGTCCAGGATCTCCCGGACATAGGCCACGGGGATGGCGAACGTCTCGGCGCCGAGCGCCAGGGTGACCAGCTGGGTCTCGGCCATCAGGCATACTCCCGGAAATCGTCGTCCTCGTGGTCCGGCCCGCCCTGGGCAAGGTCGAGGGCGAAGCCCTTGGCCCGCGCCTGCTGGGCGGAGACGCTGGCCTTGGGCGGCGTCTTGCGCGCCGGCGCCGGCTTACCGGCCACGGCGCGGCGCACCGGGGCGACCGGCTTGCGCTGGGACCCGGCGGTGTCGGTTCGGAAATAGGCGATGGAGGCCTGCAGTTCCTCGGCCTGGGCGGCGAGCTCCTCGGAGGTGGCGCTCATCTCCTCGGAGGCGGAGGCGTTCTGCTGGGTGACCTTGTCGAGCTGCTGGATGGCCTCGTTGATCTGGCTGGCGCCGATGTCCTGCTCGCGGCAGGCGGCGCTGATCTCGGCCA